>NZ_CP115913.1:2073782-3307564 GCF_027938815.1 Oceanirhabdus sp. W0125-5
AAATGGGAGCTAAAACTTTTATTCATTACTCATTCCCAACACATTTAGCAAAAGAATTAATCGCTAAAAGAAGAGATAGCATGAAAGCTACATGTGAAAGATTAGGAATGGAGTTTGTTGAGATTATTACTCCAGATCCTCAAACAGGAAATGGACCAACTGCAATGCAGCAATTCCTACAAGAAGATATTCCAAGACAGATTGAAAAATATGGTGTTGATACTAATATTTTTGGTACAAACTGTCCAATGTATGATGTTATATTAGATAAAGCTTTAGAATTAAAGTATTTAATGGCAGAGCAATGCTGTCCAACTCCAACACAAGCATTCCCTTCTGTAATGGGATTAGAGATTTCAGAAGAAGATGCTGGAGACTATGACAAAATCAATAAAATGATTAGCGAAAAAGCTGCTGAAGCAGGGGTTACTGGAAGATTATCTGGTTGGCCTGTACCAGTTACAGTATTCTTACCAGAATATGCTGTAGAATTAGCAAAAGCAATGATTGATGGTAACGTAGATCCTAAGAACGAGGAGCAATTAGAGAAATTTGCTGAAGAAACTTTTGGTGTTAAAGTTGATTTCAATAAATTAAAACCAGAATTAGATAACTATTTCTTAATGATAATGGAATCTATTTTCTATTAAAATAATTAGTTAGGTATAGGTGTTCCTATACCTAATTTTTTTAGCTTGTGTTATCATTGATCGTTATGAATATTTAAGGAAGGTGTTAATGTGAAAAGTGTAATTAAAATAAATAATCTCTCTAAAAGTTTTGGGAATGTGGAAGCTTTGAAAAATGTAGATTTTGAATTGAGAGAAGGAGAAATACATGGACTGATTGGTGCAAATGGTTCTGGAAAAAGTACCTTTCTTAATATATTGTTTGGAAATCCAAAGATTGAGGAGACTGGAGGATATTCAGGAGAGATTATTGTTGATGGTGATAAAAAGAAAATTTCTAGTCCAAGTGCTTCCATAAAAAGTGGTATAGGGATGATACATCAAGAATTTGCTTTAATATCTAATATGAATGTTGCTGAGAATATTAAGATTAATCGAGAACAGGCTTATGGGATAACTGAAAAGCTTTTTGGCAGAAGCTTTGCATATATAAATAAGAAGAAGAATCATGAAGATGCTCAGGAGATATTAAATACATTAGGCATTAAGCTTAATACAAATATAAAAGTGTGTAATCTATCAACAAGTATGAAACAGTTTATTGAGATTGCAAGAGAGATAGATAAAGAAAATTTAAAAGTGTTAATGCTTGATGAGCCAACAGCGGTTTTAAATAAGGAAGATTCAGATACATTAATTGAAATCCTAAAGGGGATAGCAAAAAGAGGAACTGCCATAATTTTTGTTTCTCATAGACTTGAGGAAGTAGTAAATTTATGTGATAAAGCTACAATTTTGAGAGATGGAGAGGTAGCAGCGGTATACGATAAAGAAGAATTTAATATTGAAAAGATCGCTGAGGATATGATTGGACATAAAGTAGTTAAGGTACAGAGAGAGAAAAAAGAAATTTCTAAGGAAACTATATTAAGCTTTGAGAACTTTGCTGTAAATATGCCAGGGGAAGAGGCTAGTGAAGTTAATCTTAATATAAATAAAGGGGAAATTCTAGGTATTACCAGTTTGGCTGGACATGGGAAAATGGCGCTAGGTTATGGAATCATGGGAATGTATGATACTGAAGGTACCGTTAATTATAAGGGAGAAAATTTAGACTTGAATGATTCAGGAAAAATAATTGATAAAGGAATATATATGCTTCCTGATGATAGAAAGAATATGGGGCTTCTTTTAAATCATTCTGTAAGGGATAATGTAATTTTTGCTGCCTTGCAAAATAAGAACAGGTTTTTAAAAAGATTTTTTATTGATTCTCTTGGTATGTTAAATAAAAAAGAAAGTCATGAACATGTAGAACATGCCATTGAAAAGTTTAATATAAAATGTAGTTCAATGTATCAAAGCGTTAGAGAACTAAGCGGTGGGAATCAACAAAAGGTGTGTATTGCAAGAGGAGTGGCACTTAATCCAGAAGTATTATTTGTAGCAGAGCCAACAAGAGGAGTAGATATAGGAGCTAAAGAAAGAATATTGGACATGCTGTTAAATATAAATGAAGAGAAAAATACAACAATTGTTATAGCATCTAGTGAGCTTGAAGAGCTAAAAAGGGTTTGTGACAGAATTTTAGTAATGTATGAAGGGAAGGTATTTAAAATATTAGATCCAGATAGTGATGATAGAGATTTTGCATTAGCTTTATCAGGGGAAAGAGGTGTTATGAGTGAAGCAGTATAAATTTCAAATTCCTCAAATTATCATAATGATATTTTTATTAGTAATGGCAGGAATGACTATTTATCTAGGAATACCTTTTCCAAGAATGTTTAATGACTCTTTAATAAAATTAGTTATGAATGGAGTTCTTGTATTATCTCTTATACCTATGTTAAATTGCGGTGTTGGAATGAACTTTGGGATTCCTGTAGGAGTATCTGCGGGTTTATTAGGAATGTGTATTTCAATAAATCTTAGATTAAAAGGTATTCTTGGATTTACAGGGGCATTATTTTTTTCAATAATAATTGGTATAGTATTTGGTTTCGTATATTCAAAAATACTAAATAGAGTTAAGGGAAGAGAAGAAATAGCAGGAACCTTTGTAGGATTTTCTTTTATTCCACTTATGAGTTTTTTTTGGACATTAGCACCTTTTACAAATCGTCAAATGCTCTATCCTATAGGTGGAAAAGGGCTAAGACCAAAAATTGGACTTAAGAATTTTTTTGGAAAAATATTAAATGAATTATGGGTAATTCATATTGGAGATTTTAAAATTCCTTTAGGACTATTATTATTCTTTTTACTAATTTGCATTTTAATTTATTTGTTTTTTAAAACTAAAACAGGGATGGCAATGATTGCAGTGGGAGAAAATGAAACATATGCAACCCTATCTGGAATTTCTGTGAATAAGATGAGAACTATTTCAATTATATTGTCTACAGTTTTAGCGGCAGTTGGGATATGTGTATATGCTCAAAGCTATGGTTTTGTAGAATTATATGAAGCACCCTTAATGATGGCATTTCCGGCTGTTTCAGCAGTATTAATTGGAGGAAGTTCAGGAAGGAAAACATCAGTGGTACAGGCTGTTGTGGGTGTGTATTTATTTCAAACAACATATGTATTATCAGCACCTTTGGCTAATGCAATTTTAATACCTGAGATGTCTGAGGTACTTAGAATGATGATAACAAATATAATTATTCTTTACGCACTATTATATAAAGGAGGACGTAAAAAACATGGAAAAAAATAATATGTTCTCTAGGTTAAAAGGTAAAAAACTTAATAGTGAGCTTAATATTGTTCCTTTAGTTTTCGGTGTATTATGTATAGTTGGAATTGTTTTTTCAGGGGTAAGTGTTAATTTTGTAATAAATCAGGTTATTATAAGATTTATACGAAATGGGGTAATGGTTTTAGCGCTGCTTATTCCAATAGCTGCAGGAATGGGGTTGAATTTTGCAGTTACAATAGGAGCGATTTCTGCTCAGATAGGATTACTTCTAGTGCTGGATTGGAAGATAGGCGGAGTTAAAGGAATACTTTTAGCTATCATAATTGGGGTTGTATTATCAATATTTTTAGGAAATTTAATAGGTTTCTGTTTAAATAGAGTAAAAGGTAAAGAGATGATAACCACAATAATTATGGGGTTCTTAGGTACAAGTATCTATCATTTTATTTTTATGGTTGGGTATGGTACATTCATCAAGCCACATAATGAAGAAATGATACTTTCAAGGGGAATTGGAGTAAGAAACATGGTAGACCTTGAGCAGTATAGAAATACCATTGATAAAATATGGTTAATGAAAATAGGAAAGATTGAAATACCTTTATTTATGATTTTTGTAGTAATTTTATTTGCTTTTGTTATTAAATATATTATGAATTCGAGACTAGGGCAGAAGTTTAAGGCTGTAGGAGAGAGTAATGAAAAGGCTGAGATAATAGGTATTAATACATCAGCAGTTAGACGAAATGCTATAGTTATTTCAACTATAATTGCTTGTCTTGGGCATATATTGTTTTTACAGAATATAGGAATGATTAATGTTTATACAGGTCATTTGAATTCTGATATATTCTCCTGTGCTGCATTGCTTGCAGGTGGAGCTACAATAAGAAGTGCCAATGTTAGGAATGCTTTTATTGGAATATTTTTATTCCATACTTTATTTGTAGTATCACCTTTAGCAGGACAAAACCTATTCAGTAATGCTGCATTAGGTGAATACTTTAGGAGCTTTGTAGCTTATGGGACAATAGCATTTGCATTAATTATGAATGTTAAGAATGAAAAGAAAAATATTGACTAACTTTATTATAAACTATATAATTCAAGTATAATTAAATAATGGTAGGGGAGCTTGTGTAATCAGGCTGAGAATACATCTAGATACGATGAAAACCCTTTAACCTGATCTGGGTAATGCCAGCGTAGGGAAATGATTTACGAATATTTTATACGTGTTACCTTTTTTTGGGGTAGCACGTTTTTTATTTTCCGTCTATGGCATATGATATAAAAGAAGTTTAGGAAGAGGTGTTAATATGAAAAAAGTACTGACTATTGCAGGGTCAGATTGCAGCGGTGGAGCAGGTATTCAGGCAGATTTAAAAACAATAACAGCCCATAAATGTTATGGAATGAGTGTCATAACTGCTTTGACTGCTCAAAACACAACAGGTGTTTATGGTATAGAATCATGTTCTGATGAATTTATTAAAAATCAAATGGATTGTGTGTTTAAAGATATCTTTCCTGATGCTGTGAAGATAGGAATGGTTGCTTCAAGTGAAATTATAGAGAGTATTTCACAAAAATTAAAAGAGTATAAGCCAAAGAATGTTGTGGTTGATCCTGTAATGGTGGCAACGTCTGGGAGTAAACTTTTAAATGATGACGCTATAGATAAGCTATTAAATGAATTAATACCATTATCAACAGTTATTACTCCAAATCTTTTTGAGGCAGAGATTCTTTGTGGATTTAAAATTAAAACAGAAGATGATATGGTTAGAGCTGCTAGGAAAATAGGAGAGAATTATGAGGGACATATCTTAATAAAAGGTGGACATCTTGAGGATAATGCTAATGATCTATTATTCTCAAGAGGGGAAATATATTGGTTTGAAGGTGAAAGAGTTCATAATCCTAATACCCATGGAACAGGATGTACCCTTTCATCAGCTATAGCAAGTAATCTAGCTTTAGGATATTCAGTTGAAGAAAGTATACGTAACAGTAAGGAATATATAACTGGTGCATTAAAAGCAAACTTAGATCTTGGAAAAGGAAGCGGTCCCTTGGATCATTGTTATAAAATAAATTAACACTGAAAAACAAGTAAAAATTGCAAAGGAATTTTCTGTTGGGTACATAACTTAACATCATCGCATCCTATAATGCCAAAACGTATCAAAGCAATTCAACACTTAGATACTCGTGGAGAAGTATTCTAAAATAGATTTAATGACTAAAAGAAAGTAGTAAATATAAATAAGCATATACGTAAGAAATGAGCTATGATTTATAAAATTATAGCTCATTTCTTACGTATATAATCCATGTAAGCATTTTATGCAACTCTAAAAAGCCAAGGATTAATATTATTGTGAGGATATTTTTCGAAATAGAGATAAGCTCTGAAAAATGTCTCTGAAAGAATTTAAATATATACAATTGTTAAAATAAGTATTTATATGATAAAATTAACAATATAGTATAAGGAGGGGTCATATGAAAAAGTTATATGGTTCAGTTGCTTTAGTAATAGGGGCTTCGTCAGGAGTAGGCAAGGCATGCGCTGAATTTTTACATAAGTATGGCTATAAGGTTTATGGAACTTCTAGAAAAGTTGAATTTCCTGACTCAGAAATAATGGAAGATGGCATTGTAATGGTACCCTTAGAGGTTACAGACAGCAATAGCATTAAAAAAGTAGTTGATTATATTATAGGAAGGGAGGGAGAGATAAACCTTTTAATTAATTGTCCAGGCTATGGATTAAGTGGAGCTGTTGAAGATATTTCATTAAATGAAGTGAGAGAAATTTTTGAAACAAATTTATTCGGAATCATGATGGTTTGTAGAAATGTATTACCTTATATGAGAGAAAATAAAAAGGGACTTATTGTTAACATAAGTTCTGTTGCTGGAATTATATCTATACCTTATCAATCTATGTACAGTGCGACAAAATATGCATTAGAAGCAGTTTCAGAAGCAATGAGAATAGAGGTAAAGCCTTTTGGTGTTAAGGTTGCTTTAATTGAGCCTGGGGATATGAAAACAAATTTTATAAGAATCGCTGCTAAGGATGCTGATGAGAATTCCGTCTATAAACTGAGATATGAAAAAGCAGTTGATGAGATGATAAAGTCAGAGGAAAATGGACCGGAAGCTGAAGTTGTGATTAAAGAGTTAAAGAGAATATTAAAGAAGAGGAATCCATCCCTTAGAAATATTGTTGGAATGAAATATAAGTTAATAGGAAAGTTAAGAAAACTTCTACCAGAACGGTTGTTGGAATTAATAATAAGTAATGTATATTAATTAAGGGTTTAAGGAAAATTTGGGAGGCTATTTTATGGATATTTTTAAAAAGTGTTATGATTATACAGCTGCAAAAGAAGCAATAGAAGCAGGAATTTATCCTTATTTTCATATGTTAACATCAGGACAGGATACAGAGGTTATGATTAAAGGAAAGAGAACGATTATGTTAGGCTCTAATAACTATCTTGGGTTAACAGCTGATGAAAGAGTAAAAAAAGCTGCAAAGGATGCAATTGATAAATATGGTTCAGGATGTTCGGGATCAAGATTCTTAAATGGAACACTTGATGCTCATATAGATTTGGAAAGGAAGTTAGCTGAATTTTTACATAAAGAAGCTGCATTAACTTTCAGTACAGGATTTCAAACTAATTTAGGTATAATTTCAGCTATAGCTGGAAGAAACGACTACATAATATGTGATAGAGCAAATCATGCTAGTATAATTGATGGCTGTAGATTAAGCTTTTCAAAGTTATTAAAGTATAAACATAATGATATGGAAGATTTGGAAAGAATATTGAAAAAGGTTCCAGATAATAAGGGGAAGCTAATAGTAACTGACGGAGTATTCAGTATGGAGGGAGATATTTGTGATCTTCCTGGAATAGTTAAGTTGGCAAAAAAATATGGTGCTAGAGTAATGGTAGATGACGCCCATGGACTAGGGGTTATGGGGGAGACAGGAAGAGGTACTGCAGAGTATTTTGGGCTAGAAGATGAAGTGGACATTATTGTAGGGACATTTAGTAAGTCCTTAGCAAGTCTAGGTGGATATATTGCAGGAGATGAGGACTTGATTCACTATGTTCAGCATTGTTCTCGTCCATTCATATTTAGCGCATCAATACCCCCAGCTAATGTAGGGGCGGCTCTTGAAGCATTAAAGATACTAGAAAAGGAACCTGAAAGAGTTAAAAGGTTATGGGAAAATGCAGAGTTTATGAGAAAAGGATTTAAAGAAATAGGATTATCAATTGGTGACTCTGTTACACCTATAATTCCAGTTATGACTTGGGAGGATGAAAGAACATTTATAGTTGCAAAACTCCTTTTAGAAGGGGGAGTATATGTTAATCCTGTTATTTCACCAGCGGTAAAGAGCGGAGAAGCTCTTTTAAGAACAAGTTATACAGCAACTCATACTAAAGATCAGTTAGAATATGCTCTCGAAGTATTTAGAAGAGTGCTTTAGATAAGAGAAAGAATAATAGGGAGTGAAGTATATGGATACAAAAGCATTTTATAAACTTACTTATGGTCTTTACATTGTTTCAAGTTCTTTTGAAGGGAAACAAAGTGGTTGTGTTGTTAATACTCTTTCACAGGTGACTTCAAAGCCACCAAAGTTTTCTGTTACTATTTCAAAGAATAATTTCACATCAAAGATTATTGAAAAATCAGGATTCTTCGCTGCAGTAGCTTTAAATCAAAAGGCTGATATGGACTTAATAGGTGAATTTGGTTTTAAAAGCAGTGACACTACAGATAAATTTGCTAAGTTCAATACTGTAATTGATAAGAAGGGTATAAAGTATGTTACAGATTGTGCAGCTGGAAGATATAGTTGTAAAGTGATTGATAGAGTAGATTTAGGAACTCATATTATGTTTATAGGTGAGGTTTTAGAAGCTGAAATATTAAATAATGATGAAGTTATGACGTATAGATACTATCATAGTGTTATAAAAGGAACAACTCCTAAAAATGCACCATCTTATAAAGAGGAAACTGCAAATAAAGGATATCGTTGTAAGATTTGCGGATACGTTCTAGAGGCAGAAGAAATTTCAGATGATTATATTTGTCCTATATGTGGACAGGGTAAAGATAAATTTGAAAGCTTATAAATATTAATAAAAATGTCTGTGTACATAAGTATACAGACTTTTTTTCATTAATAATTCAATTTATATTGATTAAAATAATTTAATAAATTAATACATAAGATATACGTATGTATTAATTTATGAATTTTATTTAAAAATTTCAGGAGGAGAGAAGAATGAGTATTAAAGGATGGATACTTTATAGTCCCTTTAAGGCAAGAGTAAAGCAGGATAGTTATGAGAATAATAGGTTTTTAGAAGTAGCGAAAAAAAACAATATGGAACTAGAAATTCTATATCCTGAACAATTTGATTTGATTGTAACTAAACAAGGTGAAAAGTCAATTTTCTTAGATGGAAAACCAGTTGATTTGCCCGACTTTGTTTTGCCGCGTTTAGGAGCTCATATGCCTTACTTTGCATTATCAGTATTAAGACAGCTGGAGAAACTAGGAGTACATATTATCAATGAACCAAATAATATAGAAATGGTAAAAGATAAATTATATACTCAGCAGGTTCTAGCTACAAATAATCTTCCTGTTCCTAAAACTATGCTTGTAAGATTTCCTGTTAATGAAGAACTAGTGAATAAATATTTAGGATATCCGCTAATAGTAAAAGCAATAAGTGGTTCACAGGGAAGTGGTGTATATCTATCTAATAATGAAAAGGATTTTAAGAATCTTATGCAGTTGATGCAGACTACCAATTCAAGTATGAATTTTATATTACAAGAATTTATAAAGGATAGTTTTGGAAGAGATTTAAGAGTTTTTGTTGTTGGAGGAAGGCCAATTGTGTGTATGGAAAGAAGTTCGGCAACAGGTGATTTTAAAGCTAATTTTTCACAGGGAGGAAATGTTTCAGATTATGAATTAAATCCTGAGATTGAATGGTTAGCTACTGAAAGTTGTAAAATACTAGGGTTAGACGTGGCTGGAATTGACTTATTATTTGATGGAGAACACTATAAAATATGCGAAGCTAATTCTGCACCAGGTTTTGAAGGTTTGGAAGCAGCAACAGGAATTGATGCTGCACAAGAGATATTTAACTACATAAAAATAAGATTAGGTTTTTTAGAGTAATAGATTTAATTGTAAAGCTATCTTTGTGTAATAACATAAGATGGCTTTTGATATTATTTAGTTATTGGCATTTGACAATAAATCAAAATGCGAGTAATATAATAATGAAAAATGTTGGTAGAAAAGGAAGTGGATTTCATGTTTACAGAAGATTATTCAGATCTTGTTATAGAGCATTTTATGTGTCCAAGAAATGTAGGGATATTACAGAATTCCAATGGAGAAGGTTCAAATGGAGATCCTCAATGTGGAGACTTTTTAGATATTTATATAAGAGTAGAAAATAATATAATTGAAGATATTAGTTTTCTAGTGCAGGGATGTCCCGCATCAATAGCCACTAGCAGTATGGTAACAGAACTGGCGAAAGGGAAGCCTTTACAAGAAGCATTAGAAATTACTGAAGAGGATATTATAGATGCACTAGGTGGTCTTCCAGAACAAAAGAAGCATTGTTCAAATCTTGGTGTTAAAGCATTGAGAAATGCTATTGAGGATTATAAAAAAAGCTAAAAGCATAGTTATTAAAAAAATACTACATAAAAACCATCATGAAAATGATATGCTCCCTTTATAATAGACAATTATATTATTTCAATTGTCTACTATAAAGGGAGCATATCACTATAATCTTATTAGGATATTTCTACACTAGTACGTTTATCTATATTGGTATTATTTTTAGTTAACTCTAAAACTTTTGAGATAATTACAATTCCATATAAACTTATTAATACCATAATTACTGGTGACATAAAGATAAATACACAAAGGTATATTAAATAAATAAATAATAAATACACATTTATACCAGCAAACATATTGGCAAAAAGTGAAGTGAAATTAATTATATGTTTATATTTGCTTTTCTCAAATACAAGTATTGTCAACATACTTAATATGAATACAAGAGTTGTCCATGTAAATAAATAACTGGCCCCTTTAATATAAATACTTGTAAACATCATAATCACAGACCATAACACTAAATTCCCTAAATATATTTCCATATAGTTAATATATTTATTAATGAATTTTATAATAAGAACTAATAATATTGTAGTGATTATTAAATAAAGTAACATTATAGTATTGGAGTTTTTAGGTGTTATGAAAAACATATTCCATTTATAAGTTCTTGATTCAAAATTGTTGAGAGCACATGCACCTCTATTGGTAAGAGAAAACAAACCTTTAGTTAAAAGATATGTTAGCAATAAAGTAATTAAATTCATACCTGTACCCAATATAACTTTGAAGATCTTAATTTTACCTTTTTTATATGCTATATAAGTTAATACAATTAGCAAAAGAATTGTAAATATAGACAATGGGATTGCTATTTTAGCTGAGTAATTAATAAATATGTTTTTAGTAAGAGTAAAATATACGCTATCTATCTCAGTATCATTTAACTTATCTAAATCGGCATTACCTAAGTATCTCATAAGATTCAGGATGGTTGTCCCATAATATTGTAATGTTTTTTTATTATAATTTTCAATATTATCAGTTGGTTCATGATATGTATGAGCACCATTTATGTTTGCAAAGTTTAATCCATTAAGTCCTTTATTTCTAAATTCTGTAAAGTCAGTACCATTAGGCATTTGTTTATATACTTCATAAGTGGCTGAAAATGCGAAAGGATGTGGTACACTTTTTTTCATAGCACCTATTATATTACTGTTCCCTTCACCGGTTTCAAACATTGTAACAATACCTGAATTTCCTCTAGCCTCTAGATTAACTACTAATTTTGCGTCATTAAAATAGGGGTGTTCGTCAACAAAGGCTTTTGCGCCTAGTAAATATTCTTCTTCACCATCTGTTATAAGAATTATAATATCATTTATTAGAGTTTCCTCATTTTTTAAAGCTCTAACTGTTTCAATAATTGTTGCAACACAGGAACCAGCATCAGCTGCTCCAGGACCATATTTTACTGAGTCATAATGTGATACTAAAAGTATGGCATCATTAGAATTAGCACTTCCTTCTAATCTAGCTATTATATTAGTAATATTACCTTCTCTATTTCCGTTTTTGCTATAGGTTGAGTTCAATTGAGGTTCTAAACCTAAATCTTTTAATTGCTCAACTAAATAATTTCGTACTTTCTCATTTTCTTCTGTTTCAATAGGATGGGGCTTTTGAGCAATATTATTTAGAACCTTCATAGCTCTAGTTGCTGAAAATTCATCCAGTGGAGCATCCTCTGATTTCAACGAAGGTAATGAAATGGTATTCATTAAGATTAAGATTGAAATAAGAAGAGAGACAAAAGATAATAAAAAATATTTCATATTCTTCAAAATAATCACCTCTTTAATAATGCTATTATTGTTACATTGTACCATATATTAACTTAAAAGGGTTAAAATCGAAATGCTCTAAAGGATTTAAACTATATTTATAAATAAAAAAACTCCCTGCAGTAACAGAGAGTTTAAAACATATTATTTTATTTTAAAGTATTCTCAAAGATTTCATCTATTTTCTCAACATCTTCAGAGATAGCTAAGATAATGTAGTTACCATTTGTTTTTAATACATGATTTTTAACCATTTCATGGTTCTGTGGAACATAGTTTTCAAATGCAGCTAATTGATTTTCTACACGTTTTTCAAGTGCAGCCTGCAATTCAGGTAACTTTGATTCTTCTTTTGCTTTAAGTATAACTAACTCTCTAGCATCAAGGTTTATCATAGCACATCTAATAATTCCTTCTTCAACATCTTCTGGATTGATTCCATATCCTTCTATCATTCCTTTAGTAAGTTCGTCCATTTCTTTGTTTGATAAATCTAAATCCATTAATCCATCTAAATTAACTTCTCCTTCAATAGCACTTACAATATCCTTTACTGGTACATTAGGTACTTTAGCTTCTTCCTTTCCACATCCAACTAATGCAAATACACATAAGAAAGCCATAGCTAAGCTTAATATTCTTTTCATTTTAATTCCTCCTAAGTATAATAAATTTGTAAAGATAATTTCTTTAAATTAATTATCTCTAAATGATTACATAACTTATACGTAGTGAATATTAAAAAGTTAGGGGTAATTAAAATTTTTTTAATAAAATTTAAGGAATTATTGTATGTGTATCAGGTACGCATGCATATTTTAGGTCTGAATACATATTTTAGCTATAAATCCGATCATAATATCAAATTCTCTTGATTATTGGAAAAAAATATAATATAATCAAGAAGTAAACAATAAATACATGAAATGAAAGGGGCACCGCTATATGATGAAGATGTTGAATTTTTGTTAATAGATTATAATTTAATAATTTTATAGCAAATTATATTACCTTGATATGTAAGGTTTATTAATTATGGGTTGATATATTTTAGTTAAAAATATTAACCATAATTACCTGACAAAGATATTTTGTATAGGTTTGTTTGCTATATCTATTAACAGAGAACAACATTAATTATAGCCCTGAAATTTTTAATATTTTAGTGAGATAAATACCATATTTATATGATATTGTACTTAAAGTTATGATACAGCCATGCGTCAGTATAACTTGTGAGTTTATTTGTCTTACTATGATTAATATGAATTCAAGCTGTGTTATGTTAGTTATGACACAGCTTTTTTGCGTAAAAAATTTTATAATTCAGTTTTTATGATTGTGCAACCTTCTTATTTTATGGAATTATGTACATCAATTAACTGAAGTTAATATTTGATAATTTTTACGTAATGAATTTATAAACGGGTGTAGTTGAATGAAAGTTCAGCTGCACCTTTTTTATTTTGGGAAAATCTATGGGGAGGTACTGGTCCAATGTATTAAATATAATAAATCAGACATTGATTATCAAATATTGGAGTATAAATAATCATAAACATTTTGGAGGGGAAGATATGGAAAAATTATTTTTAAACTGGAAAAACGTTGGAGTGAATTCTGAGGAAGAAGTGGTAAGGTATTGTCACAACTGCGGCAAGAAAGTAGTTTTTAAGGATTCTTTAGTGAGAAGAGAAAATGCAAACGGCAGGAACATTTACCGTTGGGCTATATATAAATGTGAAAAAGGCCATACATGGAATAGAAAGTTAAAGGACTTTAAGGCATTTAATAACATGGAGGATAACCTTGCGCCTAATACACCAAGTAAACTTTACACAAGTTTATATGATGAGAAGGGGAGTGAAATAGAAAAATACATAAATGAAGATTTAAGTATAGTTGAGATAAAAAATAATAACTATGAATCCATTGAGATTTTAATAGATGAAGTTGAGGGTAAAACTCGAGTTGATAATCTCTTATCTTCAAAGTTTGAAGATTTAAGTAGAAATAAAATAAAAAAACTCATGGAAAAGGGAAAGATTCTTTTAAATGAGTGCAATGTTAAGAGTAATAAATTTATTAAAACATCATGCAAAATTACTATTTTAGATGTGCAGAGTATATAGGAAAAATGGATGGGGGTCTGACTCCCATCCCAAAAATGAGAGGAGATAATATTATGTCGCAATTAGAGAAATTACAATTAAGTTTAAGTGAATGGATTAAGGGTGACCTTATGGATAAAAAGAATGAGATTAAGGGTGAAGGAAGAAAGGTTGCAAAAGGAAAAATTGAAGCTGAAGATTTAAAAATAATAAATAGCTACAAAAATCAGAAAAATATTGAAGAAGTATTAATTGATGAGTTAAGTAGGATTATAGATAAGGTGTCAGATGAAAGCTATGAAATAGTGAATTATATGGTAGAGGATATAAAAGCTGTATATAGTGATAAAAATATAATAGAGGAGATGCCTTTTGAGCTGTGTTATTTTAGCTTGCCTATCGTATTGCAAGCTATGGATGTAACAGAGAAATTAGAAAAATATCTTAAAATATTTGGACTATTTGTTGAGGGATATGATGAGTTTGAATTAATAACAAGTGAAGTGAGAGAAAAAATTCCTGTAACAATATTATCTATTTATCTTATGAATTTAAGAAGAAATAATAGAGATATTTCAAAAAAGGATATAGAAAAGCTTATATTGCTTTATGAGAATGTAGAAGTAGTTAAAAATAAGGTTTGGAATAGCTACTTTAAGGTTAGTATGGAAGAGATGGGGCAATTCTTTGATAAAAGATCAGGTGGTTATGATCAGCATATGAAAAATACTGTTGTAGACTTTGATATTTACTATAAAAAACTTTCAGAGCCAATAAGAGAAACATCTGAAAAAATTTCTATATTAGACTTAGGATGTGGAACAGGGTTAGAGCTTGAAGGGGTATTTGAAAAAGCAATAAAAGCACATATAACTGGAATTGATATGTCAAAAGAGATGATGGATAAACTACTAGAACGCTATAAAAAATATGAGAATCAAATAAACCTTATAGTTGGATCTTATTTAGATGTGCCTTTTGGTGAAGAAAAATATGATTATGCACTATCAAGTATGACCATTCATCACTTTGTGCCTGATGTTAAATTGGAACTTTATAAAAAAATCAGAAGATCAATAAAAAAAGGTGGATGTTATATAGAGGGAGATTATGTGGTAAAAGAAGAAAATGCCAATCGTTACTTAAAAAGATATTATGAGATTATGGAATTATTAGATGAAGATGAAAAGGGATTATATCATATAGATATACCTTTTTCTATGGATACTCAAAAAGAGCTATTTATGAAGGCGGGATTTTCTGAGGTGGAAGTTATATTAAGAAAAGGTGAAACTGCTATATTAGTTGCAAAAGCATAATAAATAATTCAATAGAATTAAGAGGTAGATAAAATAATTATCTGCCTCTTATTTTATTTTTTGTGTAGAAATAGTGTGGGGACAGACTTCATTATAGGTGCATATATTATAGTAGATACATTTTACTAGGAGGATAAAAAGAGTTGAACAAAGTAAATGATGTTGAAAAAGTAAGTAATGATACAAATAATGATCAAAACCCTAACGGATCATATAAACCAATGCAATCATATGAGATTGGACCATTAACACCAAGGCAAGTTAATCAAAAAGCATATAAAATACGCGTAGATGCAGCTGGTTTTCAAAAGAATCTACCATTACCAGATCACCCTAATAATGGGGATGAAGATTTATATCCAAATAGAATTGCTAACTATTCTAAAGCAATGCCTCATAATCACCTTGGAGAAGTTAATCTAGGGGCGTACAATATATGGCTAAAGGCATTAACAACAGGAAATCCTCAAATGTTTGAAGAGATTCCTTTAGGTGGGGTTAGGAAATTTGCTAATCCTCAAGGGTCCTATGCATATGATTTAGAAGGACCAAATTCTCATCATTTAACTATGCCTCCTGCACCTAACTTTGATAGTGCATGGGCGGCAAGTGAGATGGGAGAAGATTATTGGAGGGCATTAACTCGTGACGTACCTTTTGCAGATTATGATACTAATACTCTTATTAGTGAAGCATGCACTGATATGTCACAGTTTTCAGATTATCGAGGACCAAAAGAAAATGGAGAAGTTACTCCAGGAACAATATTTAGAGGGAATTTTGAGGGAGACTTGATAGGACCTTATATTTCACAGTTTTTAGCCAAGGATGTTCCCTTTGGAGCAAAAATACTTGAACAGCAATATCCTACCACATTACCTGGAATAAACTATATGACTTCATATGATGACTGGCTTTATATTCAAAATGGAGGAACTAGCCATCATGGTGATTTTGATCCACAACCACGTTATATTAGAAGCGGTAGAGATTTAGCTGAATGGGTTCATGGAGATTTCACTTATCAAAGTGTTTTAAATGCTTGTCTGATTTTACTAGGATTTGGGAAAGGCGCAGTATGCTATGAAAACCCTTATTTATGCTCTAGAACACAAAATGGTTTTGTTACTTTTGGATCAGCATATATTTTAGATTTAGTTGGAAAATCAGCTAGAATAGCATTAGAAGCTGCTTGGTTCCAAAAATTCTTAGTGCACCGTCGATTACGACCAGAGGAATTTGGTGGACGTGTTCAGAATAATCTGACAGGAGCTACTAATTATCCTATTAATCCAGAGTTGCTAAATTGTTGTGCTGTTACTAAAGTTTTTGAGGAATATGGAACGTACTTGTTACCGATGGCTTATCCAGAGGGATCTCCTACTCATACCTCTTATCCAGCAGGGCATGCTTGTATCGCAGGAGCAGGTGTTACAATGATGAAGGCTTTCTTCAATGAAGATTATATTATACCTGATCCTAAAGTGGCTAGTGCTGATGGATTATCATTGCTTCCATATACAGGAACCCCTCTTACTGTAGGTGGTGAACTAAACAAACTTGGTTCTAACCTTTCACTTGGAAGGGATACTGCAGGGGTTCACTATCGCTCAGATGGAATAGAGGGACTTAAATTAGGAGAAGCTGTAGCAATAGGGATTCTTCATGACTTTAAGAAGACTTATAATGAGAACTTTATGGGGTTCTGTATTACTAAGTTTGACGGAACTACAATTATTATATAATATTTAGGGTCAGACCCTTGGGGTCTGACCCCTCCTTAACTAATTTCCTTTAAAACATGTGTTAACAATTCATCCTTTAAGGACCATTTATATAGATTAGTTTGTTTCAAAATTTTAGGCAGTCTGTGAAGAGCGATATCTTTTGTTGAATAATCTTTAAGTTTAGAAGTAACTAATTTCTCGAATGTATCGTAATCATAAATAGCGTATCTATCGATGTTAAGTTTTTCTGCAACAAATTCATATAGATTCAGTATCATTGTTGAATAGTCATCATTATAACATGATCCTAACATCTCTCCAACTTTTGGGAGTATCTTTTCAAATAACATTCTTCTATGTGGGATTCCCTCAATTCCAAAGAGTTTTCCTAATTTCATAATTAAACTTTCAGGAAGTGATAATAATTTATTAAGTACATCATCTTCTTTAGGTAAGTGAGTAATATAATATTTTTTACCAGCTAGATTTTTAAAGATTTTAAGAGTGTCATAATAACCCATTTCAATGTTTCTTCTAGATGTTTCTCTATTAAACTCTAATGTTCTTCCTAAAGGTTCAGATGGAGTAATATAGGTTATTTCTAAATCATCTTTCTTTACATTTCTTTTTAAACCTAATGCACCAAGATCCACAGCTATAATTTTTTTATATCCTTTTGATGACATTAATTTTAATGGAAGGTTATCATGAAAGGCACCATCAATATATTTTTTACCATCAATTTTTTCAGATTTAAATACAGGTAAATTTGAAGAGGCAAGTAGATAATCATGTAACTTACCCTCAGGTATTTCATCTATAAATACTTCCACTGGTTTCATATCTGAAAGAGAAACAGTAACTATTCCAAAGTCAATTTCAGAATTTCTTAATTTTTCTTCATTAACCTTTTCTTTTAATAATTCCCTAAGTGGATCGATATTTAAACCACCTTCTTCTAAAACATTACTCATATATTTTACAATTGAATTAAATGACTTAATATCTATTTTTCTATTTGATATTTTTTCAATGACCAATTCATTTCCTTTAATTACAGAGGAGGGTCTCATATTATACCATAAATCATAAGCTTCGTCATAAGCATCCAAAGCTATAAAGGAACCATTTAAAGCTCCAATTGATGTGCCTGTTACAGCTCCTATTTCAACATCTAATTCTTTTAAGGCTTTCCAAACACCAAGTTGATAGCTGCCTCTTGTACCACCACCAGCTAACACTAAACCATATAATTCATTTGTCATTACTTGTACACCTCGTATTATATATTTTTATCAATAAAATATCGTAAATTTCAGTACTCAAATATAAGTTAATACTATATTATTTTTTAGTACTTTTCAATTTTTATTATTGGAATATTTGATGTACTAAAGAGAATTAAAAAATATTAAGAATAATATTTTAGGAGAAGAAGTAGAGTAATCCCATTGGAGTTTGTGGTAAAATATAAAATATGTAACAATAAATAAAAATAAATACTTAATTTAACAATTTGGAAACAAGTTAAGATTATTTGGAAAAAACTTTAAGATAAAATAATATTTAAGATAAAATAATATTTAAGGAGGGATTCATATGATGAAAAAAGGAATGGTATTATTTTTAGCAAGTATTGCAGTGGTATTTCAGCTAACAGGTTGTGGAAAGGGAAAAGTTGAAAAGATTGTATTACAGAAAGATGTACAAGAAACAAGTAATCTTCTTGAGATTTCAGGTGTGGAAAAAATTGATTTGAAGTTAAATGATAAAGAGGTTTTTTATCCAGGATTTTATTTCAATGGAGAATTATATGGATATATAGGCTTTGGTTTAGGGAACCTTGATAATAAAGAGCCTAAAGAAGGTTATTTAAAAGATGGGTATACAAGAGATAAATTATTTAAAATAGATCAAGAAAATAAATTGAAGGAAACTTCAAAGGTAATGCTCAATAATAGATATACATATAACAAATCTTATGATTTTAATGATGGATTAGTTAGAGAGATAGATTATACTAAGGAGGATGTGCCTAGAGAGAGTGAAGATATATCTAATACATTAAAAAAATACAATATTGATAAAATTGATTATATACTACCAGCATTAATTGATGACAAAGAATATATTTATTTATTCAATTTTAGTAATAGCAAGATAAATCAATATTTACTTGATGTTATGGAAGATAAACTTTATGAATTTAAAATAAATGATAGGTTAATAGACTTAATTTATGTAGAGGCACTTAAAAGTTTTATATGGGTAGATAAAGATTTTACGTGCTATAAGTTAGTTTTTAATGAAAACTATATTGAGTTAGAGGAATATATTGATTTGAAGGAATATATGAGTTATAGAAAAAATGATGATTTAAAGAACGTTAGTATAGGAGCTTTGAATGAAAATGAAATATTAATTATTGAAATGGGATATTTAAGAGATGATGGCTATTTTAGTTATCACCCACTTTATGAGACGCTTTCTATAAGTAAATTTAATTTTAAGACAAATCAATTTAAGGAATTACTTAAATCATCAGGTGATAGACACATAAGTAGCATATCAATGTCAAAAGATATATTGGTATTTGATGAATTTGAAAAAGAAAGTGGATATATAAGCCCTAAAACAAGATATTTTAAAACCATAGATGGCGATGAATTGAAAACTATTTACAAAGAATCCATCGAGGATGAAGGAAAAACATTATCTCCATTTATTAGGACATTAATAAGTGAGGATAAAAAAGAAATATTTTTACTGAAGCAGGTCACAGACATGGCGGATGGAGTGGAAACTACAATGGATGTTATCTACAAGAAATATACTTTTAAATAAACATTGATTGTTATGATGTTAGGGGAAAAGATTATGAAGAAGATACTTATTGTTGAAGATGAATATTCAATTAATGATATTCTCACATTGGCTTTGAATAGTGAAGGATACAAAGTTAAAAGTGTGTTTGATGGAAAAAGTGCACTATATGAAGTAGAAAATTTTAAGCCTGATTTAGTATTACTTGATGTTATGCTGCCAGATATTGATGGGTTTGAAATATGTAAAAAAATCTCTAAGGATTTCTTGGTTATTATGATTACAGCTAAAGATAGTATTTTTGACAAGGTTGTTGGATTGGAAATTGGTGCAGATGATTATATAACAAAACCTTTTGAAATTAAAGAGGTTATGGTTAGGATAAAGGCTTTATTTAGAAGATTAGAAAAAGAGAATCCCTCTAGGGTAAATAAATTAGAAAAACTAGATGATGAAATTACGGTAGATGTAATTGGTGAAAGAGTATATAAAAAGGGAAAAGAAGTTCAATTAAAAAGAAAAGAAGGGGCTTTATTCTTTTATTTGTATTCTAATAGAAATAGAGTTTTTTCCCGTGAAGAGCTCTTAAACAAAGTGTGGGGATATGATTATTATGGAGGAACACGAACAGTAGATGTACATGTTAGAAGAATAAGAGCAAAGCTTGGTTTGTCTGGGAACTCTCATATAGAAACAGTTTTTGGAATAGGATATGTGATGAGATAATGTTTAAATTTAAAACTTTAAGAGGCAAAATTATTTTAGGAGTTCTGTTCATTTCCATAGTGGTAGTAAGTCTTATTAATATAACAGTATGGAGAGTTTTTCAAGATAATTTTAAAAAGTCGATTATCAATGATATGATGGCAATTAAACATATAACCAGATTAGAGATATCCAGAAATTATAATTTAGAATCAACAATGAGTAGTAATAAAGGAAAGGTATTATCAATACTCAATGATATTAACAATCAATATGATATATATATATCAATAGATAATAATAGTGAGCAAAATATTGCTTTTACAGGTGTTTTATTGGATGAAAGGGATAAAATAAATATTCTCATTGAGAGCAATGAAAAACAATCTCTTTTATATCTAAACTCTGAAGGTGGTAAGTTTTATGTGAGTTACTCATATCCTATGTATGATGAGGGTAAGTATATAGGAACATTGGTACTGCAAAAATCATATTTAGAATTATATAATGATTATAAATTATTGCTGCTAAAGATTATACTTATTCAATGTATATTATTTTTACTAATGATTTTAATAATTAATATATGGTTAAAGAAAACAACCGTATCTCTTAAGATTTTAGCTAAAGGAATAAGTGATGTTGGAGATGGAGATTTTACTAATAGATTAGAGGTAAAAGGAAAAGATGAGGTGGCAATTTTAGTTCACCATTTCAATAGTATGCAGGAGAGAATACTATCTCAAATTCAACATTTAAAAAAAGAAAAGAAAAGGGTGGAGGAATTAGAAAAGTCTACGAAGAAATTTTTTAATTGTGCTACACATGAAATGAGAACGCCACTTACAGCTATATCAGGATATACACAGTTATTACAGCAAAATACCCTTAACGAACAACAAGTTCAACGGTCATATAAGAGGTTGTCCATAGAAGGGAAAAGATTAAGCAATATGGTAGAAAATATGCTAGTTCTTGCTAAAGGAAAAGAAAAAATCATTCACGAACCAGAATATTTTGATGTGAAAAATCTATTGATAGATGTTATAGAAGGATTTGAATTTATTTCAGAGAAAAGAAAAATTAATTTTAAGGTAAATGAAAGGTCGGCGATGGTTTTTGCTGCAGAAGAAGATATAAGAAAGGTATTTATTAATCTTATAGATAATGGGGTAAAGTATAGCAAGGATGATAAAATAAATGTAAAATGTGAATATAATGATAAGGCAATTATAACAATAGAAAATAAATGTGGGGAAATTCCATCTAATATTAAAGATAATCTATTTGAGCCTTTCACTAAGTATAATTATGGTGATAATACTCAAGTAAGTTCGGGATTAGGTTTGGTGATTTGTAGAGAATTAGTAAATAAGAATAATGGAAAAATTAATTATGAATTTCATGAAGGAAATATATCTTTTAAAGTTGAACTTTATAGATAAACCCGTATGATATGAGTTCTATGGTCATAAGTTTGGACAGGGAGGCTTTTTTAGACTTCCTGTCTTTAACTATATGAAAAACATAAAAGGGAGTGAATATATGAAGATTGTAGTGGCACCAGATTCTTTTAAAGGAAGTTTAACAGCTAAAGAAGCTTGTGAATACATAGAAAAAGGAATAAAAAAGGTTTTTATAGATGCTGAAATAATTAAAGTACCAATGGCTGATGGGGGAGAAGGAACTGTACAATCTTTAGTAGATTGTACTTCTGGTGAATTAATTTCAGTGAAAGTAAAAGATCCCCTATTTAGAGATATTGATGCTTTCTATGGTATTTTAGGAGATAGAAAAACAGCTGTTATTGAAATGGCAGCAGCTTCAGGATTACCACTTTTAAAAAAAGAAGAAAGAAATCCAATGAAAACTTCTACCTATGGCACAGGAGAATTAATTAAAGATGCATTAGATAGAGGGTGTAGAAATATTATTATAGGAATTGGAGGAAGTGCTACTAATGATGGTGGAGCTGGTATGGTTAAAGCTCTAGGTGGTAAGCTTCTTGATAAGGATGGAAATGATATAGGAGTTGGAGGAGAGGGTTTAGAAAAATTAGATAAGATTGATCTTTCTCAAATAGATAGAAGAATTAAAGAGTGCAAGATTATTGCTGCTTGTGATGTGGACAATCCTCTTTGTGGACTTAAGGGAGCATCTTATGTTTTTGCACCTCAAAAGGGTGCCAATGAGGAAATGGTAGAAAAATTAGATAAAAATTTATTTAATTTTGCAGAAGTTATAAAAGAAAATATGTCTATTGATATTAAAGACCATCCAGGTGCAGGTGCAGCTGGTGGACTAGGAGCAGGATTAATGGCATTTTTAAATGCAGAACTTAGAAGTGGAATTAATATTGTAACTGAGACAGTGAAATTAGAAGATAAAATAAAAGGCGCAGACTTTGTAATAACTGGAGAGGGGATGATTGATTTTCAGACTCAATTTGGTAAGACGCCTTTTGGAGTAGCTACTCTAGCTAAAAAATATGGAATACCTGTAATTGCAATAGCAGGAAGTATAGGTAAAGGTTCTGAGATTCTTTATGAAAAAGGCTTTGATGGTATATTCTCAATTTCAGAAAAACCCATGACCTTAGAAGAGTCTATGAGTGAGAGTAGAGAATTAATTGAGAGAACTGCAGAAAGGGTTATGAGGGTATTAAAAATTAAATTTAATAGATATAGGAGATGAGTAAATGAACCAAGACTTTTATAAGAGTTTACCGAAAAAACGTATGGCATCAGGAGCAATTTTTTATAATGAAAAAATGGAAGTATTAGTAGTAAAACCTACATATAAAGAAGGCTGGAGTATTCCCGGTGGAGTTATTGAATTAAATGAATCACCTGCTGAAGGATGTAGAAGAGAAGTTTTAGAGGAACTTTCTCTTGATATTAAGCTTAAAGAATTACTTGTAGTAGATTATTTTCATGGCACTGAGACTTATACAGAGTCATTACAATTTATTTTTTATGGAGGAATTTTAAATACTTCATCTATTAATGAAATAAAATTACCACCAGAGGAATTAGAGAAGTACAAATTTATAAATGTAGAGATAATAGAGGAGTATTTAAGTGGTAGATTACTAAGAAGAGTTAAACAAGCAATTAAAGCATTAGATGAGAAGAAAACTTTCTATTTGGAAAATCAGGAGAGGTTCATAGAAGTATAATTGAGTTTGGTAAGAATAATAAAATATAGCTTCTGACCTTAATCAGAAGCTATATTTTAGTATACATTATAAATTCTCAATTATGCATTTGTTTTACTTAACAGTGCCTCTTTTAATCAACTCTGTTTTAAAACTGATAACTTTTTCAGGTATATCATTTTCATTGATTACATCAATTAATAACTTGCAAGATTCTCTACCTATATCATATATAGGTTGACCAACAGTAGTAAGTTCAGGTTCTACTATTTGTGAAAGGTGAATGTTATCAAAGCCAATTATACTAACATCTTCAGGAATTTTATATCCGTGTCTTGTTAAAACTTTTATTCCACCTAAGGCCATAACATCATTACTATAGAAAATTGCATCAAAATCTTTGAGATTTTTTAATATCTCTTCTGTTGCATTTCTTCCACCTTCAATGGTGAAATCACTTTCAAAGATTAAAGATTTATCATATATTCCATGGTTTTTCATAGCTTCAGTATATCCATCTAATCTTAAATTTGATATTTCTAAATCAGATGAACCTGAAACGAAGACTATTTTTCTCTTGTTTTCTTTATATAAATAATCAACACCATCGATTATGCCTTCTTTATTTAAAGTATATACCCCGTAGTTATTTTCATAACCTTCAACATATCTGTCAACAAGTACAAAAGGGACACCATTGGCATTAAGAATGTCTATGCTTTTAGTACTTTTTCCTCCAGCAATAAAGATTACCCCATCAACAAGTTTACTTATTAATAGTTGAATATATTTTTCTTCTTTATCTATTTCATTATCTGAATTGCAGAATATAACATTATATTCATAAGCATTTGCAGCATCTTCAATAGCACGCGCTATTTCAGAGAAAAAAGGATTCGTTATGTCTGGTACCATTATACCTATAGTTCCAGATTTTTTTGTACTTAAACTTCTTGCAATGGAATTTGGAATATAATTTAGCTCTTGAGCTATTTTAAATATTTTCTCTTTAGTTGCACTGCTTATGTTGCTACCTTTATTATTTATTACCATTGAGACAGTTGTCTTTGAAACACCTGCCTTATTGGCTATATCCTGCATTGTTGCTTTTCTCATGCTTTCCTCCAAGTTAAACTAATAATGTATAAAGATCTTACTTGTTATTATTATAACAAATTATATAAAGAGTAATCCAGTAAAACTAGATTACTCTTTATATGTTGGGTAATGTATATAAAATACAGGGGATTACTTTTTAATAAGCTTTAGATCAACAGGAATTGATTCTTCAATAGTTTCACCTTTAATTAGTTTAACAGCATTTTCTACAGCAAGTGATCCCATTAAATCAGGTTGTTGAGCAACTGTAGCTGCCATTGTTCCGTCTTCAACAGCTTTAACAGCATCGTCAGTTCCGTCGAATCCAATAACTACTACATCTTTGTTAGCAGTTGATATTGCTTGAATAGCGCCTAAAGCCATTTCATCATTGTGGGCAAATACTCCGTTAAAGTCTGGGTTTGCTTGAATTATGTTTTCCATTACGTTTAATCCTTTTTGTCTATCAAAATCAGCAGGTTGACTAGCAACAACTTCTACACCATCTTTACCATCTACAACACTATGGAAACCAGCTCCTCTTTCTCTTGTAGCTGATGCTCCAGGGATACCTTGAAGTTCAACTAATTTACCTTTTCCACCTAATAACTCTAACATATATTCAGCAGCTAATTTACCACCAGCAGTATTGTCAGAAGCTATATGAGATACTACTTCACCAGAGTTTGCTCCTCTATCTACTGTTATAACTGGAATATTACTATCATTTGCAACCATTATTGAGTTACCAACAGCATCACTATCAGTTGGGTTAATCATTAGCACTGATACACCTTGTTGAACTAAGTCTTCAACATTTGCTCTTTCTGTAGTTGCGTCATCTTTTGAGTCAAGAACTACTAATTCATATCCTAATTCGTCAGCTTTTTTCTGAGCACCTTCTTTCATACTTACAAAGAAAGGATTGTTTAAAGTAGAAAGAACCATTCCGATTTTTTTAGTTTCTTTAGCTCCTTCATTAGCTCCTTCTTTGTTTTCAGTTGGCGCACATCCTGCAAATAACCCCACAGCAAGAACCATAGAAAGTGCTAAACTTGAAAGTTTTTTAATTGTTTTCATGTGTAATTCACTCCTTATTTTAATTTATGTTATTTTTTATTGTTTCTCTTATCAAGTAATACTGCAATTAAGATAACTGCACCTTTTACTATTGATTGATAAAACGGGTTAACATTCATAAGGTTTAGTCCATTATTTAAAACTCCGATTATTAATGCACCTATTACAGTACCTGTTATAGAACCTTCTCCACCAGATAGACTAGTACCACCAATTACTACAGCAGCAATAGCATCAAGTTCATAACCAGAACCAGCTGTAGGTCCAGCAGAACCAATTCTACTTGTAACTATTATTCCACTTAAAGCTGCCATCATACCTGAAATTACATATACTATTGATTTAATTTTATCTGTGTTAATACCTGAAAGTCTTGCTGAATCTTCATTTCCACCTAAAGCATACACATATCTTCCGTATTTTGTTTGAGTTAATACATACCATGCACCTAAAAAGGCTATTAAAGTTATGATTATAGGAAGGGGAATCCCTAAAAATCTTTTGTTACCAACAACCATAAAGGCTTTTCCTAATCCTGATATTGGGATACCATTTGTAAAGACGTAAGTTACCCCTCTAAAGATTGTCATTGTTGCAAGAGTTGCAATGAAAGCTTGTAATTTTCCTTTTGATATTATGATTCCATTAATTGCTCCAATACATGCACCGATAATTAAAGCTGCAATTATTGATATAAATACATTTCCTGTACTTTTCATTAGGAATGCAGCTGAAGCACCTGAAATTGCTAGAATGGAACCTACAGATAGGTCTATTCCACCTGTTAATATTACAAAGGTCATACCAACTGCTATAATTGCATTAACTGATACCTGAGTTAATACGTTTCTAATATTACTTACAGTTAAAAATCTTGGGTTTATGAAAGTTATGACAATACAAAGCAAGACTAAGCCTATTAAGGATTTATATTTAGATAACATTTCTTTATAGTTGACTTTCATTTTTATTCCTCCTTTAATGATCTGCATTAACAGCATATTTCATAATAAGCTCTTGAGTTGCATCTTTTCTAGGTACTTCACCAGTAAGTTTTCCTTCACTCATAACTAAAATTCTATCGCTTATACCCAGTACTTCTTCTAAATCTGAAGAAATCATTATTATTGCTGTTCCTGCTTTTTTTAGTTCATTTAAGATTTCATATATTTCTTTTTTTGCACCAACATCGATACCTCTTGTAGGTTCATCTATAATAAGAACCTTTGGAGATAACATAATTAATTTTGCAAGTATAACTTTTTGTTGATTACCACCACTTAGGTTTTTAATCAATTGTTCTCCACTTGGTGTTTTTACAGATAGCTTTTTAGAGAACATATCATAATCTTCAGATTCTAATTTTTTATCAAGTTTCTTAGTTAAATTGTTTTCATATTTATCTAAGTTAGAAAGGGTCATGTTTTGCTTTACTGACATATTCAGTATTAAACCTTCTCCTTTTCTATCCTCAGAGAGATATGCAATTCCCTTATTTAATGCCTGTTCAGGGGAGGAAATATCAACTAATTGATTTTCAATATATACATTACCTGAACTCTTTTTATATTCACCAAATATAATTTTAGCTACTTCAGTTCTACCAGAACCCATAAGACCTGACATTCCAACAATTTCTCCAGCATTTACTTTTAAAGAAACATTTTTAACTCTTTCTTTAAAAGATACATTATCAACTCTTAAAATTTCTTTACCAACTTGAGGTTCAATATAAGGATATTGTTCCTCAAGATCTCTTCCAACCATCATAGATATTAGTTTATTTCTATCTATGTTGCTTACATTATCTTCTCCAACGTAGCTTCCATCTCTTAATACTGTTACTTTGTCACACATTGTGAAGATTTCTTCTAGTCTATGAGAAATATAAATTATTGCAATGTTTTGAGATTTTAATCTTTCAATTACTTCAAATAGTTTATTAACTTCTACATCTGTTAGTGCAGTTGTAGGCTCATCCATGATTATAAGTTTAGCCTTTTTAGAAATTGATTTAACAATCTCTACCATCTGTCTTTCTCCAACAGTTAAGTTTCTTACTTCTGTTTCAGGATCAATATCTGACCCGATTTCTTTAAGTAATTCTCTAGTTTCATCTATCATTTCTTTTTTGTTTAATCTTCTTGATAGAGAATTATATCTTTCACTACCTAGAAAGATATTTTCCCAAACTTTCAAGTTTGGAAGAACACTTAGTTCTTGATGGATTATTGATACGCCATTATTTTGTGCATCTTTAATATTTTTAAATTCCACATTATAGCCATCAATTAGAATAACACCCATATCTCTTTTATAAACACCACTTAATATTTTCATAAGTGTTGATTTTCCAGCTCCATTTTCACCTAGAAGAGCCATAACCTCACCAGAGTATGCTCTTAAATCAACCCCTTTAAGAGCTTTTACACCAGGGAATGACTTTACTATATTTTTCATCTCTAAAACTAAATGGGATTTATTTTTGTTCATTATCTTCCCTCCTAAAATACAACTCCTGATTTCAAAATAATATTTGCATATGGAGTTTGCTCACCAGTTCTGATAACTGCTTTACAAGCTTTTAGCTTATCTTTAAGTTCTTCATGAGAAATCAATGTTATTTTTACATCGCCAATTTCTTTCTTTATTTCTTCAAATATATCCTTGCTAACTTCAGTGGTTTCAGTTGCTATATAAACTTCTTCAATTTGAAGTTCAAGTAAAATTGCTTTTAATGTATCAATAAATCTCGGTAAATCTTTGATTAATGCAAGGTCAATTCTTTGTGTCTCATCTGGAATTGGAAGACCACAATCGCCTATCGCAAGGGTATCATTATGTCCCATTGTAGAAATTACATGTGATATATGATGATTTAATATTCCTATTTTTTTCATGATTATTCCTCCCCGTATTTATTAACTACTTCTTCTAAAGTTGGAAGTGAGATTTGAGCACCTTTTTTAGTAACCGCTATTGAAGAAACTTTATTACCAAAATTGATTGCTTTTTTCAGTACTTCATAGTCTACTTTTGGGGCTTTGCTTAATTTGCTTGAGACAGCCCCTATAAATGAATCTCCTGCGGCAGTTGTATCAACAGCTGCTACTTTATAGGCAGGAATTAAATCAGCTTGTTCTTTAGTTATTAAAGCAGCTCCTTTTTCTCCTAAAGTTATGATTACGTAATTTACACCTTTATCTATAAATTTAGTAGCTGCGATTTTTGCACTTTCTAAATCCTTAACTTCCACATCAGTAAGCTCAAGAGCTTCAGTTTCGTTTGGAACAATTATGTCTGTTACATTTAAGAGCTCATCTGGAACTGAAGTAGCAGGAGCAGGATTTAAAATCGTAATAATTCCATTCTCTTTTGCTATTTTAAATGTTTCGATTGTTGTTTCTATTGGTGTTTCAAATTGTGAGATAACTATATTACAATTTTTAATAATTTCTTCTGCTTCTTTTATCTGTTCATTGTTTATAGTCATATTAGCACCTGAGATTACAGAAATCATATTATCGGCATTCTCATCAACAGTTATGATAGCTAGTCCAGTAGGATTAAATTTGTCTTTAAATACATAATCAGTGTTAATACCGTCTTTCTTTAAACAATCAAGTAATATTTCACCATTATCATCTTCACCGATTTGTGCGATCATATAAACATTGCTTCCTAGACGTTGAGCTGCAACAGCTTGGTTTGCACCTTTTCCACCAGGGATTTTTTCCATATTGTTAACTAGAAGAGTTTCACCCTTCTTAGGTAAATTCTTTACGTTTAATACCATATCCATATTCATGCTGCCTAAGACGCAGATTTTATTCACTTTAGTTACCTCCTATAGTTTATTGAAATTAAATAAGTTAACCGATTTACTAAACCGGTTTAGTGAACCGGTTAAATAGATTATAGCATTCTAAATATTTAGTGTCAATTAGATAAAATAGGCTATTTTTCGACAATAATCCGACGTTATCTCTGAATTGCTTGAAAATTTACATTATTACATGGATTTTTAACATTAGTACATTAATTTTTAACATTTATAATATTTTTCTCAATAAACATTTTTTTCATTCATATATGAAATTTAGTATCTAACTGCTTTAGTTGTATTTAATATGCACGGATAATGTCTAATGTTGCGATATTTTCTTGGAGGAATTGATAATTAATTGGAGAATATTTTTAATTATAAGATTTTTTGTAATAAAAGTGGGTTTATACCTTGCTTATAACATTTTACTTATACTTTGAAAGGAAGATAATGATGATTAATATTAAGGGTAAGGAAAGGAAAAAAATAAAAGAATTTTTTATGATTAATAAAAAGCTTTTTTATAAAATAATTGGACCTTTTTTTATGTTTGTATATATTTTATTACTATTAATGAGACAAGGGATAGGTTATGAAATTCCAGATAGCTTAGGGATTTTATCTATTATTATAATAATTTCAATCTTTATAGGTGAGTTATCCTCTGGGATAATTAGTTTAAGTATCTCTTTAGGTTATCTTTTCTATTCATATTCTATTTCAAATATAAAAATATACTATCACTATAGTAGTTTATTTTATGTTTTAGAGGAAGCTTTTATTTTAGTTGGTGTGGTGCTAATAATTACTCTTATGAAGCACAACATCAAGCTAAAATCACAAGAGGTTCTTGAGAGTGAAAGTAAATTTAGAGAACTATTTAACAACTCAAATGATGTGATTTTTTTACATGGTTTTGCTAGAGATGGAAAGCTAAATTATTTTATGGAAACAAATGATACTGCCTGTAAGTTACTGGGGTATAGTAAGGAAGAATTTAGTTCAATGACACCATTTGATATTGTACCTAGAGAGTTTAAGGACAAGGTTTTATGTATTTTAAAAGAACTTAAAAATGATAGAAGTATAACTTTTGAAATTCCTTTTATAACAAAGGATGGTACAATTTTAAATATGGAAGTAAGTAAACACCTGTTTTATTTAAATGGAGAAAAGGTTATTCTTTCAACTGCAAGAGATATTACTGAGAGGAAAATTAACGAAGAAAAGCTTAGAGAAAGTGAAGAGAGTTATCGTCAGCTTGTAGATTTTTTTCCTGATGCTATTTGTGTACACAAAAATGGTAAGATAATTTTTGGTAATGAGGCTATCTTAAGGCTTTTTGGTGTAAAGAGTGAAGAAGAATATTTAGGTAAATCAGTAATGGATTTTGTAAAAAGAGATTATCATGATATTGTAAATAAGAGAATTGAAGGGGTAAGTACTTCTGGAGGAACAGCTCCAATTATGGAAGAAAAATTTTTAAGGGCTGATGGAAGGGAGATAGATGTTGAGGTTAAAAACACTTCTATACAATATAAAGGTGAAAAAGCTATTCTTGTTGCTGTTAGGGATATAACAGAAAGAAAGCGAGCAGAAGAACTCCAGAAAAAGATTGAAATTAATAATAAGATGTTAGAAGAGGTTAGGAAATACGATAAAATTAAAACAGAGTTTTTTGCTAATATATCACATGAATTAAGAACTCCTTTAAATATTATTCTTGGAACAGTACAAATACTTGATATGTATAAAGATAAAATAATTGATATTGAAGGAGATATAAAGTTTGAAAAACGTCTAAACATAATGAGGCAGAATTCATATAGACTAATAAGGTTAGTGAGCAACCTTATCGATATTACAAAAATTGATGCTGGATATTATGATATTTCACTACAGAATCATAATATTGTTCATATTGTTGAAGAAGTAACATTATCAGTTGCAGATTATATTCAAGATAAAGGTGTAACATTAACCTTCGATACGGAAATTGAAGAAAAAGTTATGAGCTGTGACCCAAATAAAATTGAAAGAATAATATTAAATCTACTTTCTAATTCTGTTAAGTTTACAAATACAGGAGATAGTATAATAGTAAATATTTATGATAAGGGAGATAATATAATCATTTCAGTTAAGGATACTGGGATAGGGATCCCCGAAAGTAAAATGAAGATGATTTTTGAAAGATTTGCTCAGGTAGATAAATCATTGAATAGAAATAGAGAGGGGAGTGGTATTGGTCTCTCTATTGTTAAGGCACTTGTTGAAATGCATGGAGGAAGCATAATCTTAAAAAGTGACTATGGAATAGGAAGTGAATTTATTATTAATTTACCAGTTAAGGTTATAGAAGAAAATTTTGTTCCAGAGTGGGATAGAATAGATGTGCCAGAAGGAATTATTGAATTGATAAATATTGAGTTTTCAGATATATATTCATAAATAAATATTTATTTAAACTTCTTGTGATATACAGGGAGTTTTTTTTTATACATATATCTATTAACATTATAGTGTGAAATAAATAATAGTAAGTAATAAAGACAGGAATTAGAGTTAGGATTCCTGTCTTGGATTTTAAATAAAAGATTTTACTAATTAGTATTGAAATACTTTATATATAAAGTTAAAAATTGTAGAATTCTTCATTAATCCTGAAACTTGCATAGTTTTTCCTTCATGGATTTTAAATTGCTCAGCAGAAGCTTTTAAATTGTATTCTTCTCCAGAACGTGTTACAAGTTTAACTATATAAAGTGGATCATTTGGTCCTGGCTCTACAAGATAATAGATAGGTTGAAGTTTTAAAGTACCTGTTACTGTTACCTTTTTAGCTTTTTCAGAAAGGTCGTTAATTGAATTTACTTGTCCTTGATTTGATGAATTTATAGCTGCAAAAGCAGGTGTTCCTATTAATAATGATGCAGATAAACTAATACCTAATAATTTTTTTAACATTAAATCATCTCCTCTATAAATTATTTACCAATACATACTAACATGTAAAAGATGTAATTTACAATATTTTCGTGAAATATTTAACAAAATTAACAAAAAATTATAAATTTCATTAATGATATTTATTAAATTAATTTATAGGTGATAATATTGATAAAATTGTTAAATGGTAGTATAATCAACAAATATATAGTAAGACAAACGGCGTATACATCATAATATAGAAATTTACAAGGAGATAAACATGGAAAATATAAAGATATATCCAAACAAAGCAAGATTAGTTTTTATAACATTTTTAGGGATTATGATGACAGCAGCATCAGTTTATATTACGTTATTCATTAAAGAAAAGGGGATTACATTTTCTTTGTCAGGTGCTATAGGAGGAATAACTGGATTTGGTATATTACTCTCAATAAGCTATTACAAAACAAGAAAAAGTTCAGATACAGCAAAAGAACTATTTAGCTTATATTATATAAAATATTTTTTAATATTTGTTCTTATAATGGTAAGTGGTTTACTTATAGATGAGAGGATATATTTTTTTATTGTTGGATTAATTGGAACAGCATTCTTCGGACTGTGTACAAGCTACTTTATTTATAGGATAATTAAAAATACACCTTCATTAGAGATGACAGCAAAAGGAATTATTTATAATTCAAGTATGACAAGTGTAGGACAAGTTTCTTGGAATGAAATTAAAGAGGTATTTACTTATGTTGAAATGAACAATAAAATGTTAGCAATTGTTCCTTATGATATGAATGATATAAGAAGCAGACAAGGGAAAATACAAAAATTACTTACTAAAAAGCAAAAATTTATTAGTATAGCACATACCACAGTATCTATGAGTCTAGAAGAACTTGAAGAAGAAATGAAATTAAGAATTTCTCTGATTAATAATTAAGCATAATAAAAGAATGATGATATAAAAGGGAGTCAATTTATAGACTCCCTTTTGATATTAAATTAAGCCTTTTGTTCAATCTTTTCTTGTGACACTTCGGGAGCATCATCAACCTTCTTACCAACTAATTTTATTATGAAGAATGCTGCTATAAATCCTATTATTAATACTAATATAGGGAATACAATTGTCACTACTTTAGATGATGGTAAGAACAATAATGGTATATATCCAACTACTAATGCTATACCAGCGACAGTAAGTGCATAAGGCATTTGAGTCTTAACATGATCTAAATGGTCACAGGCTGAAGACATTGAACTCATAATTGTGGTATCTGAAATAGGTGAACAGTGGTCACCAAATACAGCGCCAGTGAATACAGAACCTATTGTTTCATATAGTAATAATCCAGTGTCACCACCGCTTATTTCAAAAAGTATAGGTACAGCGATAGGCATCATTATTGCTGTTGTACCCCAAGAGGTACCTGTTGAAAATGCTATAATACATGATAGAAGGAATACAGCCATTGGAATTATTCCAGGAGAAACTTTATCAGTTAATATAGCACTTAAATATTTAGCAGTACCTAAGTCTTTACATATAGAACCGATACCCCATGCAAGAACAAGTACCATAATTGCTATAACTAATGATTTAGCACCATCAATCCATGCTTCCATAGTTTCTTTAAAAGTTAAGATTCTTTGAGATAATACAAGTATAAATGCTACAATTGTTCCAGAGAAGGATGCCCACATCATAGCAACAGAAGCATTAGACTTTCCTAATATATTAATCATAACATCGAATTTAAATGGAGTATCTTGTACTTGCTGAATTAGTGCAGTATTGTCTCCACTTAAAATTGCATTACGTCCATTTATGAATAATCCAACTACCACCATTATGATTATTGTTAGTATTGGTAGTATTGCATTTATCATTCTAATAGGTGTACCTTCTTTAACGTAACTATCAGAAGTCTCCCATCTTCTATAAGTGGGAGATGAATGCGTAATCTTAATACTTTTACATGGATAAAAAAGGCGCTTCGCGCTTCGCTATGGAACCCTATGGTTCCCTTCGACGCAACTAACGTTGCTGAGCACCCTCCTTAAACCGGCAGGGGAATACTTCCCCTACAACCCCTTCATTTTTTTATTCTTTAGAAATTGCATTGGTGAATTTTACACAAACGTTCAACTTAATGATATAAGCAACATTTCATGTGATAATTTCCTTATGAAACTTTTCAATTTCCTAAAGAATAAAAAAATATAAATGTGAAATAATAAGAATGAATGTTCTCATGATTCGTTATGATTGTAATGAAAAGTAAAGGTGTTGAAAGTAATGAAAATCAACAAAGCATATAAATTCAGAATGTATCCAAATGAAAATCAAATAGAGATTATTGAAAAATCTTTTGGTTGTTCAAGATATGTATATAATCATTTCTTAAACCAAAGGAATGAAATATATAAAGCTGAAAAAAGATGTATGAAATATACAGAACAACAAAATCAATTACCAAGTATGAAAAAAGAACTTGTGTGGCTTAAAGAAATTGATAGTACATCGCTGCAGATGTCACTAAGAAATCTTGATGCTGCATTCAAAAATTTCTTTGAAGGTAGAGCAGACAGACCAAAATTCAAAAGTAAAAGAGACAACTATAGAGATTCTACCGTGAAATTTGATTTATACATGTATCAAAATATCGATGGTTCTACGATTTTTGTACATGTATAAATCAAGTATTGAACTGAGATATCTATATAAAACATATACAAGTAATTTTGTGAATAACAATATTGAAATAAAAAAAGATAAAATAAAACTGCCTAAATTGAAATATGTTAATGCAAAAATTCATAGATATTTTGAAGGTAGAGTAATAAACGCTACTGTTTCTAAAACATCAAGTGGTAAATATTTTGTATCTATATGTGTTGAAACAAAGATAGAGCCATTAAAAAAAGTATCGGGGAATGTTGGTATAGACTTAGGGTTATGTCATTTTGCAATATTATCAAATGGTGAAAAGATTGAAAATCCGAAGTATCTAAAAAAGTCATTAGATAAATTGGCAAAGGAACAAAGAAAATTAAGTAGTAAAGAAAAAGGCAGTAACAATTGGAATAAGCAAAGAATAAAGGTTGCTAGACTACATGAACGTATATCTAATCAAAGATTAGACTTCATCCATAAGCTATCTAAAAGAATTATAAGCGATAATCAAGTTATAATTCTTGAAGATTTATCAGTTAAAAATATGATGAAGAATGATAAATTAGCTCAAAGTATTTCAGATGTTAGTTGGTATAAATTTGTTACTATTCTAGATTATAAGGCAAAATGGTATGCAAGAAAAATTCATAAAATAAATAGATGGTATCCGTCATCTAAAACATGCAATAATTGTGGTCATGTTTTAGATGAAATGCCACTACATATAAGAGAATGGAAATGTCCTAAATGCGATAGCATTCATGATAGGGATATAAATGCCAGTAGGAATATCTTGAAGCAAGGGTTATTAGAAATTGCCTAAAAAAAATAAGAACCGTAGGTCTTACGGGGATTGCCTGTGGAGAAAGTAGATTGCGAAATCTGTGAAGCAGGAAAAGTTCTTGGATATACCAAGAAGCCCCCACTTCAGCGTGAGTAAGTGGAGGGAGAGTTCACAGAATGAAATTTATCATTTTGGACAAACTAACTTAGTAATCTTGAAAGGGGTGCAAAATAAATGTCTAAAGGAAAAATTGATTTAGATAAAATAGAAGTTAATGTAAAAACCTATTATTACGATAAGACTAAAAAACATCCAAATCAACATGACAAAAAAAAGAAAAAATAATGAAGTCAGAACTCAAAGTCAATTTAGGAACAACTTCTGACTGGTGCTAAAATTTTCAAGGATAAAATATTCAATCTTGGACAAACTAATTTTGTAATCTTGAAAGGAGTGTATTCTAATGGCAAGGGGTAAAATTCAAGAGCTAGATAAGAAAAAGACTAACATGAGAACTAAGCAAACTGATAATAGTGAAATTCAACCAAAACAAAGTGATGTAAAAGCAGGAAGAAACAATAGGTAAATTGAGTTCTCAGATTAAAAGTCATTACAAAAGAAAATTATTATAGGGAAGGTGTAAAGATGACAGATAATCGTTACGGCACAAGAAAAACAAGTAACATTGATGTTGCAAGAGATGATGTCCTTAAACCTAGAAGAAATGACAGAAAGAAAAAAAACGAAGCAGAATATAGAACTTTTGCAGGAGATCCTATAGATAAAATAGGTAAAAATTAAATATTGTAAATCATAAATTGAATTCCAGCAAATTTGCTGGAATTTTTATTTTGAAAAAATAATTCAACTTTCTTTATTTTTTCTTTATTTTTATCAAATAAATTCTAAAGAATAATATTTTACAATTATTATATGGATTGGTAAAAATAATACATAAGGAGTAAATTTATGATAAAGATAACTAATGTATCAAAGGAATTTAGCAGTGGAGAAAATAAGCAAGTTGTTCTTAAAAATATAAACTTCAGTATAGAAAGAGGTGAATTTATTACTATAATGGGTCCGTCAGGTGGAGGAAAATCTACTTTACTATACACAATAGCATTGTTAAGTGATCCAAGCACTGGAGAAGTTTATTATAACGGTAAAAAGGTAAATTACAAAAAAGAAAAGCAGTTAGAAAGATATAGGAGAGAAAACGTAGGCTTGATCTTTCAAAATTCAAATTTAATAAGTTGTTTATCACCTTTAGAAAACTTAATTATTGCCATGAACTCAAAGGAAAGCTACAGGGAAAAGAAAAAAAAAGCGGAAGAACTCTTAGATAAAGTAGGATTACTAAATAAAAAAAATAGTAAAATCTCATCCCTTTCAGGTGGAGAAGCTCAAAGGGTATCAGTTATTAGAGCTTTGGTAAATAAGCCTAAAATAATTTTATGTGATGAGCCAACAGGAGCGTTAGATTCTAGTAACAGTAAAAATGTTATTGATCTTTTATTACAAATAAGAAAAGAAACTAACTGTTCCTTAGTCATTGTAACCCATGATGAAAAAATGGGTAAGCTTGGTGAACGGCAAATATATTTAAAGGATGGTGAGATACATGAGATGGTTGGAAATCTTCAAGCTATATAATTTGAAATTACTAAAAAAAGATAAAGTAATTCTGATTTTTACTGCAATATCAATATTAATAACAGTAAGTATTTCTTTAATAATACCTCAGGTTGATTTTGAAAATAAGAAATTTATACAGAACAAGATTAATGAGCTAAATGGTGGCGACTTAAAGGTTATAGTGGAGTATCCTTCAGTTGAATTTGAAGAAAAACTGGTAGAGCTAAAAAATAGGGGACTTAAGGTAAGAACTTTTAGCAATGAAGTAGCTTTTTTTCCTAAAGGAGATATTAATTTTGTTAGTAAACTAATAAGAGGAGAATTTGGTTTAAATGATAATGAAATAATTTTATACTCAAATATTGCTAAAAAGTTAAATGTTAAAGTTGATGATACTGTGTGTATTAAAGCAAATGGCATAGATAATAAAAAGTATAAAATTAAAAATATAGAACTCATGGCAAGTGGTGTGGATACTGAATCAGAGATGCTTGGTTATGGCAAAATCCAAGGAGAAGAACCTAAAGATCCTACTATTATCTTGATAACTGGGGCAAATGGTGAAAAATTAAAAGAAGAGTTAAAAAGTATTGAAAGAGGATACAAGTATTCATCCCTAGAAGATAAAAAGAAATCTCTAGAGAAGCAGTTATCAACTCAAATAACAGTTTTAAATATATTAAACACCATGGGATATATCTTATCTATAGTAACAATAGTTAGCAGTACCATAATGCTTATTTTAAAAAGGAAAAAGGATATTGCAATACTTAAGATGGTATCTGTAGATAGCAAGGCTATAAAACGAGCAGTAAGAATGGAATTGAGTTTCTTAGTGATTGTTCCACATATCATAGCAGGGGTGATATGTTACCCATTAAGTAAAGTAATATTAAGCATAGCAGGAAATATAAGCAGTATTGTGCTTTCAATAGATAATATCATGTTAATTTTAAAGGGATTAGCCATTAATGGAATGTTATTTTTAACCTTTTTAAGCTTAGCATTAGCTTTATTAAATTCCATTAAACCTTTATCAATTGTAAAAGAAGATGAAAAAGCAATGAAGAAAGCTAGTAAAAAGATTGTGGTAGGAACAGTAATTTTGATTCCTTTAATACTTGTAATTTACTCTGTTTATTATATAAAAGATAGCTCTACTTTTGTGGGAAGTATAGGAATATTACTTTTTGTAACAGTATTTCTTGTTATTATATCAATAATTATAAAAGTTTTATCTAAGATGCCTTTAAGAAATTCAATAACATTATATAGTTTTAAAAGTATAAGAAAGAATTTCTTTTCTTTTGTTTTAGTTTTATTAAGCATAACTTTAAGCTTATGGTTTGTTTTAATAGGATTTGGATTAGAAAATACTATAAAAACAAGCTTTAATAAGGATTTAGAAAGGAAGGTTCCGTACAATTATATTGTAGGTGGAGAAGGTGTAGAAGGTAATGAAAAAATATACAATATATTAAGTGAAAGTGAACAAGTTCAAGGGTTTAGTAAAATTTATATAAGGAGAGGCAAGGTTTTAAATGAAGAAATTGAAGCTAAAGGGGTTACTATTGGTGAACTAAAGGAGAATGAGTATGGAACTAAATTTGAAATTATAGAGGGAGATGACTTATTCAAAGGAGACTCTAATGGGATTATTGTATCTCGAGCATATAAAGAGAAGTGTAATTTATCGTTAGGAAAAGAGTTGCAGATTGAAACAGCTAATGGAGTTTTTAATTATAAAGTTAAGGGGATTTACGAATGTTCCACTATAAACTCTAGTCAATTTTTGACTGAATATAGAGGGGATTATGATTCGCAGATTAATTTTTATGTTAAAGCTAATAATGATGATTTTCACAACTCTCTAAAAGAGTGTTTTATTGTAAACATTGATCAATTAGGAGATAGCCTTTCTGCTATGTTAAATAAATTCTTAGGAATATTTAAAGTGTTGTGCTTTATCACAATGTTTTCAGCAATTTTATTTAATATAAACATGGTATATATGAATTATCAAGGTGAGGAAAAGGATGAAACTGTAATAAGAGCTTTGGGAATTGGGAAAAGCTTTTTATTAAAATATCAAAGTTTTAAAATATTAATAGTTATGGTAACAAGTATATTTATGGCACTGGGATTATATTTTCTTATGATTGACTTGGTTTTTATGGCAGCTTTTAAAGGAGCTGTTCAGTTTTCAGTAGTAGATGTGATAATAACGATAACAATATCCATAATACTATCTCTTATAAGTTTTAATTTCCCAATAAGAAAATTGCTTAGCAAGCATGAATATGAATTACTTAGAGAAGATGTATAATGTGATTTTATTTCTAAATTAATAAAAATTTGGTAATATATATATAAGAAAAAAGTATAAGGAAGGTGGGGAGAGTATGAGTACAAAACTTTTAATCGTAGAAGATGATAAGGATATTTCAACTTTACTTAAGGATTATTTGAGTAAAAGTGGCTATAGTATTGAAGTTGCAGAAAACGGGATTGAAGGATTACAGAAAACAAAAGAATTTCCACCAAACTTAATAATTCTGGATTTAATGATGCCCATAATGGATGGATATACAATGCTATCAAAGCTAAGAGAGTTTTCAGAAATTCCAGTAATAGTATTAACAGCAAAGGGACAGCAAACAGATAAAGTTATGGGCTTCATAAAGGGCTGTGATGATTATGTGGTAAAACCCTTTGATTTAGTGGAAGTTGAATATAGGATTAAGGCAGTATTAAAAAGAGGAGAAAAGAATAGTAATAATAATTCAGATATAATATTATATAAGGACTTAGTGATAAATAAAAGAGAGTATAAAGTAGTACAGAACAATGAAGAGGTTAAGTTAACTAAAACAGAATTTGATATTTTAAGTTTGTTAGTTTCAAATCAAGGAAGGGTATATTCTACTAAAAATATATATGAGCTTATTTGGAAGGAAAGTTTTTTAGAAAATGATAATGCAGTATTAACTCACATTAGGAATTTAAGAGAAAAGTTAGGGGATAAACTAAAAAGTGCAAAATACATAAAAACTAAGTGGGGAGTTGGATATAAGGTTGAGAAAGATATTTAAGTTAAGGGGAGAAATAATATTAAGAGTAGTAGTAACATTAATACTCACCTTTATCATAACTCATGTTATATGGTACAATTATGAATCCTATACTAAATATGAAAAGCTAAAAGAAAGGTCAAGAGACATTAATAAGTCTTTAGTAGAAGAAATTATAAGTACACTAAAGCCTTATGAAACAAATGATGTAGATCTTATTAATGAAATTCAGAATAATGATAAAGTATTTGCAAGAGTATATTTAGTGAATTCTCATGGAAATGTTTTAGCTGAAAGTAAAAAAGAAGGGATAAAGGTTATTGATATTTGGAAGGTTCATAATACTATTAAACAATTAGGGATAAGATTTGAATCTAAAAATATTTTTAAGATTAGAGATAATAGATACTTAATTATATTTATTGATAAAGCAACTAGAGATGACTCCAAGACTATGCTATTAAGTTTAATTATAAGTGTTATAATTTGTATATTCTTATTAAAAGGAAGAGTTAAATATATAGTGAAAATCGGAGAAAAAGTTAAAAGCATAGCAAAAGGAGATTTATCAATGAGAGTTCCTTTAAAATATAAAAATGAATTAAGGGATTTAGCTGCAAATATAAATTACATGGTTCAGGAACTTGAGAGAGAAGATATAAAGAAAAATGAATTTATAACAAATATAGCACATGATTTAAGAACACCTCTTACAACAATCCTTGGCTATACAAAGATGATTCAAGAGAAAAAATATAAAGACTACAATGAATTAAATAGTTATGTAGATACAATAAATAGAAAAGGATTGTATTTAAAAACATTGTTAGATGATTTTTTTAGTTATTCAAAACTTTCCTCAAAAGCAGAGGAATTTGAGGAAGAAGAAATTTACATACAAGAGTTATTAAGACAGTTAGTAGAAGATGAGGAAATAAATTTTAAAGATAAAGAGATAGAAGTAGTAAGTAACTTTAATGAAAAACCATTATATACATTTGGAAATGCTGAAATGTTAGCAAGAGCCATAGGGAATTTATTAGTTAATGCTCAAAAGTATTCAAAAGAAAAATCTGAGGTTATTATAACAGTACAAAAAGAAGTAATAAATAAAATCGATTATGGAGTTATTACAGTATTTAATATTCCTAAGGAAGAAGTATTGGAAGAAGATATAAAAAGATTCTTTGAAAGATTATATAAAGGTGATACTTCAAGGAATAATGGAGGAAGTGGTTTAGGATTAACTATTACCGAGGAAATAATTAAGCTTCACAAAGGGGTTATACAAGCTACAAAAAGTGAAGGTGGGATTATTTTTATAGTGGGACTTAAATTATTACTTTAGTTTATGGAGAGTTGATTTAAGTATATTAAATGTACCAGAGGAAAGTTTAAAGGACTCAGTACAAATTGCAAATAAGTTAATTGATGTTATGACTCAGGGAATGGTTATTTATGATAGATTAAATATGAATATTAATGGAAATGTATTAGAAGTACAAGGATATTATTGTGATGACTTTGATAATCCTGACTTTAATAATGAATATTTGGAATTTGAATGGGATGATTTGATTTACGAATAAAAATTTCTCTCAGTGAAAAGATAGTATTGTCAAGCTTTATTAAAAGATACTTAAGTTCAATAATTACTGAAAAGGAGAAAATATATGAAAAAGCAGTTTGTCAATGATTTAAAGGACAAAATGAATGTTAAATCTTCCTTTATGATAGTTAAAAAATTGGCAAGAGAAGAAGGAAATCTTATTGCTTATGTAGGGGACAAGACAGGAGATGTTAAAGCAACACTTCCAGATGATAAAAATAAATTAGAAGTAGGAGATATAATATACATTAGTGGAAAAATGGATGGCAGCATTAAAGCACAGCATGTTAAAAAAGAAGAAGAATATAATCTTGAAGATTACCTTCCATCAATAGATAAATCAATTGATAAAATAATTGAAGAGATGAGAGTTTTATCAGATGAAGTATTTAAAAGTGAAGAATGTAAAGCCTTAGATGATTATTTCTTTAAAAATGAAGAATTCGTAGAGAGATTTAAAAAAGGGATTGGAGGATTAAGACAACATCATAATTATTTAGGAGGACTTGCAGAACATTCATTAAATGCAATGTATATAGCAAAAACTCTTGCAGAGAGATATGACATTAGACATAAAGAGATAGCAGTTTTAGGAGCTAAACTTCATGATATAGGAAAGATTGAGGAGTATTTTACTAATGGTCCCTTCTCAGTAACAATGTTAGGTGAAATGGAGGGGCATATTGTAACGGGAAATGCTATGATAGAAGAAGCTTTTAGAGAAGGTGGAGATATTTACAGTGAAGATTTTAAGATGAGAATGAAAAGCTGTATTCTTCAACATCATGGAAAAATAGAGTATGGCTCTCCAAAGGTTCCAAAAACTGAAGAGGCATATATTGTTCATTTAGCTGATTATGTAGATGCAATAATGAATAAAATAGAACAGGTAAGAAATATTACTGAACCTGGTGAATGGTCTGAGTATGATAGACGTATAGGAACAAAATTATATATGTAAATAATTAAAATAGTCAAGGTCAATACTTTGACTATTTTTAATATATATTTATTGGAGAACTTTACTTTATGAATCACCTCTCTATAGCTAAAAGTTTGCTTTTTTTACAAAATATATATGAAATTTAAAATACATATTATATAATAAAAAGTAATAAAATCCTATATAAAGATAAATGGATCATATGTAATATTTATAAAATTAAGGGGGAAGGGTATGTTTAAAAGAGATAATAATTATTTAATAACTTTGTTGATTGTAACATTACTATTATTCTCAGGATGCACAAAGAAGGAAGAAAAAGTAAACAAACAGCAAAAGTTGAAAGAATCACAAGAGGCGTTTAAAATGCTTCAAGAGGGAACAGATGTAGAAAATGTGATGGCTATAATTAAGGAACTTACAGATGAGAAATATGAGGGAAGACTTGCATGTACTAAAGGAAATGAACTAGCAGGTGAGTATATAGCAAATTATTTCAAAGAAATTGGTTTAGAGCAAATGCAAGGAATAGAGGAGTATAAGGATTACTATACTCAAAAAATATTATCTTTAAATGATAAACCTTTACTTCAGGTTAAAGATAAAAATAATAATATAGTTAAGGAATATGATTTTCTTGAAGATTTTAATGTTCTTCCATATCCGAACACTAAAGTTAGAGGAGAGGTGATTTCAGAATTATATTATGTAGAGAGTGAAGAGGATTTTTCATCAGAAAATGATAAATTAAAAAATAAAATATTGCTTATATCAGAGGAATTAAGTAATAATTTAATTTCAAGAGGAAATATAATAGGAAGAATTGATAGCCAAATAGAGGCTAAAGGAGTTATTTTTGAAATTGATATAGATAATCCAAATAGAGCAGTAAGTCATTTTACCAAAAGTGTTTTTTCTCCTGATTATGCATCATATAAAGAGGATGGAATAGTGGTATTAAGATGTGAAAGTGAAGATTTTAAAGAATTAATTGACTTTTCCAAAGGGGAGAATAATCAGGTTAATATTAATATAGATTATGTACAAAAAGAAGATAAGGTAGCAAATATAGTTGGTATAATACCAGGTAAAGATAAGGATTTAAAATATGAATATATAGTGTTTTCAGCTCATTTTGATCATTTAGGGAACAATTTTAATGGCACATATAACCCAGGTGCACTTGATAATGCTTCAGGTGTTGCAATTATTATGGAGATTGCAAGGGCCCTTAAGGAAAATAATATAGAACCAGATAGATCAATACTGTTTGTTGCATTCAATGGAGAAGAGGAAGGGCTTGTTGGTTCAAAACATTTTATGCTAAAGTATCAAGAAGAATTAAGGAATTCTGTAGGTATTAATTTTGATATGGTAGGACATAAAAATGATAATCCAATTCAATTTTATTATTCTGAGAAAAATGAACTAGTGAATGACCTTAAGGAGATTTCTAAAGACCAAAATATTAAAATTACTGAAGACGTAGGGGCTAGAAGTGATCATGATTCATTTCAAAAGTATGGAATACCTGGTGTAACAATTATTGAATGGGAGAATGATGAATATCACCACTATACAGATACAATTGATAAACTTGATAAAAATGATTTTAAGATACTTCTTGATATGATATATACGTATATCTGTAATGAAGGGGTATAAATAAAATATAAACGCCTCTAATCATACGATTAGAGGCGTTAAAAATTATATCACAAAATAGTAAATATATTATTAACCACATATGTCAATTAAATAAATTACTTTATTTGCAATAAATAAGTGGACTTAGATGAATATCTAATATATAATATAATTGTAATAAAATTCTAAATATTATAAAAATATAAAAGGTAATCTATATTTAGATAATTGCAATCTTTAAATTTAAAGGGGGAAGGGTATGTATAAGTTTCCGAAAAATTTATATACAGATGTAAGAATCGAAAATGTTTTTGAGTCAACAATCAATTATACAGATGGGGTTCTTGATGAAAATAAGGTAAGAGAATATACAGGGGCTTTTATAAGAGTTTTTGATGGTCAAAGATGGTATTATAAATCTACTACAGATGTAGAAAATATTCAGGATAATATAGATGAATTAAGTACAATGGCACAGGAAAATCATAATATTTTAGAAAATCCAATTGTTAAAAAATTTCAAGTTAATAAAGATGAGATTCGTAATTATGAGGGATATGAAATAAATAGTGTAAGTCAAAATGAAAAGTTAGCTCTGGTAAATGATTTATTACCATTAATTAAAGAAAAAGAAGAGGTTAAAAGTTGGAAAGTTAATTATAAAGATAAGAGAGTGGAAAAAGAATTTTATTCTAGCAAAGGAAGTTCAATAAAGCATGATTATCAAGCAGCGGGAGTGGGCTTTTTCTATTCAGTTTCATTTGGAGATAAGAAATTTGATGATAATTCAAGGGTTACTTCAAAGAAGTTTGAAGATCTTAAAGAGTTAATTAATAAATTTGACAATGACTATAATGAAACAGTAGAATTTGTTAAAAATTCAAAGTCAGTTGAACCTGGTAAATATACTGTTGTTTTATCGCCAGTAGTAGCAGGTGTTTTTGCTCATGAAAGTTTTGGGCATAAAAGTGAGGCAGACTCCATGATTGGTGATGAAACAATGATGAAGGAATGGAAGATAGGAACTAAGGTGGGTTCTGATATTCTTTCCATTGTAGATTACGGTGAGAATTCTGTTTCAGGATACGTACCTTATGATGATGAGGGAACTAAAACAGAAAAGACTTATTTAATCAAAAATGGAGTTTTAAGTGGAAGATTACATTCGGCATCTACTGCATCGGATTTGCAAGAAGAATTGACTGGGAATGGAAGGGCTAAGGATTTTGAATTTGAGCCAATAGTTAGAATGACTAACACATATATTGAGCCAGGAGATAAAACAAAGGATGAGCTTATTGGGGAAGTAAAAGAAGGTATATATATTGAGGACTATAAGCATGGTTCAGGTCTGAGTACATTTACAATTGCACCTAAAAAAGCTTATATGATTAGAGAGGGAAAGATAGCAGAGCCAGTAAACATTTCTGTTATATCAGGAAATGTTATGGAAACATTATTTAAAATTGATGGAGCTTCAGATGAATTAAAAATTAATGATAATGTTTGGGGCGGATGTGGAAAGATGGAACAAACTGGTCTTTCAAGAGCACATGGTGGTCCATATGTAAGAGTAAGAGATATTCAAGTGCAATAATGGGGGGATATAAGTGATTAGAGAAAAATATACAAGAAGAGTAAAAGAAACTTCTATAAATATTGTTCAAAGTAAGATTGAATCTATACGAGAAAAGGATATTACCAAGACAGGTTTTAGGGTATATAAAGATGGTAAGATTGGAGTTGCAGGTGCATTAGGAAAATATGATGAGGAGGCAATGTTTAAAAAAGCAGAAGAAGCTTTAAATTTAAACATACCTTATGAAAATGAGCCCTCATGTAATAGAAATCAATCTATGGTGTTAGGGGCGAATATTCCAAAGGGAAAAGAACTTATAAATGAGATAGAGAGTTTATTAGAAGAACTTAGAAAAAATGATGATTTTATATTCAGCAATAAGATAAATGTTATAGAGGAAGAAGTAACATTAGAGAATAACAATGAGTTAAATTTAAAATACAATACAAGATACATGTCTTGTGCTATTATAGTAAAAGAAAAGACTTCAAAAAAAACTATGGATTTATTCATCCCATATGAGGGGAGAAATTTCAATAAAGTTGAATTCATTAACTTCGCAAATAACTTATTAAATGCATATAGAATTAAAGTGCAAGTGCCAAAGAAAAGTAAACTTCCAGTTGTATATTTGAATACAGATATGAGTATATTAAAAGTATTTTTAAAAGACTTAAATGGAAGAAAGTTCGGAAGTGGAGCATCAGTGTTCTCAGAGTTTATTGATCAAAAGAAGTTTAGCAGTGACTTTACATTATATCAAACTTCACATCCAGATGATGACAGTAATTGTAAGTTCTTTGACCAGGAGGGGGTTGTTAACAGCAATTACAGATATCCTTTAATTGAAAATGGTGTGATTAAGTCGCCATTTACTGATAAAACAGTATCAAAACTCTATGACTTACCTCTTACAGGAGCAGCTAATTGTGAATTTGATGGTGTTCCAGGATTGAAAGGAGTTCCTAATTTAATAGTTAAAAGTGGTGAAAAAACAGCAAAAGAATTGTTAAATGGTGAAATGGGTATATTTATATTTATTGCTGCAGGGGGAGACTTTACTAGTGAGGGAGGTTTTGGTACACCTGTTCAACTTGCTTTTTTATTTGATGGTGAAAAGTTTGTAGGAAGATTGCCAGAACTACAAGTTTCATCTCATGTATATAATATGTTTGGAGAGGACTTTAGAGGGGTTTCTTGTAATATAGGTATTCCAGGAATGAATAGCAAATATATGATAATGGATATGGATGTTAAAAAATTATAGATTAATATTTGAAAAGGTAGAGAATATATATAGTTATTCTCTACCTTTGTTTAAAATTAATGTAAATGTTATAATTATGTTGGAAAAATAAAATATAACCTATATTAAAGAAAGAAGTGATAAAGATAATTTATAAAGTAGACAATAATTCAAGAGAAAACTTATCTTCAATGTTTGAAAATATGAATAGTACTATCGTGTTATCATATTTACAGGGACATATGGGAACAGCGTGGGTGGATGATCTTAAAAATCCAAAGGTTGCACAAGTTATGGTGGGGATCTTTGTTTTTTATGGAGGAGATCCTAACTCAGAGGCAGCAGAGGAGTTATTAAATAATCTGCCTGAACATAGTCTTGTAATTGTAGAAACTGAAGATTGGAAAAAACGTATAGAATCTATTCATAATGGACGTTTAGAGAAATTTAAAAGATATGATTTTAAAAAGAATCCAGAATACTTAGACAGAAATCATTTAGAGAAGTTTTTAGAGAAATTACCATTTGGATATGAACTTAAAAAAATAGATGAAGATTTGGTAAAAGAACCATCTTTACATGAAGTTTCACCTGATTTTACAAGTAATTTTCATTCTATTGAAGATTACTTAAATAGAGGAATAGGATATTGTATTTTAAATAAGGGACAAGTTGTATGTGGTGCATCATCATATAGTATTTATGATGGTGGTATCGAGATTGAAATTGGGACACGTCCTGAACATAGAAGAAAAGGGTTAGCTACTGTAGTAGCGGCAGCATTGATAATAGATTGTCTTGACAGAGGAATATATCCTAGTTGGGATGCAGCTAATACCCAATCAGTTGATTTAGCAGAAAAGTTAGGATATGTAATGGAAGCGCCTTATGATACGTACTATATTCACTATAAAAAATAAAAGAATAAACATATAAATTAAATTATCAATATATTTTATATTAATCCAGCATTTGATAGAAATTGCTGGATTAATTTATTTTTACTATTAAGATATTTTTTTATTGTGTAATTGGAAATATTTTGATAAAATATAAAATATAGTAAAATTGAGCTTTGAGGTTATTCGAGGAATTAATGGTTTACATAATTAATTACATATTCTAATAATTAAACTATTAGATGTAATGTAATTATGAAAAACTAATCCATAAATTCAAATTAAAAGCCGGGGGGTAAAAAAATGAAAAAAATTCTTAGCTATATGCTAGCATTTGCTATGTTAGTGGGCTTATTTGCTACAGGAGCAGGCATTACAGTAGCAAATGCAGAAGAAAATGTTAAATCTTATTCTGTAGTATTTAATGAAAACAGCATACCAGATGGATTCCAGGAGCAGTTAGCTGCATATGGAGCTGAAATTGTTAATGAAATACCAGAAATAGGTTATGTTCAAATTAAAGGTAACTCTAATGTTGTAGAGCTTGTCAAAGGGTTAGGCAATGTACAAGCTATAACACCTATAGTTACTTGGGCTCTTCCAAAAACTGAAAGAATTGAATTAAATGAAGAGTTAAACGAAGAAGCTAGTAACAGTGATGAAGTATATTGGTGGCATAGACAATGGGATATCAAAAGAATTACTGAAAATGGTAAAAGCTATGAAATGGGAACAGGTTCTCATGACGTAGTAGTAGGTATTATAGATACAGGTATTGATAGAGATCATCCAGATTTAGTTGGAAACTTATTACCAGGTTCAAAGAACTTCGTACCAGCTGGTGGATTTGCAGGGCAAGAACCTTATGAAACTGGTGATGAAGGTGCATTTGATGATTTACATGGTCATGGAAGTCACGTGGCTGGTTCAATTGCAGCAAATGGAGCTATGCTTGGAGTAGCACCTGATACAGGTATACGTTCTTATCGTGTATTTGGAACAGGCTCAGCAGAATCTTCTTGGATTATAGATGCAATGGTAGCTGCTGCAAATGATAATGTTGATGTTTTATCTATGAGTTTAGGTGGATTTGATATTTTAGGTCAGATTTTCTATATTGATCCTGAAACTGGAATTAAAGAAAAACTTGGTGACGATATTGCTGACTACATTGCTTATAAGAGAGCAGTTCAATATGTACAAAGCAAAGGTGTTTTAATTGTTGTTGCTTCAGGAAATGATGGAATCAACTGTACAAATAGAAAAGAAATGACTGAATTCTTAAATGCTGAATATGGTGGAGATGGTACTTTCTTTGTTGGAGCTAGCTTTAATGCACCAGCACAATATCCAAATGTTGTTACAGTATCAGCTACAGGTCAGAACGATGAACTTGCAGTATATTCAAATTATGGACCTGGATTTATTGATATCGCTGCAGTTGGTGGAGACAAAAAAATGTATCTAGAATATTTAAATAATGGTAAATTTGATGAATATTTAGCTAATAAATTATATTATCAAGAATTCTGCTTAAGTACAGCTGAAGATGGAACTTATTACTATTCAATAGGTACATCAATGGCATGTCCTAAGGTTTCTGCAGTTGCTGCTTTATTAATTGATAAGTATGGTAAGATGGAGCCTAATAAGCTTGCAAGATTATTATACAAAAAAGCTGTAGACCCTGTAAAAGGAAAGAATAGACAATACTTTGGAAATGGTCATTTAAATGCTTACAATGCATTAAAATAATCAAATATAATTTAATTTTCGAGAAGAGTCAAAGCTTAATGCTTTGACTCTTTTTTTATTTATTTAGTTTGTCGAAATTTTTCATTAGGAAAGCTAATTATTAGATTGCTTAGTGCTGTTGGTATAGGTTATAATTCTTATGTTAACCAAAATTACATATAAACATAAGGGTTTTTGATTTGAGGAGGGGAAGAGTGAAAAGGAGCAAGGTAGTAAAAGACGTATTTAAATTAGCCATGCCAGCAGTTTTAGAGATGACATTATATACACTAGTTTGGGTGCTTGATACCATGATGGTAGGAAAGTATGGTGGAAAGATAACTGTTTCTGCTGTAAGTCTAAGTTCAGAAATAATGTATACTTTTATTAATATTTTAGTTGCTATAGGAATTTCTGTAGGAGTAACATCATTGGTTGCAAGAAGAGTCGGAGCAAAAAAGTTTAAGGAAGCAGAAGAGTATGCTTCTTTAAGTGTAGTGGCTACAGCAATTATAGCTATAATTTTATCAAGTATATTTTTTATTTTCCCAAGAGAAATTTTATCTTTATTTAAAGCTAAGGGACAAACCTTGGAACTTGGTATCAAATATATGAAAATATGTTCAATTGGATTATTCTTTAACATGAATTTATCAACTTTAAATGGTATTTTAAGAGGTATAGGAAATACAATAATACCTTTTGTAACTGCATCCATTGTAGTAATTGTAAATCTTACACTAGATTATTCTATGATTTTTGGTAAATTTGGTTTCCCTGAATTGGGTGTAGAGGGAGCTGCATTAGCTACGTCTATTGCGCATTTTGTAGGATTCTTATTTGCAGCTTATTATATTAAAGTCCATTCTAAAATTAAGCCTAGAGTAAAATATATTCTTTCTATGAATGGTAGAAAGCTTTGGGATCTAATTCGATTATCAGTTCCTTCAGGAATGCAGGAAGGGGCTTTTAGTATATGTAGACTAGTAAATGCAGGAATGATAATGACTTTAGGTGAAGTTGCTTTTTCAGCAAATCAAATAACAACAACTTTAGAATCTCTTTCATTTATGCCAGGATGGGGATTTGCAGTAGCTGCAACATCTTTAGTTGGACATAAAGTAGGACAGAAGGATTATGAAGGTGCAAAGGAATATGCCAGTGCTTCAATAATATTAGGCTCTCTTATTATGTTAATATGTGGAGTGCTATTTTTACTATTTCCTAAACAGATTGTATCACCTTTTATAAAGAGCTCAGAAACTGAGGTTATAAGATTAGGAGCATTATGTCTTATGATAGCTTCAATAGAGCAAGTACCTATGGCAATATCTATGATTATAGGTGGAACTTTAAAAGGAATGGGTGATACAAAAAGACCATTTTTTGTTTCGTTATTTTCTAATTGGGTAATTAGATTTCCACTTATGTACTATTTTATATATGTTAAGAAATTTCCAGTTACTGCTGTTTGGTGGATTACAGCCATACAATGGGGAATTGACGCTATATTAATCTATCTATTATATAAACACAAGTTTGCTAAGTTACTATCAAAAAAGTGGACAAAAAATGCATATTAGATTAGAATAAATAAAAATATTATAAGTTAAATTTAAAGCTATTAAAATGCGTATAAGCATTTTAATAGCTTTTTTAGTTATTAATTAAACAGATAATCAAATTTAAAATGCTGGTAAATTAATACATTTTCTAGAATATACTTTAATTAGAAAGATAATAAGGAGAAGCTGATTACATGATAAAAAGATTAGTTTCAATTATTTTAATTGTATGCCACATAGTAATACTTTCAAGTGGATGTGGTAGTAAAAAACCACAAGAATCAGGTAAAAACTCAAAAAAGGTTGAAGAGGTTTTTGAAGAGCCAATTAAGAAAATGGTAACACCAGATAAGCTGATTGCTGCTAAAGATGAGATTAGTATTGAATTTTCTGGATATGATATTGACAAGGAAGAAGAGGTTGTTATTCAAGAAGTTCAGCCAAAGCCTTTTCAAATAGAAGAAGAGTTAAAAGAGGAACTTATGATTACTGCTTATGATTTTGAGGTTGTAAATAAATCTGAATTTATTGATCTTATTGAAATTTCAATACCATATGATGAGAATTTTATTGAGGAAGGTAAAGAAGAAAACTGCGTAAGCGCCATGTACTACAACGAAAATTCCAAAGAGTGGCAACCAGTCGTGTACACAGTGGATACAGAAAATAATCTAGTTAAGATTATAACTGATCATCTTTCAACCTATGGTGCATTTGTTGTAAAAAGGGAGAATAGTAGAGCTGCTAAAATTGTTAAATTAAACACCTGGCATATGCCTGAATCTAATGGAAATGCCTTTAAGATTGTTAATGAATGTTTAGAAAATCAGATGACACCAGGGGAAAAAGCTTTAGAAATGGGAACAAGTTGGGTAGGGGACTGGCTTGGTATTAGTGGAGGAATGCATACTGTAATAACAAATACAGTTTACACAACAGAGTTTTTAGATAATTTAGGTGGTGCAATGACAAATATTGGACTTGCGGCAGCTATTGCACAAGCAGCTGTTGATTTTCAAAAAGGTGATGACGTTGCATTAAAAGGAAATTTAACAAAGAACTTAAGTTATTTCTCTATAGGAAAATGGGGTTCAGGAGCCTTGCAGTTATCCTTTGTAGGAGTATATGCAATTGATTATTCAATTAATAAATTTGGTACTGCTGCATGGGAAGGAAGGAAAGCTGATTATGAAGCAGGCTATAAGCTATATTATGAGAAATATAACAAACGTAGTGCAAAAGAGTGGTATAAAAAATTTTATTGGATATGGCAAGATAATAAAGATGCAAAAGATCCTAATTTAGTGAGTAGATTGATTAATGAAGAAATTGATAATTATTGTAATGCATTCTGGAAAATTGATTATGAAGAAATGTGGGCAATAATGGAGGAAGTAAATACAAAAGCTAATGAAATCACTCAACAAATTAAAGATGAGATATCACTTGAGTATAAAAAGGAGCTAATTAAAGTATTGCAGAAGCCTGTGTTTGATCGATTAGAACAAAAAATTACCGAACACTTAAAAAAGGAATATCTAAAAGAAAAATCAGCGCTAGCAAGAATGCTAAATCAAGTAGTAACTTTTGAGTATAAGGAAGATATTAAAGAAAATGAAAAATCTAAATATAATGGATATACAGTTCGATTTGCACCACTAAATGAAAAGGCGGATCCTAAAAACTGGACAGGAAAAGTAAATGAACAAGGAATGGTTAAAGCTAAATTTACTGTCTTAGGACATATGCAGTGTGGTTCACCAAATACACTTGAATTTTATAAGCCTGGGGATAAACCTGATATAGATAAACCAGAGAAGGTTGTGGAGTTTAAATTAGATATACCAAAGACAACTATAACTGAAAAAGAGTCAAAAGAACAAGAAGGATTTAATAATTTTTATCTGTTTTCTGGTGAAAAGATACCAAAAGACAAAATCGGATATGCTCCATATTTCTTATTAAATGAACTTAGGATAGAAGCACCGGATGAGGGATTTGGTTTTATTCAGTATCAAAGTGGAACTTATGAATTCAGAGAATTACATTCTATTTATGGAGAGCAAGAAGTCGTTATAGATTATTTTAATCTTGATGCAGAATTATATCTAACTGATGATGGAGAAAATGAGGAACTCTTATGGTACGAAGGAGAAGGGAATTTTGAGTATAAGTATACTATCACATATAAAAAGCATGAAGTAGAGGATATTATTGAACTAGTAGACGCACCAGAATGGCATGTGGGAAGTGATAAGGTTCCCAAAGTTGTTGGACAACGTAATCTTACTATTAGTGTAACTGAAGTTCATACAGTAGAAGGACCACTTCAAATTATGCGTTCTTATGATGATATTAATGGTAAACCAGCAGTAGAATTCTTCTTTGATGGAAAGAAAAATATAGAGATAACAACAGTAACTACTTCAGATGATCCTGAGTATCAAAAGAAAACAGAAGTAAAGAACATTGATGATGAGGATCTGTATTACGGTATGTCTGTATTTACTATAATTGAGTTAGAAGAATAAAGTAAGTACTTAAGGGTCGAGGTTAATATCCTTGTCCCTTAGTATTTCTTATTGAGTAATATAAATATATTTAAAATTTAATTATTGACCAAGGTATTAATACTAAATGATAAATGATTGGAATATACATTATAGAGAAATTGAAATATGAGAGGTAGTTTATGAATAACACTTCAGAATTAAAGGATAGAATTCAAAAGCATAACATCAGAATTGATTATTATCGTACGTTATTTTTTATGACTCCTTTTATTGGGGATAAGATGTATTACTTAAGGTTAATAGAAGAACATCTATTAAAAGTGGATGAATTATTTGCGGAATGTTATAGAGAGATTGATGAAATAAATAGGAAGCGATTTAATGGAAGAGAAGTTGAAAGGGAATTTACAAGAGAAGAGTTAAAACAATATAACGGTGAAAATGGAAAAGATGCTTATATCGCTGTAAATGGTGTAGTTTATGACGTAACCTATGAATCACAATGGGGTGGAGGAACTCATTTTGGGGTGGTTTCAGGAACAGATGGAACTGAGGAATTTAATCAATGTCATGGAGGGGAAGAGATATTAGTAAAGATGAAAGCAATAGGGAAACTAATAGATTGATAGAACAGTGTCCAGTTATCAATACAAAAAATCGAATGGCAAGAACAATGATGGATCTGGTGTTGGAAAAAAAGAATAAAAAAATTAATCTCATCTGGTTAGAAACATGCGGATGTTCAGGAAATATTATATCTTTATTAAATGCAGATAATCCAGATGTGGTTTACTTTTTAAAAGAAATGGTAAACTTGCGATACAGCAACAGCTTGATGGCAGCTGAAGGTGAATTTGCCTATGAACAGTTTTTAAAAACACTAGAAACTGAGTTTATATTAGTAGTTGAAGGAGCAATTTCTACTAAGGAACAGGGGCTTTATAATGTTATTGCAAACTATAATGGAAATCATATAACTGGCATGGAGGCAATAAAAAAAGCAGGAGAGAAAGCTAAACATATTTTAGCAGTAGGAACCTGCGCCTCATTTGGTGGCATTTCTGCCGCAAGTCCAAATATTGCAGCGTGTAAAAGTGTTAAAGAATTTTTAAATAAAGAAGTTATTCAACTGCCAGGATGTCCAGGAAATCCTGATTGGATTATTGGAACTATTGCGCATTTGATTCTTTTTGGAAGACCAGAGGTTGATGAAAAGGGAAGACCAATTATATTTTATGGTGTAACTATTCATGACCATTGTCCAAGACGGTCCTATTTTGAACAAAGAATTTTTGCTAAAAAGTTGGGAGATGAAGAATGTATGTTTCGCCTTGGGTGCCGCGGACCAGTAACAAAGACGGATTGTCCTAATAGGAGATGGAATAATACGGATAATTGGCCCATTGGGGTGAATACACCTTGTATCGGTTGTGCTCAAGAGGGATTCCCAGATAAAATGGAGCCATTTATTCGGTATTAATGATTTGAGGGGAGAAATAAGTAATATGAATAGGAAAATAACCATCAGTCCAGTTACCAGGATTAGCGGTTTCTTAGAGATTGAAGTGGAAATTTTAAATAGGAAAATCGTAGATGCAAAAAGCAGTGGTATGCTTTTTAGAGGATTTGAAGCAATGCTTCAAGGTAGAGATCCTTTAGATGCTATTTATTTCACGCAAAGAATTTGTGGTATTTGTTCCACTGCTCATAGTATGGCATCAAGTTTTGCTTTAGAAAATGCTTTAAATGTAGCAGCAGATGAGAATGATAATATGATTCGAGATTTTATTCATGGATGTGAGTTTGTACAAAATCATATTCGTCATATTTACCAATATACTTTTCCTGATTTTGTTAAAGGACCAGAAATTCATCCTGTATATGTAGTATCTCACAATGATTTTCGTCTTCCTGAAAAACTGAATAAAAAAATAGCTCAAGATTATGTCACATCTATTAAATACAGTAGGATGGCTCATGAAATGTTGGCAGAGTTGGGAGGAAAAGTTCCTCATAACCATGGTATTTTTGTTGGTGGAGCAACTGTTAATATGGATATCTCAAAATATATGAAAATAAAGTCTATGTTACAAGAGATTAAAGAGTTCGTGGTTAACAATATGATAGAAGATGTAGAGATTGTGGGGCAGTATTATCCTGAATGTTTTAAGCAAGGAATAGGGCACAAAAACTTGATGAGCTATGGATGTTTTAGTACCTATAAAGATTTAGATAGAACTTATGTTACTCCAAAAGTATGGATTAATGGAAAAGAAGAGGTATTTAAGCCAGATAGGATTACAGAACAAATAAATTATTCATGGTATCAAGATGGGGAACCGGACCGTATGAAACAAGATGCATACTCTTGGATTAAAGCTCCTAGATACAATGAGAAACCTATGGAAGTAGGTCCATTAGCTAGAATGTGGTTAGGTGGATATTATAGAAGAGGAATTTCATTGATGGATAGAACTATAGCAAGAGCCTATGAGGCAAAAAGAATAATTGAAATAATGGAGGTTTTGTTAGAAAGAATACAGTTGAAAGAAAGCAGTCAAAAAATTTATGAGATTCCAATAAAGGGTGCTGGAGAAGGATTAGTGGATACAACACGAGGAGCATTAGGGCATTGGGTAAATATAGTGGAGAAGAAACTTGGAAGGTATACAATCATCACACCATCTGGATGGAACTTGTCTCCAATGGATAAAAAGGGCGTAAGAGGTCCTGTAGAAAAAGCTCTTATTGGAACAGAAATTGCTGATATTAATCATCCAGTTGAGATTGGAAGAATTGTGCGATCCTTTGACCCATGTGTATCTTGTGCAACCCATGTAAGAGGCGAATATAACGCAGTAGAGATGATAATTGGGTGATGAAGAAAAAATTATTTGCAATAGGGAATCCAATTATGATGGATGATGGAATTGGAATAGTTGTTGCAGAAGAGATACAAGATTGGCTATCAGAAAGAGATATTGAAGTTATTATTGGGGAAACAGATGCTGACTATTGTATGAGTTTCATTAAAAAAGATGACTTTATTCTTATTATTGATGCTACCTATTTAAATATTAGGCCAGGATGTGTTACAACTTGTCCAATACGTGAATTGAATAATGATTATAAGAGTGTATATTCTCAACATGAAATGAGTTTATTAAAAGGATTAACTATGTATGGAAAGAAGGTAAATGGTTATTTTATTGGGATAGAGATTGAAAAAATTCAGTTCGGGTGCCAATTGAGTGAAAATTTAAGTGGTGAATTACAAAGTATTTGTGAAAAAGTTAAAGGGGAAATTCAGAAAATATTTAATGAGTCAAATAATTAAGAAATTAATTTTATTAATCAATTCCTTATGTTAAAATATTTTGCCCTTATAATAGTTTAGAGTGATACTAGAAGTAACATGAATAATAAAGAAACATTAAATAGATATTGAATATAATTATATTATAATTTAAAAATATTTATTTACAGGGAGGCAAAATATGAGAAATGGCAATGACTCATATCTACAAGAGCAAAATGGTAAATTGAATGTATTCGTGTATATCGGAGATAGAGCAAAACCGTTTAAAGGAGCAAAAGTAGAAATTAAGAAAATAACGGAAAATAGAGAACTTAATATTGGAACCCTTGAAACTGATGATTCAGGTAAAACAAAAAGCATTGAACTTTCTGCACCCAATAAACAATATTCTATAGAACCAGGAGACGTAATACCTTATTCTTTGTATTCTATAGAAGTAAGAGCAGATAAATATAAGACTGTTAGAATTAAAGGAATACGTATTTTACCAGATTCAGAAGCAATACAAGAAGTTAAACTCACTTCTATTGAAGACAGTAATGATAGGAGCCAAATAGAAGAAATAACAATTCCACCAAACAGATTATACGGAAATTATCCACCTAAAATTCCAGAAGAGATTACATTTTTAATGGGTACGGAGGGCCCGTATTTAGAAATGCTACCTCCAATTACTAAGATCCCAAAAGAGATTATTGTACATGAAGGATCTCCGTACAACAACTCTTCAATAAATTACCCTGTAGCTTTTACAGATTATATAAAAAATGTACTTGCTAATGAAATTTTGTCCTCATGGCCCATAGAAGCAATTAAGGCTAATGCAATTGCTGTTATATCCTTTACGTTGAATAGGTATGCGACCGAGTTTTATAAACCTAAAATTTTTACTATAACAAATTCTACAGCTCATGATCAAAATTATGTGCATAACTCACCTACTTACGCAGAAATTAATAAAGTTGTTGATGAAATGTTTCTTACGTATATAAAAATGGAAAATGGATATCCATTGTTAGCTCAATATTGTGATGGGAAAAAAGTTAAAATCTCTGGGTTTCTATTTCAATGGGAAACTGTAAGACTTGCGATAAAAGATCAAATGGATCATAAAGAAATTTTAGGGTATTTTTATAGTCACCTTAATTATAAAATAGCTGTTGCAGAAGGAATAGGTGAATATGAAACTTCATTTAAGGGGGATTTATATAAAGGTGTGGATAAAATAGAAGCTGTAATAGAACTTCAAAAGAGTTTAAATGTTATTAGTAACAATTATCCAGCAATTATTAAATTAGACGAGGATGGAAAATTTGGTAACAAAACGGAGAAAGCTGTAAATACCTTTAAGAAAGTTTTTGGTTTAAAAACTAATGGTTATGTTGATAGAACTACGTGGTATAAGATTTCACGTGTTAAGGTAGCGATTTTGGAGCTTGCAAAGGGACCTAATAGAAATAGTCCTACTATTTATTTTAATTATCCCCAAAATATGTTGCTAGAAAATTCTCTTGTCCCATTAGTAAAATGGGTTCCAGTATGGATTCCTATTAAATATTATAAAAGAAATAATGATTTTTTTATTAAGGAAGTAGATTATTAGTGAAAAGCTTTTTATGAAGGAACAAAATTATTCCCGTGATAAAATAATATCTTGCTGTAGAGTTTTTAAAGAGTATAGAACCAAGGAGTAAGTAATTCCTAAATATGGAAAATTTTAAAATAGGCCATACTATAGTGGTGGAAGATTTTGTGTGCAGTGCTGAATAATTAAACTATCAAAAGTATTGAGAAAGTATCAAAAACATCTGAAACAGCAGGAATTGTACGTAAATTAGTTTTAGATGCAGAGAGTGCTTTAAATGTAAAAAAAATATTTTTTATGTAGTAAAGTGGTAACATTGATGATATAATTTATTATGTTGTAATTTAATATTGGCTTTTAAGGTGTTCCTTATATTATGTATAGGGAATGAAAAGGGAAAACGGTTAGAATCCGTTGCAGCCCCCGCTACTGTAATTGATGATAAATAAAGTAGTTATATCCACTGGCTTTGGCTGGGAAGGAAACTTTATTTAAGTGATTCATAAGTCAGGAAACCTGCCTTTTAAAGCACCATAAAATAAGCCTTCGGAGGGAAGGAGAGTGGTACATTATCAGAGAAGCTATAGGTTTATTTGTAGCGTGATATATGTATGTTTATAATCCCAAGTGAAGTTTGGGATTTTTTTATTTTTAAAATCAAATGAGGAGTGAAAGGGCAATGAAAAAAATAGTATCAGTTTTATTAACTATGTTACTAGTGTTAGGAGTTTTTAGTGGTTGCAGCAATAAGAATAATGAAGTAAATAATAATAAAACATCTGTAGAAAATAGTAATTCTGTAGAGAAAAAAGAAACAAGCTCTCAGGAGTCATTTAAAGTACCTGAATACATTATCAATGAAACAGAAGATTCAATAACGTATAAAGATCCTTTAGGAAATGAGAATACTTTTAAAAAAAATCCAGAAAGAGTAATTGTACTTCATAGTTCATTTATTGATTTATGGTATTTAGCAGGCGGAGAAGCAATTGCTAGATGCTCAGGTAGTACTAATGTCCCTGAAGAAGCAACTGATGTTGAACAAATAGGAAGTGCATTTAGTCCTAACTTAGAGAAGATTATAGCTTTAAAACCAGATTTAGTTATTTTGAGTTCAGTAACAAGTAAGCAAGCTGAGTTGAAGGATGCACTTAAAGAGAATAATATACAAGCTTTATATTTAAATACAAGCTATAAACCATATGAAAGCTTTATCGATACTCTTTATCTTTTCACAAGATTAACAGATAAGAAAGAAATATTTGATACAAAAATTGAAGATATAAGAAATAATGTAGAAGCAATAAAAGATAAAGTTAAAAATGAGGAAAAACCAAAGGTTGCAATTTTATTTAGCTCAACTCGTTCAGTAAGTACAGAGCTTCCAACATCTTTAACAGGTGAAATTGTAGATATGCTTTATGGTGATAATATAGTTAAAGGTGCTCAAGTAGAAGGAGCAACAAAGGTGGACTTTAGCATAGAGAGAATTATTGAGAGTGATCCAGATATTATTTTTATAACAACAATGGGAGATTTAGAAAAGGTTAATAAGAGAATTAAAGATGATATAGAATCTAATGAAGCTTGGGCATCATTAAGAGCAGTAAAAGAAGGAAGGATTTATTATCTTCCTAAGGAGTTATTCACATATAAGCCAAATGCAAAATATCCAGAAGCTGTACAATATATAGCTGAATTATTATATCCTGAGGTGTTTAAATAATGAAATTAGCATTAGATAAACCTGAAGAGGAAAGAACCAGCACTTCTTGGGAAATGTTAAGAAAGCAGAGAAGTTATAAATTAGGAGTATTGATTTCCCTCATTATACTTAGTGTTTTCTCAATACTTTTGAGTGTTAGCTTAGGAGCACTTAAAATTCCATTTGGGGATGTTATACACTGTATATTTAAAGATACAGAAGGAATAAATAGGCAGATAATATGGAATGTTAGACTTCCAAGAACTTTAGTAGCTGCACTGGTTGGGATGAGTTTATCTGTTGCAGGGGCAATTCTTCAGGGGGTTATGAGAAATCCCCTTGCTTCCCCTAATATTATTGGAGTATCTTCAGGTGCAGGACTAGCAGCAGTAACAATACTTATTTTATTTCCAAGCTATTATTATTTAGTGCCACCAGTAGCTTTTATTGGAGCATTAACTTCAACATTACTTATATATATTCTAGCTTGGAAAGGGGGAATTAAACCTCTTAGAATGATATTAGCAGGTGTTGCGGTATCTTCTTTCTTAAGTGCTGGAATAAATACTCTTATGATTTTTTTCCCAGATAGAGTCCATGGAGTAATAACTTTTATGGTAGGAGGACTTGCAGCTAAGAGTTGGGTTCATTTAAGAGTAATGTGGCCATATGCTTTGTTTGGAATAATTGTAGCATGTATTTTTTCAAATAAATTAAATATTTTAATGCTTGGAGATGAAATTGCTGTTAGTTTGGGATTAAAGGTAGAGAAAATTAGATTATCTTTTATTGCTATAGCGGCATTACTAGCTGCTAATGCAGTAAGTATGGTTGGATTACTTGGATTTGTAGGGCTTATTGTGCCGCATATAGCTAGAATTATTATAGGATCTGACTATAGATATCTTTTTCCTGCAAGTGCATTAATGGGAATATCATTATTAGTTCTTTGTGATACATTAGCCAGAACCATAATGGATCCAATTGAAATTCCAGTAGGGATAATTATGGCATTATTAGGTGCCCCTTTCTTCCTTTACTTATTGAGAGGAGGACTGAAGACTCGTGTTAGAGGTTAATAATTTAACTTTAGCTTATGATAATAATGTGATAGTTGATGATATGAATTTTAAAATTGAAAAAGGAAAAATAATATCTTTAATAGGGGCTAATGGATGTGGTAAGTCCACTCTTTTAAAATCATTATCAAGGAATTTAAAACCTAAGAAGGGTGCAGTATATTTAGATGGCGAAGCTTTAGTGAAAATGGATACAAAGCTTTTAGCAAAAAGAATGTCAATTTTACCGCAAATGCCAAAAGCACCAGATGATTTTACAGCAAGAGATTTAGTTTCATTTGGTAGATATCCATATACAGGTATTTCAGGTAAGTTATCAAAGAAGGACTTAGAGGTAGTAGATTGGGCTATTAAGGAAACAAAAATGAATCATCTTCAGCATAGACAGGTTATGACCCTTTCAGGTGGAGAAAGACAAAGAGCATGGATAGCCTTAGCATTAGCGCAACAGCCAGAAGTATTAATGTTGGATGAACCAACAACTTTTCTTGACATATGCTATCAATATGAGGTTTTAGAGCTTATTAATAGGTTAAATAAAGAGTTTGGAATAACCATAATTATGGTACTTCATGATTTGAATCAGGCAGCTAGATATTCTCATGAGATAATTGTTATGAAAGATAAAAACATATATAAACGAGGAAAACCAAAGGATATTATTAATGAAGATTTACTCAAAGATGTGTTCAACTTAAAAGCAAAGATATTTTATGATGAAGAAAATGATTCACCTTATTTTTTACCTTTAGGAATAGTATAAATAAAAAAGGTGTGAACTTAAGATATTATATCTAAAGTTCACACTCTTTTTCTATGTTAAAATGCAATTCATATTTTTATTAATTTCAAATCTATTGAAAATACAGTTAAATAATTGAGTTATTTCAAGCTTTTCAAAACACTTAGCAAATAATCCCAACCTCTGTCTACTGAACTAATTTCTACCCATTCATTAGGTGTGTGAACATCATGTAAATTTGGTCCAAATGAAATCATATCCATTCTTTCTCCAAATTTTCCTCCAAAAAGACCGCACTCTAAACCAGCATGAATTGCAGATATGTTTGGTTTGTTTCCGTACATGTTTTCATATACAGATACCATACGATCTCTTAGTTTAGAGTTTTCTTTATATTGCCATGCTGGGTAAGCTGATTGATATTCTACTGATGCACCAAGTAAATTGCATAGGGCATCTCCTCTTTTTGCGATTTCCCATTTTCGGCTTTCTACTGAGCTTCTTATAGCACTAACAAAGGTGATTTTACTATCACTTGAAACACATACACCTATGTTTGTTGAACTTTCAACAAGTCCATCTATTTGCATGCTCATTGATTGAATGCCATTAGGTATAAGAAGAAGCATATCAATAATTTTATTTGTTGACTCTATAGTAAAGGCATCTGTTACATCAACATTTTTGAATGATATTTGAATACCATTATCAGATGCAGAAAGTTCTTTTTTAAATATATTATCATAGTCATTAATAATTTCTACTGCTTTATCAATGTTGTTCTCATTAATTATGATTGTGCAATCGCATTCTCTTGGGATTGCGTTCATCTTAGAACCACCATTAATATTATTTATTCTAACTTTCATCTCTTTACGTAAATCATTAAGGATTCTAGAAATAAGCTTATTAGAGTTTCCTCTTTCTTTATTGATGTCCATACCGGAGTGGCCACCTTTAAGTCCTCTTATCTCAATTTTAATACCTTTTCCTTGTACATTTTCTCTATTTCCATCAAGTTCAATAACCTGTCTTACTCCACCAGCGCAACTTACTAATAGTGTTCCTTCTTCTTCTGAATCAATATTAATAAGCATATTTCCTTTTATACTATCTGGATTTAAGGCTAAGGCTCCATCCATTCCAGTCTCTTCCTCTGTTGTGAAAAGTAGCTCTAGTTCTGGATGCTCTACATTCTCATCATCTAAAAGAGCGAGACCATAGGCTACAGCAATACCATTATCAGCTCCTAAAGTTGTTCCATCGGCTCTTAATTTATTTCCTTCAACAATAAATTTTATAGGATCTTTTTCAAAATCATGTTTAGTTCCTTTGTTTTTTTCACAAACCATATCCATATGACCTTGTATAACTACGCCAGGAGAATTTTCATATCCTTTTGTTGCAGGCTTTTTAATTATGATGTTTAAAGCCTCATCTTGAATAACTTCAAGTTCTCTATCTAGTGCATATGTAACTAACCAATCAGAAATTGCTTTTTCATTGCCTGAACCTCTAGGTATTTCATTCATTTTTTTAAAAATTTCAAAGACATTATAACTCTTAAGTCCATTTAAATTTTCTAACATAGTTAACACCTCTAGTAAATTATTTTGTAACTATTATGCTACTACTCCATATGGATTTTTAAAAATATTTAATCACAAGATATATACGAAACAAATCCATAAAAGTTATTTTGAATGTGATTAAATTAATTAGAAATGTATGCCAATAGTATACATATTTATTTAAACACAATTTAATGGATTGTCAATAGCTTAATAGAAAAGTTTTGAAATAATTTAGATACAATTAAACTTAATATAAAAATTCGTCTATATACGGAAAAAAAATGTAGATTTTTATTAATAGATATAGTATACTTGGCTTGACAAGATAAAAGACGAAGTATTTTGTCGTTTTTGTTATTATTATTAGTTTTTATACTAAGGAGGAATACTTAATGGAAAAACAAAAGAAGCTTTCCCATACTGCTTATGGTGGATGTAAGGGTGAAGATTATGTACCTTTTGTCTCTTCTAAAACTGCAATGCCAGAGACAACTGCAATTTCATTAGCAATTGGTGTTTTGTTTGCAATTATTTTTGCTGCTGCTAACACTTACCTTGGAATTAAGGTTGGATTAACTATCGCTGCAGGTATCCCTGGAGCAATTTTAGGGACAGGCTTATTAAAAGCTGTTTTTAGAAGAAATAATATTTTAGAAGCAAATATGATAGCTTCTATGGCTGCTATGGGTGAGTCTATTTCTGGTGGTATCATATTCACATTACCTGCAATCATCCTATGGGGAATGAAATTAGACTTACAAACTATAGTAATTGTAACTTGTTTAGGAGGTCTTTTAGGAGTATTCTTTGTAACTCCCCTAAGACAGTTCTTAATTGTTGAAGAACATGGTAAACTTTCTTACCCTGAAAGTATGGCTGCGGCAGAAGTGCTTGTTTCAGGTAGTGAAGGTGGAGATGGTTTCAAAACAGTTATGTTTGGATTAATTGGTGGAGCTATGTACAAGATGTTGGCTGGTGGAATCAGATTAATAGCTGAAGAACCAGAATGGGTTATAAAGCCAATGCAAGGTACTATTTTTGGTTTTAACAATGTTGCATCTTTAATGGGTGTAGGATTTATCGTTGGATTAAGAGCATCAGTATATATGTTCGCAGGTTCATTATTAGCTTGGCTTGGAATTATACCTTTAATTAAATACGTAGGTTCTGGACTAGCAGTTCCATTATTCCCATCTACAAAGTTAATTTCAGAAATGAATGCATGGGAAATATGGAGTAAATATATTAGATATATCGGAGCAGGTGCTGTTGCAACAGGTGGTTTCATTAGCCTTGCAAAATCTACTCCAACTATTATAAAATCATTTAAATCAGCTATGTCTGGTATCGGTGGTGGAGAAACTGGTACTGCAGAAAGACATAATTTAGATGCACCTATTACTTGGGTAATTGCATCAGCTATTTTAGTTTTCGTACTAACTTTAGTATTACCTATTGCAAGCGTTAAGGTTGGATTCTTTGGGGCTATTATGATAATTGTTTTCTCATTCTTCTTCTCTGTTGTATCGGCAAGAATGGTTGGACTTATCGGAGCATCTAACAACCCAGTTTCTGGTATGACAATTGCAACATTATTATTTGCTACATCTATCTTAAAAGCTTGTGGATTCATAGGCGAAAAAGGTATGTTAGCGGCTATCATCGTTGGTGGTATAGTTTGTGTTGCTATAGCGGTTGCAGGTGGAACAGCTCAAAGTTTAAAAACTACTTATGTTATTGGTGGTACACCAAAGAATGTTCAGATTGGAATGTATCTTGCTTTAGCAGTTGCGTCTGTTGCTGCAGGTGCAGTAGTATTAATGATTAACGATGTATATATAATAGGTTCAGCTGCAGCTCCAGCGCCACAGGCAGGATTAATGTCTATGGTTGTTAAAGGAGTTATGACTGGAGAACTTCCTTGGGCTTTAGTTACTGTAGGAGTTATTATCGCTGTATTCTGTGAACTTGCAAAACTTCCTATTCTTCCAATAGCTCTTGGATTATACTTACCAATTCACTTGAATGCAAGTATTTTAGTTGGTGGTATCGTTAGAGTATTCGTTGAGAAGAAATTCAAGAAGGAAGAAGAACAGCAAAAACTACAAGTTGAAAAAGGAATTTTACTTGCTTCAGGTTTAGTTGCTGGAGATGCTTTAATGGGTATATTAATTGCTGCATTCACTACACTAGGTATAAATATTGCAGTATTTAAAGATTCAGCTATTGCACAAAGTAGTTTTGTTGCTGCAGTAGTATTTATGTTACTTGGATTATGGATTTATAAATATTCAACTAAAGTAACTGAAAAATCTTTATAAGCATAAATAAAATATTTTAATTAATAATAATAGATAAGGGTTATAGAAATTTATAACCCTTATTTTAAATTTTTATAAAGGTGATGACTAGCATGTCTAAAAAAAATAAAGAAGATAATTTTTTATTATATATCCCTAAAATTAAACATGAAGATTGGGAAGTAAGAAGAGGAAAAGTTTATTTGATATTTCATCATGATAAAGATATCGAAAAATTTATAAGATGGCTTTTCAAGAAATCAACAGTTAGCGATATGGAACTTGATGAAAGAGGTAGTGCAGTATGGAAACTAATAGATGGTAAAAAGAATATTTATGAAATATCTAAAATTATGAGTGAAAAATTTGGTGATACTCCTGAAGATAGTCAACAGAGACTCATTATGTATATGAGATATCTTCTTAAAAAAGGCTGGATAGGAGTTGAAAAAGGACAACAATAAACCTTCTTACATAGTAAGAGGGTTTATTTTTTACAATGGAGGTAATAGTAATTTAGTACATATCAAGTACATATGAAGTAAAGCTGTAAATATCATATTGTTAATCAATATCAATCTTAATTTCATCACTACATTTGAAAATAATCACTTCAGCTTTAGTGCATGCTATTAAGTCCTTTTCATTTTCAGAAATCATGTTTATGAATTTTTGAGGTATTGAAATATGAATAGTTTTTAAAGGTTCTTTAAGGGATAAATTTCTCTCTGATTTATACTTTCTTACTTCCGTTAAAATATCTTTAATTATCTCACCTAGAGTTATATAATCAGATGGAATGCTTTCATTATCATTACTTTTATTGTCCCATGTTAATTGATGTATTGATGGTTTATCCTCAAATTTAGAAAAATAACTTTGATAGATTTCTTCAGTTATATGAGGAACGTATATTGCGTAAAGCTTTAATATACCTAAGAATGTTTCGTATAGAGCATATTGAGCTGAAGCACTGTTTTCTTCACCATAAACTTCTGGTTTATATAATCTGTCCTTAGCAAGTTCTAAATAATTATCACAGTAGTCTTTCCAGAAAAAATCATCTATAACTCCTCTTGAAAGTCCAATCTCATATTTTTTTAGGTATTCTGCTGCTTCATTGGCAGTTTGCATATATTTATCTATAATCCATCTATCTGCAGGAAGAATTTTTGCGGGTTTCTCACCTTTGAAATCTGCAAGATGCATTAAAGTAAATTTTGCACTATTCCAAAGTTTAGTTAAGAATCTCTTAGAAAGTTTTAATTCATCTTCTGAGAACATTGTATCTGTTCCAAGTTTTGCTGAAGCTGCCCAGTATCTTATACTGTCAGCAGAGTTATCCTTTATGAGTTCAGTTGGAGAGTTTTTAGAGTTCTTCTTTGATTTACTTATTTTCTCACCCTTCTTTGCTAAAACAAATCCACATATCATTATATCCTTCCAAGGAATTTCACCAGTATGATAAATACTTTTAACTATTGTATAAAATGCCCAAGTTCTAATGATTTCGTGTGCTTGAGTTCTCATACTCATAGGTAGAATTTTTGAACTTATATCATCTTCTTCACCCCATTTACTATTTATCATTGGTGTTACCGAAGATGTTGCCCAAGTATCTAGTACTGCAGTTTCAGGTATATATTCATCACAACCACAATTGCAAATTTCATTTGGTTTATCCTCAATAGGATTTACAGGAAGCTGGCTTTCATCAGCAAGTAGAACATCACCGCAATTTTTACAGTACCATACAGGAAAAGGTACTCCAAAGAATCTTTGTCTAGAAATACACCAATTCCATTTCAAGTTTTCAACCCAATTAAGATATCTGGATTTCATATGAGCAGGATGCCAGTTGATTTCATCAGCAGCTTGAATAAATCTATCCTTAGAACTGATTATATCTATATACCACTGTTTTGAAGGAATTATCTCTATTTCTTTTCCACACCTTTCATGAACTGAAACAGTATGGGTGATTTTTTCTCTCTTTAATAATAAACCTTTTTCATCTAGAATTTTTATAATCTGTTCTCTAGCTTTCTTTATAGCTAATCCTCCGATATATTTGATATCTTTTTCAATATATCCTTCAGAAGTAATAACCTTCTTATATGGAAGACTGTATTTTTTAAACCACTCTAAGTCAGAAGTATCTCCAAAAGTACAACACATTACTACACCGGTACCTTTTTTCATATCTACTTCTTCATCAGCAATAATAGGAACCTTAAAATCATACAAAGGAATGGAGATTTCCTTTCCTATAAACTCTTTATATCTCTCATCTTCTGGATGTACAAATACAGCACTACATCCATAAAGAAGCTCAGGTCTAGTAGTAGCTATTTGGATATCTGTATTCTCAATATTAAATGTAATCCAATTAAAATAGGATTCCAGTTCTTTTACTTCTAACTCAGCTTGAGCTATAGATGTTTGACATTCTGTACACCAGAGTACAGGGCTTTCCTCAATATATGCTTTTCCATCTTTATAAAGCTCCATAAATGACTTTTGAGAAATTCTTTGAGATAAAGGGCTTATGGTTTTATATTGAAGATTCCAATCACAACTGAATCCAAGTGATTTCCATAGATCCTTAAATTTCTCTTCATATTTATCTGTGGTTTCTAAGCATTTTTCTATAAATTCACTTCTTGCCATATCCTTGGCTTTAATGCCTAATTCTCTTTCAACTAACCGCTCTGTTGGAAGTCCATTATCATCAAATCCAAAGGGATAGAATACATTCTTACCTTGCATTCTATGAAATCTTGCTATCATCTCAGCTTGTGTATAAGAGAAGATATGCCCAATATGGATATCTCCACTAACAGTTGGAGGGGGTGTATCAATAGAATAAATTTCTTTATTATTATCATTTTCATATTTAAAAATATTATTTTCTTCCCAAAAGTTCTGAATTCTTTTTTCACAATCATTAAAGTCATATTTTTTATTAAGCATTACTAACACTCCTCTTTAATTTTTTATTTCATAATAGGGTTTTTATAATGCCGGCATTTAAATATTTATTAGTGATAAAATTAATTTTTGTGCACAAAACTAATTTTAAATATAAAAAACCCTTCATCCTAATAAAATAGGACGAAGGGTATATCTCCGCGGTACCACCTAACTTTGTGTTTACACACACTCTCAATACAGTACGGGATGGAAATAAATATAACAAATTATTAAATATCCGATACTGTTTCCTTTGTAACGGTAGGAACTCCGTTGAAGTCTACTCTCAAAATAGATTTCGGTTCACGACTCAGAGGCTACCTTCCACAAACCCATCATGGAGAATTTTCACCAACATCTCCTCTCTGCATTTCAGTAGCTTATGTACTCCTCCTCTTCGAAGTCTTTAAATATTTTGAATTTTAAAATTATTATATGCTCTTAATAATTTAATGTCAACACTTATTTTATTTATTTTATTAATTATTATGGTGAAGTATTATCATGCATCCAATCTAATAATATCCTATAAAGTTGAATATTACCTTTTATTGGTGTGAAATTATTGATGAAGGGGTGGAAGAATGAAGAAACTAACCGTTGTTTTTATGAGCATATGTATTATTTTTTCATTGAATATAACTTGTCTTGCAGAGAATACAGGAAGTATTTTAATAAAATTCGTACTTAGAAGTGATACCTCCAAGCCTGTATCAGGGTTAATTGGAAAAAAGCTTCCACTAAAAAGTGGAAGCTTTTGCTAAATTATTAGTGGCGTTATCTAATGCACTTTCCAAATCAGTACACATTGATCTGAAAACATTTATATCGATTATGGCTGAAAGATTACGTAAATCTATAACAATACCTGTATGTTTTTGTTTGATACATTCCATATCAAAAAGTTCACATTCTACAAATGTACCCTTTTTCCAATCAAATTTACATGGTGTATAATATGTCCAATTTCTTTCAAAATAATTTATTTTTGCAATGCATAATCTATACATGTGAAAAATAATAGCCATTACAGAGCAGCGTCTAACAAGTCTATGACTAAAAAATTCTTGAGTTTTATACTTGTATTGAGCTTTTTCCCAATAAAGATTCTCGTTGCAGCGAAGTCCATATTTCTCAAGTAATTTAACCTTTTCTTCTGGGAGTTCTGATTTAACTATTCTGTCTCTTTCTTCTTGAGGATAAGTTTTTATAACACCGAAATCTATCATGCCATACCTCCAAATGAATATTCTCTATATTTTAATTATAATAGAAAAATCAAATAATAGTTATAGAAAAAACTTATAGAAGAAGAGGGTAATATCAGAAATTTTTTGATAAGTAAGCTTCTTAATATTGATTTTTTCTATTTCATATCCAGTGAAAACTGAAGAAGATAAAGCTAAGTTAGATAAAATCTTGGATGATTTAACTGATTCTAAAGAAGATATTGTAATTATATGTCCACGTGGAAATGGCGGGGCAAAAAGAACATATGACTATTTAAAAGAAAAAGCAATAGATGAAAATAGATTATACATATTAGAAAATGGGGTAGTGTCAAAAGTATATGAAAATTGATAAGGAATATAAGGATTTAAAGACAAGAAGATTAATTTAGTTGAGAATGGAAAATTGAAAATGGAAAACGAAGGATATTTCTCTCCGAGAAATTGAAAAGATTAATATTTTTTATCCCGAAAGGGATGTGTGATTCTAAAAAAGGGTATGGCAAATAAACCTATGATATAGGTCGATTTTAAAATAATGCGATATTAAGATTGGCAGTATGACTCAGCTAATTTCATTAATTTGCACCAACGTGCAGGCATGGTTTCCAACTCTTCAAGTTCTGGAATTATTACAGGAACTTTTTGTTCTAAGCTTGCATGAGGTTTCAAGAAATTGAAGTATGTACAAAAAAGAATTATATGAGTTATAGAGCCGTTTGAGCTATTGTAGCCATTAGTAGTCTTATAACTTCTCTTAAAGGTTCTGTTTAATCGTTCAATAATCTGTTTTAAAGGACGATATTCAGCTGAAACTTCATCATCATTGGTAAGTCCAATTACTTGCATGACATCAAAATTAATATCGTGATTAGCGAAGAAAACTTCTGCTAACAGATATATTGGATTACCATCAACTACTAGTTTAAGGCTTTCAGGAAGTTTTTCGTACTTAGTGATAACATCGTAGATGGCTCTACAAGCTAAGAAAGTATCGCGATTAGGCGAAACTCTATACGAGAGAATTATCTTTTTAACAGCATCAAAGAAGAAACATATATAGTTCCATTTACCATTGACTTTGATGTATGTTTCATCGCCGCATATAGATTCTGTTGGATTATAGGGATAGTTGTCCACCATTGGTTTTAGTAGAACAGAAGCAGCTGCAGCGTAGTTTAGCACAGTTTGATGTGATATTTTAACACAATGAACTTCTCTCATGATAGCTGCTGTTTTTCTTGAAGATAATCCGTAATTTACGTAGTAAGTCATTATTAAGCCAAATACGTGGGATGATGAATACATCTTGGATAAGGATATATTACTTTGCACAGGACTATCGCCCTTTAGAGATGCAAAATCGAAATCAAATTCTCTAAATATATATCTAACTTTAGTGTCATAGGGTTTTTCTTTGGTAATAGACTTTAAGTTGTTTTTATAAAAAGAACAGTTGTTGTTTCGGCATTTGTAAATGGTAAAATTACTACGATTTTTAATTCGTTCTAAAAATTTATTGCAATGAGGACACTTAAATCTTACCTGCTTATCATAAAGGTTTTTAGTGTTAAAGTTAGTGGAACAGACTTTGCATTTATATTGACCACGCCCTCCATTGTTATCGTATAGATAAATATTTGGAGCATTGCATTTAGGACAACTGATTTTAGAACTCACGTGAGAACGTCCTTTTTGAGTTCTAACAGGAGCTAACTCTTTACCTTTGAGTTTATAATGCTCCGATAGGAGTTCTCTGTAATCTAACCTTTCAGGTTTCACAATTATTGGTTTATCATCCACTTGTATTTTCCTGTAAGGTTTATCTAAAGTATCAGAATTGGGGATCTTATTGAGTCCTTTTCCAGTCAATAAAATAATGAGTAGATTTATAACTTGCTTAAGAAAAACAATATACAAAACTAAATAATAATTAATCATGTTAAAAACTTGCCTCCTTATCTTTGGTTATATATTTTTTTTCGCAAACTAAAATTAACACCTTTAGAGGGAGGGGGCAAGTCTAATATAGATAAAGTATTGAAAATCAAGGGGTTACGTCGAAAGTACCATTAAAACTTTTGACAATACCAAAATGGTCAAGAGGGATGGCCATATGAAGAATTATTAGAAACTAAATAGGAATTAGCATAAGAGGCTGTTACTTAATAAGTAAAAGTCTCTTTTGTCGAATATAGTAACAAAAATTTGTGTGACATAATAAAATAAAAGTGAAGGTCTATTATTTTAATAAAATACTGAATAAGGAGTTAATTAAATGTACTCTGTGAAGTATATAAAATTAAATGAAGAAACTGATTACTTTAAAGGAAGAATTATTATAGAAAATAATACTTTCAATGAGCTTAAAGATTGGAAAGTTAAATTTAAATTTATTAATGGTCAAAAAATAGTAAAAGTAAATTATTGTACTTGGAAACAAGAGGAAAATGAGGTTCTTTTAGAACCTAAATATAATTGGTATATGGGACCCTTTCAAAAGATTGCTTTAGACTTTGTAGCTCAATATAAAATTATAAATGAGGATCCTACAGATTTTGAGGTTATAAGTAATGATTTGAAAGGGGAAACGGGAAATATTTTAGTTAATTTAGAGCAACCGATGTTCTGTGATCATAACTTTCAACCTATTATATATTTGAATGGAGCAACTGTTCCAATGGATTGGGGAACCAGTCATCTTTTTTCAAATCTAGAGGCTAATAAAAGTTATGAGATAGATGCAAAAACATTTAAAAAAGAAAAAAAATCCTTTATTCCAATAATTCAACCAAGTAGTATTGTGGTAAAAGAAAATGAAACTAAAGAATGTAATATTAAGTATTATGAGAAGTGTGAAGAATATAAACTACATTTTGAGGTAGTTTATAAAGTTACTTCAAGTTGGAATACAGGATTTAATGCTGATATAGAGATAATTAATAAAGGAGAAGAAGAAATATCTCCATGGGAATTATCATTTCATTTTCCTGGAAATCAGAGAATTACTTCTTTATGGAATGGAAAGTTCACTCAGGTAGATAATAAAGTTACTGTTTTACCTGCCTCATGGAATAGTTCAATTCCAGTAGGCATGGCAGTAAAGATTGGGTTTGGTGCAACGTATTCAGGTAAGAATGAAGATCCTAAAGACTTCACATTAAATGGACAGGGACCAGAAGTGAAATATGGATCAATTGAAGTTACTGTGGAGAAACCTGAATTTAGCTCGGAAATATTTATTCCTCAAGTTACAATAGGTGATAATACTAAAAATGTTTATTGGGGGAAATCAGTTGTTTTTGAAGAGTTAGTTGCAGGGAAATCATTTGATATAATTGCTAATTATCATAGAACTGAAACTAAAATGTATATGCCTGAGGCTTATCCAAGTAAAATAATTGTAGAAGAAGATATAGTAAAGACTTCAGTTGTAAAATATACTGAGAAGGATATTCCACCATCTCCTAAAAATAAATTTGTAGGATATTTTCAATCATGGTCAGATAGATGGAGTTCCACTGGAAAAGGAACAGACTTAGGGAACTTGCCTTCTTATGTAAATGTTGTAATTTTAGCATTTGCAAAACCAGATATGATTTATAATGGAGATTTGAATTTCCGTACAACCGGATTAGAGTTTAGTTACGAAGGCGTAGTTTTGAAGGAAGCTATAGACTATCTTAAAGAAAGAAATCCTGAAACAAAAGTACTTCTGTCCGTAGGGGGAGCAACCTATACAAATTGGGGTAACTTGAATGTAGATGATATTGTGAGATTTGTTCAAGATTTTGATTTAGATGGTGTGGATATTGATTATGAACCTCTAACTGGATTTGGATGTAAACCAGATAGTAATGGAATAATTCATTGTACTAGTGATAATCAATATGTTTCTATTATTGAAAGATTAAGAACGAGACTTCCTAGACCATACATTCTTGCAGCTACACCATGGTCTGTTGGAGCATATGGTGAGGGAAAATGGAAGGATGCAGAGCCTAAAAATCTAACTACAACTGGTATGATGTTACAAGTAATCAAAAGAGCAGGGGATAAATTAGATCTTATCAATGTTATGGGGTACAATGCTGGAGAGCTATACGACCCTATTGAATCAGTAGAAGCATATAAGTATTATTTCCAAGGCGATGTTGCAATGGGGGCAATGGTACCTCCTGAGGATTGGGGAACTCATGTGTGGACACTAAATGAAATTGATAGAGTGGCTCAATATATTTATACTACCTCTGCAGGTGGAATGATGCTTTGGAGTCTTCAAAGAAGTACTGTGAATCCATCACCTGAATTCCCAGACAATTTAATGATGGCAAGAGAAATTGCAAAAGAATTAGGATTTCCTAATTATGATGATCCCTTATTTCCATTAGGTGATAGTAAGAAAGGGCAATAAAATAATACTATAGTTATATTAACCAATATGGGATTCTCATATTGGTTTTATTAGATTCATTTGTAACTATGTAGTAAAGAATTAACTTATAAGGTATAATTTATAAGGGGTGATATTATGATTAAGACTAAATCGTTAAATTTTGTAGAACTGAAAAATAAAATTGAAGATATTTGGTATTCGCTAGAAGATGAATATGATATCTTTCCTTATAGATATGATAAGAAAAAAGATGAAGATTTACTTAAGATGAAAGAGTTCTTAGCAAATCATATGAATAGATATAATCAGGGGATTAGCACGACTGAGGATTCTAAGGAGATACTTAAAAAAGTTCAGTCATTTTTGGTAGAAACATTAGAAATGAATAAACAATCAGTTGAGCACTTAATAAGAGAACAGTTTATAGAATGTAGTCGTGAGTTTGTTGAAAGGGCAAAAGACTTCCAGAAGAATATAACTACTGAAAGTGTTTTCCAAGCTTTAAGAAATATTTGGACAATCAATAGTATGCAAATATATTTAAATAAAGAAGTTAAGTTAACTGATTCAATGTTTGCTTATAGTATGTTATATCCTTTGACAGATAATTTTTTGGATGATAAAACTTTATCTAGAGAGTATAAGCTAGAATTTAATAAAAGGTTTAGGAATAAGATAAAGACTGGTGAAGGGGTTGGAAAATCACAGCAGGAAAAAGATATTTTCTATATGATTGATTTGATTGAAAAGGATTATCCACGAGCAGAGTTTCCAGAAGTATTTGAAGCGCTGGTTGCAATCCAAGATGGTCAAAATATGAGCATTAAACAACATGGTCTTAGTGGTATTTATAGTGAGGATATTTTAGGAATCAGTATTTATAAAGGTGGGGCATCAGTGTTGGCAGATGCTTATTTAGTATGTGGTCATTTAGAAGAAGCAGATCAATTATTTGCCTTTACATATGGTGTAATTCTTCAAATAGCAGATGATTTTCAGGATATAAAAGAAGATCTTAAAAATAAACACTATACAATCATGAATATTCAAACTAAGTTTGGAAAGTTAGATAGTTTAATTAATAAATATTGTAATTTTATTGATTATTCTATAAAAGAGATTTTTAAAGAGGAGGGAGAACATCGGACTGCTTTAAAAGAACTTATTACTGAGAGTGTTCAATTGTTAAGGTTTGGAGCAGTTATTAAAAATAAAAGATATATTTCAAGAAAACTTTTTAAAAATATTACTAAAAGTAACTTCTTCTCTCCAAGAGTATATACAAATGTTGAAAAAGGTGTTGATAAACAATTAGAAGTGATAATGGCAAGTAAAATTTAATATAATTTATGATAAATTGTGAGGGAATAACAGTGAATTATAATATTGAAGTTATTAAGAAAAATGATTTTAAAACTAGTGAATGGTCTGGAGGAACAACAACTCAACTTATGATATACCCTAAGGATTCGCTATACAGTGAGCGTAACTTTAAATGGAGATTAAGTTCAGCAAAAGTTGAAGTAGAGGAATCCATTTTTACAAATTTACCGGGAATTTGGAGACTAATTATGGTTATCGAAGGAGAGTTACACCTTGAACATAAAGGTCATCATAAAGCTTATTTAAAACCATTCCAACAGGATTCTTTTAGTGGTGAATATGAAACTAGGAGTTTTGGAAAAGTTACAGATTTTAATTTAATGATGGGAAATGGTTGTAAAGGCGCTTTAGAACATCTCTCATTAAATAGAGGGGAGTCAAAGAATATTAGTTTTATCTGTGATATAGGGGAAGACCTTACAGAAATAACTGAAGTGTTTTATTGTGTAGAGGGAGAAATAGAAATTTTAACTGAAAATAATGAAAAAATAAATTTATTTAAAGGTGATTTGATTTCAGTAACTAGAGGTGAAAAGGAAAATCCATTAACATTTAAATTCACCAATAATAAACAGGCTCAAGTTAAAATAATTAAGGCAGTAGTATATTATTAAAAAATAGAGGAACTGTATTCGAATATACAGTTCCTCTATTTTTAGATTGTAAATTTTATAGCTATTTCTTAAGTTTATTATTATAAAATTCTAAAAAGTTCTCTTTAGGCATAGGTCTTCCGAAAAAGTAACCCTGCATTTCATCACAATTATTTGCTTTTAAGAAATTAACTTGGTCTTCATTCTCTACACCTTCAGCTACAATACCAAGTTCAAGGCTTTTTCCTAAAGCTAAAACGGTAGAAGCAATTATAGAATTATCCTTTTTTCCATCTATCTTTCCAACAAAAGACTTATCAATTTTTAATTTATTTACAGAAAAACTATTTAATTTACTTAAAGAAGAATAGCCTGTACCAAAATCGTCTATAGAGAATTTAACACCCATATCTCTCAATTCATTTATTACCTTTACAGTGTATTCTACATTTTTCATGGCTACACTTTCAGTTATTTCTAACTCAAGATATTTTGCCTCAAGACCTGTATCTTTTAAAGCATTAGATACCATTTTAGTTAGGTCCTGAAGTTCAAATTGACGTGCAGAAAGGTTAACTGCTACTGTTAAAGGTGGCAGTCCTGCGTTTTGTAAGGCTTTAGTATGTGCACAAGCAGTTCGAAGTACCCACTCACCAATAGGTACGATTAATCCAGTCTCTTCAGCTAAAGGAATAAATTTTACTGGTGGAACTAATCCCCATTTAGGATGCTGCCAACGTACTAAAGCTTCCATCCCAATTACATCTTCAGTTTTAGTGTTTACCTTTGGTTGATAATAGAGTACAAATTCATTATATTCTATCGCCCTACGCAAACTATTTTCCATTGCTAATCTCTCAAGGGCTTTTGCATTCATTGCAGGGGTATAAAGCTGGAAGTTATTTTTACCTTCTTCTTTAGCTCTGTACATAGCAACATCTGCATTTGTCAATAATGTTTCATCATCTTCTCCATCATCAGGAAAAACAGTTACTCCAATACTAATTGTTAGATAAAGCTCATGAGTATCTATGACTATAGGTTGCCTAATGGATTCAAGAATTTTATCAGCAATTTTGCCTACAACTTCTTCATGTGTTATTCCAGGAAGTAAAACAACAAATTCATCTCCTCCAAGTCTGGCAACAGTATCTTGTTCGCGTAAACAACCTTTTAATCTATTGGCAACTTCCTTTAATAATTTATCACCAATATCATGACCTAAGGTGTCATTAATAAGTTTAAATCTATCTAAATCTAAAAACATTACTGCTAATTTTTCATGTGTTCGTTTAGTACGTGAAATCTCCACAGTAATACGTTCTTTTAATAAAAGTCTGTTTGGGAGACCCGTTAAAGAATCATAAAAAGCTTGATATCTGATCATTTCTTCATATTGTTTTCGTTTTGTAATATCCCTTAGTATAATAGAGAAATAACATTTATCATCCACGTAAAATTTACTTAATGTAAAATCAATAGGGATTGAGGAGTTATCTTTTTTATGTCCTATTATTTCATTATGTATATCTGTAACTTCATTAGGGTCATTATGACAACCTTTTTTATAAACTTGAGGTATAAGGGTTGTAATATCTTTTTCTAGAATCTCATTTGATGCATATCCAAAAATTTCTTCGGCTGTTGGATTAATATACTTAATAATACCTTCAATATCAATGGTAATAATTCCTTCTTCAGCATGCTCAATAATTGAGCGGGCAAATGCTTCACTTTGATCAAGAGATATCTCAGTTTGTCTTGCATGGATTAAGCGTTTTAAACGTTGTCGTAAAACTGCCCAATTTATAGGTTTACTAATATAATCAGTTGCGCCTGCTTCAAAGGCTTGATTAACTGAATCTTCATCTTCTAAAGAAGTAACCATAATTACAGGAGTACGATTTCCGTTAGGTAATTCTTGAAGCTTTGAACATGTAGTAATTCCGTTCATTCCAGGCATTACAAAGTCCATTAAAACAACATCAGGTTTAGCTTGTTTAAAAATGGCAATTGCTTTAATTCCATCTTCTGCTTCAAGAACCTCATAACCTTCATTTTCTAGAAAATTACGAAATGTAGAGCGGATAAATTTTGAATCATCAACTATAAGGATTAAAGATTTCTTTTTGTCAAAAATATTATTAATCATAATTTTCTCATTGAGCTCCTTTCGGTTGTTCGGTATGTATAAGTAAATAATTATTATTCTTATTAATAGTAGTTTATGAAATTATTATATCATAACAATACAAAAAAATATGTACGAATGTAGAAAAATGTCGCAGAAGAATAACAAAGGCATGCAACCTAAGTTACATGCCGTAGAGATTTATAGTGCGATATTTAATTATAGATTTTGTTCGTACTGCTGTACCATTTTCTTAACCATTTCTCCACCAACAGAACCGCATTCCTTAGCTGTTAAGTTTCCATTATACTCAGTAAAGTGAACACCTAGTTCTCTAGCAGTTTCCATTTTAAATCTTGCTAATCCAGCTTTTGCTTCAGGTACTAAATTTTTAGACATTAGATATTCCTCCTTTATATTGCTTTTGTAAAGCTTTTGTATTGCTTTACATTAATAGTTTGTACTTTTTGAAAGATATTATGATGGTAGATTAACGGGATTAATGGTTAGAATTTCATACCTGTAAATAGCTAATTTTAAATTGATTTAACAAATTTCATATGAATTTTATGTTATAATTATAAAAGAAAAATTTAGAGACTTGAAATGTTTTTTGAAGTTGAAAATTATTTGTGAGTAAAAATAATATTAGTACAGTAATTCAGGTATAAGATACAATATTAATTTTTAAATTGTATTTCTAAAATATTTGGAGGTGAAATGTTGGAAAAATTTATTAAACTAATGAAAAGTAAAAAGATACTGATTTTATCAATTATAACTATGTCAATGCCAGCTATTCTTGAAATGGCATTAAATACGATGCTTGGTGTGGCTGATACAATTATGATAAGTAAATTTATAGGTAAAGAAGCGCTATCTGCTGTAGGATTTGCTAATCAAATTGTATTTGCACTGATATTTATTTTTTCATCATTCAATACTGGAGCTGTAGCAATGATTTCAAGAGCTTTTGGAGAAAAGAACTTTGATAAACTAAAGCAGGTTGCAGAGCAGAATGTTGTATTAAATCTTATTATTGGTATTACAATATCTATTGCAGTATATATTTTCAGAAATAGTATCTTTGGTATTTATTCTATTTCTGAAGAGGTATTCAGAAATACTATCACATATTTTAATATAATAATTATTGGAATGGTTCCTATGTTCTTAAGTTTTTCTTATGCAGCTATTTTAAGAGGATCTGGAGACACAAAAACACCAATGAAAATCACTGCAATTGCTAATGGGGTGAATATAATTGGTAACTACTTATTGATTAAAGGGATAGGCCCTTTACCTGAGATGGGAATAGCAGGTGCGGCGCTTTCAACATCCATATCAAGAATAATTGCAGTACTTTTATATATTTATATTTTATATATTAAAGACAGCTCAATTAAATTGAAATTTGAGTTATTCATTAATAAAAAAATAGTAAAGCCTTTGTGGCGTATAAGTATGCCAGGAGCATTTGAACAGGCATTAATGCAGGGGTCATTTGTTGTATTGGGTGTCATTATATCTCAATTAGATACATCATCTGAAGCTGCATTCAGGATTCTAATCCAAGTTGAATCACTATCCTTTATGCCGGCAGTTGGTATATCCATTGCAACAGCAACTCTTGTTGGTAAGGCTTTAGGTGAAAAAGATGTTCACAAAGCTTCTGAAACTGGATATATTTCTTCAGCACTTGGAGTTATTTGGGGTATTTTAATGGCAATTGTATTTATAGCAATTCCAGGGGGAATTCTAAAGGCCTTTTCCTCAGATACATCTGTGCTAGCAATAGGCGCAACTGCTATGCTATTTCTAGCATTAAATCAGCCAGGACTCAATTTTATGATTGTAATGTCAGGTGCATTAAGAGGAGCAGGGGATACAACAGCAGTTATGTTATATACATCTCTAAGGCTTTGGGTAATTTTCGTACCGATTTCATCTTTGTTAATATTAGTATTAAATATGGGAATTGCAGCAGTTTGGTATGCAGAAATATTATCATTTGTTATTTTCTCTGTAGTCATATTCTTGCGTTTTAGGAGTAAGAAATGGGCAGATGTAAAAGTTTAATAAATGAATAGTCCTAGGGACGGTTATTAAAACCATTATGAGAAATAAAATGTACCCTATAGAGTAGACACTATAAAAAAAGTCTACTTTATAGGGTATTTTTATGTATAATTAAATAAATGAGAATTCGGGGGATAAAAAATGAGTAAAAAGATATTTACAGAAGAACAAATAGAAACTTTGGCACAAAACAAATACGTAAAAAATGTCACTAATAAAGCAATTACGTATACTGATGAATTCAAAAAAATCTTTATAGCTGAGAATCAGAACGGAAAATTCCCTAGAGAAATATTCGAAGAATGTGGATTTGATGTAGATATCATAGGAATTGAAAGAGTAAGATCATCTGGTAAAAGGTGGAGAGCTGCTTATAGACATAATGGTGTATGTGGTTTAGCTGATACAAGAAGAAACAATTCAGGAAAGCCAACAACTAAAGAGCTTTCTTTAGAGGAGAAATATGCACGACTCCAAGCACAAAATAATTTACTGAAAGCTGAGAACGAACTTCTAAAAAAGCTCGATATGATGGAAAGGATGATGACGCGAAAGAAATAAAAATACTTCCTAAGGACAAGTTTATAATAATAAGAGATACAGTTAAAAAATATAACTTGAAAAATATGATTAGTTATTTATGTAATCTATCGGGCGTATCAAGGTCAGGATACTATAATTATTTTTCTGCAACAGCCATGGAATCAAGAAATAAGCGAGAGCTTTGTGATGAAGTAGCAAAAGACTTGATTTTAAAAGCATACAAGTTCAAGAATCGTAAAAAAGGTGCTCGTCAAATTAAACTGACATTAGACGGTCAGTTTGGTATTGTATATAATTTAAAGCGTATAAGGAGAATAATGAGAAAATACAACATTGTTTGCCCCATAAGGAAGGCTAATCCTTATAGAAGAATGGCGAAAGCCACCCATGAGCACAGAGTTGTCCCTAATTTATTGAATAGAGAGTTTAAACAAAATATCCCCGGAAAAGTACTGCTTACAGATATAACTTATCTAACGTATGGTAATAACAAAAGAGCATATCTATCTACGATTAAAGACGGTTCTACTAATGAGATACTAGCTTATAACGTAGCCACTAGCTTATCGCTAGATATCGCCACTGATACAATATATAAATTATTGAATAATAAAGATATTACTCTTGCCCCTGATGCCTTTATCCATTCAGATCAAGGAGCACATTACACTAGCCCCAATTTCCAAAAGTTAGTGAAAAGTTTTGGATTAGGACAATCAATGTCTAGACGAGGAAATTGTTGGGATAATGCACCTCAAGAATCATTCTTTGGACATTTTAAGGATGAGGCTTACATTAAATCATGCACAGCTCTGGACGAGCTTAAAGATGAAATAGATGAATACATGGATTACTATAACAATTACAGATATCAATGGAATTTAAAGAAGATGACTCCTGTATCATTCAGAAATCATCTTCAAGCTGCTGCATAGTCTTTTTTTATAATGTCCTTGACAAAGGGTACATTTTAAAATCATAGTGGTTTTTTTCATTGAAATAAAAGTTACAAATTGTATAAAAGTTGTGACAAAACTGTGACATTAGAAAACTAAAATCATAAGTGAAAGGAGGTGCAGCACAGTTGGAAGGTCAAAAGTTCAGGCATGAATACAAATATCACATTAACACTATGGATTATATTTCTTTAAAAAATAAGTTAAATAAATTTATGAGTTTAGATAACAATGCAATTAATGGGTGTGATTATAATATTAAAAGTTTATATTTTGATGATTTCAAGAATACAGCATTATTTGAAAAGATATTAGGAGTAAAGGATAGATATAAGTTTAGAATAAGAATTTATAACAATAAATCAGACTTAATAAAGTTGGAGAAGAAGATTAAACATGGACATCTTGTTGCAAAACAGTGGACTAGTGTTACAAAAGAAGAATGTGAGAATATTTTAGCAAGAGATTATAGCTTCATAAATAATAATTCACATCCTGTGCTAAAGGACTTTTACAGTCATATTAAAGCATTTAATTTAGAACCAAAGGTAATAGTTGATTATGATAGAGAGGCATACACATACAAAGCTGGAAATGTGAGAATAACTTTTGATAAAAGGTTAAAAACAGGGGTAAATGACTTAGGCTTGTTAAATCCAGAAGTGCCTTTAATTACTGCCTTAGAGAATAATATTATTGTAATGGAATTAAAGTATGATGAGTACTTGCCATCACATATTAGAGATATTCTATCTATAGGAAACAGGGAAGCGTTATCAAATTCAAAATATGTTATTTGTAGAAAATACACAAAAACAAATATGTGGGAGGAGAATTAATATGGGAGAAAAAATTACTTTCATGGATGTTTTCAAAAATAGCTTTACAGAGAATTTTGGTCAGTTAAGTATTTCAACGATTGTTTTATCATTAGGAATAACTTTTGTTTTAGGATTATTTATATTTTATATATATAAGAAAACTTATAATGGAGTGTTATATACAAAAAGTTTCAACGTATCACTATTGTTAATTTCATTAGTAACTTGTGTGGTTATCCTTGCAATTTCATCTAATGTAGTGTTATCCCTAGGTATGGTAGGTGCACTGAGTATTGTTAGATTTAGAACAGCAGTTAAAGATTCTATGGATTTAGTGTATATGTTTTGGGCTATAGCAGTTGGGATAGTAAATGGAGCAGGACTATTTTTATTAGGTATTATAGGATCTGGAATAATTGCTGTAATTCTTATAGCTATGAATAAGTTTGATTATAATGATAATGCATATTTACTAATTATGAACTATGATGATTCAGCAGATGAGAACAAGCTTTTAGAATCAATTAAAGCAGAAGCTAAAAAATGTAAAATTAAATCAAAGTCATTCAATAAGAATCAAGGAGAACTAACTTTAGAACTGAGATTAATTAAAGAAAATGCTTCTTTTGTTAATAATATTACAAAAGAAAGAGGAGTATCAAATGCAATGTTAGTTAGTTATAATGGCGATTACACATCTTAATAAGAGGTGATAGATATGAAAAAAAATATAATTATTACATTGTCCTTGTGTCTTATACTAGTATTAACTTATGTAGTTTCAAGCATTGCAGAAGTAAAGGTAATAGACACATACACTGAGGTTACACATGAAGAACTAAGCAGTGATGTACTAGAAAATGAGATTTTTATTGAAGGTGAAGTAGGAGAAATAAGATTATATATTCAGGATGGAGAATTAGACAAGATGTACTCAGATCCTTTAGCGGAAGAATATATCTTTGCTAATAAAGTAATAGTTAATGGAAATGAAGTTGAAAATGTAGGAATTAGGACAAAGGGGAATTCTAGTTTAGGACAAGTTGTTAGCAGTGGTTCAGAAAGATATAGTTTCAAGATTTCCTTTGATGAGTATGATAAAGGGCAAGATTTCTATGGTCTTAACCAATTGATATTAAATAATAACTTTGGAGATCCTTCTTATCTAAGAGAATATCTATCATACTATATCTTTAGAGAAATGGGATTACCTGCTCCTAGAACAAGCTATGCAGAAGTATATATTAATGATGAGCTAAAAGGTTTGTATCTAGTAGTAGAGCCAGTAGATGAAGCTTTTGTAGGAACTAACTTTGAAAATGCAGATGGAGACCTATATAAGCCATATATGCTTGACTTTGGTTGGCAGGGAGATTCAATAGAGGATTATGGTCATATGAACTTAAAAACAAATGAAGATTCAACTGATCATAGTGCATTTTTAAACTTAATTGATGTTATTAATAACGGAGGAGATCTTGAAGCGGTACTAAATGTTGATAACATACTTAAGTATTTAGCAGTAACAGTAGGAGTTGTCAGTTTAGATAGTTACCCAGGTGCTATTCCTCATAATTTCTATATATATGAAGAGGATGGTAAGTTCTCAATAATTCCTTGGGACTTTAATCAAGGATTTGGAGGGTTTTCTGCTAAATTGGATAGAGAGCAGCTGGTAAACTATATGATATTTGATCCAACTTCAGGACCAATGGAGAGCAGACCTTTAGTGGAGGTTTTATTCCAAAATCAAGAATATGTAGATCGATACGAAGAATACATCAAAGAGCTAATAAATGGTCCTATGAGCTATGAGAATATGGAAAAGATTATTGATGAAGTAAGCACTATGATAGCACCTTATGTGGAGAGGGACCCAAGTAAATTTTTCACTTATGAGCAGTTCTTAATAGGATTAGAAAAAGATCAGAGTATAGAGAGTGCGGCTCCTGTAGGAAATAACAATATTGAACGTACTCCAAGAGTTCCACAGGAAGGTGGAAATAAAGGTGAGAAAGCTGGAAATGGAAAAGGTTCAGATAAAAAAGCACCTTCAAAAGGTGGGGAAAATAGTGGTGAAATGAATAGGGAAAGTCAAGAAAGGGAACAAGGACAGGCACCAGCTAAAGGGCAAGGTGAAGCACCTATGAAAGGACAAGGTAAAGCACCAGGTATGGGGCAAGACCAAGCACCAGCAAAAGTACAAGGAGAAGCACAAGGAGAAGCACAAGGTAAGGCTCCTGCTAAAGGAGAAAGGCAAGTTCAAGAACAAGCTCAGGGTAAAGCATCCTCTAAAGGTGAAGAACAAGCTTCAAGTAAGGGGCAGACCAATCAAGGTAATGAGAATAGTGGTAAAGGTAATCAAGTTAGAGAAGAACAAAATCAAGTTAGTAATAAAATCATATATGGTCTAAAAGAATTTATTAGAGATAGAATAAATAGTATAGAAGGCCAATTAAATGGTACAATAAAATCATACAATGATGGAAATGGAAATGGTGGACAGTCAAGAGGAGCAGATGGGCAACCAAGATAATTTAATGTGAAGGGTAAACTAATTTAGTTTATCCTTGTCTGCATATAAGGAGTGATGAGTATTGCATAAAATATTAATTGCTGATGATGAGTTTAGAATAAGAAAGCTAGTAAAAGACTTTTTAAAAAGAGAAGATTTTATTGTATTAGAAGCTAGTAATGGTCAAGAAGCAACAGAAATTTTTTATAAGGAAGAAAATATAGATGTAGTTATTTTAGATGTAATGATGCCTGTAGTAGATGGATGGAGTGCATGTAGAGAAATAAGAAGAAATTCAAATGTACCTATTATTATGCTTACTGCTAGATCTCAGGAACATGATGAACTTTTTGGTTTTGAAATAGGCGCTGATGAATATGTTACAAAACCCTTTAGCCCTCTTATTTTGATAGCTAGAATCAAATCTCTATTAAATAGAGTGGAAGCTAAGAGTAATACAGTTAATTTAAATGGCCTGTTAGTTGATAAAAATGCAAGAGTTGTTTATTTAAACAATGAACCTTTAGATTTAAGTCCTATAGAATATGATCTCTTATTATACTTAGTTGAAAATAAGAATACAGCTTGTTCAAGAGATAGTATTTTAAATAAAGTTTGGGGATATGATTATTATGGGAATGAGAGAACAGTAGATACTCATATAAACAGATTAAGAATTAAATTGAAAAGCAAAAGTGGAATCATAAAAACCGTCAGAGGATTCGGCTATAGATTGGAGATAAATTAATATGAAATCTATAAAGGGAAAATTATTTATACAAATAACACTTATGGTTTTATCATTTGTGCTGCTTTTCTCTGTAGTAAACACCGTATTTTATAGAAATTATTATATGTATAAAAAAGAAAAATCACTTATAGAAATCAGTGGAAGTATAAGTAAGGCATATGATAATGATTACCATGAAGTAAACGAAATTATGGAGTACTATGAAAATAAGAAAAATACATTTATAGTAATAACAGATTCTAGTGGAAATTTAAAATATAGTACCTTAGAGAGAATAAGAGAGGATATTAAAGGGGGGGGAAAAACACGTCTTATTCCACCACTATTATCTTCAGATAAAGTTATAGATTCAAAAATTATTGATGAAAGTCGTGAAAGATATGTTGTAAGAGATAAAAATATGCAAGTAGATTTTTTAGTTATAAATGAAAAAATGAATAATGGAGATGAATTGTCAATAAGAGTTCCATTAGAAGCATTTAAGGAAAGTGTGATAATTACAAATCAATTTGCTTTAGCAGTAGGAATAGTAATAATAATCATTGGAGTAATATGGGCATATTATTTGTCTAAAAGATTTACAAAGCCAATATTAGTACTAAATGATATTGCTAAAAAAATGAGCCAATTGAATTTTGAAGAAACAGTAGATGTTAATCAGGAAGATGAGATTGGACAGTTAGGTAATAATATAAATAAATTATCTTATAAACTTGAGATGACAATAAATGAATTAAATAATAAGAATCGTATGTTGATAGATGAGATAAAAATAAAACAAGAAATTGATGAAACTAGAAAAGAATTTATTTATGCTGTTTCACATGAATTGAAAACACCTATTGCCCTTATTAGGGGGTATGCAGATGCTCTAAAATTAGATATTATGGAAAACCCACAAGATAAGGATTTTTATTGTGAGGTAATAGTTGATGAAAGTTGTAGAATGGATAGTATAGTTAAAGAACTTATGTCACTATTAGAGATGGAATCTGGTCAATATAAATTAGAAAAAAGCAGTATTGATATTTATACCCTTATAGATTATGATATAGCAAAGTTTTCAAATATACTTAAGGAGAAAAATATAAACGTTGATTTTGAAAATAAAGGCAATATTGAAGTATTAGTAGACCCTATGAAAATAGAACAGGTAATAGTAAATTATTTAAACAATGCAATTAATCATGTAGATAATAATAAAAAGATAAAAATCTCAATTGAAGAAAAGGAAGATAAGGTAAGAGTATTCGTGTACAATAGCGGAAAAAATATAGAAGAGGATAAGATAAAAAGAATTTGGGAGCATTTTTATAAAGTTGATAAAGCTAGAGCTAGAGAATATGGTGGAAGTGGATTAGGTTTATCTATTGTAAAAGCAGTTCAGAATTTGCATGGGAATGATTTTGGAGTGTTTAATGTTCCAGATGGAGTTGTATTTTGGTTTGATGTTGAGAAGAGTGAATGATAATGAGGATGTGACAAGGAACAACTTGTACACACTCATTCAAGATATTCAAAGCTAAAAAAAAGAGATATGAGTAAAATAAAAAATTCTAGAGTGAACTTAGTATAAATTTTAAAAAAAGTGTTAAAATAATAAAGGCATGTGACTTATGTTTCTTGTACTATATATCTATCCCCCATATATGATTATAGATTTCTTTGTATTGTACAATCATTTTTTTAACTATAGGTCCACATATGTAACCTACTTAAGCTGAAGTTAAATCAACATTGTAATCCTATTTAAGGTTTACTCTGAATTCAATAGCAGTTTCCATTTTAAATTTTGCTAAACCTTCTTTTGCTTCAGGTACTAAATTTTTATCCATTAATAATTTTATTTGATGTTACTATGTATTAATAGTTTGTACAAATATTAAAATATTATGATGGTAAATAATTGGAATAAGTGGTTAGGATTTCATAGGAAGAAAAAATGGTTTTCAGTATAAGAAGAACAATTTAAGGACTTAGGAACATGCTAAATGATTATAGAAAACCCATGTAGTACATTGATATTTACTACATGGGTTTTTATTTTATTCATAGATTTTCTCAGGCTTAGGATATTCAGTATCAAAAGTATCAACAGTAACATTTTCAAAATATTCCATCACATCAGGCACATCATATCCATATTTCATACTTGTATTGCTTTTATTTATTTCTATAATCACATCCATACCTTCAATTACCTTTCCAAAGGCTGGAACAATAGAATCCAGTTTAGATTCATCTTTTGTCATAATAAAGAAACTTCCAGCAGATGCATTTGGTGTGTATTCATAATCTGCCATGGCCATACCAACAACTCCTGATTTAAAAGATAATGGATTATGATAATTTTCTTTGTTGAATTCGCCATTTATTATGTATCCTGGAGATACATCTGTACGTTCTGGTCCGGGCATATTTGGATCTCCTGCTTGAATTAATCGTCCATTTACAACTCTAACAAAGGCCATATTATCAAAGAATTTTTCTTTAATTAAATAGATAAAATTATTAACTGTATTCGGTGCAAATTCAGGATATAATTCTATTTTAATTTTCTTTCTATTTCTCATTGTAATAGTTACTATAGGATGTTTCATTTTATCACCTCTATTTTAAATTATAACATAATAGTGCTATAATTTACCTATAAGAGATATTAAAGAGAGGTTAATATGAACAATAAATTGAAGTTTAATTTAACTATTGAGCAAATGGAAGGGAGTAAATTATCATGAATTTGATAAGCGCATTAACCGCTTCTCTTCTAATCACAGCAAGAATTATATACGAGGTTAATTTTACAAAGATAAATACAGTGAAAATTGAAAGCAGTAAACTTAAAAATATAGATGAACTAAGAGTTATGCAAATAACAGATTTTCACAACAAAAAAATGTTTAGTGAGAAAAAATATAAGAAAATCATAGAAAAATGTAATCCTCATTTCATAGTAATTACTGGAGATATTATTAGTAAAAATCATAAAGAATTTAGTAGTGCCTATAGGTTAATTAAAATACTTTTAGATTACACAGATAAAGTATTTTTCGTAATGGGAAACCATGAATGTTCTAATAAGAGAAGCTATGAATTTTTGAATGAGATTAGTAATATGGGAGTAAATATTTTAGATAATAAAAGTGTAGTTTTAAAAATAGGGCAAGAGAAGATTAATATTTGTGGAGCTAGTGATGCAAGAAGTCAGAGAGATAACCTGAAGAAAACATTTAATAATGTGGATTTTACTAAATTGTCAATTTTATTAAGTCATTCACCACAAATCTTAGATAGAGATGAATATATAGAATGTGAGTTGACTTTACTTGGAGATACTCATGGTGGGCAGATAAGACTTCCTTTTATAGGAGCATTATTTACATCTCAAGGGATGTTTCCTAAGTTGCAAAAGGGACTATATTTCTTGAAAGGTAAAGACAGAGCAGTATATATTGATAGTGGAGTTGGGGTTCACTCTCTTCCCATTAGGTTTTTAAATAGATCTCAGATGAGCTTAATAAGGGTTATTAATAAACATAAGAATAGAGCTGATTTCTATATTCAATAGAAATCAGTTTTTTTGTGATTATTTATTAAATTATCTCTCCTTATAACACATTAATATTATTATTGAAATTGTAAAATTTATGTAACTAACATTTAAACATATACATATAACATTAATTCATTCAATTTAGGAAAAAATTACAATAAAATATAAATAACAAATTTAAGAAAATTAATCTTCTAGGGGGGATTTTAATGAAAAGGAAGTTATTTGGGGCCGTAATGGCTGCGGTTTTCGTAGTTGGAACTTTTTCAGGTTGTAAATCAGATGATAAACCAACTGAAAATGTAAGTAACATTAAAACAATTGGAACTAATGATTATGGTTGGGAAATTCCTGAAAAAACTTTTGAATTTTCTTTTTATCAAAAAGGTCAAATTAATCCAGATGATACGGAAAAAACAACGAAATTACTTAAAAAATATATCTTAGATGAATTTAATGTGAAAATAAACAAAATTGTTTATGACACAGATGCAAATGAGAGATTTAATCTAATGTTGTCATCTGGAAAGTATCCAGAGGTTATGACTGGATTAAGTAAAGCAGATGTAGTTAGATTACAACAATTGGGGAAATTAAAAGATATTACATCATATGTTGATAAGTATGGTAGTAATATTAAGAATGAATTGGGTGATTACTACAATAGATATTTAGATGAAGATAACAAATTATATAAGTTGCCATATGCTTGGGGACTTCTACCAATACCTGATTATTCAGCTCATATAAGATTAGATTGGTACAAGGAATTAGGAAAACCTAAGTTTGAAACACCAGAAGAGTATTATGAAATATTGAAGAAAATGGTAGACAAGCATCCAAAAGATGAAAATGGTAAAAAGACATATGCATTATCTTGGAACCAATACTGCAGCATAAATACAATAGCAGGTGTATGGGGATTGAAAAATGGTTATAAAGAAGATAATGAGCACAATTTAACACACTGGATAAATACTTCTGAAGGACGTGAGTTTACAGAGTTCTATAATAAGGTTTATAGAGATGGTATGCTTGATCCAGACTCTTTTACAAATAAATATGATGACTGGAAGGCAAAGTTTTCAGGGGAAAGAATTGCTGGACACATAGGGCCATGGTGGCAGAGTTGGAATGCTGGGCATGAAGTTTGGCAAAAGCTTGATAAAAAATGGAGTGATGAACAGAGATATGTTCAAGTTAAGTTAAAGGATAAGGATGCTGATAAAGCTTACCTTAGTCCAAAAGATACAACTGGTTGGGGATATACAGTTATAACTGATAAGTGTAAAAATCCAGAAATGATTATTAAATTCCTTAACGCAGCAATTACTCCAAATGGTACAAGGTTATTTGCATGGGGTGTACCTAACTTAGAAAACTCCAACTGGAATTTTAAAGATGGTAAATGGAGCTTTAATCAAAAATCAAAAGAGGAAATCATAAACACTACTTATGATTATGAAGAGCATGATTTACTTGGACCTAATAAATTCTGGTTAATTCATCCACAAGGAGCTATGAGTGATAATTTAAAGGTTAATGCGTGGATAGACCAATGTTTTAATGATGAAGCAAAATGGAAAAAAATTATGAATGATAATTTAAGAGATACAGTGTATGATAATTCAGCTATGAGCCAAATAGATTTCTTAGCAGATAACCCAATAACAGTTAAGAAGCAACAAGTTAAAGATATCATAGATACATATTGGGCGAAGACTGTATTAAGTAAAACAGAGAAAGAGTTCAATAAGAATTATGAAGATATGAAAAAGAAACTAATCAAAGCTGGTGTTAATGAACTTCAAAAATATATGACAGAACAATATAAGATCAACGTAGAAAAGTGGGGGAAATAAAAGAACAAAATCTCAAGTGAATTGTGTCATTTTGTTGTAAAGGAATTAACTATATAAAATGACTGCAATAAAAAGAGAAGGGTAAAACTCCTTCTCTTTTTAATAAATTCAAGGAAGATGTTTTGTCAGGAGGGGAAGAATGAAGAATCTATCTTTGCAGGTAAATGACAAGAAAGTTAAGAAGAATGGAAAAATAGATAAGATTAAAAGAAGATTTCTTAGAGAGAAGCAGATATGGTTAATAAGCATTCCTATAATTTTATGGGTATTAGTTTTTGCTTATTATCCAATGTATGGGGTATTTATGGCATTTGTTGATTACATACCTGGGAAAAGTATATTGCAATGCGATTGGGCAGGGCTAAAATACTTTAAACAGTTTTTTGAATCACCAGATTTTTTCTTGATTATTAGAAATACTTTAGTAATAAGTGGATTGAATCTGTTAATTGTGTTTCCAGCACCAATTTTCTTATCATTATTAATCAATGAATTAAGAATGAAATATTTTAAGAAAACTGTTCAAACAATCTCATATCTACCACATTTCATTTCATGGGTAGTTGCTGCAAGTTTGATTTATTCCCTATTAAGTAGCGAGGGATTGATAACCACTATGTTAATGAAGGCTGGTATTATAGACAGTGAAATGTCAATTTTAGGTGAAGGAAAATATTTTTGGGCTATTATAACTTCGGCTAATTTATGGAAGAGTGTAGGATGGTCATCAATTATTTATCTTGCTGCTATGGCTGGAATAGACAAAGGTTTATATGAGGCTGGGGAGGTAGATGGACTAGGAAGATTCGGAAAGATCTGGCATATAACTCTACCTGGAATAAGAACTACAATAATATTATTGTTTATTCTTAATATTGGAAGTATCCTTAATGCAGGATTTGAACAACAGCTTCTTTTAGGATCTGATCAAACAAGAGAATATTGGGATGTAATTGATACCTATGCGTATAGGTACGGTATTCAATTAGGAAGATACTCATATGCTACAGCAATTTCATTTATCAAGTCTACCATTGGTCTTGCTCTTATTTTCTCTGTAAATCGATTAAGTAAGAAATTGTTTGACCTGTCAGTAATATAACTAAATAGTTGTGGGGTGAGGGGATGAAAAGAAGGTATAAAGAAAGTCTGGGAAGTAAAATATTTGATGTATTTAATATAATTTTTATGATATTACTTGTGGTTATTATGCTCTATCCATTTTTAAATCAATTAGCAATCTCTTTAAATGATAGTACAGATGCTATTAGGGGAGGCATATATCTTTGGCCGAGAAAGTTTTCATTAAGATCATATGAGTATGTATTTATGAATAAAAAGCTGCTAAAATCTGCTTTGATTTCTATTTTAAGAGTAATAGTTGGAACATCTACTAGTGTTATTGCAACGGCACTATTAGCTTATATAATTACTATACAAGGATTTTCAGGAAGAAAATTTATCAGAAGACTTTTTGTTATAACTATGTATTTTAGTGGAGGATTGATTCCATTCTATTTATTAATGATTAAATTACATTTGATAGATACATTCAGTATTTATTGGATACCAAGTTTATTCAGTGCATATTACATGTTATTGATTGCTGCATATATTCAGAAAATACCTACTTCTTTATGTGAGTCTGCTAGGATGGATGGTGCTGGTGAGTTAAGAATATTCTTTAAGATAATATTACCTATATCTGTTCCTGTTATAGCTGCAATTTGCGTTTTTTCAGGAGTGGGACACTGGAATTCATGGTTTGATGTAATGATCTATAATCCATCAGGAAAATGGGATACAATGCAAGTAATTTTAAAAAGAATGTTATTAGAAGTTGAGGCACTTGAAAATATAACAGATCAGCAAATGGCTAGTACTAAATTTGCCAAACTGACAGCTAAAACAGTACGTGCGGCTACTACTATGATAGTAACTATTCCAATTGCGCTGATATATCCATTTTTACAGAAATACTTTATATCAGGAATAACAATTGGGGCAGTTAAAGAATAGTCATGATTGTATAAAGGAGGGATTGATAATGATCACCACTGGTATTTTAAGCAAGGTTGAAGTTAATTCATCAAATAAGGAAATTGTTCATGGATTTAAATGGGCAAAATTACAAGCTCTTGAGTATGTACGTTTTGGTGATCCCGTAGGAGCGTGGTATGAAGCTGCTCTACCTGAAAGGGATGCATTTTGTATGAGGGATACTGCCCATCAAAGTACAGGAGCCCAAATATTGGGATTACAAGTACATACAAAGAATATGTTAAAAAAATTTGCTGCAAATATTAGTGAATCTAGAGATTGGTGCAGCTATTGGGAAATTAATAAAGATGATTTACCAGCCCCTGTAGATTATAAAAGTGATGAAATATTTTGGTACAACCTCCCTGCAAATTTTGATGTATTAGATTGCTGTTATAGACAATACCTTTGGACTGGTGATGAAGATTATATTCAAGATTCTATATTTTTAAATTTTTATAAGCGAACAGTTGAAGAGTATGTTAAAAGCTGGGACATAAATAATGATGGGATAATGGAACATAAAGGGGAATGTCCATATAGAGGGATACCATCATATTTAGAATTTCAGGTTGGGGAATATGGAATATTAGCTGCAAGTGATCAGATTGCTGCACAATATGCAGGTTATCATGCTTATTCTAAAATCCAAAGTTTAAGAAATAATTTTCTAGAAGCTAATGAATATGAAAAAAAAGCAAAAGTAATGAAGAGAATATATAACTCATTATGGTGGAGTAAGAGGGATAAAAACTTTTATACCTTCATATTAGAGAATGGGAATTTTTTCGGTACATCCTTAAAAGATGCATGGAAAAATCCAAATGTTGTTACGCCAATGCCTTTATATTTTAATCTTCCTGAAAGGGGACTAAAGACTGAGTGCGCTATTAAAGTTCTTTTAGAATGTAGAAATATTAATGTTGAAACAAAATCACATTACCCTGAAGTATTATATAAGTATGGATATAAAGAGCAGGCATTTGAAGTTTTAAAGGAATTAATGAGTCCATTACTTAAAAGAAGAGAGTATCCAGAGGTTTCATTTAGTGTAGTTGGAAGTATTATTACTGGTATGATGGGTGTAAATCCCGATGCCACAAGAAAAGTGATTGAGACTACACCGAGACTTACAGATGAGGTGGATTGGATTACAATAGATAATATTCCAGTATTTGAAAATGAGATATCCCTTAGGTATAATAAAAATAAAGAAGCTGTTTTAAGGAATATTTCAGGTGATACTTTATATTGGAAAGCTGCTTTTGAAAATGATGTTCAAGAGTTAATAGTGGATGATATTAAAGTAAAGACCAAAAAAGAAATTAAAATTGATGGTTTAAAATACTCATATGTTGAAATCCCGGTTGGAAGAGGGGAAGAGCATGTAATTAAAACTATTTAATTAACGTGTCTCTTGGAAATTTAATGTATTATAGGGGGATAAAATGGATAGTGAAAAAAGTTTTAGTAAATTACCAATATTTACGATGATAAATTATTTCTACTGGTTTTTTATAGGGAATATGTATTTTGCCTTGGTTAATATCCCGCTGTTATTTCTTTTGTTTTTTTCAAGCGCACCTCGTTCTATACAACCAAGTTTAGTAGAAATATATTTATTTTGTTTACCTGTAGGACCTGCATTTACTGCTTTGCTGGGTGTAATGGGAAAATTTATTCGAGAAAAAGATTTAAGTATAACAAAAGATTTTTTTAGAATGTATAAAAGGAATTTCAAGCAATCATTACTTATATGGTCCATTGATTTAGCAGCACTAATAATTCTTTATGTAGATATTAAATTTATTAATAACGTATTTGGGATATTATTTATTATTTTATTTATGATAGCATTTTTAATAGGAGTATATATATTCCCTTTGATATCACGATTTCATTTGAAGACTAAGGATGCAGTTGTTTTATCTTTCATATGCATATTTAAACATTTTAAAGTAACCTTACTCTTAATAATATCACTAATAGCAAGCGGGCTAGCATTTTATTCTATTCCTGGAGTAAGTATATTATTTATTGGAAGTATAGTATGTTACAGTATAATGTATTTTCAGAAAGATATCTTAAAGGATTTTGAAGAGAAGGCAAAAGCAAATACCTAAGGAAATTTAATTTAATAAGAAATAAAAAAGGGCTTTCTTTGAAAAGTCCTTTTTATTTGTCTAATTCAATTCTGTAATCACTGGGTGAACAACCTTTTATAGATTTAAACGTCTTAGAAAATACTAATGGATCAGAATAACCTATAGAACGAGCTATATCTCCTATGTTTAAATTTTTATGGTGTTTCATAAGTTCACAGCCCTTACTAATTCGATAATGTATTAAAAACTTTTGTGGTGAAACATTTAGTGTCTTTTTAAATAAACTACTAAAATAACTTCTGTTTAACCCGAGGTGGTCAGCCATATTTTTAATGGTTATATTTCTAGAATAATTCATTTCAATATATTCGACAGCTTTGAGAATATATTCATCTTTATAATGCAAGTTGTCTTTAAGGTTGGATTCTTCAATTAACTTAGATAAGAATAAATATAGATATCCTAACATTCTCACTTCTCTACCACGTGAGAGTTTTGAACTTTCAGTGAGTTTTTTTAAACAGTCGATAATAAATTCGCTATCCTTAGGTTTTATTATAGGGTTATCTGAATCGAGACCAATTTGTTTGATATATTGAGGTGCCTTGATTCCATTAAATCCCACCCATAGATAATTCCAAGGGTTTTCCTCATCTGCTTCATAATAGGTTATATCATCAGGACAAATTAAAAAACCTTCATTTTTTTTAATTTCGTATACTTTATCTTTAAGGTAGAACTTACCTTGTCCATCTATTACGAAATGAATTAAAAAGTGATCTCTAACTGTAGGGCCATATGAATGTTTTGGCTTACATTTTTCCCACCCGCAGTGATAAACATATATATTTGAATCATATTTAGTGTTTATTTCTAGAATTAATTCTTCCATAAATTGTTCTTGGGTAAATTTTGCAGACATAGTAACCTCCAAGTTAATTAATAGATAAATAAAACTTATTTAACTTATAATATATGCAATATTCTAAATAATTTAAATTTTATTATATTTTACATCAAAATCAAAATAATGACAAATTGGAAATAATAACATTAAACCATATTCTAATGACATAACTCTATATATCTTTCCCTTTATTCATTTTAAAATAATGGTAGAAATAATTTTAATATAGTTAAAAGAAAAAAGGGGGATTAACATGCCAAAAATTACTTTTATGGGAGCAGGGAGTACAATTTTTGCTAAAAATGTTTTAGGGGATGTAATGCTTACTCCAGCATTAAGAGACTCTCATATTGCACTATATGATATTGATCACAAGAGATTAAAAGAATCAGAAATTATGTTGAATAATATAAACAGAAATTCTAACGAGAATCGTGCTGAAATTGTTGCATACACAGATAGAAAGGAAGCATTAAGAGGGGCAGATTATGTAGTTAATGCAATTCAAGTAGGTGGGTATGAGCCTTGCACAGTTACGGACTTTGAAATTCCTAAGAAATATGGTCTTCGTCAAACCATAGCAGATACTATTGGTATTGGGGGAATATTTAGATCCTTAAGAACAATTCCTGTTTTATTCGATTTTGCAAAAGATATGGAAGAAGTATGTCCAGATGCATGGTTTTTAAATTACACAAATCCAATGGCTACATTAACAGGTGCAATGCTGAGAGGTACAAACATTAAAACAGTTGGATTATGTCACAGTGTACAAGTTTGTGCAAAATATTTATTGAAAGGTTTAGATATTCCTGAAGAGGATGTGCAGTGGAAGATAGCGGGGATAAATCATATGGCATGGCTTTTAGAGATTTCTAGAAATGGTCAAGATTTATATCCTGAAATAAAGAGAAGAGCATTAGAAAGAGAAACACCGCATTATGATATGGTACGTTATGAAATAATGAAGCAATTCGGATATTATGTTACAGAATCAAGTGAACATAATGCAGAGTACATGCCATATTTTATTAAAAGTAAGTACCCTGAATTAATAGAAAAATTCAATATACCTTTAGATGAATATCCAAGAAGATGCATTGAGCAAATAAAGGGTTGGAAAGAGATGGGAGAAGAACTTGTTAACAACAAGAACTTAGAACATAAAAGAACAACTGAGTATGCATCGTATATTATGGAGGCTATGGAAACTGATATCCCATACAAGATTGGAGGAAATGTATTAAACACAGGGTTAATAACTAACCTACCTAAAGATGCAGTTGTAGAGGTTCCTTGTATGGTAGATAGAAGTGGAGTTACTCCTTGCTATGTAGGTGATTTACCACAACAGTTGGCAGCCTTAAATAGGACAAATATTAATACTCAATTATTAACAATTGAAGCTGCATTAACAGGAAAAAAAGAGTATATTTATCAAGCTGCAATGTTAGATCCACATACATCAGCTGAGTTATCAATTGATGATATACGTTCACTTTGTGATGATTTAATTGAAGCACACGGTGATTGGCTTCCAAAGTTTGAATAAAAAGATTAGCAACGTAAATGAGTTATCAAGTACGTTGCTAATTATTTTTTTGAAAAAGGTATATATAGTTAGAATGCATCTATACATTTTATTATGGTTAGTACTATAATTGATATATAAGTCTTATAATTTATTACATATAAGTTACTTCACATAATAACTAAAGATGGAGGATTCCACATGCTTAATAGCTTTAATAGTGTTTTAACAATTTTTATTATGATAGGGACAGGCTTTATTTTAACTAAGAAAGGTCTTTTCACTAAAGAAACTAGTAAACTATTTTCTAAGATAGTTATAAATGTTTCACTTCCATTAATGATGATTGTAAATATCCCCATGAGATTTAGTAAAGAAAAACTATCTAATTCTGTAAATGGAATAACAGTAGCTTTTTTTAGTATTATAATCACATATATAATTGCTGTGTGGTTGTGTAAAATTCTAAAAATTGATAAAAGTAAAAAAGGGATAGTTTGTACAATGATTGCATTTTCAAATTCTATATTTATAGGATTACCTGTAAATATTGCATTACATGGTGAAGAAAGTGCAACATATGTATTTCTTTTTTACATAGCAAACACATGTCTCTTTTGGACTATGGGAGTAACTAGCATAAGAAGTTGTAACCCAAATAAGAGTAATATGTTTACTGGTATTAAATCTGTTAGAAAGATTTTTTCTCCTCCATTAATTGGATTTATAATAGGTATTACTTTGGTACTAGTGGAGATTAATTTGCCTGTTTTTATTGTGAATTCATTTAGATATATTGGAAATTTAACTACTCCTCTATCAATGTTTTTTATTGGTACAATAATATATTCAATTAATTTTAAGAACATAAAATTAGATGCATGTAGCTATATGGTGTTTATTGGAAGGTTTTTAATTGCGCCTCTGATAATGTTTGTAAGTTTAAAAGTATTTCAATTACCTGTCTTATTAAATAAAGTTTTTATAATAGAATCGGCAATGCCAATTATTACTCAAGCTGCATTAGTTTCTGACTTCTACGATACAAACTCAGATTATGCTGCTCTATTGGTAGGTTTATCGACTGTTTTAAGTATGTTAATTATACCTATTTATTCATTGATATTTTAATTAGAAAAAACAGACATGAGAATATAAGAATATTATATGTAAGCAAAATAAAACCTCTTTAATGAAAGTTAAAGAGGTTAATTAATATTATATATATTATAATTAATTTTTAATTATTAAGTTAAAATTGAACTATTTTTTTATCAAAGCCTCAATTTCATTTTGTTCAAAAAGAAACTCTTCCCCCTTGTTAATCATTACACAAGGAAGTCCTACTCTGCCTGCTTTTCTAATTTCTTCAAATTCAGCTCTGGTATCTCTATGCTTCAAAAATTTCTTTAAGTTTAACATGCTGTCAGTAATATCAAGATATACAAATTCAACATCATTTTGTGAAAGAAACTCTTTCACTGGTTGACACCCAGGTCAGTGCTTACTGCCAAAAACTGTGATTTTTTTCATTTTAATCCTCCTAACGAAAAATAATATTAATTTCATTATTTCCTTTATAAATATTTTAACTCAATTACTATTAATTTAAAAGGAATAATTAAGGTATTCTAAATGTTAGACAATCGAAATATAATGTAGTATTATAGATGATATACTATGTTTAGGAAGTGATCTTATCAAATATTTAAAGCTTGGGAGGAATGTATCCCTATTTATAATTGTTGTTTTTTTATTTGGGCTAACATCATCAGCCTTTAATGGATTTTTAGGTATTTACATTAAGGAAATAGGCTATAGCGAAACAATTGTAGGAGGTTTGTTATCTCTAAGAAGGATATCAGTAGCCTTTTCAGCAATTATAATGGCAATGTTAGCTGGTAGATTTGGAAGAAGGAATGCTTTGGTATTTGGACTAATATTGATGGGGATTGGTGCCATTGGAATTATTAGTTTTAAAAGCCTTGAAATAATGAAATGTATGTCTATTATTTTTGGTATTGGACAATCAACATTAATGACATTTGAAGCTCCATTTTTATACTCAAAAAGCACTGAGGAAACAAGAGTTCATGCGTTTAGTGCAAGTTTCTCAGCTAGAAATGCTGCATTTATGATTGGAGCATTTGGAACTGGACTATTAGCAGATTTCTTAACAACATATGTAAAAATAGATTGTTTAGGAATAAGATATGCCTTATACATTGTCAGCGCGATGACATTTGTAGCTTTGATTCCTTTAATGATGATAGAACAAGAAGGTCATGGAGATAGGTTAGTAATTAATCTTGAAGATATCCCAAAGGTATTAAATAAGAAGTTAATTACCTTTTTAATATATACAGGATTTATTGGTTTTGGCGCAGGAATGGTTGTTCCATTCTTTGGAGTATATTTAAGATATTCATTATCTATAGCAGACAGCACAGTAGGACTAATTCTAGCAATAGCTCAGATGGGAACAGTAGTAGGCGGATTAACAGTACCTCTATTAGCTAAAAGATTTGGTAAAGTAGATACTATCACACTTGTTCAGATGGGATCTATTCCATTCTTAATTTTAATTGGAGTGCCAATGAATATTGTCCTAGTGACTATAGCTTTTTTCTTTAGATCTTCTTTGATGAATATGGCTCAGCCATTAATTCAAAATGTATATATGGAAATTGTTGATGAACAGCAAAGACCTCTTGTTAGTTCTCTTAGGTCAACTGTAAGCAACCTTGCAAGAGCAGGAGGGATTATGCTTGGCGGGTATATGATGGCGAATGTCTCATATGGTTCTCCATATGTAGTTACGATTTTGTGCTATATCATAGGAACTATTGTATTTAGACGTTTCTTTAGCCATAGAGATAAGAGAGAGACATCATGTAATGTGTAGATATGTGTTGCAATTATCACATCTTTTAATTTGAAACAATGATATAATCAATCATGAAAATTCACTTTAAGTTTAAAATCGTGGAGGAACAAATGATGAAAAAAGTTGCTATATATGTTTGTGGAGAGGTTTCAAAAAAGTGTACAGCTAATGGCTGTTTAAGAACATTTAATGAAAAGGAAGATTCTTTTAATATATATAAGGAATCCGGTTGTCAGTTAGTTGCATTTAATAATTGTAATGGATGTGACGAAGAGCCTGTGGCAAGTCTTAAAGAGAAAATTAAAAAACTTAAAAAAGCTGGGGTGGAGGTAGTTCATTTATCTACATGTATAAGAGGTAGATGTGAGTATTATGAAGAGTTTGCTAAAGTATTTAGTAGACACTTTGATGTTATAGGATATACTCATGGTTCTAAAGAAGGAAAAAAGAATAATAATATAAATTTAGATAAAGTATTATCGTGAGAAATCATGATGGTACTTTATTATTTTTATGACTTATTAAAGGTGATTTTTATGTTTTATTTTTGAAATATAATATGTGATGTGATATAATAACCACAGAATAACTTTCATATATGATTCGTTAACTGCCGTATATGAAAGTTTTATACAAAAAGGAGGATGAAACTATGGAAAAGAGTCCAGCGCCAGCACTCACTAATGGGTTAGAAATAATTGAGTTAATTGCTGAAAAAGGAGAAGTGGGATTTAATTCTATCAGTGAGATTAAAGGAATAAGTGTTAGTAGTTTAAATAGAATTTTAAAGGTTTTATTATCAAAGTCTTACATAGTTAAAAATGATAAAGGTAAATATATGTTAGGTTCTAGAATTTTTACTCTTGCAAAAAGTGAATCTCTCTGGAATGGAATTTTGAAAAGAGCATCTAATATATTAAAGGAAATAAGTGAAAAGTATGAAGCAACAGCTTTGTTATTTGGTTTTTCAGATGAATCAGTAATTGCATTAGATAAAGTTATAAATATTGATAGTGTAGTAATGCAGAAGGTGGGTACTGTCAGTAAACAGTTTTTAAATAGACCATGGGGCTTTGTATATATGGCAAGTGTTTCAGCGGAATCAAGAAAGAAATTTTATGAAATAGTAAAAAACAGTGAAAATGATAGTAGAGAAACACCCTCTCATGAAGAGGTAGAAGAATTTATTGAATTTGCAAAACGAGAAGGATATTCAGATGATTTTGGAAAAATTAAGTCCTCAATTCGCAGGTTAGCAGTACCTATTGTTAATTCTAAGGGAGAAGTAATCTCGGCTTTGGCAGTAGGATTTGTTAATGGTGCTTTAAGTGAGGAGACAATTGAAGAAATTATTTCGTACCTAAAGAATAAAGCAGTAGAATTAAATAATTTGATTAGTCAATAAGAAGATAATTAATGATAAGAAGAGAATTAATGATAAGGAGATATTGATATGGCCACTGAGAATTTTTCTAAAAAGCTTATTGAATCGTTTTTTGGAAATATAGCAACATTTGCTTTAAACTTATTATTTCCATTTGTAGCGACACGATTATATGGTTCTGATATTTTAGGTAAATATACCTATGGATATTCTATAGTTATGATGACGATTTTTTTAGCAACACTAGGACTGGGGACGGGACTACTTTATTTTATACCACGAGAAGGAAATAAGTATATCACATCCTCTTTCGTATTGAATTTTTTTGCAAGTATAGTGATTAGTTCAGTTTTATTTGTTTTTATTAAAGATAGTACAGTGAGAGCCATGCTGCCTTTAATATGGCTACTGTCTGCTGAACAATTATTTTTCACTATTTATAGAGCTAAACACAGTATAAAAGAATATTTCTTGATAAATATTTTATGTGGACTGTGTCTTAAGATTATTCTTACTGTAGTATTATTTAAAATATTTGGAGTTAATTCTGTTAATATAATTATAGCAACATATATATCAGTTATATTATCTTTAACTTTTTATTCATTTAAGCAAAGAAAGATGTTTGGAAAGTTTGTAATTAGTAAGAGTGTAATAAAATATTCTCTACCATTGATTATTGGAACAATGATGTCAGTTTTAATAAGTCAAATTGATGTAATAATGATAGGTAATATGATTAGTAAGCAGGAGGTTGCTGTATACAATGTTGCTGCAAAAATTGCAACATTCCCATCAATCTTACTAGTGGTACTAAACACTGTATTTCCACCAATAGTAGCTAAATTATATCACGATGGTGAACTTGATAAGCTAAGAAAAATGTATAAGTTATCCGCAAGAACACTTGCTGCTTTATCAAGTATAATTATTATTTTAATGGTGATTTTCAGAGAAAACCTATTGGGGTATTACGGACCAGAGTTTTTAAGAGGGCAGTATGTTATTGTATTTAGAGGAATAGGCCAACTTATAAATGCTTCCGTTGGAAGTGTATGGTATATAGTTTGTATGACGGGAAGACCAAAAGTAAATATGGCAGGAAAGGTTTCGGCTGGAGTTATTAATACAGTTTTGAATATACTTCTTATACCTGTTTGGGGAATAACCGGAGCAGCAATTGCTAGTATGATATCTGTTGGATTTGTGAATATATTAGGGTATTCTATTGTATCAAGAATCTTAAAGGTAAAGGTTTATGGCGTTGTGTAAAAAGTGAAAAGCAGGGGACGGAAAAGCGTGGGGACGGTTAATAAATTTTTAGGATAGGAAAAGCATGGGAAAAGCATGGGGACGGTTAATAAACATTTAAGATTAAATTTCGCAATAGTTGAGTAAAAGCTGAGGAGTAGTTGGTAATCCTCAGCTTTTTTTGAGAATAAGGGTGAGAATTGGGGACGGTTAATAAATATTTAATTCGTCTATAAACTCAAAAACAGCTTCTTTTTTAGTAGCCCATGAAGTGACAAGTCTAATTGCAGAATTATTAGCATCGATTTTTTCCCATGTATAAAAGCTAAATTTCTTTTCAAGTTTCTCAATCAGTGTATTATTTAATATTGGAAAGATTTGATTAGTAGGGGAATCTATTAAAAACTTGCAATTAGCATTTTTTAGACCTTCAGTTAAGAGTTTTGCCATTTCATTAGCATGATTAGCTAGTTCGAAATAAAGAGTATCTGTAAATAATTCTTCAAATTGAATTCCTAGTAGTCGACCCTTAGCAACAAGACCTCCTTTTTGTTTTATATTATATCTAAAATCTTCTTTTAAAGTTTCATTTTTTATAATTAAAGCTTCACCAAGAAGGGCACCGTTTTTGGTCCCACCAATAAAAAAAGCATCAGTTAAATTGCACATATCTGATATTGTTAAATTAGCTTCTTTAACAGTAAGTGCACAACCTAACCTTGCTCCATCTGCATATAAGAGAAGATTATTAGAGTTACAGAACTTACTGAGAACTTTAAGTTCTTCATTTGTGTATATAGTACCAAGTTCTGTTGGATTAGAAATATATACGAGCCTAGGTTTTACAGCATGTTCATTCACATGAAAAGCTAATACATCTTTAATATTATCAGGAGTTAATTTTCCATCTATTGAATCTACTGTAATTACTTTATGTCCAGTATATTCAATTGCTCCAGTTTCATGAACCGCAATATGACCTGTATTAGCAGATATACAGGCTTCGTAAGGTCTCAAAAAAGCTCCAATTGCTATTAGGTTTGTTTGAGTTCCTCCAGATATAAGGTGAACATCTATATCTTCATTTCCTATTAGTTTTTTTATTTTAGAAATTGCATTTTTAGTATGAGTATCCATTCCATAGCCTTCTTCTTGTATCATATTGGATTGAATAAGGGCATTTAAAATTCTAGGATGTGCACCTTCACTATAGTCGTTTTTAAAGCTATACATATGTAATCCTCCTTTGGTATAAATTCTAAGTAAAACTATATTCATTTAAAAGAAAAGCTTAAATTAGTTAAAACTTTAAATAAATATAGTATAGATATATTTGTTAAAAGTTTCAACTGAAATAAGGGAAGGTTAACAAATATTTATGTTTATAACCACAATTTATAGTCAAGATTAATAAGAGCAACAAATATTATGATAATAATTGAGGTGATAAACATGCCCCGTAAAGCAAGACAAAAATCATATAATGCTATCTATCATATAATGGCGAGAAGTATAACTGAAGTGGATTTGTATAAAGATAATGAGGATAAAGAAGTTTATTTATCATATATTAAAAAGTATCAGAAATTATATAGATTCAAAGTTTATGCATATTGTCTTATGGATAATCATGTTCATATTATGATAGATGCTAATGGATCAGATATATCAAGGGTTATGCATGGTATTAATTCTTCATATGTACGTTATTTTAATAAAAAGCATAAAAGACATGGTCATCTTTTTCAAGACAGATTTAAAAGTAAAATGGTCTTAGATAATAAGTATTTGTGTGCATTATCGCTATATATTCACAATAATCCAATAGATATACCAAAGTATAAAGATAGTCCGGAAAAATACTACTTTTCTAGTCTTGCAGTATATTTTGGTGAAAGAAAGGATCCTTTTGGTTTAATTCAAGATTGGTTTTTGATGAGTTTCTTTGGAGATACTTTAAGAAGAGCAAGAAAAAAATATAGCAGACTTATTTTTAAATATGAAAATAAAAAGGTTGAGGAAAAAATTAATTTTAAACATGAAGAGACTGAGTATAGAAGTGGTAGGAATACACTTGTAAGAAATTTCAAACCAGAAGATATAATTGAGTTTATTGCATCAAAGCTAAAGATATCAGAGTTGAATATTCATTTAAAGCATAGAAGGGAATATATTGAGGCAAAAGCAATAATAGTTTTATTAATGCGTAGTTTGTGTAACTATAGGTGTACTGATATATGTAATGTTCTTGGTAATATATCACAGGTGAGAGTCTCGGAATTAAGTAGTTTAGGTATTAAGTTAATGGATAATAAAAAATATAAAGAAATTGTGGAAGAATTTATAGAGTGTTATTCAGTATAGTAAAAATTTTTGATGGATTAAAATTTAAATAAATAATTATTAAATGCTGTTTTTAGAGCAAATAATAGGACAAGCATTAAATATCATCTTATTAATCAATGAAATGAGCACTATTTATAGTTAATTCTCAATCGTTTTTTAAAATTTTAGCATGAATGTTTAGACTAAAAAACTATTAACCGTCCCTAATTATCGAGACGGTTATTTTGGTCAATGACGGTTAACATGAACATATGTTAACCGTCCCCATTAAATCACATGAATTGTCTTATCCTTAGTGCAGCGAATAAGTTTCTTGCTACCATCAACTATAGTCTTAAATAATACCTTTCCGCCCCAAAGCTCAACAAGGTGCTTTAATGTTTTATATGCATATGTCATTTCAAGATCTCTACCATCATGTTCATGCACTATTAGAAGGGTATTATCCTTAGTTGCAAATTCTTCAACTTTTATATAAGGGATTGAGCCCATTCCAACACTCGTTGCTAAAGTATCTCTGATTTTTTTCCAGCCTTCTTTATCAGAGACTTCGTCAATAATATAGTCTTTGTTTTTTTTCTTATATTGGAACATATTCATTTCATTACAGAGTTCCTCTGTAAGATATTTTCTTATAAAGGATTGGTCTCTCTCAAGTTTTCGAACTTCAAATATTTTATCTCTTCCGTATCTCTTTTCAATGTCTTCAAACATCTTAAATCCAACAAAATAAGGATTTATTGATCCTAAGAAAGGTCTTATAACTTGATTATGTCTACTCAAAAATTCCATATGGAGACTTTGAGGAAGATCTAATTTATTTAATATTTTATAGTGCCAGTAACTTGCCCATCCTTCATTCATGATTTTAGTTTCAATTTGAGGGATAAAGTATTTTGTTTGCTTCATTACAATCTCAAGAATATCTTTTTCCCAGTCTGATAAATTGCTGTATTCAATTAAGAAACTCATAATATCGTCAGTAGGTTCTATAGGAATCCTATTTAAATTTGGAGGGTCTATTTCTTGAATTTCATCTAAAATACCATTCTTTTTAGTATCTTTTTGATACTTTTCAAGAAGTCTTTTTTTCGTTTCTTCTCTAGTTAATTGTTTTTCACCTATAACTCTAGCTGTATGAAAACTTAATGCATGAGCAGCATCTAGTATACGTTCAACTTTTTCGTACCCTATAGCAGGATCTGAGATGTATGATCTAATCCTATCAGAATGATTTTTGAACATTTCAACTGTATAGTCAGCCCTAGTACCTTCAGCAAACAACCTATTGTTTTTAAAAAAATCATTGTGGCCATGTACATGAGCCATAGTTAGTATTTGTAGAAGAAGAGTATTGTCCTTCATAAGATAAGCAATACAAGGATCGGAGTTAATTACCATTTCATATGGTAACCCCTCTAAATTATAATTGTAGAATGTTTTCTTTCTTTCGTAGGCTTTACCATAGCTCCAATGTGGATAGTGTGAGGGCATACCTACATAAGCTTCAAAGCATATCATATCCTCATAGCTGCAAATCTCATATTCTTGAGTATAACAATCTAGTCCTTCAGCCTTAACAATATCATTAATTTTTTTATCCCATTCTTGCAGCATTTTAACTGTATAATCAATCATAGATAAATCATCATTCCATAAGGCCCTTTTCTTTGCTTAGTAATTTTTTTAGGGCTGGAATAATATCCTCCTTTCCAGACATTGTTACAACGGAAAAATTATCTGATTTTACATTATTCATAAATTGCTGTTTGATAGTGCTGCTTGGGATATATCCTCCAATACTAATCTGACCATAACCAAAAAGATTGCAAGTTTCACAAAGTTCCTTAGCTGCTTCTACAGCTTTCTGATTATCTTCTCTCCAGTTATCACCATCACTACAGTGGAAAGCATAGATATTCCATAGGGCAGGATTATATCTTTCTTCAATGATTTCTAAAGCTTTATTATAACCACTACTTATATAAGTTCCACCTGACTCACCTTTATGGAAAAATTCCAGCTCATTTACTTCTTTTCCTACAGTTGTATGAGCTATAAAAACTACTTCAACATTTACATATTTTAATCGTACAAACTGATATAATAGAAAATAAAAACTTCGAGCTAAATATTTCTTTGTGATACTCATTGAGCCAGAAGTATCCATAATGCACATTACAACAGCATTACTTTCTTTTTTAATATCGTTCCTAATATGATAATATCTTAGATCATCTTCCTTAAAAGGGAACCTTTCTTTTGTGGTGTTGGAGTTTCTGGTATCTAAGTTGGTTGAATCTTTAGATAAATCATCAGATAAATCATCAGATAAATCATCAGATAAATCTTCAGGTAAATTACCATGAGCTTCCGAAGTTAGTTCTTTACCTCGATTAGTTGCTTTTTTCCGTTTAATCTTTTCAACTACAGATCTCTTTTTAGCAAGGCGAGGTCTAATCCCTTTTCGTTGATAACCTAATCTTTTAAATTTCTTTTCAGATTCTATTTCACTGAATTTTTTTCTTTCCATGTCTGGAAGCTCTAAATCATCAAAGAGATAATTGATTAATTCTTCAATAGTGATCTCGGTTTCATAAATGTCTTCACCCTCATTATTTCCAGCCTCTTGATCTCCTTGACCTTTTTCCATTTGGTCACTTCCAATCTTATCTCCACGTTTTTCATCACCTGTACCTGAACCAACACCAGGTTTGTTCGTACCATATATAAATCTATATTCTTTTATTCCTTTTATAGGGATTTTTATTTTTTTATCTTTACTTTGACCAATAATGCTCTCTTCAGCTATAATATTTCCCAAGTTTCGTTTTATAGATTCCTCGATTAATTTTTTATGTCTTAATCTATCTTCAGCAGAACGGTCTCTTCCACTGCTATCAAATTCCCTAAATATGCCCAAAGTGTCACCTCCTTAGGCTTTAGTAATCTATTATTACACTTATCAGTCTTTCCATAAATTATTAGCTGCATATTTTAGGATTACGTTACAGCAATGCTGGCAATAGCCGTTTTTCTTCATTTCATCAACCATTGCATTATACTTCTCGTTCTGTTCCTTATCTCGTACCTTGGTACGTGTGATAACTCTGCTTAATTCCCTTACAGAAGTAGTGAGTTTCTTCTCAATTGCTTCTTTAAGAGGTTGATAACAAGTGTAGTCAATTTTCCCACCATTTCTTATAACATAGAACATATAAGAAGTAACATCCTGTCTAAATCCTTTTGAAGAAGATGTAGAAATATTTATTTGTTCTTCAATTGATCTCATGAAAGTTTCATCTGGTTCTAATTCCTCACCAGTACTTTTATCTTTAATTTTAGTTTTGTTTACATAAGACTCTGCGTGGTCTAGATAATTATTAAATAAATCTTCAGCTTGCTCTTTATAACCATGGATAAAGGCTTTTGTAACCTCATTTTCAAGTATTTTGTGATACTCTTTCTTTATAACGTTTTGAAGGAAATTTAAATAATTTTTCTTAGTATCTTCACCAATTGGTAGTTCTTTTACTGACTTTGTAAGCATTTCAAGAATTGAGATTGGATTTATACAATCATGTGGTGACTCTGCAATTGCTTGGTCTAATGCTTTCATAATAAATCGTGGAGAGATACCTGTCATACCTTCACGTGGAGCCGCTTCACGAAGTTCACTAATATCAATTTTCTTAGTTGCACCTTTTTCAACAATCTCTTCACCGTTATAGATTTTTAATTTGGTCATAGCATTAACTTTATTAGATGGAACTAAACGAGTTAAAATAGCAAACATTGAAGCAACTTCAATTGTGTGAGGTGCAATGTGAGCGCTAAAGGTACTCTTGCTCAACATTTTTTTATAAATCTTAAGTTCTTCATCTAATTGAAGACAATAAGGAACTTCAATTCTAACAATTCTATCTAAAATTGCTTCATTCGTATGGTCTGATTTAAATTTATTCCATTCTGCTTCATTAGAGTGTGCTAATATAATTCCATCAAAATATATCATTGAAGATTTACCAGGTGAGGGGATACTCTTCTCTTGAGTTGCAGTAATCATTGTATGAAGATATTCAACTTCATTTTTGAATACCTCAATAAATTCTACAAGCCCTCTATTTCCAACATTAAAAGCACCATTTAGAGATAATACTCTTGGATCATCTTCAGGGTATAAATCCATCTTAGATATATCTACAGAACCAACAAGTACAGAAGTATCTTGATTATTAGGGTCAACTGGTGGAACAACACCAATACCTTTTCTTGCTCTAATACTAAAATCATGTGTTACTACAGGGAAGTTTTCAAATTCCCCATTGTATTCATGATTTAATTTATAGCTACAAGCTGGGCATAAATCTCCTTCAATTTTTACGTTTAAGAGTTTTTCGAATTCTTCTCTAAGATGATATGGAACTAGATGAAGAGGTTCTTCTCTCATTGGACATCCTTTAAGAGTATATACAGGTTCACTTATTTCAAGTCCTTTCTTTAAAGCTTCCATTATGGAGGATTTTCCTGCACCTACTGGTCCAACTAGATATAGAACTTGGCGTGATTCTTCACCTTTCATAGCAGCGGTATGGAAGTATTTTACTATTTCCATTAGAACCTTATCTATACCAAAGAAATCATCTTTAAAGAAGTTATATTTTTTTATAACTTCATTTCCGTAAATTCTTCTTAATTTAGGATGTTCACTGGTATTAAAAGTTTCTACGCCTTTATTAGTAATAGTTTTGTACATTCTTTCATGAGCTAACATAGCTAGTGAAGGGTTTTCTTTGAGTATATTAAGGTAATCAAGAAATGTGCCATCAAAATGTTTCTTTTTTCTATCATCTCTATCTTTTTTTATTAGATCTGAAAATTGAATCATAAATTTGTATACCTCCTTTAAAGTAGAAAGAATTATTAGCTCATCATATTTTGAAAAACAAAATATTATCAACTTAAAAGTGAATATAATTCTACCTTACTAATATTTATGTTTTTAATTCCTAAATTAAGACAATAATTTTCTAAAAAATAAATATAATTTACTAGTCATTGAAAAAAACAAAAGGCTATAGGATATTTAATCCTAAACCTTTTGTTTTTTTCATGTACCTAAATGAGTAGGGGAGATTAAATTTTGAACTTATTAACCATATCATTTAAACCTTGAGCTAATTCAGATTGAGTTTCAGCAACCTTTCCAACCTCATCAGCTGCTTCTGTAGTATGATTTATGTTTTCGCTTATATTAGAAATGTTAGATGTTACATCAGTTACAGTATTTGTAACTGATTCAATTGCTCTTACTAATTCTTCAACAGAAGAAGAGATTTCTTCTGAGTTACTTGATAAGTCTTGAACTAAGTTTGAAACTTCCTCTGAATCCTTTAAGGAAGACTCTGCTCTATCAATCATAACATTATAATCACTTACAACCTTTTCATCCATAAATTTAAGAAGATTATTTGAATTGGTAGATAAGTTTTGGAAGGCAACCATAACTTGCCTAACAGTTTGCTGAATGTTTGCAACTGTTTCGGAAGATTGTGATGCTAATTTTGAAACCTCATCAGCAACAACAGCAAATCCTCTTCCTTGTTCTCCTGCTCTTGCAGCTTCAATTGCTGCGTTAAGTGATAATAGATTAGTTTTCTCAGAAATATCAGCAATTATATCAGCCATATTGCTTATTTCTTCAACAATTTTACCTTCCTCAATTGCTTTTAAGATTAATTCCTGCTTTTCCTTATAAGTCACTAAAGCATCAGTTTTAGCCTTTTCAAAATCAACCTTCATAGTATGTGCGCTATTTTCAATTTCTTTAGCAAAGGCATTACCTTCAACAGCCTTATTTTTTAATCTATCTAAAACTACTTGTATCTCTAATCCAGAAGCATTCATTTCTTCAGTAGCCGCACTTGTTTCTTCCATTGCAGCAGCTATTTCATGTGTACTGCCATTTATACTCTGAATTTGTCCAGTTACTTCTTCAATTGTAGCAGATAACTCCTCACTACTTGAACTAACTTCTTGACTATTTGAAGAAATACCTTCAATTAATCCTTGAAGTTCCTCAGCCATTGTATTTATTCCTGAACTTATTTGTCCTATTTCATCCTGTGATTTAATTTTAGTTCTTGCGGTTAAATCTCCTTGAGCAATTCTCTTGATTAAATCTAATAAATTAGGAATTTCTTTTAAGAGGTGTTTAATTATAAATAAATTAATAACAATAAGAAGAACTAATCCTATAAAGAAGATAATAAATATTATGAAATTTAATTTATTTAATTCCCTTAGTGCTTCTTTTTTTGAGATATTTGTTCCAACTGACCAACCGCATGCTTTGACAGGAGCAAAAGAGTTATATTTTTCTGAATTATTATAAATATATTCATCTGTACCTATCTCTCCATTTACCATCCTTTTTGCTATTTCGCCTACTTTACCTTCTATTTCCGTCATGTTGTCTTTTAATATTTTTGAACTATCAGGATGATATATTACTGTTCCAGTTTTATCGATTAAGAAAGAATATCCGGATTCACCAAATGTATATCCAGCCATAATTGTTCCTAAAGAATCAATAGTAATATCTATAGCTACTGCACCTAATGATTTTCCCTTTGACATTATTGGTCTAGCTATAGTCATAACTGTTTTCCCAGTAACTTTATCAGTATATGGTTCTGTAAAAAATAATTTCCCCGATTTAACTGTATCTATATACCACTTTCTAGAATGTAAATCCCAATCAGATTTCTGTTCATATTCATCATGAGTTAATATGTAATTAGCTTCATCCAATACCAGATATACTAAAGAAATATTGTCATTATTTATTTGTGTATTTTTAAAAGTCTGTACAATGCTATAATATTTATCATTAGATTTAACTTCATTTTTAACTTTAACCTCATTCATAAATTCAAGTATATTTACATCATTAACTAGCTGGTCTACTATCTTTGATTTATTGGCGAAAAAAGCAGAAATTTCTTGAGATAGATTCACTGCTTCATATGTTAAAGATGATTTAACATTTTCGGTGATATTATTTTCAAAATAAATATTAATAATGAATCCTGTTATTGAAAAAATTAATGTAGATAAAATAAAAAAACTTCCTAAAATCTTTGATATAATTTGTTTCCTGAATTTCACTTAAATCCCTCCAAGTATTTGTAATCATTCAATCAATATCCATAAACCTATGGGAAAACTAAAACCTCCTAAAATAATAAGTATTCTAATAATTAAGTCGTAATATTTTAAAAATTCTTTACAATTATTAAAAAGTATATATAGTTATTTGTGTATTAATGTTGAATTGTGGTATTTTATGCTGTAAATAATGTTTTTTTACGTATTTAATAAAACAATGACTAATCAAAGGGCGATTAGTCATTGTTTTTAAAATTTATTTTGAAGGTTTAATAAAATAAAATTGAACTTTTCTTAAATTTTGAATTTGTTTACCATATCATTTAATCCTTGAGCTAAATCAGATTGAGTTTCAGCTACTTTGCTAACTTCATCAGCAGCGTCTGTAGTGTGGTTTATATTTTCACTTATATTTGTAATATTTGATGTTACATCAGTTACAGTATTAGTAACTGAGCTAATTGCTCTTATTAGTTCTTCAACTGAAGATGAGATCTCTTCTGAATTAGTTGATAAATCATGAACTAAGCCTGAAACCTCCTCTGAATCCTTTAAGGTAGATTCTGCTCTATCAATCATAACATTGTAATCACTTACTACCTTCTCATCCATAAATTTAAGAAGGTTATTTGAATTACTAGACAAGTTTTGGAAAGCAATCTTAACTTGCCCAACTGTCTGTTGAATGTTTGTAACAGTTTGTGAAGATTGTGATGCTAATTTTGAAACCTCATCTGCAACAACAGCAAAACCTCTTCCTTGTTCTCCTGCTCTTGCAGCTTCTATTGCTGCATTTAATGATAGGAGGTTTGTCTTTTCAGCAATATCAGCGATGATATCAGCCATATTACTAATTTCTTCAACAATCTTACCTTCTTCAATAGCACTTAAAATTGATTCCTGTTTTTCTTTGTAAGTGACTAAAGCATCGTTTTTAGCCTTTTCAAAATCTACTTTCATACTATGAGCACTTTTTTCAATTTCTTTAGCAAAAGTATTACCTTCTACAGCTTTGTTTTTTAATCTATCTAAAACAGTTTGAATTTCTAATCCAGAAGCATTCATTTCTTCAGTAGCAGCACTTGTTTCTTCCATTGCAGCTGCAATTTCATGGGTGCTTCCATTTATATTTTGAATTTGACCAGTTACTTCTTCAATTGTAGCTGATAGTTCCTCACTGCTTGCACTAACTTCTTGACTATTTAATGAAATACCTTGAATTAATCCTTGAAGTTCATCAGCCATTGTATTTATTGCTAAGCTTATTTGACCAATTTCATCTTTTGATTTTACTTGAGCTCTTGCAGTTAAATCTCCTTTAGCGATTCTCTTAATTATATCTAATAGAGTAGGGATTTCTTTTAAAAGGTATTTAATAAGTAAGAAGGCTACAAGAAGAAGTATTATTAAACCTGATGCAAAAGCTACAAGCATTGTAAGGTTCAATTTAACTAATCCTTTAAGAACTTCTTTCTTTGTTATATTAGTTCCTACTGACCAACCATTTACTGTAACAGGAGCATATGAGAAGAATTTTCCTTCTTTATTGTATTCGTATTCATCTGTTCCACTTTTGCCATTTACCATCTTCTTACCGATTTCACCAAGGGTACCGTCCATTTCTGTCATATTATCATTTAAGATTTTTGAACTATCCGGATGATATATTATAGTTCCTTTTTTATCAATTAATATTGAATAACCTGTTTCCCCTAGAGTATATTGGCTCATAATATTTGATAAATCGTTTATAGTTATATCAATTGCTATTGCGCCTATTGTTTTCCCATTAGAAAAAATTGGCTTAGCTATAGTTAAAACGTTTTTATCTATAGTATCGTCATAATAAGGTTCAGTAAAAAATAAATCGCCTTCAGCAACTGTATCAATATACCATTGTCTTGAATGTAAGTCCCAATCAGAACCAGGCTCCCATTCATCATCAATAACAATGTAATTTGCATCATGTAAAACTAAATAAACATATTCAATATTCTCATTATTTTCTTTAGTATTTTTAAAGGTTTGAACTATATCATTATATTTACCATTAGCTCTCGCTTCATTTTTAACTTTAACTTCATTCATATAATTTAGAATATTTTTATCATGAGAAAGCTGTTCTACAATTTTTGCTTTATCTCTAAAGAATGATGAAACTTCTTTTGAGAGAATATTAGCTTCATAGCTTAAATCCTTTTTAACATTTTCAATGATATTGTTTCGTGTGTATGTATTTACAACTAATCCTGTTGCTGAAAAAATTATTACAGATAAAATTAAAAAACTTCCAATAATTTTAGCAGCAATGTTTTTCTTTAAGTTCATACATTGTCCTCCTCTTAAGTTTAAATATATTAAATATAAATTTTAATTTGTTTAAAGAAAATATAAAATCATATTATATATGTCGATGAGGTGTTTTTTTTCTTTATACTTACCATGAGGAAAATTGCATAGAAATTTATGAGAATGAATATTAAATTATCCATAAAAGCTAATTGTTTAGAGAAATATAAAGTTAAAATGAATATTTATGCAATACAGGAATGTTTGTCAGTGTAAAAGTGTCGAAATATGTGGAAGAATATTATATAACTAACCATAAATACATTTAATAGAATTTATGGTATTATATATTTATAAAGATTGTATATAGTAAAGTTATAAATCAATATTTTAGAGGAGGTAAAGTGAAGAAATGGATGATTTTAAGAATAGGGTAGAGGAAGAAATTTATAAAACAGCAAAAAAAAGATTAAAAATAAAGAGAGGTTTTAAAATTCACAGAGGTATATATGTGGTTACGGTAGTGTTATTGACCTTAATGATGACAGCTATTGGGATATTTGATGGGGGGTTAATTGATTCAATTTTAGCATCATTAGTTGTTGCATCAGGATGGGGTATGGCAGTTGGAATACACTTTGTCGTTGCCATGAGTAGGTTGAAAGCATTAGATGGGAATGAGTTAGAAAGAGAAATTGCATATTTAAAAGGAAGAACAGGATATAATTCATTAGAAGAAGAGAAAAGTAATGATGTATTTAATATGAACATGAATAAAATTAAAAATCAAAAATCTATAGAGAAGCATGAAAGGCATTAGATTAATATCTAGTGCCTTTTAAATATTCATATGTATTTTTCTAAATTCTGAAGGTAGCATATTCAAGTGTTTTTTAAAGGTTCTTGTAAAATGAGTGGTATCATTAAAACCAACTCTGTATGCTATTTCTGATATTGGTAATAGAGTATCTTTAAGCATCATTGAAGAAATTTTAATTCTAATTTGAATTAAGTAGTTTTTTATTGTATAACCAGTTTCAGACACAAATTTTTGAGCAAGGGTTGTTCTGTTTATATTAAATTTTTGTTCTAGATCATTAATAGTAATTTTACTTGAATAATTAGTATGAAGGTATAAAATAATTTCATTTAATTCTGAAGAGGAACTAATCATAGATATGTTATTATCTTCCTCGTACTCAGTATACAGATACTGTATAAGAAATAATATTTCTAAGAAAAAAGATCTAGATCTACATGGCCAGAAGTTATTTTCAAAGGTAGTGGTTTCTTTTATTATTGCATTACTTAGATTAGATAATCTTTTAAGAGAGCCATAGCTCATATCAATTATACCCTTATAAGTTTTATTTTGTTCAAAAAATGGGAGTAATAAAAAGAAATTTCTCATATGAAGTTGGTTTAATTTTTTAGCATTATTATTAATATTATCAAGTGTAAATTCAGTTTGAATTGTAGTTGGCGAAAAATAAATAACATCAGCATCAAGAGAATTATCTTTTTCTAAAAATATTTCATCTTTTTCATTTAAGCAAAGAATACTTGGAGCCATAAATATTATGGAAGTATTGTTTAGATTAATAATTCCTGCTCCAGATTTGATAATGATAATCCTATACATATTATGACTATCAGATGAAAATGGATCTTTTGAAGTAATAAAAATTGGAATCGAACGCCCAGTTTCATTATTTACTGTAGATAAACTCATGAAAGCACCCCTCTTAAAGTCATTTTACAGGTATTATAACATATTTCTAATGATTGTTAAAAGAGGTTTTTTATTCCTAAACAAGAAATTCAGAAGATTACTATAGTAACCTTCTGAATCTTGAAATAATTTTGGGAAATTATTTTAACTTTAAACTCTTTAAGAATGTTTTTACAGCATTCCAGTATGAGTCATTATCATTAGAACTTTTCCACAAAGCTTGGGAGCCATGATACCCTTGTGATTCTGGTATAAAGCACACTTTATCCTTACTAGAGATAGCCTCATATAATGGACGATACCACTGTTCTTCAGGTTTTGAACCTGTTATAAACACAGGTAATTGTAGTTCTTTTGCATATTTTGCAATACTTTTATTTTCAATCTTAAAGTATTCACCGGGGGCAAAGGCAAGTACAGCTCGTACATTATCACTATATTTTTGTGATATTGCTAGAACAAGAGAAGCTGAATAAGAACTACCCCATGTTATGATATCTTCATATCCAAGTTCCTCATGAGCATATTGAATAGCAGCTTCAATATCTACTAAGGCATCAGGATGTGTATGAGCAAGACCATTTTCAAGGGCTCGAAGCACTGTTTTATTGTCTACACCATTAATGCTTGCACCGCTTCTAGCATCTATAGCCATTACATTGTATCCTAACTCATTTAGTCTTGGTGCAATTTCTAAATATTCTCCACGGCTCCATCTTGCTCTGTGGAATAATAAAATAATTGGAGAAGTATTGTCAATTAAATATAGATCAGCAGTAATATCTAATCCATCAAGGGAAGGGAATACAAATGTTTCATTTCTAGGTGTTTTTTTTGCTTCATCTTCCCAATGTCCTGACAAATAACTTTCCATTGCTTGCAGGTTAAGAATATTATCGATATTTCCTTTATGGAATCTGTCTGGTTCTTCTGTATTTATAACAGACATATCCAAAACGCAATCTTGAATTTTAATATTTTCATATAGTGAATTTTTCAGTTTATCTAATGTAGTTGGTAATTTCATTTTCCTATATACTGATTTAACCTTTGAGTAAAGGTTTTTTAAATAACTTAATTGATTATTAATAGCGAATTCCGCATCTATTATGTCTCCGTGTCCAGGTATTATTAAATCATAATTGTTATTTTTAATTTTTTCTAAAGTTTCTATTAAAGTGTGGTAAGAACCACCAAACTTTAAATTTGACCCTACATTTGTAACAACCACATCTCCGGCTATTAGGAGATTTTCATTTGTAAGTTCTACACTATCATGAAGATCATCTGCATGACCAGGTGTTTTTACTATCTTTAATTTTGCTTCACCCATTTCAATTATTTGGCCATCAGTTGTATTTCTTGGAGTGAAAAAGTGTCCATCATCAACTTTGAATTTTCCGTAATTTCCAGTGTGATCACCATGTAGATGAGTTACTATTATGTTTTCTAATGTTAACTTTTCCTTTTCAATAAACTCTTTGATTCTAAGACCTTCAGCTTCATTATACCCAAGATCCACTAAAGTAGCTTTATCGCCATATACAACTAACACCATATTAACGCTATTCATTGTTCCAGTACTTACATATACATGTTTTGAAACTTTTGTCCAATCTTTTAACTTATAAAGAACTTTTGACTCATTATCTTTCGTTGATCCCATAGCAGTAGCTGTACTGCTTGCTAATAAACTCATTACTAAAAACCCCCAAAACAATATTTTTAACCCCTTACTTTTAATGTTCAAATACAATTCCCCCTTAATAAATATAATTTAATTAATACCCTGAATAAATATTATCATTGGGGTAAGTCTTCAACAACAGAGATATAACAGGAATAATCGGCTTTTTTACAAAATTACAAAAAAACATAAGGACATGTAGCCGAAGCTACATGCCCTATGTATTCAATCCCCCATGTGAAGATTATAGGTTTTGCTCGTATTGTTGAACCATTTTCTTAACCATTTCTCCACCAACAGAACCACATTGCTTAGCTGTTAAGTTTCCGTTGTACTCAGTAAATTGAACACCTAGTTCACTTGCAGTTTCCATTTTAAATCTTGCTAATCCTTCTTTTGCTTCAGGTACTAAATTTTTAGCCATTAATTATTCCTCCTTTGTAATGGTTTGTAATACTAGTTTGTACTAAGGAGGACGTTATTATTATGGTAGATTAACGGGAAATTTGGTTAGAATTACTGTACAACCCATATTAAGATAAGTTATTCTAAAATATCTTTTCTTTTAAATATTATTTGACTGATTAAAAAGAAAACTATTGAATATAATCCAATTGCAATTAAACCTTCAATTAAAGTATCCTTTGGAGCTTTATCTATAAATAAGGTGAAATAAGTTGTAATTAAATATTTTCCGCTGCCTTTAATTATTTGTCCTGCTATTTCAAGTGCAAAATATAATCCTAAAGATAATCCTATAGCTGCACCACCACTAGATAAATTAATTGCTATAAAGAAAATAATCATATCAAATGCCAATAGTGGTAATGTAGATAAAATATATGCTTTAAGTACGTTTAAAAACTCACTAACATCTAAAGCACCGCCAGTTCCTAGAATAATAAAGTTTAGTATATATGAGATAACCATTGTGAAGAGTAATATCAATACAGTAATAATAACTACTGAAATAACTTTTGAAGCAAAATACTGTAATCTAGAAATTGGATGTAACATAGGGAGTTTTAAAGTACCACATTTATATTCATCTGTAATCATATCAGATATTAGTACAACACTGAATATTACCATGATTGCCTCCATAACTGCCACTAGCATAAATTGTGGTACTATGTGAAGCGTAATTTCTGCTGCTGGCATTTGTTTCTTCATGGTTATACTTCCTAAAATAGCAAGTGCAGTTATTATAATTGCAAAAACATAGATTTTTTTACTATGAAATAATTTAAAAAGTTCATTTTTAATTAGACTAAGCAATTTTATTTCCTCCTTCTGTTGTTTCTATAAAGAATTCTTCAAGAGATTGATTCTTAGGTATGAGGTATTCAACAACCACTCCATTTTCATTTAAATAACTATTCAATACACCAGATTTTTTCTCATCTAAGGTAATAAGAATTCCTTTATCAGTATCTTCTACGTGTTCTGCATAGTTTAGTTTTTCAATTAATTCTTTTGCTAATTGATTATTTTGTGTGATTAATTCAATTGAGTCATGATCTTTATCTAATAATTCAGATACCGTTCCTTGGACAATAGTTTCCCCCTGATTAATAATTGCAACTCTATTACACATTAATTCAACTTCGTGGAGGAGATGAGTTGAGATAAAGAAAGTTATATTTTCTTCTTTAGCAAGTTTTATAATTAATTCTCTCACTTCAACCATCCCTTGGGGATCTAGTCCATTTGTAGGCTCATCTAGAATTATTAACTGAGGGTTATTTAATAATGCTCTTGCAATACCCAATCTTTGTTTCATCCCTAAAGAGTATGTTTTCATTTTATCTTTTGCTCTTTTTTTCATGCCTACAATTTCTAAAACTTCATTAATTCTATCCTTTGATATATTTTTATGAAGATTAGCTATTAATTTTAGATTATCATAGCCTGAGAGGTATTCGTAAAATTTAGGCGACTCAACCACCGCGCCTACAGATTCAATTGCTTTGCTAAAATCAGTTTTAACATTATATCCGTTTATTGATACTTCACCTTCATTCATCTTGATTAAACCAAGCATCATTCTAATTGTTGTGGTTTTACCAGCTCCATTTGGACCTAAAAAACCGAATACATCACCTTTTTCAACTTCTAAATTTAAGCTTTTTACAACGTTCTTTTTACCAAATGATTTGCTTAAATTTGAAACTTTAAGAATAGTTTTAGTCTCCATTACTTTACCCCCTAATAATTTATTTTAACTATTAACTGTAGACATATTTATATTTCTATCACCTAAAATATTAAATAATGACAATGTAAGGGTCTACAACAATAATAATACGATATGAGTATGGTAAAATAAAGATTAAAATGTAATAATATACAATTGTTACAAAAAATTAATTATATATTAGTTGGAAAAAATGACTTGTTTAGACGAAGTAGTGATGATGTATTTACTGTAAAAGGTTAAGGAATATAATAAAAGAGGCATCCAAAAAAGTTTATAAAATCTTTTTTAGATGCCTTTAAGTTATTGCTTTATTGATTCTTGAAGTTTTCTTGATAATTGAGATAACCTATCAGATTCATTTAAAAATTGTTTCATTAAACTAAGAATATCTTGAGAACTAGCACTGATTTCTTGTGAAGAGGCTGAGTTTTGTTCTGCACTAGCAGATATGCTTTCCATATAATCAATGATAACTCTCTTTCCTTGTAGCATTTCGCTATTTTCCATTTCAATGATTTTTATGCTATTCAATAATTCATTAGAATTTTTTGAAATGTTATTAAATATTTTCTCAGTCTGATTAACAATATCAGATTGACTCATCATATAATTAAAGGATATTTCCATTTTTTTAACTGCATTCTCTGTATTATCTTGAATCTCTGTTATGATTTTTTTGATTTCTTCTGTAGATTCTGAAGTTTGTTCTGCTAATTTTCTAATTTCATCAGCAACAACAGCGAATCCTTTTCCAGCTTCTCCTGCTCTTGCACTTTCAATTGATGCATTTAAAGCTAATAAATTAGTCTGATTGGCTATAGCAATTATAGTTTCAACTATATTTCCAATTAATTTTGAACTTTTATCAACTTTATCTATCATTTTATTCAAATCTTCCATAGATTCTCTTGATTCTATATTCTTTTTAGATAATTCTTTAGCAACATTTAAGCCCTTTTCATTAAATTTATTTGATTCATCAAATAAATTAGTGACATTTTCAATTGATGATACAATTTTTTCTATACTATTTCCTAAAGCATTTGCTTTTTCTAAGCCATTTTCAGTAGTTAAGGCTTGTTCTGTTGCTGCTGAAGAAACTTCTTCTATAGCTGTAACTACATCTTGTGTTGCATTGTTTGTATCTCTTGCAACAGCATCTATTTTTAAAGCGGATAATTCTTTAATTACTTCTTTCATACCGTTTATTAATTTTTCATTGTTATCATTTTTCTTATTTACTTCTTCCATGTAATTAAAATTTTCTTCTATACTTTTACGATATTGAGCATTAATAATATATACGATTGCGCTGCATAAGACAATCAGTACAAGTTTTAAAATTAAATCAAAAATTGTGAAGGCATTGTCTATGTTAATTATATAATATGATATTAACAAAATAGTGTTAGCACAGGGTATGTAATAAATTACTAATTTATTCATTACATTAACACATAAAATTAATGGGATTATAATGAAAATCCATTCTACTTGATCAGCTTTATTTCCCAAAATTATAATCCAATTTAATAAAAGAAATTCTATTTGTAATATATGAGTGATCAAATTCTCTTTAATAGGTAGTTTTCTTATTAGGTAAGTTAATGCAGTAAGCACTACTATAGTTATTATTAGAGATATAAGCTGAGCAACCTTATTACCCTCATAATGTGAAATCATCAATGAAATTATTGAAGTTCCAAAAATTATAAATGTGAATACACTAATTATTCTTGCTAGATTATCATTATATTTTTTATTAATGTTTAAATAATAATTTGAATTGTTCATCACGTCGCCCCCAGTAAAATATAATTTTAAATTACATCTGTACATTCGATAAGATTCGAATTTCCTTGTAATATATATATGTATATTATGACTAAAATTGATAAAAAAGTCAAAATAATATTAATTTTGGTAATTATGTATGAGAGTTAAACATTAAATCAAAAGCCTAGTATTCACAATACAGTGAATACTAGGCTTTGTTTAAATAATATATGATTTTCCTATTAACACTCTATCAAATTCGCCTTCCCAGTTACCAGTAAGCTTATGATAGTATTCCTTATTTTTACCTTCCTTTATTAAGTTTCTTATAATTTCTTCTCTTTCAGCAACATTTTTATTAAATTTATATACTCTCTCAGGACAATACCCGCATGTATATTTACCTGATTTAAGAATCTCAATTAATTCTTTTTCATTTTTAGGTGTAGATTCTAATTCATTATAATAAATACCAATATCTTTGGAGTTATGAGCATCAGAATTACTTATTAAATTACAATTCAACTTTTGGGCTAAATTAGAAATTAACTTGGTATCATCTTTACCTATGTTAGTAGAATGAATTTCTAGTGCATCTGGTATATAGTTTTCTATATCTATTTCTATATATTCTTTATATCTATAGGGGTGAGCCTTTGCAATATAGCCATTTCTTTCTCGTACAAACTTATATAGCTCAGGGTATGTCCATTCTCTCTCTTCAATCAATTTATCATGAATTCCCAATATAAGGACATCTTCGCCATTATCTTTCATTCTAACTTCGATACCACCAAATATCTTAAAAGGTGAATATTTTTTATTTAACTCTTTTAAATGGTCTAAAGGTACAAGTTTATTATGATCAGTGAAAATAATAGCATCCAATCCAAATTCAATAGCCTTTTCTATATGTTCCTTTTCTGATGCAATACTGCAAGATGAACGTTCTTTAGCATGAACATGCATGTCAATTTTCATAAGTACAATCTCCTTAATTTTAACTTTTGAAACAAATTATATGTAAATTATAAACAATAATAGTTCGAATAAATATATTATACATTATTTACTATGATTTAAATATTATAATAATCAAAAATTACTTAAAGCATATCAAAAAAATAAACACTGCAAATGATAGCATGGATTATAATGTTCATATCAAGAAAATCGATATATTAGAGAGACGGAGGCACTAATATGATTTTATCAGGAAAAGAAATTAAGAACAGACAAGGAAAGGATATTATAATTGAACCCTTCAATGAAGAACAGCTTAACCCAAATAGTTATAATTTAAGGTTACATAATAAACTTTTAGTTTATGAAAATGATGTTTTGGATATGAAAAATGATAATAAAGTTAAGGAGATAACAATACCAGCAGAGGGGTTATTATTAGAACCAAATAAGCTTTATCTAGGGAGAACTGTTGAGTACACTGAGACAGATAGGTTAGTTCCAATGTTAGAGGGGAGATCCTCTATAGGAAGATTAGGATTATTTGTTCATGTAACAGCAGGTTTTGGTGATGTAGGGTTTAAAGGATACTGGACACTAGAGATATTCTGTGTGCAGCCAATTAGAATTTATCCTGATGTAGAAATATGCCAAGTTTATTATCACAATATTGAAGGAGAATATGATAAATATACTAGTGGAAAATATCAAAATAATAAGGGAATTCAGCCAAGTATGTTATACAAAGATTTTTCGAAATAACATCAAAAGTCCAATAGCTAAGCTTATTGGATTTTTTATTTTGGAAAAATGTAATAAAAGCAGTGCACTTAAAGTATTAATTAAGAGTATTGTGTAAATAATATAAAGGTTTATATAATTTAAGATATTTGGCAAAAGGAGTATGAGAATGAGTAAAATATCTAGTTTTAGTGTAAAAAAGCCTATAACTATAATAATGTCTATATTGATTGTTATTATTCTTGGATTTGTTTCATTAGCAAATCTTACTACAGATTTACTTCCAAGTATTAATCTACCATATGCTGTAGTTTCTACATCATATTTTGGAGCAAGTCCAGAAACTATAGAACAGATGATTACAAAACCCATAGAGAATTCTATGGCTACGGTAAGTAATATTAAAAATGTACAGTCCATTTCTCAAGAGAATATGTCTATGGTAATTCTTGAGTTTAATGAAGATACAAATATGGATTCAGCATTAGTTGAGATACGGGAAAAGCTTGATATGATTACTACGTATATGCCTAGTGAAGTTGGAAATCCAATGATATTGAAAATAAATCCTGATATGATGCCAATTATGAATTTTTCTTTATCAGTTATGGATAAAGAAATTTCAGAGTTAACCTTTTGGTTTGAGAGTGTAATTGTTCCTCGTATTGAAAGGATTCCAGGGGTAGCCTCTGTAACATTAACAGGTACTGCCAAAAATGAAATACAAGTTAAGTTAAACAATGAGAAAATTGAATCATTAAATCAAAAAATTAGCCAATCTCTTCCTACAGGAGCTACTTCTCCAAAAATAAAAATTACAGAAGAAATGATATCAGGGATACTTAAAGGTCAAAATTTCAGTATGCCTACAGGTTACATTAATCAAGAAGGGACAGATTATCTTGTACGAGTTGGAGATAAATTAAAGGACTTAGAAGAACTTAAGACACTTCCTATTATGTCAAATCCATTAATAACAATTACTCTACAGGATGTGGCTGATATTAATATGGTAGATATATCTGAAGAATCTTATTCAAAGGTAAATGGCATAGATGCAGTAATGATATCTATTCAAAAGCAAAACAATTATGCTACCACAGATGTTGCGGAACTAGTAGAAGAAGAACTTGCTAAGATTAATGAGGAGTTTGAAAATGTTGAAACTGTTATGTTGATGAATCAAGCTGATTATATCAATGACTCAGTTAGATCAGTAACTAATAATTTATTATATGGAGCTATACTTGCTGTAATAATATTATTCATCTTTTTAAGAGATTTAAAACCAACAATTATTATTGCCCTGGCAATACCTATAAGCGTTATGTCGGCTTTCATAATGATTTATTTCTCGAAGATGACTTTAAATATTATCTCAATGGGAGGGCTTGCTCTTGGTATTGGTATGCTTGTAGATAATTCAATTGTTGTTATTGAAAATATATATAGACTTAGAAATGAAGGGGTAAGTGCAAAAGAAGCTGCTATTAAAGGGGCACACCAAGTTGCTGGGGCTATTACTGCTTCAACATTGACAACTGTTTCAGTATTTGCACCAGTTATATTTATGAAGGGTATAACAGCAGAGATTTTTAAAGAAATGGCATTAACAATTTCCTTCTCACTTATTGCAAGTTTGATTATTGCATTAACCCTAGTACCTATGATGGCTTCAAAAATCATGAAGAACTCACAAATTAATAAACAACATAGAGTACTAGATGGGATTAAGAAAGTATATACAAGGATGCTTAAGTTTTCTCTTAAGCATAAAATAACAGTGATTTTATTAGCTTTAGTGCTATTCATAGGAAGTATTTATGGGTCATTAAAGATTGGAGCCGAGTTCTTCCCCGAGTCTGATCAAGGACAGATAATGATAGATGTTACAATGCCTGTTGGATCAGAGTTTGAAGATGCAGCACAAATGCTTGATAAGCTAAGTGAGATAATAGGTGGAATTGAAGATGTTGATACAGTAGGTGCATCTCTTGGTGGAGATATGATGTTTGCTATGATGCGTGGAAGTGACTCAGCAAGTATGAATGTACTTTTAGCAAAAGACAGAAGTAGAACAACTAAAGAAATTGCACAGGAAATAAGAGAAGCTACTGCTAATCTTGAATGTGAAGTTAGTGTTTCTGAAGCGGGTATGAATATGGGAGGTATGGGCGGCTCTGGTATATCAATTATGGTTAAAGGATACGATGTTAAGAAATTAGAGAATATTGCAAAAGATATTGCTGGGCTTGTTGAATCTACAGAAGGAACAACAGAAATAAATAATGGTATTTCAAAGACCTCTCCTGAATTAAAAATAACTGTAGATAGAGAAAAGAGTATAGAAAAGGGATTAACTAATGCTCAAGTTTTTATGGCAGTTAAGGATGCTATAAGTGAAGATAATAAAATATCTAAACTTGCCTTAAATGGTCAGGAGTATGATATTAGTGTCTATGATGATATCTCTAGTAAAGAGGAAATGGACATTGAAGGAATTAAGAACTTAACAATTGAACCACCTATGGGTACGAAAGTGAAGGTGTCAGATGTAGCAACGGTAGGTATAGAAAAAGGATATGCATCTATTAGAAGACATGGGCAGACAAGGTATATTACTGTAACTGCTAAAATTAAAGATGGTTATAATGTAGGTTTAGTAGGAAATGATATTGAAGAGAAAATTAATGACTATGATGTTGAAGAAGGTTTTACTGTAGAATTACAAGGGGAACAAGAGGAAATTAGAAAATCATTTACAATGTTACTATATGCATTGTTATTAGCTATTGTTTTAATTTATATGGTAATGGCATCTCAATTTCAATCATTACTATATCCATTTATAGTTATGTTTAGCATACCTTTAGCCTTTACAGGTGGTTTCTTAGGATTATTTATTACTAATACACCAGTAAGTGTTGTTGCTTTAATAGGTCTCATTATACTTGCAGGGATTGTTGTTAATAATGGGATTGTAATTGTGGATTATATAAATCAACTAAAAGAAGAAGGAAAATCCACGTATGATGCTGTTATAGAAGCAGGTAATACAAGGTTTAGACCAATCATTATGACAGCTTTAACTACTATTATTGCTTTATCAACCATGGCATTAGGTGTGGGAGAAAATGCAGAAATGATGCAGCCTATGGCAATTACAGCTATTGGTGGATTAATATACGCCACCTTACTTACATTAATAATTATTCCAGTAATATATACTGCATTAGATAGATTGAGGAAGAAAAGAGTGTAATAAATACAAAAGCAGGTCATTAGGTTGATCTGCTTTTATTTTGTAAAATAATTATAGATTGTCTCTAGGAATATTATAAACTTTTTAGTTAATAATAAAAGATGGTTGATATTAGCAAAGGAGAGAAGTAAATGAAAATTGGAATACCTAAAGGGTTGCTCTATTATAAATATCATCCTTTTATGGAGACGTTTTTTTTAGAGTTAGGAGCAGAAATTGTTGTATCAGAGGATACTAATAAAGCTATATTAAATGAAGGGGTAAAATGTTGTGTAGATGAGGCTTGTTTGCCTATAAAAGTTTTTCATGGTCATGTAGCATCAATCAAAGATAAATGCGATATTCTCTTAATTCCAAGAATAATGAGAATAAGAGAGAAAGAATTCATATGTCCAAAGTTTTGTGGACTTCCAGAAATGGTTGTTAATTCAATAACAGATATGCCAGAAATTATCGGGGTACCAATGTATGCAGATAGTGATAAGAATTTAAGAAAGTGGGCATTGCAAGCAGGGAGAAGAGTAACGCCAAATGTTTTAAAAATAAAAAAAGCATTTAGTAAGGCTTTAATGGCTCAAAATGACCTAGAGGTTGGAATAAATGATGATGGTTACAAAAAGAGCGTATTATTAATAGGTCATCCATATTCTATATATGATAAATATATAAATATGAATCTTGTTAAAAAATTAAATAAATTAGGTGTTGGGGTAATAACAGAAGAGCATATTGAAGACGAGCATAAAGATATTGAGGTAAATAAGCTATATAAGAAACCATTCTGGTCATTTGTAAGAGATTCATATGGCACAGCACTTCACTTAAGTAAAAATGAAGAGATTGATGGAATCATCTATTTGTCATCCTTCGCTTGTGGAATAGATTCTGTGATTATTGAACTTATACAACATAATAACTTGGATATTCCAATGCTTATATTAAAAACTGATGAGCATAGTGGTGAAGCTGGATTTGATACAAGAATAGAGGCTTTTGTTGATATGATGGAAAGGAGAAATAGAATTGAAGGTAACATTTCCACACATGGGTAATATATATATTGCAGCTAAAGCTGTATTCGATACTTTAGGAGTTGAATATGTAATTCCTGAACTGAATAATAGAAAAGCGCTTGATGTTGGGGTGAAACATTCCCCGGAGGAAATATGTTTGCCCTTTAAAATAATGATAGGGAATTATATTGAGAGTATTGAAAGGGGCGCAGATACTGTAATTATTGTTGGAAGTTGTGGGCCTTGTAGGTTTGGAGAATATGGGGAACTGCAGATGAATCTAATTAAGAGATTAGGTTATGATGTTGATTTTGTTATGTTAGATGCTCCTAAAGATGTTGGTGTTAAGGAGTTTTTAGATAGAATAAGTAAAATAACCTCACATAGCAAAAAAAGTAAGATTGAAAAGATGAGAGCTATTAAAAATGGTCTTACAGTTATAAATCTTTGCGACGGTATTGATGCTAAAGCTCATGAGTTAGTAGGGTATGAAATTAATAGAGGAGAATGTAAAAGGCTCCTAAAAGAATACAAGGATAAGGCATTACACAGTAATGGTGTTGATGAATTAATTAGCATATTAAGAGAATATAAGAAGAAGATAAACAATGTAAAAATTGATAAAAATAAAGAACCAATTAAGGTTGGGATTATTGGTGAAATATATACTGTAATAGAACCTTTTTCAAATCTTTATATAGAAGATAGATTAATGGATTTTGGAGTTTGTACTAAAAGAGCTTTAACACCAAGCTGGTGGGTTAAAGACTTGCTTACTAAGAGTTTTAAGTTGAATTCATTAGATATTAGAAGAGCATCCCTTAAGTATTTGCCCTATTACATTGGGGGGCATGCTAGAGAATGTATAGGAGAGACTGTTCTAGGACAAAAAAGCGGACTTGATGGAGCAATACAGTTATTTCCTATGGGGTGTATGCCTGAGATAGTTAGTAAAGCAATACTTCCAACAATCTCTAAAGATAAGGATTTTCCAATTCTTACACTAGTAATTGATGAGATGACAGGAGAAGCAGGATATATTACAAGAATTGAAGCATTTTTAGATATGCTTGAGAGGAGGAAGAAAGCGGATGTATTATATGGGAGTTGATGTAGGCTCGGTTAGTACAGATGTAGTATTAATAGATGAAAACAATACTGTTATTGAACAAATTTATATTAGAACAAAAGGGAGTCCAATAAATGCTGTTCAAAATGCTTTTAAAACTTTAAAGGAAAAATATAGTGATAAACAAATTCAAGCGGCTGGAACAACTGGCAGTGGAAGGCATATCGCTTCATACTTGATTGGAGCAGATATAGTTAAAAATGAAATTACAACTCATTCAGTGGCTGCATTAGAAATTGATAAAGATGTTAGTACAATTATAGAGATTGGTGGGCAAGACTCTAAAATAATTATTTTAAATAGAGGAATAGTGTCCGATTTTGCAATGAACACAGTATGTGCAGCAGGAACAGGGTCATTTTTAGACAGACAGGCAGAAAGACTTGGAATACCAATTGAAGAGTTTGGAGATTATGCGGTTCAGTCAAATAATTCAGTGAGAATAGCTGGAAGATGTGCTGTTTTTGCTGAATCAGATATGATTCATAAGCAGCAACTTGGGTATGATAAATCAGATATAATTAAAGGATTATGCGATGCTCTTGTAAGAAATTATTTGAGTAATGTAGGTAAAGGGAAAAACATACAATCTAAAATATTCTTCCAAGGAGGAGTTGCTACTAACAAAGGAATGGTAGCTGCATTTGAAGAAGCATTAGGATGTAAAGTGTTTGTTCCAAAGTACCATAAGGTAATGGGAGCATTAGGGTCAGCAATTCTAGCTAAAGAGAAAGTAAAAGAGAGAAAGTACACAAACTTTAAAGGCTTTAATGTAGCTGATATGGAGATTAAAACAAAATCCTTCGAGTGTAAAGGATGCTCTAATGGATGTGAGGTTGTAATGATTAATGATGAGAATGCAACTTTAGGCTGTTTTGGAGATAGATGTGGAAAATGGAGCAGCAGTTATGTAGAAAAGATAATCAATAGTTAATTATATGGTTAATCATTATATCAAGTCATAAACAATATTTTGTTTATGGCTTGTTTTGTTAAAAAGAATTTTATGTGTTAATATATAACAATAAAACCAATATGTACAATAAAAGTAATGGGATATATAGGAGGGACAAGTATGAGTAATAAAAGCTTAATTAGAAAAATACCAATTGAAGACTTTTTGAGAAAACCGGAAAAACTATTTTTTAAATTATCTCCAAATGGAAATAATATTTCATTTGTAAAGCCTTATAAAAAAAGACTTAATCTACATATTCAATCAATTAAAGATAAGGAAGAGGTAAGAATAACAAATTCCTTAGATAGAAATATATCTATGTATATTTGGGCTAATGATAATCGCATAGTATATATGAAAGATAAAGGTGGAGATGAAAACTATAGATTATATGCAGTTGATATTAATGGGGAAAATTTTATGGAATTAACTCCTTTTGATGGAGTAAGAGCAGAAATTCTAGATGGTTTAAGAGGTATCAATGAAGAAATATTAATACTTTTAAATAAAAGAGATAAAAGGATGTTTGATGTTTATAGTATCAATGTATACACAGGTGATTTGAAAATGGTAGCTGAAAATCCAGGTGGGGTTACCGAATGGGTAGTAGATTATAACGGAGAAGTAAGAGCGGCTTCATGCTATGATGGAACTTCAACTAAAATATTATATAGAGAGTCTGTAGATGAAGAATTTAAGTTAGTACTTGAAAGTGACTTTAGAGAACCTATATCACCAATATGCTTTAGTTCTGATAATAAGAATTTATATGTTTCATCTACTATTGGAAGGGACAAGTCAGCTATATATGAGTTTAATCCAAAAACAAAAGAAAATATTAACTTATTATTTGAACATGAAGACGTTGATGTTACTCAAGTCTTAAAATCAGATTTTTATAAGAAGGTTGTAGGAGTTAAATATACTACAGATAAAGAGTATATTCATTTTATAGATCAAAATAGAGTCAGAATTCATAGTAAGATTCAAGAGAAACTAAAAGGTCTCAGCATATCATATGAAAATATGAGTATAGATGAGAGTAAAATGATTATACATGCATATAGTGACATAAATTCAGGAGCATATTATCTATATGATGTAAAGTGTGATGTGCTTATAAAATTATGTGATAAAAGACCATGGCTTAATGAAGATGAATTGTGTGAGATGAAACCAATTAAATTTAAAGCAAGAGATGGCTTTATAATTCCAGGGTATTTAACATTGCCAAAAGGAGTTGAACCAAAGAACTTACCAATAGTTATTAATCCACATGGAGGACCTTGGTACAGAGATATATGGGGATTTAATTATGTAACACAATTTTTAGCTAATAGAGGTTATGGTGTTCTTCAAATAAATTTTAGGGGTTCTACTGGATATGGAAGAAAGTTCTTAGAGGCTAGCTTTAAGCAGTGGGGAAAAGATATGCAAAATGATATTACTGATGGAGTGAATTGGCTTATAAATGAAGGGGTTGCAGATCCTAAAAAAATTGCGATTTACGGAGTATCCTATGGAGGGTATGCTGCTTTAGCTGGAGTTACATTTACACCTGATTTATATGCTTGCGCTGTAGATGTAGTTGGACCATCAAATATTTTTACATTGCTTCAGGATATGCCACCTTATTGGGAGGCATTAAGAAAAATGATGTATGAGAAGATGGGAGATCCAGAAGAGGATAAGGAGTTATTGAGAGAAGTGTCTCCAGTGTTTCATGTTGATAAAATAAAGAGTCCTTTATTTATAGTTCAAGGTGCAAATGATCCAAGAGTTCCGCAGGATCAATCAGATGGAGTTGTAGAATCCTTAAGAAATAGAGGTGTGGAAGTTAAATATTTGGTGAAAGACAATGAGGGGCATGGATTCAGTAATGAAGAAAATGTTATAGAGATGTACAAAGAAATGGAAAAATTCTTAGAAGAATACTTATAGTATATTGAAAAAGCTATCAAAGTTTAATTTTGGTAGCTTTTTCAAATGTATTAATTACATATAAAGAATTGTAAAATAAGAGAGAGAAACTATTAGGTATATATTGTACTATATGTTATAATATGCTTGAAATTTAAGTGATTAGATAGTGAATATTACTACTCGTAGAACTATTATATTTCTATACGAGTTAAAGGGTGGTTAGTATGGAAATTAAATTTTGTCAAAAATGTGGAAAAAAATTAACTCATAGAGAAATTGGTGATGAGGGACTTGTTCCATTTTGTGAGGAGTGCAATACTCCTTATTTTAAATTCTCTAAACCATGTGTTTTGATTGCAGTTATAAATGATAATAAAGAAATTGCTTTATTAAGACAAGAGTATGTTTCTTCAACTAATTGGGTATTAGTAGCTGGATTTATTCAGCAGGGCGAAACAGCAGAAGGATGTGCAATTAGAGAAGTTAAAGAAGAAACAGGGTTGAAGGTTATAAAATACAAATATATTTCAAGCTATTATCATTCAAAACGTAATTTATTAATGTTAGGATATATTGCTTATGTAAAAAAAAATGAATTTAGAATTTCAGGAGAAGTAGATAAAATTAATTGGTTTTCTATTAGTGATGCTCATACTTATCTTAGAAATGGTAGTATTGGTATGGAACACTTTAATAATGTAAAAAAAGTTTTAAAAAATTAAATTTTTGTTCTGCATTTATTGTGATCAATCATTAAATGCTGCATAGGAGGAAATTAAAGTGAAAAACATAGTAACTATAGATTGGTTAGCTGAAAATTTAAATAATGAAAATTTAGTTATTTTAGATTGTAGATTTGGTATGAAGGAGCAACAATATGGATTAAATGAATATATTAAGTCTCATATAAATAATGCTATATACATAGATTTAAAGGATTTGATTGGAGAAGTAAAAGAACATGGGGGAAGACATCCGTTACCTTCTTTAAATGGGTTTGTGAAGATGATAGAAAACTCAGGAGTTGATGATGAAAAAGTTGTAGTTATTTACGATGATGGAGAATTAGCACCAGCATCTAGACTTTGGTTCATGTTGAAATATATTGGTATAAAAGATGCTTATGTACTTAATGGAGGATTTAGTACATGGATTGAAAGAAAACTTCCTGTAACTGAAATGGTGAGTAAGCCAAAAGAATCTAAAGGTATTAGAATGAATATTAACTCTAAATTGATTTGTGATAAAGAATATGTGAGAGAAAATTTTAATAAAGAAGAGTCAATAATAGTAGATTCTAGATCAAGGGAGCGATATTTAGGTTTAGAAGAACCACTAGATAAGAAAGCGGGTCATATACCTGGGGCTATAAATTATTTTTGGAGAGATAACTTTAATGGAATAAAGATAAAAGATTTAAATATATTAAAAGAAAGATTTGAAGAATTGAACGATTATAAAAAAATAATTGTTCATTGTGGGTCAGGTGTTAGTGCATGTGTAAATGTTCTATTGATGAGTGAGATTGGATTGAAGCCTATTCTTTATTTAGGAAGTTGGAGTGATTGGATAAGCTATGATGATAATGAAATTATAAGCGAAAAATTGATGCCATAGGAGGAAAATGATTATGAAATTGATTTGGAAAGGTAAGTTTGATAATGAAGAGCAATTATCAAGTGGAAATCTACCAGATAATGCAATAAAATTTAAAGAACCTGAAACTCTTGCTAAGGTGAATTTAGTAGCTAGTTTATTTATTATTCCTGTAATTGTTATTATAGGAATTGCTATTTATATTAAAAGGAAGTTAGGTGGAAACGTTGGTATTTTTGATATGTTTAACCTATGGGGGATATTATTAGCATACTTGATGATTATACCTCACGAATTTTTACATGCTATAGCATTCCCGAAGGATGCAGAAGTTGAGGTTTGGTATTCTGTGAAAAATATGATGGCATTTGTTTTCTCTACAAGCCCAACTTCAAAAGCAAGGTTTATTTTTTTAAGTTTATTACCAAACATGATTTTTGGATTTATACCCCTAATATTATGGATTTTTATTCCTGAAGAGTTTGCGATAATCTCAAAGATTGTTTTAAGTTTTGCGACTTTTAGTTTAATGATGGGAATAGGTGATTTTTTAAATGTTTTTAATGCTGCAACTCAAATGCCTAAAAATTCAATTACTCAGCTTTCGGGTTTGCATTCATATTGGTATATGTCTGAAGATGATAAAGTTAATATGTAATTGATATTATGAGATAGATATAAAACTATCTCATTTTTATTTTATTATTCACAAAAATTCATATATGTTTAGAGTGTCTAAAACTTTGGAAATTAAAACTTTTTAATAAAATTGTGCCTTTAAATGTCAGACTGAGTTTTCTAATAATGATAATTGTGGTAAAATGTTCTTAAGAAAAATATTAATTTACATATATAAACAATTAATGAAGTTATCTTTTAATATATTTCAAATTTTGATTTTAATTTAGTGTATATAGTTAAATAAACATTTCGTGGGGGTGAAAGAAAAATGGGTATAATCAAATTTAAAAAGAGCAAAAATGAAAAAAAAGATCCAATATTAGAGAATGTTAATGTTAAAGAATTGGAAGATAGAAATAATAGACTAAGAAAATTAATTAATAAACAGAAAAGTCAAAGTATATTGACTGAAAGAATATTAAAGGAAGCTGAAGATGCGATAGAAAGTACTGAGGTTCTCTTAAAATCTGTTGAAGAAATAAATGTACAGATGGACAAACATACGGAAAATATTGATAAAACTATTAATGTTTCAGCAGAAGTTGGAGCATTTTCTCAAGAAGTATGTGCTAGTGTGGAAGAATCTATGGGAGTTGTAGAAGAATCGTTAAGTAAAGCTGAAGAAGGAAAGAAATCTCTAGATGCTATAATGGAGAGCTTTCTTAATATTAAGCATACAGTTGAAAATATGAGTGAAGCAATGAATAAGCTTTCTGAAAAATCTAATGAGATTAAAGGAATTGTTGATATTATAAAGCAAATATCAAAAACTACTCATTTATTATCATTAAATGCTAATATTGAAGCTGCAAAAGCAGGAGAAGCTGGAAAAGGCTTTACTATTGTAGCACAAGAAGTTAAGAAGCTAGCGAATAGTAGCTCAGATTCAGCTGATAGTATTAACAATATAATAGATGAAATGGCTTATGTTACTAAAGAAACATTAGGTATTGTTGAAAAAGGTGTTGAAACTGTAGAGGAAAGTACGTTGGCTGTTGAAAAATCAGGGATAGCTTTTGGTGATATAATGACCTCAATAGAAAAGTCAAAACATATCTCTAATCAGATAAATCAAGTTATGAGTGAGCAGGCTGATAAAAACCAGTATATGTTAACAGTTATTGATGATATGGTTAAAGTTTCTGACATGGTTAAGGTATTTAATGAAAATATTTCAATAAATGCGGACAAGCAGAAGGCAGTACTTAATATTCTTGAGTCAGCAATAATAAATCTTAATGAAATGTCTGAAGAAAATGTTAATGATTTATCCAATGAAATAAGTAGATTTAGAATAGGATTAGGTAAGCCAAGTACTTTTGATCCAGCTATGATTACAGATGTTGAATCAACAAAAATTAGTTCAGCACTTCATTTGGGATTAGCACAATTTGGGATAGGTACAGAGGTAGTAGGAGCAATTGCAAGAACGTGGCATGTTGAAGAAGATAATTTGACATGGAATTTTAATTTAAGAAGAGATATGAAATTTCATAATGGTAGAAATATAACTGCTGATGATGTTAAGTTCTCTTTTGAGAGGCTTCTTAGCAAAAAACTTAATTCTCCAAACAGATGGTTTTTAGAAATGATAGATGGCGCAGATGAGTATTTTGCTGGTAGAACATCTTCAGTTTCTGGAATTAGAGTTGAAGGAAAATATAATATTAAAATTAGATTGAAATATGCGTACAATATGTTTATAAATAATTTAGCTCATTGCAGTTGTTCAATTTTACCTAAGGAAGAGGTCGATTCTAAGGATATTGGTTTAATTGGAGCGGGTTCATTTAAATTTGTTTCTAAAACAGAAGATGGGTTGATTTTAGAGAAATTTGATGAATATTCATTAGGGAAAGCTTTAATTGATAGAATAGAAATTTATTTTAAAGTAGAGAATGCAGTAGATAAATTCGTTGCAGGGGAATTGGATTACATAGATGTACACAAAAATAATATTGAAAAGATAAAGAATGAAGGTTATAGACCAGAAAAAATCCAATGTGTAGGTGCTAGATTCTTAGCTATGAATTTTAAGAATTCAAATCCTGTTGTTCATAATAAAGCAGTTAGACAAGCTATTAATTATTGTGTTGATAGAGATAGAATTGTTAAAGAGGTATTTGGTGAAATGGAGATTGTTTCAAGAGGGGCATTCCCAAATAGCTTAACAAGCTATAGATCAAAAGCTTATGATAGAAATTTAATGAAGGCAAAAGAACTTATGAAATCTAGTGGGATAAATTCTGGAACATTAACAATGTCGGTTTCTTCAGGTGCTAAAAATCACGAAAAGATTGCTGAAATTCTAAAAGATAATTTAAAAGAAATTGGAATTCAGGTAAAAACTTTTAAGGTTAATGGGAATTATTTTAAAGAAAGTTCTTCTAACAGTAATTGTGATATATTCCTTTATGGATGGGTTGGGGATTCAGGTACTCCAGACAATTTCATTCAACCGTTAATTGATAAAGACAGTGCTATGAATTTTGGTAAATATCATAATCAAGAGATTGTTCAAATGCTAGAACAAGCTAGAAAAACTAAAAATCCATATAAATATAATGAGTTGATGAATGATATTGAAAGTAAGATTATTGATGATTCACCATGGATTTTCTTATCTACAATATGCAGCTCTTATACTCATGGTAATAATATTAAGGGGTTAAAGGTTCATCCATTAAATGTTGTGAAATTTAATGATATTTGGATAGAAGATTAATAGTAAAGAACTGAATAAAAGATTAAGTATAAAATCATTAGATGTTGATGATGCAAGGAGTAGCTTGCACAATCAACATCTTTTTTTATTAAAAGAATTATGGTATGGAACTTTTTTTATCTATATTTATCACCAGTTTTAAAACAATTCCAGTATGTCCTATTTATATATTTTGTACCATGAACATATCATATAAGTTTGAAATTTTTTTTGTTAAGATAAGTAAAGGATAAAAGACAATATATTATATATGCATATAAAAAACACAAAATAGGAGGAATTAAATGAAGAAAAAGGTTTGTAATTGCAGGCTTTTTATTTTTTTAGGTGTATTTTTATTATTAAGTGGATTATATCTATTTAGTGGGGAATATGAGAAAGTAGAAGCAGCAGAAAGTTTACCTAGAATCGCAATTGTAGGTTTAGAACATTCCCCTTTCGTTGAAGGCGATGAAAATGAGTTTTATATTTCTTCAAAGAACTTTAGTGGTGAAGTACAGTATCAACTTTTTTATACTTCTAAAGAGTTGATGGGTGATAAGTGGGCACTTATTGAGAATGAGGATATGGTAAATGGATGGACAAAACCATCAAATGCAAATGAAGCAGTTAAAGTTAAATTAACAAAGTTAAATTTAAAACCTTCATATTATAGATTTGCCATAAGAGTTAGAAGAGTTGGATATAAAGGTAAGTATGAAAACTCTTATGGAGATTATGATAATGCTTATCCATTTATGATAACAGTTAAAGAAAAAGCTGATATTAATTTAAATGGTAACATGATAACAGATAAAACAGAATATGAAAACTATGAAAAATTAATCATTGATGGAGTTGAAGGAGCGGAAGAAGATACTGAGTATAAACTTCACATATATGATATTAAGAATAGCAGATGGCTTGGAAATTTAACTGAATATAGTTCTAAAACAGAATACAATCTTCAGACTTTAAAACCAGGAAAGTACTTGGTTGATATATGGGGGAGAAGGAGTGATTCCATCAATAAATATGATGGATGGAAGCTTAAAATTATTGAGGTAAAAGAAGAACAGCTTCCTAAGGTTGCGATTGTTGGATTAGAACATTCTCCTTTTGTGGTTGGAGATGAAAATGAGTTCTATATATCATCTAAGAATTTTGATGGAGAAGTACAATATCAACTTTTCTATACTAATAAAGAACAGATGGGAGATAAATGGGAAATTATTAATGATCAATATATGATTGATGGATGGACTGCGCCAGCAAAATATAATAAGCCAGTTAAAGTGGATTTAACTAATTTGAATCTTAAAGCAGGATATTACCGATTTGCCATAAGAGTTAGACGTGTAGGGTATAAAGGGAAATATCAAAATTCTTATGGTGATTATGACAATGCTTATCCTTTTATGATAACTGTTATGGATAGTTCAAATACGACATTAAATGGTGACATGATAACAAATAAAATTGAGTTTAAAAAGAATGATAATTTAGTTATTGAAGGAGTAGAATCAGAAACAAAAGATACTCAATATAAACTTCATTTGTATGATGTTGATAACAATAAATGGTTAACAAATCTTACTGAATACAGTGAGAAAGTTGAGTATGATCTAAGTAATGTTCCAGAGGGAACTTATTTAGTAGATATCTGGAGTAGAGAAAGTAATTCAAGCAGAAAATATGATGGTTGGAAACTTAAGCTAATTAATGTTACAACTGAGATTAATGAAGTGATAAATGTTGATGACATTGAGGAATTTGCTTGGATGAATACAGATCATAAATTACCTAAGAGAATTCCAGTTAATATGGAAGATGGTTCAATTCAAAATAAGTTTGTTCAGTGGGACTCTCAACCTAATACAGCTGTAGAGGGGACTTTTAGTTATGAAGGATCTGTGTTAGGATATGATAAAAAAGTTAAGGCTTCTGTGAATGTAAAGAATGGAACAGGAAACACTTCAGGTAATATCATAAATATGGGATTAGTTGCTGAAAAAGATAATTGGATATATTACCACAATATTTCTGATGAAGGAAAGCTTTATAAGTATAATAAAGACACAGAAGAAATAGTTAAGATGATTGATTATACTGCATTGTATATAAATGTTGTTGATGAATGGATATATTATGCTAACTTTTCAGAGAATGGCCATGGAACAATTTACAAGCTTAAAACCGATGGGTCATTGATAAGTATGTTAAATTATGATGTAAGTGAACAAGTTACTGTAAAGAATGGATGGATTTATTATGCTAATGCTTCAGATGAATACAAGCTTTACAAAATTAATTTAAATGGTGGACAAAGAACAAAATTAAATGATGATACTTCATTAAATTTAAATGTTGATGGGGAGTATGTTTACTATACTAATATCAGTGATAACAATAAGCCTTATAAAATCAAAATTGATGGAACAGATAGAACAAAGCTTGGAGAAGATGAGGCTGCATTTATCAATGTATATGATGGTTATATATACTATGCAAACAAAACTGAGAATTATAAGATTTATAAGATGAAAACCGATGGGACTGAAAATATAAAAGTAAGTGATGATTCTGCACTATACTTAAATATAAACGATGGATATATTTATTATTATAATGTAACTTATCTTAATGGGATTTATAAAATGAGGATAGATGGAACAGATAACAGTAGAATGACAACTATGGAGTCGGTGAATATTCAAGTTGCAGGAGATAATTTTTATTATTTAGATGGTGAAGATGATTATAGGTTATACACAGGTTTGACAGATGGATACAATGAAATTGTCTTTGGTGTAGAAATTAAAAATATTAAAGACCTTGAAACAACAATTGCTATGAATCATTATTACTCACTTCCAACAAGTGTAGAAGTAGAAATGATGGATGGGATAACTAGGAAGCGCTGGGTTACTTGGGAGGAAGGAAGTGAAGTTGATACTAAAGTACCAGGGATATATAACATTGAGGGGACAGTTAAAGGATATAGTGAAAAAATAAAGCTAAAAGTAACTGTACTTGGAATTGATCAGTTTAAAGGAGTTATAGAAAAGACAGTTTCTTTGTTTGATACTTCAAGAGTTAATTTGAGTTACATTAGTTATGTACCTGTGATTTTGGAGAATGGTGATGAAAAATTATACAGTGGACTTACTTGGAATCCAACTGAAATTGAATTTGATAAGCCAGGTGTATATACTGCTGAGGGTACAATTGAAGGATTTGATGGGAAACAGATAATTAAGTTCAATGTTATTGAAATTGACCATTTTGTTGATGATTCATTTGAATTAACAATTCCTAGAGGTGGTAGTGCTGGTCTTCCCAAAAAGTTGAAGGTTATTATGAGTGATGGAAGTGAAAGAGAAGTAGAGATAGCTTGGGAATATGAAAATTTAGATATCAATAAGCCTGGTGAATATATAATTAATGGATATCCCATAAATAGCTATAGAGTAATAGCATATGACCATAAGGCTACGTATAAAGTAAATGTTGTTGAGAATGATAATACGGTCTCTGGAGAAGTTATATATATAGATGGGGACTGGGTATATTACAAGAATATTTATGATGAAAAAAAGATATACAAAATTAGAGAAGATGGTTCAGGTAGAGCAAGGGTAAGCGATAAAGAGATAATAATTTATGAAATAAAAGATGGTTGTATATACTTCGCATATGGTTCAGCACCGAACATTGGAGTTTCTAAGAGTTTATATAAAATGACAACTGATGGAAAAGATATAATAAAATTAAACGATGATTATACTTTCTGGGATTATCAATTCAGTGGAGAATGGATATATTATATTAACCCTGATGATAGAATCAGTAAAATGAAAACTGATGGTACTGAGAAGACATTATTAGGGGATGGGGATGTTAGAGAAATGAAGATTGATGATGGGTGGATATATTTCATCAATGACGAGTATAACAGACATCTTTATAAAATCAGAATTGATGGCACTGGAAAAACAGAATTAGTTAATAAAGATACTATATATTTAAAGGTTAAAGGTGATTTTGTATATTATGAGGTAAGAGATGCTTTATATATGGCGAGAAAAGATGGAACGGAACAAAAGGAATTAACTGGTGGATATAAAAAAGAAATAATTGAATACCACCTTGTAGGAGACTGGGTGTATGTCATTCAAAGAAACTATAATGACTATGATTTATTGAAGGTAAAAGTTGATGGAAGTGAAAAACAGCTTTTATTGAGTCGTATGAACTCTGAGCCTAAACATTTAAGTATATATGGCGAGTGGATAAATTATCAGTTTGGTGAGTATATATATAAACTAAAGACAGATGGCACTATTAATGAGTTAATAGTTGAAGAAAGAGTAGAAGTAATTAATATGATGGATGGTTGGATATATTACAAGAAAATTTTTGGTAATTTGATTTATAAGATAAGAGTTGATGGAACTGAAAATCAAATAGTAATGTAGAATATCAAAGGAACCTCATTTCATAAATTTGTGAAATGAGGTCTTTTTTTAGAATTTAAACAAAATTATTAATAAAATATGAAAAACGCATATATTTGTTTACTAAAATCTTTATTTAAATTATAATTTTTAATATGAAGATAAATTTAAGATGGGTTTCCATTATTTATTTAATCAAATATTGTAAAGGGGGTTTTAAATGTGAGTATTATGCTTCTTGTTGATTCTTGTAGTGATCTTCCATTGGAGTTTATTGAGAATAATCTTAATATAATTGATACTATAGGTATGAGTGTAAACATCGATGGAAAAGATTATTATGATGACTTTGGTAAAACTCTAAGTCACAAGGAATTTTATGGATATCTAAGACAAGGAATTATGCCCAAAACTGCTGCAATCAACTCATATAGCTTTTTAGAAAAATTCAAAAAACATCATGAAAAAGGATATTCATTAATCTACTTAGGGTTCACTTCAGGATTAAGTGGTACATTTAATAATGCAGTGATGGCAAAGGAGATGTTTTTAGAAGAACATCCTGATGCAGATATAACTGTTATTGATACAAAATCCGCATCTGTTGGAGAAGGTGTATTGGTTATCCATGCTGTAGAAATGATTAGAAAAGGTCATTCTAAAGAAGAGGTTATAAAATGGATACAAGAGAATAAAATGAAATCAAATCACTGGTTTGCTGTGAATGATTTAAATTTTCTAAAAAAAGGTGGGCGTTTATCTGCTACTAAAGCAGCTGTAGGAACAATATTAAATGTAAAACCTATTCTTACGGTTGATGATCAGGGAGAGTTAAAGCCGTACACATCTGTAAGAGGTAGAAAGAAATCAATGAAGTTTATTTATGATAAGTTAGTAGAACATATGACAAATCCAGAAGAGACTATTGTTGTTATTGGTCATGGGGATTGTTTAAATGATGCAATAAAAATTGAAAAATATATTAATAAGCACTTAAAATTGAAAAAAGTTATTGTAACAGAACTTTGTTCAACTATTGCGTCCCATGTAGGACCTGATATGATTTCCCTTGCTTTTATTGGAGAGGGTAGAGAAAATTAATAACCGCTATTATATTTTTATATTATTAATATTATTTGGGAATTAAGTTTTAAACATATATAGTTCATATATTTTATATAAAAACCGTACTGAGGCATTTCAGTACGGTTTTGTAATTGGCAAATAAGGTTTTTGAATAAATAAGTGTTTATAAAAGAAAAATATTTAGTAAAGATAGTTTTTGAGGAGGTTTTATTTTGCCAAAAATATTATATGTAAAATTAGGACTATTAATTCTTTTATTAATACTCTCTGGAATGTTTTCCAGTGCTGAAACCTCCATAATGGGAATGAGTATTGCTAAGATTAAACAAATGGAAGAAGTAGATGAAAAAGGGGCAAAAACCTTAAAAAGATTAAAGAAAAAATTAAGCAATATACTCATTACAATTCTTATTGGAAATAATCTTGTTAATATTGCTGCTACAGCATTATTGACTGAATTGACTGTAGAATATTTTGCAGGAGCAAATGCTGCCATAATAACAACAGTAATAATGACTATATTGATTTTAATTTTCGGAGAAATTACCCCCAAAACCTATGCATCACAAAATCCAGAAAAAGTAGCTGTTAAAGTAGGCAGTCTTTTAGAATTTTTAGATTTTTTATTTAAACCAATATCATTAATTTTGAAATTCATTACAAATTTTATTATTAAAACTCTAGGTGGAGATATAGATCACATAAGTACCTTTGTTACAGAAGAAGAAATAAGGTCATTAGTAGACGTTGGAGAAGAAGAAGGAATTGTCAATGCTCAGGAAAGAGAGATGATTGATGGTGTTTTTGATATAGATGAGATGAATGTAAGTGAAATAATGGTACCTAGAATAGATGTTGTTGCTGTTGAAGAGTCTAGCTCTTTGTGTGAAATTTTAGAAATAATAAGAGATTACGGGCATTCTAGGATACCTGTATATAAGGAGAGTATTGATAATATTATTGGGATAATTCATGCAAAGGATTTATTAATATTAGATATAGTAAATATGAATGAAGATGATTCTGCTGATATATCATCTTTAATGAGACCTGCTTTTTATGTGCCAGAGAACAAAAAAATCAGTGATCTTTTAGTAGAATTCAAGCAAAAAAAGACTCATATGGCAATTATTTTAGATGAATTTGGTGGTACAGAAGGAATTGTTACCATTGAAGATGTAATTGAAGAAATTGTTGGAGATATATTTGATGAGTATGATGATGAGGTTAAATTAATTGAAAAGATTAGTGATAAACATTACATTGTTAAAGGTGATATTGATTTAGAGGAAATTGAAGAATTGTTTAATGTAGAATTTCCAGAGGAAGAGAACTATGGTTCTTTGGGAGGATATATATTTAATACATTAGGAAGAGTTCCTTTAGAAGGAGATAAGGTGGAGTATAGAGGGTTAAAAATGTCTGTTAAAAAAGTCTACAATAGAAGAATTATTCAAATTGAAATTGAAATTACTTAATATTAAAAGCCATTGTTTTATTTATTAAAAAACAATGGCTCTATTGAACTTTGGATAACTTTTTACTCAGTACATACTTCTCTCTCAGTTGCTTTTGTTTCAGTGCTTTTAACTAATATAAAAGTGATAATAAATACGAAGAGAGAAGGTAATACCCATCCAAATCCTAATTGATTTAGTGGAATTATATTTAATAAGTCTTTTAGTTTAGATATTGAAGCTAGGTCAGCTAAAGTGTTAAGTACACCAATTGTAAGAGCTGTATATGTTGTATAAGCCATGACCTTTTTACCGATTTTATCATATATAAATGAAGTTAATAAAAGTACAATTACTAAAGGATATAACACTCCTAAAATTGGAACTGCGAACTTAACTATGCTGTCTACACCCATGCTTGCTATAAATATGCTTATAGCAGTAAGTATGAATGCTGAAGTTTTGTAAGATAATTTCTCGAACTTATTTGAGAAATATTCACATACAGTTGCAGATACTCCAATGGAAGTTGTTAAACAAGCTAAGCTAACTGCGATACCTAGAGCAACCATCCCCAATGTACCTAAGGTACTTTTTGCAACAGTGATAACTAAGAAGCTTCTAGAGACACCCTCATGAACAGCCGAAGTTTGTGCTCCTAGATAAGTTAATCCACCATATATTAAGGCTAATCCTGTAACTGAGATAAGTCCAGCTTTAAGTGATAGATTAATAATCTCATTTTTCTTTTTATATCCCTTTGCTTTTATAGATGCAACAACAATGGCAGCTAATATAACTGAACCTAAAACATCCATTGTTTGATATCCTTCTAAGAGAGCTGATGGGAATACTGAATCAATTTTACTAGGTGCTATTTCTCCAAAAGGAGATACAATACCTTTTATGATTATTGAAGATAACATAACTAAAAGTGTTGGTGTTAAAACTGTTCCTATAATGTCAATTATAGATGATGGTTTTAAAACAAAGAACAGATTAATAATAAAGTAAATTATTATTATCACTAATGGATTTATATCTCCAAACAAAGGTTGTACACCTAATTCATATGTAGTAGCAGCAGTTCTAGGTATAACCAATAATGGACCCAAAACAATCATTAAAGCCATATTTACTATTAAAGAAAACTTAGTTCCTATTTTATCTGTAATATTAGAGAATTGGCCATCGTAATTAGCACAAGCTAAAATACCTAACAATGGAAGTCCTACTCCTGTTAAAATAAACCCTATCATAGCTAGTAAATAACTTGAACCAGTCATATTTCCTAATGAAGGAGGAAATATCAGGTTTCCAGCACCGAAGAACATAGCAAATAATGCAAAACCTATAACTATAACATCTTTAATTTTCTTTTTCATAACAACCCCTCCTTAATAAATAAAAATTTAACAATATGCAATAAATATTTCACCTCTATAATAACATGACAGATATTATTTATCAATTAGCAATTTTAAAAATTAAGTAATATTGCGAAAATATTAAAATTTTTGCATGGCAAAATTACAAGGACATCATTTTTGAGAAAAATTAACTATTAGAAATATAAAATATTGGCATTAAACGTAGAAAATACTTGTGATGATTTTAACAAAGTTTTTAAAGTGAAACTAATATGCAGGATTTTTGATGGAGGCTTTTAATAATCAGAAAAAAATATTTTTGGATAAACTGGTAAAATAAGTACAGAAGATCCCTAAGGAGCGTTAATAAAGAAAGAGGCTTTTACACATGCTATAAAAAAGTATAATTTAAATTATGAGAGGGATAAGATAATGAAGAGTAATGACACGATTGTATGTAGAAAATGTAATGGAAATAATTTTGTAATGAAACGGGAAGCCACTTATTTATATACGTATAAGTTGGATAAACCTATTACTAAAGGGTGGAGTGAAGGTAGAGAAAATCTCCCATTTCTATTTGATAACAGAGAAAAAGTAGGTGATAATGATTACTTAGAATGTGAAAATTGTGGCGAGAAATATTCTTGTGATTTAGATAATGGTGTTGTAAATGTTCAGTTTACAATTGAACAGAAAGCAATAAGATCAGAACATGTTGAAAATCCTGAGTTTCTTGGATAGAATATATTAATAGATAAGTTGTGTAAAATTAGTTGAAAGACAATTATGTACAAAATAAACATGCGCATAATTGTCTTTTTTCAATATTAAAAATGAAAAATGTAAATCACTATTGAGAAAATTTAATGAGAAATTTGGTGTAATAAAACTTAATTTATTTTATTTGTATGATGTTATAATAATTGTATGATATTATAATAATTGTATGATATTATAATAATTGGATATGAATTTAATTATTAGATAATATCTAAGTATAATATCCTATTTATGATTGTTAGTATTTTGTATTTGGAGGGAGTTTATGAAAAAGAGAAAGGTCGCAAGTTATTTAATTATATTGTGTATACTGATATTAGCTGGAGAAATTCTATTTATCGCAAAGGGGACAAGGGTCTTAGTTGAAGAGAGGATTAGAATAGGTGAAGAATATGTTTCAGAAGGTAGATATGAGGAAGCTAGACTGGAATTCAAGAAAGCGCTGGAAATGGAGCCTCATAACATGGAAGCAAGTATTAAATTAGCTGAGTGTGATATAGTTAGAGTATATAATGTAAAGAAACAAAAATAGAGATAGTATGTTGAAAAAGACCATGAGATTTTCATGGTCTTTTTTTAGAAATTTTCTATGTTTATATTTATATCTATAAAAAAACATAGAAAGATTGTGAATTTTCTAAAAAGTTATATATAACTAAAAATAAGATAGAATATATAGATAAATACCTTTAAAACTGTTATAATTTTATAAGAAAATACATAAAAGAATAATGAGTTGTGGAAATAAAAGTTATAAAGTCGAAAATTATATATGTTTCACTTTTGATTTAAGAAATTTCAATACTGCAACTAGAAGACATAAGAATATTTATAAATATGTTTTAATAGAAGGGAAGTATGAATATGACTAATGAAGAAAAAATATTAAACTCTACCTTTAAAGAAATATTTTTTGAAAATAAAGAAAAGACAACATTATGTCAAGCAATAATTAGAATAGATGAGAATATCCAAAAATTAAGAAACGCTGAAAATGAAAATTTAACTTTGGGAGAGTTGGATAAATTTGTAAATAAGATGTTGGATGATGTGTCAGGGCTATTAGATGAGAAGAATTTTAAAAAAATTTCAGAGAAGGATGTAATTAATAAAAGTTTAGGTGAGGTATTTATTAAGAATATGAACAGTAATTTAGAAAATACTCATAAAGCTAATTTATATAAACAAATCAACTCAATTCAAGAGGATATAATTAAATTAAATCATGAAAATACAACTATAAAAGAGTTAAAGCTCATAACTTCTACTTTGGAAAATAGAATAAATAAACTTATTAAACTTCAGTGTGAAGGAAATTATTGTGATTGGTAAGTGTAAGGAGGTAAAGTAAATGAGTGAACTAAGGGATAAAACTTTAATTGATTTATTCAGAGACAATAGGGTAACATCTGAAACAAGTAAATCTATAATAAGACTAGATGAAAATTTGCAAAGATTAAAATCAGCAGATGTTGAGAATATGACTGTAAGAGAAATAAGGGAAAAGTTACAAGCTATAAATTGGGATTTAAAAAAGATAATGTACGGAAAATAATTACTATAATTTTTTATAATATGAGTACTCTATAGTAAAAGAAATTTCGATTAAAATAAATAATATATTTAACATTATCATGAAAAACATGGTGATGTTTTTTATAAATAGAACAAAATGTTAATAATATAAGTTTGATTTATGTAAGTTTTTTTATATAAATTGTTAAATAATCAAGCAATAGAAGAAAATAACCTAATAAAACCATTGTAAAATTAACGAAGAAACGATAAACCCCATAGATATAATCTATGGGGTGAGTTAGTGTGCATATTTAAGTTATTTTTCAAGAATGAATGGTAGAACAAATGGGAAAAGATCATTAGCATCTTCAATAGTAGAGCTGTTACCAATAACTGATTTATAATCTCTTCTTAGTCCTTCATTTACAATTTCTCCAAACTGTCTAATATCTTCAAGTGTTGTATTCATGATTCTATCAATTCTTTTTTGCATTGCAGCTTGGTCTATGCCTAAGAAATAGCAATTATCGGCAATAGAAGCTCTATCAAAAACAGAAGTAGGAGTATAATAAGCCGCTAAAGCACTGATTTTGAATTGATCAAGGTAAGCATCTGGAAGTTGCAGATTAGTTAAGTATTGTGGAACAGTTTCAAAATCTGCAAAAGTACCAGCTATTCTTGGGTCTCTTAAAGTGAGTAGCGATACGTTTCCATTATCAGATATTCCTAGACCAGCTCCATAAGCCCCACCTTCAACGCGCATTTTTTGATATAAGAATGTATTAACAATCGTACTAAGTAATTCAGGGCTTGCTTTTAGAGTATATCCCAGGTCATTAATGTTGAATACTTGAGAAGTATAATTAACTTGAGAACTTAAAGTATAAGCTGTATTTGCAGGGGCTACATTATTGAATTTATATTGTTGATGACTTAAGTTAAGTGTATCTAACTTCTCTAAGAATGTAGAAATGTTCTTTTCAAATAAAGCATAACTTTTATTTTCTAATGTTGCACTTACAACTAAATTGTTTTTAATAAAAAGATTATTTGATACTTCTTTTAAAGTTGAAACAATTTCTTCATATTTAGAATCAAAGTTTTTATTTAAATCTACTAAAAGTTCATAATATCCATATAAAGTTGATTCATTAGTATAAGCAGCTGCATCTGAGAATTTTGCTAAATTTTCATTGTTAGCATAGGTTAAGCTTGAATTATATAGGTCGCTTTCAGCTGCAACTAATAGGTTTGCTAAAAGTGTTTTAAGTCTATCTTTATCATCAAACTTTGTGTTTAATAATAATTCATTTACTAATTTTAAGCTTGTGTCCATATTTTCATTAAGTGAAGTAAAAGAAGCAATTACTTTAGGTGAATAAATATCACTGTCTACAAGACTTCTGAAATTTTCTGGTGTTATACTGATACCATTAGTGTACTTTAATACTTCTTTTGGAATATCAGTATATTTATAGTTAACAGTATCTAAACTACCGATTAAGTTAGTTAGAAGCTTTATATAAGGAAGTTGTTCCTGTTTAATAAATGTTGAATCAAAGAACATACTTATTTTATTTGTTCCAAAAGTGAATAAAGGATGATGTAGTATTTTTACATCTTCAATGTTCTTTACTTCACTTGGAGCTATTTCAAACTTCGGATTTAATTTATCTAACTGTAACTTTGGAAGTTTAGATAAATCTTCTGGATTATCAGGAGAATTTTGCCAAGCAACAAGAGCTTCATTTTCCTTTACAAGGTTAGCTAATTCTTCTTGACTTAGAGTATCTTTATATTCAGCTAATTTTTCAGCTTCTTCTACTTGATCTTTATCTGAAAGTCCAGGTACAGGGTTAAGTATTACTAAAGATCTAAAGTTATTATCAATAATATTCTTTTGTAAGAATTTTTCAAAATACTTAGTTTCACTAGATTTACTGAATTCATTCAATATGCTATTTATATTGAAGAAAGCAAATACATCTCCATCATAGTTGAATTCAAGTCCAACATTTTGGTAAAGAGCAAATCCAGTATTTTTATTGTAAGATTTAGAAAGTTTATCATTAAGAACAAAATTATTTAATGAAGATTCTAACAATTCCTTATCTATCCCATCTTTTATTATTTGCTTGATAGAATCAAAAACTATTTTTTCAAACTCAGCTTTCCTTGAAGCATTAGTGTTCTTAGCTATCATTTGAATAATAGATTGAATGGAGTTCGCAGAATAAGCTCCATAAACAGTATCAAATCCAGCTTTGTGTAAATTTTTTATGACTGGAGAATTGGGATTGTTAAATACTAACTGGTTTAACATAATGAGTGTATATAGATTTTTAGCATCCTTACTTTCACCTACTGAGAAGTTAAGAGATAAATAAGTTGCATTATCAGTAGATGCACCAGCTGGAAGTGAATAATCAGTTTCATATGTTACTGGTTTGGTGAATGGTTTTTGTGGATTAATAGTTGAATTTATTTCTTTTTTTGCAAAAGTACTTAACTGATTTTCATCTATTAATTTCAATTTCTCTAGTATGTCCATATCACCATATAAATATATAGTACTATTTGAAGGATGATAATAAGTTTCATAGAATTTAAGTAATTCCTCATAAGTTAATTTAGGAATATGCTTTGGATCTCCAGCAGATAAGAAATTATAAACTGTATCAGGATATAAACTTCTATTTACAGCATATAATAACTGTGTATCTGAAGAACTTAAAGCCCCCTTCATTTCATTAAATACAACACCTTTATATTTAATTGGATCTTTAGTATTGAAGAGTTCATAATGCCAAGCTTCCTCATTGAAGATATTTTCGATCTCTTTAATCCTAGCATTATAGGTCAAATCAAGGTACATATCCATAATATTATTGAATTCTTCATCATTAACTGTTGAGAAAGGATAAAATGTTCTGTCAGTAGAAGTAAATCCATTTATTTGGTTTACTAATGATCCGTTGGTTATATGTTTCAATAACTGTTTAATAGGATATTTTTCAGAACCACCGAATAGTAAAGAATGTTCTAATATATGTGGTTTTCCTGTATTGTTATCTACAGGAGTTCTGAAAGAAACAACAAATGTTTTATTTTTATCATTGTTGTCTAAATTGAATAATTTAGTCCCTGTCTTTTCGTGAACGAAAAGTCTTCCTATTCCATCATAAGATTCAAGGTTCTGCTGTTCAGTTAATTTGAACCCATGATATACTTGCCCAACTTTTAAATTTGCTTTTGTGCTGCTATTTGATTCTTCTGCAAAAGCTGTAGTTAATGGATTAAAGAATGTTACAAAAGCAAAAACAAAAATTAAAGAAAAACTAATTTTTTTTGTACGACTCATAAGTCTACCCCCTTTAAATATAAAGCCTATATAAATTTTAACATAAATGGATAAATATTATAAAAAAACAAAGAAATGTTAATTAAAAATTAATAATATATTTAATGTAGTAGAACTGTAATTAATAGTATTAAATTTAAAACCCCATAGCTTTAAGCTATGGGGTAAATTTAATATGAAATATTTTTCTATTTTTCAAGAATGAATGGTAGAACAAATGGGAAAAGATCATTAGCATCTTCAATAGTAGAGTTGTTACCAATAACTGATTTATAATCTCTTCTTAGTCCATTATGCATGATTTCACCAAATTTTCTAATGTCATCTATGCTTGTATTCATGATTCTATCAATCTCTTTTTGGATATCTTTCTCATTTATATTTAAGAAATAACGAGAATCTGCAGCAGAGGCTTTTTCGAATACTGAACTTGGAGTATAATAACCAGCTAAAGCGCTGATTTTAAACTGTTCAAGTTGTGCTTCTGGAAGTTCAATATTTGATAAGTAGATTGGAAGAATTTCTAAATCTTCAAATGAACCTGCAACTCTTGGATCTCTATAAGTAAATATTGCCACATTACCACTATCATATAACCATAGGTAAGCACCATAAGCGCCACCTTCAACACGCATTTTTTGCCATAAGAATGAATTAACGATAGTAGTTAATAGTTCAGGGCTAGCATCTAACTTATATCCCAATTCATTAATGTTAAATGCTTGAGAAATATAGTTTACTTGAGAACCAAATGTATAACCTGTATTTGCAGGAGCTACATTATTAAACTTATATTTTTGTTCAGATGCATCTAGTGTATCTAAGTTCTCTAATATTTTAGTTATATTTTTCTCAAATAAATCATAATGTTTTTCTTCTAATGTTGCACTTACAACTAGATTATTCTTAATAAATAGTGTATTTGATACTTCTTTTAAAGTTGCAACCATTTCATCGAATTTTGTATCAAAATTCTTGTTTAGATCAACTAAAAGTTCGTAGTATCCATAGTAATTTGCATCTTTTGAATAAGCTTCTGCATCTGAGAATTTTGCCATATTTTCATTATTAACATATCTGTATGCAGAATTATAAAGGTCATTTTCGGCAGCAACTAATAGGTTTGCTAATAATGTTCTAATACGATTTTTATCTTCATACTTTGTATTGAATAATAGTTCTTCTACTAATTTGATACTTGTGTTCATATTTTCGTTAAGTGAAGTAAATGAAACTTGTACTTTAGGTGAATATACATCCGTATCTGTACTACTTCTAAAGTTAGCAGGACTTATACTGATTCCGTTTGTATACTTTAAAGACTCTTTAGGAATATCAGTATATTTAAAGTTAACAGTATCTAAATTACCAATTAATTTAGTTAGAAGATTTATATAAGGAAGTTGTTCTTGTTTAATATATGTTGAATCAAAGAACATATTTAATTTATTTGTTCCAAATGTGAATGCAGGATGATAAAGCACTTTAACATCACCAATATTCTTAATTTCTGTTGGAACTGTTTCAACTTTTGGAGTTAATTCATTTAACTTTAATTTTGGAAGTTTAGCTAAATCTTCTGGATTGTCCGGAGCATTTTGCCAAGCAACTAGCGCTTTGTTTTCTTTAATAAGATTAGCTAATTCTTCTTCACTTAAACTCTCTTTATATTCAGCTAATTTTTTAGCTTCAGCTTCTTGTTCTTTAGCTGAAAGTCCTGGTACAGGATTTAGTACAACTAAAGATCTAAAATTATTATCAATAATCTTTTCTTGTAAGAAAGTTTCAAAATACTTTGTTTCAGTTGCTTTCTTGAATCCTTCTATGATGCTATTTGTATTGAACATATCAAATACATTTCCATCATAATTCAATTCTAGAGCAACACTGTGATAAAGATTTATACCAGTATCTTTATTGTAAGATTTAGCAAGTTTATCTTCCAGAACGAAACTGTTTAAAGTAGATTCCAATAATTCCGCATCTATACCTTCATTAACAATTTGTTTTAAAGAATCAAAAACTATTTTTTCAAACTCAGCTTTCTTTGAAGCATCAGTATTTTTTGCGATAATTGAAATTGTAGGTTGAATTCCTGCTAGAGAATAACTACCATTAACAGTGTCAAAACCAGCATTATGTAAATTTTTAATTAGTGGAGAAGCTGGATTATCAAATACTAGTTTATCTAACATTGAGATTGTTAAAATGTTTTTAACATCTTTACTTTCACCAACTGAGAAGTTAAGAGATAAATAAGTTGCATTATCAGTAGATGCATCAGCTGGGATTGAATAGTCAGCTTCATATGTTACAGGTTTAGTGAAAGGTGTCTGAGGTTTTATAGTAGAGTCAATATCTTTTTTTGAAAAAGCGCTTAATTGGTTTTCATCGATTAATTTCAATTTCTCAAGAATGTCCATATCACCATACAAATAAATATAACTATTAGAAGGGTGGTAATAAGTTTCGTAGAATTCAACTAACTCTTCATAAGTTAATTCAGGAATATGTTTTGGATCCCCACCAGATAAGAAATTATATACTGTATCAGGATATAAACTTCTATCAATAGCTTTGCTAAAAATTCTATCTGAAGAACTTAAAGCTCCTTTCATTTCATTAAATACAACACCAGTATATTTGATTGGATCATTTTCATTGAATATCTCGTGGTGCCATGCTTCTTCATCAAAAATGTTTTCTATCTCTTTAATTCTTGCATTATATGCCATATCAAGATAGATATCCATAATATTATTAAACTCTTCATCATTAACTGTAGAGAATGGATAAGCTGTTTTATCAGAGAAAGTCCATCCGTTTAATAAGTTAGTTAATGCACCTTTGTCTATTTGAGTCATTAACTGCTTAATTGGATATTTTTCAGAACCACCTAGAAGTAAAGCGTGCTCTAGTATATGTGGTTTTCCAGTATTATTATCTACAGGAGTTCTGAAGGAAACAACAAAAGTTTTGTTTTTATCATTGTTTTGTAATTGGAATAATTTAGCCCCTGTTTTTTCATGAACGAAAATTCGTCCTATTCCATCAAAATCTTCAAGGTTCTCTTGTTCAGTCAATTTGAACCCGTGATACACTTGTCCAACTTTTAAATCTGCTTTTGTGCTGCTAATTGACTCATCAGCAAAAGCTTTAGCTAATGGATTAAAGAACGTAACAAAAGCAAAAACAAAAAGTAAAGACAAACTAAGTTTTTTAGTACGACTCATAAGTCTACCCCCTTAAATTTAATTAATAACATATGAAGATATTAGCATAAATAGTTAATGTTTTCATAATATTAAGATGTTGTTAACAAAATTTTAATATTATGCAGAATATTATCAAAAATGATTTAAAGGTATTAAAAATCTATCAGAATTATAAGTAAAAACTCATGATTAGGTAATATAATTTAAAAAAAATGACATTTGATTAAATATGAAAATCAATATTGAGGAGGTATTTTAATGTATGAGAATATGATAATTAAATTTAACATAAAAAGGCTGTATTATTACTTAAATTCGTATATTTAAAAGGATATTGTATATATTTATAGAATATATAAAATAAGTTGGAATATATGTATATAATTGGAATAATGCAAAAATAAAACTGGCGAGGGGTAATATGGATGTTTATGTAGCTAGACAACCTATATTTGATAAAAAACAAAAGGTTGTTTCTTATGAAATGTTATTCAGATCAAACAAAGTAAACTGTTATAATGGAATAGATGGGAATGAGGCTACTTGTGATGTTATTTCAAATACTTTTGTATCAATTGGAATAGAGAAGTTAACTGGAGGAAAAAAAGCTTTTATTAATTTTACTGAAGAGCTTTTACTAAATGAAATTCCTACGATGCTTCCAAAAGAATACTTGGTAATAGAAATTTTAGAAACAGTTGAGCCTTCTAAAGAAATGTTAAATGTATGCAGAAAACTAAAAGGATTAGGGTATACAATAGCCTTAGATGATTTTGTTTTTAAACCTAAATTCCAATCACTACTTGAAATTGTGGATATTATAAAGGTGGATTTTATTCAAACCAAGGGATTAGCAAGAAAGCGAATAGTAGAAATGCTTTCTAAATATAATATAAAATTTTTAGCAGAAAAAGTTGAAACTATTGCGGATTTTAATGAGGCATACAATTATGGATACTCATACTTCCAAGGGTATTTTTTTAGTAAACCTGAAATAATTTCAGAGCATGATATACCTATTAATAATTATACAAATATCAAAGTATTACAAATGATTCATAATAATGATTTTAGCTTAAAGGTTATGGAAGATATAATAAAGAGGGATATATCAATATCTTATAAGCTTCTAAGATTAATTAATTCATCTTACTATGGATTTAAAAGTGAAATTCATTCAATTAAGCAAGCTATTATAATATTAGGATTGGATGAAATAAAAAAGTGGATATCTTTAATTATGATAAAGAAAACATGTAGTGTTAAATATAGTGAGCTATTAACTCGAACAATAGTTAGAGCGAGACTAGGGGAACTGATAGCACCTTTTACTAATTTAAATGATCTCTTACAAGATGTTTTTTTAATGGAATTATTATCAGATCTTAACGTGATATTAAATAAACCAATGGGTGAAATTCTTGAAGATTTAGCAATAAATCAAGAGATAAAAAAAGCACTTAATGGAGAGAATAATGATTTAGGGATTCTTCATGAATTGTTGATGAGCTATCAAGAAGGTAACTGGCCTAAATTTGAAATTTTTTCTCAAGCGTTAGATATAAGTGGTATTGATATATCAGAGTTGTATATTGAAGCATTAACATGGACTAATGAATTTATGGTATAATGAATGAGAAATTTTGTAAGCATGTTCATCGAAAACGTTTAGATGGACATGCTTTTTATGATATAATAACTAAGAAATTAATTAGGAATAACTGGATGTGGTGTTGTTGGCTGGGAGGAGTATTCAATGAAATATGTAGTTAGTGATATACATGGAAGATTAGATAGGTTAAAAAGGTTGGTAGAAGTAATATCTTTAAAAGATGATGATACATTATATGTTTTGGGTGACATGGTTGATAGAGGAGAAGAATCAATTGAGGTAATTCAATATATTATGGATAAAAAAAATATTGAAGCTATAATGGGGAATCATGATAGAATGATGCTTTACTCATTAAAGAATATGGATGAAACTGAAATTAGACGATGGAATAGAAATGGAAATGAAACTACATTACAAGGGTTCAATAAGTTAAGTAAAAAGGAACAAGGGAAAATATTAAGTTTTTTAGAGTCACTAGAGTATTATAAAATTGTTGATGAGAAATATTTCTTAGTGCATGCAGGTATAGATATGGTTAAGTTAAAGGAAGACATTAATATTAAAAGTTTTAAAGAAGCAATGAACTCTCAAGAACATCAACTTGTATGGGTAAGGGAGGATTTTTTTATGAATAAAGGATTTGAAGATTACACTGTTGTTTTTGGTCATAATCCTAGGCCTTATCTAGATAAGAAGTTTGAGAAAGAAGTAAAGAAGCCTTATAAAATATGGTTTGACAAGATTTACAAGGATAAAATATGTATTGACACTGCTAACTGTTATGAAGAAGGAAGAATGGCTTGTTTGAGATTAGATGATATGGCAGAGTTTTATGTGGATTAGTTATTTTAATAAGCAAAACATATTTTAAAATATTAGAAATACTCCATAATAATACTTTTGATTGTTAGATGATTTAGAATAATTCTATTTCAAAAGTATTATTGTGCTTTTTTTATTTTTTCTCTTGCAAAGATAAAATGTTATAATATGGTTATAAGGTATAAGGAAAGAAAGTTGGAGGGGATATCATGGAAATTATTAAATGTCCAAAGTGTAATGGGGAACTTGAAGTAACTGAGTATAAAGCAAGGTGCTGGAACAGAAGGTGTAATAATGAAGAATCTATAGTAGATATAATTGCATCTTATTATGAAAATAAAGAGTTCAATTATATTATTGAATTAAGTGACGATATATTATCTCATGTATGGGTAGAGGAAAGTTGTGATAAGGTTGAAGGGGAGTTGAAAGAGGACAAGCAGTGTGAAGAGGAAAAGCAGAAGGTTTTTAGAATTAAAAGTAATGATGAAAAAAAGATAATTGCAGATATATTATATTTTAATGTACTTGCTTTAGTTAATATAAAATTATATGAGAAAGCAAATGAAATGATAGAGGCGGCTATAAATATAATGCAGGAATTGAGAGAATGTGGATTCTTAGAGGATTCAATGAAGTTAGCCAGGTTATTGATTTATAGGGGAACTTTTTATAGAAATATGGGTCAGATTATTTGGTGTACTGAGGATTACGGAATTGCTCTTGAAATAATGGAAGAGTTCATAAATAAAGAAGATATAGATATTACCAAAAAGTATACAGAGTTATTAATAGAAAGAGGAGTTGCTTTTGAAGAGTTTGAGATGTTGGAAGAAGCCCTTGAACAATATATAAAAGCCTATGATATAAGAGTTAATCTAGTTAAAAGAGATATTGAATATCTAGATGAATATTTAAGTGTATGTCATGAGGTGGTAAAAGTTCTAGATTTACTGGAGGAATACCAAAGGATAATAAAGTATGTTGAAGAGATGGATGAGTTAGTTGAGGGTAAAAATATAATTGATGAAGGTGAAAAATCAATTATAGAAATAAATAAAATTATGATCAAAGCTGAGGAACAAGAAAGGAAGCGAGTTGCAAAAGAATTAAAAAAAGAAAAGGGGAACTTCTTTAGTAAAATATTTAAAAAGAAAAGCTAGTCACATAATTTAATATCAATAATTAATAGCGCATTCCTATTTTTGGTTAAAATGGGGTGCGTTTTCATTTTTCGTATATTTCTAAAATATTGACAAAAGTTTTAAGAAATATTTACTTTCAATTCAGAAAATTATATAATATTACTAAAGAAACGATGAAATTAGGTGAATTATTTTATATAACAAAAAAAAGATTAACTAAAAATGTATATTTGTGTAGAGTTATAGGTTGAAATGATAATTAAACAAAATATAGTTACTTGAATATTAAAAAATGGAGGGGAAACATGAAGAAGAAAAAAAACATTGGGAAAGGAACTAGTTTGAAGAACTCAAAGATTAGTAAGAGGAGAAAGTCAATTAAGATTAAGCTTGTTATAATTCCTTTATTGGTAGTATCATTAAGTATAGTTGGGATTGGAGCGGCAACGGCATATCTAGGAGTGACAAGTTTAATTAGTCAGATGAAGAGTGATAGTATGAACGTAATGGCTCAAGTTATTCAGCGTATGAATGATAATAATCAATCCTTAAAAACAATTACTAAGATGTTAGATAATAAGATAACAATGGTAGGACGAATGATTACAAGTAATGAGGAAGAGTTGAGTAATGATTTTTTAAATGAATATGCGAAAGTATTAGAAGTAGACGAAATTTATTATTATAATGAGAACTGTGAAATAATATATTCAACAAATGCTAGTTATGTTGGATGGAAACCAACAGAAGAACATCCTGTATATAAGTTTTGGACAAGCAATAAAGGGGAATTTGTTGAAGAAATTAGAAAAGATTCTGAGTCTGATAATTATAATAAATATGGATATGTTAGACATGGGGATGGAACTTTTGTTCAAATAGGTATTAGGGCAAACAAAGTTCAAGAAATGAGCGATGAATTTAGTTATCAGTCCCTCGTAGAAAAATTAGGGGAAAGAGATGAGATAGTCTATGCACTTGTAATAGATAAAAATTTAAAGGCAATTGCACATAGTAATAAAGAAAGAAAAGATAAACAGTTGACTGATGAAGGGAGTAAAAGAGCTGCAATAGATGGAGAAGAGTATTCTAGCATATACACATATGAAGCTGAAAATGTAGAAGTGTATGATGTTCTTGTACCTTTAATAATTGATGGAGAACATATTGGTGCAGTTAATGTTGGGTTATCTATGAAACAAGTTAATGATGCTATAAAGCATAATGTTTATACTGTTGCAGGGGTAGGAGTATTAGTTGTATTGACTCTTGGGTTAATTTTATTTAAGTCATCAAATTATGCTGTAAAAATTCTAGTGAGACTTAAAAAAATACTTGGATATATGTCAAATGGTGATTTTTCAAATGAGGTGTCGAATGACTTAATAATGAAAAGAGATGAATTTGGTGAAATAAGCAATGCTATAGAAGAAATGAGAAAATCCGTTAAGGGAATGATATGTAGTATTGCTGAAAAATCACAACAGGTTACCGCTTCTTCACAAGAACTATCTGCAATAAGTGAACAATCGGCGATTGCTGCAAATGGAGTTGCTATAACAATTGAAGAAATATCTAAAGGAGCAATGCAGCAAGCGAATGCTACTGAAAGAGGTATGACGGATATTGGAGTATTAAGTGAACAAGTAATAAATAATCAAAAAAATATTAATGATATTAATGTGACAGTTGATAAGGTGTCTGAATTAAAAAATGAAGGATTTGAGATATTAAATAAGCTAGTAGAAAATAATAGAATTAGTAGTGAAGCAACTAAACAGGTGAATGATATTATTGTTGAAACTAATTATAGTGCTGAAAAGATTGAAAATGCTAGTTTAATGATAAAGAATATTGCTGATCAAACAAATCTATTAGCATTAAATGCTGCTATTGAGGCTGCTAGAGCAGGAGAATCAGGAAAAGGATTTGCGGTAGTTGCAGATGAGGTAAGAAAACTTGCGGAGGAGTCTAATAATTTTACAAATGAAATTACTGAAATAATTAAAGGATTATTGAATAAGACTCAAAATGCGGTAGCTAGGACTGAAGAAATCAGTAATATTTCTGAAATTCAAACAGAGAGTATTAAGAATACTAAGGATAAATTTGTTGGAATAGCTAATGCTATAGATGTTCTTAAAGGTATCATTGAGAATCTTAACATTTCTGGAGAAGAGATGAAAAGGATGCAAGAGCAAATAATCAATGTTATAGAGAACTTATCAGCAATTTCAGAAGAAAATGCTGCAGCAACTCAAGAAGCGTCATCTTCAGTTGAAGAACAAACTGCCTCAATGAAAGAGATTGCATCGGCTAGTGAATTCTTAGGAGTGTTAGCAGAAGAAATGCAGGATGGTATTTCAGAGTTTAAATATTAGAATAAATTTTGTTTTAGAATAAAAATGAGATGAGAGTATATATGTAAATTAATAGGCGAGACTAAATGGGTAAAACTTTTGGTCTTGCCTATTATTTTTATGATTATTAAGAATGGAATATTATAAAGTATAATTAAGGTAAGAAATAAAATTATAAATTTAATATGTTGTCTGATGTATAATGTAACTTCAAAGATTATTTCCTCGATATTGGTGAAATGTAAACAAAACTCTTTAAGAAATATTTACTTACTAAAGAATTAATTATATAATAATACTAAACTTTCATTTGAAATGAAGCAAACACATTTCATGAAGAAAATGTAAAAAACTAGATTATTCATATACATATACATATACATATACATATACATATACATATACATATACATATACATATACATATACATATACATATACATATACATATACATATACATATACATATACATATACATATGTAGTGACTTGAAATTTTTAGTACAAGCACATAAATGAAACTAGTGTAATGAACAAAAGACGGAGGATAAAGATGCTTAAAGCAAAGGATGATAAGAAAAGAATACGGATTAAAAAGACTAAGGGAAGAAAGAAAAGCAGATCTATAAAGATTAGACTTGTAATAATTCCTTTAGTTATTGTAATGCTTGCAATTATTGGGATTGGAAGCGCTACAGCTTATTTAGGAGTAACAAGTTTGTTAAATCAAATGCAACATGATAGTATGAATCAGATTGATCAAATTATTCAAAGAATGAATGATAACAATCAAACATTAAAAAATATTAATAGAATGTTAGATAATAAATTAGCGGTGTCAGGTAGAATGGTATTGAATAATCAAGAAAAGTTAAGTAATGATTATTTAAGTGAGATAGCACAGAATTTAGATGTTGATGAAATATTCTATTATAATTCAAATGGTGAAATAGTATATTCTGCTACTGGAAAATACATAGGATGGATTCCTCCAGTTGGAAATCCTGTTTATGGGTTTTGGACAGGGAGTAAGGATGAATACTTTGAAGATGTTAGACCAGATTCTAAAACAGGTAACAGTTATAAATACGGGTATGTAAGAAATGAAGATGGAAGTTTTGTTCAAGTTGGAATTATAGCAAATAAAATTCAAGCACTAAGAGATAAATTTAATTATCAAGCACTTGTAGAAAATTTAGGTGAGAATGAAGATATCGTTTATGCGCTAGTAATAAGTAAGGAGTTAAAGGCAATTGCTCATAGCAATAGAGATAGAATCGGTATAGAGTTAACTGATGAAGGAAGTAAAACGGCTGCAGTAGATGGTAAAAAGTATGCTAGTACATATACATATGAAGCAGAGAATATTGAGGTTTTTGATGTTCTTGCACCTTTAATAATTGATGGGGAACATGTAGGGGCAATTAATATTGGATTATCTATGAAACAAGTGTATGATGTTATTTGGAAAAATGTTTTAATCGTTGGTGTTTCAGAATTAATTGCTTTAGTGGTTCTAGGTGTTATTTTATTTTTATCTTCAAACTATGCTGTGAAAATACTGGTTAGATTGAATAAAATTGTAGGACTTATGGCAAGTGGTGATTTGTCTAATGAGGTTCCTAATGATTTACTTATGAAAAGAGATGAATTTGGGGAGATAAGCAGTGCTATAGAAGACATGAGAAAATCTGTTAAGGGAATGATACAGAGCGTTGCTGATAAATCTCAACAGGTTACTGCTTCATCACAAGAATTATCTGCAATTAGTGAACAATCAGCTACAGCAGCGAATGGAGTTGCTAGAACTATTGAAGAAATATCAAGGGGAGCAAATGAACAGGCTAAGGCTACTGAAAGTGGTGTAGCAGATATTGGTATATTAAGTGAACAAATAAATAAGAATCAAGAAGATATTAATAATTTAAATGTGACAGTGGACAAGGTATCTGAACTGAAGAATGAAGGGTTTGAAATATTAAATGTATTAGTAGAAAATAATAAAATTAGCAGTGCGGCTACTATACAGGTTAATGATATTATAATGGAAACTAATGATAGTGCTGAAAAGATTGAAAAGGCAAGTTTAATGATAAAAAATATTGCAGATCAAACAAATCTATTAGCATTGAATGCTGCTATTGAAGCTGCAAGAGCAGGAGAATCTGGAAAGGGATTTGCAGTAGTTGCAGATGAGGTAAGAAAGCTTGCTGAGGAGTCGAATAATTTTACAAATGAAATAACTGAGATAATTCAAGGTTTATTAAGTAAGACTCAAAGTGCTGTTTCTAGGACTCAAGAGATAAGTAATATTTCAGAGATTCAGACAGCAAATATTAAGGATACTAATACGAAGTTTGAAGGTATAGCTAATGCTATAGATACTTTAAAAGCTATTATTGATAATCTTAATGTATCTGGTGAAGAAATGAGAAGAAAGCAAGAGCAAATTATTGATGTAATGGAAAATTTATCAGCTATCTCTGAAGAAAATGCTACTGGAACTCAAGAAGCATCAGCATCAGTTGAAGAACAAACTGCTTCTATGAATGAGATTGCAGAGGCTAGTGAATTTCTTGGAGTATTAGCGGAAGAAATGCAGAGTGGGATATCAAGGTTCAAGTATTAGCTGGTAGTTCTATAGTGAAAAAACATGACAAAATATTGTCATGTTTTTTTGTTATCATATTATTTATAATGGCAAATTAATTTCCTTGATAAATTTGAACAATAATGTAGGCACCAGGGGGGCTGGTGCCTACGGGAGGATTACATTTTTGGTTTTGGGGTTATATATAATCAATTTTTAAGTTATTTGCTATTTATTATTTTAATTAGTTTATTAATTGTTTTGTTATTTATAATCTTATTATAGCATTTATTTTACGATAGTCTATAGTTTTTAAGGAGAGTTAACAAAGAGTTAACAAACATAAAATGTAGTTCATAATACTGCTTATGTATAAAATGGAAAGTAAAAGACACCAGGGGGGCTGGTGTCTATGGGGAGGGTGTTTTTTTTCTTTTTTTCATTTTTTGGGGGGTTGGGTTTTATCATCTATATAAATTTAAGATATTTACTTTAATTAAGTTTTTTTATTTTTGTTTTGTTATTTATAATTTAATTATATCACTAAAAATTAAATAGTCTAGGGTTTTAATAAGGGTTTAACGGAGTGTTAACAATTATCATAAGAAGTTAATAATACTATATTTGTGTTCATTGGTATAAGAGGAATTCGAATTTAGAATACAAAAGTAAAGGAAAAATTTGATATTTTAATATAATTATGCTATAATTACAATGTAATAGGGAAAGGTGATAAATAATATTAAGAAAGGGATTTGATATTGGTGGACTATTTGGGGCAAAAAAATAGAATTAAAGAGTATAGAAGAATGTTAGGAATAACTCAGTTGGAAATGGCTGATGGGAAAATGTCTAAATCTCATTTTCAAGCTCTAGAGAGTAATAAAAAGAGGCTTACTTTTAAAAAGGCAATAGTTTTAGCAGATATTATAAACGATCTAGCAGATAAAAAAGGGATAGATATATCTGTAAAGGCTTCAGATTTAATAGTAGATTCAAAGGATTTGGAGTAATTTATAAGTGAAAACTACATAATTGATAATATTTAATTACTACACTCATTTTTAAAACCACTATATTTAATATAGTGGTTTTAATATGTAAAGGGAAATTCTTAAAATATTTAGTATTGTTTCCGTGTGTATTATATTAAAATACTTTGCAAATATATGATATTACTCGTCAGTGTGTTATAATTTGGTATATAAGTTTAATTATGGGTAAAAGATGGAGGGGGGAGGATATGTGTAATGAAAAAAACTTAAGTTTTGGAAATAAAAAGGATGTAGAAGAACCTTATTTTAAAACAGAAATTAATTTGTTAGAAAGTTATACAAGTTATAAGGATGATTATGGAATACTGATATATATAAGTTTAATTTTAATAGGTCTAAAAATGTCTAAGCTAAGCACATATAGAAATGGAATTACTGGATTAATGATAACAGGATGGATGATTTTCTTTGTTGCTATAATATGGATTATATATAATATTAGTTTTAAAACTAGTAATGAAATAATATATAAATATGGTGGGAGTGAAATGAAGGTAAAATATGGTATACTAATAATTATTTTATCAATAATTTTACTAAGTACATGTGAAATAGTACTTTTGCAATTTATGGGGATTATATTAATTTTATTAGGTGCATACTGTATTTATGAATATATAAGAAATAAAAATGATGGGCAAGAAAAAGATATTAATTCAAGTGGTGATCTGGTAATAAGTAAGTATGGATTAAAAATCCCAAGATATGGAAATATTAAATGGGATGAAGTTAGAATGATTTTTGAGTTTATGATAGACGAAGAATTATATGTAGGAATTATAGTGGACAATGAAAAAAAATATAGGCTAGTTGATAAAACTAAGCATACATATCTCATGAAGAAATTAAAATTCTTAAGAGTAATATATGAGTCAGAGATATATGAAAGAATAATACCTAAAAATAGAATTATAACATTAAGTATATCTCAATTGAGTAATAAATTTCATAAGTGTATAGAGATAATGGAATATCATTATAAAAGGGGATAATGGAATAGAAATTCTTTCTTAAATGTAATTTTTTTTATTAAAATTACATTTAGGTAAGAAATATTTACAATATTGTACTTAGATGTTTATAATTGTAATATAGATAAAAATAATGGAGAAGATGAAACGTATAGTTAAGGGGAAAATGTGTACGGATTTTTAATAAAAAGTGCTGTGATTTTAATCACAGTGCTTTTTATTTGCTTTTAATTAATTATTATATTAAGAATTTTCTTTAACAGTTAGAAAAATATATAATATCATTAATAATACCATAAAGAAAAACATAATCATAATGAATTTTGAAATAGTAACTGATGATATTAAATATTCATAATGAGAAAATGAAATGTTTTCTTTAAGATTCATAATATATCTCCTTAGTAAATAGTTCTTTAATTTAAGTGTAGGTGATATATTATGAAAAAGCCACTTACATTATTGCAATATACTTACATATATGAAATGAATATTATTTCTAACAATTTTAAGATTATATTTTAAAAAAGAAGTTTTTTGATATAATAAAGAGTGTTATTGTTAGATTTTATAGGAGGATGAGTAATGATACCGTTTAAACAAAGTTATTATCAGAATAAGATAGATGAATTTAGAAAAAAATGCAGCAACGATAGAGATTGTACTTTAGGTGAATTAAAACTTATATGGGAATTAAGGATAGATAAGAGACTTCCAGGATATATGCATGCTTATAAAGGGGATATGTATTATTCACCACATCTATATAGAGGAGATCAATTAGTAATGGCTGTTGATGGGGAAGAAGTAGGTGGAATATTTGAAATTGTAAAGAAGGCTCATGGAAAGGTTGGTATAGTTGGACTTGGACTAGGATATTCAGTTCAAGAAATGATTAATAAGGAGTCAGTAACTGAAATAATAGTTTATGAGATTAATAAGGATGTAATAGAATTATATAATAAGAACTTTGAGAAAAATGATAAGGTAAAAATAATTGAAGGTGATGCTTTTGAAGCTAAAGGGGAAAAGTTCGATTATTTCTTTGTTGATATATATGATAGAAGAATCAGTAAGCAGATTGTAGATGATTTTCACTTATTTAAAGAAAAGCATGACATAAAGGACTATGTATTCTTTGGAGTAGAAAAGTTTATTTTATCATTGTTTCCAACTAAATATGAAAGTGAAAACATACCGAAATTGTGGAAGAATATGGCTGAGATTACAGGAGAAAGGTTTAGAAATTCCAAGTATGTTGAGAATTTTGCAGGGTATAGTTTAAAGAAAACAAATGAGTTATTTGAGGCTTTTGAATTTTAAAAAATAACAATATGAGGAGTGAAAAGAAGATTGGATTTTGTTGCTATTGACTTTGAGACAGCTAATGAGAAGAGAAATTCTGCATGTGCACTAGGTATTACAGTTGTTGAAAGTGGAGAAGTAGTAGAGGAGAAGTACTGGTTAATTAAACCGTATGAGAATAGATTTGCCCCTATGAATATATGGATTCATGGGATTACACAAGAAGATGTAGAGGATTCACCAACTTTTGATGAAATATGGAATGAGATAAAACCGTACATCGAAGGTAAATTTGTTATTGCTCATAATGCAGCATTTGATATAAGTGTTTTGAGAAGAACTTTGGATACATATAATATTCAATATCCTTCCTTTCAGTATGCTTGCACAGTAGTTATGAGTAAGAATTATTATGATGGGGTTGCGAATTATAAATTAAATACATTAGCTAATGCTCTTGGAATAGAGTTCAAACATCATCACGCTAGTGAAGATGCAACTGCTGCTGCAAGGATATTTATTGAGATATGTAAAGGACTTGAGATAGATAGCTGTGATGATATTGAGAATAAACTTTTTATAAGAGTGGGTAAGGTATTTGAAGGTGGATATAATTCTTGTGGCAAGTCGAAAAGTGTTATTAAAGGATTTGAGTTAAGAAGAAAGTTTATTGAGCCCTCTGAGAGAAAGAGAGTTATTATTGATTCTTTAAAAGACAAGACTGTTGTATTCACTGGACCATTAGGTTCTATGTCAAGAATAGAAGCCATGGCTTCAGTGAGATCAGCAAGTGGTACTGCAGGTAGCAGTGTAACTAGGAAGACGGACTATTTAGTTACTGGTATAAAGGGGAGAGATAAATTAAGCAATAGCAATAAGAGTACTAAATATAGAAAAGCTGAGAGCTTGATTGATAAAGGATATAACATTAAAATAATTTCAGATGAAGAATACTTTCAAATTATATATGGAGAGAAAAGCTCTTAAAAGAGCAGTTGACAATTGACAGTGGACAACAACTGTCAGCTGTCAACTTTTTTTAATAGCTCACAGAATCATTTCTGGAATCTTTGGATAGCTCAGTGGTTGGGCTAGTGTCTATTGGTGAAAACTCTCCTGATATAATAGAATTAAGGATATTTTCAACATCTCTAACATTTGGAATACCATAAAAACCGATGTCTCTATATGTTGTTCTTCTTCGATGAGTATCTGAGTCATAAGATTCACTTAACTCTTTAGCGAAGATAAGAGTACCACTTCCATCTAACTTTTCAAGCTTGTTTAAGATTTTTACTTTATCAATATCATAGGAGTGAACATTTTTATATTTCTTTGCATGTATAATAAGACATCTTTTATTACTAATTCCATAAAATGTTCTCTTGGCTTTTTTTGATATCCATAAGGGTGCTAGCATTACCAAAACTCCTATTATTACAAAGAAAAGTGTTACTAATGGGAAGATTAAATCCCCAATGGAGAAATTGAAAAATTTAAATCCATATTTAAGTGCAATCTTTAGTCTTTGAATTCCTCCAAAATTCAAAAACATTAGTGATTGAGAAAACATAAATAATGCTACAGATGTAAATATCACACCAAAAATTGTGATAGGTAGTCCACTTTTAGCCATTTCAGATGGATTAGGCATTCCATGCCATAATAATTCTTCATCATGTCTCAATTCAGATTTAATTATATCTTCTGGGAAAAAACTCATTAAATCCCTCCTTTTACTAGCTTACAATTAATATTATAACATTCTATAGGGGAAGTGAATAGGAAATAGTTTATATGAAATATGAATATATTAAGTAGTAATAAATAAAATAATAGTATGGTAAATATTAATGAAAGGAAAATAAAATGAAGATAAATAAGCATTTAAAGTGGGAGATTAGTGGAATTATAGTTATATTTATAATTGGAAGTCTGTGGCACAATATATATGAAATACTAGGGGAAAATACTCTTATTGGAATGATTGCACCTGTTAATGAGAGCAAGTGGGAACATTGGAAACTGGGTCTTGCCCCTGTATTAATATATGGAGCAATTCAATATCCATTTATAAAGGATGAGATAAAAAACTATCTTTTCAGTAGAATGGTAGGGGTTATAGTACTTGTTATAGTATGTTTCGGATTAATAGAGATAATGCACATAATCTTGCCTGATGCTTCATTTAAAGTGCAAATGATTATACATTTAGCAGCGTATTTTTTAGGGATAGCAGCAGGTCAAATTGCAGCTTATTATGTTAGTAGTAGAGTTAATGAGAATAAAACACTTTGGTATGTTGGAGTAATTTTGATATTTATAAATTTAATTGTATTTATATTATTTACTTTTAATCCACCTAAATATGAATATTTTAAAGATAGCGGTACAGGACAGTATGGTATTGAATAATAAAATAAGGAGGGAGATTAATCTATATTTGATTAATCTCCCTCCTTATTTTATAAGCGGTTTACTTCGAAACCAACCATTTCAAAACCTCTCTTAGAATAATTTTTTAAGAATATAAATCTAAAAATCAAATTCAAAGTAAGGAGGATGATAAGTAAAAAATAAAAGTACTGATTATATTCAGATATTAAAATATTATTTAGTACATTGGTTTTAGAAATAACAAGGTTAACTCCTATAGATAAAAGAACACCTATTATTAGAGTTATGCTTTGTGAAATTATAGAGCCCATTTTACTTGAATTAGAAGTAAAAATAGTGGAGATAGACATTGAAGCTAAAAATAATGAACTATAAAATGATATTAAAGTAAAAAGTAAAACAAAGAGCATGAGAATATTTATAAGTGATAACTTTATATAGAATGGTATAAATACCGTTAAAAAAATAGGAAGTATTAGGCCTACTAAAAAATTATAAATTATAAAATGACGTCCAAAAACAATTTTATCTACACTAAGATTCATTGCTATAATACTCGAATTAGACAAGCTAATCATGGAATAAACTCCTGAATAAACTATAACAAGTGTTGGGAGTGAGATTGATAAAGACTTTAATAAATTATCTACTTTAGATGTAGTCGTTGTAGTAATTATAAAATTTAATAGAACTATAAATAAAGCTAGATAAAGCGCAAACTTATCCATTCTAAAGATAGATGAAATAACATTTGATTTATATTTTCTAAACATGGGTGTCCTCCTTAAATTTTCTAATATCAATATTCTCTTTATGAATATATATAAACCAATCCTGTAGAGGTAAAGGAGATATTTTTGCACCCAAAGAAGTGATCAGGTCTAAATCTCCATTTGCTATTATATCAAATACTGCAAATTCCCCTTGAGAACCTAAAGTCTTAATATTTAATATATTTTTTTGATTAATAATGGGATGTATGGATTTAGAATGTCCTGTTATTATATATCCATTATCTTCATAATCATCCATTGAGATATGGTAAGCTATTTTATTTTCCTTAATTAATATAATTGAATCAAATAAATTGCTCACTTCATCAATAAAATGTGTTGAGAAAATAATTGTTTTATCTTGAATTAAATCTTCATTTCTAAGAAGTTCATAAAAGCTATGTCTATTAACTGCATCTAAATTTACGTGAACCTCATCAAAAAGCAATACTGGAGAGTTGCAACTGAAGGCAATTACAATATTTAAGGCATTTTGTAATCCACAAGATAGTTTCTTTATTGATTTATTTCTTGGAATATCAAAAAGCTTAATTAATCTATTGCATAAATTCCAATCCCAGTTATTATAAAGATCACAAGAAATTTTTAAGAGTGTATCTACCTTAAAATTGTGCATTATAGGATTCAGTGACGAACAGTAGAATACACCTGATGTAGTAGAATCATAAGATGTTAGATTTTGTGATATATTTCCTGAGGTTGGGTTTATATGATTTGATAATAATTTTAATAATGTAGTTTTACCAGCTCCATTTCTTCCTAAAAGACCATAAATCTTATTTTTACAAAAATTTAAATTAATATTTTTTAATACCTGCTGAGAACCAAAGGATTTAGTTATATTTTCTAATTTTATTATTGGATTCATAGTATACCTCCATTAAATTATTTTGTAGGCTTTAATTAATTCAATTAGTTCATCTTTAGTTATTCCTAGTTTTGATGCTTCAATTAGAAAGTTATTCACATGATTTTTTAAAAAAATTGCTTTCCTCTTCTTCATTATTACATCATGAGCTTCAGGAGAAATAAACATTCCAAGTCCCCGTTTTTTATAAATGATACCCTCTTGGGTCAATATATTAAGTCCTTTTCGGGCAGTAGCAGGATTAATGCTGAAAAATTTAGCCATCTCATTAGTAGAGTATACTCTTTCATTTTCTTTTAGATTTCCTTCAAGTACTTCATTTTCAATCATTTCTGCTATTTGTATATAAATTGGTGTGGTAGAGGAATCATTAATTTTCACATTGTAACCTCCTTTGTTAATTGGTTAGTTAGTAAAGTAACTAACTAATTAATGTAAGTTTATCATATATTAATTCAAAAGTAAACATAAAATGGTAATTATATAATAATTTTCATTAAAAGTAAGTAATATTTACCAAACGCCAGAAAAGTAGTATAATAAAAATGTAATAAATGCAAGGAGATGGAAAGATGAAGAGTTTGCCTGGAGGGGAGAGGAATAGCTTGAGATGCTACATACATAATAACAGAGATGCTGTTGGAACATGTGTGGGATGTGGTAATTTCATATGTACTGACTGCAGAGTAACTATAAACGGTAAAAACTACTGTGAAATATGTGTTCAAGAGTTGGTTAATTCAAAGGATAAAAGGATAGAAAACCTAAGTAATAATAATTCTAATGGAACAACAGTTTATATGAATAATAGTTCAAGTAATCTTGGATATTATGGAGAGAGATTAGTTCCTGTTAAAAGTAAAGCAGCTGCAGGAGTTTTGGCAATATTTTTTGGTGCTGTTGGAGTACATAAATTTTATTTAGGTAAGCCACTTCAAGGAACTTTAAGTCTATTATTCTGTTGGACGGGGATACCCGCAGTTTTAGGAGTAGTTGAAGGGATATCCTATATAGCTAGTAGTGATGAAAAATTTGCTCATAAGTATGGGGGAAGATATTTAAGATAACAATTAAAATTTATAAGAAATAAAAAGTATATATATGTTAAAATATATATACTTTTTATTTTATAGGAGGAGTACATTGAATAAAATTAAGTTACATACTATTTCAAATATGTTGTTTATTAGTGCTGTTTTTATGGGGATTTTTTCTTTAGGAAAAACTTTTTATGAGAGAAGTAGATTACCAGAAGGGGTATGCCCTATAGATAATAACAGAAGTATGATGATTATTGGGGCGATTCTGCTATTGTTATATATAGTGGTAAGCACAGTAGAAGATTATATTAATAAAAAAGATAAAATATAAACTAAATTAAATATCTAGAAAACTATTTTGTTGAATAGTTTTCTTTTTTTCATAAAAACGCATATTTCAAATTTAATGTAACTATATTTTAAATAAAGGGGGGAATCATAATGAATTTTATCGTTATTTCAATTGTTGTACTTTATTTAGGTATGATGCTATTTATAGGATGGTATTCATCAAAGAAAATCAAAACAAATGAAGATTTTATGGTAGCTGGAAGAAGACTAGGGCCCATAATGATGGCTGGAACACTAGCAGCTACAGAAGTAGGGGGAGGAAGTTCTTTAGGAGTTGTTGAAAAGGCATATGGAGAGTGGGGAATGAGTGCAGTATGGTATGTACTCACAATGGCAATTACCTTTATTATTCTTGCTTTCATAGCTCCTAAATTAAGACGAGCTATGGTTAAGACAGTACCAGAATATTTTAGAAAGAGATATGGAGAGGCCCCAGCTGCCATTACTGCAATAGTTATGATACTACCACTTATTGGACTTACAGCTATTCAGTTCATTGCATCTGCTGTAGTACTTTCAGTTATGACAGGAATGAGCTATAAGCTTGCTGTTATAATAGTAACTGTTATAGTAACAACCTATTCAGTATTGGGTGGGCTTTGGAGTATTACAATAACTGATTTTATACAGATGATATTAATAATAGTTGGAATGATATTAGTTGTACCTTTTGCATTAGATAAAGTAGGAGGATGGGATGTAGTTAAATCCACTATTGAACCAGCTAAGTTAACAATGTCTGGTGGTATTGGAGTAGGAAAGATAATTGCTTTAGTTGTAATGTATGTTGCATCATTCGCAGTTGGGCAAGAAGCTGTTCAGCGATATTATGCAGCAAAGGATGAGAGGTCAGCTGTGAAAGGTTCTTTAATAGCAGCAGGAGTATACATTTTATTTGCATTTATTCCAGCAATAATTGGACTTGCAACAAAAGCTATGGTTTCAAAAGGAATTATTGACGGAACTGCGATTTTAACAAATGGTGCTAGGTATGCATTACCAACATTAGCTATGCAGATAATGCCACCAATATTAGTTGGATTATTATTTGCAGGACTTATATCTGCAACAATGTCTAGTGCAGATTCAGATCTTTTAGGAGCAGGCTCAATATTTTCTAATGATATATATAAAGTTTATATAAATAAAGAAGCTGATGATAAAAAGGTGTTAAGAGTTACTCAAGGAACAATGATTGTAATAGGTATACTATCTATGATAGTTGCGTTAACTAATACTAAGAGTATCATTACTGTCTTGATGTTCTCATTCACATTAAGAGCAGGAGGAGCATTCATACCATATGTTGTTGGACATTACTGGAGAAGAGCTAACTGGAGTGGAGCATTACTATCTGTTATTTTTGGTAGTTTAGTTGTGGTACTTGTTGAAAAGAATGTTATTAATTTCTTTGGCTTAGATCCAATTTTCCCAGGGCTGTTGGTAAGCTTAATAGTATTTGTAGGATGCGGGTTTATATTTAAGCATGGGAAGAATGAACAACAAACCGTAGAATAATGTATAATTGAGAATGTAGAATGGAGAATGAATGACATTTCTCTTCGAGAAATTTTAATCTTAATGTTCATTGGACAATAAGGGGTTACTCCTTTCATTAGAATGAAACATTGTATCTACTTTCTCACATTTAATGTTTTAATTCTTCAGCTTTTATCAAGTGTTTCTTAGAGTTTTTTATAATAATTAAAGGTTGTATTTAAGAACAAAAAAGTTGGTGATAAATTTTATTTTTCACCAACTTTTTATTTGAATCTAATAGATTGAATCATAATGGAATAGTAAAGAAAATAGTTACATTATAAATACAATATTTTATCTAAAGATAAAATGAGTAAAAAACTATTGTCCTAAAGAATAATATAATGTAGTTTCTGTGGAACAGAAACATCCATCATTCTCCATTCTCAATTATCCATTCTCCATTGTTTTTTTAGTATGCTTTTGCCCATATAACTAACTTATCAGCAGGTTTTCCACAACATACGCATGTATCACTTATAGATTCTCCTTGAAAAGGAATACATCTGGAAGTGGCGCCTGTTTCTTCTTTGATTTTATCTTCACAAGCTCGATCTCCACACCACATTCCTTTTATGAAACCAGGAGTTTCTTCTAGGATTGATTTTAATTCATTTATATTTTGGGCTTCATAAGTGTGTTCATCTCTATGAACTCGTGCTTTTTCTAAAAGTTCTTTTTGAATAATATCTAATGCTTCAGCTACCTTTTCATTTACCTCATCAAGAGAAATGAATATTTTGTCTCTAGTATCTCTACGAACTAGAACAGCTTGATTTTTCTCAATATCTTTAGGTCCTATTTCTAGTCTTAACGGTATTCCTTGCATTTCACACTCACTAAACTTCCATCCTGGACTCTTATCGCTATCATCTAGATCAACACGTACATTTTGAGATAATTGTCTTTTTAAATCATCAGCTTTTTCTAAAACACCTTCCTTATGTTGAGCAATAGGTATTATTCTAATTTGTGTAGGAGCAATCTTTGGTGGTAAAACAAGACCACTATCATCTCCATGAACCATAATAAGTGCTCCTATAAGTCTTGTTGTAACTCCCCAAGAAGTTTGATGTACATATGATAGATTATTTTGTTTATCAGTATATTGTATACCGAAAGCCTTAGCAAATCCGTCTCCAAAATTATGAGAAGTTCCAGATTGAAGTGCTTTTCCATCGTGCATTAAGCTTTCGATAGTGTATGTTCTAAGTGCTCCTGCAAATTTTTCCTTATCGGTTTTTTGTCCTTTAATCATAGGAATTGCTAATATGTTTTCGCAGAAGTCAGAGTATATATCAAGTATCTTAAGAGTCTCTTCTTGTGCTTCTTCAGCAGTTGCATGTGCTGTATGACCTTCCTGCCATAAAAATTCTAATGTTCTTAAGAATGGACGAGTAGTCTTTTCCCAACGAACTACAGAACACCACTGATTATAAAGACGTGGAAGATCTCTATAGGATTGTATATCATTTGCGTAATGTTCACAGAATAGAGTTTCAGATGTTGGTCTTACACATAACCTTTCAGTTAATTTTTCTTGCCCTCCATGGGTTACCCATGCAACCTCAGGAGCAAAACCTTCTACATGATCCTTTTCTTTTTCAAGCAAACTCTCTGGTATAAACATAGGCATATATACATTTTTATGACCTGTTTCTTTTAGTTTTGTATCCAGTTGGCTTTGTAATAATTCCCATATTGCATATCCGTAGGGTTTGATTATCATACAGCCCCTTACACTTGAATAGTCAATTAAATCAGCTTTTTTTACTACATCTGTATACCATTTTGCGAAATCCACATCCATGGATGTTATTTCTTGAACTAGTTTTTTGTTTTTACTCATTTCCATTCTCCTTTCTTTATGGTATTAATTTATTCAATAAAAAAAACTCCATCCCTAAAAGGGACCGAGAATAAATTTCGGCGTTACCACCCTAGTTAATATATTTAAATAATCTTAGTATTAGATTTAAATATATCCTCTTTCAACTCGTATCGAGAGCAACACGCTGTGCTTCATCACACAGTACTTAGAGGTAGGTTCCATATAGATTTTTTAAAGACTCTCACCAGTTGTCTTCTCTCTGTAAAAAAAAATTATATGTACTATTCTCATCAACGTATTTAAAATATTTTATTATTGATATGATATATAAAAATGATATTAATGTCAACTATAAATTTATGTTACATTTGAATTAGTAATTAATCTTTTATGTTTTATTTCAGCAAAAATCCATATAATAACAGGTGCAACCATTTGAAAGGGGAGGGCATAATAAACTGTCCATAATTCTAATATCCAATAAAAATAATCCATAATACCATAATAAGTATAATTAGAAAGACTAATCATAAGTAAAGCTACCGGAATTACTATAAAACGATAATCTCTACAATCAAATAATTTAGAAATTCCTTTACAGGTGGCTAGTAAATATATACTTCCTTTAACAAAAGCTCCAATTACGAATCCAGCAGATATTATTATTTCAACCCTTTGTATCAATTCTCCAATATCTACTCTAAGAGCACTTGCGTGAGAAGGATAATATACTCTAGAAGCTGCATCTATACCTAAAACCATAATATTCATTAAAGATATAAGAAGTATTAAAAAACCTCCGATTAACATACTTTTATAATAAATATTAAAAGGGGATTTTTTTGTTTCAAAATTAGAAAAAGCAACTGTGAATACAATTATTTGCGTAAAAGGAAAAGCATATGTACCAAAAGCACCTTTTAAAACTGGGTTCATACCATTATTTAAAATTGGAAGAATATTATTTATTTTAATTTGAGGAACTAAAAATAGTGCTGTAGATATTATAAAAGTGACCAATACAATTACAAATAAAGAGGACCATCTACCAAGTACTTCTATTCCTTCTTTTACACTCCATGCACATAATAAAAGAATACATGTTAATGGAACTATAGGAGGTGTATTAAATAAAGAAACTGTAGTGATAAAGACATTTAAATTTAATATAACTGATACACCTGTATGAAAAATAAACCATACATATAAAACCGTAATTATCTTTCCTGTAAATTTACCGAAACAAAGTTCACAGATATCAAATAGGGTTTTTCCGGGAAAGAGAGAATGTAAACGTACATACATCATAGCTAAAGGAAAAGCAGCAATTAATGATAAAATAATTGCTATCCACATATCCTGTTTAGCTTTTATGCCTGAAGCATAAATAATAGATGTTCCAATTATAAATAAAACCATAAGGGAGATTCCTTGTCTATCAGAAATAACTTCTTTCTTCATTAATTATTGCTCCAATCATACTGTTTAGTAGTGATTAATAATTTTTTTAGGTTTATTATTATAAATGTAGTTTAACCTAATAATTAAATTTAATAAGTGATTCTATTTATAAGGTAAGAAAAAAGGATAAACTCAAGTATTTTAACTTGAGTTTATCCTTTTAGTCCTTTGAATAAAGTGAGACAAATAATTCTTTTTTATAAGGTTTTGTGCTATCTTCATTATCATATTTTTCAAGTAAAGCTTTCAGATCTTCATTGAAAGAGTTAAATTCTTCTTCTGTAAAATATAACACTAAGTTCTGTAATGTTGCAGTCTTATAAGGATCATCTTTCTTTTTCAATGCTGATTCCTCCTCAGGAGATAAATCCTTTCTGTTAGCTTCTACAAGAAGTTTCTTATAAAAATTCAAGAAATCTCTTTTACTAGCATCGTAGTAACTAGCTATCATATTTAAGGCCTGGTTTACATTAGAATCATCAGAATATGAAGGGGAAATAGATAATTCTTTAAAATTAATTTCATAATATTTAGCAGTTATACCTTTAATATTTCTTGTATGATGAAGAACTATAGCATCGATTTTTTCCAATTTCTTTATATGATAATACACCTTACCATGAGGTTCCCCCATTTTTTCCGCAATTTCCTTAACCGTCATAGGAGAACAGTGGTTTTTCATTATATTTATAATCTCTATCCTATATGGATCTGTCATAATTTTTATTTCTTCTCTTGTTTTTACAACCAATTTTTCAATCATATTATAATCACCCACGTAATATAGTAACATTACTTTAATAGAATTACTATATACCTTTTATTTGTTTTAAAGCTTAATTTTTATGAAGCTGGTGATTCACTTACATTTACTTCACTTATAGAAGCTTGACTTTTAACAAACTTTGAATATATTAAAGTTGGTATGCAACTAAATATCACAAGACATATACCTGTAATCAAAATCAAAGTTTGAAGAGTAGTTGTTAATATAAGTGCACCAAACACTAGTGATCCTAATGGAAGTGAAGATTGTGTAAACATACCTAAGAATGAACCTATTCTAGCAAGCATTTCCTTTGGAACCACTGTCATTAAAATGGTTGATAGAGCAGCACTAGCAAAAGGTATAGCAGCTCCAATAAGTGAAAATGATGAGAATGCAATTAACTTTGGTGAAATAATTGTTGTGAATCCTGGTATTGAATATGCTGTGTAGAATACTCCAGTAAAAAATAATCCCAAGAACATCATCATAGTGTATCCAAGTTTCTTTCCAAATGTTCCAGCTAAGATTCCACCTAAAATATTTCCAACAGAAAATCCGATTCCTAAATAACTTAAACCTTCAGGACCCATCTTAAGTATTTCATCTACATATGCTGCATTAAAAATACTTACAGGAGTAAGGAAAAAATTGAATAGTGATAAGCTTAACACAAGGGTAAAAATGATTTTTTTATTGAATATATATTTAAAACCTTCTGAATAGGATTTAAAGTAATTTTTAACTGTAAATGATTTTTTCTCTTCATTTGGGAATGTAACTGTTAAGATTATTATTGCGGATATAAAGAAGGTTACCGCATCAACTCCCATAACAAAAGGAATACCCAATGTTCCAATAATAATACCCGCTATACCCATTCCAATTAACTCAACAAATTTTACTACAGATTGAAGTGATGAATTAACCACTAAGTAATATTTTTCATCTATTAATCTAGGAATAGTTGCAAACTTACAAGGTGACACAAAGGATTCAATTACTGAGTTGAGAAATGTAAACATTAGAATCTGCCATACTTCTAAACTGTCTCTCATAAAAAGAATAGCAGTTAGAGTTACTACTGAACCTCTTAGTATATCACCTAAAACAATAATTTTCTTTTTTGAAAAGAAATCAACGGCTGCACCTGCAAAGGAACTAATAAGTAAGTTCGGTAACACATTAAACAAGAAAACTAAAGCAAGTAAGGCTTTTGATCCTGTTAATGCAAAAACCATATAAGAATATGCTATGGCATCAAGAGAATCTCCAAATCTTGAAATTAAATTAGCAGTAAATAGTTTTGAATAATCTTTATAATTTCTTACGATATTGATTAGAGAAATTGAATTTTCATTTTTCTTTTTCATAAATATACCCCCAAATATTTTAATTTTAATTATCGTCCCAAATTTATACGTCAAAAATATTTTGATGTTAATTAAAGTATAATCTGTTTTCAAGAGTACGTCAAGAAAAATTTGACAATAAATTTTTTTTGATGAATAAATAACTTAAAAAAATATATAGTTTATAAAAATGTTAATAGAGAATTTAATTTTAATTAATCTTAAATTTATAGGATTGATTGAATACTTATGGTAAACTTATAATTGAAATTAGACTTTTGAGAAATATGTAGTACATTGAGATAACTTAGGAGGAAGAATATGGAGTTGAAGATTTTTAATTTCATTGATGAAGTTAATGATTTGCTTGAAGAGAAAAGGAATGATTTGGAAGAAATTTCCATAGAATTATCCTCATATTTTCAAGAAATATTGATTTTAAATAATGAGGCATATATGAATGTAAATTCAAGAGTTAAGGGGAAGGAATCACTAAAGGAAAAAATATTACGAAATAATTATTATAAAAAATATAATTCTCCACAGATGGTAATAGAAAATCTTTCTGACCTTATGGGTGTACGAATTGAATGTAGATTCATTGAGGATGAAAAAAGAGTATATAAAATATTTAAAAAGCATTTTAATAAGACAGATATTAATGGGTATTCATATAACCAGTTAAATGATAGAATACGTTTAGAATTAGAGGGGAAACAGCCACAAGAACAAAAAAATGGTTTTAAGATTTTTAGAATAGATGGTGTTTACATAGATAACGGTAATAAATATAACTTTGAGTTACAGATTAAATCTCTTGTAAATACTTTCTGGGGAGAGATAGAACATAAAGTAATTTATAAAAATAATAATTATGTTATGTGGGATGGATTTATAAAAGATATTATGGCTTCTATAAAAAAGAATCTTACTATGATAGATAATCAATTACAGATTGTATATAATCAGTTCAATGAGAATAATTCAGGAGATCCAGAAGTAAGAAAGGTTCAGATGGAATTATTATTATCTAAAATGATATATGAAATATACTCAAATAAAATGAAAACAAGTATAGGTATTGTAGTTGATTTTAAGAAATCATGTGATACTATTATGAAGTATATTTTCAGAAGTAATAATGCAGATAAGCTAAATGAATATAATCACATACTATTAAAGACATTCACAAGATTAAATGAAATAGGACGAAATAAAGTTGAATTTAATAGTGAACTTCAATTTGAAAGAGAGATTTGTTTAGAGGGGGAATTCTGTGAAATTATAGGTAATAGAATACTACAAATGATCAATGAAGAGTTTCAATGGAATTTATTCTTTAGGGTATTATTTGAGATTGAACTTGGTAATAATGCAGAAGACTTTGAAACCTTTATAAGTTTCATAAAAGAGAGGTTTGAGGAAGATAACTTTGATGATCTGTATATAAATCTAGATGTGGATCAAGGTGATGTAATTAAAAAAGATATCATGAATGTTATTGCAAAATTATTTGTAGAGGTAGATTCTATAAATTTCATATATGATAATGTTATTGAAAAAATAAATAAAGCTACTAAAAAACTTAGTAGGAAAATAGGAACAAAAATTAAAGATATTGAACAATGGGAAAGAGTTAAGGATGTATTCCTTAAATTATTTGAATATAAGATTTTAGCATTGTTTGATAAGAATGTAAAAGTAAGTGAAGTAAAAGAACTAATTAGTTTAGCAGAAAAGAGAAAAGACGAAAGAGCAGAAGATGTTACTATATCTGCTGCTGTTATAGATTATATATTTAAACTGGATGATATGGATGAAATAAAAGCAGAGACTGCAATTAAGTTTTTTAAAATATAGTGACTCTTAAAAGAAAAGCACGGTTGACCGTGCTTTAATTTTTATCCTAGTTTTGTTGATAAATGATTTATTGAAATAATTAATAGTTTTGCTAGAAAAACAAAAATGGAATTTTCATTTGCTGAAACTGTAGTTTTATCTTCTGAATTATTTAAAATTTTGTATGTATAATCACATATTATAAAACTCATAGATAGGAAAAAAAGATATTCATCATCTAAAGAATCAAATAATGAATTATTCTTAATATAAGTGAAAACATCGCATATATCTTTTACTATATCATTATTATCCTTATTAAAAAGACTTAAAAGTGCAATGTAAGGGTATGATATACTTCTCAACTTATATGTATTGCTTAATAATTTATTAAGTTCCAAACAGTTGTGAATAAGTTCAGTACTTGAATAATTTGATGAAGATAAAATATAAGCCATTATTTGAAGATTTTCATTTTCCTCAAAATTCATCTCTTTTAAATAATTTAATAAAGCTTGAATTTTATCTAACTTATCATCAATATCATTACCATCAATTGATAATAGAAGAGCGAATGAGGAATCTTCATATAAGGATAATAAATTAGGGGTATTAGTCATTTTAAAGTACATGTTGTATGCAGCTTTACTTATAGGCTTTAAATTTTCAAATTTTGAGAAAGTTGCTAGATAACAAGAACAAATAGGGAGCGAACTCCAATTTTTAAAACCTGACTCAAGCAAGGAATCGGAGATTTTTAAGGTTTTTGTAAATTGGGCTTTTGAATCAGGTGAATTCATACAACAACAAGATACAATTGACATATTAAGATCTGTTCTAAAAACTGATGTTAAATTTGTTAAAGCTTTAATATATTTTTTTAATTCTAAGAATTTTGATTTATCAAATTCAGTGCCATTGAAGGTGTAATGGAATGCAAGAAAATGCATAATATATGGATTTATCCATTTGATTCCCTTTCGGATTTTATTATAAGAATTGAAAAGTTCATTTAATTTATTTTCAAGAGTGTAATCCATAATAACCTCCTTAAGTTAAAAATTAAAACTTTCATAATCTTATCATATGTAGTGAAGAATGTAAAGAATTAATAAAATATTTAGAGTATTCTAATGAATAATATAATAGGATATGTGAACTCTCCCTCCACTTACTCACGCTGAAGTGGGGGCTTCTTGGTATATCCAAGAACTTTTCCTGCTTCACAGATTTCGCAATCTACTTTCTCCACAGGCTATTCCCGCAAGACCTACGGTTCTTATTTTTTTTAAGCTATTTCTAATAACCCTTGCTTCAAGATATTCCTACTGGCATTTATATCTCTATCATGAATGCTATCGCATTTAGGACATTTCCATTCTCTTATATGCAGTGGCATTTCATCTAAAACATGACCACAATTATTGCATGTTTTAGATGATGGATACCATCTATTTATTTTATGAATTTTTCTTCCATGCCATTTTGCTTTATAATCTAGAATAGTAACAAATTTATACCAACTTACATCTGAAATACTTTGAGCTAATTTATCATTCTTCATCATATTTTTAACTGATAAATCTTCAAGAATTATAACTTGATTATCGCTTATAATTCTTTTAGATAGCTTATGGATGAAGTCTAATCTTTGATTAGATATACGTTCATGTAGTCTAGCAACCTTTATTCTTTGCTTATTCCAATTGTTACTGCCTTTTTCTTTACTACTTAATTTTCTTTGTTCCTTTGCCAATTTATCTAATGACTTTTTTAGATACTTAGGATTTTGAATCTTTTCACCATTTGATAATATTGCAAAATGACATAACCCTAAGTCTATACCAACATTCCCCGATACTTTTTTTAATGGCTCTATCTTTGTTTCAACACATATAGATACAAAATATTTACCACTTGATGTTTTAGAAACAGTAGCGTTTATTACTCTACCTTCAACATATCTATGAATTTTTGCATTAACATATTTCAATTTAGGCAGTTTTATTTTATCTTTTTTAATTTCAATATTGTTATTCACAAAATTACTTGTATATGTTTTATAGTTGTTTCTTTTACTTTTGAATTTTGGTCTGTCTGCTCTACCTTCAAAGAAATTTTTGAATGCAGCATCAAGGTTTCTTAGTGACATCTGCAGTGATGTACTATCAACTTCTTTAAGCCATACAAGTTCTTTTTTCATACTTGGTAATTGATTTTGTTGTTCTGTATATTTCATACATCTTTTTTCTGCTTTATATATTTCATTCCTTTGGTTTAAGAAATGATTATATACATATCTTGAACAACCAAAAGATTTTTCAATAATCTCTATTTGATTTTCATTTGGATATATTCTGAATTTATACGCTTTGTTGAGTTTCATTACTTTCAACACCTTTACTTTTCATTACAATCATAATGATTCACGAGAACATTCATTCTTATTATTTCGCATTTATGATTTTTTATACATGTAAAAGTATTAAGATTACGCATTCATCTCCCACTTATAGAAGATGAGAGACTTCTGCTAGGTATGTTAAATTATATCAAGAGTCAATATGTAACCTATGAGTTACATATTGACTTTTTTATTTTATTTAGCTTTTGAGTTGACAACTATATAAAAAAGGAATAAAATAATGGTAACAAATAATTATCATTATATAATAGTTATTATTTGTTGCTAAAAAAGATTTTAAAGGTAAATATAAAAATAGATATTAAAAACAGGAGGATTAAATAATGGATAGAAAGATTACAATGGGTGGAAATGCTTTAACATTAAGAGGAGAAGAAATAAAGATAGGAATGAAAGCACCAGAGTTTCATGCTGTTAAGAGAGATATGTCACCATTTAATTTAAATGAGTTAAAGGGAAAAGTTGTACTTATCAGTGCGGTACCTTCAGTTGATACAAAGGTTTGTGAATTGCAAACAATAAAATTTAATGAAGATGCAGCTGAATTAAAAGACGCAGTAGTATTAACAATTAGTGTAGACCTTCCATTTGCGCAAGAAAGATTTTGTGGAGCACAAGGTATTGAAAGCAGCATGATCGTTTCTGATTATAAAGAGTTAGATTTCGGTAAAAAATATGGTTTTGTAATAAATGAATTGAGACTTTTAAGTAGAGGTATTGTTATTATTGACAAAGAGGGAACTGTTCAATATGTTGAATATGTTCAAGAAGTTACAAACCATCCCGATTATGATAAGGCAATTGAAGAAGCTAAAAAACTTTTATAAGATTGTAATAAAACCACTGATACTCCTTGAGAGTATCAGTTTTTTGTGTTTTAGTAAGTTAAAGCATTTACAAAAAAAGAGATATATGGTATGATTTTATCACATTTTGTATAAATTTATATTAATGGAGGGAAATATGAAATTACTAAAGAGTTTAAAAAAGCCAGCAGTGTATTTTGCAATATACTTAGGAATGCAGATTCTGGTTAGTGCAATTATTGGTGTCTTTCTTGGAGTTTATGTAGGGGCAACATCAACTGACCCTACAACTATCAGTACTAATATAGCAGAAATAATACAAAGAAACGTATTTGTAATAAGCCTTGTTGCATCATTAGTAACTTTATTTATTTATAATTTGATGCTTAAGAGAAGAGGGAACTCTCTTGTGAAGATGTGTGGGGTAAAAAAAGTTAGTATTAAAAATGTAACTTTGATTGTTATAATGGGTACTTGTTTAGCATTTTTAAGTTCTATTGTTGTAGGTCTTCTTCAAGAATTTTTTACTGATTATTCAACAATAAGTGATAGTATTAATAGTGTAACAGATGTGGTTAGAAACACTTCAGGTGAAGTATCAGAAGGTGGAGTTGTTCAAACAAGAAGTACTCTACAAGTGGTAATGGCGTGGTTAGGAATGTTCTCGATGATTATTGGAGTTCCAGTTTTTGAAGAAGTGTTATTCAGAGGATTAATTTTTAATTCTCTAAAGAATCATTTGAAAATTGGAGGGTGTGTTGTTGTTTCAGCAATAATTTTTGGAATAGCACATATGAACATTTTACAAGGAATTTATGCATGTTTCTTAGGTGCTTTACTAGCTATTGTTTATTATAAAACAAAAACTATTTGGGCACCAATTATAATGCATGTTGTATATAACTTTTTTGGTGGATTTGCCATAACAATAATTGCAGAAAAATTAGGAGAAAAAATATTTTTAATTCTAGTAGGAGTAGCAGCTGTAGTATTACCTATAACTATTATTATTTTCTTGAAAAATAATAAAGTGGAAAGACAAATACAGATAGAAGCTTAATAGAAATAGAAAAGGGCATGCAAAGCATGCCTTTTTATTTTATAAGCCTAAAATTTGATCAATTCTTCCTTGGTCAAAGCCCACAATTACTTCATCACCAATTTTAATAGTTGGAACAGACATTGAACCAAGAGCCATTAATTCCTTTCTTGCAGCTGGGTCTTTTTGAATATCTTTTTCAACAAAGGATACTCCCTTGCTTGCTAAATAATCTTTAGCTGGTGGGCAGTGAGGTCATGTTTTTGTTGAGTATATTATTACTTCCTTCATTGTAACATCTCCTTATTTTATATAGTTTAGGTTTATTTATAGTATTAACTAGACGCGTATAATAATACTGATATGATATAATAACATAATATAAACAAGATAGGAGTGTAACTTAATGAAATATATTTGGATGCTAATTTTATTAATGGTTATATATGTTCTCATAAATTACAAAAGGTGGATTGTAACATATCGTATAAATAAAGCTGGGAAGATGGGAGAAAAAAGTTCGTATAAGGTGTTGAAAAAGATATGCAAGAAGAAGGGGTATAAGATATTTAAAAATATTAGAATTCCTCTTTATGATGGAAGTACTGAAATTGATCTGTTGATTGTAGCATCTTATGGAATTTTAGTTATCGAGAATAAGAATTTAAGTGGAAGTGTTTTTGGAAATATTCAAGATAAGAATTGGTATCAACTAAAGAAGAGTGGAGAGAAAAAGACCTTTTATAATCCAATAATGCAGAATGAAGGTCATATTAAATGTTTAAATCATAACTTAATAAAAATGGGCATTAAGAATATTTCGATTTTAAATTTTGTTGTTTTTAGTAATGAACAATGTGAAATAAATGTTTGTGATAAAAGAATTTTTATGTTACATGAAATGGCTAGGTGGCTAAGTAATAAAAAAATAAAGAATTCAAATAGAATAAATATTAAAAAAATCTCTGAAATTATTAAAGAGATTAAAATAAATTAAACTTAAAAGCCTAAGCTTACTAGCTTAGGCTTAATTATGTTTATATTAATTTGAAGGAATAATTATTTTCTGTCCTTCAATTATTAAATTAATATTCTTGATATTGTTAAAGTCAGCAATCTTTTTGTAATCAATACCATACATCTCAGCGATTTTACCTAATGTATCCCCAGCCTTAACAATATAAGTATTGAATTTATCGTCATGAGCTTTTCCTGGGATAATAACTTTATCTCCAGGGAATATAAGGTTTATATTCTTAAATGAATTAGCATTGATTATTGAATCAAGACTTACTTTAAATATTTGAGAAATACTGCCCAATGTATCACCATATTTAACGATATAAGTCATATCTACAGGAACTAATCCAGCAGTTTTAAGATCATTAACTGTAACTGCAGCTACGTTACTTGTTCTACCATCCTTAGATTTAGGAATACTTATAGTTTTTGATATTACAGCTTCAATTGCAATTTTACGTAGGTTCTCGTCCCAAGTGTATCCTATAAGCTCCCAGTTATTATCTGTTTTTGGAGATATAGTTCCTTTCTCCTCTATATAATCTTTGATATAGCTTCTTAGAGTATTAGGATCAGAATTGAAATAAGGTTCGTTAGATATCATTCCTTTTCCTTTTAGACCGCTATATCTATAGTCGTTTATTGCAAGTTTTATTATTTGATCGTCAGTAACAGGTTTACCATTAAGCGTTAAATCAACGATTCTTTTTCCAGCAGGCTTGGATACATCAACTTTATAGTTAACTCCAGCAAACATGTCATAATTATATCCTCTTATTTTTTCGTTAAAACTAATTGTTAAATCACCTGGTTTGAAGGTATTGTAATAACTTGCGGACCATTCCATATACTTTTTAAGTTCAGCACCAGTTACCTCAACACCTACAAGCTTATTAGCATACTTATAAATATCAAAGACATTAGCGAAGTTTAAATCACCTTTTCTAAGATTTGAATTAGGCTTAAATAATGCTGCTGCGGCTACTTCAGCACCAGTAATCTTAAGTTGCACATCATTTATTAAATCAATAAGAGCAGTATCTCTTATTTGAGCTTCAGGAATACCAGGAACTTCTGAAGCAGGATGGAAATCAGCAGTAGCAGTTCCGATTGTGTTTTCTAAGAATTTTAAAGTGGTTTCATGATATTTTTTACCATATTCAACAACAGCAGGATCAGGATCATGTTTAGCTAACTCTATGTGAGAAATCTCATTTCCAGTAACTGTCCAAACACCATCAACTTTTTCAAGAGTTAAATCTATTCTTGCAACTTCATTTGCTTGTCCGTATTTAGCTACAGGGGCAGCTGTTGGAACGCCATTAATCACAGTATTAACTTGTGAATGGTCATGTCCTAAGAACATTGCTGATATTTCAGGTGCTTCTTCAGGTATAAACTTAGCAGCATCACTATTATCTTTTTCATGTCTAGTTTCTAATCCAGCATGAGCAAGGCATACTATAATATCAACTTTTTCTTCTTCTTTTAAAATTTTGGTATACTTTTTAGCTTCTTGAGCCATGTGTTCGAATTTAAGATCTTCTACTTTAGGACCATCCCATCTAGGAATACTTGGAACTGTTAATCCTAAAATACCTATTTTTATTCCAGCAACTTCCTTAATAACATAAGGTTTTACAAAGTGTGAACCATCTTCTTTATAATAAGTATTAGCTGAAAGAATTGGGAAACTAGCTTCTTTTTCAAACTTCTTTATAAGAGCAGTTCCGAAATTGAATTCATGATTTCCAAGTGCCATAGCATCATAGCCTATGAAACTCATAATATCAATCATAGGTTGCTTTTCATCAGCATTATTATTATATAAATCATCTGTCATAATACTTCCTTGAATTGTATCCCCAATATCAAATAAAAGTGTGTTTGGGTTTTCTTCCTTGATAATTTTGTAAATTGTTGATACTCTTTCAAGTCCAACATTACCATAATCCATTTTACTTTCATATGACCAACTGTTAGTTGCTCCATGAAGATCGCTTGTTCCTAATAGAGTTAGGATAACCTTGGCATCATCTGTAGTTGTTGAGCTTGTCTCATCTGCAAAAACAGGTGAACTTATGGAGAACAACATAAATAACATTGTTAAGACACTTAGGTATTTTTTAGATAAGCGTGAATTCCACATTAAAACTTCCTCCCTTTTTGTGTAATAGTAATTACATTCTACTATAAATGTATAAAAATAACAATAAAACTTTGGATTTGTTTAAGAAGTAAATTAGAGTTACAATTTACATAGTATGTATTTCATAAGGATTAATATATGAATGTGCGATTATATTTTTGAGTCATTAAAATAAACTGGAGGATATGATTATGAGAAGATGTGAATGGGTAGGAGATGAGGAGATTTATATAAATTATCATGATGAGGAATGGGGGAAGCCAGTACATGATGATAAAGTGCATTTTGAATTTATAGTTTTAGAGTCAGCCCAATCGGGATTAAGTTGGATAACAATATTAAAGAAGAGAGAAAATTATAGAAAAGCTTATGATGATTTTGATGTGAATAAAGTGTGTGAGTATTCTGAGGAAAGGATAAATGAATTACTTAAGAATGAAGGGATTGTACGAAATAGGCGTAAAATAGAGGCTTCTATAAATAATGCAAAACGATTTATTGAAATACAACAGGAGTTTGGGAGTTTTGATAATTATATATGGAGATTTGTTGGGGGTAATCCTCTAATAAATAAGTTGAAAGATATTTCTGAATTACCAGCAATGACCGAATTATCAGATGTAATAGCAAAAGATTTAAAGAAACGGGGTTTTAAATTTTTAGGATCAATAACTGTTTATTCATATATGCAAGCAGTTGGTTTAGTTAATGATCATATTATTGGATGTTGTTCAAGAGATGTATAAAAATCGATGATACAGAGTGTAGAATAAGTATAAAGGACGTTAGAAAAAAGTACTGTAAAAAACAGTATTTTTTACAATAATATATAGTAAGTTTAGGATATATGTGTTATAATTAAAATGAGGGAAAATTTTAAATTTTCTGATAATTTTAACGAGGAGGATTCATATGAAACATGTATTCAAAGCTAAAAAAGACAAAATTATTGAAATAATGGTGATTAATTGTCTATTATTAATTCCTGGTTTGTACTTAAAGCAACCTCTTCTATTTTTAATACCAGTAGGGCTACTTGCTTTGGAGTACATGAGCTCTAGGAATTATATAAAATTAATTATGAACGCACAAATAGATATGGATGGAGATAGAATAGATTGTAATCTTGTATACGACAAAATAAATATGAAATGGGAAGATATTAAGTATGTAAAACTTGGAAGAGAATCAGGTGAATTGCTGCTTATACTTCAAAGTGAAAATGTAACCAAAGCAATTCCAATGGATATTTTTAAAGAAAATGAAGTGATGGACGAATTAGGAAAGCATATTCCTAATAATATTTTAGAACAAACAGCAATCGTGTAAAAACAAATGGATAATTGAGAATGGATAATGGAGAATGATGGATGGTTCTGCCTTTAGGGGCAGAACCTTTAATTTTAAGAATAAAACATTGTACCTTAAAATACAATATTTTATCTTTGGATAAAATGAGTTAAACAATCTTGTTCTAAAGAACAATAAGATGTAGTTTTGCGAAAGCAAAACATCCTACGTTTTCAACTTTCCACTTTCAACTTTCAACTAAAAAAAGCATGCCAACGCATGCTTTTTTTCTATAGTGCCGCTTTAAATATATCGATTATCTCTTCTAAAGTAGCTTGCTTAGGATTTGTGAAACCACAAGCATCATTAAGTGCATTTGTAGCTAATACTTCGAAATCTTCTTCTTTAGCACCTAATTCCTTAAGTCCTGCTGGTATTTTAATATCTGAAGATAAAGTTTTGATTGCATCAATAGCAGCTTTAGCTCCTTCTTCTGCAGTCATTCCTTCAACGTTTACACCCATAGCTTTTGCTACGTCTTTTAATCTCTCAGGAGATACTTGAGCATTATAAGCTTGTACATGTGGTAATAATACTGCATTACATACTCCATGAGGAAGATCGTAGAATCCACCTAATTGGTGAGCCATTGCATGAACATATCCTAAACTAGCATTGTTGAATGCCATTCCAGCAAGGAATTCAGCATAAGCCATTTTATCTCTAGCATTTTCATCAGAACCATTTTCAACTGCTGCTCTTAAGTTCTCAGAAATTAGCTCTATTGCTTTTATAGCGCAAGCATCAGTTATTGGAGTTGCAGCTATTGATACATAAGCTTCAACAGCATGAGTTAAAGCATCCATTCCAGTTGCTGCAGTTAAAGATTTAGGCATAGCAACCATCAATAAAGGATCATTAACAGCCATGATTGGAGTTGTGTTCTTATCAACGATAGCCATTTTTATGTGTCTTTCTTCATCTGTAATGATACAGAATCTTGTCATTTCACTAGCTGTACCAGCTGTAGTATTTACTGCTATCAATGGCAGTTGAGGCTTAGCAGATTTATCAACACCCTCGTAATCTTTAATAGACCCACCATTTGTTGCTACAAGTGCAATACCTTTAGCGCAGTCGTGTGGAGATCCTCCTCCAAATGATACAACAAAGTCACAATTATTTTCTTTTATAAGTTTTAATCCAGCTTCAACGTTTCCTACTGTAGGATTTGGTTGAGTACCATCAAAAATTACATATTCAATATTTATATCATCTAAAACCTTTGTTAAATTTTCCACTAATTTAATATCAACAAGAACTTTATCTGTAACGATTAAAGCTTTCTTGAATCCTAGACATTTGATTTCAGCCCCTGCTTCTTGTAATGATTTAGGTCCCATTACGTTTAACGATGGCATATAAAATTTAAAACTACTCATAAATATCTCCTCCTATTTGACAAAAATTTATCATCTATTTAAAATATATAGTAAATCTATAATAAAAACTAACTCATTTTTAAAAAAAATAGCACGAAAAAGTGAAAATAAAGTAAAAAGAAATAGAAAGTTGCGAAATGTGGGGGATTAGATGCTTAAATGTTTTGACCGAAAGCTTGAATTGCTTAATAGAATTGAAACTGATTATTTAAGAATTTTATATTATGATTTTGAAGCAATGTATAAGGGGAATTATAAATCATATGAGTATAACAGGTTATGTACAATAATTGATGGGGAAAAAAGAGTTAAAATAAACAACGGGGATGAAATAACATATAAAAGTGATAAATTTATTTTATTACCACCTGAGTCAAATGTAGAAATGTTTATAGAAAAGCCAACTAAAGCTCTTGTTTTTGAGCTTAACAATGATCTTTTAAATAAAGTATCAGATAAGATTAATTATGAGTTTAACACTGAAGTTATTGAAAATAAATATGAACTATTTTTAGGTAATGGGAATGATGATTTACATAGGAATATAAATAGGATAATTGATATAACAAATAGTAAGGAATCAAATAAGGAATTTTTAATAGATCTTCATGCTCAAGAACTGACTTATAATTTATTAAAGGTTAAGGGATTAGACAGAATCCTTCAGTTAAATGATAATAATTTACCAATAAATAAGGTTATAAATTATATCAATAACAATATATATAGATCAATATCTGTTAAAGAACTATCAAAATGTGTAGATATGTCAGAAAGCTCATTTTCTTTGTTTTTCAAAAATACTATGGGGGTTTGTGCTAAGGATTACATAAAAGAAGTTAAGATGATTAAAGCTATGGAATTATTGAAAAGAAAGAATGTAACAGAGGTTGCATATGATCTTGGATATGAGAATATTTCTTATTTTATCAGACTTTTTAAAAATAAATATGGTCTTACTCCTAAGCAATATATTAAAAAAAATTTTTAAAATTGACGATTTATAATAAATGGTATATATTTGTATTATTAGAAGAAATGAGTTTGAATAAACATTTTAACCTTTTTGTAAATTAATTCTTAAAATTATAAGTTAAAATATTCAATATAGATAATGTTTATTGATTATTAAGAATGAAATGTTTTTAAGCAAGGTGAATAAATACCAGAGTTTACATAAAAGTTTTACCCCTTAAATTTTCAAGGGAATTCGTACATTAATTGATAAGATGATTTTAATGTTAGTATCGTATTTTGATAGTATATACAAATTATAAGGTAGGAGTTTAGTTATGAAAGGAAAAAAAGTTCTAAGTATAATATTTAGTTCTTTAGTAATAATGTCGTTATTTAGTGGATGCAATGATAGCAGTGTTGTTACTGTAGAAGAGCCTATTAAAATATACAAAGTTAAAGAAGAGTTTGATAGTTTAAAGAAAGATAATGAAACGGCACAAAAGGAAAAAGAAAAATTAAATTTAAGTTTGGATGAGTTAAAAAATGAGAATGAGAAATTAAAGAAGCTTCTTGAGGAAAGAACCACAGAATTGGACAAACTCAAAGCAGATATGACTTCTAGAGATAAAGAAATTATGACTTTGAGTAATTTTGAAGATTATGATGAATTATTTAAAATATTATCTACAACAATAAATTCAAGTAATAATCAAATCAATATTATTCCTATATATGGATTTGATATAGATACTGATTTTACTGAGATTATTTCATGGATGCCTATAATTTCTTCAAATGATTTAGAAAAAAATATGGACGTACTGGCAAGATATATGGAGAACAACTATTTTACTGAAGGGCATATAACTATTGAGGAAATAATAGAGGTAGATGGAAAGAGTGTAGCTATAATCAATTTAAAAGAGAAAGATAGTAATAATAAAGAGAAAGTTAGCATGTGGATGAGTAAATATTTTGGAGGAAGTGCTGGTGGTAGAGCTACGGAAGCAAGGTTGAAATTAACTTTTCTACAACCAGAATATTCTGGGCAATGGATAGATGGAGTGAAGTTTTTGTATGAAGGCAAACCACTTGTATTAGACCATGTTAATATTCCAGATATAATTTATAGACAAGATTTAATTAAGAAAGCAAATTATACAGTAGCTGATTTCATAGGAGAATTAGGCAAGACGTATATTTATAGTGGTGGATTTGAAAATGGTGGTTTCACAAGAGAGATAATTGAAGTGAAAGATAATATGTTCATAGGAATAAGTAAAAGTACAGGGGCGGAAATTGCTTGTAAGTATTCACTTGATCAAGGTAAGCTGAAAGTAATATATACAAGTGAAATAGTTGATGTTAATCATTGGGAACAGTCTAGTAATAGAAATGAGATTGTTTTGCAAGAACCAATTCAAATAGGAACAAGTTGGGTTAATGATTCATATAAAAGATCTATATCAATGATTACTCGCGTAGGAGAAAAAGTATATACTAAAGCAGGTTTGGTTGAAGATGTAGTCGAAGTAATAACATTTTTAAGTGATGGGGAGTATAGAGTTGAACAATATGCTAAAGGTATAGGGTTAATTAAAAGTGAATTTTTATCTTTCAAAGATGAATTAATAGAAATTAAATAAAATTTAAGGAAAATAGCTAGAAGTGTTTAACTTCTAGCTATTTTTCTTAATAAAAAACAATGGTTTTCCATATAAGAAATCATTATTTTAAATTATGTAAAATTGCAATATAATCAGATTATTATAACATTTATAAAAAAATATGGTAACAAGTGAAACTTTTTAAATAAGTAAACTGTCTATCTAGTGTAATTTGATTTATCACATGTGAAGATAATAGGATGACTAGTCAAGAAAGGAGATTAATATGAGCTCTGGAAAAAAAGAAAAGAAACTAAGTGGCGATGAGCTTTATGAAGAAATTAAGAAACATAAGTCTGTGCTCTATGGTGTAGCATTCAAATTTTTTAGAAATGAAGATGATTCACTGGAAGCATTACAAGAAACCGCTTTTAGAGCATATAAGAATCGTAAGAGTATAAAAGATTTGGAGTGTATAAGAGCATGGCTTATCAAGATTACCACTAATTATTGTATTAATGAGATTAAAAAGAGGAAAAGAATAGTTTCAGTTGATCAAATAAAAAATGATCAAGAGATAAATTTAGGGTTATCACAAGAGGAGAAGATATATATTAGAGAATGTATTATGAATCTTAAGGAGCCATATAGAGAGGTTATATTGTTAAGATTCTTTGAAGATATGAAAATAAAAGATATTGGGATTAAGTTGGACAAATCTCAAAATACAGTAAGGACATGGCTTTATAGAGGAATTAAGATGTTAGGAAATAAAATGGAGGAGGATAATACTAATGTGGGGTAATAAAGATGAAAAAATAAATGTAGATGGTATACACACTCCAGATAGAGCAGATGAATTTATTCAAAGAGGAATAAAAAAAGGAAGAAGAAGAGGCAAAATTGTATTATCACAAAAAATCGTAACTGTTGCATTGGTTATTTTTATAGGTGGAGGATTTTTTTCAGAGACATTGGCTCAGCAATTGGATTTCATTCCTGTATTAAGAGATATTTATGCTTCTTTTTATAAGTATAGAAATATTGATAAGAGTCAAGTAGAGAAATCTAATGATAATAAAATTATTGAGAAGAAAGTTGATGATATTATAATTACTATAAATAATGTTGCTTATGACGACTGTGAGGCTATAATATTTTATGAAATAAAAAGTAAAATAGGGCATTTTGATATTGGGAGCTATAGATTTTGCAATAAGTACGGGACTAATTGGGAAACCGGTAGACTTAATATTAATCAGCGGCAGTTTTCAAAAAATGAGAATGGGGAATATGTAGTCAAGGGAGTTTTCAATCCAGGATTTCATGATAGATTATTAAAAAGTGATGGAGATAAGATGATTTTAGCATTCGATCTATGGAGTAAAGATGAGTTAGATACTTTATGGGATAATGATATAACAAATAATAAAAAAATGGAGTATAAATCTAATGTTAAGAAGTATGATGTATGTTTTGAATTTGATATGAATGAGTATAAGAAAGAAGTTGCAGAGATAATTAATATAGATAAATCTCTCAAAGTTGATGATATAGAGTTTATCTTAGGTAATTTGGAGATTAATCCTTTCTCAACTGTGATAACATTTAAGAGTAATAATAGTGAATTAAATGGATATTACTTATGGAATATGAATTTAACCAATGGAACTAAGAACTATCGTTCTTTTGGTTTTTCAAGCCCAAGAGGTAAGGAGAAAGATGGTATGTTTAAATTTGAAAGTATATTTTTTGATGATGTTAAAGAATTATATATAACTTCATTTACTATTAATCAAAGTATCACATTGGAGGAAACCCTGAAAATTGATTTTGTTAATAAAACTGTTAATGAAACTTATAAGGAATTTGTTGATATAATTAAAGTGAGTTATGATGAAGAAATAGGTGCTTGGAAGATGGATTTAAGATGGAAAAATGATGCTGAAATGTTGATTGATCCTGTAATGTGGCAAAAGTATAAATGTATACTGGATAAAGAAGATGATACCATAATGAAATATTTAATTTATGCAGATAAAGATGTGATGGATTATGAATTTAGAGTAACTGAGATTAAAGAAATCGGAATTTTTGAATGTAATATGAAGATAAAATAATACTGAAGACTGAGATTAGTGGAAAGTAATAAAGCTAATCTTAGTCTTTTTTTATCTATTTTAATTACTAACAATGTAATTTATAATAAAAATTGAAAAAAATTTAAAAAGTTAAAACTTTTTACCTTTCTGAATTGTTATAAGGGTGAAAATATTAATATTGATATAAATGCTGCAGTATGGATGAAGGGAGTGAAATAGTATGTGGAAGAAATCTTTTATTGAAGAGATTGAACAGAATAAAGAGATACTTTATAGAATTGCATACAGTTATTTTGGAAATGAACAGGATGCATTGGAAGCTGTTCAAGAAACTGCATATAGGGGATATAAGAATATAAAGAAGTTTAAAAAGATAGAGAATAAAAAAGCATGGCTAGTAAAGGTTCTTATAAATTATTGCAAGAATGAGATGAAGAAAAGGAAAAAAGTCATTATGTTTAGTGAAATCAGAGATGATGATTCTTGTATTGAAGGATTATCAAATGCAGATAAATTATATATTCAAGAATGTGTTCAGAATCTTGACAGCCCATATAAAGAGGTTATTATTCTTAGATACTATCAAGATATGAAGCTAAAAGATATTGGTGAGGTTCTTGAGTGTCCTGAGAATACTGTGAAAACATGGTTGTATAAAGGTATTAAATTACTAGGAAATGTGTTTAAGGAGGGGCTTGAAGATGAAAGAGAATTACAATAATAATATAAAAAGTGCCTTAGATGATATCAAAGTTCCAGATAATATTTCGGCATATATTTCAAAGGGAGTTAGAAAAAGAAGATATCAAAGTGGGGTAGGTAAGGTATGTAAGTCTTTGGTTGCATTTATGATAACGATTGTTACTCTTGGAAACCTATCTCCTACAATAGCAGATGAAATTCAAAAAGTACCGGGTATTGGGGGTATCTTTAAATATTTTCATTGGACTAAATCATTAGAAGTATTAGAGGAAAAGGGATTTATAGAAAATGTTAATGTAAAATGTCAAAATGATAATGTGGAATTTATCGTTAATGGCTATGTAAGTGATGACAAAGGGATTGTTATTTATTATGAAACAAGGAGTAAAAAGGATTATTATATAATAAATAAATATAAGCTTTTAGATGAGAATAATAATTATATCGATGGGTTTAATGGAATACAGGATTCAGGAATAAAAAAAAGTTTTAAGAATGGTGTGTATTATGTAAGTGGATCTATAAAAAAATTTGGTTTCTCTGATGATGATATTAATATCTCTCTTGTGGAAAAACTAAAGTTATCAGTAAATCTTTTTCCATTGAAGAAAAAATATGAAGAGATTACATCACCTTATAATATAAAAAATGTAAATTCATTTAATCTGGAGTTTCCAATAGAACATATACCATTTGAAAAGAGTACAATAGAATTTAATAAAAAAATATATGAAGATGAAAAGTTTAAAATAACTCTTTTAGAATTAGGTATAGGACCTATAAGTAATGAATTTAGGCTTAAGGTTGATAATCTAATGGATGAATCACAGTTCGATCATAATATGGTAGCAATTAACTTTGTATTAAGTGATGGTAAGAGCAAATATAGAACATTGATGATGAAGGCAAATGTGATTGATTATGAGAATGAAGAATCAGAAGTAAATTATATTGTAACAACAGATAGTAATTACTTTAGTGAATCAGAAGAATTATATATAGAATATATTTTTATAACATACTATGAAAGATATGAAGAACCTCTTACAATAAATCTTTCTGAGAGAACAGTATGTGATTCTTATAAAACTATTATTAATTTTGTGGATTTTGAAGAATTAGAAAATGGAGGATGTATTGTTACCTTATCACATGAAGAGGGTATATTTTACTTTGAAGAATTTGGAATAGGAAAATTGGCTTATAATAATTTTTATAAACATGAAAAAAAAGCTAAATTATCTTTTTATCGTAAAGAAAATGTGGAAAAACTTAGATTAAGTGTTTTTAAAGAATTTAAAATTGAAAAAAACAATCTTCGTGTAAAAATCAAATAAAATATTAAAAGCACTTCATAATGAAGTGCTTTTAATATTTTTATCTAAACAGGTCTCTAATATCACTCTCGCTCATAGACTTTAAAATATTATTATCAGAAGCATTTTCCACAATATTATCAAATAATTCCTGCTTCTTCTCTTGGAGTTTTGCTATTTTCTCTTCTATAGTTCCTTTGGTAATAAGTTTTATAACTTCAACTGTTTTAACTTGACCAATTCTATGAGCTCTATCTGTAGCTTGAGATTCTACAGCTGGATTCCACCAAGGGTCAAAATGGATAACAGTATCGGCACCTATAAGGTTAAGTCCAGTACCACCAGCTTTTAATGATATTAGGAACACATCATTTTCCCCTTCATTAAATCTATTAACAAGCTTCAATCTCTCTTCACTAGGTGTTGAGCCATCAAGGTAGAAAGATGATATACCAAGTTCCGTGAATTTATCTCTGATATTTTTCAATATAGATGTAAATTGAGAGAAGATAAGAATTCTGTGATTCTCCTCTAGACTGCTTTCTACAATATCACAAAGAGCAGTTATTTTAGCACTTTCTCCTTTATAATCTTCAATAAAAATTGAAGGGTCACAACATATCTGCCTTAACCTAGTTAGAATAGCTAAAAGTTTGAATTTGCTCTGATTAACTCCTACATCTTTAATTGAAGTATCAAGTTCATTCTTATAATCTTCAACAAATGAAGAATAGAGTTTTTTCTGCTCATCAGTGAGTTCAACTACAAATTCCTGTGTTATTTTAGGTGGAAGCTCATCAATTACATCTAATTTATGTCTTCTTAAGATAAATGGTTTAATAACTGTATTAAGTCTTTTAAGAATATAATCATCTTTTTCTTTTGAAATTGGTGTTTCATATAGATTTTTAAAGTTTGTATATGAGTTTAAATAACCTGGCATTATGAAATCAAATATTGACCATAATTCACTAAGATTATTTTCAATAGGTGTACCAGTTAAGGCAAATTTTACACTTGCACCTATCCTTTTCACTGCCTGGGCGCTCATAGAAGCATGATTTTTAATAAACTGTGCTTCATCTATAAAGAAAGATGAAAAAGTTTTCATTTCTAATTCTTCTATATCAGATCTCATCAATGGATATGATGTTATAACAACATCATAATCATCCAAACAGTCAATTTGAGATAATCTTTTTTTCTTATTTCCTGAAATAACTAAAGTTTTCAATTCCTTTGCAAATCTGTTAAACTCACTCTCCCAGTTGTAAACAAGTGATGTTGGAGCAACAACTAGGGCAGGTGCTTTTACATTATTTTCTTTCTCATGAAGTATAAATGATATTGCTTGAAGTGTTTTACCTAAACCCATCTCGTCCGCTAATATTCCACCTAAACCACATGAGGCGAGTGTGTTAAACCATGAAAATCCTGTTTTCTGATAATCCCTAAGTGTATTAGATAAGGAATCAGGTACTGGAAATTCTTCATTGTTTATGTTGTTAATCTTCATCATAAGTTCTCTATAATTATTATCAAATTTCAAGTCTACAAGTTCATTATCTTCTAGAATGCTTTTCATGGAAATTGCTTTGTATTTTGGAAGTATAAAGCTTTCTCTTTTAAAATCACGTTCATTAATTCCTAAATATTGAAGGTTATTAAAGAAAGCTTGGGTATCTTCATTATCAAGATTTAGGAAACCTCCATCTTTTAACCTGAAATATTTTTTCTTAAAATTAATAGATGAAATTAAGTTTTTAAGTTCTGTAGCCTCAACACCTTCAATATTAAATGAAAATTCTAAAAGATCTTCGTCATTAATACGTACCTGAGAATTAATTCTGGTATTTCCGTAAACCTTCATATTCCTGAAACTATCAGAATAATAGATCTCACAATCTTTCTGAAGAGTATCAAAGCTATTCTTAAGTAATGATAAGATATCATCTTCATTGTCCATAAAAAGTCGTTCATTTTTCATAATTGAAAACCCTATACTTTTAAGAGAATCAATGATATTCTTTTCTTTATTCATATTTCTGAAGATCATACCAATATTCTTCTTTTTACTAAAAGGATTGAAGCTTTCTTCCCCATAAGAGAACTTAATTCTACAACTAACAGAATATCCTTCCTTATCTAAGTAAAGGGAAGTTGATAGTTGAGAGGTATTAATCTCTTCTTTAATATCTTTATGAACTTTAACATCTGTACATAGTTCACTTATAGCAGGGAAAATTACTGAACTTATGCGATTATAATCTTTTTCAGGAACGGTAATTTCATTTTTTTCTTTGAAGTTGTTATAAAAATGCCTAAAGATTCTTATTTGACTATCAGGAGGGCAATAAACATTGCCATCGAAAAGGTAATAACTATGATCAGAAATCAAAGGAATAGGCAAGTCCTCATCATTCTTAATAACAAAATTGTTATTACTTCTATATAACTTAAAACTCAAAGGTAATTTTTCTTTAAAGATAGACATATTATCAATAGTTACATTAAAAAAATCACCATTAAAGGATTTAGTGTGCAAGAGATCAAGTAAGTGTTTAAAGCTTCTTTCATTAATAACAACACTTTTACCACGGACAATCCTATAGTTATATGGAACGCTAATATATTGAGAGTTAATTTCATCCAGTTCAATGAAAAAATCAATAATTGCTCTATCTTCCTTTGTAAATTCCTGAGTGCTTGGATCGTAGTTAAAGAGTTTCCCAAACTCTAAAGGAAGTTTATTTTTAACATTAAATAAGAATTGTGACAAATCTTTTACAACATAGAGTTTTTTCAATCCAACTTTTAAATCAGCTGAAAAAAGAGTTTCATAATTGGTTTTAACAATTTTTAAATTCACCTGAAGAGATAACTTATCTTTATACGTTATTCCATGAAGTTCATTTTCAACAATATCAAGAAATCTTGAAGACTTATCAACAGGGTTTTTAAAAATTGTGAATTTATCTTTATTATTATTAATGTATTTTAAAAGTACTGCAACCATGTGCTTACACATATCACCTGTTGAGTGATGGTACTCACAATCACAGTATAAATGGAGAAATCGTTTTCTTTCATTAAAGGAAATTACAACATCATATAAAGAACCGTAAGAACCCCAAACGGCAGCATCAATATTAACTACATTCATATCATAATTATTCTTTATTAAATCAGATGAAATAAAGGACACATTATTTTTGGAATAGTACTCTGAACCACGATTGTATGTTATACTACGACAGTTATTTATAATATCTTTCTCGGTAAGCTGAATCAATAAATGCACCCCCTTATTTAATATTCAGACTTTTTATATATTCTAAAGGTGAAGTACCTGTTATTTGCTTAAAAAGACGACTAAAATAATAAGGATTATCAATCCCCACAAGATAACCGGCTTCACGTACTTTGCAAGATGTTGTAGCTAAAATTTCCTTTGCCTTATTTATTCTAACCACATTTACGTAATTCTTAATGGTATAACCTGTATTTTTTTTAAAAACTCTATTCATGTAGTCATAATTCAATTCAAATTCTGCTTCTATAAGTTCACTAGTTATTTTACTTAGATACTCTCTATTAAGATAATTTAATAGTGAGTTAGTTAAATAGGAACTCTTTGGACTCTTATAAATTTCAAGATTTTTTTCATCAGAAACAAATTCTTTAATAATTAATAGTAGAACATCTAAAAGCTTAATTGATGAAGTCAATTTATAGTGCTCTAGTTTACTATTATAATAATCAATTGCAGAAGTAAGAACTGAGGATATTTCTGAGAATAATGTTTCATTCTTTATAGTGAAAATCTTAGGGTAATAGGAATTATAGCTTGTTGATATTGATTCACTAAATATATCTGATGACAAGGAGTTAGTTCTTTCTTCTAATAAGTAGTCACAAATATTGTCCTTACTAAGTGAGGATGTAGATAATGAAGAATGTTTAAAATGAATAAAGTAGTATGAACAGCAAGCTTCCTTAAATCCTCTATGAAGTTTATTTGGTTCCAATAAAAAGCAATCCCCAGGAAGAAGGTGATATTTTTTGTTATCTTCCTCAATATACATTTCGCCACTTTCAATTATATATAAAATAAATTCATCTATTGATCTTTCAAAATGCGTCCATGGAAAGTTATATGTTACATGACCGATATATCTGACTTTAGGAATTATATTTAAATCAATTTCAAAAAACATAAAATCACCTCAAAAGTCGGTTTTGTATAAAAAAAGTCAGTTTGATATATTATCAATACATAATATATATTGTATACTTTTTCATAAGTAAGCTCAACTAAAGTTTAGAAATTGTATTATCTCAGTTTATTAACTAAGACAAAAAGAAAACTATTGTAGATTATTTAGTATATATAGGAGGAAACATTATGAAAAAGACATGGTGGAAAGAAGGGGTAGTTTATCAATTATACCCAAGAAGTTTTAAGGACTCAAATGGTGATGGTATAGGTGATATCAGAGGAGTTATTCAAAAGTTAGATTATCTAAAAGAATTAGGAGTTTCGATTGTATGGTTAAATCCAGTATATAAATCTCCTAATGATGATATGGGTTATGATATAAGTGATTATAGAAATATTATGGATGAATTTGGAACAATGGAAGACTTTAATGAACTTCTTGAAGGAATGCATGAAAGAGGAATTAAGCTTGTTATGGACTTAGTTGTAAATCACAGTTCTGATGAACATGAGTGGTTTGTTGAATCAAGAAAGTCAAAAGATAATCCATATAGAGATTATTACATTTGGGGAAAAGGTAAGGATGGTAACCCTCCAAACAACTGGGGATCTGTATTCAGTGGAAGTGCTTGGCAATATGATGAGACAACTGATGAATATTTCCTACATTTGTTCTCAAAAAAGCAACCTGACCTTAACTGGGAAAATGAGAAGGTTAGAAAAGAAGTTTATGATATGATGAAATTCTGGTTTGATAAGGGTGTAGATGGTTTTAGAATGGATGTTATAAACTTTATTAGTAAAGTACCAGGATTACCTGATGGACACGTTTGGCCAGGTGCGTTATATGGAGATTTTGGGGCACATTCATTAAATGGACCTAGAATTCATGAATTCCTTCAGGAAATGAATAAAGAGGTTCTATCAAAGTATGATGTTATGACTGTTGGTGAGTGTCCAGGAGTATCTCCTGATATGGCTAAAGAGTATGTTGGTGAGAACAGAAATGAGATGAATATGTTATTCCAGTTTGAACATATGGGAATAGATACTGATGGACCTAAGTGGAATTATAAACATTGGGAACTTCCTGAATTCAAAACAATAATGACAAAATGGCAAGTAGAATTAGAGGATGATGGATGGAATAGTTTATACCTTAACAATCACGATCAACCTAGAATGGTTTCAAGATTCGGTGATGATAAAAAATATAGAGTTGAATCAGCAAAAATGTTAGCTACAATGCTTCATACTATGAAAGGTACACCATATGTATTCCAAGGAGAAGAGATTGGTATGACAAACGTTAAGTTTGAGGATATAAATGATTATAAAGACCTTGAAATATTAAATGCATATGATGAGCTTGTTAAAGGTGGAATCATGAAGAAAGAAGATTTCATGGCTGGTGTGTACAGAATGGGAAGAGATAATGCAAGAACTCCTATTCAATGGGATAACAGTGAGAATGGTGGATTCACTACAGGAACTCCTTGGTTGAAGGTTAATCCTAATTATGAAGAGATAAATGTGAAAAATGCATTAGGGGATAAGGATTCAATATTCTATTACTATAAAAAGCTTATCTCATTAAGAAAAGATAACGAGGTAATGGTTTATGGTAAGTTTACAGAGTTTGATAAAGATCACTTAAAAGTTTATTGCTATAAGAGAGAGTGGGAAGGGGAAACTCTACTTGTAATTCTGAACTTTAAAGGTGAAGAGGTTAGTTACCACATACCAGAAGAGTTTAAAGGAAGAAATGGAGAAATCTTTATTTCTAACTATAAAGATATTGAAGTAGAAGATGAAATGAAGTTAAGACCATTTGAAGCAGTAGTTATAAAATATTAATAAGATTTGAGGATATATCTCTTTTTTAAAGATGTTTAAAAAACGAACTCAGGCGGACAAACATACGCCTGAGTTTTGTTTTTTCTGCACAACATAACTCTCTTTTTTAAGAAAATGTTGAAAAAGTAATGGGTTAATTTAGACAAAGTTATATTTATGTACATGCATTATAAATATGTACTGCAAATTCTTTTGCTTGCTGAATAACTTCCTCAGTTTCAAAATCACAAATACCATTAATATCTCTAACAGCTAACATTCCCAAATAATCAAGATGTGAATGATTTGAGAAACGCTTTAATGATTCTTCAAACAAATCTGCTCCTTGTTCAATTTCATAGCCACAGGTAGCAATAATAGCACATTTTTTATTTTCTAATAAACCATAATGAGTTTTAGTATTTCCATAGAATTTATTCATACAGAAAAGCCTATCCATAACGATTTTCATTGGTGTTGTACAAAACCAAGAATATATTGGAGTAGCGAAAACTATACAATCAGAATTTAGAATTGCTTTATAAACATTTTCCATATCATCTTTAATTGAGCAACCAGGTATATTTTCTGTACTTTGACAAACAAAGCAGCTTTTACATGGTTGAAGATTTTTATCACTAAGCCATATATACTCAACATTTATTCCTTGAGATTTTAATTGTTCTACAAATGGTCTTGATAACATTTCAGTGTTCCCATTTTTCTTCATACTGCCCATTAAAATACATACATTCATTGTAATCCCCCCCGAAGTAATGTAATCCTAATCAATTACTTAATAAAAGTTAATGCGAATAAAAGCAAATATTACTATATTATAACTATTTTATAGGAATATATCAAATACTATGTAGCCAATACTTTGTACAATATGAATCAAGTTGTGAAGACATGAAAAAAATGATATAATACAATCAATGAAAGCGTTTGCATAAAATTAAATTAATCCGTTTAGGAGGGTATTCAATGAACAGAAGATGGTGGAAAGAAGGGGTAGCATACCAGATTTATGTTAGAAGTTTCAAGGATTCAGATGGAGATGGTATTGGAGATATTAAAGGAATAGTTGAGAAATTAGATTATCTTAAAGATTTAGGTGTTGATATTATATATTTGAACCCAATAAATAAATCTCCTAATGATGATAATGGATATGATATAAGTGATTTTGAAGATATTATGGACGAGTTTGGTACTCTTGAAGATTTCGATTATATGTTAAAAGAAATACATAAAAGAGATATGAAATTTGTTATGGATCTTGTTATTAACCATTCATCAGATGAACATCCATGGTTTGTTGAGGGAAGAAAATCTGATGATAGCAAGTATAGAGATTATTACATTTGGCATAAAGGGAAGGATGGTCAGGTACCTAATAACTGGGGCTCATTCTTTGGAGGTAGTGCATGGGAATATGACGAAGAAGTAGGTGAGTATTATCTACATTTATTCTCTAAAAAGCAGCCAGACCTTAACTGGAAAAATGAAAATTTAAGAAAAGATATTAAAAACATGATTCAATTCTGGATTGACAAAGGTGTTAATGGTTTCAGAATGGATGCTATTAATCATCTTGGAAAGGATGAGAACTTCCCAGATGGAGAGGTTAGAGAAGGTCAAGTTTACGGAGACTTTATTAAATATGTTCAAAATCTACCAGAGGTACATGATTATCTTAAAGAATTAAAGAGCGATGTGTTTAAAGAAGAGCATGTAGTAATTGGAGAGACTGGTGGAATTGGATATCATAATGCTCATGTTTATACTGGAGTTGATAAGAAGGAACTTGATTTTACTTTCCACTTTGATATGCATAGTGTAGGAAGAGGTAAGGAACCATGGGAAACATGTAAGATAGATTTAATTGATGATATAAAGAAAAATATGAGTGGATGGCAGATGAGAGATGAGAGTGAGGGATGGTGTCCTTTATTTTATTCAAATCATGATACAACAAGAACAGTATCAAGACTTGGGAATGATAAAGAATATCACGTTGAATCTGCTAAAATGTTAGCTACATTACCATTAACTCAAAAAGGTACACCTTTTATATATTATGGTGATGAGATTGGAATGACAAATGATAGAACATTCAAATTAGAGGATTATAGGGACATATCCGTATTTAATAGACACAAAGATTTTGTACAATCAGGACTAGTATCAGAAGAAAACTACCTAAAAGGATTACACAATACATCTAGAGATAATTCAAGAACACCAATGCAGTGGGATGACAGTAAGAATTCTGGATTCTCAAGTGGAGAAGCTTGGATTAAAGCAAATGTGAATCATAAAGAAATTAATGTCGAAAAGCAACTTAAAGATGATAATTCTATCTTAAATTATTATAAAAAATTAATTAAGTTAAGAAAAGAAAATTTAGCATTAGTATATGGTGACTTCAAAGAAATAGGAAGAGAGCATGAAGAAATTTACTCATATATACGTGAATTAGATGGAGAGAAGTTCTTAATTATTGTTAATTTCTTTGATGGAGAGCCTAAGATAGAGGATAAAGACCTAGTAACTAATGACTGTGAACTTGTCTTATGGAACTATGAAAGTAGAGTAAAGGATTTTGATCTTCTTAAGGAAGGAATTGTTGAGTTGAGACCTTATGAAGCAAGAGTGTACAGAATAAAAGCGTAATGGAGAATGTAAAATGGATAATGGAGAATGATTGACATTTCTCTCCGAGAAATTTTAATCTTATTGTTCCTTGGATAAAGGGTTATTCTTTGTTCATATAGACTTTCTTTAACAAACAAATTGATAAGATAGTGATTTTAATGGAACCTTTTATTAGGTTCCATTTATCTTTTTAAGCTGACTCTTCATCCCAAAAATCCTCTATTTCCTTAATAATTTCACTTGATGGTGTTAATGTAGCTTCTACAATTGATTTTCCTGTTTTTTTCAGATAGTGCTTAATCATATGATAACCACAAGCATAACCTGCGCAATAGGGAAGTCCTACAGGAAAATAGCCTTGAAGTTGTGCCATTTCATCGCCATAGAGATATGCTGTTATATTCTCAAATCCTGTTGAATATAAGCCTTTTTTAATGATTGGTTTAATATCATTATTTAGAGTTTCTATATCAGTTTTACTTACCCAAGGTCCAATCATATCCTCACCAAACATTGAAGTAGCAAAGTTTTCAGCAAGTCCTTCGCTTATCATCATATCTGCTAATGTGATATTCATATTCCATTTTTCAAATTGCCAACGTATATTATGATTACATTCGTGAGCTAAAGCAACAGGTAGTTTGCTAATAGTGTATTCATTGGGAACAAGAGACACAAACATATATCCAGGTATACCTCCATCTCCACAGTAACCTTCATTCAATGATACATATGGACTTTTGGGGTTGCCAAGTAGAATTGAAAACATATAGTCTTTTACTGGCAATTCATACCCTGCTTTTGTAAAAAGTTCTAAAGAATTTTGAATAGTCTTCTCACAAATTTTCCATAAGCTATCCTTTGAAATTAAATCAATATTTTCTTTTTGGGTTTCATCTACCTCTGATGGTGATAAGAAACCAAGCATGCTGCTTGCCATAACCACATCATAACCACCCTTTTGTTTTGCTTTAATTGGAACATTAATGCACTCCCACTTGAATTTAAATGGTTCCATCATTTCATAACGATAAATGTCATCTCGTTTTTCCTTTGGTGAATTCATCATCTTTTTGTAAATATCATCTGAACGTATTAGTGTAATATTCATGTTATCATCCCCTTTGTAATATGAATATACACTATCACGAAACGTAAGAGTCAATAGATTTTACGTTTGTTTTAAAAAGCACGGTTTCCCGTGCTTTTACTTATATCCTATAAAGTAAGCTAAACAAAGTAGGAGGGAGGTGGCTCCTAACATAAGCAGCTGTAATTTGATCAGCCACTTAAACCAAGTTGAATAGCTTACATTTGATAGACCTAATGAAATTAGAAGTACTGCATTTGTTGGAAAGATTATATTACTAAAGCCATCACCAAATTGAAATGCAAGGATGATTAACTGTTTATCTACACCTATAACTTCTGCAAGTGGTACTAAAAGTGGGATAATAAGAAATGCTTTTGCGCATCCAGAACTAATGAAAAAATTTAGTACAAGTACAATTAAATATATTATAAGTATTGATAAAATTGGTGGAGCTGAATTAATTGCTTTTGAACAATAAAATATAAGTGTGTAAAGTATTCCACCTGTAGTTATGATGTAGTTTATGCTTGAAGCCATTAAGATTAATAGTATGACTGGTAAAAGAGCAAGCATGCCTTTAAATATGATTTTGAGTATATCATGAAAGCTCATGCCAGTTTGATAACAAGTGGTTATTGACGCAGCTAAGATGTTAATAGATATGAGTATCAAAGTGTAGTTTGAAAAACTTTTAATAAAAAATGGTAGTATGATTAATACAAACAGTATCATCATAAAAAATAAGAAGTTTTCTACTGCTTTTTTAAAATTATCATTATTATTAAGAAGAGAATAATCAACTATATTATATGATTCTTTACTTTTTAAATCCTGAAAGTAAACGGGAGAAGAATATTTATCTTTTTCAAGTTTTTTAGAGTAATTTATTAAAAATGTAACTAAAATAAGATAGGTTATTAAGAATATTAATATTCTTAATAAAGCACCCGAAAAAATTGGGACATTAGCTAAAGTTTGAGCAACACCTATTGTAAAAGGATTTAAGACTGCAGATGCAAAACCAAAGCCGCATGATACAAGAGATAATCCTAAACCCATCAAGGTATCCCATCCTAGAGACCAAGAAAGCAATACTATGAAAGGAATAAGAGGAATTATCTCCTCAAAAATTCCTAAGAATGCTCCTAAACTCATAAAGAGAAAGCATAATACGAATATCAAGAGTTTTTTATTTTCACTGAACTTTTCTGATATATTCATTATAAGAAACTGAAGTATCTTTGCTTCTTTTAAAGCTGCGATGGAGCCGCCTACTAAGAGGAGAAAAAATATTATCATTATTATAACAAAAGAATTTCCCTTAACAAGAACTTCAAATGGAGCAAGAACCCAACGCCATACAGGATAGGGTTCTTTTTCTATATATTGAAAAGTATTATTAATATACTTACCTGACGGTATGATTTTAGTTAACATCCCTGAAACTATCATTAAAAATGTAAGTGTAATAATAGCAGATATATAGCTTTTTTTATTTATAAGTTTTGAAGAATGAGTCCAATTCAAATATATCACCTTACAAAATTGCTGTATATTAAATTATATTCATTTTAAAAGATAATATGAGCAACAAGGGCTATTATAGGTAACGATATTAGTGTTCTTTCAATGAATATTATAAATAATTGTTTGAAATTTATTGGAATCTTAGATCCAAGTATTAAACTACCTACCTCTGAAATATATATCAATTGAGTTACTGATAAAGCAGCTATTATGAAGCGCGTCATTTCTGAGCTTATATTTGCAGCAATTATTGATGGTATAAACATATCAGCAAATCCTACAAGTATAGTTTGAGAAGCTGCTGCTGCTTCCGGTATAGAAAGAAGATTTAGTAGAGGAATAAATGGTAATCCAAGTATTTTAAATACAGGAGTATATTCTGCAATTATTAATGCAATAGTACCCATTGACATAACTACAGGAAGTATTCCTAACCACATATCAATAACATTTTCTAAACCGCTTTTAAAGAAGTATTTAATACCTTTATAATTTTCTGCTGTTGCCAAAGCTTTGTTAAAACCTTGGTTTATAGTAAGGTTATTTTTTGATTCTGATTTTTCATTATGATTATCAATTAAATAAGTATCATCTATTTTACTTAGAGGTGGTATTCTAGGCACTATTATAGCAGTAATTACACCACATAATATTACAGTTCCATAATAAGGTATAAATAAGTGGGATAATCCTACTTGAGATATTACTACTAAAGAAAATGTAATAGAAACTGCAGAAAAAGTAGTGGAGATTACCGCAGCTTCACGCTTTGAATAGAATCCATCCTCATATTGTTTGCTTGTTAAAAGTACACCGATAGTTCCATCGCCTAACCATGAAGCTAAGCAATCTATAGATGCTCGCCCAGGTAAAGTAAAGATTGGTCTCATTATCTTTGTCATAAGAGCACCACATAAATCCATTAATCCAAAATCTAAAAGTAATGGAAGGAGCATACCTGCTAATAAAAATATACAAAATAAAGTTGGCATTAATCCTGATAATAATAATCCACCAGTATTCTCAGATATAATTGCAGTAGGACCTACTTCTGTAAATACTAAAATTGAGAATATAGCACCAATAATTCTCATGGATGTCCAAAATGGAGATACATTAAGTAGTTTGCATAAATATTCATTATTGGATATGAAATTGAGCTTAAATAGCTTATATATAACAGTAAAAATTGCAGATATAGTTATTAAAGCAGTGATTAATGCAGGGAGTGAACTACTTAAAATATCCTGCAGCATATTAGATATAAGAGCTACTGGAATGGATACCCCGTCTGCTGTTTTAATTGGTGTAGTAAATAGCGCTATACCAATTAGAGAGGGAATTATGAATTTTAAAATTGATAAAAAATTATATTTATTGTTCTTTAGTTTATTCATTAAGAAATCATCCTTTCGTAAATTTCAGTTTGTCTTTAAAGTGCATAAATAATATTATAATGAATAATTATGCAAAAAACAAGGGTGAAAATTTGCATATGAAATTTTTTATACATATTAAATAAATTAACAATATTTTAAGAAATAAATGCTAATATAGAAATGTTTTAGAAAACTTTTAGTAATATTTTGTTAATAGTTCTTTAATAAAATAAATAAATGTGTTATATTATTAGAGGCAAAAAAAGCCAAAATAGATTTATTTAGAAAAAATTCGTCATTTAGTTTTGACGAATTATTTTTTGTAGTTGTCTATTATGGCTAAGCCAGTTTAACAGATATATTATTTGGAGGTACAAAAGATGCTAAAGTTAAACAAAAGTAAAATTTCAGCAATACTTATGACGCTTATGTTTTTAGTTACAGCTACAAGTTTTGTAAGTTGTTCTACTGAGAAAAATTCAGCAGAAGTAAAAAATGAAGTAAAAGATGTAACAAAGAAAGAAGAAGTGAAATCAGAAGACGGTGTAGTTGAGGTTCAAATCTTAGCAACATCAGATGTTCACGGTAGATTTATGCCTTATGATTATGCAGTTAATGCTTCATACACTAAGGGAAGTTTAACTCAAGTTTTAACAGCAGTAAATGAATTAAGAGAAAAAAATCCTAATACAATTCTTGTTGATAATGGTGATACAATTCAAGATAACTCATCGGCATTATTCTTAAATGATGAGATTCACCCAATGATTTTAGCAATGAATAAAATGGGATTTGATGTTTGGTCAATTGGTAACCATGAATTTAACTATGGTGTTCCAGCTCTGAAAAAGGTTATTGAGCAATTTGAAGGAGAAACACTTGGTGGTAATGTGTACAATCCTGACGGAGAAAGAATAGCTAAACCTTATACAATAATTGAAAGAGCAGGAGTTAAAGTTGGTATAATAGGAATGGTTACACCTAATATAGTTAACTGGGATGCTGCTAACCTTAAAGGTTACACAGTAACAAATCCTATTGAAGAAACTAGAAAAGTAATTGATGAAATAAAAGATAAAGTTGACGTATTAATAGCAGTAAACCACATGGGAGAAGAGAGTCAATATGGAATTGAAGGTTCAGGAGCTATTGACATAGCTAAGAATTTCCCAGAATTAACAGCTATCGTAACAGGACATGCACATAGCAAAATTGTTGGTGATTACTATTATGATGGGAAAGTTTATTCATCTGATGAAGCAACTGATGAAGTTAAGAGAAATGGTGTTCTAATGATAGAGCCTTACAAATATGCTAATGCTTTAGGACAAATTACAATTAAGTTCACAAAAGAAGATGGAAAATACATAATTAAAGATAAAGCAACAGATGTTAATTCAGCGTTATACTACATGTATGATAGTAAAGATAAAGAAGTAGATTATGATTCGGATAAAGAATTAGAAAAAGCTCTTGACTCATACAACCAAAGAGCAATTGATGATGCAAACATGTTAATTGGTGAATTAAAAGAAGGAAATCTTGTAGCTGAGAATGAAATCAAAGATATTCCAAGAGCTCAATTAGAGCCTACTTCAGCTATTCAATTAGTTAATGATGTTCAAATGTTCTTTGGTAAGCAGATTGCTGGAAAAGACATTGATGTTTCAGCTGCAGCATTATTCAGAGCAGATCAAAATGTAATGGCAGGACCAATCAAGAAGAGTGATCTTGCATTAATTTACAAGTACGATAATACTCTATATGTATTAGAGATGACAGGTAAACAGTTAAAGCAGTACATGGAGTGGTCAGCTCAATATTATAACACATACAAAGAAGGAGATTTAACAATCTCATTTGATCAGAATGTAAGATTCTACAACTACGATATGTTTGATGGTGTAACATATAATGTTGATGTAACAAAAGAAGCTGGTAACAGAATAGTTAACTTAAAGAAAAATGGTGAAGAAGTAAAAGATGAGGATGTTCTTTTAGTTGCAGTAAACAACTACAGAGCTAACTCTCATTTATTAAAGCATGGTGTAGTATTCCAAGAAGGAGATGAGCTTCCAAAGAAAGTTGGAGGATCAGACGACTTAAAGTATGGTCTTGGAGATGGAAGAATCAGAGATCTTATAGGAAAATACATTGTTGAAGAAAAGAATGGAGTAATAACTCCAGAAGTTGAAATGAACTGGTCAATTATCGGAAACAACTGGGATGAGGAAATGAGAGCTAAAGCTGTTGAGTTAATCAACGAAGGCAAGATTGTAATTCCTAGATCAGAAGATGGAAGAACTCCTAATGTTGCTCCTGTAACAGTTGATCATGTTAAAGAATTATTAGAAAAATAAATAATATAGGTTATAGTAATTAACTTTTTAATGAGGCTGTTCAGTTGAACAGCCTCATACTAATTAAACATTAAATAGGTGATATTTGTATGAAGAAGAAAAAAATACTTGAGGTATGTTTGGTTATAATTATTTTAATTTTAGGGTTGAGTTTCTTCACATCATTAAATAGTAAACTGCCAGAAGTTGATAATAAGAGTATGGAAGATACGTATAATTTGGCTAAGGCAAAAGTCTTAAAAATTCATTATGATGATTTAGATGTGAAAGAGAAACCAGATGGTTATGAGAAGTATCTAAGAAAGCAAGAGATGGATATTGAGATATTAGATGGAATTCATAAAGGGGAAAAGTTTAAAATTAGAAATACTATTCAAATAATAGAAGTATATTATATTGTTGTTAAAGAAGGAGAAAAGATTATCGTAAATATGACTGAAGATCAGTATGGGGAAGTTACAAGCATTCATATATATGAAAGAGCTAGAGAAAACTATGCGTACTTATTAATTGGCTTATTCGTGATTTCAATACTTCTTGTAGGTAGACTTAAAGGGATAAATGCCATAGTTTCACTTGTGATAACTGGAATAGTAATTATCAAAGGATTGCTTCCTTCCATATTAAAAGGGTATAATCCTGTGATAATGACATTAATTAGTTGTGGAATAATCATTTCATGTTCTTTGATATTATTAATCGGAATAAATAGAAAATCTATTACAGCAGCACTTTCAACACTAGGGGGAGTTACAATAGCAGGCGTTATTGCTATGATTGTTGGAAAATCAGCATATGTAACTGGACTAGCTGGTGAACACGCTCAAACTATTGCTTTCACTTATAAGGATCTTAATTTAGATTTCAGAGGTATACTATTTTCTGGAATAATAATAGGTGCATTAGGGGCTGTAATGGATGTATGTATATCGATCACCTCATCCCTTTATGAAATGATGGATATAAAGAGTGATATAACTCCAAAACAATTGATGAAGTCTGGGATGAATATAGGAAAAGATATTATTGGAACTATGTCAAACACACTAATTTTAGCTTATGTAGGGGGAGCAATACAATTAATACTATTATTGATGGTACTTAACACAAGTTACACTCAAATTATTAATCTTGATATGATGATGTCTGAAATAGTTACAGCTCTAGCTGGAAGTATAGGGTTAGTGTGGTCAGTTCCATTAACAATTTTATTAGTTATATTATTTAGAGAAAAGAAGTAAGACATGCTTAAGGGGTTTAACATATATTAAATATATTGTATAATTAGTAATATTAACGATAATATATACATAATAGGTTAATTATGTAATGTGTTTAGGGGGATAAATATTGTGAAAAAGAAATTGAAATTTGTATTGATAGGTGTGTTAATTTTAAGTGCCATAAATTTAGCATTAGTTTTACGAAGAGATTTCCTGCTTAATGATCATAATAGGATATATAATAAAAATAAGGTGATTGCTGAACACACCAATGATTGCAGTATTAATGGGGAAGTAGAAAAAGAAACAATTGATAATACATTAAATATAAAGATAAATCTTAAAGGTGCTTATAGAATTGGGAAATACGATGCTTTAGAAGATGAGACTTTGACAGTAATATGTGATACTAAATCCAGTGAGGGAAAATTTAAAGTAGTTTTAATTACTCCAGATAATAAGGTTATTACTTTACTTGAACATGAAAATGATCAAGTAGACTGTTTAGTAAGTGAGATAAAAATCCTAAAGGGAGAAAATAGAATTAAACTTATAGGGAAAGACAATGCATATATTGATCTTAGCATAGATATAAGCAACAGGGAATTTTGGAAAAATAATTATTAAATTATAGAAAACATTTCATAAGTTAATTATGAGATGTTTTTTATTATATTAATAAATAAAAAGTACAAGAAGGTAGGTTGAAAGAAATAGGGGCTACTGGTATAATGAAGCACGGTGATAATAACCTACAGATTATATATAGAATATATTATTCTTATATAAATATAGGAAAGGTGAGATCATATGTTTAATTTATTTAAAAAGAATAAAACACTTAATGTAAAAGCTCCTATGAAAGGAGAATACATTAATATTAATGAAACTCCTGACCATGTTTTCTCAAATAAAATGTTAGGTGATGGTATTGCAATTAAGCCAAAAGAAGAGGTGGTTCACTCGCCAGTTGAAGGAACGATTGAAATGATTTTTCATACAAATCATGCTGTGGGTTTGAAAACTAAAGAGGGAATAGAGATACTAATTCATATAGGTATTGATACAGTTGAACTTGGAGGAGAAGGCTTTCATAGAATAACAAAAGAAGGGGATATTGTTAAAGTTGGAGATCCTTTAATTAAATTTGATAGAAGGCTAATAAAAGAAAAAGGTAAATCTGATGTTGTTGTTATGGTTGTAACCAAAGGAATGGAAATAAAGAAACTTAAAACTAACTTAGGAACTAAAAAGATAGGTGAAGATGTAATAGAAATTATTTATGAGTAAAAAAGCATATGCCCATGAGAGAAGAATCTCGTGGGTTATTGTTTTTTATTTAAAAAAAACAATATTTAGTATATAATGGAATAAAGTTTAGAAGAATTATATTACATTGTTGGAGGAGATAATTATGAAAGGGGAACCAATTATTTCAATAAAAGACTTGGTTAAGAATTATGGAAATAATAATGTTTTAAAAGGGATTAATCTTGAAGTGCATAGAGGGGAGATCATAGGATATATAGGTCCTAATGGAGCTGGTAAAAGTACAACAGTAAAAATTATGTTAGGGCTTGTTAAAGAATTTGATGGAGAAGTAAAGATATTTGGCCAGGATATTAAAAATGGATCTGTTGAGTATAAGAAAAAAATTGGGTACGTTCCAGAAGTACCAGATATATATGATAACTTGACTGCAAAAGAATATAGTGAATTTATTGGTGTTGTATATGGAATGGACAAGAAAGAAGTTGAAGAAAAGACATTGAAGTTAATGGGTGTATTCGGTATAGATGATGCTTATAATTCAAGGATAGAATCATACTCAAAGGGAATGAAACAGAAATTTCTCATAGCCTGCAGTATGATACATGACCCTGATATTCTATTTCTAGATGAGCCTATAAGTGGATTAGATGCAAATAGTGTTATGGTTTTTAAAGAGGTATTAACAAAACTTGCATCTATGGGGAAAACTGTATTTTATTCTTCTCATATTATGGATGTTGTTGAGAAAATAAGTAATAGAATCGTTCTTTTAAATGATGGAAAAGTAGCTGCTGATGGGACTTTTGAAGAGTTAAAGAAAGCTAATCATGAGGAATCTCTTGAAAACATATTTACTGATATTACTGGTGTGAATGATCACAGTAGTAAGGCTGAAGAGTTTGTTACTGCAGTAAAGGGGGAGTAATTCATGAAGAATTTTATGAGTTTAAGGATACTAGATAAATTCAAGTGGATATTTATCAAAATGGGTGTTAATTATGAGGTTATGAGGAAGATACTTCAAATAAAATTAACGCTTGATACTAGAAGACAAACTGTACAGAGTAGTATGCAAAATAAAAAAAATGAAAATAAAGAGAGGAATTATTTCGCCGCGTCACTTGTGGGTTATTTGATAACAGGAATCTTTATAGCGCTAGTTATGGTTTCTCCACTTCCGTTGATGTATAGATATAGTGTTTGTCTTGGTATAACAATTTTTATGATAGCAATGAGTATGATATCAGATTTTTCAACGGTATTATTGGATCTCAAGGAAAAGCAGCTTCTTGGAAGTAAACCTATAAATGACAAGACAGTAAATGCAGCTAGATTTATTCATATATTTATTTATTTGTCAATGATAACAGTAGTTTTTGCAGGTCCAATGACTATTGTGAGCTTCTTTAAAGATGGAGTTGTAGTGGGCTTAATATTTATTTTAGATCTAATAATTGCAGATATAGCAATTATATTGTTTACTGGGCTATTTTATTTTGTATTTCTTAGATTCTTTAGTGGAGAGAAGTTAAAGGATATAATTAATTATGTTCAGATAGTTATGAGTATCACCGTTGTTATAGGCTATCAGTTTTTAGGAAGAGTTTTTGAATTTGTGGATACAGAGGTTTTATTTAGTTTCAAATGGTGGCAGTTCTTCTTGCCTAGTATAGTCTTTTCAGCTCCAATAAATATAGTATCTGGAGGAGAGGTTAACTCAATAAGTATATTTTTCTCTATATGGACATTGATTTTGCCAATAATCGCAGTTGTTATATACTCTAAGATACTTGTACCTCATTTTGAAAATAGTTTATATAAAATGACTACAATTGAAAATAAAAAAGAGAAAAAAATAAAAACAAGTAAGAAAAACAGTAGTGGATTGGTAGCAAGAATTTTCTGCAGAGACTCTCAAGAAAGAGCAGTTTTTGAGTTTACGACAAACATGTTTAGGAGGGATAGGAAATTTAAACAATCAATCTATCCTTCAATGGCAATGGCGTTTATTTTTCCATTCATATTCATGTTAAATAGCTTGAGAGGTGTTGGAATACAAGCGTTTCTAGCTAATTTCTATGAAAATTCAAGACATCTTATGGGGTATGTTGGAATAATGATGATGACTCCAATGGTGGTTATGTTATCCTATAGCGAAAAATATAAGGGTGCATGGATATATGATGTATTGCCTATTCAAAATAAGAATATTGTTAAAAAAGGAGCATTTAAAAGCTTTATAGTAAAATTCTTCTACACAATATTTTTAGCATATACAGTGGTTTTTACTGCAATAGGGGGAGTAAAGGTTCTTCCAGATATGTTTGGAATGTTCATGGCTCTAAATGCAATCAGTTTATTCTGTTACAGAAAATTATTTGAAGATATGCCTTTCTCAAATGGATATACCACTAATAATGCAAAGAGTTTCGGAAATACTTTAACAAAAATGTTATTAGTAGGAGTAATAATGGGAGTGCATTATTTGTCTAAGAAAATTCCTTATGGGAACGGAATATTTATTATTGCTATTGGTGTATTAACTGTTGTTTACTGGTTTATGGTTTTTGGGACAAGAGAAAACAAGAGAGAAGAAGATAATAATGGACAATGGAGGATGGAGAATTGAGAAAATTTTTAGTACTGGTGTTAATGATATTTTTAGTGGGCTGTAGTAGTAATCAAGATAATCAAATAACTGAAAATCAAAATTTAAAGGATAATATAATAACATTTACAGATAAAAAGTTAGAAGAAGTAATAAGAGAAAGTATAAATAAACCTACTGAGGATATTTTGAAAAGTGATGTTGAGAAAATAACTGAATTGGATGCAAGTCAAAAAGGAATTAAAGATATTTCAGGTATAGAAAATTTAACTAATTTAACTAAATTAGAGTTATCCAACAATCAAATAACAGACTTAGAGCCTTTAAAAAATCTAAATGACTTAACTGTATTAGTATTAATAAAAAATGAAATAAGTGATATAGAGCCATTAAGTAATTTAAGTAAGTTAACTGAATTATGGTTATCTTTTAATAAAATAGTTAATATAGAACCAGTTAGCGATTTAAGTGAATTAACTAGATTGTGGATAAATGATAACCAAATAAGCAATATAGAGCCCTTAAGTAATCTAACTAATTTAAATAAGATTGATTTATATAATAATCAAATAACTGACATAGAGCCTTTAAAAAATTTAACAAACTTAACTGAATTATGGTTGCGTGGAAATGAAATAACTGATTATTCACCGGTAAAGTCTTATTTTGATAATTTAAAAGGTAGAGATTTCAGATTGCCTTAATGTGAGATGAAACATAATTAATTAAGAAATAATAAATGGATATTAGATATAGTCAAAGATAAAATTATAGTAGAATAACATAAAAAACTTGTACATTCATCTTAAGCAAAGGTGAGTAAAATGTGCAAGTTTTTTATATTTAAAATACAATGTTTCATTCAATATGAAACGAGTAACAAAGTTATTGTCCAAGGAGCGATACATTTTAAATTTCTCGAAGAGAAATGTCAATCATTCTCAATTCTACATTCTCAATTCTCCATTTCTTTTATATATAAATGTCTCCAGCTAGTTCAGATAGTGCTTCATAGTCTTCAACAACAATTGCTTTTCCGGATCTAGATAATATCCCTTTTTCGCAGAGTTTACTTATAGTCCTTGCAAGGTGTCGATAGCTGGTACCTAAAAGATCGGCGATATCAGATAACTTTGAAGTCTGAATATCAATTGATCTAGTTTTATTTTTATTATAAGATGATGAGATTGCAATTAAGTAACTGGCAAGACGACTTTCTAATGAATACAGAAGATTAATAGAATGCGTTGTAGAAGCTGTTATTAGTTTTCTAGAAAGACTTTTACAAATCTCATGCCAAAAAATTGGATCATTGTTACAATACTCTTTGATTATTTTAACTGGAATGCTTACACAATGGATTTCATCAATGCATTGTAAATTGCAATCATATAAGGTGTTATTTGCAATTTCTAGATCTCCAATTAAAGTTAATGGAGAGCCAAAACCTAGTAAAAGTGATTTCCCATTTCTAAGGAAAATAGAGATTTTACACTTGCCTTTTACTAAAAATTGAAGGTAATCAAAGGGTTCTCCTGTTAAACATAAAAAGTCCCCAGTATTATATTTATGTAATACGAAATGTTCCATCATATCATTTGAAAAGAATTTATCTATTGAATATTTACTCACATACTCTTTAATTAATCGTTTATCATTGATAATATTCATTAAATCACCTAATTATAATTATTTTTTAAAAACATGACATATGTCATATTATACACTTAATTTATATGTTAGTCTAATGATGAAGAAGAGATGACAGGAAAATAAAGGAGGCATTTATGAAGCAGAAGTATTACTCTTATTCCATTATTATTGGAATTTTAATTTCCATTATGATTACTTTTAATGGTATTCTTTCATCAAAATTAGGAAATAGCCAAGCGATATTATTCATTCATATTATAGGGATAATAACTATTGTAACTTTTATGAAGATAAAAAAGACAAAGTTGAATTCAATAAAAAACGTACCTAAATATTTGCTTTTTCCAGGAATGATAGGCGTTGTAATGGTAACTATGAATAATTTAACAGTTAACAATATAGGGTTATCATTAACAGTAGCTTGTGGAGTATTTGGACAAATGCTTTTTTCATCAATTGTAGATCATTTTGGTTTGTTTGGTAATGAGGTCTATAAATTCAATAAGAATCAGGTTTTAGGATATTCAGTTATTATGCTAGGAATATTTGTTATGGTGGTTCTTTAGAGATTATGAAAGGGGTGATATGAATGTATATTATTTTAGCGATTATTGCAGGAATATTAACGGTTTTCTCGGTTTCTATGAATGCGCAGTTAGGTGAAAAAGTTGGTGTTGCACAAGGTGTGTTAATCAATTTTACTTCAGGATTTATACTTATTTCTGTGGTTCTTGGACTAGGTATATCAATGGATATTGTAGAGTTTGTTTCCTTAAAAGGAGTTCCGGTATATGCATTCTTTGGTGGCATAGTAGGAGTAGGAATAACAGGGTTATGTAATATAGTACTTCCTAAAATACCAGTATTAGTTGCAACAATTCTTATGTTTGTGGGACAACTGGTTTGTGGAATAATTATGGATATAGTATTCTATGACACATTCTCATTAGGAAAATGTTTAGGTGGAATATTGATTGCTTTTGGTATATATCTTGTTGCTAAAAAAGATGTATCCCAAGACGCTAATAAGGTGATAACTTCATAATATAAATATTTAAGATACAAATGAAAAAACTCTGCCCTAACAGAGTAATGTGAATATTAAATGATTTTTTCCATTATAGAGCAATATAGCATTGCTCTATTTTCCTTTTTAATATATATAAAATTCATCCGAACCTTTTTATGGAAAATTATTGAAGAAGGGATAAGAGAGTGATATCATATAAGAAGGACCTTATGATTTTTAGCAAATGTTTGAGATATTATTAAATTTTTAGGGAATATTTAATGTATAGGTGAATTTCTAAAGGAGGGGATTTGATGAATAATAACAATCAGAATTTATTAACAAACAAATACTCAATAAAAGAAGAAATTGCAAACAGTATAACACATGGAATTGGTATTGTTTTTAGTCTTATATGTACAGCTATTTTACTTGTTTATGCATTTTGGGCAAAAAATATAAATTCAATTGTTGGATTTGCTGTTTACGGGATTTGTTCAACAACTTCATATGTAACATCTACACTTTATCATAGTTGTAGGATTGAAGAGATAAAGAAGGTTTTAAGGGTACTTGATCATTCGGCAATATATTTATTTATTGCTGGAACATATACTCCAATAGCACTTCTAAGTTTAAATGGATGGCATAAGTATTTATTATTGTTTACAGTTTGGGTTTTAGCGGCTGTTGGTGTAAGTATAAAGCTATTAAGTAAGAAAGATATGGAAAAGTTCAAAAAAATATCATTATTTTTATATGTGGCTATGGGATGGTTGGTTGTTTTTGCATTAAGACCATTATTAGATGCAATAGATTTTAAGTTCTTCTTATGGTTACTAGCAGGAGGAATATCCTATACAGTAGGAGTAGTATTCTATGTAAACAAGAAAATTCCTTTCAACCATGCTATATGGCATCTCTTTGTTCTAGGGGGAAGTATATTCCAGTTTATCGGAATATTTTTATACTTAAAATAAAAGGACAGTTTAACTGTGTTTTTGTATTGTTAAATTAAGAATAGAAAAATATTGAAAAAGTTATTATAAAATGGTAAAATGAAATAAAAGTATTATTATAAAATGTGGTGAAGGAGGAAAATTATGTGTAAATTTTCTTGTGATGTACCAGCTATGGGTTACGGAATCAGCTCCGAATATTAATTAACAAAATTTAATTCGGTGAGTTTTATGCGGAGCTAAATGCCTTTCAAGTAGCCGAGCTGGGAAATCAGTAATTAGTAAACAATAAACAATAAACAATATAATTGAAGATGTTTAATTAACCTTTAAAAATTAGATTTTAAGAGGTTTATTAGGTGTGAGATTATATATCAATCTTTGAAGTTTAAAATTCTAAGATTAGGTGTTTATTTGTTGTAGAATGATTTCTCTGTCTCGATGGAATACTTTTATAATTATCTAATAAATAGTAAATTTATTATTTAAGGCACTTTTTAAGTGTTTTTAAGTATTTAATTATTTATGTATAGTTTAGCTCTGTGACTTTATTATAAAGTTACAGAGTTTTTAATTTACTATTTAATATTCGCTAATAATGATAATAAAATTTTCATGTTATTTGGCTTCGGATGAAATGTTATATTCGTGGTCAAAAAGCCACGGATTTCCGTGGCTTTTTTTATTTTTTATTTAAATATAAGGAGGAAAATTAGATGAGTTTAATAAAATTTAATAATATTCATAAGGAATATAATGAAAAGAAAGTGCTTAGAGGAGTAAATTTAAGTGTGGAGAGAGGCGAACGTGTCGCTCTCATTGGAAGTAATGGGTGTGGGAAAAGTACTTTATTAAAAATTGCTATTGGTGATGAAATAGCTGATGATGGTCAAGTGATGAAAGAGAAAGCAGCAAAGGTAGGGTATTTATCACAGCATATGAATGAGTTAAAGGGAGAGTATAAGAATGCATTGCACTATGAAAAAGCATACAACCTTGAGAAAAAAATGAAAGCTTTAGAGGTGGAAATGGAGAAGTGTGCAGGGAATTATGGTTCAGAGTACTATGAAGGTCTAATGAAGAAATACTCTGAAGTTATGACAAAATACGAAAGTATAGATGGGTATACTGTGAAAAATAAGATTAAGAAGATACTTTTAGGATTAGGATTAAAGGAAGAAGTGTTATTAATTCCTATAGATAAATTAAGTGGTGGAGAAAAAATGAGGGTTCTTTTAGCTAGGATACTAATAGAGGAGCCGGATTTATTAATTCTGGATGAACCAACAAATCATTTGGATATAAAAGCTATAGAGTGGTTAGAGGAATTTTTAAAAAGATTTAGTGGGGGAGTGTTGATAGTATCCCATGATAGATTTTTCTTAGATAGAGTAATAAATAGAGTGGCTGAACTTGAAGGGGGAACAATAATTGAGAAGAAATGTTCATATTCATCCTTCATAGAACAGAAAAAGATAATGAGAGAATATTACCTGAAGGAGCAGAAAAATACTCAAAAGCAAATCAGGGATAAAAAGAAACAGGTACAAAACTTAAAGAGCATGAGAAAATTTAAGGCAGCAGAAAGTAAAGAAAAAGAAGTTGAAAGATTAAAAGATAAAATGTTTTCTAGTGCCTTTGGTTTGAAAGAAAATGAGCATCTTAATGAGAAGATTGGACCTCACTTTCAATTAAACAATATTAAGAAAGCAAGTAAGGATATTGCATGGGCAAAGAATTTAAGTAAATCATTTGATGGGAATTCATTATTAGAAGATGTAAGTTTTCATATTTATGGGGGTGATAGGGTTGCAATAATAGGGGCAAATGGATGTGGAAAGACCACTTTATTGAATATACTCTTAGGGAATGATGAAGAGTATGAGGGAACTATGAGACTTGGGGAATGGGTTAAGTATTCATACTTAGGTCAGCATATATCATTTGAAGATGAGGAAAGAACTATACTTGAGGAAATCATGAGTGTAAAAGACATTAGTGTTAAAGAGGGGAAAGTTCATATTTCGAAATTTCAGTTTTATGGGGATGAAGGAAATACTAAGTTAAAGGTATTGAGTGGTGGAGAGAAGGTAAGAGTGGAACTTGCTAAGATGATGTTGATGAATATAAACTGCTTAATATTAGATGAACCTACTAATCACCTTGATCTTGAATCTAGAGAAGCTGTGGAGAATGCAATTAAAATGTTTAAAGGGACAGTAATATCAGTATCCCATGATAGATATTATCTTAATTATTGTGTAAATAAGATTATAGAAATTGAGGATAAAAAGGCTATTACCTACAATGGAAATTATGAGTTCTATTTAAGAACTAAAAAAGAAGTTTTGAAGAAAAAGAATATTAATCAACCTGAGAAACAAAAGAAAACTAGGGTTGATAAGGTGAACAATAAGTTAGAGGGTGAAAAAAAGAAACAGAAAGAAATGGAGAATGTTGAATCTAATATAGTATTACTTGAGAAGAAATTAAAGGAGATGGAAGAAGGGTTTTCTGAGGGTACTACTAATGAGGAGTACTCTGAATATGGTAAGTTATCTGAAGAACTGGAAAAATTATATGAGGCATGGGAACAGGCATCAGCAGTATAAGTAAAACGGACAAGGATAAACTTGTCCGTTTTCTATTTAATTCGTATAAGTACAAGATTGTTAACATAAAATTATACTATTTTTTTCTGTTACCATGTCTGTCAAAATTTCTCTTTAAGGCTTGCTCAGTAGGAAAGATAGAACCAACTAAGAAAACAACTTGTAAAAGACAAAGAATTGCTCCGAGAGTGCCTACAACACTTGTATCTTTCCCAATTACAAACAACATGGCTACTACAGAAAGAACCAGCATAATCCATCCTATGGTTCTCCATAGTTTTCCACAATAGTGGTGTGCAAATTCCCAAGTTTCTTTGTTTTTCATAGACATTGAGGTTCTGTATCCAAAACCTGCGTTTATTTGTTTTGGTGCACTTTTGATAAAGTATTTTCCAAATCCAACCATTGTAAATGGAATTAACAAATTCGAAATCATCATAAAAATCCAAAATCCCATTCCTTGTCACTCCTTTAAATGTAAATAATACTCACAAACAATGCAAGTTATATAGAATTAATTATTTAAGGTTAGTTATCCATTTTGCTATATCTTCTATAACTTCAGGAGATACATGAGCTGCAACAGCATAATCTGAGGGAGTACTAAGTTCTGTTTCTGAGGAACTTTCCATAAAAAGATGTGTTAACTTACTGTAAGATTTGAATGTAACATCATCTCTATATGAAAGAATGGTTTTCCATACTTCAAAATCTTTCATACTTACCTGATAGTCCATCTCTCCTTGTAATACTAGTAGAGGTTGAGGGATTGCTTTGTATTCATCAGCTGCTATATATCCTTCGAGTTCTAACCAGAAGTCTTTTGGATGAGCTAAAAGATTTTCATAAGCATTATCTGATAGGTTGCCTCTTTCAAGATTATTTGTTTGTTCTTTCATCATATTCAAAGCTTTTTGAGTTTGCTCATTTTTGTTTATGTCTAATGAGAGTAAATAATCTAATTGCTCATTTATAGTTTCTGAGAAAGCTCTTGTTGGACCTGCTAGTGAAATGAAACCAGCACCTTCAGGTAATTGTTTTGCTATTCTAGGGATTAACCATCCCCCTAAACTATGGCCGGCTACATAAATTCTATTCTTATCAATTGAAGAGTGAGTAGAAAGATATTTATATGCTTCAAGGACATCATCAATAACTAATTCTTTAGATGTATACGATTCAGGCATAGTATATACATTATTTCTTTTGTTATATCTTAAAACTGCGATCCCATTTTCAGATAAACCATGAGCTATATCTTTAAAAACTTTGTTAGGTCCTATTGTTTCATCCATATCATTTGGGCCTGAACCATGAACAAGTATTACAGCAGGGAATTTAGTGGTGCTTTCATCCTTGGGAAGTGTTAATTTACCTGGTAATTCCCAAGGAGAATTTCCAATAGTGATTTCTGTTTCAGTTATACTTGAATTTGTTTCAGTAGAGGAGTTATCCTCTTGAATTGTAGTGTCAAGAACTAAAGCTGTGATTAATCCATCCTTATCAAAAGCGATTAAGTATGGAATATCTTCCTTTTCGAAGTTAACTTTCACATGAAATACTTCTTGACCATTGATTTTATCAGGAAAAATAGATTCAATACCTTTTAGTTTACTTAGATTATTAAATGATTGTTTAAGTAAAGCTACTAATTGTTCTTCTGTAACTTGATTTCTAACTTGTTCACTAAAAGTATTGTACAACTTAGCGTATTCTCTATTATCTATCAATGTGAAAATATTTTTTATTTCTTTTTCAATATCAATAGTTTCGCTTTTTTCTTTCGAATTATCTTTGATTGAGTTATTTTTATTTGTCTCTGTTTTTTCTACAGTTGATGATTTATTATTATCATTGTCAACGGATGATGAGTTTGTACATGCAGTTGTTATAGAAACAAAAATAATTAAAATCATAACAGTTAAAATCTTTTTCAATCTATTCATAATATTACCTCCTTGATTAATTATATATATTGTATCTGTTATATACATAGTATAACAAAAGGTAAAATGTGTCAATGGAATCATAAAAAAAAGCACAGGAGTAGATATTTTTCATCTCCTGTACTTTTGGTCTATTTTCTTTTAAATGAACTTGTAGCAGTTCTTTTTTGTTTAGTTTCTGCGTTGATTCTTTTTAATTTTCGAGACAGTGGTCTAGTGCTCTTTATTTCAATCTTATTCAATTCTTCTCTAGTATAAGGAAGCGTTCTATGAGGGATAGACATTTTAATATGTTTACTTAGTTCTTTAAGGATTGGCAAGTCTTTCTGAGCAACAAACAGACAAGTATATCCTTCCTTTCCAGCTCTACCTGTTCTTCCTATACGATGTATATATCCTTCTGGTTTCTCAGGAATATCGTAGTTGTATATATGGGATACTCCAGAAATATCTAGACCTCTAGCTGCAACATCGGTAGCTATAAGATATTGAATCTCCGCGTTTTTAAAGGATTTCATGATTTGTTCTCGTTTAGATTGTTTAATGTCGCTATGTAGCTTTTGACAGTTGTATCCTCTTGAATATAGAACTTCTTCTAGATCATCAACTCTTCGCTTTGTTCTACAAAAGATAATTGCCATGAAAGGATTATCCTCATTTAAAACAGTACAAAGGGCATTCTGTTTTGTTCGATCACTAACCTCAACAAGTTCTTGTTTAATATTTTCCAGTATTACTTCTTCTTTTTCAATAACAACAAGTGCAGGATCCTTTGTGAATCTATAAGCTAATTTCTTGACTTCTGAACTTATTGTTGCTGAGAAACATAATGTTTGACGTTTCTTTGGGCAAGATTTAACAATCTCTTCTATTTCATTTTTAAATCCCATTAAAAGCATTTGATCTGCTTCGTCAAGTATTAAAGTTTTTAATGATTTAAGATTAATTGTCTTTCTTTTTAAGTGATCAATAAGTCGTCCAGGAGTAGCTATTACAAGTGATATATTGTCTTGAAGTTTATTTACTTGAGAAGAAATATCTTTTCCTCCATAAGCAGACAAGATATTAATATCTTTACCTTCACAAAATTTTTCAGCTTCAGATGTTATCTGTATAGCTAGTTCACGTGTAGGGGTAACGATCAGCCCTTGAATTTCTTTGTTTTTGATATCTAAATTTTGAAAGAAGGGAATTAAGAATGTAAGTGTTTTCCCTGTCCCAGTTTGTGCTTCAGCTATTACATCTTTACCATCAAGTATTATAGGTATGCATTCCTTTTGAATAGGTGTAGGTGTTTTAATTCCGTTCTTTGCTAAAGATAAGACTAAGTCATCTTTAACTTTTAAATCTTTAAAATTTATCATATTATATACCTTCCATAAAAAAATTCTTTTGTTTAAGTTATGCTAAATACATTGTTGTTACTCATATATCATATTATCATAAAGGAAAAAAAAAACATTAATAATAAAAGTATTGATTTTTTATAAATTGTAAGCTATGATGATTAAGGTACCTTGTTTCGTAGTAAAAGAAGTATTTAGAAAAAATTTAGAATTACGTATAGTATTATACATATCGAAATTTTTACAGATATTCATTTTTACAAAGATTTAAGGAAAAATAAAAATTTCGGAGGTAAGAATCATGACTGGAACAGTTAAATGGTTTAACGCAGAAAAAGGATTTGGATTCATCACTACAGAAGAAGGAAATGACGTATTCGCTCACTTCTCTCAAATCCAAAGAGAAGGATACAAGACTTTAGAAGAGGGACAAAAAGTTTCTTTCGAAATCATCGAAGGACAAAAAGGACCTCAAGCTGGAAACATCGAAGTAATCTAATTTTAGATTAGTTCTCCCATATGGGAATTCTAGCAAACAGACCCTATGCTTCTTGTATAGGGTTTTTATTTTATTATATGAGAAATTAACATGATATTTACTAATAATTTGAGTGATTATATATTTAAGTATTAGTGAAAAAGATGGGGGATTTATATAAAATAACATAAATTAAATGTTATTTTTTTTTATTTATATATCTAATTTGGGTAATTACATATATAAATAAGATAAAAAAATGTAAAAAGGGTTGCATTTTTATTGATAATAGGATATTATGAAATAGGTACCTTGTTTCGTAGTAAGTGAAGTATTTAGAAAAATTTTAGAATTATATAAATGTTATACATTCCGAAATTTTTACAGATATTCATTTTTACAAAGATTTAAGGATAATAAAAATTTCGGAGGTAGTAAATTATGACTGGAACAGTTAAATGGTTTAACGCAGAAAAAGGATTTGGATTCATCACTACAGAGGAAGGAAATGACGTATTCGCTCACTTCTCTCAAATCAATAAAGAAGGATACAAATCTTTAGAAGAGGGACAAAAAGTTTCTTTCGAAATCATCGAAGGACAAAAAGGACCTCAAGCTGGAAACATCGAAGTAATCTAATTTAGATTAATTCTCCTAAAATAGGGAGTTCTAGTAAAAACCTCATGTTATTAACATGGGGTTTTATTTATTTTTTAAAATAATATTAAAAAAAGGTTTGCTTTTTCACTTATAATAGGGTATTATTATGTAAGTACCTTGTTTCGTGGTAAGTGAAGTATTTAGAAAAATTTTAGATTTATATAGATTTTTATACATTTCGAAATTTTTACAGATATTCATTTATAGAATGATTTAAGGATAATAAAAATTTCGGAGGTAGAAAATTATGACTGGAACAGTTAAATGGTTTAATGCAGAAAAAGGATTTGGATTCATCACTACAGAGGAAGGAAATGACGTATTTGCTCACTTCTCTCAAATCAATAAAGAAGGATACAAATCTTTAGAAGAGGGACAAAAAGTTTCTTTCGATATCATTGAAGGACAAAAAGGACCTCAAGCTGGAAGCATTGAAGTAATCTAATTATAGATTAATTCTCCTAAAATAGGGAGTTCTTGTTAAACCCCATGCTAATTGCATGGGGTTTTTTATTTTGTTTATTTTTATAGGATGGAAGTTGTTTGGTTAAACTATGTATAGTTAAAATGTTACCCTACTTACTAAAAATTTGGAGGTAATAATGAAGAAAGAAACTATTACGGATAGAGAAGGGATATCTATTATGATTTTGTTCATAATAGGAACAAATTCAATTATGGCAGCAGGATTATCTGCTGAAAAAGATATATGGTTGGCTATTATTATTGCCATAATTATGGCACTTCCAATTATACTTGTTTATGCTAGAATGCAAAGTCTTTTTAAAAATAAAGATTTCTTTGATGTGATTGAAATGTGCTTTGGTAAGATTATAGGGAAAGGAATAGCCGTACTTATAATTATATACGTATTTTGGGAAGTACCTTTACCTTTAAGAAATTTTACTCAGTTTCCTGTCGCTGTATCTTTAAATAATACACCACAGTTAATAGTAACTTTAATTTTTATGATTGTATGTATTTGGATTGTAAAAGAAGGAGTTAATGTAATTGGTAAATGGGCAAGGCTTTTTTTAATACCTTTCATAGTCGTTCCATTAATTACTCCGGTACTTATGTTTAACTCACTTAATATTAATAATATTCTACCTATATTAAATTATGGAATTAAGCCGGTATTTAAAGGTGCATATGAAGTTTTGATGTTTCCTTTCACACAGATAATAGTTTTTGTAATAGCTTGTTCTGATTCTTTTAAAAAGAACTCTCATTACAATGTGTATCTAAAAGGATTATTATTGGGAGGATTAGGATTATTGATTTTGTCATTAGTTACTGTTTTAGTTTTAGGGTCAGACTCAGCAGGTAGATTATATTATCCTTCTTATGAAACATGGTTAAGAATTAAGATTGTTGGTTTTCAGAGAATGGAAATTGTTCATGGAGTAATGTTTGTTATAGGAGCCTTCATTAAAGTGAGTATATTTTTGATGGCTACTTGTAAAGGAATTTCAAAGATATTTGGGCTCAAGGATTACAGAAATATAGTAACACCAGTTGCTTTAATTGCTATCATTCTAGCACAATTTCAATTTCATAGTGTAATGCATTATTTTGAGTGGAATGATGAAGTGTGGTATTACTATGCATTTCCATTTCAAGTTATTTTACCAATAATCATTTGGATTGTAGTTGAAATTAAGAAGAAAAGATTTTTAGGTATAGAATAAATATATTTATTCTATACCTATTTTAGTTATATATCATATGATAAAATGATAAATGTAAATAAGGAAAAAATTACTGAAAGGAGCGATGTATTATGAGTGGAAAATTAGAGGTGGCATTATCAAAATAAACTACAAAACTTCTGGAGGTACTGGATTGATAGATAAAATAAACTTGTTTAAATTAGGATTAAAAAAAGATACTTTAGAATTATTTAATGAAGAGTATAAGGAATATTTTTTAGGTCGTGTAACACTAGAACACAAGCATACCTATAGAGTTATTACTGAGAATGGAGAGGTTCTTGGAAGAGTTTCGGGAAAATTTAATTATGAAGCTTTTGGAACAGAGGATTACCCTGCGGTTGGTGATTGGGTAGTATTAGATAGAGATAGTGATAAGAATGGAGAGGCTATTATACACAAAGTCTTGCCTAGAATGAGTTCTTTATCAAGAAAAGTAGCAGGTACAAGATCTGATGAACAGATAATTGCTACAAATGTTGATACGGTATTTATATGTATGGCACTTAATAATGATTTTAATATAAGAAGACTTGAAAGGTATATAAGTGTTGTGTGGGAAAGTGGAGCTAATCCAAGAATTATTTTAACAAAATCAGATTTATGTGAAGATATTGAATTAAGAGTTGCTCAAGTAGAAGAAGTTGCAATTGGAATAGATATTCACGTTGTATGTGCATTAGAAGAAGAGGGCATTGATGAGATTGCAGATGTTATAGGAGTTAATGATACTGTTACCTTTATAGGATCTTCAGGAATAGGTAAATCAACATTGATTAACGCGCTTCTAGGAGAAGAAAAGATGTTAGTAAATGAGATTAGAGAAAGTGATCATAAAGGAAAACACACTACAACCCATAGAGAGTTAATAAAATTATCAGATGGTGGAGTAGTTATTGACACTCCTGGTATGAGAGAATTACAGATATATTCAGTAGATTTTGATGCATCATTCAAAGATGTTGAAGAACTCGCTGAACAGTGTAGGTTTGTTGATTGTAAGCATAAAACAGAACCTGGATGTGCTGTTAAAAATGCAGTAAATGATGGAACTTTAAGCAGTGAAAGGTTTAAAAGTTATGAAAAGCTTAAACGAGAATTGTGGATAATGGAAAAAAGGAAAAAATTTAATGAAAGAAGAGCTGAAAGAAAGAAAAATATAAAGAAGTTCAGCAGAAAATCATAAAGGCACGCCATGCGTGCCTTTTATGATTTTATTCATTTTTCATTAAGTAAGTTCCTTTTTTATAGTATTCGTTCATTTCTTTCTTAGGAACCATACTTCCGCCTGTTGCCCAGGCGATGTGTGTTGCATTTATGATGGAATTTTCTAAATTATTTTTAATCAAGTAATCATAACCTGAATTAGTCTTAAATAGATTTATTCCCCCGGCAATACTTGCTAAGGCAGATGGTTCTAGATATATGTTTTCACTGTCTGCTAATAGCTTTAATAAATGGTATAGTGTTTCATCCTGAATGGTATAGTCACCACTGATCATATATTCTAGTGATTTTCCTACAAAACCAGAAGGTCTTCCAACGGCAAGTCCGTCTGCAGCGGTTATATTATCAATACCGAAGTCTTGAACACAAACTTTATCATGTTTTTCAGTCATTAATCCAAGTAACATACAAGGTGAATGGGTAGGCTCTCCAAAGAAACAGTGGACATTGTCTTTAAAGATTAACTTAAGTCCAAATGCAACTCCTCCAGGACCACCACCTACACCACATGGGAGATAAACAAAAAGAGGGTGATCCGTATCGACTGGGATATTCATGTCATATAATTGCTGTTTTAATCTTGAGGCAGCAACGGCATATCCTAAGAAAAGTGTTTGAGAGTTTTCATCATCAATAAAATAACATTTTTTATCTGTTAAAGCTTGTTTTCTACCTTCTTCAACAGCCTTACTATAGTCAGAATCATATTCTACAACAGTTACACCTTTGCTTCTAAGAAGATCCTTTTTCCACTGCTTGGCATCAGCTGACATGTGTACAGTTACTTTGAAACCTATTTTGGCACTCATTATTCCTATACTTAACCCAAGGTTTCCAGTTGAACCTACTGCAATTGAATATTCAGAGAAGAATTTTTTAAAATCATAACTATCAAGAATTGAATAATCATCAGTTATAGAAAGTTTCTTTTCTTTTAATGCTAAGTCTTCAGCGTGTTTTAGTACTTCATAGATTCCTCCTCTGGCTTTAATTGAACCGGAAATTGGGAGGTGACTATCGCATTTTAATATAAGATCACCATGTAATTGAAAGTTAAATTCTTCTTCAATAAGATTTTTCATATTGGGGATTTTTACTAAAGGAGATTCGATTATTCCTTTAGTTTTATTTGTCTCAGGGAAAACCTTGGATATATAAGGGGCGAAACGATCAAGTCGTTTACTTGCATCTAAGACATCTTTTTCAGTTAAAGATACGTTTTTTATTCCTTCCTTAAAATTAGTTAATTTGGGATTTATCCAAAATACCTCTTTAGTTTTAATTATTTTAGTTAAAAGAGGATATTCGGTTAACCAATCTTCTATGTTTTTATCAAGAATAATTTCTTTATTCATTATCAAAACTCCTTTATTTTAGGCGTAATCGAGTATATAAAAATAGTTTAACAATTGTGAAAAAAAGTGTCAATTGTCCGGAATATATTGATTATAAACAAGTAAAAGAGTAAAATTATGTTGAGGTGATTTTATGGAAAATATGATAAAAAGAGGAAAAAGATTATTGGTTGAGATGGCCTGTGTGATTATGGCTGTATTAATAATTGATGTTGTAATCTATTATTTACTATCTGGTATAATCGTATGGCGGTTAATACCAAGAATTATTTATACAGGATTGCTTTTTTATCTTACTATAGGAAAAAGCAATTGGGCTAGAATTATTCTTGGAATAATTTCGGTGTTATCAACTATTGGTGTATTTTTTGCTTTTATAGGTTCTTTTTATATAATCACGAAAGTGATATCTCTAATACTTGCTTTGTTTTACGGATTAGTAGCATATAATTTATTCTTCTCAGACGATATAAAAACATATATGAACTCTGAAGAATAATAATATGATTTAGTTAAAGTGAAAAAATATGTTAGATATGTTTTACAAGTTATTAAAACCTTCATGTGGAAAATATGATAGAATAATATAAGATGTATTATGGTAAATTATATTAAATGAAAAGGAGATACATATGAAGAAATTATTAAAATTATCATCAATATCTTTAATTTTGTTTGCAACTCTATTGCTTGCGGCATGCGGTGAAAAAAATGATAAAGATATTTCTTATTCTTGGGGAGAAAATTTAAGTAGTGTGGTTCAAAAATTGAATCATAAGAACATTAAGTATTATCTTGAAGAAGATGATAAAAGTGCTTTAATACGTGTAAAAGCAAGTGATATAGGTGTAGATAGATATTTGCAAGATAAGGTGTTTTATTTTTCTAAGAGTTTGATAATTGAAGAAGAATCTGTAGAGTTTGAAGAGTCAAGGCTGATTTTAGTTGCAGATTCTGTAGCAGGTGAAAAGTTTGATAAGGAGATGGCTAAGAAAGAGATTGCTAAACTTACTCAAAAGTATGGAGAACCAGATGAAAAACCAGAAGATACAGATGATATTTCAGGATATACATGGAATGAGGAGAATCAAATTATATCTACAGAATATTATAAAGAACATGAGTTGTTCAGGGTTTCTACAAGGTTAAATGCAGAAGAAAGAAAGAATATTAAAGATAAAGAAGAGAAAACAATTATATTAAGTTCTGGAGAAAATGTTGAGTATAAATGGGGAGAAAGTACTGAGGAGTTGATAAAGGAATTCCAAAAGGAGAATGTTAAGTATTATATTGGTGAGCAAGCTAATATTGAAGTAATTAACCTTGCTCTTGGTGGGAAAAATATCTTTAATGCTACTTCAGCAAAGAGTTTTTATTTTTCAGATACATTTGTTATTAATAATGAAGAAGTAAAGTTTAAAGAAAATAGATTGTTTGTTGTAACTGAGAGTAATTATCTTTCGAAAGAAGAGGTTGCTATGAAAATTGAAGAGTTAACAGCTGAATATGGTGAAGTAACCAGTAAGCCAAAAGAAGGAGAATATACAGGCTACACATGGGTGACGGAAGATAGTATTATTTCTACTGTTTTTATAGAAGAATATAATTTATTTACTTTATCATACAGGTTTAAAGAAAATGATAAAGTTGACTTTTTGAAATATAAAATTTAAGTAATAGAGAGCAGGTTTTATAATCTGCTTTTTATTTATTATCAATAAAATTCATAATTTGTATATTTTCAACTATGCTTAATTAATTTGTGTTAACAGAATATTTGCTATATATAGTAAAGTCATATTTTACTTAGTGGTTAATTATGATAAAATTATAGTGAACGGTTAGGGGGGGGAATATGAAGTGGGTTATTATTGTTTTGTTATTGGTAGTTAATGTACCTATTTATATTATGTTATATAAACGGGTGGTTGATTGGCAAAATATAAAAATATGTAAGGAATTATTAAGAAAGAATTGTGCGCATAAAAGTATGGTAATAAATAGATGTACCTGGATAAAAGGGGTTATCTTAGTTTTAGCTTGTTTTTTGATTGTATTTTTTGAATTTAATATTATAAATAATTTAATTCATAGATTAATATAAGTAAGCAGTTAGTTTATGTAAATTTTGTATGACACTACTTTATTGAAGCATTATAAAGTAGTGTCTTTTGTTTTATATATAAAATAACTCTTGAATAAGGATATAAAAGTTAAAAAATAAAAAATATAGTAAAATATGATAAAATGGAGGAAAGCAGTTAGGAGGGGTGTATGAGAAAAATTAAATTTATGTCTATCGGGGTATGTTGTTTGATTTTTATAGCAGCAGTTATTTTTCATTGTGTTAGATTATCATATAATGAAATGAAAGTGCCAGTTAAAAAATGGAGCAAAAGTTTAAAATTATCCGAAGTGAAAATTCTGTCAGAGCATACAGGGTGTAAAGTAAATGGAAATTTAATATCTGTTTTTATAAATAAGGAGAATGTTGAAATTGTAAAATTAACTGAGTTAGGAGAGATACTCAAAAGGGGGATAATCGCTGAAGGTAAACATATTCAAAATTTAAGAGTTATGGCAGAAGAGGACAATCTTAAGATAATGTATACTGAATGGAGTGATGATAAAAGAAAGTTATCAATGTTAACTCTTGATAAAGAATTCAAAATAATAGAAAGAGAAGAGCGTTTTGATGTAATTGAGGCTAAGTTTCTGAATGAAGATAGAATATGTGTTTTGAAGAAAGGTAGTCTTGAGATTATCAATTGGAATGGAAAAATAGAAGCATCCTTTGAATCAAGTAATTTAAGCAAGTTAGAAGTGGTCAAGAGTGATGGAGAATATTTTATAGTTGTTATAAAAAATACAGGGGAAGTTTTGAGTTCTTCATATAAGGTAGGAGATAAAAGTATAAAGTTTAAGGAGATTCATAAAGCTAAAGTTGGTTCATTTAAAAGTATTAGAAAAATGTATTTAGGGGTTAATGGAGAGCAAATATACATTTTACTGGAAATGTATAATAAAAATAAATATGATGGAATAGATATTCATATTTATTCAAAAAAAGATGGGGAAATGTCTATAAATAAAATAGAATTATCAAAAAAATACAAAATGAAAGATTTTGTTATGATTAACAATGAAGGTGAATTTTTATGTTCTATCCAAAGAGTTGTTAGACGGGGTGAGAAAAAGTATGATCTTGCTAGAGTGCGTTTTAAAGGGAGTGAAATAGAGAAAATTGAATATTTAACTAGGAGCATTACAGATAGTAGATATCCAAGATATCTTAAAGATACTATAACTTTTACTGAAAAAAAAGATTCTAAAAATATTAATCTTGCTTTAATATCAACCTCTGATAATGTTAAATCCATAGTAAATAATAAGATAAACCAAGATGAGAAAAGTTATATTGTAAATCAGATAATTACGTTTATTATATACTCTATTATATTTTCATTCTTATTAGGGTGGGTATGGATGATAGCAGGAATCTTTGTGTTTATTGGTATTACAATGATTAATGAAAGAAGTTTTGATAAAAAGAAAAAAGTTAGAATGTTTATTCTTGGTTGTTTAATAATGATGTTGTTTAAGAATTACGAAATTTATGGAATGTTTTATGTAAGTGGCAAGGTATTCATGACTGGTGTTATGAGTAATCAAATTTTAGGTATGGGAATATCAGTGTGTATAAGTATAATAACAGTTATATGTGCCTGTATTGGGTATAAGAATGATTGTGAATCCATTCCATTTTTAAAATTCATTATATGGTTTATTCCTGATGTAGTATTAACAATGACATTCCTTTATCCTTACATTATCATATAAGGATAAAGGAATAAGAAAGAAATAGGTTGATTTGTAACGTCTATCTAAAAAATATTTAAAAGATATAATATAACTTTATTCGACATTTGTGTAAATGTATAATGTGGTATGATAAACTATGTATTGAATATTCTGAAAACTTATTATATAATATAATATATAAAGGGGTGGTGGGTGAAATTATGAAGGGGATATTATTTGCCATAGTTTTTTTATTATTTTTCTTTGTACTCATACAATCAGAATATAAGGTGTATAATGGACGGTTTATTTTCAAAAATGGAATTAGTAGAATTAAGAGAAATTTAAAAACATATCTTCATAAAGAATAAAATTTTATAATATATTATAATAAATCACTTGAAGTAAAAGGATACGGGGGTTAATTGTGAATGATGATAACCAAAGGATTTTTATAGAAGAAATTTTAAATAGTGAAGCAGTGAAAGTATTTTGTTCTAAAATAGAAAAGGCTGTTGAAAAAGGAATACGAAAAGGGGTAGAGAAAGGCGTTGAAAAGGGAGTTGAAAAAGGGATTGTAAAGGGAATGGAAAAGTCTCTTGAAAAAGCATTAGAAAGTAAAGTTTTAGAAGAGAAGTTAGGTATAGCTAAAAAGCTTATAATGGCTGGATTGGATGAGCCCTTTATTTGTAATTGTACTGGATTATCCATGAATGATATTGTTAATATGAAAAATAGAATATAGAACAGAAATAACAATGAATGATTATGTGATATCACTCGTTGTTATTTTTTTGAAAATAATGTATTAACTTAAATAGCTTGCATTATAAAGCAAGATGTATTTAATTTAATTTAAAATATTATAGATAAAATATTTGATATTAATTAAAAAAAGGTTAATAAGTTGAATTTTTAAAGATGACAGTTAAAAAGGTGAGAAGATTGACAAAATAGATAAAACTTTGTAAACTAATATAGAGTTTATTGTGGAATAATTTGAAATGTATGGAAGTGGAGAGGTGTTATGAGTAAAAACATAGGGAAAAATAGGAATATTAGTATTAAAGTTAGGGTAATTGCAGTATTTATAGCTGTTATGGTATCATTAACATTGTTTTTGAGTACTCAAACTTATTCTAAGTCTCAGGAAATTCTTTATAAAACTTATAAAGAATCATCTATGCAGACTGTAAAAGAAGTAAAAAGGTCAATCGAATATTATTTAAAAGGGTATGAAGAATTATTAGAACAGTTGAGTAGGGAGGCTAATGTACAAAATTCCCTTAAAAGTTCTGAAAGTGTTCTTTGGTTATTGAAGAATCTTAATGCTGCTAATGAGGCAAGAAAAGATGTTGTGGATGTTTACTTAGGAACTAAAGATGGAATTTTTTATCATGATCGAGATATCGAAGTTAAATCAGGTTATGATCCAAGAACTAGAGGTTGGTATAAAGATGCTGTAGAGAGTAAAGGCAATATTGTGTGGAGTGATCCTTATCCTGATAGTCAAACAGAGGAAATGATGGTAACAGCCAGTAAAGCTGTTTATGATAATGGGAATAAAGAATTAATAGGGGTACTAGGTGTAGATATTCCTATAGAAACTCTTTCAAATACTGTGAATGATATTAAAATTGGGAAAAAAGGATATGTATTTGTACTGTATGATAAAGGGAAAGTTCTTACGCATCCAGATCCTAGTCAGTTAGGAAAAGTAATCCCAATACCAGAAATTGAAGAAGCAATTAAAAACGAGAGTGAAGAAACTGTAGAATATATTAATAAAACAAAAGATGATGAAGTGGAAGAGAAGTTTTCTACGTATGTAACAATTGAAAAACTTGGATGGAATATTCTTGCATGTATGTCCTTTGATGAAATTGAAGAATCTGTTAGTGAACTTAAAAATGGTGTGAAACTATATTCAGGAATTGGAGTTTTAATAGCGATAATAATTGGATGGTTATTTGCAGTTTCATTAGTAAAACCTATTAAACGCTTATCAAAGGATTTGGAGATTGTTGGACAAGGTGATTTTTCAAAACGAAGTAAGATAAATGTTAAAAATGAGCTAGGATTAATGGCTGGTGAATTTAATAAAATGGCTGAACAGGTTTCAGGGTTAATAAAAAATATGAGAGATGCATCTAAGAAAGTAAGTGAGTCATCAGAAATGTTAGCAGCTACATCAGAAGAGACAAATGCGTCAGCTGAGGCAGTTACTAATGCTGTAGAGGAAATTGCAAGAGGTGCTTCAGAGCAAGCGGGACAAGCAGAAAATGCAGCTTTATTAACTAGTGAATTATCAATGAAGTTAGATGAGTTGCATAATAGTTCTAGTATTATGATTGAATCAACTGAGATAATTACAAATATTAATGAAAGCAGTGTAGCAGTTATTGAAGAGTTGAAAAATAAGAACAACGAAAATAGTGAATCTATTTATAGAATTGAGAATGCAATAATAGAACTAGATAATAAATCTAAGAATATTAGCAGTTTTATTGAAACTATTGCATCAATTGCTGAACAAACAAATTTATTAGCTCTTAATGCATCAATTGAAGCTGCAAGAGCTGGAGAAGCAGGAAGAGGTTTTGCTGTTGTTGCAGAGGAAATAAGAAAGTTAGCAGAAGCATCTAATAATGCTGCTATGGAAATTAATCATATTGTATCTGAAATACAAGATGAAAGTAACAAAACTGTTAAAGTTATGGAAGAAGTTAAAAATATTTCTGTTGGGCAAAATGAAGCTGTTAATGAAGTTAACAATTCTTTTGATAAGATAAATGAGTCTATAAAGGCAATAAGTACAACAATAATTAATGTAAATGAAGCAATAAATAAACTGAATAAGGATAAAGATGAAATATTAGGAGCAGTTCAAAATATTTCAGCTATATCCCAAGAAACTGCTGCATCATCTGAAGAAGTAACAGCGTCTATGGAACAACAACTCAATGCAATTGAGGAAGTTAGTTCATCGGCTGAAAGTCTAAGTCATACTGCAGCTGAACTTGAGGAGCAAATAAATCAATTTATAATTTAAAAATCAAAGAAGAATGCTATAAGCATTCTTCTTTGATTTTAGTTGAAATATATATCAGAAAATTCAATGAAAATCTTTTCGATATGTTCATTATATGAATATTCCTTAGGTGAAATATTTTCACAAATGTTTGATTCAGGAACAGTATTACAAGGGAGACATATAATAAATTCGGTTCCTTGATCAGGAGAACTTTTTAAGGTTATTTTACCATTGTGAAGTTCTACTAGAGATTTTACCAGAGATAATCCTATTCCGCTTCCTTCACGATTTCTATTGATAGATTTATCAGCTTGTATAAACCTATCAAATATTCTATCTTGTATATCTAAAGGAATACCAATTCCAGTATCTTTTACTATAATATTTATGTTATCATAATTATCTTTAATAGTTACATAAATTTTTCCGTGCTCAGGAGTGAATTTCACAGCATTTGACAATAGATTTAAAATAATTCTTTCAATTTTTTCTGGGTCGCATGCAATTTCTTTTTCCTCAATATCTGTATCAAAAATTAATTGGATGTTCTTATCTTCGATAAAAGTTGCTACTGAAAGTGTTATATCTTCTGTTATTTTTACAATATCATTATTTGATAAGGTTACATTAAGATAACCTGAATCGATTTTAGTTAAATCTATTAAATTACCAATTAATCTAATTAATCTAAAACAGTTTTGTTTTATAATTTTTAAATACTTTTTTTCTTTAGTTACAGGGTATTGAGAATCAAAAATATTTTTTTCGAGAATTTGTTGAGCAGAGAATATAACATTTAAGGGGGTTTTAAGTTCATGAGAAATATTTGCAAAGAATTCAGCCCTAAGCTGCTCATAAGCTTCAACTTGTTTGAGTTTTTCTTGATTCTTTTCTAATTCCATTTTGGATTTAAGGATTTTTAATTCATAATTATGGTTATCTAAAATTTCATTTAGTAAAAGATTATGTGCATTAGTTAGTTCTTCAGAACGTTTATCAATCTCTTGTTCTAACGTTCCTTTTATATGTAATAATTCTTGGTTTTTTAAATTAAGTACTTTTGATTGAGTTAGATAACTTTTATAAAAAAGTTCTTGAAAAATTGATATTATATAACATAAAAAACATAAAAATATAGAATTCATTATATTACCCGCTAGTATGTTTCTCTCATTCATTAAATAAAATAAATGTACATTGAATATTAACGTAGGAAATAATATGAATGTAATTCTTTCATATTTATTTAAAGTTATGAAAAAAGCAAGAGTAAATAAACAAATTATAAAAGCTGATATTTGTCCATGAAGAAATTGAGCATTTATTGATATAAATAATACCCAAGTTAATGTGATTATTATAAATAAATAATGAAATGATTTTTGAAGAAATAAATGAGAATGAAATTTTTTTCTAAAAATCATAAATAAAGACAATAAGATTACTAAAAAAAATAAATATACAATTCTTGAATAAAAAAGGAAAAGAAAATTTTCATTGCTATTAAAAATATCTTTATTAAAAAAAATATCCATTAGTAATAGAAAAATATTAGATAAAAATAAAATCAATGCTATTAAATTTTCACGTACTAGATTAGTGATTAAAAGACATTGATTTACTTCTATTTTCTCTTTAAAGGTACAATTGAATCTAATCTTAAATAATGAATTTCCAAAGTATGCTCTGAAAAATTTTTGGTATAATTTATTATTAAAAAATTCCATAATGCCCTCCTAAAAAATGAAAATATAATACTATGATAACATTTATAGAAAAAAAGGCAATTAATTGTGGATTATAGGGTGTTTTGTAAATTGTATTTTAATATATTGGATTAAATTAACAAGATATTGGTATATGAGGATTAGTGCCAATCTTAAAGCTTAATTCAATAATGATCAAATGATTTAATTAGACATAAACAATATTTAATATTGAAATACGAGCATAGAAAATCATTTTAATTTTGGTATTTTTATTGATATATTAGGGAAGACTTTAGTTAGTAATATTCTAAATGGGTTTGCAATATATATATATAATATAGGTAAAAAAATATTTTAATAATTCGATTTCTATGTAAAATTGGACTTTTTAAAGCTTGTGTTCTTTGATGAATTGGACTTTGGAAGTATAGTATTTATGGGTATTGGGATACCTTTTTTTACTTAAAAAAAGGATTTTTCTATCAAATAATAAATTTGACATAAGCATAAAAGTATTGTAAAATATTAATAAGATACTTCAAATCTAAATGTCAAGTCTGTAAATTTGAACGATAACTTTAAAGTAAATTAATGATTCTATCATACGTACATTACTAATAATTAATTCAGATTAATAATTTCACATAAGATAAATTTGATAGTTTTTGTGCTTGATTTAGCATAAAAGTTAGTTTTATATTTATTGTTTGATAATGAAAATTAATTGATAATAAAAGGAGTGATATTATGGAATATAATATAGGAACAATTGAACTACTTACGATATTAGATGAAAATCCAACATATAGAGGGATTAATAGATTTGGTCATACTTTATTTGTAAGAAAGAGTACTAAAGAAATTATTCACAGAAAGATTAAAAATGCAGATAGAAAGAAAAAACATGTATCTCTTAATGATAAATGGAGAATAGTTAAACCTATAGATTATGAAAAAGCAAATGAATTATTTAAGAATTTTAGAGTAATTGAAGCTAGATTTGAAGATGGTAGTAAAAAAATATTTAGAAAAATGCCTTACAATTCAAATACCATTATAGAAAGTGGTGTTCCAAAATTAAAGGATGCACTATATTACTGTTTGAGTTATCATGAAGCAGAGTAAAATAAAAAAGTACAATTTATTGTACTTTTTTTATTTTTTTGAAGAAAAATAATAAAATGAATCTAAAATATTGCAACAAATGATGAAAAAGGACAGTTTTTGTCCCTGCCTTATGTGTAAAATATTAGAGTGAGAAAGTATGGGTGAGGTGGAATGGGTGATAATTGATATATTAACAGATAAGTTTAATGATATTCTACATGGAAATATTGAAATAATTCAAATGAAGACTATCAATGGATTAATAGGTAAGATTAATGGAGAAAAAAGTTTTGAAATTGTCTATAGTACTAAATTTAATATTATATCTTTAACTTTTATGAATAGTATAAATGATCAAATATTAAAAATAGTTAAAGAACAGTCATCAATAAATTCAAAAATTATGATAAAAGAAAAAGAAGAAAAGCTGGTAGTAATAATTTTTGGATACCTTAAAGTATAGAAATATAAAATTATATTACTATTTATTATAATGGAAAAGGTGATTATTGGGTGGACAAGTTAAAACAGGAGAGATTAAGAAAAAAATCATATATAATGTTAGATATGTATAATACTCTAATTTCGGGTGGTGTTATATACGTTAAGGATATTGCAAAGGATGAAAATCTAACAAGTAAGACTATACTAAGATATGTAGAAGAGTTGAAGTTGTATTTTGAGAATAAAAGAGAGCTTTTAGAGTTAGGAATAAAAATAAAGTTTGATAAAAAAATGAATGGATATGTTCTCTATAAAAGAGATGAATATTATTTGCGAAAAGAAGAGATATTTTATTTGTTAAAGCTTCTTATAAGTAGTAGAACATTAAATAAAGAAGATGTTGTTAAGATAACAAAAAAATTACTTATAATCATAAATAATAAAGACAGAGAAAATATATATAAAGCTTTATTTAGTGAAATTAGAGGGTTGAGTTATGAACATAAAGAGATGAATAATATGATAAAGTTCACATGGGAGTTATCTCAAGCAGCTATACATAATAAAAAAGTATTGATACATAATAACAACCAAAAGATTGAGGTGAATCCTTTAGGTGTGTTAGTATATAAAGACAATATTCATTTAATATATTATAAATATGAAAAGGATAAGATACATATTTGTACTCCTTTAAATCAGAGATTAGATTTAATTAAAAAGATAGAGATACATAATAAAAAAGAAAATAAATTTAACGAGTATTTTGATATGGGAGAATTTAAAAAGTATTTTAATGGAGCAGCATCAAGTAGACTTGCCAGAATTAAGTTAAGATATTATGGAAGCGATATCAATTATATTCTTAAAGAAATTCCTTATGCAAGTATTTCTGAAAATAAAGATAGTTATTTAATAAGTGGAAGAGTGTACATAGATGGATTAAAGAAATTTATATTAAGCATGTGCAATGAAATAGAGGTAATAGAGCCGGAGTGGTTTAGAAAAGAAATTAAAGAAAGTATTCAAAAAATGTATAGTCTTTATTCTGATGGGTAGTAATTAAATAAACTAATAAGATTAAAGTTCTTAATATTATTGAATAAGTGATTTACTATAAGTATAATTAAATAAGATGATAATTTAAGAAAAGCACAGTAACTTGTGTTTTTTCTTTATTAATTAGGAAATAATTCATAAATTGCGGAGGACAGTATGAAACTTACATTACAACAGAAGAAAGTAGTGAATGGCAAGCCAGAAAAACTATTACTTATTACTGGTAAAACAAATACAGGTAAGTTGACAACGTTAATAAATAGAGCTGCATATTTAAAGAACAATTATAGTTTTAATCAAGAGGACAAGCTTCTTTTTATTACAACTAATGAAAATAGAGAAATTATTAAAAGAAGATATGATGAACAAATAAAATGTAATAATTATCGAACTTTATTTTCTTTTTATAGTCAAAATATAGAATTTAAAGATAAAGAAAATTTTTTATATGATTTATGGAATGAATTTGGAGATAAATCCTTAAAGCTTAAAGATGATAATATGTTTTTTGAAAGTATGTTGGAAGATATTATTGAGGATTTTAAAAGAAAATATCCAAGAATTAAGCTATTTAAGAATAAAAAGATTAGTGCTTTTTTAAGAGAAATTAATTGGATAGAATCAATGGGAATATTATCAGAAGAGGATTATTCTATTTGTAGTAGAAAAACAGCGGTAAATGCTGAAGAGAAAGATGCGGTAATAGGGAAAATTAAAAAAAATTCATCCTCTAGAAAAGCACTATACAAAATGTATAAATTATTTTATGAAAGATTAAATAGTAATGGATATACTGATAAATATCAAATAGTTACAAAGCTTATTGAGAAGAAAGCATATATTAGTTGTAAATATTCACATATATTTATACATAGAGGAGAACTATTAACTGAAAGAGAACTTAAATTCTATCAAGAATGCGCATGTGATAAAGAGTACTCTACACTATCAGTGGTAATAGATAAAGATAGAGTTCATAATGAAACAGGTGTCTTAGTTAGAGGAAAAAGAATGGATTATTCATATGTTTCGAAAAAAGCAAAAAAGATTAAATTAAATAAAATATTTGAAGTTAATGCTGGTAAATATGAGGAGAATTATAGAGATGGAATTGAGAAATTCCAATTTATTAATTTAAATAATAATAAGCGATTTGATTTGAGTCATGACCCAAGTGTTAATGATGAGTTGATTTTGCATCAGGAAGATATTGAAACAGAAATAAAAAAAGAAGAGCTTATTACCATACCAGTATTCAGTAATATTGCTGCTGGTCAGCCAATGTATATAGAAGATGGTCAGCAAGATTCAATGAATATGCCAAGCTTTTGGTTTAAGGGAAAAAAAGATATTTTTATGTTAAAAGTTAAAGGTGACAGTATGATAAATGCTAATATCAATGATGGTGATTATGTAATTATACACAAACAACAAGGAGTTGTGCATAATGATATCGTTGCAGCTAGTTATAATGGAGAAGCAACACTCAAAAGATTAAATCTCAAAGAAGAAAATCCTATGTTAATGCCAGAAAATGAAAAGTATGATCCTATTGTTATATTAAATGATGATATATATATATTTGGTAAAGCTATTGGAATAGTTAAAGGAAAAGCGTAAAACAAATGGAGAATTGAGAATGTAGAATGGAGAATGATTGACATTTCACTCTGTGAAATTATAATCTTATTGGTTATGAAACAATTGGGTTTTACTCGTTTTATTTAAATAAAACATTGTAGAATAAATACCATATTTTATTACAAGATAAAATGAGTAAAACTATCTTGATTTAAAGGACGATAAGATGTAGTTTCTGCGTATGCAGAAACATCCATCATCATCAATTATCCATTATACATTCTACATTATTATTTAGATGTTTTTAAAGTACATATTCCTAATAATATTATATCTTTTACGATTTAACCCCAAATCTGAATACCCAACTCTTGAAGCAGATCTATAGTGAATTGCTTTATTTTTAATATCAAAATAGAATTCCACATCATGATAAAATTTCATTCTGTACGTTTTAAAAACTACGTATATGTAATCTTCTTTCATTTCAATTATGTTAGTATTAGGAAAGGATTTTATAATACATAAAATTTCTTCTCTACTCTTAACAAGGTTATCTTTGAATGGAAGTGGTATTATTTTTTTTCCACCCATAGTTGTTTGTGTTGATACACAGTTTGGTTTGTTTGGAAGTGGAGTTAGTCTACCATTTTTGATACCTAAATTATTAGGCTGCTGTGTATTTTTTGAATACATAAATAATAGTATTGCAATAAGTATACCTATAATTATAAATAAAAAAGTCATAGAAGATCTCCTTTATATTTTATATTGATACTATTATTGTTCCAATAATAATCAATGATATAGCAAGGAGTTTTTTTCTAGTTATTTTTTCTTTTAGATATATATTAGATAAAAATAATGTCCAAACATAAGTTAAAGATAAACATGCAATAAAAACTATATATTGAATATGTTTAAGAAGAATAATATTCATAATTATGGCTATTACATAAAAAAAAGTACCTAATATAAACTCTTTTGATAATATCCATTCTATTAAAGTTCTTTGAGAATTCTCTTTACATGAAGAAATCTTAATCAAGAGACCGCCAATGGCTCCTAGTAATGTATTGATAATTATTAGTGTATAAAACATTATTTATCACTTCCTAACAGTATTACTCCAGATATAATTAATATAATACCAAGTATATTTGATGGAGATAAAGGCTCTTTTAATATTAAAAGAGAATATATTGTGGCAAAAGCGTAACTTAGACTCATAAAAGGATATAATTTTGAAAGTTCATCACTTTTAAAAGCGATGGTCATTGTTATAAATCCTATACCATATAAAAACAAGCCACTAATTAGTAACAAATTTAATTCACTTCTGCTGAGCTTCCACATTAACTGTCCTAAAGATGCTGAGAATGCTGAGAAAACCATAAGGACTTTTCCTTGTAATTTAGTTATATTCATAATTAACCCTCCATTTATTCTATTTTAAATCATTATTGATATATATTCTAGAATAAAAAATTAAAGGTAACAGTTAATGAGTGAGAATTACATTTTATGGGTTTGACCGATGGGGTTATTTGATATAAAATTATGTAAATGGATTACATACAAATTAAAGCAAGGAGAGGTAAAATTGGGTAAAGAGCTTAATGTTGTTAATTTAGACGAAAAATACGTTTTGAATTATTATCTAAAATTAATTGATGAAGATAAAATTAAATTTTTATCTGGAGAAAAAGTTTATAAGGAAAAGATAGTAGAACTTATCAGAGAGCTAATTCATGAAGAAAAAATACATAATAAGATTGAGATAGCCAAAAAGTTGTGGAAATATTTATTCTATGAAGCTATGAGTTTTATAGATGATGATAAAAAAGGATACGATGATTTATTTGAATATTTTGATGAGTATGTAAGATTTGAAGAGTTGATATTCGCATCTGACGCATTTTATAGGGATCATACTCTTCATAGTTTATGGGTTTATTTCCTAGGTGAGTATATTGTGAAAAGTGGTAATTTTAATAAATTCTTAAAAGACTTTGATGATGAACCTGTAACGCAATTTTATAATGAATTAATAGCTATTAAAGATAGCAGATTTAATTTATTAACGGAGGAGTTAAAATATTTGATAAACTCAAATTATCTTAAAGATTCTCAAAGATGCATTTCCGCACTAACACATGATTTGGGGTATCCTTTGAAAAAAATTAATAAGATAAACAATGCTGTTAAGGGGATTGCTCCGTTTATGGGGATGGAATATGAAGAAGAATTTTCTTTTTCTCATGATGTGACCCATCAATATTATATTGAAAAGTTACTAGAGATACTTCCAATGAGCTTTAATTTTGCATCAAATAAATATGAATGTGAAAACAGGCAGGAATTATTCGATATAATGAAAATTACCAAAGAGGGAGCTATCTACGGAATTCATGCTGATAAGTATGAGAAATTAAGCGACGAAAGAAAAGATGATTTAGCAAAGATTCTTAATTTTAATTTTCAGACTGTTGAAGAACTAAAAGATAAAATAAGATTCAGTAGAGATTTTGAGAATTTTGAGCATGGAATAATGAGTGCATATATTCTATCTAAGATGTTAAGGTGTTTTACAGAAAATTCCATCAGTTGGAAACAAGGCATACCAGAATATGGAGATAACATTATTAGAATACTAGGAAAATATGAAATACTTCAGGCTATTTCTAATCATACAAGTAAGGGGTATAAGATTTCGGGAATTGATGATGTATCTAGCTTATTGTTATTTGTTGATGAAATTGAAGAATTTTCAAGGATAACTAAGGGGAATAAGAATAGGGAGTTTATAAATGAATTCTGCAAGACACAGATGTATGCAGATGAAGAATTTATGAATATAGATTTCATTTTTGATAATAAAAAAATTCAAGGTCTAGATCCCAAAAGAGCCTTTAAAGAAAGGTGTAAGATACTTCTGAGGAAATTTGACATCAGCAATTTGAAAGAAAACTTAAAGATAAGATTAAGGTGTCTAGACAGGCTTGAAGATAATGAGAATGAATATGAGATAATTATTGAGACAAAATTTGTTAGAATTATGGTTAATGGGGTTGAACAATACATACCTGAATATTTAAATAGTAATGAATTTTACTCAAGAGAAGAATATATGGAAATGTAGGGGGACAAAATGAAAGATACAATTGGATTTTTAAATGAAAATGATGTTTTAATAAATTATATTCATCTTATGAAATCAGATAAAATCGATTTCTTAAAAGGAAAAGAACAAGTAAAAATTAAGATAAAATATCTAATTGAGGAACTTATGGATTGTGAAGATATTCATGGGAAAATTAATGTTGCTAGTAAATTATGGAAATTGCTTTTTGAAGTATCTATGAGTTTTATTGATAAAAATAAAGATGGATATGATAGATTATTTGAATATTTTGATAAATTTATAGAGTTTGAAGAACTTATTTTTGCATCAGATTCTTTTTATAGAGATCATACTTTACATGTTTTATGGGTGTATTTTCTTGGAGAATATATTTTTTATGATGATGAGTTTGAGGGGTTAGTTAAAGGAGCAAAGAAATCATTCAAAAATATGGATTTTCTCGGAGAGGTTGAACTAATTAATGATGATGGATACTTAGATGATTTGATTAAAAATATGAAAGAAATAATACAAGGAGAAAGCTTAGAAGCATCAGTGAGATGCGTTTCTGCTTTGACTCATGACTTAGGATATCCATTAAAAAAAATAACAAAAATAAATAATTCAATTGATAAAATTTTAAGAGTATATGGGTTTAATGATGTGAAGAAAATGAAATTAAGTTTTAATATTTCTAAGTTAGATAATATACGAACATTTTTAGATTCCTTGAGTTCTATGGTGACTCTGTCAAATTATGAGAATGAGATATTAAATAGATACTCGCCAAACGAAGTTAACGAAAGTTTAAGTGCTATGAAAATGAGAAGAAATAAAAAGGGGGGATATGATTTCATTGGTATAGATATTGAAAAATATAAGAAATTATCAGATAAAAATAAGAGAATTATTAAAGAAGTTCTTAAAATGGATTATAATCATAAGGTTGATTTAAATAAGCAAATCATATATTCAAAAAACTTTGAAGAGTATGAACATGGTATTATTAGTGCATATATTTTGTTTGAGAATCTAGAAGCTTTCAAAGACTTAGGAATAATAAGTGTAGATAAAAAGATTAGTGCTAATAGGGCACAGAATAAGCAGGTAAGGGAAAAGTTAAATATTATGAGTGCTATCACAAATCATACAAGTAGTGATTATAAAATTACAGGGATTTCTGATATTTCTGCCTTTCTTGCATTTATAGATGAGATAGAGGAATTCTCAAGAATATCAAGAGCAAATCAAAATAGACAGTTTGTAGATGAGTTTTGTAAGACAAAGATATACATGGAAAATGAGTGGTTCAATGTAGATTTTATCTTTGATAATGAGAGTATTTCAAGTCTTAATCCTGAAAGAGCATTTAAAGGTAGATGTAAAAAAATGCTTTCTTTATTAGATGTAAACAATCTTATGGATAACTTTAAATTGAATTTAAGATGTATTGGCAGATTACCTAATGATAAGAATATTTATAAAATATCAATACAAAAAGGGGAACATGTAATAAGTATTAATGGGGAAAGGGTTATTACAAGGGAATATTTAAATTCAATGGAATTTTAAAAGTATACACTTTGCACCTGAAGGGTCATATAAAAATGAACCTTTCAGGTGTTTTTTCATATTATAGTATTGACTTATAGTTTTAACAACTGAAGAAATAACAATACGTAAAAAAGAATTAGAAGTATATATTTTAAATAACTTAGGAGGCAAAAAATGAGTTATAAATGGAATGATCACTCCGATTATACGGAAAAAGATTATTATTATGATATGAATAGTTGCAAGAAACAGGAGAAGTGTTGTAATAAGCAGAAAAAAGATTGGGACAATAAAGGGGGGGAAGACCAATACTGGGAAGAAAAATGCTGTAAAAAACATGATATGTCTTGGGATGAAAAAAGCTGGGAAGATAAATGTTGCAAGAAGCAACAGGATTGTTGGGATAATGGTTGCTGTTCAAATAAATGCTCCACTGATCACAATAAGTGTTGCGAACATAAATGTTGCAATAAAGAAGATAAGTATTGTGATGAGAAATGTTGTAAAAAATGTGATTGCTGCTGTGAAACAAGAGAACTTCTAAAGGAAGCTTATAAATATGCATTTAGGGCAAGAATTGCAATATTAGCAATTTTTGAGTTTAAGAATCCTTGTGAACACAGAGAGGTTATTAAATATTTCTTCTGTAAAGCGAAAGAAAATGTTAAATGTCTATATAAAACTCTTGAGAAATTATCATGGTGCTATAAGAAAAAATGCTTCTGTTGTAGTTATGAAGTAGATTGTTTTATTCAAAAAGCTATTAGAAATACAGAAGCTGTAGAATATGCTTTGTGGGATATAAAAGCACTTTGTGACCCTTGTTGTAATGAATATGAGTATTGTAAGGCTGTATGTTTATATAGTAGAGCTTTAGAGAAAATTGAAGATGTTGTAAGAGAGATTGAAACTTTATTTAAATTATTAAAAAAGTGCAACTGTAAAAAATGTTAATAGTATAGTATGAAAAGTACCCTAGGGTGCTTTTTATTTTAGGCAAATATTTTAGTTGTTCTTTTCAAATTTCATTATCATAGGAAATGGTATATCTCAATAAGAGAATTAATAAAGTATTAATAAAGGGTTTTTGTGAAGCTTAATTTATCCCTGTCTTAAAATATAGAGCATTTAAAGTATTTTGGACAAGTATAAATTAATAGTTGAGCTTAAAAACCTATAGAAAGTTGTAAAGGGGATGGATATTATTAAAGGATTATTTTTTATTCTTTATGATAATGAATCATTTGAGAGCATTCTACAACAAATAGAAATAGTAAATAATTTTAATTATAATAGAATTTTTCTAAGAGTAATAGAGGGGATGGAGAGAAAAGAGTATCTAAAGGGATATATTTATAGAATTATTCAGAAAGTTAAAGAAAAGAAATTAGATTTAATTTTGCAAGTGGATGAAGATTGTTTAAATATTATGGATGAAAGTGTATATAACTTAAAGGATTTATATTTAACAGGAGTAAGTGGCATATTTTATAAAGAACTTAGTAACATAGAACAAATTTGTGAGATTAGTTATAACGATTATATACATATATTTGTTGGATGGGAAATTCTTAATGAAAAGACACTAAAATATATGGGAGAGAAAGGAGCAAATTTTAGAAATCTATCATTTGTTTTACCTCAAGGTGTGAGAGTCTTTTCTGGAATTTCAGTAGATGAAGTAATTAACACTTTAGAGATTCTTAAGGGGTATTCAAGTAATATATGTGCTTTCTTAGATGATGAGAATGGAAAAAACAGAGTAATACCTGATGGTATTTCAACAGTAGAAGAATTAAGAGGTAAGAATAGTTTAGTTAGTTACAAGATATTAAATTTATTGGGTATAAGGAAATTCTTTATTCATGGGACAATAGGGAGTGAACAGTTAAAAAAAATTAATGATGCAAGTGAATCTTATTGCGAAGTTAGAATTAGATTATTTAATAATAATGATGAATTAGCTAAAAAAATATTGTTTTCAAAAATTCGTAGAATTACAAGTGTAAATAGATGCGGTGTTATTTCCTTTGGGAATATAAAAAAACAGATGGGGTTATCTAAAATAGAAAGTTCATATAAGGATAGCTGTATAAATATAGGGGATATAACCATAGATAATTGTTTATATGGAATAAATGAAGGTGAGCTGAATATTTACACAAGAAATTCTGATAGAGATGAACGAATAAATAAAATAGCATCTATAATAGAAGAAGATGTATGTCTCTTAAGTTATATTACTCAAGAGACATTAATTAAATTTGTATTGGAAAATTAGTTGTCAGATGAGGAGTCTTCTGTTGATATTGAAGGAACTATTAAATCATCTGTTGTTATTTGTAAATCATCTGTTGAGATTGATAGATTATCCATATTTAAAGAATCTAATGATGTATCAAGTTTAACTTCTTCTGAATAAGTAAAATTTATAGATGTTATTTGATTTATATCAATTGTTTTTTGGGGATTGGTTTCAGAAACAGTTTTTTCATAAGTCTTTGTATTTTTTGAAGGAATACTTTCTTTGGGATTGTCATCGTCTTTTACTTGATTTTCAATATTATTTTTATGGATGAATTTATTTGCCATTGAGTTGATTTTATCAGATGTTTCATAGAGATTCTTAGCAGAAGACTTTATTACATCTATAATATTAGGAGTATTCACTACTAATGGATTTTCCTGATTTGAATTTATAGTATCAATAATGTCAATGATATTGGCAGATAATTCAAACATGTCTCTTAGAAGAGCGTTATCCATGATTGTACCAAGAATTGATAATTTTAAAATACTAAAATTACTAGGGTTTTCAGATTCCATCATATCCATGATATTAGCAGTTCTATATTCTATAAATAAATCTCGATTTTTTAGTAAGTAATTAACTATTTCAGGTTCACCTAATAATTTTTCAATTATATAACTACTATTACTTCTGATTATATATTTGGATTTTAATTCATCATCTTTTATAATGTAATCCATTAGTTTCGTGTAGTTAAAAATATACCTCTCATAGTAATCTCCAATTATTTTAAACTTTAGATTATGTTTATTTGGAATTACACAGGAGATTATAGTATAGACTGGTGAATTTCTTCCACTTTCAGTTTTAAGTTCTATTTTATATGACTTGAATTCTTTAATGACTGACATCTCTTCACAGTTGAATTCGCCTTTAATTTCTTTAGAAAATTGATCCCATATATCTTTTTTATTTGGGCCAAAGAACTTCATAAATTATCACCTCCTACTATATATTAACATATATTTGATTAAAAGGAAAAGGAGGTGGATTTGACTAAAGGGGGAAATAGAAATATAATTTTCATAAGAGTAATAAAAGTAAAAATTAAGAGGTGTTTTATAATATGAGAATTTTAGTAATAGGAAGCCTTAATTTTGATTATACTTTTATGGTAGAGCGCTTACCAGAAGAAGGAGAGACAATATTAGCACGAGATTTTTCAACAGCCTTTGGAGGAAAAGGTGCTAATCAAGCTGTTGCATGTAGTAGATTAGGCGGAGAAGTGTGTATGATTGGGGCTATAGGGAATGACTCAATTGGAAAAGATATGCTTGTGAATTTAAAAAACAATGGGGTGGACATTAGTGGAATTAGGAAGCTGGAGGGGCCATCGGGTATGGCAGTTATTTCAGTAAATAATAATAGTGAAAATACAATAGTTGTAAACCCAGGGGTTAATAATCAATTAACATCTGAACATATAGAACAATCAGAAGAGCTTATTAAAGAATGCGACATTATATTAATTCAATTAGAAATTCCCATGAGCGCAGTAGAGAGTGCTATTGGTTTAGCTCATAAGTGGGGAAAGAAAGTTATACTAAATCCTGCTCCCGCAACTACAATTAAAAAAGAGATTTTAGAGAAGGTATATCTTATTACTCCAAATAAAAGTGAATTATTTCATTTAACGGGAGAAAAAAATATAATTGAAGGGGTAAAAAAGCTTCTTGAATCAGGAGTGGAGAAGGTTATAGTAACACTAGGGTCAAAGGGTTGTATATATATGGATAAGACAATATCTAAAAAATATAATCCTTGGAAGGTTAATGCTATTGATCCTACAGCAGCGGGTGATACATTCAATGCTGCAATGGCAGTAAGCATAAATAAATCTATGGACGAAGCAGTGGAATTTGCTTCAAAGTGTGCAGCTCTTGCAACAACAAAAATAGGAGCACAAACATCAATACCATTTTTAAGAGATGTAGAAATTTAATGATAAATAATATGTCAGAAGGGGGAAAAGTTTATTTTTTTTATTAAAATTGGTGGATTAACTCTAGGCGAAATGATTTTAAGATTGTCCTTAGCTGTAATACTGGGAGGATGTATTGGATTTGAAAGAGAAGTTAGAAATAGACCTGCAGGACTAAGAACTCATGTATTGGTAACATTAGGTGCTACTTTAATTATGTTAATATCCATGTATGGGTTTAATGGAGGAGATCCTGCAAGGTTAGCTGCACAGGTAGTAAGTGGAATCGGTTTTTTAGGAGCAGGTACAATATTAAGAGATAACAGTGGTGTAAAAGGATTAACTACAGCAGCTAGCATATGGGTTTGTGGAGGTATAGGTTTAGCCTTAGGAAATGGATACTATGGGGGAGCATTAGTAACAACATTTTTTGTGTTAATTTCTTTGATATTACTTGGATTGTTTGAAAGAAGAATCTTAGTTTCAAAATTTCATAAATTTGAGTTAGAGTGTGAAGAACGGATAGGATTAATTGGAGATATTGGGAGTATATTTGCTAAAAATAAAATGAGTATTATTGATATTAAAATTGATAGTATAGAAGAAGAAGAAGAAATACGAAAATTAAATATTAGTATGCAGATTAAGATGGAAGATAAGGCACGTGTAGAGGTGCTTATGGAAAAACTTCTTAATATTGACGGAGTAACAGGAGTAATATATAATAAAAAAAGATTAAATAATAAATAAAAAGCATAGAGCATTATAGCGCAGCTCTATGCTTTTTGTTGCTATATATCAATTCGATTTGAAGTGCTTTTTAATCTATTAAATGGTATGAAAATAATTAATAAAATACATATGATGTACTCAGGTAGTAAATAAGAACCATTATATATGAAGGAGTACCAATAAGGAGACATTCCTTCAGGGGCATATTGTCCAAAAAATATCACACCAGAAAGCCAGTGGAATATAAACCTTCCAAATACAGCAGCAGTTACACCTAATAATCTGTAAATGACTCCATTAAAATAGTTGGATTGTTTATATTTAAAGAATCCAGCTAAACCTAACATCATAAATGGTAATGGATAATCAAATAGAACTTGTATAGGGTGAACAATGTAAGGACTAACAAGAAGATTTATTAATCCGAAGATAAATCCAGCCAGAAATCCTACTTCTGGGCCATAAATTAATGCAAGAATTATTATTGGAACCATACTACCTAATGTTACGCTTCCTCCTTGAGGCATCTTAAATAAAACTACTAAATTTAAGACAAAGGTTAAAGCCACAACAACTCCGATTATTGAAATTAACTTTGGAGTTAGTTTAACTTTTTTAAAGATAATAAAAGCCATAGTAATTATAAATAGAATTGCTAATGCTAATAAAACAAATGGTGATTGAATCAATTGTTTAATACTTTCTAGAAAATTATTCATAAAAAAACCTCCTTTGCATTGTGCGCTGGAGGGTTGTCTTAATAGAATGTCTAAATATTACTATACATATAGGCAATTTAGAACCTTCGATATAATAGCTTCCCTACGCTGGTATTAACCAGATCAGGTATGAGGGTAATAGATTAAAATCTATTTCTCAGCCAAATGACACCCCTAGCACGGTTTATTCTTTTTTCAAAATCATTATACCGTATTTAGGGAATAAAAACAAGAAATTGAATGAATATAATTTTAAATTGATAATAATTATTGAAAGTGGTGATTAAATTGTTTAAAAAAGATATTGAAAATAAAAGTGATAGAGAGATTATTGAAAAGGTTATTACAAATGAAGTATACGAATTTTTTGTGGATTTTTTACCTAAACTCGGATTCGAAGAACGAGAAGGGCAGCAGGACATGGCTTTAGATATATGTGAAGCTATGAGGGATAATCAACATATAATGGTAGAGGCTGGGGTTGGTATTGGTAAATCTTATGCATATTTATTGCCCTTAATGATATATAATAGAGAATTCAAAGAACCTGTAGTAGTGTCCACATCTACAATATCTTTACAAGAACAACTTATGGATGATATAAGGGCGGTATCAAAAAAGCTTGGATTCTCTCCAGAGGTTGTTTTAGCTAAAGGAATGAGTCACTTTGGATGCAGGTTAAGAGTTGAGGAGTTTGGAAGTAAAGTATTATTTGAAGAGGATTATGAGAAAACAAAAGTATACAATTATCTTAAGAATTGGGTAAAAGATATTGGTGATAGAGCAAAGTTGAACGAGGATATAAGTGAAGATATTTGGGAAAGTGTTAATGTTAAAAACTGTTTGTTTAATAAGTGCAAATTCTATAATGAATGTGTATTTATTGATAAGAGAAATAAGATGGGAAATACAGATGGTATAATATTATGTAATCATGATTTATTAATTGTTGATGCACATAAAAAAATTAGAAAAGAAAGAGCTTTGCTCAGTAATAGAATAAAATACATAACTATTGATGAGGCACATAATCTTGAAGAAAAAGTTAGAGGGGTGCTTCAAGAAGAACTTACATATAAAAAGTGTTTTACCATATTTAATGATAGTAAGTTTTTTATGAAAAGAACTGGAAACAGTAAAGAAATTGAAAAAATAAATATCCTAATTAAAGATATAGATAGGTATTTTAAGATATTAGCTAATGATATTAACGAACAAATGAAAGTTGGAAAATTTCAAGGATCTGAACAGAGTAGATTTAATATAAATAGACACAAAGTTTTGAATATATCAAGAAATATTATTAATACATTAGATGATGTTATTAAAAATATTGCATTAGTTGACATAGTTAATGTATCAGAGTTTGAATACTTTAATAATTTACAAGATGAAATTCTTGAAGATCTTAAAAGGATAAAAGAAGATATTTATAATGTTGTTTATGAGAGTTATGATACTCTCGCTTGGGGAGAGTTCAATGGAAAAGAAGCTGATTTGTTAAATGTTAGGTTGATGATTGCACCTAAGTTCATAAATAAAGTAATAAAAAAGCTGTTTTTTAGAGAAAAGGAAAATGAGTTTCAATTAGAAAATCTACCTAAAATTATTTTAACTTCCGCTACCTTGACAAATAGGTTTCATGGTGATTTGAAAGAACGTTACTCGTATATAATAAATAACATTGGGTTTCCACAAGAGGAAAAGAGAGGAATTCTATCTGAACCAAAAGAGTCACCTTTTGATTATGATAATAATACTATAGTATATTATAAGAATAAAATGCCTCATCCTATGAAATCAAGAGAAGCCTTCTTAAAGGAAGCAATTGAAGAAATTATAAAACTTATTAAAATGACTGATGGTAAAACTTTAATACTTTTTGCATCAAAAGAGGACTTGAATTGGGTATATAAAGAGTTAAAAAAGAGAAAGTTTTCTTATAAGATTTTAAAACAGAATCCATATTCATCCCAGGAAAATATAATGACAGCTTTCAAAGAAGAAGAAAATTCTATATTGTTAGGTACAGGAATCTTCTGGGAAGGAATAAATATTCCTGGTAAAACACTTTCTCAGGTGATTGTAACAAGATTACCTTTTCCTGTTCCAGATCCAATTATCGAATTCAAAAGAAGCATAAGTCAAAATCCTTTATTGGAAGTAAATGTTCCTGAAATGATTTTAAAATTAAGACAGGGTGTCGGGAGATTGATAAGAAATAGTAAGGATTCAGGAGTAGTTGCATTATTAGACCCCAGAGTAGGAGAGGATATGAATCTGGAATACAAAGAAATGATCTGGAATGCAATTCCAATGAAAAACAGAACAACAGATATTAAGACTGTTAAGAAATTTATAGAAGATAAAGTTATAAAAAGAGAAGATGATATTGAAATTAAGAGTATTAATGATGTGAGTTTCAAAGAATTTTCCACAAAGAAATTTTTTGGAGAGGACAATTACATTAACCTTAAAACAATTAAATGCAATAAAAAGTTCGAAAATGGAGTGTTGGAAATAAAAAAATGGATAAGTAATAATAAAAATAATACAAATCCTAAAACAAGAGAAATTGCTGTTAGAATGGAGAAAATGATTAAGTCTATTTTATGTGGTATTCCTTTAAAAAATCTTGAAATTGAGGTGAACCTTCAAAAGCTGGAACTATTAAACATATCTAATGGGATTGAACAAATAAAAAGAAAACTTCTTATTTGGAAGCAAAAGAGAATTAAAATCCATGAGGAAGATGATATTTTAAAATTACTTAAAATATTTAAAATCATAAGAGCTGAGTATTATAGTGATAATCTAAAATATCAATGTTTCGTAAAAGAAATTAAAAATAAAGAAGAGAAACAAATTATATTTGAGAATGAGGTTTTTAAAAAGATTGGTAAAGAAGTTTTCACAATTGATTGTTTATATGAAGGGGAGCTTAAAGGAAAGTCCAATACGATGAAAGCTGTATTATTTTATTATAATGAGGATACAATTCAAAGATTAGTTGAATGGGGAATATCCTGTGAGATAGTTTTATATGAATTTGAAAAAGATTTGATTATTAAAAAGAATAGGTGATTTTATGAATGTTGATTTATATGAATATAATTCAAATAATGTTATTTTTCAAAGTAAAACATATGATATAAGTATGCTTATTGATGGAAAGGTTAGAAGTGAGCTTTTGCATACTAGAATAACAAAACCAGGTTTAGATCCCTTTTGGAGTCCAGGGGTTGATCCATATAAGAGTATATTTAAGTTTGCTCCAGAAAGACCTTTTCCACCACCAAGCTTAGATATGTCTTATATAGATGAATCGTTTATTGATACTGCTTTCTTTAAAAATATAGAGTTAGAAAGTGGAGAATTTAAAGAAGAAGACTACGAATTTTTCAAGATTTTTTAAAGGATAGTGACTATATGAATGTTGATTTATATGAATATAAAAGGTGGAAAGAAAAAATTAAAAAAGAAACATATGAAGATGAAATATTTATTGATAATCAACGAGTAGAAGAAATTTCATATAGACCAGTACTTACTCCTGGAAAAGATGCTTACTGGAGTCCTGGGAAAGATCCTTATTTAAGTGTATTTAAGCTTAGTAAAAAGTCGAATTCATTCCAAGCGCCATCTTTAGAGGGAAATGGTATGATTAATCTGCAGATAGAAGAGGAAGAATTTATCGAAGAAGGGTATATCTCTGAGGAATCTATTAATGTAGATACTGAAAATGAATTATAAATTTGAACTTTAAAGTAATTGAATAATTTTAAAAGGTGATTTAATGAATGTTGATTTATATGAATATCATACAGCTAGAGAACAGGAGCAAAAAATAGACAATAAAGAGAGTGTTTTTATTGACCAAAAAGAAATAAATATATTTTTAAATAGACCTGATGGTTATGGCAAAGATGCTTATTGGAGTTATTACAAAATGGGGAAACCACTTGGAAAATTCAAAGCACCATATCAAGTGGAACTTCTTCCAGAAGAAGTATTATTAGATGAAGATATTTTAGATGAATATTCTATGATTGAAATTGAAAGTTTGCAAAGGCCAGTAGGAGAAGTGTTTAAAGGCCCTTATTGGACTCTTTTCAATATTGGAAAATCACCAAGTGTATTTAAAGATCCAATGTTAAAAGAGGATGGAAATAAAATTAACAAGAAGGATCAATTAAAATTAGAAGATTTTAAAACAGAATAAAGAGGGGGAAATTTCAAGCAAGTTATCATAAGGAGAAGAGTTATGAGTGATATTATTGATATTAATCAATTACGTAACAAAGTAACAGAAAAAGACGTAAATGAGTTTAGAGAATTTATTTTCAGACTTTATGATAAACTAGCAGAAGGAAAACTTTTTGTTGGAGAAATTACAGAACAGATGGATCAGTATGCAGAAATAAAAGGAATAACAGAAGAGAAATTATGTAATTTGAGAGAAGAATTGATAAAAGAACTCACGGAAGAAGTAGGATTTAATTTCAAGGAAATTGAAAAACAAATAGAAGAAACAGATCTTAATTTAGATTTTGAGGAGCTTGAAGAACAACTAAAGTTTTATGATACTAATATTAAAAATATTAGTATTAAAGGGGTTTTTAAATATAGGATAAATAATCAATTCAATGATATTCTAATCATTTTTGAAGGGGATAAAGGATATATACTTACGCAAAGAAAACCAGATTTTAATGATAAGGACTTGAAAAATATTATTCAGGATTATAAGCAAAATCATAATAAGAATGAAATTGAAGTGATAGTTTTAAAAGAGATTGAGAGACATAAACTTTAAAAAGCACGCTTTTATGCGTGCTTTTGTTTACTTTGGATTAATATGAACTGTACAGTGTTTAACTATTTCAATTTGTTCTTCTATATTATTATGAACTTTTTCTGCAATGTTATGTGCTTTAACAAAAGAGAGATTCTTGTCTGCGCTTATTTCAAGATCGATATATAGTCTATTAGAATGGATTCTCGTTTTTAAGCTATCAATTGAAAGAACTCCTTCCACTGAAAAGATAATATTTTTTATATTATTGATTGTGTTTTCATCAGTGGCTTTATCCACAAGCTGATTAGCTGCTTGAAGAAAAATATCTATTGAAGCTTTAAGTATTATCAAACAAATAATAATTGATGCTAATGAATCACAAATTGGATAACCAATAAGTGCACCTACAATCCCAATTAGTGAGCCAATAGAGGATAAGGCATCTGTTCTGTGGTGCCACGCATCAGCTTTCAATGCAGAACTGTTAATTTTATTTGCACCTTTAAGTGTATAATGATACATCCATTCTTTAATACCAATTGAGAAAAGAGCAGCTATAATAGTAATAGAACTTGGAGTAGTGTAGTTACCAGCTAGTATGTTCTTTATAGCGGTCATTCCTATAGATATGGCAGTTAAAAAAAGAATAAAAGCTAAAATTTTAGTTAAAATTGGTTCAAACTTTTCATGACCATAAGGGTGATCACTATCTTCTGGTTTTTGTGAGAGCTTCAAACCAACTAACACACAGAAGGTACTTATAACATCAGAAAAAGAATGAATTCCGTCAGATATTAATGCGGAACTTCGTCCTAAAAAACCTATAAATAATTTTATAACTGCTAAAATTACATTCCAAATAATAGTTACTCTTGAAATCCTATTTGCTATTGTGATTGTATTTTTCTGCATATAAACTCCTTTTAAAATTAATCAATATAATATTATGTAAATATGTTTTTATTCTCAATTGAGATGGAAGTGAAGATATTAATTGAAAATAAAATTGTGCGTTTTTTCTAAATATATATCTATTATAAACGTATTATGGAGTTAATGCAATAATTAAATTGGAAATATTTGTTCTCAAATGAGAATGAGTTGTATTCCCTTAACATTAAGCTAAGGATGTTGGAAAATCATAAATTTTATTGTAAAATTCTATAATTTCTGAATCATTTAAATAAATAATTTTAAAGTCTGATGGAACTGTATTTAAAAAAGTTTTGCATTCTTTTGAAAATGCATGGTTACAAACTAATATACCTACAGAACATTTTTTATAAAGCATTTCTCCTAAAAATTCACGGCATTTTTTTAAAGTAATATGTGAATCATCCTGTGTTCTGATTATTTTAATGAAAATTGGCAAATTATTTTTAGTTGTAACAATTGAGTTTTTAATATTTACTTGAAGGTTATTTGTATATGTAAAATCCTTTGAATCAATGTAATTTTCCTTAATAAGAAACTTATATATCCAAAGATAATATTCTTTTTCAGTTAATGATTTAATATCTTCAGATGAAATATTATTTTTTTTGTGAAGTGTTAGTGTTTTATTAATTTTTGAATACTTAGAAATACATTTAAATAAATTAATAATTGTTCCTATAATGCATAGAGTAAATACTAGGAATGTGACATATTGTACAATTTTTAAAAAAAATATCTCCATTAGTTAATCTCCACCTTAAAAAAATTATTATTATGCCAAAACGTATTACATATGGTTAATGAGTCATATAACTCAATACTATAATTATCAATTAATTTGATGTTGTCAATAATGTCACTACAATAATCACATATTAAAACCGAATTATAAATTTTTCTATGAGACAATATTCCAATAATCTCGTAGAGTATATCTTCGCTTAAGGAATTTTCTTCTTCATTAAAATGAAAGCATATTACTATGAAAGGAGTATCGTTCTTAATAGCTATATAAGAAGTAACCTCCTTCATATTTAATTGAATATTTTGGATTTCTCTAAATCCTTTGTTCATTAAAAAAAATTTACAGAAAGAATCGTAATAATTTCTACCAAGGCAAGTTAACATTCTACGTGATATAAAACCGTAATTGAAGGATTCAGTATATAATAAATTTTCCATCTGCATATTAATCTTTGAGAGAAAAATGCAAGAAAGTTTATATACGGAATACGACGATAAAATAATTATAAATAAAAACAGTATGTTCATAGAACACCTCCACCTTAAGTTTTCACCTGTCTTTATTTTGATTATTAACAATCTGATAAATAATAAACACGAAGATAAAAGACTTTATTAAAACAAATGTATAGTGGATAATGTAGAACTTTGAAGTAAATGGAAAATGGATAATGTATAATGTATAATGATTGACATTTCACTCAGTGAAATTTTAATCCTATTGTTGGGAGAAGATGGGAGTGATCGTTTTATCACAGATAAAATGAGTAAAAACTCCTTGTTCCACCGAACAATAAGATGTAGTTTCTGCGTAAGCAGAAACATCCATCATTATCCATTGTCCATTATCCATTATCAATTATTTTTTATTCCTTATCATGTGGGTAATAAAATGTATGAAGTAATTCATGAGATTTCTTGCCATTAGGTTCTATTAAGAAATCATCATAAAGCTGTAGTATTAGTGGGTTTTTATGTGAACGACGAATGGTACTATTATTATCTATTGAATATATACCATCTATTCTTTCTTTCCGAACTTCCGCGGTAGAACCAAATGGTTGCCCGCCACCGCCTATACATCCACCAGGGCAGCACATAACTTCTATAAAAGTATATGGACATTCACCAGACTGTATTTGTTCTAAAATATATCTAGCATTTTTAAGCCCATTAACTACAGCACCTTTAAGTTCAAGAGAATCAATCATTACTGTTACTTCTTTAATTCCATCGAGTCCTCTTGCTGAAGAAATGTTTAAATCATCTAGTTCTGTTTCAGTAAGAATTTCATAAACACTCCTTAGAGCTGCTTCCATTACACCACCACTAGCACCAAAAATTGCACCAGCACCAGATGAGATTCCAAAAGGAGCATCAAAATTATCAGTTGTAAGATTATTGAAATTAATTGATAATGACTTGATTAATTTCGCAGTTTCTCTAGTTGTGAGAACAGCATCTACTTCGCGATATTCTTTATAATGCATTTCTTCTCTTTTAGCTTCATGTTTTTTAGCAGTACAAGGCATTATTGATACTGTGAATATCTTTTCTGGGGGTATGCCCATTTTTGATGCATAGTAACTTTTTGATAATGCTCCAAACATTTGTTGAGGAGATTTACATGTTGACAAATGAGGTAATAGATTTGGATAAAAAGCTTCGATAAAATTTATCCAACCAGGTGAACATGAAGTAAGCATAGGAAGAACACCATTGTTTTTTAGTCTATTAATTAATTCATGACCTTCTTCAATTATAGTTAAATCTGCAGTAAAATTGGTATCAAATATTTTATCAAAACCTACTTGTTTTAACGCTGATACTAGTTTTCCTTCACAATTTAAACCTGGAGCAAATCCGAATTCTTCTCCTATTGAAACACGGACTGCAGGTGCAATTTGTGCAATTACATGAATATCTGGATTATAAATAGCATCCATAACATTATCAATTTCTTCTCGTTCTCTAAGAGCTCCAACTGGACAAACTGATACACATTGACCACAGAAAACACAATTTGTTTCTGCTAAACTCTTGTTATAAGCAGGTGTAATAGAATACTTTGTTGATCTATGAGCATGGCTTAAGGCTGCAACAGTTTGAACTTCTTGACACATTTCAATGCATCTATTACATTTTATACATTTGCTTTGATCTCTAATTATTGAATGGTTAGAAAGGTCTTGAGTTGTACAATCTACTACTTCATGAAGATTTGTTTTAGAGATATTAAATATTTCACAGAGCTTTTGAAGTTCACATTTACCATTTCTACTGCATTTTAAGCAATTTTGATCATGATTAGCTAAAATTAATTGAAGTACTCCTTTTTGAGTATCTCTTACAAGTTTTGAGTGGGTTTTAATTCTCATTCCTTCTTGAACTAAGGTAGAGCATGCTGTTAGTAACTTACCATTTTGATTTTCTACAAGACATATTCTGCAATTTGCCTTTACTTTTTGATCTGGATGATAACATAAGGTTGGAATAGAGATTCCAATTTTTTTAGTAGCTTGTAAAATTGTGAAATTAGAGGGTACTGTAACTTCAATATTATTTATTTCTAAAGAGCAGGTATTCATAATTTAATATTCCTCCTATTTAACCCAATTTTCCATTTCTTCTCTAAAATATCTAAAGGAAGAAATTAATGAAGTTGGTGCAGTTTTTCCTAGGCCGCAAAATGATGCATTTTTCATTACATGTGAGAAGGTCTCCATAGTTTCTAAATCAATAGAAGTTCCTTTTCCATCTTTAAAATTATTGAGGAGTTTTAAAAGTTGGCGAGTGCCTTCTCTACATGGAACACATTTACCACAACACTCATGCCAAAAGAATTCTCCTGTAGATATTAGAAAATCTAATAATGAATTAGAATCATCGACAACTAGTATTGCACCAGAACCTACGTCAGCACCGTATGTTGCTAATTCTGAGTAGCAGTATTTCACATCTATTAATGCAGCTGGGAGTAAGGCACCTGAAGAACCTCCCAGTTGAACAAATTTTAAGTTTTTATTGTCTGAGATACCGCCACCTAATGAATAAATTATTTCTCTTAAGGTTATTCCAAAGGGAACTTCATAAACACCAGGCTTATTTATATTACCACAAAGAGATATTAGTTTAGTTCCTTTACTATGGGATGTACCATATTTTGTGAACTCTGCAGCACCTCTTCGTAAAATTGAAGTTGCAGCTGAAAATGTTTCTACATTATTGACTAAAGTAGGAAGATTAAATAAACCGCTTTGTTTTATATATGGAGGTTTAAGTCTAGGTTGGCCGCTCCTACCCTCCATAGATTCTATAAGAGATGAATTTTCACCGCACACATATGCACCTGCACCTGAAAAAAGTTCAATATCAAAATCAAGACCACTGTTAAGAATATTATTACCTAAATAACCGTTAGCATGGCAAATGTCAATTACTGATTGGGTTTGTTTATGCAGATGTTTATATTCTTCACGGATATATATATATCCTTTGTTTGAACTGATTGCTAAAGCTGCAATTATCATTCCTTCAATAATACTGTATGGCTCGTATTGAATTAGATATCTGTCTTTAAAAGTAGCTGGTTCCCCTTCATCAGCATTACAAATAATTATTTTTTCTGAAGAAATAACCTTTGAGGCTTGATCCCATTTTTTACCTGTAGGGTAAGCGGCACCACCACGGCCGCGGAGCCCTGAGGTTTTTAGTTCATTTATAATCCATTCTGTACCATTGAGCAAAGATTTTTGTAGTGCCTCAAAACCACCAAGTTTTTTATATCCTTCAATATCATTGATTTCATATTTACCAAAATTAATTTTAAAGAAATCTACTTTATCAATCATTGAAATTTCCTCCTATAGGAATTAATTATATCTTTAATTTTATCTTTGGTAAGATTACCATGAACCTCATTATTTATACGTATTGCAGGAGAAATATCGCATGCCCCAAAGCAAGAAGAGTATTGAAGGGTAAAAAGTCCATCTTCAGTAGTTTCACCTACTGATATTCCTAATTCATTTTGAAGTGGTTCAAGGATGGTCTCGAATTTTTTTACAGTGCATACAGGGCTTTTACATACTTGGATAATTATCTTTCCTTTAGGTTCAGTTGAAAGTGCCTCGAAAAAGGTAATAACTTCATATGTTTTACTTAAAGGTACAGAAATTTTTTTGCTTATATATTTTGTTATAACTTCAGGAATGAAGTTTCCAGGAATGATTTCTTGTACTTGTAGAAGAATGGAAAGTAATTTTAATTCAGAGTAATCATTTTCTTCAAGAATTGAATCAATTTTTAGCATCAGTTCTTCATTAAATATAAAATCGCTCATACATACATCTCCTTATAGGACAGATTCTTTATTTAAATAATATGTCTTAAAGTATAAGGATTATGCAAAATCATAACTGGTATAACTAATTTTTTTCATAAAGTGAGGGAATAATAGTTTTATAAAAATACGGAAGATAAGGAGATGAATAAATGTTTAAAAAAGCTTTTGGAGTATTACAACAAGTTGGTAAAGCTTTAATGCTACCTGTTGCGATTCTTCCAGCAGCTGGTCTATTACTGGGACTTGGTCATGCAAATGTATTAGGAATACCATTAATGGAACAGGCTGGGGGAATAATATTCGGTAATTTACCATTACTCTTTGCTATAGGTGTTGCTATTGGATTGGCAGATGGAGATGGAGTTGCTGCTCTTGCGGCTACAGTTGGTTTCTTAATAATGAATGTAACTATTGGAATTATAGCAAAAATTCCTACTGATCCAGCAGCTATAAGTGCAGATCCAAGTTATGCACAGGTACTTGGAATACCTACATTACAGACGGGAGTTTTCGGTGGAATAATTATGGGTATTGTTGCAGCTATGTTATATAAAAAGTTTTATACCATTGAGTTACCACCATTTTTAGGATTCTTTGCAGGAAAAAGATTTGTTCCTATAATAACTGCTGCATCAGCTATTTTACTTGGATTAATATTAGTATTTGTATGGCCAACAATACAGATAGGATTAGATAAACTTGCAGAGTTTGTATTAACTACGAGCAAAGGGGTATCTGCTTTTATCTTCGGAATTATTGAAAGAGCATTAATACCTTTTGGATTACATCATATTTTCTATTCACCTTTCTGGTTTGAATTTGGTACTTACATAACAGAAGCAGGTGAAGTAGTTAAAGGTGATGTAGCTAGATTCTTTGCTGGAGACCCTACAGCAGGTACTTTCATGACAGGAAAATTCCCTTTTATGATGTTTGGATTACCTGCTGCAGCAGTAGCTATGTATCAAGAGGCCAGACCTGAGAAAAAGAAAATTGTAGGTGGAATATTTGCTTCTGCAGCATTAACATCTTTTTTAACAGGGATAACTGAGCCTATTGAATTTACTTTCTTATTTGTAGCACCATTGCTATATGGAATACACTGTGTTTTCGCTGGTATATCATTTATGCTTATGGATATTTTGGGTGTTAAAGCTGGAATGACTTTTTCAGGTGGATTTATAGATTATCTTTTATACTGGAATTTATCAACTAAATCCTGGTTAATAATACCTATTGGCTTATGCTTTGCAGTAATTTACTACTTCGGATTTAGATTTTTTATTAGAAAATTTGATGTTAAAACTCCTGGAAGAGAAGAAGAAGATGAATTACTAGACACTGATAAAAAGGTTGAAAAAAGTGATTTGCCTATGCAGATTATAAAAGCTTTAGGTGGAGAAAAGAATATTGATAAACTAGATGCATGCATAACACGGTTAAGGATAACTGTAAATGACATCGAAAATGTTGATAAAAGTGTATTAAAAAACCTTGGGGCAGCAGGAGTATTGGAAGTTGGTAATAATATTCAAGCAATTTTTGGACCTAAATCAGATATTATTAAAACCCAAATGAAAAAGATAATGGAAAGAAAAATACCTCAAGGAGAAGAAGTAGAAATAGATAAAATGGATATTGAAGAAACTACAAAAAAGACAGATAAAAAATCAGTAACTTCAATTGAAATTGTTGCTCCTATAGATGGAGAATTACTTGAACTGGAGGATGTACCAGATAAAGTATTTTCAGAAAAAATGATGGGAGATGGGTTTGCAATATTACCTGAAAATGGTGAAGTTGTATCTCCTATTGATGGAACAGTTGCTATGGTATTTGGAACAAAACATGCTGTAGGCTTAAAAGCAGAAAATGGACTTGAGTTTTTGGTACACTTTGGAATAGATACAGTAAAATTAGAAGGAAAAGGTTTTGAAACATATGTTAAGCAAGGTGAAGCTATTAAAAAAGGGCAGCCGTTAATGAGTGTTGACCTACATGAAATTAAGAATTTGGTACCATCAATAGTGACACCTATTGTTATAACAAATTTACCTAAAGAAAAAGAAGTTATAGTTCATCAAGGTAAAAATGTAAAAAGAGGAGAAGGGAATATTATTACAATTAGCGATAAACATTAGAGTAAATAAAAAAACTTGTAATAAATTTCTATTTATAATATAATATAACTGTAATAGTTATTTAGAGAAAAGAAAGGAGACTAATAAAATGACTACAAGTAAATTAACAATATTAACAAATTTGAATAATTATTGGTCTGCTGTCTTGAGTTCAATGAATAACTAAACATTATTTGTAATAGTTTATAGTTAAAAGATTATAATGTTAATTGAGCCGCCAGCTGTGCGGCTTTTTTGAATTTAAAGGTTGCATATTATTATGTGACCTTTATTTATTTTGAAAGGAGTCTTATAAGATGAAAATGCTGAAAATTTCAAAAACTTCAATTTGTAGAATAAAAGATTCAAAGCTTCTTTTTTTCGTCTGAAATGTAGGGAAGAGTTTTATAAAATATGGTAGTTTTAAAAATGGGGAGGATGAAGAAATTTATGTTGCTTAATGAGAAGGAAATTAAAGTAGTAGAATATAAGGATATATACGCATCAGGTATAGCTGATATGTGGAATAAAAGTGGCGATAGTTGGGGTGGAGATACATCGGTTAAAACAGCGAAAGATATAATAAATGAAAGGAAGAATAGTACAGATCTTAATCTGTTTGTAGCTCTTAATGGTGAAGAGGTTGCAGGGACATGCAGTTTTGCAAGATATGCATTTGATAAGAATACAAGTTATATTCCACTTTTAAATGTAAGACCTGATTACCATGGAAAAAAGGTAGGGAAAAAACTAATTCTTAAAGTGGTTGAAGAAGCTATTAAGAGTGATTGGCCAAGACTAGATTTATTTACTTGGGCAGGTAACCTTAAGGCAGTTCCTCTGTATAAGAAGTCTGGTTTCTTCTGGGAAAAAAATGAACAATCAGTGCATTTAATGAACTTTCTTCCATATGTAATAAATAGTGAAGCTTTAAAGGATTATTTTGAAGTATTACATTGGTATGATGATAGAAAAATGGATATAGAAGTTAAACCAGATGGTATAGAGGAAGGGGAATTCCAATTCTTTGAATATCTATGGAAAAAAGAGAAAACACAGCTAAGAGTTCAGTTTGAACGAAAAGGAAGGGTACTTCGAGAAATTGAAACAGAGGATTATTCAATTAAGTGCTCTTTAAAGAAGCAGAAACTCATATTTGGAAAAGATTATGAGATTGAGTTTGAAATTGTAAATAAGAGTGGTAACGACCTAGAGATTTCAATTTCAGGTATGAATGATCGTGAGATTAAGAATTCAATTGATGAAACATTGAATGTTTATGATAGAGAAGTTATTAATGGGTCATTTCATGTTGGAGAATTAGAAGAGGTAGTAACTGAGTGGATAACGCATCCTTTAGTAAAAAATATTGTAACTATAAATGGTAAAGAAGTTGTTATGGGCCTTGGCGTAGAACCTGTATATCCAGTGAAAATGAGTACAGACACTAAAGATAAGCAATACTTCAAGAATACTGAACAGTTCACATATATTGATTTTGAGAATAGTTTTGAAGAGAAAATTCAAATGAAATTTTCGTTGCCTGAAAATGATTACGTTGAGTTCAAGTACAAAGAGATTGAAGTGGAACTAGAGAGTAAGGAAAAAAAATCAGTAAGAATACCTGTTAGGTTTATTAAAAGTGGATATATAGATGATGAGGTTGATGTAAATGTGTTAACTTCAAATGATGAGGTATGCTTTAAGAAGAAGCTTGAAATGGCTTTCAGAGGTAGAGTAGGTAAAATAGGTGGGGAAGATGAAAATAGTTACTTTGTATCTAATGGTAGATTCTTAGCTGGAATAAATAAGTTTAATAATTCATCTTTTGTTAAAGAATTTAAGAAAAATGTTTTAGCATCCAATGTTGCTTGTCCTTCTTTGGGAGAACCATATTCTGATGAATTTAGTAAGAAAAAGCCTAGTGAGGTTACCTACCATGTTGAGGAAACCGCTTCAGTTTTGAGGGCAAAATTTGAATCTGATGATTTTAAAGATGTAAAAATTACTAGAGTGATGAGATTAGAGGATGACGGTACTTTAGAAATATATCATGAGATTGAAAATGCAGCATCGGATATCAAGGATATATCAATGGTTAATGTAGTTGGGTTTAATACTAGTAATGGATATATGGCTTTTGATAATAAATTACTTGATATTAGAAACAACATTGATATTGGAATCTGGCTTTGGGATCATAAGAAGCTTACTGAAAACTGGATGTTTGCATCTGATTTCCAGGGAACAAGAGCTATGTGGTGGGACAAAGAATTTAAAATTACTATTGACAATTATAGGATTAAGCAAAAAGTAGAAGGATTACAGTTACAGAAAAACTGTGTTGTAAAAACACCTTCAGTATATATGGCTAGTAATACATTTGATAATTACGAAGAACTAAGAAAAGTGGCAATGGGATGTGATGATTTACCAGAACTTAGAGAAATTGAACCATTTGATGTTTCTATTAATGAAGGTAATGTTTTTAGTAACGGAACTAGTAAGCTTTTTGTTAATAATTATAAAAAAACGCAGTTACATGGAGATGTGGCAATTTCAATTGATGGAGAAAAAACTTTCTGTGAGAAAATTGATTTCCAAGGAGAAGATTCTAAGAAAATAGAATTTAAGAATTTAAATGTAGGAATTAATCATATTAAGATAGATGGTAACTTTAACAATGAGGTAATTGCTAAAGAAAAGCTAATCTTTAATAGTGGCGTAACTGAAATTACAAAAGAAATACAAGAAGAAGAAGGTTGTAAAGTATTCAAATTAAGTAATGGTGTAATTGAGATGAAAGCATCACCAGAATTCTCAGCTGGCTTATTCTCAATAAAATATAATGGAGAAGATTGGCTTGAGAGCAGTTACCCTAAGAAGAGACCAAAGAGTTGGTTTAATCCTTGGGGTGGCGGAGTGTGCATGATCCCTTCAGGAGTGTCATTGACAAGTTATCATGAACAAAAGGTTGAAGTGAAATTTGTTGAAGTTGCAGATGAATTTAATAATATATGGAGTGGAATAAGTAGTACAGTTATATTCCAGAAACATGAAAAATATAAAGGACTTGAAATTGAACACATGTATTTAACAAGGGCTGATATCCCTGTAATTAAGTGTGTTTATAGAGCAACTAATAATTCAAATAAGAATTTAAATACTAGCTTTGAAAGAGATTTATTCATTAAAGAAGAGGAAAAAATTACAGATTCTTTCTTTGAGTTTAAAGATAAGGTTGGAGATTTGAAAAAATATAAATGTGGTAAAACGGAAATTGATATTGAATTTAAAGGTGTAATTTCAGTTGGTTATAACACTAGAAAAGACAGAATGAATATGGTATCAAAAGGAGATGGATTATCATTTGCATATTCTGTAACTCAGGATGTAGGTATATTTGCAAACTTCTATAAAGAGATTCCACATGGAGAAGATAAGGAAGTGCTTCAGGAATGGATAATATTCCATGATAGAAGAATTGATGATAGAGAAATTGAAGACCTTTAAAAAGAAATAATATTGTGATCAAGGTGATTTTTTATAGAGTGAAAAATACAAGGAACAAAATGTAAAAATATAGTTGAGAGTTGAGAATGGAGAGTTGAGAACGTATGACATTTCTCTTCGAGAAATTTTAATTTATTGTTCGAGGACCATCGTTCTCAACGCTCAAATCACAACTCTCAGTTTCTTTTAAGAGGAAGGTAGAAAATAACTTTGAATATTTTTATGAATAAGTGAGGTCAAATAGAGTGAATAATTTAGAGATTAGAAAATATAAAAGTGAAGATTTTGATAAAATCCAAGAATTATATAGAGAAGAAGGTTGGATGACTTTTATTAATAGAGAAGAAGATGCTATAAAAGTATGGGAAAATTCTAATATTACTCTAGTAATTGAACGAAATGGAGAAATTATTGGATTTTTACGTGGAATTAGCGATGGAGCTATATCAACATATATAGCTGAGGTTATGATAAAGAAAGAGTTAAGGGGAAGAGGAATTGGAGGAATGCTTATTGAAGCATGCCACAAGGAGTTTCCAAGTGCAAGAATAGATTTAATCTCCTCTGAAGAAGCGCATGATTTCTATAGAAGAAATGAGTTTAGAGAGAGGGTTGGGTTTAGGAAAAGTTTTAAGTAAACAAATCATCCTCAAAGTTAGGGGGAATAAATAATGAAAATACGTTTTGAAGAATTCAAAGATGAAATTGATACTCTTGTGGAATTTTTAACATCAGATACTTGGGAATTTTACGGAACACCTAATCCAAATCCAGATAGGATTAGAGCTGCCTACAATAATAAATATTATACTGGGGAAGGGATTAAAACATTTTGGATTGTTTCTGATGATGATAAGAGGGTTGGGATGCTTAGGGTTTATGACTTAGATGATGGGGCTCCATTGTTTGATATAAGAATTTTAAGTTCTCATAAAGGTAGGGGTTTAGGAACAAGAGCTGTAAATTGGTTAGTTGACTACATATTCAACCAATATACTAATACTGATAGGATAGAAGGTAATACAAGACAGGATAATTATGCTATGAGATGTGTATTCCATAAGTGTGGTTTTGCTAAAGAAGCACATTATAGAAAAGGGTGGGTATGCAGAAATGGAGACGTATATGACTCTGTGGGTTATGGTATTACAAAGGAAGATTGGCAGAATGGAAAAACTACTCCTGTAAATTGGAATGACTTTAAGGTTTAGTTGAATAGATAATAAGTTGTTGAAGAAAAAATAAATTAAAAATAAAGGGGATATTGAAATGGGAAGAAAAGATAACATACAAAATATAATTAATGAATTTGTTAAGAATGAGGATTTTTCAGGGGCAATTCTTATTAAAGAAGGGGAAGAAATAATTTATAAAGAGGCTCATGGTTATGCTCATAGAGGATTAAAAGTTAAGAATAAGATTGATACTAAATTTGATTGTGCTTCAGTAACAAAGTTGTTTACTGCTGTTGCTATACTTCAACTGGTTGAGAAGGGAGTTATATCATTAGAGGATAAAGTACTTGATATTTTGGAGATTGAGAATTCTAAGTTGAATAAGAATATCAAGATATTCCATCTACTGACTCATTCATCAGGTATGGGAGATGATGCAGATGAAGAGGCAGGAGAAGATTACAGTGCATTATTTAAAGATAGACCTAATTATTCAATCAGAGAATTAGAAGATACTTTACCTCTCTTTATTCATAAAGAACAATATTTTGAGCCAGGAGAAGGGACAAGATATAACAATTGTGCATTCATTCTTCTTGGGATGGTTGTTGAAAAACTAACAGGTGAAAAATATAGAGATTATGTAACTGAGAATGTGTTTAAGAGAGCTGAAATGAACAATACAGGACTATTTAGTATGGACGGCATAGTGGAGAATGCTGCAGAAGGATATGAAGATATTCAGGATGAAGAAGAAAATATAATCGGATGGAAAAAGAATATTTACTCATATCCACCATGTGGAGCTCCAGATGGTGGTGCAGGTGCACTTACAACAGTGGAGGATATGGTGAAATTCTATGAAGCATTGTTGAATGGAGAATTATTAGGACAAGAGATGACTGATGCAATGGTAACACCAAAAATTCTAAAAGTTGAGTATACAAAGGTGAAATTCAAGTATGGTTTTGTATTTGAGTATATGATGGATATGAAAGATGAAAAAGTCTATTCTTTCTCAAAGGATGGGTGCAACTTTGGTGTTGTAGCAAATACCATCTATATTCCAGAATATGATACAAAAATCATGATTTTAGGAAACCAATACTCTAATGTATGGGGATTAGGTGAAGATATTATTTGTGAGTATTATGATCTTTAAAATATATGGAGGTTCTTAAATGGCTAGGAATGACACTATCTAAAAATATTTTATAAATGATATTAACATAGGAATTGTGTTTATTTAATATATTAATATTTTTGGAGGTATAACATGAAAAGAAGAGATAATATAAAGAACATTATAGAGAAGTTTGTTAAGGAAGAAGAGTTTTCAGGAGCCATCTTAATTAAAGAGGAGCAGGATATGCTCTACAGAGATGCTCATGGGCATGCTCATAGAGGTTTTAAGGTGAAGAATAAGATAGATACCAAGTTTGACTGTGGAGGAGTAACAAAATTATTTACAACAGTTGCAATTCTTCAACTTGTTGAGAGGGGATTGCTTTCTCTTGATGATAAGGTGATGAATATTCTAGATATTAAAGAATCAAAGATAAATAGGAATATTACTATTTTTCACTTACTAACACATTCATCTGGAATGGGAGATGATTATGAATGGGGATCAGGAAAAGAATATAGTGATTTATTTATCCATAGACCAAATTACTCAATTGAAAAATTAGAAGATGCTCTGCCATTATTTATTAATAAAGAGCAAGTATTTGAACCTGGTGAGGGTACAAACTATAACAACGGTGCATTTATTCTTCTTGGACTGGTTATTGAAAAAATAACAGGTGAGAAATATCAAGAATTTGTTAAGAATAATGTATTCTCAAAAGCTGATATGAGTAACACAGGATTTTTTAATATGAGTGACATTGTTGAGAATAGAGCAGAGTGCTATGAGGATATTATTGATGATAATAATAATCTGATTGGATTTAAGAAAAATATTTACTCATACCCTTCATGTGGACTATCTGATAGAGGTGCCCTTACAACTGTAGATGATATGTTGAAATTCTATGATGCATTATGGAGTGGAAAATTACTAGGTGAAGAAATGACAAAAGAAATGACTAATTATAAAGTTTTTTCAAATGAAAATAATGATATAAAGACTTATTATGGATTTGGTATTGATTATATGGTTAGTAAAGAAGAGGGTAAGGTATACATGGCTACAAAAACTGGATTTAATTATGGGGTTGTTGCTTGTACTGCTTTTATACCTGAATATGATGTTAAGATAATGATATTGGGTAATCAATATGCTAACATATACACATTAGCTTATAATATTCTAAGGGAATATTACCAACTTGGAGAAAGATGCTGAGGGTAGGTTTAATAAAATTCCAAGGTTTGGAATGAAAATAGTATAAAGATATTATAACCATAACTGAAACCACAAAGAAGTAATAATAAAGATTATTAACTGTTTCAGTTTATGGTTTTTCTTAATGGAGGGAGTAAATTGAGCATTGAAATAAATATGAGAGTTTTTGAGAAGTTTCCAGTAATAGAAGGGGAGAGTATAAAGTTAAATAGGATTACAAATGAGTACATAAAAGAATTATATTATATTTTAAGTGATCCAGATGTGGCTGAATTTGATTGGTTTGAACCAATAAATACATTAGAACAAGCTGAAAGATTTATTAAACATTACAATGATGAGTTTGAAAATAAAGAAGAAATTACATGGGGAATATTCAATAAAATAGATGGTAAGTTGGTGGGTATTTGTTGTCTAGGTGATTTTGAGGAGTCAAGTAGAAGATGTGAGATAGGATATGATATTAAAAAAAGTGAATGGAATAAGGGGTATGGAACTGAAGCAGTAGAATTGCTTATTGAGTTTGCTTTATGTGAAATGAATTTAAATAGAGTTGAAGCATTTATTACTCCAGGAAATGATGGTTCAGTGAGAGTTTTAGAAAAGTGTGGGTTTATTAGAGAAGGCTTAGTTCGTGAGAGAGACTTCATTAAAGGGGAGTTAGTTGATGGAATTATAATGGCAATCCTTAAGAGCGATTATAAGGTTGGAGGACATTAGATGGAACTTTGGGATATACTAGATGGAAATGGAAATAAAACAGGGAGGACTGTTCAACGGGGGAAACCTATGGCTCAAGATGAATACCATCTTGTTGTACATGTATGGATAAAAAATAGCAAGGGTGAATTTTTAATCACAAAACGATCTCCAAATAAACGACACCTGCCAAATATGTGGGAAACAACTGTTGGAGCAGCAATTGTTGGTGATGATAGTTTGAAAGCTGCATTACGAGAGGTAAATGAGGAAATTGGTGTTGAGTTATCTCCAGCAGATGGAAACTGTCTTTTTAGATTAAAAAGACAGCAACATGACTATCCTGATTTTGTAGATGTGTGGTTGTTTCATGATGAAGTAGATATAACAAAAGTTGTTTACCAACCAGAAGAAGTATGTGGAGCAATGTGGGCAGCTCCAAGTAAAATTCAATCTATGATAGAATTAGGTGAATTTGCTGATACATTTACATATCTTGAAGAGTTATTTAAGTTAGTATAGGTGTTAGAATTATTTATAAGTGAATAAAAGATGTTAAGGAGAATATTAGTATGGAATGTGTATACATAGAAAAAGATAAAGATCATTTTGAAAATCTAGAAATTAAAAGAGTTTATGATAACAAAATAAATATTAGCTGGAATTCAAAAAAAGAACTTAATCAAGTTAAGATTTATTGGAATAAAACACCTGAAATAAATGGATTTGAAGAATGTATCACAACAGTAGAAGGGAAAAATTCTGTTACTTTTGATGATCCAGATGTTAAAAGAAGAAATTATTTTATTTTAAAAGCTGATGGATATGTTTCGGAAATAGTTGCAGAAGTATTAGTACCTTTTAAGGGGACAAGTAATTTCCGTGATCTAGGAGGATATAAAACAAAAGATGGTAGAAAAGTTAAATGGAACATTTTTTATCGTTCTGATGAATTAGCTGGATTAACAGAAGAAGATATGGAATATCTAAAAAGTTTGGAAATAAAAACAATACTAGATTATCGTTCTAAAGGGGAAGTTAGTGTAAAGCCAGACCCAGTAATTGAAGGAATTGAGAATGTAAATATCTCTGGAATGAAATCTTTAGATAATAAGGATGGGAATTTTGATATGACTTCCTTAATGAAGAATAGTAAAAGTTTAAAAGAATTAGGAAAACCAGAGGAATTTTTAAAAAATGGATATCTAGAGATGATATTTGAAAATGAAGCATTTAAAAAGCTAATGGAGTATATTGAAAATACAGATAAAACACCAATAATTCAGCATTGTACAGCTGGTAAAGATAGGACAGGGATAGGAGCGGCACTAATATTACTTGCATTAGGAGTACCAGAAGAAACTGTAATCGAAGACTATTTATTGACTAATGTATATCGTTCGCAATTTAATGAAGCATTAATTGAATCATTTGGAAATTTGTTAAAGGATGAACACAGTAAGGAAATTTTTAAAGCATTCATGGAGGTAAGAAGAGAATATATAGAATATGCTTTCAATACAATTAAAGAAAGATATGGATCTATTGATGATTATTTAAATAAAGAGTATGGAATTAATGAAGAAAAGAGAACTAAATTAAAGAAAAATTATTTGTGGTAGTTATAAAACATAAACAAATGAGAGGTATGTAGTATGAAAAAACTAAACTTTTTTATCTTTGGTGAACCAGGACTATATGATGAATTTAATCCTAGATATATTCTAGAAAATAATAAGCTTCATGAAATAATTTATACTATTGCTGAGGGAACGGCATTTTTATTTGGAGTGGCAGAGTTAGAAAATCTTTTAGCTATAGATAAAAAAGGTTTGATAGATATGATTTCAAAGCTTAAAAGAATCGGTGCCATAAAGGTAAATGAACAAGGACGATTTGCTATTAACTTTACATTGTTTTTGGCTAAAGATATAGATAACATTCAAGAATATCTTAAATATGCTGGAAAGAGAATTGGAGATAGAATCTTAAGCTTAGGAAAAGAAATTAAAAACATTATTGAGGAAGAACAAATTACTCTTAATGAAGTATTAATGAAGAGAAAGTTGTATCATGTCATTTGTGATTATACATTTGATGGAGTAGCTTTAGATTATTTTAGTAAAAAAGGGCTTTTTAAAGTAAGTAAAGTGAATGAAGGGAATAGAGATTATATACTTTATGCCTATGAAGATGATTCAGTATTAAATAAATTTAGTAACAAACTTTTGTGTAGCAGCAATAATGTACAGATAGACGGATATAGATTTAATAGCTTTGGAGATTGTGATGGTAACAGAAATGACCTATTTAGATATCTTAGAAGAGTTGATAGAGAAATTAACAATATTCAAAATGCAGGTGAATTGAATAGCGCATATACAAAGTGGGTAAGTAAGAGAAATAATGAACTTGCCAAAGAGTTAGGAGATTATATTATCAACTTGGCAAAAGGGCTTATTCATGGAAATGAGAGCAAATATGAAGATTTATTTAACATTGGTAAGGCATTAGGGTATTTAGATTTACTTGAGAAAGGTAAAGTAAGCATAAATGTGCCAATATTTACTGAGAATCACGAAGAGGTATTTAATAAGGTTGGAGAATATATAAGTTCAGAGATATACGATGAATTAAAAGAGATTCTTAAAGAAATGAGCGAAAGACTTGAGAATATAACTGCTATTAGGCACGGTGTAGATATAAAAGAAATTGCCTTAGAATTATGGCATCTTATATTTGGTTCTATAAACGAATATTTAGTGGAAAAGGGATTTGTGGACAAACCTTATTATAGTGAATTTGAGGGAAGATATCTTCAGAGTATTTATATGTTAAAGAGTGAAGGAGGGAATCAGAATGAAAATAATTGATGCACACATGCACTTTTCTAATATAGAAAGTTTTAAAAGAACAGCTGAGGAATTATCATTTATTGATTATAGTTCAAAAGGGATTTTGAAGGAATATGATGAAAATGGTGTTGTTTATGGTATTGGAATGGGATTAACTGAAGGGGAAGAAGGCGGTTTCCCAGATGTGAATTCAATAAATCCAATGTGCTTAGACTTAGAAAAGAATCCTGATAATGTGTTAACGTGTATTGGAATTAATCCAGTAGTTTTAGATACAGAGAATGAAGAAATTAAGGAACAGGAACTTAAAAGAATTGAAGAAGCTTTAAAAGAAAAAAATGTAGTAGGTATAAAGATATATGCTGGATATTATCATTATCATGTTTGGGATGAAGTCTATACACCTGTTTATAAATTAGCAGAAAAATATAAGCTTCCTGTTGTGATTCATAGTGGAGATACATATTCAGAGAGAGGATTATTAAAATATTCTAAGCCTCTAGAGGTAGATGAATTAGCACTTAAATTTAGATGGGTAAATTTTATAATTGCTCATTTTGGAGATCCTTGGGTAATGGAGACGGCAGAGATTATTTCAAAGAATTCAAATGTGTATGCTGATATCTCAGGACTTATAGTTGGAAATGAAGCAAAGGTTCAAAAATTCATGAATGAGAAATTATTTATGGAGCATTTTAAAAGAGCATTTGTGTATGCAGATAACTATAAGAAGATCTTATTTGGAACAGACTGGCCGCTGGTTAGAGTTAAACCATATATTGAGTTTGTAAAGGAGTTAATTCCAGAAGAACACTGGGAAGATGTATTTTATAATAATGCAGCTAAGTTGTTTAACATTTAGGTATATTTGATAAATGTAAAAAATTAAAATACAACATATGTTTGATGAAAAGGGGGATTCTTATGTCATATATTTGGCAAGGAGAAAAAATAAAACTTAGAGCAGTTGAAATGAAAGATTTTGAGGGATATTTTAATAGTGAAGAAAAAGATTCTGAATCAGATAGAGCAAGTTTTAATATAATGCTTCCATTAACAGAAGAGAAAATAAAAAAGAGGGTAGAAAACCTTTCAAAAAGTTCTTTTGAAAGTGATGAATTTTTTTTCATTATGGAGGATATTGAAGGTAATGCTGTTGGAAATATTAACACTCACTCATGCAGCAAAAGGTATGGTACTTTTGAGTATGGACTTGGGGTTAGAAGACGATACAGGGGAAATGGTTATGCAAAAGAAGCTATAAAAATGATTTTAGGGTATTACTTTAACGAATTAAGATATCAGAAAGTAAATGTATATATATACGAATTTAATGACAAATCAATAGGATTACATGAAAAGTTAGGTTTTGTACTTGAAGGAAGATTGAGAAGAAATTATTATACAAATGGCAAATATTATGATGTACTATGCTATGGATTAACTAAGGAGGAGTTTTTGAAGGAGAAATAAAGTAAAAAGGGGAAAGTGATCATGGATATAGAAATTGTAAAGGTAGCTGAAGAGGAACGTGAAATATTAGCACGATTAATCGAATTATATGAATATGACTTTTCAGAGTATGAAAATAGTGATGTGAATTTTCTAGGGTTATATGGGTATACATATTTAGATTACTATTGGACTGAAAAGCGAAGGTTTCCATATTTTATAAAAGTTAATAATAAACTTGCCGGTTTTGTTATGGTGTGTGATTATTGTTATTTATCTAAAGATAAAGATACTCTTTTTATGAGTGAGTTCTTTATTATGAAGAAATATCGTAGAAGTGGAATAGGAAAATATGCAGCTAAGAAAGTATTTGAGATGCATCCAGGGAAATGGGAACTAACTGTTCATCCTAATAATCCAGTATCACATATGTTCTGGGAATCAGTAATAAAAGAAATGGTTGGGGATGAATTTAAGAAACATATTGATGTAGAAGATATTTATGATGATGAGTTTGGAATTGCATATACATTTAGAAATGATTTGTAGATTATGGCACTATCTTTTGAAATTAAGTAATATTTTTCATGTATGATTAAAAGTTAATGGGGGAATTAAAGTGGATAATATAGTACGATATTATGACGGATATAATGAAGATATAAGGCTAATAAAAGATAGAGCACATCAAATAGAATTTATTACAACAATTAAATATTTAGATGAATTTATTAACTAGGGTGTGGGTTACATGGACTTTATATAGGGAATAATTAAAAAAGTTAATAAAAATAATTCTAAAAATTTTGATAAAAAGTAGTTGACATGATATGGACATTACAATATAATGTAATAAATTAATAGTAATAATTGTTATGAAGGGAAGAGTAAAAGCTGCAACCTTACCAGAGAGTGGAGGATGGTGAGATCTCCATAAGAAGTATAGCTTTGAAAGACATCCTGGAACTTGTTATCTGAAACAGTAGTAGGATAATACGGTTAATCACCGTTATATGATCCAAGTGAACTATTTTATGAAATAGTTAATAAGAATGGTACCGTGGATAATATATCTCACTTCTTAACTGAAGTGAGATTTTTTATTTTAAGAAACAAAAGTTTCTTAAAAATAAAATTAATGGGAATGAATAGAACAGTTAATCAATAATCAAGGGTTTAGTATATTTTACAGATTAATCTTTGTATTATAATACAATATTTTATCTTAAGATAAAATGAGTAAAATTATTTTGTTCTAAAGAACTCTAAATTGTAGTTTCTGAGTATCAGAAACATCCATCATTCTCAATTCTCCATTCTCCATTTTCAATTTCTTTTCAAAAAGTAGTTAATTAGGGTGGTACCGCGATATAAGTGAACTTAAATCGTCTCTAAATTTTTAGAGGCGATTTTTTATTTTATAAAATGAGTAGTTGGCCACTATTCATAAAAAATTCCGGAATTTAAATCAAACATTAAAAAATTATGGAGAGTGATTTAAATGAATAGAACGTTAGTTAAGAACTTAAATAATAATATGGGAAAAGAAGTAAGAATACAAGGATGGCTTCATAGAGTGAGAAAACTTGGGAAAATTGCATTTTTGTTTCTAAGAGACAGAAGTGGAGTTGTACAATGTGTTGTAAATACAAAAGAAATTGACATTAAAGGGTTAAGAGTAGAGAGTGTAATAGAGATTAATGGAGAAGTTACAGAGAGTGGTGCAAAGAACGAAGAGGTTGAAGTTCAAGTTAGTGCTATGAGGGTATTAAATGAAGTTAATTATGAATTGCCTATGGAAATAAATAAAGAGAATATTGAAGCTTCATTAGATGTAATGATACACAATAGGGTATTGAGTTTTAGAAATAGAAAAGTAGCTGCAATATTTAAAATTCAAGAGTGTATTTCTAAGTCTTTTGCAGAGTTCCTTAGAGGTGAAGGCTTCAAGGAGATATTTACTCCAAAGATTGTAAAAGAAGGAACTGAAGGTGGGACAGAATTATTTGAAGTAAAATACTTCAACGAAAAAGCTTATCTTGCTCAGAGCCCTCAGTTTTATAAACAAATGATGGTATCATCAGGATATGAAAGGGTATTTGAAATTGGGCATGTATACAGGGCAGAGAGCCATGACACAAAGAGACATATTAATGAATATGTAAGTCTAGACCTTGAGATGGGTTTTATCCAAGATGAGTACGAAATAATGGAATTAGAAGAAAGATTAATAAGATTTATAATCCATAATATCTGTAATGAATGTAAGGAAGAAGTTCAACTTTTAGAGGCTAATATTCCAATAATTAATGAAGAAATTCCTAAAATGAAAATGAGTGAAGCTATTGAAATTTTAAAAACAGAGTATAATAAAACGAATCTTGAGAGAGATCTTGACCCAGAAGGAGAAAAACTCATAAGTGAATATGTTAAAGAGAAGTATGGAAGTGACTTCGTATTCTTAACTCATTATCCTCAGGAAAAAAGACCTATGTATACTATGCCTGCTCCAAATGGTGAAACAAAGAGTTTTGACCTTATATTCAGAGGGTTGGAGATAACAACTGGAGGACAGAGAATACATTCCTATGAAGTTTTAAAAGAGAAGATGATAGAGACGGGATTAAATCCAGAAAGTTTTGAAGGGTATTTAAGCGCATTTAAATATGGAATGCCTCCTCATGGCGGATTGGCAATAGGTCTTGAGAGAATAACAGCATCTTTCTTGGGTATTGAAAATGTGAGAGAAACTACTATGTTTACTAGAGACAAAAACAGATTAACACCATAATCATACGTCTAAAAAAGCTCAATCTCGGCGTAACTAAGGCACACTGTGCTGCTCGTTCGCCTTGTTCCTTGATCTTGAACTTTTTAGACAGTATGAAATTCTAAAGGAATTATTATATATAAAAAAAGAACAAAGAAAAGAGAACAAATAATGATAGCTTTCAGCTTAGCTGAAAGCTTTTCCTCTATAAAAAGATTAAATAAAATATAAAAATTTACATTTTTTTTATAAAAAAAAGTAAAAATACATCTTTTTTGTTGTATAATAAAGAAAGTATGTTTAATTTAGGGAGGTTATACAATGAAAGGGAAATTTATTAGGAGCTTTAAGTTCAGGCTTATTGCTATCTTTTTTGTTTTATTAGCTATACAAGCAGGGGTATTGACAAAACTTATAGCTACTAAGTTTATGGAAGCAGAACAAGAGGCTGTTAATATATATACAGATATTATTTATAATGGATTTGATGATCAAATAAAAGGTGAATGGAATATTAAAGAGGGGCGATTATTTAAAGGGAATTATGATATCGAAAGACATGAAGAACTTAATGAAAAATTAGATTCGTACTTAAAAGATGATATTATGGTTACATTATTTAGATATGATACTAGAGTAGCTACAAATATTAAGAATGATGGGAAAAGAATAATAGGAACAAAACTTTCACAAAAAGTTATAGATGTTGTAATAAAAGAGGGAAAAGAATTTAAGAATGTAGCTGATGTTGAAGGTCACAGTGTAGTAGCTAGATATGTACCCTTAAAAGATAATCAGGGCAACATAATAGGGATATGGTTTTCAGGGTATAAATTTGAAAATATTATAGACCGAATTGCTGGAGTGGAACTTGAACTTATATGGACTTTTATAGTTTTTGCTATAGCTATAATGGTAGTAATCTCTATTATCATAATATTATTAACTAAGAAGATAACAGTACTTTCTAAAGAAATTGAGAAAATTGGAGATGGAAACCTTACAGGTAAAATTGAAGAAAAGATGACTAGTGAATTTGATGGAATTGTTAAAGGAACATCAAATACAATAATATCTATGAGAAACATGATTGTAACAATAAAAGAATCATCTTTTAAAGTTGAAGAAACTACTAATGATTTAGCAAATATTTCGGAGGAGATGTCTGCAACATCAGAAAATATTACTGCATCGGTTGAAGAAATTACCTCTACAATTAACGAACAGAGTGATACTTTGATGACGGTATGTACAGAGTTTGATGATTTTGGAAATGATCTTAATAGTTTAGCTGATGAAGTAAAGAGAGTATATAATGATTTAGGAGATACTAAAGTTAAAGTTGATGAAGGAAAAAATGAGATGAATAGCATAGTAAATCTTATTAATCAACTTAAAGATGATTTTGGAAAGTTTGAGTATAAAATTGATAAACTTGGAGGCAATGTAAATAAGATTACAGAAATTATCACTGTTATAAATGGAATTTCTGAACAAACTAACTTATTATCATTAAATGCATCTATTGAGGCTGCTAAAGCAGGAGATTCGGGAAGAGGTTTTGCAGTTGTTGCTGAAGAAATTAGAAAATTAGCTGAGCAAAGCAAAGAATCAGCAGAAAAAATAAATGAATTAATAGTTAATATTACTGATGATTCAACAAATATGTTAAAAGAGTCAGCAAATATGGAAAATGGGTTAAATAACGGAGTAGAGAATATTATTAATTCAATAAAAGTTATGGAAAATGTTATAGATGATATTGAAAACATGGTACCTAATATAACTAATATAAATAGTGAAGTTAGTAATATAATAAGTAAAAAAGAAGTAGTAAGTGATAGAGTTCTTGGTGTATCTAGTTCTGCTCAAGAGGTGTCTTCGGCTACAGAAGAAATAGCAGCATCTATACAGGAAATGAATATGGGAAATGAAGAAATTGCAAATATGGCGATAGGATTAGAAGAATTGGCAAAAAATTTGATAAATCAAATGGATAAGTTTAAAGTATAAAACTATTAGAGAGTAGATGGATAATAAAAATATTCATCTGCTTTTATTTTTATGAAAAAATTATTGTAACCTATATGTAACCATTTGTAATACCTTTGTTACATTAAGTAATAGTTTTGATACTATAATATAGCTATAAAGAAAACAAGGATAGTTATTGATAAATGAGGTGAGTAAATGAAGAAGTTTATTATTGCATCTTTAGTTGTAGCGATTAGTATTGGATTAACAAAGAGTTTCTTTAATGTACCTACATATGTTGTTGTTGCAGAAGAAAAAGGAATTAAAATTAATATAGATAAGGATAAACTTTTAGAAGCAAATCAAAAGAAAAGTATAAGATTCATATCAAAATTTAAAGATGAGAAACTTTTACAAAGAATTGAGCAAGTAATAGGGAAAGAACGTATATATATTAGTAATGAGGATTTAGATAATATAACATCTTTAGATATAAGTAATTTAGGAATTAAAGAGTTGGAAGGTATTCAGTATTTGAAAAATTTAAGGATGCTCAATGCAGGATATAATGCTATTGAAGATATAACACCTGTAAGTTCTTTGAAAAACTTAGTTTACTTTTATGGAGAAAACAACAATATTAAAGATATTACTCCATTAACAAATTGTGAAAATTTAGAATCTATCAATATGAGTAATAATGGCTTAAAGGATATTGCAGATTTATCTTTACTTAAGGAGCTTAAAGGATTATCAATGAAAAATAATAATATAGAGAATGTTGAATTTATAAAAAATAATTTTAATATTGAGATGGTGAATTTATCTAATAATAAGATAAAAGATTTATCACCAATACAAAACTTGAAAGAATTGAAGTGGTTATTTCTATGTAATAATAATATTGAAGATATTGAAGTACTAGAATCCATTGAAGAATTTGTGGTTTTGGATTTAAAAGGAAACAATATTCAAAACTTTGCCCCTCTTGATAAAATTAAAATAAATAAATTTAATTAATTGATAGTATAAGCTGCGGAAATTCCGTGGCTTATATTATTTAAACGGTTATAAATGTAATTGATGGAGTTAATTAAATATATATTTAAATTTTATTTAAGGAAGATTTAATATTTTTAGTGTATAATTTATTTCATATAGATAATAATTAAAAAAATAGGTTAATGAACAGAGGTGAATTATATGGTAGATTTCTTATCACATTATGGATTAATTGGAATATTTATTCTCGCTGTAGCTGAAGCGATTTTCTTACCGGTACCAGTTGAAACGCTTCTTATACCTTTTGCTGTATTAAATCCTAAATTGATTTTATTTGCTATATTAGTTAGTACCTTAGGTTCAATGATAGGAGCAGGAATAGGAAATAAATTAGGTAAATATGGCGAAAAGCATATTGTATCAAAAATTATAAATAAAAAGAAATTAGATGTTTCTAAAAAATATTTCGCTAAATTTGGTGTTTGGGCAATTGGTATTGCAGCATTAACACCACTTCCATATAAGATTTTTGCACTAATATCAGGAGTAGTTGGTATTGGAATAGGTAAGGTTTTAACAGTCTCATTTATGGCAAGAGGAACAAGATTCTCAGCAGTATGTTTATGGGCTATGTACTTTGGTGCAAATATTTCTTAAATTACATTATTAATGTATCTTAACATAGTAATAATTTTAATAGAGTATGAGCAACTTAATATTAGGCGTATGAAAAATATTGACTGGTTATTTATTTGATTATGCTTTAAATAATATTAAAGGAGAGTTGTTCATGAGAAATGCTTTTATGATAGTTGAGAATGACTTAGGTCAAAAGGTTGAGCTAGAGTTAGTTGATAAAATGACATTAAATGGTAAAAAATATGTAATATTGTCTCAGAGAAATAGTGATAATGCATTTGCGTATAGAGTTGTAGAAAAGAATGGAAAAAAAGATTATCAATCAATTGGATCTGGGGAAGAATTTGCACAAGTACTTAAAGCATATAATTTGAAGCAAAGCTAAAAAAACAGCACGCATAAGCGTGCTGTTTTCTGTTTATCTTAAGAAGCAACTTTTTGCGCTTCTGGAACTCTAATAAAAAGTATTCCTCCTATTGCAAATAATACAATTAAGCTCAGAACTCCATATCTTGAATTGCCTGTTAAAGTTGTTAAACTACCAAGTAACAATGGTCCTAATATTGTGGCAAATCTACCAAAAATATTGTAAATTCCAAAGAATTCACTTGAGTTTTCCTTCGGAATTAGTTTACCATAGTAAGATCTGCTAAGTGCTTGAATACCACCTTGAGCTACTGATACCATTATTGCCATTATCCAGAAATGAGTAGCAGTACTCATAAAGAATGCAAAAATACATACTGAAGTGTATATTCCTATACCTAATAATATTATCTTCTTAGGTGAAAAAATCTTAGCAAGTTTCGCAAATAGGATTGCGCAAGGGAATGCTATAAATTGTGTCATTATAAATATAAGCATAACAGTTTTATCAGGTATTCCTAAATCGGTAGCATATGAAGATGATAATTTTATTATAGTAGAAACTCCATCTATATAGAAAAAGTATGCAAGTAAAAATTTAAAAGCTGGTTTATTTTTTTTTACGGTCTTTATTATTGAAAGTGTTTTTTTCCATGTATAAGAAAAAGGTTTTTTTACAGGTTCAATATAATAGTTTTGTTTTACATTTTTCAACATAGGTATTGAGAATAAGAGCCACCAAATTGCTGTTAGTATAAATGAAAGTTTTGTAGCAAAGGTTTTAGTAATACCAAGTGAACTATGGAAAGCAATAACCAAATATGAAATTATAAATAACAGTACACCGCCTATATATCCCCATGCGTAGCCATGAGTTGAAATCTTGTCCATCTTTTCAATTGAGGTTATATCGGTTAAAAATGAATCATAAAAGACATTTGCGCCTGCGTAACCAATAATAGACATAATAAAGAGAAATAAACTAAAGACAATTTTCCCTTGGGATATAAAAGATAAACTAAGTGTGAAGAGCAAACCTATACAAAGGAATAATGAAAAGAATTTCTTTTTATTTCCTTTAAAATCAGCAATCATACCTAGAAAAGGCGCTAGTATAGCAATGATAAGTGCAGCTATTGTATTAGCATATGAAATATATACTGTTGACTTATCTAAAGATAAATCACTTGCTATGTAAGTTTTGAAGAATACTGGAAATATTACTGTTAGTATTGTCATTGTAAATGCTGAGCAAGCCCAATCATAAATAATCCAACTTCTTTCTTGTTTAGACATTGAATCACTCCCAAATAGTTTGATAATAAATATAAGTTCAATTAAATTATATCATATGATATGATGCCATTTATAGAATTATTAATAATTCATTAGTTAATAATGAATAAAATTATATTATTGTTTAATACTTACTCAAATGGTAATATAAAAGTAATATTGATAGAAAATTTAATAATTTAAACATAAATAAATAATAATAGAGGGTGATATAATGGGCGATAATCTATACAGTAGATTGCAAGAAAATCCCATCATAGCAGCAGTAAAAAGTGAAGAGAAATTAAAGAGAGCATTAATTTCTCCATGTGAAGTAATCTTTCTTCTATATGGGAATATATTTACTTTAAAAGATGATATATTAAGAATTAAAGAAAAAGGAAAGCTAGTATATGTCCATATTGATCTTTTAGAAGGGTCATCAAAAGATGTTATAGCACTACAGCATATAGCTGAAGAAATAAAACCAGATGGTATCATTAGTACTAAAACAAACTTACTTAAACATGCTAAGGAGTTAGGGATGTTTGCAATCCAAAGGGTATTTTTATTGGATTCATTATCCTTGGTGACTGGAACAAAAACAATTAGAACTATAAATGCGAATGCAGTTGAAATACTTCCAGGTATAATGCCATCTATAACTGAAACAATGGTGAAAAGAACAGGAAAACCAGTTATTGCTGGAGGATTAGTAAGTGAAAAATCACATGTAATCAATAGTATAAATGCTGGAGCAGTAGGGATTTCTACTAGTGAAGAGAAAATATGGTATCTATAAATTGTGAAAAAATAATAGTTGTAGATTTAATTTTTTAAAGGAAAGTTATATATTAATATAGAACTTAGAAAATACAGACTGAATAGTAATAATTGGGTATGGTTTAGAAAAGCTATGGGGAGGATTTTATGGGTAAGTATATTTTAGCTTTAGATCAAGGAACAACAAGTTCTCGAGCAATATTATTTGATCACAATGGGAATATTGTTAAAGTTGCTCAAAAAGAATTCACACAGATTTATCCAAAGGCTGGATGGGTTGAACATGATCCAATGGAAATTTGGGGAAGTCAAAGTGGAGTTGCTAGAGAAGTATTAGAAACAGCTGGGGTTAGACCACAAGAAATTGCAGGTATTGGTATTACAAACCAAAGAGAAACCACTGTAGTATGGGAGAAAAAATCAGGGAAACCTATTTATAATGCAATTGTTTGGCAATCTCGGCAAACAGCTGGTATCTGTGATGAACTAAAGCGTAAAGGGCTTGAACAGTATGTTCGAGAAAATACTGGGTTAGTTATTGATGCATATTTTTCTGGAACAAAGATAAAATGGATTTTAGACAATGTTGAAGGGGCGAGAGAAAAAGCTGAAAATGGTGAATTGTTGTTTGGAACTATGGATACATGGCTAATATGGAATTTAACAAGAGGAAAAGCACATGTTACAGATTATTCTAACGCATCTAGAACTATGCTATATAATATCAAAGAACTCAAATGGGACGAGAAGATGTTAAATGAATTAGATATTCCTAATTCAATGCTGCCTGAAGTAAAACCATCAAGTGCTATTTATGGATTCACAGACCCTCAAACTTTTGGAGGGGCAAACATTCCTATATGCGGAGCAGCAGGTGATCAGCAAGCGGCTTTGTTTGGACAGGCTTGTTTTAAAGAAGGTATGGCAAAGAATACTTATGGAACAGGTTGCTTTATGTTAATGAATACAGGTAAACATAGAATTCAATCTAAAAATGGATTATTGACAACAATAGCTTGGGGTGTAGATGGTAAGGTTGAATATGCATTAGAAGGTAGTATCTTCGTAGGTGGTGCTTCTGTTCAATGGTTAAGAGATGAAATGAAACTTATTAATGATGCAGCAGATAGTGAATACTTTGCTCAGAAAGTTGAAGATTCAAATGGAGTTTATGTTGTTCCTGCATTTGTTGGACTGGGTGCTCCTTATTGGGATATGTATGCTAGAGGAAGTATAATGGGGTTAACACGTGGTGCTAATAGAAACCATATTGTTAGAGCAACCCTTGAGTCTATTGCATATCAGACAAGAGATGTCTTAGAAGCAATGCAAGAAGATTCAGGTATAAAACTTCAAGTTTTAAAGGTTGATGGTGGGGCAGTTGCAAATAATTTCTTAATGCAATTCCAATCAGATATCCTTGGAGTAAATGTTAATAGACCAGTTGTTACTGAAACTACTGCACTTGGGGCTGCATATTTAGCTGGATTGGCAGTTGGATTCTGGAATAGCAAAGAAGAAATTACTAACAATTGGATGATAGATAGAGAGTTTAAAAATGTTATGGAAGAGGAAAAGAAAGAAAAGCTTTATGCTGGATGGAAGAAAGCAGTTAATAGAGCAAAAGCATGGGAAGAAGAGTAAAAAATAATAATGGAAAATCATATAAAAATGTGGTAAAATATAACTAACTGAATAATATGAATGAGATTATGAGTCGCAAAAAAACCAATGGAATGATTGGTTGAGTTTTTGCGACTTTTTTTATTGTTAAAAATAATGAAAGGTTGGGAAAATATGATTTATGATGTAGCAGTGATAGGTGCTGGTGTTATAGGCACATTTATAGCGAGAGAATTATCAAGATATGATTTATCAATTGCACTTATTGAGAGGGATAGTGATGTTGCCAATGGGACTTCGAAGGCAAATAGTGGTATAGTTCATGCAGGGTATGATGTGGAAGAAGGAACTTTAAAGGCTAAGTTCAATGTTAAAGGAAATGAAATGTATGAAAAGGTTTGTAGTGAACTACATGTTCCATTTAAGAGAATTGGTTCATTAGTAATTGCTACTAATGAAGAAGAAATGCAACATATACAAATGCTCTATGATAGAGGAATAAAAAATGGGGTTACATCTTTAAAAATATTAGATAAGGAAGAAGTTAGGTTATTAGAACCTAATCTTGATGAAGATGTGATTGGTGCACTCCATGCTGCAACCTGTGGAATTGTAGGACCATTTGAGTTAACTATTGCTTTGGCTGAAAATGCAGTGGATAACGGAGCGGAGCTTATGTTAAATTCTGAGGTTATTGATTTAAAGAGAACAAAGGATGGTTTTAATATACAACTAAAAGATGGTAATAAAATTAAAAGTAAATATGTTATTAATGCCGCTGGGGTATATGCAGATATAATTAATAATTTCGTAAGTAATGATAAAATTGATATTACTCCTAGAAAGGGAGAGTACTTTGTTTTTGATAAAGAAGTTGGAGCTCTTGTAAATAGTGTTATATTTCAATGTCCAACAAAACTTGGCAAGGGAGTTCTTGTTACTCCAACAGTACATGGAAATATCCTTGTAGGACCTAATGCAGAGAATATTGAGGATAAAGAAGGAATAGATACAACAGCTGACGGGTTGCACTATTTAAGAGATAAAGCATCAAAAACTACTAAAAAGATTCCATTTAATAAGGTAATTACATCTTTTGCAGGGCTAAGAGCGGTAGATACATCAGGTGATTTTATAATTGGAGAAAGCAGTGATGTTGAAGGGCTGATAAATGTTGCAGGCATCCAATCTCCAGGATTATCATCAGCACCTGCAATTGCAAAGTATATAGTAGATATAATTAAAACTAAAATACCTAATGTAAAAGAGAGGGAATGCTTTATTAATCGTAGAGAAGAGATAAGATTAATGGAACTGAGTAATGAAGAAAAGCAAGAGGTAATAAACCGAGATAAAAGATATGGGAATATTGTTTGTCGTTGTGAATGGATAACAGAAGGAGAAATAGTTGATGCGATTCACAGAAACGCTGGAGCAACAACTGTAGATGGAGTGAAGAGGAGAGTTAGACCTGGAATGGGAAGATGCCAAGGGGGATTCTGTGGACCAAGAGTGGTTGAAATATTAGCAAGAGAGCTTAAGGTGTCACCTGAGGAAATATTAAAAGGTAACAGTGGTTCTAATATTCTAAGTGGGGTATCTAAGGATAATAATTTATATGGTAAAGCTTATGAACAAGTTGCCGCTAATATAGAAGAATAGGGGGAATAGTTATGAAATTTGATATAGTTGTAATTGGTGGCGGTCCAGCGGGACTAGCAGCGGCATTAGAAGCTAAGAAAAATGGTATAGATAATATTCTAATAATAGAAAGAGATAGAGAACTTGGTGGAATACTTCAACAATGTATTCATAATGGTTTCGGATTACATTTCTTTGGTGAAGAATTAACTGGACCGGAATATGCTGAAAGATTTATTGGTAGGATTAAAGAAGAGAATATTCAATATATGCTCAACACTATGGTTATTAATATTAAGAATAAGGAAATACATGCTATAAATTCAGAGAATGGGTTTATGAAAATTGATGCAAAAGCTATTATATTAGCTATGGGTTGTAGAGAGAGAACAAGAGGTGCAATAAATATTCCAGGTTATAGACCAGCAGGGGTTTATACAGCTGGTAGTGCTCAGAGGTTTATTAATATGGAAGGGTATCTCCCAGGAAAAGAAGTAGTAATTTTAGGATCAGGAGATATTGGACTTATTATGGCTAGAAGACTTACTTTAGAAGGGTGTAAGGTGAAAGCAGTTGTTGAATTGATGCCATTCTCAGGTGGATTAACTAGAAATATTGTTCAATGTCTTGAGGACTATAATATTCCATTATTAATGGAGCATACAGTAACAAAGATTCAAGGTAAAGACAGAGTTGAAGGTATAACAGTTATGAAGGTTGACGAGAGAAGAAAACCCATTGAAGGAACTGAGATACATTATGATTGTGATACACTACTTTTATCAGTGGGGCTTATACCTGAAAATGAGCTTTCTCAAAGTGCTGGTGTTGAATTGTATAATATCACAGGAGGACCTAAAGTGAACGAAGCAATGGAAACTAATATATCAGGAGTCTTTGCATGTGGTAATGTTGTACATGTTCATGATCTTGTTGATTATGTTACTGAAGAGAGTATGATTGCTGGAGAAAATGCTGCGAGATTTGTGAAAGGTGATTTGGTTGAACAAGAAGAGTTTATTAAGTGTGAAACTGATAAAGGGATTAGATATATTATTCCTAATAAAATAAGAATTGAAAATATTAAGGATAAAGTAAATCTTCTTATGAGAGTAGATAATGTATATAAAGATGTATATATGAAGATTGAGATTAATGGTAAAGTGTTTAAGAAGATAAGAAAGAGACATGTTGCCCCAGGTGAAATGGAGCGAGTACAGATATTAGGTGATGATATAAGAAAGCTTAAAGCTAAAGAAATTAAAATTTCACTTTGTAAGGAGGGGGAGCATGAATAAACAAGATTTAGTATGTATCGTATGCCCAATGGGATGCAGAATGACTATAGAAAAGGATGAGAGCAGCCAGTTAGGATATAAGGTTACAGGAAATACATGCAAAAGAGGAGTAACTTATGCTGTTAAAGAGGTGACAAATCCAACTAGAGTAATATGTACTACTGTGATAATTGAGGATTTTTATCTTAAAAGATTACCTGTTAGAACAGATGGAGAAGTTCCTAAAAATATGATTTTTGATTGTATGATGGAGATAAATAAAACTAAGGTAAAAACTCCAATAAATGTAGGAGACATCATAGTTGAAGACCTGCTTGGGACAGGGGTGAATGTTATAGCTTCAAGAAGTGCAAAATAGAAACAAGCTTACAAGCTTGTTTCTATTAATTTATTCTATTTTGTTAAAATACCACCATCTACTGCTAGTATATGCCCTGTAATAAATGAAGATTTAGAAGAACATAACCAAAGAACAGATTCTGCAACTTCCTCAGCTTCACCTATGCGACCAATAGGTTCTACTTTTTTTACCCATTCATCATATCCTTCTTTTTTAACTCTGTCAGTATCTGTCATTGGAGTTTTAATTACACCAGGGGAAATTTTTCCAATACCACTACTTCCACCAGTAATCAGTACAACTTTATTTTTAAATTCTTGATACATAATAATCCCCTTTCAATTATTAATTATATATTTATCAATATTATACAAAAAAAACTTTGTATTGAATATTATGGAATTATTGTAGTATAATTGAATTAAATAGACAATAGAGGAGATTATGCAGAGTGTAAAATAAATAAACTTATAATAGTAAAATTGATTAATTATAAATATAGAATATATATTAGTTTAAATAAATTAAACTAATTAGCGAATTAAAGTAGTTATTAACCATAAAGGGGAGAAGTATAAAATGCCTTCAACAATAGGAAAAAGAATAAGGGAGTTGCGTAAAGAGTTAAAAATGACTCAATCTGAGCTAGCTGAACCAGAGATGAAGAAAAGTATGCTTAGTCATATTGAAAATGGTTATGCTAATCCCTCTATGAAGAATTTAGAACATATTGCAAGAAAATTAAACAAACCCATAGGGTATTTTTTTCAAGATGATATAGTTTATGAAAATAATTCTGTACCCAAAAATCAAATTTCATTTGATGAAATAATAGTTGAATTAAATAATATAGATAACTTAATTCAAAAGAAAAAATATGATTCAACTAAAAAAGAGATAATAAAATTTTTATCAGAATATAAATTTAATGAAAAAAGTAAAATTTATGGAGATATTATTTATAGATTAGCTTCATGTGAAATAATGTTAGGGGAGTTAGAAGAAGGGGAAAAACATATAAATATTGCATGTAATATTTATATTGAAAACATTTTATTTGTAGATGCTGCAAGAGCATGTATGAAATTACTTAAAATGCATATTAAGAACTTTCAGTATAATAAAGCACTTCCGTTGTTAGAAAAGATATATGAATTATATGGCAAATCTACTAGTAAAGATATTTTTTTTGAAATTGAAATGTTGATTGTTCAGCCTGCTATATATTTTGCTAAAGGGGAGTTTGAGAAAACAATTCAAATATGTGAAGAGGTAATATCTTTATCAAATCAAAATAGAATATATTATCTATTAGATGATGCATATAGAATGATGGCAATAACCTTCTTGCTACATGATAATCATGATAAGTTTTTATTTAATATGGATAAAGCAAGAAAATATGTAGAATTTACAAATAATAGGTTGAATTTAATAAAACTTAATCATAATTATGCAAAGTATAAAAATATGATTAATAGGCCTTTGGAGGCTTTGAAATATCTTGAAATTTATGAGCTTAATGATGAGAAAAAGACTTTTTATTATTACATAGAGCATGGAAAAGCTGAATACTATTTGGGAAATTATAATAAGTCGCTTGAAGATTTAAATAAAGTAAACTGTGGGAATAAAGTTTATTACATGATGGATTGCATATATATTCTAACTTCAAAGATTTATATTGGGTTAAATTACAATAAGTTAAATGAGTTTCAAAAAGCTATAGAAGAAATTGAAGAAGCAATAACCAAAATTGAATCATATACGAGGAGTGAATATTTAGGTTTTGTTATATATGCTAATAAGGAATTAGGTTTTGCATACGAATGTTTAAGTGAAATTTACTCTGAAAAAGGAGAATATTCTAAAGCATATACTTTATTAAAAAAATCAAATGAATTGAAAGTGATATATAAAAATATTAATTTTAAATAAAATCATGGGAGGAATATTAATGAAAACAAAATGGCTAGGAAGGGAAGAAATTCTAAAAAGTATAGTAGAGGTATTAGAACCTTTAGATTATGTTTACGCAATGTGGCAATGTGGATCAGCTGCTTTTAAAAGAGTTGATGAATGGTCAGATATTGATGTAGTAGTTGATGTGGAAGATGATAAGGTTATGGAGATTTTTAAATTTACTGATAAAGCATTAGAATCATTATCTCCAATAGAACATAGCTTTGAATGTCCACAGAGTATGTCGCCAGGTGCATATCAAAAGGTTTATAAATTAGAGAACACAAGTGAATTTTTAGTAATAGAAATTTGTGCTGTTAAGCACAGTAGTAAAATGAAATTCTTGCAGAAGGAAATACATGGAGAAACATTTGTTCATTTTGATAAATGTAATGTAACTGACTGTAAACCTATAAATAAAAAGGAATTTGAACAAAAGCTCAAAAATAGAATTGAGAGTATAGAAAATATATTTAATATTTATCAATTTCTTGTAAAAAAAGAATTGAACAGAAAAAATTATATTGAAGCAATTGCATTTTATCAAACGTATTCCTTAGGTTTTTTACAGGAACTTATAAGAATTAAGTATAATCCATACAGACATAGTTTTAGAACAAGATATGTATATTATGATTTACCAGAAGAAGTAGTAAACAGGCTTCATAACTTTTATTTTATAAAAGATGGTGAGGAATTAGCTATAAAACATCAAGAGGTTGTAAAGTGGTTTAAGGAAACAGTAAATGAATTGAAATCTATTAATTTAGAAGAGTTACTATAAACCTTACATTAGCCAGGTAATAATGTTTATAGATTGTGATATTATTTTTTAAGGTATTAATAACATATTATAAAGTATTAAAAAACATATTGAATAATTTGTGGAAATGTGATAAATTATTGGAGGATTATTAAAAAAGTAATAATAAATACAATAAAAATAAAAATTGGGAGTGGTAGTATGGAATTTTCGTTCGCTGACATAATACTTTATATTGAGGGGACTATACTAATTTCATTAGCAATTATCATGATGATTAAATTAAACAAATTGTTAAATATGACCTTAGACAGAAATTATCAGGATAAAAATGTATTAAACATCATTGAAATGAAAGAAATGAACATACTGAATAGGAGTGAATATGAAGAGTTACTAAATAAATATAAGAGGGTAAATTTAAAGACAAATTATATCTCGCTTAAAGAAAATTTGAGGGAACTTAAGGAAGAAGAAGTAATCGACAAGAATAAATATTTTAATGCATCTTTAGAACTTGAAAATAAATTTAAAAAGACTCTTTAGAGGGAGGTATAATCATGAAGATATTAATAGTGGGATTAGGAGTTTTATGCATATTGCTATTGATAGGAATTTATACTTTAAACAGAATATTGTATTGTAATGAGAACAACAACTATGTTAACGATACTATAAAGTACTCTTATAAATTGTACAAGCTTGGGATTATAACAAGAAATGATGTGAGACAATTAATGCTTAGAAAAAAGGTTAGTAGACTTGAAAACAAAAAAGATGAATTTATTTACACTTTAGATGAACTTAAAGCAGAAAACTTGATAAAAGAAGAAAAATATATTGATATAAGAAAAAGAATAGTTGAATTGTAATAGATATGAAAGAAAAGATAAAAAAAGCTTGAACACTGAATTAATAGTGTTCAAGCTTTTTATTATAAGAAACTTTGAATTAAAGATACAATATTTTATCCCAGATAAAATAAGTAAACATCTTCATCACAAAGAATAAAACAATGTAGGTTCTGACTTCAGTCAGAACCATCCATCATTTTCAATTCACAATTCTCCATTCTCAATTTATTTTAAGAAGGTTATATTTCCATTTTCTTTACATCATCAGCGATAATTAATTCAGCACCTGTAGCTGCTTTAATATCTTCAATTGTTGCTTCAGGACCAATCTCTTTAAGAACAAGTCCTTTATCAGTTACTTCAATAACAGCCATTTCTGTTATTATAAGGTTAACTTGATTAGCCGCTGTAAGTGGTAGTGTACACTCTTTAAGGATCTTATGATTTCCTTTTTGAGTGTGCTCCATAGCTAGTATAACTTTTTTTGCTCCAACAACAAGATCCATAGCACCACCCATACCCGGAACCATTTTTCCAGGTATCATCCAGTTTGCTAAATTTCCTTTTTCATCAACCTGAAGTGCTCCAAGAACAGTTGCATCAACATGCCCACCTCTAATAATAGTGAATGATTCAGCACTATTAAAGAATGCTCCTCCAGGAATTATAGTAACAGGCTGAGAACCTGCATTAGTTATATCTTTATCTTCTTTACCTTCTTCAGGTGCAGGACCAAGTCCTACAAAACCATTTTCAGATTGAAGAAGAACATCAATATCATCAGGAAGATAATTAGCAACTAGAGTAGGTAATCCAATACCTAGATTAACAACATCACCATCTTTAAATTCTTTAGCTACTCTTTTAGCTATTAATTCTCTAATTTGACCCTTATCCATTCTATTTATCCCCCTCTACTATGTAATCAACAAATAAGCTTGGAGTATTAACCATATCAGGATCTAATTCTCCAACAGGAACAACTTTTTCAGCTTCTACTATAACAACATCAGCTGCAGTAGCCATAAGAGGATTAAAATTCTTTGTAGCTTTTGCGTGATAACAATTTCCTTTTTCGTCTACTACAGATGCATGAATAAGTGCTACATCTGCTTTAAGAGGCTTTTCTAAAAGATATGTCTGCCCATCAATAACGATTTTCTCTTTTCCTTCTTCAACTATTGTTCCTAAACCAGTTGGAGTTAGGAATCCACCTAGACCAGCACCAGCAGCTCTAACCTGCTCTGCTAAAGTTCCTTGAGGAACTAAAACAACTTCAGTTTCACCTTCAGTCATCTGTCTTCCAGTCTCTTTGTTTGTACCAATATGAGAAGCTATAACTTTCTTAGCTTGCTTATTAGCTATTAACTTACCTAAACCTTTATCAACGAATGAAGTATCATTTGCTATAATTGTAAGATCCTTAACACCTTTTTCAACAAGGGCATCAATTACCTTTTCAGGAGTTCCGACTGCAAGGAAACCACCAATCATTATAGTCATTCCATCTTCAATATGAGAAATAGCTTTTTCTATAGAAACAAGCTTTTTCATAATACCGCCTCCTAATCTAAGATTTAAAATTTTCTTACTATTATAAATATACATCATAAAGGACAAACTTTCAAAGGTATATTTCCAAAAATAACTTAAATATTTTCTTAACAAAGTAAAGTGAAAGAAAACTTTCAATTTTAGAATTGTAATTTTTTTTGCTTGTACAAACATATTCAAACTATAAGGAACAAGGGGGAATCATTATAACCACTTGTGATACTTATTATCTCAAATCCTGTTCTATTCAACATCATTTGATGTTCATATCTAATGAAATTATTAAAATTTTGTTATATTTTATTATAATTTGATATAAAGAGTGAAAAATATGCTAAATTTAAATTATGCATGATTTTACAAGATAGGGAGTGGTTATGTGTTAAAAAGAGTAAAAAGGAAAAAAACAACTTTAAGAAAGAAGATATCAAATAGTATCATGGCCTTAATGGTATGTATTTTTATAGTTGCTGGAGTGGTTATGTACAATGCAATGCACTCAATGACAAAAAAAATTACTCATATTGTAATACCATCAATGGTAAGTAGAATTAATGATGAACTAAAAGAGGTTCAATTAGATATTGGACAATCGGTTAAAGATAATAAAGAAGTTATGGAAAAAGTTCATAAAAATATCGAAATGATATTAAATGATACAAAAGGATTCATAAATGGAATATACATATTAGAAAAGAATGAAAATAGTCAATGGGTATATTGTTTCAATAGTCCCACAAATGATAATATTGGACATACCTACAATTCAGGAAAATATGAGAAATATTTTAATCAAGCTGTAAAAGGTGAGGAAATTGTAGTTAGCAAAAATATAAATAATTTAAGAGATATATCTCAAAGTATGAGAGTTTATGTTCCTTTGAAAACAGGGAAAGGTAAATTAATAATTGGTGTAGATTTAAAGTTTGATATGCTTATAAAAATAGAAATAATAATATTGGTTTGTGGAATTATATTTATGATCATTTCATTATTTCTTTTAAGATTGTTAGTAAATAGAATTACTAAACATCAAACTGTATCTATAGATATAATTTTAGAGAAAATGAAAGATATGTCAAATTTAGAAGGTGATTTAACAAAAAGATTAGAAATCGAAAGTAATGATGAAATGGGAACTCTTGCAGAGTACATAAATGGAATGTTAGATTCACTTCAAGATATGTTATTAAAGGTAAATAAAACTTGTGTTAAAGTTGATGAGGTGTGTGCTACATTACATGATATATCACATATGGCTTCAGATGAATTTGTAGAAATGGATGCAGCTGTTAAAGGTATATCTGATAGAATATCTGTTCAGAACAATAGTTTAATAGAAGCATCTGAAAAGCTTAATGGTATAAATGGAGCAGTTCTTCAGATTGCTAATAATTCTCAGTTAGTTGCTGTTGAAGGTAACAAAGCTTTTGAAGAGGCTGAACAAGGTGATAAAACAATGATTGAACTAAAGGAATATTCAAATAAGATTACTGAAGTAGTTACAAATACACATAAACTATTCAAGGAACTTACTGATAAATCACAAGAGATAAATATGATAGCTGATACAATTTCAGCTATTGCTGAACAGACAAATTTATTAGCTTTAAATGCCTCAATTGAGGCTGCAAGAGCAGGGGATCAAGGTAGAGGATTTGCTGTAGTAGCTGAGGAAGTTAGAAAGCTAGCTGAAGAATCTAATAAATCTGTTGAAAAGATATTTTCAGTTGTACAAGAAATTCAAAGTGGAATCAAGGAAACAGGTAATGCTATGAATGAAGTTTCTGTTAGAACTGAAAAAGAATTTGAACTTGTTACTGAACTAGATGAAAAGTTTTCAAAAATATATGAAGCTACAAGCATAGTATCTAGAGAAATCGAAGAAGTTTCTTCTGCTACTGAAGAAATGTCTGCAAGTTCAGAAATAATAACAAATGAAATTAATAATATTGTTAAAGTATCAGAAGAGAACTCTGCATCCACTGAAGAAATGGCAGCAAGTATAGATAACAATACCAATAATATATTAAAATTAGAAGAATTAATTGAAGACTTGAATGGAATATCTTCAGACCTAGTAGGAAAAATAAATAACTTAAAATTAAAATAAAAGTAAGTATAAAAATATCCCTAGAGAGTTAAGTTTCTAGGGATATTTTAATTATTAAGATACAATATTTTATCTCAGAGAAAATGAGTAAACTCCCATTGTTCTGAAGAAAAATATAATGTAGGTTCTGACCCTAGTCAGAACCATCCTTCATTCTCCATTCTACATTATCAATTCTCCATTAAAAAAAGACCCTTAGGTCTTTTTTATTTAAAGTGTCTATCTAATAATCCTTTGAAAGCAGCACCATGTCTTGCTTCATCTTTACACATTTCATGAACTGTATCATGTATTGCATCAAGGTTTAATTTTTTAGCTAAAGTAGCTAAATCCTTTTTACCTTTGTTTGCGCCATATTCTGCTTCAACTCTCATTTGTAAGTTCTTCTTAGTAGAAGTAGTTACAACTTCACCTAGTAATTCAGCGAATTTTGCAGCGTGCTCTGCTTCTTCCCAAGCTATTCTCTTATATGCTTCAGCTACCTCAGGATAACCTTCTCTATCAGCTTGTCTACTCATTGCTAAGTACATACCAACTTCTGTACATTCTCCAATGAAGTTCTCTCTTAATCCTTTAACAACTTCCTCGTCAACACCTTGAGCAACTCCTATTACGTGCTCGTCTACCCATTTCATATTGTTTTCATCTAAGATTTGAAATTTTTCAGCTCCTGCAGAACATACTGGGCATTTTTCTGGTGCAGTGTCTCCTTCGTGAACATAACCACATACTAAACAAACATGTTTCATAATAATTTCCTCCTCAATATTTACATAAATTTAATCAAATGCTATTTATATAACTTTATACAATATAAAGTTTAAAGTCTTGATTATAATTAATATTATATAATAATAATTATTATGTGTCAAGAGGGTTTATTTAAAATTTTCCAAGTAATCTATCAAAAGGATTTAAACTTATGAAATAGGAAAAATATTATCATTAAATGGTTCAGGAGAATGTTATAATAGAGTAATAAGAAGTTAGTGGAGGAATAAAAATGAGTTTAAGGTTTATATATGGAAGAGCAGGTACTGGTAAAAGTACCTATTGTATAGATGATATAAAAAAACGAGTTGATATTAATAAAAAACAAAAACTTATATTACTTGTTCCAGAGCAATTATCCTTTCAAAGTGAAAAAAAAGTTATTGAAGCAATTGGAGGGGTAGGGATAAATGATGTATACGTATTAACATTCAAGAGAATGGCTTACTGGGTATTTAAGGAATGTGGTGGAGTAGTTAAAAAGCATATTGATAAGTGTGGAAAAAGCATGATACTATACAGTGTTTTAGAAGAAATAGAGGATGAATTAAGAGTTTTTTCAAAAGCAGCTGCTCATAGTGGATTTGTAGATAAACTTTTAACTATAATATCTGAATTTAAGAGATACAATGTAACACCTGAGGGATTAAACGAATTAAAATTAAAAGTAGGGGAAAATACACTTCTATATAATAAAATAAATGATTTAGAAAATATTTTTTCTAAGTTTGATAGTAGATTACATGAAGGATACATAGATAGCGATGATGATTTAAAATTAATGGGGGAGAAGCTTGAGAATTGCCATATTTTTGATGACTCATTGATTTGGGTTGATGAATTCAGCGGATTCACTCCCCAACAATATGACATAATTGAAGAGTTATTAAAGAGAACTAAAGAGGTTAATATCACCTTAAATATGGATATAGATGTAAGGGAAAAAGAAATGGTAGAGGTGCTTAATCCAATTATTGCAACAGAAGAGAAGATAATAAAGCTTTGTGAGAATAATGGAATTTCATTAAAAGCACCTATAGACCTGAGTAAAAACAAGAAGACTAGGTTTGAGAGTGAAGAATTACAGTACTTAGAAGAGAATTATTTTAAATATCCATTTAATCCTTATAAAAAAGAAGTTGAAGATATAAGTATTTTTAAAGGATTAAATCCATATTCAGAGGTTGAGAATCTATCAGGTGAGATTTTAAAGCTTGTTAGAGAAAAAGGGGCAAGGTTCAATGAGATAGCTGTTGTATCACGAAAGATAGATAGTTATGAAAATATAATTAAATCCATATTCAGTGAAAATAACATTCCTTTTTTTATGGATAAGAAAAAAGAAGCATCTTCAAATCCTATTGTAATACTATTACTTTCATCTATGGAGATATACAATAGAAAATGGAATTATGAGTCTGTTTTCAGATTTTTGAAATGTGGTCTTTTAGGATGGAATCAAGAAGGTATAGATTTGCTTGAAAATTACATACTAATGAGCGGAATTAAAGGAAAGAAAAAATGGAATGATGATTCAATTTGGTATAAGAAATTAATAGAGGTATTTAATATAAAAAAGGAATTTATTAAGTATTATGATGTATCAATTGACGGAAACAAAATAGAAGAAGTAGATGAAAATAGATTAATTGAAATAATAAAAGATGGTGAAATACCTGAAAAACAGATAGTTGAATTAGATTTATCAAAAGAGGATATTGATATTTTAGGTGATCTTCCTATTGATAATGAAGATGAAGAAAAGAATTTCAAGGATATAATTCAAAGAGTTAATAAAATAGATAATATTAGAAGTTTACTAATAGAACATGTAACCCCTTTTCATGATTCTATAAAAGGAAATAAAGTGTGTGAAGATATTGCAGTTGGGTTATTTGCTTTCATGGATAAACTAGGACTTTATGACATCATAAGTGAACTAATAAATGGTTTTGAACACAGTGGAGAAAGTGAACTTTCAAGTGAATATGGTCACATTTGGAACGTTATTATCGATGTTATGGATCAGATGGTTGAAGGTTTTAAAGGTAATAAAATGACTGTTGATAAGTTCACAGATATTCTTAAAATGGGGTTACAGCAGCATAAAATGGGGTTTATTCCTAATACATTAGATCAGGTTATGGTAAGTAGTATTGAGAGGATCAAAAGTCATGAAACAAAATATCTTTTCATATTAGGTGTTAATGATGGGGTTTTCCCAAGTGGTGACTTTGAAGAGGGGATATTATCAGACTTCGATAGAATTGCATTAAGAGAAGAGGGGGTTGAAGTAGCTAAGGACACAAAAGCTAAAGCATTTGAAGAACAATATTTGATATACACTACATTATCAATTCCAAGTAAATTTTTAAGAGTGAGCTATCCAGTTGGAGATTCAGAAGGAAAGACTTTAAGAGCTTCTATGATAATTTCAAGAATGAAGAGTATATTTCCTAATATTAAAGAAGAGACAAATATCATAACCAAGAGAGTAAATGAACTTATTCCAAGTAAAACGGCTGCCTTTAATAATTTAATTTTATCAATAAGAAAAGGGGCAGTAGAAGAAGAAATTCATGAATTTTGGAGAGAGGTATATAAATGGTTTAAGAAAAATAATGGATATGGTGAAAGAATAGAAAGTCTCATAAAGTTTTTTGATTATGAGAATAAAGTAAAGAATCTTACAGAGGAAAGCGTTAAGAATCTATATTCAAAAGATAATTTATTCAGTGTATCTAAGCTTGAAAAATATAATGAATGTCCATTCTCATATTTCATTAGATATGGATTAAAAGCAAAGGAAAGAAAAATATTTGAGTTATCGGCACCAGATCTTGGTTCTTTCATGCATACTGTAATTGATAGATTTTCTAAGGATGTTGAGAATGAAAAAAGGCAGTGGAATGAACTTGAAGATTCTTGGTGCAAAGAAAAGATTAGCAAGATAATTGATGATGGGATGGATGAACCTATAGGTAGAATTTTTAAAGCATCACCAAAGTATGAATATTTTGGTGGAAGAATTAAAAGGGTACTAAATAAATCTGTATGGGTAGTAATTCAACATATGAAAAGAAGTGAATTCTTGCCTTATGGATATGAAATGGAGTTTGGTGGAAGAGATTACTCACCAATAGAGATAACCCTTGATAATGGAACTCGAGTTAAATTAATCGGTAAAATAGATAGAGTAGATAGACTCATAATGGATTCAGAAGAATATTTCAGAATAATTGATTATAAATCAGGAAATAAATCTTTAAAATTATCACAAGTGTATTATGGGCTTCAATTGCAATTAGTTACTTATCTTGATGCCATGTTAAAACGTGAAGAAATAAGAGAGGCGTTACCTGTTTTTCCAGCTGGTATATTCTATCTTAAAATCGATGATCCAATAATAAAAACTAATGGAAAGATTAACATAGATAAATTGCAGGATGAAATACTTAAAAAATTAAAAATGAAGGGTATTGTGTTAAAGGACAGTGAAATCGTTACAAAGATGGATAATGATATTCAAGGTTTATCATTAATTATTCCGGCAGGTTTAAAGAAAGATGGAAGTTTAAGAGAAGGAACTGGTACTAACATGGCGTCCTTAGAGGAATTTGGTTTATTAAGAGAACATGTTCGTAGAAAATTAAAAGAAACTTGTTCAAACATTTTAAGTGGAAAGATTGATATTTTGCCTTATAAGACTTCAACAGGAGATACACCTTGCACTTACTGTGATTATTCTCATATTTGTGCCTTTGATCCAGTATTAAAGGAGAATAATTATAAAATAATCAATGATATTAAGGATAATGTTATTTGGGATTTAATTAATAAAAATGATAATGTAGATATGGAAAAGAAGAATGAAATAGAAATGACAAAGGAGGAGGAAAAGTAATGGGCGATGTGAAATGGACAAAAGAGCAGAGTAGTGCAATACACACCAGAGATTGTAACCTCCTTGTTGCAGCAGCTGCAGGGTCAGGGAAAACAGCAGTTTTAGTTCAAAGAATTATTGAAATGATAACTCACAAGGAAAATCCTGTTGATATTGATAGATTGCTCATTGTTACCTTTACTAATGCTGCTGCTTCAGAAATGAGAGAGAGAATTGGTATGGCTATTTCAAAGGCAATTAATTTGGCTCAAAAGGAAAATGACTATAATTCCTCAAAGAATCTTCAAAGACAGCTTACTCTGCTGAACAGGTCAAGTATTACAACAATACATTCATTCTGTTTAGAGGTTATAAAGAATAATTTTCACATGCTTGATATTGATCCAGGTTTTAGAGTATGTGATCCTACTGAGATAGAACTCATAAAGAATGAGGCTTTGGAGGAAGTATTTGAAGAAAAATATATTAGAATGCAAGAGGGGGAAAAAGATTTTGAAACACTTGTAGAAGCTTTTTGTTCTAATAGAGATGATATTGCACTAAAAGAAATTATTCTTAGCATATTCAATAAAATAATGAGTTTACCTGAACCCTTTAAATGGCTTGAAGAAAAATGTGAGGAATTTAATCTTGGTAATAGAGAATCAATGGATGGAACTGTATGGGGAGAGATATTGATTCAAGATGTTATTTCAGAACTAAGAGGAATTTATCTACAGATGGAAGAGGGGGTAAATGTTGTTCAAAGTTGTGAAGAGTTATTTCCAAATGAAGAAACCTTTAAACAAGAACTTGAATTAATAGGGACAGCTATTCACCTTGGAACTATTGGCTTAAATGAAATGATTAGAAGTGTTAATAACATTTCATTTGGAAGGTTGAAAACCATAAGAAATATTAAAGACAAAAGAAGCAAGGATAGAGCGACTGATATAAGAAATACGGTGAAGAAGAATATTGAAAAGATTAAAGATAGATTGAATAATTCGTGTGGCAAAAGTGCTGTTGAAGACATAAATAGCATGTATGGTATTATGAATGCTTTGAAGGAGCTAATAATATCTTTTAATAATGAGTTTAAGAGGAAAAAGCGAGAAAGAGGAATAATTGATTTTACTGATTTTGAGCACTATGCATTAGATTTATTAGTCAGCAAAGAGGAGAATGGAGAAAAAATTATTAAAGATGGATGGTATATTCCCTCTAATCCTGCAAAAGAATTAAGATCAAAATATGATGAGATATTGATAGATGAATATCAGGATTCTAATATGGTTCAAGAAGTAATACTTAATATGATTTCAAGAGAACCAATAGGGGAACCAAATATCTTTATGGTTGGAGATGTTAAGCAGAGTATATATAAATTCAGACAGGCTAATCCAAAGTTGTTTATGGATAAATATGAGAGGTATAGCATAGAAGAAGAAGGAAAGTACAGAAAGATTCTCCTTTATAAAAATTTCAGAAGTCGTGAAAATATAGTAAACAGTGTAAACTTCATATTCGAACTTATAATGAGTAAGGAAGCTGGAGAATTAGAGTATGATGAAAAAGAGAGATTAAACTTTGGTGCATTCTTTGGGAATGAAGAAGATGTTGAAGGGCACATAAGTGGAGATGTAGAGTTACATATGATTGAAATGGAAAACCCTGATAATGAAGAAAATGATTTTGAAGATGATAGTGATGAAGAAGAACTATCTAAAATACAGGTTGAGGCAAGATTTATAGCAAACAAGATTAGTGAACTAATAAGTAATAAAGAGTATTTTGTTTTCGATAAAAAGATTAATGAATACAGAAATCCTCAATTTAGAGACATAGTTATTCTTCTAAGAAGTACCTCTACATCATCTGAGATTATTATGGAAGAACTAAAAAAACGGGAAATTCCTGTGTATGCTGATGTGGGAAATGGGTACTTTGAAGCAGTAGAGGTGAAAACAGTATTATCTCTATTACATATAGTTGATAATCCAATGCAAGACATACATCTAATTGCAACAATGAGATCACCTATAGGTGGATTTCTCCCTGAGGATTTTGTTGATATAAGAAAGTGTAATCCAAAAGAGAGTTTTTATGAAGCATGTGTCAAATATAGAGATGGAGATGTAAATGCTGAAGAAGAGATTGAATTAAGAGAAGAGCTTCAGTACGCACTTAAGGTATTTATAAATAATCTTGAAGTGTGGAGAGAAAAGAGTAGGTATATGCCGCTTGATCAGTTCATATGGATGCTAATAACTGAAACAGGATACTTTGGATTTGTTGGTTCTTTGGGTGGTGGTATCCAGAAACAAGGGAATCTTAAAGTTCTTTATCAAAGAGCTAAGAATTTTGAGAATACAAGTTATAAAGGTCTTTTTAACTTTATAAATTTTATAAACAAATTAAAGAAGAGCAGTGGTGATATGGGAGCTGCTAAGGTCATTGGTGAAAATGAAAATGTTGTTAGAATTATGAGTATACATAAGAGTAAAGGGTTAGAATTCCCAATAGTATTCTTAAGTACGTTAGGAAAACAATTTAATTTACAGGATCTTAATGGTAATATTTTATTTCATGATAAGTTGGGATTTGGACCAGATTATGTAAATCTTAATATGAGAATCAGTTATCCAACTTTATATAAGGAAATAATTAAGTCTAAAATGAAAAAGGAAACTATTTCCGAGGAAATGAGAATACTTTATGTTGCTTTCACAAGAGCTAGAGAAAAACTAATATTAACTTCTACTGTAAAGGATATTGATAAATATCTAAAAAGCATTGCAAAAGGTCTTCTTCATGATAATAAGAAAATTATAAGCAGCAGCGTATTAGGATGTAAAAGTTATTTAGATTGGATTGTAAGCGCATTACTTCTTCATAAGGATGGAAAAAACTTAAGAGAGAGAAATGAGTTTTTAATCACTGAAACATTTTCAATGTTTAATCATGATTCAAGATGGAGTGTTCATTTTTGGGATAGATATGAAATTATTGATATGTTAATTGAGAAGAGTGGTACTGAAGAGGAGAAAATATCGCAGAAAATATTTAAACTTCTCAGTGAACCAACAAAAAATAAATACAGAGATGCTGTAGATGATAGATTGTCATATAAGTATAAATTTCAAGAAGCAATTGGGTTACCAACTGTTATGACAGTAACAGAGCTTAAAAAAAGAGAACAGACAATGGAGAGGTTTAATGAAGAAGAGGTTACAAAAGAAAGAGTAATACCATCTTTAAAGAAACGACCATTGTTTATGGAAGAGAAAAAAGGGCTTACACCTGCAGAGAAGGGAACAGCAATGCATAACGTTGTTCAATATATTGACTTTGTTAAAACTGAAAGTATTGATGATATAAAAAAGCAAATAAATGATATGATAGACAAAGAATTAATTACCTTTGAAGAAGGAAATTCGGTTAATCCAAATAAAATTTTAAACTTAGTAAAATCAGAAATAGGATTAGAAATAATTAATGCACTTAGAGAAGGTAGATTGTATCGAGAGCGTCAATTTGCTCTAAATATTAAGGCGTATGAAATTTTTGAAGAACTTGGTGGACTAGAGCATGGAGGTAGATATAACGATGATACTATAAAACTTCAAGGTATAATAGATTTATATATTGAAGAAGAGGATGGATTAATATTAATTGATTATAAAACTGACTATGTTACTGAAGAAACATTACATGAAATAATAGAAAAATATCGAAGTCAATTGAAATACTATTCAGAAGCTCTAGAGTATGTAACAGGCAAGAAGGTTAAAGAGAGGTATTTATATCTTTTTGGAATTGATAGGGCTGTACTAGTTCATTAGATAGGAAATAAGGGGAGTTGTTCAATATATGGATGGATATGAACGAGTAGAAATAAAACCTGAGATTCAATTAATTGCTAATGAGAGCATAAAGGTCTTTTTAATTTCAGTGATAATAGGTGTTATTAGCAATGTAAGCTTAAATGGCATAAATGTGAAATTTTCTTTGTATGGAGTAGTGATTTTTATTGTGTTATATAGTATAGGAATAGTAATGCACGAGATAATACATGCTCTTTGCTTTAGATACTATAGTAGGATTAATTGGGATAATATTAAATTTGGATTTCATAAACAATACTTATGTCCATATGTTCACTGCAAAGTGAGCGTAGAGAATAGATTTATGGGAGTAGTATTGATACTTCCAACAATTATTACAGGGGTATTTCCTTGGATATTTGGAATTATAAATGGAAGTTATATCTTAATAGTTGTTGGGGCGCTTCTAATTTCAGGAGGAGTTGGAGACTTTGCTATGTATAATCAATTGAGAAGATTTCCTAAGGCTTCTCTAGTACATGATTTTGAAAATGATATTGGATGTGAAGTGTATATAAAGAAATGAAGAAGAGGAGATATAGAAAACATAATGGAGAATGGAGAATGGAGAATGTATAATGGAAAATGATTGACATTTCTCTTCGAGAAATTTTTATTATTATTGTTCCTTGGACAATAAAGGTTTACTCGTTTTATTTGTAATGAAACCTTGTAATATAAATACAATATTTTATCGTAGATAAAATAAGTAAATCTCTCTTGTACTAAAGAACAATAAAATGTAGTTTCTGCGTAAGCAGAAACATCCATCGTTGTCCACTGTCAACTGTCAACTGTCAACTTTTTTTTAAAGGTTTTAATTTTTTAAGAGCACGCATCTCGTGCTTTTTTTGTATTTATTATCAAAATGTTAAGAAAAATGTAGATAAATAGAGGGGGATTTAATGATGAAAATTTCCTCTTGAAATTCAAAAAAAATAAGTGTAAAATAATATGTTAAGTCAGTCACAGTGGGCTTTGAGGGTGTGTTTAAAAAATATAAAAAAACTTAAAATTTCTATTGATACTCTCAGATTTTTAAAGTATAATTAATTCAAAAGTTTATAAAAACTTTACAAAAAATATTTATTGTTTTTTGGAGTATAAATTAATAAGGAGGAAGTTAAGTATGGAATTTGAACGTTTAAGTAGAGATGAGTTTAGGACCATTTTAGATAAAATTGATTATGATAATTATGCTAATTTTAGTTCTTTACATGAAGCAGTAATGGAGGAATTAAATGATGAATCTGTTTATGAAGACATTGTTTCATATTTTGAAATGGAATTAGATTATAACTGTGATGCAAACATAAAGGATCTTGAAGAAGAAAATATCCAGTTAATTTTAGAGACTGTAAATTCATAATATACTATGAAGTTTAATCATATATTTTATTAATAAAGCACCTATATGGTGCTATTTTAAATGTAAAGAACAAAGTTCTTTTACTCAATAATGGGGGTTAGCATGGGGATAAATATAAAGAAAGATAAACAGATATGGAAGTTCTGTTTTTATGGTTTTTTTAAGAATCTGAAGTTTTTTGAGCCATATTTAATAGTGTATCTATTAAGTATGGGATTAAATTATATAGATATTGGAGGGCTAATAGCCTTAAAAGAAATAATCATATACATATTTGAAATTCCTTCGGGAGTAATTGCTGATATATATGGAAAGAAGAAAGAGTTAGTAATGTGTTTTATATTCTATATTATTTCATTTATATTATTCTTTTTTGGGAAAGGAATTTTTATTATTTCAATTGGAATGATATTTTATGGATTAGGAGAAGCTTTCAGATCAGGAACTCACAAGGCTATGATACTTGAGTATCTTGATGTAAAAGGGTGGACAAAACATAAAAGCTTAGTTTATGGGAGGACAAGATCTTTTTCTTTATTAGGTTCCGCTATTTCAGCGCTTCTATCTATAGTGTTTATTTTAAATATGCCCTCAATGAAATGGATATTTCTTTTATCAATAGTTCCATATGTTTTAGACATGATATTAATAATATCATATCCTAGAGAGCTTGATAGACATGGAAAATGCGAATTTAATATAATATTTTTAATAAAAGAATCAATAGTAAAGTTGAGATATTCACTTTGTCATAAAGAAATAAGGCAAGTTATAGTTGGGTCATCGATATATACAGGTGTAATGGATGTTATAAAAGATTATATTCAGCCAATTTTGAAGGCTATGATTTTACTTACTTTTGTAGGAAACAGTGAAAGTGAAGGGGATATATATTTAAAAATATCTTTAGGATTAATTTATTTCGTATTTAATATTTTTAGTTCTGTTGGTTCAAGGAATGCATACAGATTAAATAAATTTTTGAAATCGGAAAACTTATTGAATATTTATTTTGTTGTAACAGCAATAGTATTTTTAATTTTAAGTTTTGGAATAAAACTAAACAGTTATACACTTATTATTTTATGTTACTTTGTGATTTTTATATTGAAGAATACAAGAAAACCATTTATGTTAGATGTGCTTGGTGAATTGGTTGAGAAAGATTCGAGGGCATCTGTATTATCTGTGAATAGCCAATTAAAGTCATTAGTAGTAATAGTACTAGCACCAGTAATGGGATTCATTGCTGAATATCTTCAAATAGAAGTTTTATTTATTGTGTGTGCTCTTATGATGATGTTATGTATTAGAGTCAAAACTTACAAAAATATATTTAGTAGAAAAGAAATGGATAAAGATGTATAATATTCCTTGGGAGGGGATATTATGAAAAAATATATTGATCAATTTATTTTATTTATTGTAGGATTCATACTTATGAGTAGTAGTTTGATAGTAGGAATATTTATTAGAAAATATTCCTTATTCAATGTGTATATAGAAGAAATAATGTATAGAGTAAGAGACTGTGTGCTTTTATTAGGTTTTATTGTAGTAATTATTTCAGCTTTTGTTGTAATTCTTAAAATAGCCCAATCATATTTGAAGGAAAAAAATATTTTATTAAATGATTTAGAGAAGGCACTTATATTTATATCATTTGGTATTTTGATTATAATACCTATAGTTGGAATTATTTTATTAGTAATGGGTATATCGTATAAATTTTTGACTAATGAAACACAACAAGAGGAAAATAAAAATAAAAGGTAATCCATTGGGATTACCTTTTTTATCAACAATATTTGTTCTTCATCTCTTTTCTTTGGTCACAAGACATAAAACTACGTAATAGTTTTATGTTATTATCTTTTATTATGATTTCTTCTATCTTTTGCTTTAGATCTACATTCTTTACATCTTTTAGGTTCGTTTTCGAAACCTTTTTCTTTATAGAATTCTTGCTCTCCTGCTGTAAAGATAAACTCATTTCCACAATCCTTACAGATTAATTTCTTATCTTCCATTTTTTGGCCTCCTAATAATTCAAAATACAATAGTAAATAAACGTCACTTCTAAGTGGCAATATTTTGAAACATTAGAAGGAAATTTAAATACTTAAGTTTAAGAATTATTATCCCATAATGAAATCAAAAAGTCAACCAAGAATGAGAATATTTACCTATATATATTCATCAACAGAATCCATCTCAAAATAAAACTGAACGCCTTTTTCTGTATTAATTACACTGTATGAAGCTCCATGTTTTTCTAAGATTTTTTTAACTATCAATAAACCCAGCCCTGTACCTCCAGAATCTCTATTTCTTGATTTCTCAACTCTATAAAACTCATTCCAAATTTTTGGTATATCCTCAGATGGAATATGAGTACCTGTATTTTCAATAGAAAACCTAACCTTATCTTTGGAGGTTGTAATATTAACATTAATATTTTCTTTACATGGTGAGTATTTAATTGCATTGAGAAACAAATTACTAAGTACTTCCGTCAATTTAATTCTATCACCTATTACAAATCCATCTTCATAGTTAAAGTTAACAGATAATAGTTTCTCTTTCACTAAGCTATGAAACTTATTATTTATTTTTAAGAAAACATCGTTTAGATTCACAATAGCTGTATCAAGTTCAAATGAAGGTGAATCTAATTTTGATAATTGAAGCAATTCATACACCATAGATTGCATATAATCAACTTCTTCTTTTAAAATACTCAGATATTTTTCAGGGGATTCAGTATATATTTTATCCTCTATCCCTTCTAATATACCATTCATTACTGTTAAAGGAGTTTTTAACTCATGGGATATATTAGCCATAAATTCTTTTCTTAATTTTTCTTGCATTTCTTTATAGTTTAATTGCTCCTTAAGTTGTTCATTAGCTGAATCAAGTTCATTTTTATAACGTTCCAAATTACTAGATAATGTATTAAGACTTTGAGAAAGAGTACCTAGTTCGTCATTTGAAACAATATCACATTTTTCAGAGAAATCTAATGAAGCCATTTTATGAGCAGTTTGATTGAGTTTTAACAATGGTGAAGACAGAATTTTTGATAAAAAAATTGACGCTAAAGTAATAACAATAATTGCAAAAAAGAAATAGTATATATAATAATTTTGTATAATATACACAGTACCCTCAATAGGAGTATAAGGTATTGAAACACCCAGTATGAATTGTTCGTTATAGAGTTTAATTGGTTCAAAAAAAATAAGTGATTCTGTTTCGTAATCATCTGATTGTGTTTTATAGTATGCTTCTTGTAAGTTTAAAATATTAGATTCATTTGATTCATCATTTAAATCTAAGTAATTGAATAATTCATCATATAGAATTGATTCAAGAGAATCATAAGAATACAAAATATTATTATTAATATCTGAATAATTAATAAATACAATTTTACACTCAAACTTAGAAATATTATTATAATTATCTTCCTTAGCAGGAAAATTATTTTCAGCAGATTCCTTAGAAGTAGACTCTGTAGATTCATAAATTTCATTCACAATAAATTGTGTATTATCTATTATAATTTCTAGTGGATACATAATATTTTCAGAAGGAATAAATTTTCCTTTTATAGTAATTTCTGAGCCTACAGATAAATCGTAATTAGAAACAAGTTCTTGTAAATCATCTGGATAGATATCAACCTTTACTTGAGCAAAATTATCAGTTTTTACATATAATAGTCCCTCATTTTGCGTGGATGGATCTCCAAAACAAGGGTTTCCGTATAAATCATAAATGATTACTGCAGAGTTATTATTATGAGAAAATTTTAATAAAGTGCTATTTAATTTGTTAACTTCTTGATGGGAAGTAGGAAGTTTATTAGAATATGCGATAGTTAAATCAGTTTTTAATGAACTTATTTCTGATTCAAGATTGTTAATAATGCTTGATTCGTAGAAAGTTTCTAAAAAAATACTTTGAAATGCAAACTGAAAAACTTGAACAATTAAAACAATAGATAATATTAGAAAAAAGAGTTTTAAAACTATTCCTTTATATTTCATTATTCCACCTCAAATTTATAGCCTATGCCAAAAACTGTTTGTATCATATAAGCTTTATGTTCCATAGCTTTTCTTAGTTTTTTTACATGAGTATCAACAACTCTAGTGTTTCCAAAATAATCAAATCCCCATACTGCATTTAATATGGAATCTCTAGAAAGTGCAATACCAGAGTTCTTTATAAAATAGACTAGTAAATCATACTCTTTTGGAGAAAGTTTAATTTCAGAATTATCAATGTAAACATTATGAGAATCAAGATTAATTCTTAGTCCATCTCGTTCAAGTACATTACTCTCTGATAATACGGTGCCTTCAGTACGTTTTAAGAGCATTTTTACTCTTGCAATCAATACCGCAGGACTAAATGGTTTTGTTACATATTCATCAGCTTTAAGGTCAAATCCCATTAACATATCTTCTTCATCATTTCGAGCTGTAAGCATGATAATTGGAACAGCTGATTTTTTACGTATTCTTTTACATACAGACCAGCCATCTAATTTTGGCATCATAACATCTAAAATAACTAAATCTACAGAATTTGATTCAAAAGCTTCTATGCCTTTAATTCCATCACAGGCACGAATAACTTCATAACCTTCTTTTGTAAAATAATCATATAGAATATCTAATATTTTTACTTCATCTTCAATAATAAGTATTTTCTGCATATCAAACCTCGCTAAATTAATTTAAATAAGTATAATTCAAAATTGTGTATTTTATGTGTACAAAAAAAGAAATAGGCACATTAATGCCTATTATATACTCAAAGATTTTTTTTTGTCAATATGTGCCTCTCCTGCTTTGAAAATTGCATATTTGGTCATTAAAGGACCAATAAGTTCATAAATTACAGTTGCTGCAAGTATAATAGTACGTATGGTATCACCATTTGGAAGAGTATTTTCAGCAATTAGAGCTAATCCAATTGCAACTCCAGCTTGAGGAATGAGGGTGAGACCGAGATATTTTTGGACTACCTTAGGTGAGTGAACAATTCTAGCACCAAGATATGCACCTAAAATTTTTCCGATTATTCTGAAAATTACATATGCAGCACCTATATACCCAATTTTAGAAAGTGTACTAATATCAAGTTCTGCGCCTGCCAATGTGAAAAAAGCAATAAATATTGGAGGCGTAAAATGATCTGATATTTCATGTAATGGTTTCGTGTTAGGTAAAATATTAGTCACAGTGCCTCCTATGGACATACAAAGTAACAAAGGTGAAATGTTAAACTCAGATGATACACCTATGGCAATCATCATAATTGCTACAACAACGGATAACATCTTGTTTTTTCCTTCTGATTTATTTATTAAAAAAGCTAATATTAACCCAAGGGATACTCCTATAATAAATGCTAGAATAATCTCGATAAATGGATGTAATATTGAACTTAATAAGTTTCCTGTGGGAATCAAAAGGGCTTTTGCTATTGCTAAAGATATGCCAAAAATGATTACTCCCATAGCATCATCAATAGCTACAACTGGCAGTAGTGTATTTACTACAGGCCCTTTAGCTTTATATTGTTTTATTATCATTATTGTAGCAGCTGGGGCTGTAGCAGTACCGATTGCACCAATCACTAAACTAAAAGAAAGGGTTTTGTTAAAACAAAGCATTCCAATAGTTATAAAGGTCATGGTGGATAGTACCTGAAAAAAAGTGATTATAAAAGCTGATTTTCCTATTTTTTTTAAATGATTGAAATTGAATTCTAAACCTATAGAGAAAGCAATAAATCCAAGTGCAGCTTCAGAAATTAAAGATAATTCTTTGGCTGCACTTAGAGGAATTAGTCCTAAAAATGAATGTCCAATTAATAAACCACCTATTAAATACCCAGTAACTTCAGGAAGATTGATTTTTTTACATAATCTTCCACTAAGAATGCCTGTAAGTAGTATTATTCCAACATATAGAAAAGAATGCACTTAAATATTCCAAATAAAATACATTTAGTCTACATGTATCCCTTCCCAAAAGGAAACAGGAACTGTAAAAACAATACCTACATCTGGTTTAGAAAGATCGCCTACAACATTTTTAATAGCTGAAATTGCTGTTTGAACTTGGCTATCTTTTATAACTGTAAATATAGTTTTATTAAATGGGCGTTGTTCGTTCATTAGCATTCTTAATGATCCAAATATAGGTAGTTCATTGGGTTTAGCATGATTAATGACCTTAGCCATACCAGTACTATCAATAATTGTAGCACCATGTATTCCATTGCTTTCAAATTCATTTAAAATATGTTCCAAATGACTAACGTTATTTAGAACCATAATCAACATTTGCATTTGAATTCCTCCTAATCAATATATCTAATATATTTATCTTTAGATTACAATTAATTTTAATAGTAGTATTTAAAGGTCTAATTTCATAAAAATCTTTAGTATGTAATAAATAATCACTTACTATATAAGTATTCGTTATTAATATTAAATAATCCTTCAATTTAATATTAGTTTTAAGTGTTCGTATAAAGAACTTCTCTATTTAAATAAGAAGTTTTGATATGATAAAAACAGTAGAAGAATAATTAAACATAAAAAAAGATAAGCCATCTAGTATAAGCTTATCTTAGTATATAGTATTTTATAAAATCGGTGATAATAATCTACTAAAAGACTCTTTAAATTTTATTAGGTTACTTCTTGCTTTATAAATTTCAGGAGTAAGTTCATTACAATCACTAATATCTGCAAAAAAGACATCTCGTAATTCCATAGATATTTTTTTGTCATAAATAAATGCATTCACTTCAAAATTTAATCTAAATGATCTTATGTCCATGTTTGCAGTTCCTACAGAACATATTTTATTATCAACTACTACTGTTTTAGCATGTAGAAATCCTTTTTCATAAGTATAAATCTTTGCACCGGCACGAATCAATTCGCCAGCATTGTGGTAACTAGCCCAATAAACAAATGGGTGATCAGGTTTATTAGGAATCATTATTCTTACATCTACTCCTGATAATGCTGCAATCTTTAAGGATTCTTTAATACAGTCATCTAATACTAAATAAGGAGTTTGAATAAGTATACATTCTTTTGCATCCTGAACCATTTTAACGTAACCATATTTAATTTGTTCCAATTCTGTATCGGGACCACTTGATACAATTTGCATGCCAATGTCGCCTTTAGATACTGAAGAACTGAGATATTTTTCAATTAATACATCATTTTCACCTGATGAATAGCGCCAATCAAGTAAAAATCTTAAATGCAAAGTAACAATAGCTTCACCTGTAATTTTAATATGGGTATCTCTCCAATAACCAAATCGTTTATTTTTACCTAGGTATTCATCACCAATATTAAAGCCTCCAACATAACCAATTTTATTATCAATTACAACTATTTTTCTGTGGTTTCTATAATTTATTCTAAAATTAATTATATATAATAATGACGGAAAGAAAACAGCGTATTTACCACCAGCATCTATCAATGGTTTAAGATGTCTTTTTCTTAAATTTCTAGAACCAAGTTGATCATATAATAATCTAACTTCTACTCCTTCTTTGGCTTTTTCAACTAAAGCGTTAATGATTTTTTTACCTAGGTCATCGTTTTTGATAATATAATAACCAATGTGAATGAATTTTTTAGCGTTTTTAATTTCCATTAGAAGATCATCAAATTTACTTTTCCCATCTGCAAAAATTTCAACAGTATTATCTTCTGTCAAGGGTGAATTACCATTATTAAAATTTAACCTCATTAAATCTTCATAATATTTCATATCATCACTATTAAAAGACTTATTATGTTTAATAAGTTTTTCATTTTCAAGTAAATACTCTTTTAGAACTTTATCTTCATGTTTTTTTAATCTGAATATTTTTTCTCTGCTTAAATTTTGACCAAAGGTTAAATATAATATAAATCCAAAACCTGGTACAAAATAGAAAATCATCAACCAAGCAAGTGTTGTACTTACATTTCTTCTTTCAAAGAATATTAATATTAATGCAAAAATTAAGTTAATATAAGGTAAAAAAGTTACTATCCACTTAAATAAGTCCATAAATTCCCCCTCTTTTCTGAATATTAATATGAGAATTAATCTATTTATAACATTATTTTACTTTAAAATAAGTAAAATATCAAAATAATTATTAATTGCTAAATAACCACAAGGTTAATGTTTTTGAGATTGATTTATACAAAATATGCATAACCTAATATAAAAGTAGAGAAATATAAAGTAACTAAACAAATGAAATATGGAGGAGATTATGAAGTTTATAACTAAAGTATTTGCTTTAATAAAAAAAATATTAGATGACCAAATTTCAAAAGTTGCAGCTGTACTATCATATTTTTCATTGTTATCTTTTTTTCCATTTATGATTTTTCTCTTAACACTTGTTAGTTATAGTGAAATAAGTGTAGATTCTTTGGTTCAAGAATTGGGTAAATTTTTACCAGAAAGTGCTTACGAATTAGTTAAATCAGTAATTATTGATACTTTTCAAAGTAGCAATCAAAATTTGTTGTCTTTTGGTATATTATTTGCCTTGTATGCTGGTTCAGGTGGAATAAGAGCAATAATGGATGGGTTGAATACTGCTTATAATGTTAAAGAAAATAGAAATTTTATATTTATTTTTTTTATTTCTATTGTTTATACAGTAGCATTGGCTGTAATAATAATTTTTAGTTTTACCCTTATAATTTTTGGAGAAGTAATAGGAAATACCGTTATTAATTGGTTTAATGGAAATAGAAGTTTCAAATATTTTTGGGACTTCTATAGAGTTGGATTTACTTTGTTTTTGATTTTTATTGTTTTTGTTGGAATGTATTGTACATTTCCCGCTAGAAAATTAAAAATTAAAAAAGTTATTCCAGGTGCATTATTTACCACCTTAGGATGGTTTGTTTCATCATTAGGATTTTCATATTATGTAAATAACTTTGCTAATTATTCTAGAGTATATGGTAGTTTGGGAGCAGTAATTATTTTAATGACCTGGATTTATATAACCTCAATGATGATATTGATTGGAGGAGAACTTAATGCTTTTTTAAATGAAAAAAGCTTAATGGATAATGGATAATGTAGAATGTAGAATGGAGAATGATGGATGATTCTGACTTTGGTCAGAATCTACATTTTTTTGGTGATAAACATTAGGATTCTACTCGTTTCATTATGAATGAAACATTGTAGTTTAAATACAATATTTTATCAAAAGATAAAATGAGTAAAAACACTTTGTTCTAAGTAACAATAAGATGTAGTTTCTGCGTAAGCAGAAACATCCACCATTATACATTATCCATTATCAATTATACATTTGTTTTATGGTTTTCCTCATTCAGTTCATCGTAAAACTTTTTAGCCATTGAATCAAATTGTGCTAAATTATGTGCGATTGTGTTCCATGACTTTAAAAGGTGACCTTGAGAATCAAATGCTTGAAAAGTACCCTTGGTTTCATTACTTTCAAAATGGATGGAAGAAATATCTTTTGTATAAACTTTTCTATTAATAAACAATCTAAATAATTACCCCTTTCTTAATTTAGTATATATTTATTTTTATCAATAATTAATAGGGATATTCAAATAAAAATAAGGATTTTTACAATAAATGATTATAAAAAATCAATTTGGATATAATGCTAATATATTAAATTTTATGGAGGTTTTATAATGAACAAAGTATTGTTATTAGGAAGAATAGTGAAACAACCAGAGGTTAGATATACTTCTGAGAAAGAATTTCCTTATCTAAAGTTTGTTTTGGCAGTGAACAGAAAATATGTTAAAGCAACTGGTGAGCGTGATGCTGATTTTGTTCAAGTGGTTTTATGGGGTAAAAGATCTGAAAGTATTGTTGAATCTCTTTCAAAAGGTAGATTAGTTAATGTTATTGGGAAGTTAAGAACAGGTAACTATGAAAATAAAGAAGGAGTTAAAAGATTTTTTGCTGAAGTTGAAGCGGAACAAATAAATTTCCTTGATACGAAAGAAAAAAGAGAAGAGGAAGAAGTTTCTTAATCAGGCTGTTTTAAGCCTGATTTTGGGCTTTTAAAACTCTGAATAAATAAAAAATCAAAATTTGTTTTTTAGGTAGGCGCTGAAATGCGTCTTTTGCTTTATTCTCCATAATTTTTATTGATTACCTGTTTCTTGTTAAAACAAAGATAAGATGATAAGATATTATATGAAGTTATTCTACAGCAAAATTTGACGATACTAGATAGAAAGAATAAATAAAATAATTTGTTCTTTATATACAGATTTTACTTTTGAATTTCTTTAATAAGTTAAGTTCTTAACTAAACAATTTTAAAAGTGTATTTTTGATTCAGGAGGATAAAATGAGAGAACTATTGATAATTTTAATAATGTCAGCTACTCCTATTATTGAACAGAGGGGAGCTATTCCATATGGGCTATTAAGTACAAATATAGATCCATTTGTGGTATTTTTAGTTAGTTATGTAGGAAGTCTTCTTCCAGTTCCGTTTATTTTATTGCTATTTAATAAAATATTTGATATTTTAGGGAGATTTAAGTACTTTAGATGGTTTTATAATTTTATTCAGAGAAAACTTGATAAAAATAGAGGGAAGTTCGAGAAATACGAAGAGCTTGCATTAATAATATTTATTGCAATTCCACTACCAACCACAGGAGTATGGACAGGGACTGCTGTTGCAAGTTTTCTAAACCTTGATAAAAAGAAATCTTTTGTTTGTGCAGCAGTTGGTGCATTTATTTCAGCAGTTGTTATAACAATTGTATTTACGTTTTTCCCATCAATGTTAAAGTATTTACTAATACATTAATTATATTGTGAGAAGCTGTAACAAAATAAGATTAAATTTTGTTGCAGTTTTTTTATTGGAAAAAAACTTAATACATATTTTTAAGAAAAAAAATCATCTTAATTTAAAAAATATGGTTGCTTTATATGACAAAAAAGCGCAATAATTACGCGTTAATACCAGTAACTGGTAGTGAGAGGTGAAAAAAATAATGTTAATAGTAATAATGATATATAAACTGTCGTAATTGATAGAAAAGTTTTTCGTACAAGCATATAAATTATGACAGTTTTCTTTTGAAACAACTGATATTATGAATATATAGTAAATAAACAGGGGGCTAATATATAGGGAGGGAGAACATGAAGATAATATTGTGTAAAGAAAAGAGCATAGAAGATGAAGGACTAAGAAGAGATTATAGTTATAGAATTGTAGAAGTAGAAGGTAAAAAAGGAGCAATAAAAAATAAGATGTTCTATGGTATAGAAGTAGAACGAAGAGATTTTATAAATGGAGAGCTTGTTAATATTGAAAGAGATGGGGAGAAGTTAATAAGTTCAGACTGTGAAAAGGTTAAAAGTTTATTTAATAAAGCGTACACATATTTAATATCACCAATACACTTCATAGATATTTTTAGTAATGAAATTGATGAATTGAGATTTAACTTATAAGAGGTATAATCCTCTTATTTTTTTACTCAATATTTACAAAAAATAAATATAAAATTTTTAAAAAAATTTATATTTATGTATTATAATAAAAGATAAATATTATAATAACTATTGTTACTTATAGAAGGAGGGTAAATGTGGTAAAAGGAATTGGAACTGATATTATTGAGATAGATAGAATAGAAAAAGCACTTAATAGAGAAGGTTTTTTAACTAAGATGTTTCATAATAGAGAAATAGAATATTTTAAAATGAGAAATATGAAACCAGAATTTATCGCTGGAAGATTTGCAGCCAAGGAAGCAATAGTAAAAGCGCTAGGCACAGGATTTAGAGGTATAAAATTTAAAGATATTATAGTAGATAGGAACTCTTTAGGAAAACCTATAGTTGTATTAAAAGGTGAAGCAGAAAAAATTGCTTCCAAATATGGTGATTATGCTATTCATCTTAGCATATCTCATGGAAGAGATAATGCCATTGCATATGCTATGTGGGAGGTAAAAAATGAAAGTTTCAAAGGGAGAATTAATCAGGAAAATTGACAATTATTCCATAGAAAAATTAGGAATACCTAGTATAATACTTATGGAGAATGCTGCATTAGGAGTAATAAAACATTTAATGTTGAATGAGATGGAATATTACGTAGTTATTTGTGGTAGGGGAAACAATGGAGGAGATGGATTTGCTGTAGCAAGGCATCTTATTACTTCTGGTAAAAAAGTAAGTGTGTTTTCAATCGGTTTGAATCCAATGAGTAAAGATTGTGGAATAAATCATGATATTTTATGTAATATGGGAGTGAAGATTACAAATATAAGTAATGTTGAAGATATTGAATTCTTAAGAGACTCTATCTTAAGAAGTGATGTTGTTGTGGATGGAATTTTTGGAATAGGATTGCATCGAGAAATCAGAGGGGTATATGATCTTGCAATAACAGTTATTAATGAAACATCAAAGAAAACTATATCCATAGATGTACCTTCAGGCTTTAGCTGTGATACAGGAAAAGTGCTAGGGAATTGTATTAAAGCTAGTAAAACTATTACTTTTGAGACATATAAGAATGGTTTTTTAAACTATGGAAGTCATGAATATACAGGTGAAGTAGTGATAGAAAAGATTGGAATACCTGATTTTGTGGTGGATAAATTTCATAATAAGGAATTTTTCTTAGAGAGAAAATTTATTCAAAAAAAGACAAAAGAAAGAGCTAAATATTCTCACAAAGGTAATTTTGGGCACGTCGTGGTTATAGCTGGTTCAGAAGGTATGACAGGTGCAGCAACAATAACTACTAAATCAGTAGTTAAAACTGGAGCTGGATTAACAACTCTTGTAAGTTGTGAAGAGGCCTTACAAGGAGTTAGAAATTTTGTTCCTGAGGCTATGTGGAAAAAGAAAGGTGACTATCAAGGAATTGAAAATTTAATTAAAAAAGTGAATTGTATTGCTATAGGACCAGGGCTAGGAAATTCAAGTGAAACTTTAGATAACCTAAAAAAAGTGTTAAAGAGTAATGTGGGTACAATTGTCATCGATGCAGATGCTATAAATGTACTTGAAGGAAAAACACATCTATTAAAGGAGTCTAAAGCTGATATTATTATTACGCCTCATCCAGGAGAAATGGCAAGATTGACTGGTATGGAAATAAAAGAAATTCAAAGTGATAGAATGGAAATTGCAAAGAAATTTGCAAGAGAACATGGAGTAATCATGGTATTAAAAGGTTATAATACAATAATTACTAATGGAGAAGTTAGTTATATTAATCCAACAGGTAATGGTTCCATGGCTAATGGTGGAATGGGAGATTGTTTAACTGGAATAATAGCATCACTTTGTGCACAAGGATATTCAGCTATGGATGCCTCTTGCATAGGGGTATATGCTCATGGTGAGTGTGGAGATAAAGTATCAGAACACAAATTTGTTGTTACAGCCACTGATATTATTGATAATATTTCGGAAACTATAAAAGAACTTACTTAAAGCACCCCATTATTTAATGTAGAATGGATAATTGAGAATGGAGAATGATGGATATTTCTCTTCGAGAAATTTTAATTTTATTGTTTCTTGGACAATAGGGGGTTACTCGTTTCATTGGAATGAAACATTGTATTAGAATACAATAAAGGTTGGTGACTAATAGTATTTGTCACCAACCTTTTGGTTTATAATTATTATCTTGTAATAGGTTCTATTATTTATGGGTTATAGTAATTTGATTATTATCTTAAATAACATGATAAAACTTCAACAACTAACATCAATACATTTACTCTTACTGGATTTGTAGATGCAACATTTCAGATATCTTCCTTAATGTATCTTCTTCTACTGGATATACTTCTAGTACTTCTTTTAATTCAGCAGATTTAATGTCTATATACTCTAAATATGTGCTCATGAATTCCGGCATATGTTCCTCTATAATCAAATAATCAGTAACAATAACAATATACTCTGCTTTCATATGGCTTCCATCTCTCATAGATAACTGACATTTCAATAATCTATCTGTAAACATATGAGTTAATTCATGTAATACTTGTAACAATGAAAATTTCATTTTCTCATAATCTTCATAAAGCCTAACTGCAACTGAAATTCTCTCATGATTAGCAGTTGCTCGTCCAGCTTTTGTCATGGCTAATTGTAATGAAATGCAAAGAGGTATAGGTATTTTTTGGAATGCTGTCGGTAATTTTTCAAACATTGCTTTAACATCAATTTCAAACTTCTCTAAAGTTTTGGAATGTTGAGAGACTTTATTCGCCCATAAATTATGATAAAATACATCTTCGGACTTTAATATTTCTATAAAATGATGAATAAAAATTTCTCTATCTTGCTCTGTAAAAATAGGCAGAGTAAGTAAACTACCTTCCAACTCATCCAATGAGTTAGTTGTAAACGGTAAAAAATTGATCGCTGCCATTCGTTCAAAATTATCATTGTATATTCTCGATAATTTTTCCATTTGATCATCTAAATGAGTTGGAAATGATTTCTTTAACTTTTCCTCATTGATTTTTGAAATATAACAAATATCATATAAGTCTGATTCATTATCCACATGCATATGAGCCAAACAATGAAGCACTAGGTCTTCAATATAATTTGTTTGTACTTTTAATTCCATTTGTTTACTCCTTATATTAACGTATTATATCTATTAGTATATTAAAAATAATTGAACATATTATGCATTTTTCTCATTACATACCATTATTGGTTTAAGTAAAAAAAGGCAGTATAAAAAACTACCACCTTACTTAATAATCTATATATATTATTCAATCCTATTCATTCAATTCCCTTATATTTTTTCTTTTCTTTTTTATGTTTTTACCACCGAATACAGCTGCTACAAATAAAACTAATAGTGGCATTGATGTTGTTATTACATTTGAACTTAAATAAAGTCTATAAGAGGACCATTTACCTATAATGGCTCCAAGAATAAAAGTTATTATAAATACAATATTTTATCCTTGGATAAAATGTTTAAACATCTCTTCTCTAAAGAACAATAAAATGTAGTTTCTGCGCAAGCAGAAACATCCATCATTCTCCATTCTCAATTCTCCATTATCCATTTTTAAAATCACGGGTACCGTGATTTAAAAGAACAGTCCACTTAACGTGAAAAATTTAAAGTTTATGGTTATTGTGGTATTCGATTTTATAATATAAAATTTACATGAATCATAAATAGTTTTATACTTAAAAACTGCAATAGATTTTCTCATTTCATCATATATTTGTAATTAATTTAATAAGAATAATAGTATAGAAAAGCAATTTTATGGAGGAGTTGAAAATGAGAAGGTTTATACTAGGATCTATAATGATAGTAATTATTCTCATGAGTTTAATATCTTGTGAGAATAAAGAGGATCCAAATAAGGTTATAGCATACATAAAAGGTTTAAAGACTTATGAATGTACTGCTAAACTTGAAGTTATAAATGACGTTCAGAGAAAAGAAGTTGATATTTATCAGGTTTTTAAGAAAGACACAGGAAGTTATATAAAGATTAATGAGGACAGGCAGATATGGTTTCTTCCTAACAAAATAATTGATAACTATATTAAACAGAAAAAAATGCTTATTCAAAGTAGGTTTTACGATAATATTTTAGAATACACTTTTCTAGAGAAATATATTGAAAAATTGTACTGTGATGAAAAAATTAAAACTAAATTTGCAGAAGAAGAAGGAAAACGGTATCTATTAGTTGAATTAATACTATGCAGCAATAATCGAAATTTAGATAAGGCTGTGATATACATAAATACAGAAGATGGGAATCCTAATAGGATTGAGATTTATGATGGGGATAAAAAGGTTAGAATGAGAATCACTTATGGTAAATTCGAGGGGAATGCTAAGATAAGAGACGATTTTTTCGATACTAAAAGACTTCTAAACAGTGATTAACAGTATTGGGGGGATAAAAAAGTGAGGAATATTAGACCTGTGTGGGCTGAAATTAATCTGGATAATTTGGCACACAATATGAGAGAAATAAGGAGGGTATCAAAAAGTAAAGAGATTATGGCTGTAGTTAAAGCGGATGCTTATGGACATGGTGCTCTAGATACTGCTCCAATTTTATTAAAAAACGGCGCGGATAAATTAGCAGTAGCAATAGTAGATGAGGGCATTGAGTTAAGGAAAGGTGGAATTAAAGCACCTATACTTGTTTTAGGTTGGACACCGGAAGATCAAGTGAAAGATATTGTAGAGTATGACTTAGAATGTACTGTTTTGAATTATGAATTTGCAGAAGCATTGTCAAATGAGGCAAGAAAAAGAGGGAAAATTGCGAAAATTCACATAAAAGTTGATAGTGGAATGGGGAGAATTGGCTTTTTACCAACCGAAGAAAGTATTGAAGAAATATATCAAATTTCTAAATTGCAAAACATAGAAATGGAAGGATTATTTTCACATTTTTCCGATGCAGACAATGAGAAGAAAGAATATTCTGAAATTCAAAACAATAGATTTCAATATTTCATAGAAAAATTGGATGAAAGGAATATATTTTTTAAAACAAAACATATTGGTAATAGCGCTGCAATAATTGACCTTCCAGAATATCATTATGATATGGTTAGACCAGGAATTATTTTATATGGATATTATCCATCTGATGAAGTAAAAAAAGATATAATTGATCTTAAACCAGTACTAAGTCTTAAAGCTAAAATTGCAAACATAAAAAAAGTAGAGAAAAATGAGTATATTGGGTATGGTAGAAAGTATCAATGTGATGATGAATCTATTATAGGAACATTGCCAATAGGATATGCTGATGGTTATTCTAGAATGTTAACAGGGTTTGCAAAAGTAATAGTTAATGGTACAATAGTACCAGTAATAGGACGAATATGTATGGATCAATGTATGATTAATTTGACTCAGGTTGATAATGTAAATATAGGAGATGAAGTAATATTAATTGGCGAAGATGGGAACAATAAACTTAACGCAGATTATATTGCATGCTGTTTAAATACTATAAGCTATGAAGTACTTTGTATGATAGGGAAAAGAGTTCCAAGAGTATATGTCGAAAATAGTAAAGTGATGAAAACAAGGAAATATGTGTAGACAAAATCATCCTTTTGTTAAAAAAAAAATTTAAATACGACAAATGCTTTGACATATTGACAAAAGTTGAAATATAATATACTTAGGTTTATACATATTTATGCTTCGGCTAAATAGGAGGTAGAGGAAATAATATGTCTCAGAATAAGAAATTAGTAGTTAACCTCTCGGAAACACTTTATAATGAATTTAATGAAGCACTTAAGCTAGACAGTAAAAAAAGAAATGAATTTATAAAAGAAGCTATAATATTATATATTGAAGAGAAGAAAAAAATAACACAACTTGAAAAGATGAAGAGCGGATATTTGGATATGGCAAATATCAATCTAGAACTTTGTGAATGGGGTATAAATAATTATAGCTTAGAGTTAAATGAATACGAGACTCAGCTTTCGGAGTGTGATATGCCTAATGACAACGACAATAGTGAAAAGAGGAGATATATTTTATGCTGATTTAAGTCCTGTTGTTGGTTCAGAGCAAGGCGGTATTAGACCAGTTATTATAATTCAAAATGACGTTGGAAATAAATATAGTCCAACAGTAATAATTTCAGCGATTACTTCCCAGATCAATAAGGCTAAGCTACCAACACATGTTGAGATTTCATCAGAGGAATATGGATTAAATAAAGACTCTGTAGTTTTGTTGGAACAGATTAGAACACTTGATAAAAGAAGACTGAAAGAAAAAATTGGTCACATGACAGATAGTGATATGGCAAAAGTAGATGAAGCTTTGCTTATAAGTTTGGGACTTTAATGTAAAATAAGCGCACTTTTGTGCGCTTTCCTTGTTTTGACAGCATAAAAATATTTACATAAGAGAATTTGTTTTAAATTACAAATACATATAAAAATATTGTATTTAAGAAAAAACTTGCTATAATGTATATGAGGTTCAGAGTAATTCCGTAAAAAGTAAATTTTTTTCGGATTATATAAATTAAAGAAATAAAATGAAAAAAATATTCAAACAAATTAAAATTACATAAATCAAACTATTTCATTTTATTTCAGAGAGCTACAAAATTATCATATTTTGTAGAATTTTTCTCGTATGGAGGCGGTAGTTATGAAAAAAACATGTGAAGAATTGCGCGAGATTGCAAAAATTCTTAGAAAAGACATTGTAAAAATGCTTACTGAATCAAAATCAGGTCATCCAGGAGGATCTTTATCAGCAGTTGAAATCATGACAACATTATATTTTAATGAGATGAATATAGATACTAAAAACTGTCAAGATCCAGATAGGGATAGATTTGTATTATCAAAAGGACATGCAGCACCTGTGTTATATGCCGCATTAGCTGAAAGAGGCTTTTTTGCGAAAGAAGAATTAATGAAGTTAAGAAAAACAGGAGCTATCCTTCAAGGGCATCCAAATATGAATTACATACCTGGTGTTGATATGTCTACTGGTTCTTTAGGTCAAGGAATTTCAGCTGCAGTTGGAATGGCCTTAGCTGGTAAGTTAGATAATAAAGAGTATAGAGTATATACTCTTCTAGGAGACGGGGAATTAGGAGAAGGTCAAGTTTGGGAAGCTGCAATGTGTGCTTCACATTATAAATTAAATAACTTAACAGCATTTGTAGATTATAATGGTCTACAAATTGATGGAGATATAACAAAAGTTATGAATTCTCTACCTATCGATGAAAAGTTTGAAGCATTTGGTTGGAATGTTATTTGTATAGATGGACATGATTTAGATGCTATCCAAAATGCCATTGATGAAGCTAAAAATGTTAAAGACAAACCTACTGTTGTAGTTGCTAAGACTATAAAAGGTAAGGGTGTATCATTTATGGAAAACGAAGCTGGATGGCATGGAGCAGCACCATCTAAAGAACAGTGCGAGCAGGCTTTAGCTGAAATCGGAGGTGACAAATAATGAAGAAGATTGCTACTAGAGAAGCATACGGAAATACTCTTGCTGAAATTGGAAAGCAAAACGAAAATATAGTTGTTTTAGATGCAGACTTATCAAAATCAACTAAAACAGCAGTGTTTAAAGGAGAATGTCCTGAAAGATTTTTAAATATGGGAATAGCTGAAGGTAACATGATGACAGTAGCAGCTGGATTAGCTACATGTGGTAAAATACCATTTGCTAGTACTTTTGCGATTTTTGCAGCTGGTAGAGCTTTTGAGCAAATCAGAAATAGTATTGCATATCCTAAATTAAATGTTAAGGTATGTGCAACACATGCTGGTATTACTGTTGGTGAAGATGGAGCATCTCACCAAGCAATAGAGGATATTTCATTAATGAGAAGTATACCTAATATGGTTGTTATTAGTCCTAGTGATGCTGTGGAAGCATCAGCAGCTGTTAAGGCTGTTGCTGAATATAATGGACCATGTTATGTAAGATTAGGTAGATTAGCTGTTAACGTAATTAATGATAATGAAGAATATAAATTTGAAATTGGTAAAGCTGTTCAATTAAGAGAAGGAAATGAAGTAGCTATTATTGCTACTGGAATGATGGTTGATGCAGCGTTAGAAGCTTATAATACACTTGCAGAAGAAGGAATTAAAGCAAGAGTAATTAATATCCACACAATAAAGCCAATTGATGAAGAAGCAATCGCTGCAGCTGCTAGAGATTGTGGTGTAATTGTAACGGCTGAAGAGCATAGTGTTATTGGTGGATTAGGATCAGCAGTAGCTGAGGTTGTAACTTCTACTTATCCAGTTCCAGTTTTAAAAGTTGGTGTTAAAGATACTTTTGGAGAAAGTGGTTCTCCAGCAGAGTTACTTGTGAAGTATGGATTAACTGCTGATGAAATAGTTAAAGCTGTTAAAAAGGGAATAGAGTTAAAAAAATAATTTTAAAAAATGTTAACAAAGAGTAAGCTTTCAGTGGCTTACTCTTTATTTTTATATGTGATATAATTATATTAATTTATTACATAGAGTGGAGTGAGATATGTGAGTGAAAAACTTTATGATATTTTTACATGTACGAAAATTGCTACTATAATTTTTATACCTATAGCATTAATAGGGACAATAGTTGGTATAATTTTAGGAATAACAAATTCTGTATTATCTGTAGGATATACATTATCATGGATATTTAATATTGGTGTATGGATTTCCTCATTTGGATTATTTATTGCTGCTATAGCATTTGTAAAACCAAAACATATGAGAGAGTTAAATCATCAAAAAGAGTGGAGAAAACATTTTTATAAAATGAACTTAGTTGGTGTGATTTTTACAATTTGTGTAGTTCAATACGTTTATTTGGCTATCATTGATGTGTTGAGATACTATATGTTTGGAATATAGTTAAGGTACTAAAATAAAAAAATGATTTAGGGCGCAAAGCGCCTTTTTTGCGTTGTAATATTCTGTGATAAATATTGAAAAAAATATTAACAAATCTAAAATTTATGAATAATTGTGTTATAATTAAAAATAACTATAGACATTTATGATTTCAGTTTTGAGGGGAGATTAGGATGATAGAGTTCAGAAATGTAACTAAAATTTATGATAACAACGTGTTAGCTCTTTCTAACGTAAATGTTAAAATTGATAGAGGGGATTTTGTATTTATGGTTGGACCTAGTGGTTCAGGAAAATCAACTTTTATTAAACTATTGATGAAAGAGGTTGAAACAACAACAGGTAGAATACTTGTGAATAAAAAGGATATAACCAGATTGCCACATAACAAAATACCTTATTATAGGAGAAAAGTAGGGGTTGTGTTTCAGGACTTTAGGTTAATACCATCCTTAAATGTATATGAAAATGTTGCTTTTGCAATGAGAGTAATTGAAGCGTCACATAAAGATATTCGAAAGAAGGTTCCTATGGTTTTATCTTTGGTAGGGCTTTCAAAGAAGTATAAGGCTTTTCCACATGAACTTTCCGGAGGGGAACAGCAGAGAGTTGCAATAGCAAGAGCTATAGTTAATAATCCATCTCTATTAATTGCGGACGAGCCAACAGGAAATTTAGACCCAGAAACTGCATTAGAGATTATGGAAATATTAAGTGATATTAATAGAGCTGGTACTACTATAGTGATGGCTACTCATGCTAAGGATATTGTAGATATTATGAAAAAAAGAGTTATAGCAATAGAAAAGGGTGTTATCGCTAGAGATGAGAGAAGGGGGAGGTATCACTATGAAGATTAATACTTTCAGATATTTTACATCAGATGCTTCTAAAAGTTTATCTAGGAATAAAACTTTAACCTTTGCTTCTATAGCTACTGTTACTACAACATTGTTGATTTTTGGTTTATTCTTAATGGTAGCCTTAAATATAAGGATGTTTATGGATCAAATAGGATCTACATTAGAAATAAGAGTTGCTTTAGAGGATAATATTACTATAGAGCAAAAAAATAATTTAATTGCTGTAATAAAAAATAGTGATGGATATAAAGATATGAAGGAAAAATCTAAGGCAGAAGGTCAAGAGGCTTTTATAGAATCTCATGGAGAAGATGCTGAAGAAGTAAAGAAATTATTTGAGGAGTTTTTACAGATAAATCCTTTCCCGGTGGTACTTGTTGTAAATGCTGAGGACAGTTCATATATAGATGGGATTGTTGAAAATATTAAAGATATAGATGGAAACTATTTAGAAGGGATATATGATGTTACAACAGCAAAAGATGTAATTCAAAAAATCACTAAAATAACAAGTGTTATGAAGGTTTCTGCTATAGTCATTTTTATATTGCTATTTATTGTATCAATATTCCTTATTATGAACACAATAAAATTAACCGTTTACTCTAGGAAAAAAGAAATAAATATTATGAAATATGTAGGTGCTACAGATTGGTTTATTAGATGTCCGTTTATTATAGAAGGAATTATAATTGGCTTAGTGGGAAGTGTAATTTCTTTAGTTATTCTATATGGATTTTATATTTTAATATATGATATGCTAAGAAATATTTTATTCGTTTCTTTTGCAACTCCTAATGTTATATTAAAACATATGGTATGGCAGTTTATTTTAGGAGGAATTTTCATAGGATCTTTTGGTAGTGTATTATCAATTAGAAGATTCTTAAAGGTTTAATTAAATATTATTCATATTTAAATTTTATAGGGGCAATAGAAAAATTAATATGTTTTAAATTTATAATTATATGAGGTGATATGGATGCAGGGTGGCAATTCCTTTGAACATGATGAAAAACATGAAAATCAGCTTAAAAACTCAGAAGAGTTAATTGAAAAAAGTGATTATTATAACTCGGATGAATGGGTAAGTAAAAGAGATGTTAAAAGAAAATTTAGAAATATTATTGGAATTGGTGTAATACTTGTTATTCTAACAAGTATTCTTTCAGTATATATTTTTAATGGATTTACAATCTACATTGGGAGAAGTGGAGTCGAGTTTAAGGTTGGTAAAGAATCTATTAAAGAATCTGCTAAAGAACACGATACGAAATTATCCTATGTTGATGATAGATTAAGATTAATTTACGATAAGATATATGAATATTATGATGGAAAAATTGATAGTAAAGCTTTATTTGAAAAAGCTTATGAGGGAATGATACTTTCATTTAATGAGGAGTATGCAGAAACTCTTAGCATAGAAAATATTGAAAAAGATTACGCTGAGAAAAATGAAAAGGCTGAGATAAAAGATTATAGCAATTTATCCAAGGAAGAACGTGAATTCAAGGAATTTAGCGATAGAATGAAATTGCTTTATAATAAAATTCAAGAGATTCACGATAGAGAGTTATTTGATGGTGCGTATAAAGGGATGGTAGAAGCGCTTGAAGATCCTTATTCTGGATATCTTAATGAAGAAGATTATAGAAGATTATCACAGGAAACAAGTGGTAGTTATGTAGGACTTGGAATAACTGTGGGAGTTATTGAGGATAATGTGGTTGTAATAAGTCCATTTAAAGATTCACCTGCAGATAAAGCAGGATTACTACCTGGTGATATCATAAATAAAGTGAATAATATAGAGATTGGTAAAGATATTGATAAAGCTGTAGGAATGATGAAAGGAAAAGAAGGTGGTAAAGTTACTCTAAACATTATTAGAGAAGGAACAGAGCCTTTTGATGTTGATATAATTAGAGCTGAGATTAAACTGCAAACAGTAGGTGGAGAGATGATTGATGAGAACATAGGGTATATTGGAATTACAATGTTTTCAGAAACAACATCTGATGACTTTAAGAATAAATTGAATGAATTAAAAGAAAAAGGTGCAGAGGGATTAATTCTTGATTTAAGAGGAAATCCAGGGGGGCTTGTGAGTGCATGTACTGAAGTGGCATCGAATTTTATTCCTAAAGGTAAGACTATTGTATACACTGTAGATAAATATGATAATGAACGTGTTTATAAATCACAGGGGGGAATTGCTCAAGATATCCCAACAGTAGTACTTATAGATAAAGGATCAGCAAGTGCATCAGAGATACTTAGTGGAGCTCTTAGGGATTATGATAGAGCTACTTTAATTGGAGAAAAAAGCTTTGGAAAAGGAATTGTTCAAACAATATTAAGTAGAAAAATTGATGGATTTGGAGATGGAACAGCTTTAAAGCTAACAGTATCAAAGTATTATACACCAGAGGGTGAGAATATTCATAAGAAAGGTATAATGCCTGAAATTGAGGTTGTATTAGACGAAGAAAACTTCAAAAGAGGTGAAAGGGAAACTGACAATCAATATCAGAAAGCTTTAGAAGTAATTAAAGGAAAGATAGGGAATTAGAACGGAGATAAGTTAGATGGATATAGTGGTTTACTCATTAAAAGCTATAAGCTATACCATAACTAACCCCGCTTTTCTGGTAATTTTATTCGTATTGGGATTAGTATTGTATAGTAAAAATAAAAAAAGTAGAATGATTGAGAAGATGATTTTAGGGAGTGAAAGACATAGTGCTTTAGAACTAACTTTATCTCAAATCGTTTTGGGTATTCTAGGAGGGATAGGTGCAAGTATAATAAGCACCTCTCTTGGGATTACATTTAAAGATGGTAGTGCAATAATATTAATGTTTTTAATATCTGTGATACTAATGATGTTAAAACCGAGGTTTATTTGTTTTTCTTATTCTGGAGCAATTTTAGGTATATTAAGTTTAATGAATATCTTAATTAGTGAATTTTTCTTAGTAAATAAAATAGATATTTTAGATATAAATATAGTTTCATTAATTGCTTTAATTGGGGTATTGCACATTATTGAAGGTTTTATTGTGGCATTGGATGGTCAAAAAGGTGCTTTACCGGTATTTACCAAAAGAGAAAATGAGACTATTGGAGGATTTGCTCTTAACAGATATTATACAATTCCTATGGTTTTAATGGTTTTTATGGTTAAAGAACAATATTATTTTGGAAAAGAGATTGCAATTGGTAATTGGTGGCCAATTTTAAAAGGAACCTTAAGTAATATTCAACTTGAAAGTTTAATGTTATCAATGATACCTGTTGTAGCTATTATAGGTTATAATAGTGTAACTTTCACAAAAAGTAAAAGAGGTAAGAGTTTTTTTTCAGGAAGCTTGATTTTTGTGTTTGGTTTCGTATTAGTAGGAATATCTCAGTTAATTATTGACTCATATTTTCTTCAACTTATTGCTGTAATAATTATGCCAGTACTTCATGAACTCATGATTAAGTTTGAGAGGTATAAAGAGAAGAATGATAAGCCAAGATATTTTAATGAAAAAGAAGGAATAAGGGTATTAGAAGTTGGTAAAAATACATTAGCAGATAAGATTGGTGTTAAAAGTGGAGATATTCTTTTAAGCGTTAATGGAGATATAATTGAAGATGAAATTTCTTTTCCTAAGTTATTAAAAGAATGTGGAAGTAAAATTGTTTTAAAATTAAAAAGAAATGATGAGAAGATATTAGAAGTAGTATATGAAAAAATAAGTAAATCAGAACGATTTGGAATTATATTTGTACCAAAAAAAGAATATCAAAGTGTATCAAAAACTAAATTTAAGGATATTATTAAAAATGTAATTGAAGATAAAAATGAAAACTCAAGGTAACTTAATGTTACCTTGAGTTTTTAAAAATGTACAAAGTTTTAGTTCTTGACATTATTTGAAATGAATACTAAAATAATATATAACGAACATATGTTTACGGAGGAGCTTATGAATGAATTTAAAATAGTTTCAGAATATAAACCCAAAGGAGATCAACCAAGAGCTATTGATAAACTGGTAGAAGGCGTAAACAACAATAAAAAATTTCAAACTTTATTAGGAGTAACAGGGTCTGGAAAGACATTTACAATGGCTAATGTTATTGAGAGAGTGCAAAAGCCAACTCTAGTTTTAGCACATAATAAAACCTTAGCTGCACAACTTTGTTCAGAATTTAAAGAGTTCTTCCCGGATAGTTGTGTAGAATATTTTGTGTCATACTATGACTATTATCAACCAGAAGCATATATTCCTCAAACTGATACATTTATTGAAAAAGATGCATCTGTAAATGATGAAATAGATAAATTGCGTCATTCAGCTACTTCGGCTTTATTTGAAAGACGAGATGTTATTGTGGTAGCTTCTGTTTCTTGTATATATGGATTAGGTAATCCGGAGGAATACAAGAAGCTTTCTGTTTCCTTAAGAGAGGGTATGATAAAGGAAAGAAATGAAGTTATTAGACAACTTGTAGACATTCAATATGAAAGAAATGATATTAACTTTGTAAGAGGAACGTTTAGAGTTAGAGGGGACGTGCTAGATATATTTCCTGCTTCTTCATCAAGTAACGGAATAAGGGTTGAGTTTTTTGGAGATGAGATAGAAAGAATAAGGGAGTTTGATGCTCTAACTGGAGATGCCGTAGGTCGCATGAAGCATACAGTTATATTTCCTGCTTCTCACTTTGCAACTTCCAGAGAGAAAATTGAAGATGCTATTATTCAAATTGAAGGTGAATTAAAAGATAGACTTATGGAACTTGAGGGAGACGGATTTCTTTTAGAAGCTCAGAGACTTAAGCAGAGAACAAGATTTGATATTGAGATGATAAGAGAGATGGGATACTGCAGTGGAATAGAGAATTATTCCAGAATATTTGATGGAAGAGAACCAGGAACTGCACCTCATACTCTATTAGATTTCTTTCCAGACGATTTTCTTTTGTTTATTGATGAGAGTCATGTAACATTACCGCAAGTTAGAGCAATGTATGGTGGAGATAGATCTCGTAAAGAAAATTTAATTCAATATGGATTCAGACTACCTTGTGCATTTGATAATAGACCTCTTAAATTTAATGAATTTGAACAAAAACTTAATCAAACAATTTTTGTTAGCGCTACACCAGGAGAATATGAAAATAATCATACAGAGATTATAGCTGAACAGATTATTAGACCAACTGGATTGCTAGATCCAGTTATTGAGGTTGTTGAAACAAAAGGACAAATTGATCATCTTTATGGTGCTATAAGAGAAACTATTGATAAAGGTTTTAGAGTTCTAATTACTACTTTGACAAAAAAAATGTCTGAGGATTTGACAAAGTATCTAAAGGATATGGGAGTAAAAACAAATTATCTACATTCTGATATTAAAACAATTGAACGAATGAAGATAATTAAAGAACTTAGAACAGGTAAGTACGATGTTCTTGTAGGAATTAATCTTTTAAGAGAAGGGTTAGATATACCTGAAGTTGCTTTAGTAGCAATATTAGATGCTGATAAACAAGGGTTTTTAAGATCTGAAACATCATTGGTACAGACAATAGGAAGAGCGGCTAGAAATTCAGAGAGTACGGTTATAATGTATGCAGATACCATAAGTAATGCTATGAATGCAGCTATTAAAGAAACTGAAAGAAGAAGAGAGATACAGATGAAATACAATGAGGAGCATAATATTACTCCTAGAACTGTAATGAAAGATATTAGAGATGTTATTGAAGCAACTGTTGCTGAAGAAGTTGACGAGTATTCAGTATCTCAAAAAGATTCAATATTTACAATGGAAGAAATACTATTAAATATAAAAACACTTGAGAAAGAAATGATGGAAGCTGCTCAAAATTTAGAATTTGAGAAAGCGGCTGAATTAAGAGATAAAATAGAAGAAATGAAGAGTAAAATTGAAGAATAAAAATTGAGCTAAAAAGTTTGATTAACTGAAAAGGAGAAAAAAATGAAACATAAGATTGTTGTTAAAGGTGCAAAAGTTCATAATCTAAAAAGTGTTGATTTAGAGATGCCAAGAGACAAATTCATAGTTTTCACGGGGCTTTCAGGTTCAGGTAAGTCATCATTAGCATTTGATACCATATATGCAGAAGGGCAAAGGCGTTATGTAGAGTCTTTATCATCATATGCTAGACAATTCTTGGGACAAATGGATAAACCAGATGTAGAATATATTGAGGGGCTATCTCCAGCAATTTCTATAGATCAGAAAACAACAAGTAGAAATCCAAGATCAACAGTAGGAACTGTAACAGAGATATACGATTATTTAAGATTGTTATATGCAAAAATTGGAGTTCCACATTGTCCAAAGTGTGGAAAAATTATTTCAAAGCAAAGTGTTGATACAATGGTTGATAGAGTTATGGAATTGGAAGAAGGAAGTAAGATTCAAATTCTATCTCCTGTAGTAAGAGGAAGAAAAGGGCAGCATATAAAAGTACTTGAAAACATCAAGAAAAATGGTTATGTAAGAGCCAGAATAGATGGAGAAATATTTGATTTAGAAGAAGACGAAATAAAGTTAGATAAAAATAAAAAACATAATATTGAAGTTGTTATAGACAGATTAAAGGTTAGAGAAGGTATAGAAAGCAGGTTAAGTGAAGCTCTTGAAATGGGATTATCTCATGCGGATGGATTGGTAATAGTTAATATAATTGGAAAAGAGGATATTTTATTTAGTGAAAACTTCTCATGTGCTGATTGTGGAATAAGTATTGGAGAATTGGCACCAAGAATGTTTTCATTTAACTCGCCATTTGGTAAATGTGACAAATGTGATGGATTAGGAACTTTAATGGAAATAGATCCAGATCTTATAATACCTGATAAAAGCAAAAGTATTATGGAGGGAGCTATAGCTGCTTTTGGAGAAAATAGCTTAAAAGAAGATTCTTGGAGATTATCAGTATTGAAAGCATTAGCAGGAGTGTATGGATTTTCATTAGAAGAGCCTATAGCTAATGTGAGTGATGAGGCATATAATGCCCTTTTATATGGGTGTGATGAAAGGTTAACTGTTGAGTTTACCAAGGATTTTCAAACAGGAACTTATAGACACAAGTATGAGGGAATAATTAATAATTTGAAAAGAAGATATTATGAAACCTCTTCAGATTATATTAAAAGAAGTATAGAAGAATTTATGAATGATAATCCTTGCCCAAAATGTAAAGGTGCAAGACTTAATGATAATGTTCTTGCTGTAACAGTAGGTGGGAAAAATATTAATGAATATTGTGAAATGTCTATAGGAGATGAACTTGAGTTTATTGAAAAATTAGAGTTAAGTGAGAAGGATAAAATAATTGCAGACCAAATAGTTAAAGAGATAAAAAATAGATTGAACTTCTTAAAAAATGTTGGTCTTCAATATCTAAACTTAACTAGAGCAGCAGGAACACTTTCAGGTGGAGAGGCTCAAAGGATCAGATTGGCAACACAAATTGGTTCTAGTTTAGTTGGTGTATTATATATACTTGATGAACCAAGTATTGGACTTCATCAACGTGATAATGATAAATTAATCATGACTTTGAAGCATTTGAGAGATATTGGGAATACACTTATAGTTGTGGAACATGATGAAGATACAATTAGAGAAGCTGATTTTCTAGTTGATATTGGACCAAGAGCTGGGGAACATGGTGGAGAAATTATTGCTGCAGGAACAGTAGAAGAAGTTAAGAAATGTGAGCAATCTATTACGGGTAAATATCTTAGAGGAGAAAGGTGTATCCATATTCCAGAGCAGAGAAGAGAAGTGAATGGAAATAAGATTTCAGTTGTTGGAGCAAAACAAAATAACCTTAAAAATATTAATGTTGATTTTCCTTTAGGCGTGTTTAACTGTGTTACTGGTGTTTCAGGATCAGGGAAAAGTACTCTGGTGAATGAAATACTATATAAAGGGCTAACTAAGAAAATTTCAAAAAGTAAAAAAGTTCCTGGTAAACATAAAGAAATATTAGGTCATGAGAATATTGATAAGATTATAAATATAAACCAGAGTCCTATAGGAAGGACACCAAGATCAAATCCTGCTACATATACTGGTGTATTTGATTTGATACGAGAAGTGTTTTCTTCTACAACTGAAGCTAGAATGAAAGGTTATAAACCTGGAAGATTTAGTTTTAATGTTAAAGGCGGAAGATGTGAAGCATGTAAAGGTGATGGAATAATAAAAATAGAAATGCAATTTTTATCTGATGTTTATGTACCTTGTGAGGTATGTAAAGGAAAAAGATATAATAGAGAAACATTAGAAGTTAAATATAAAGGTAAAAGTATTAACGATGTTTTAGAAATGACTGTTGAAGAAGCTCTCAAATTCTTTGAGAATCATCCTAGAATAGTGAAAAAGATTCAAACACTAAATGATGTGGGACTTGGATATATTAGATTAGGTCAACCATCAACTCAATTATCAGGAGGAGAAGCCCAAAGAATTAAACTTGCCACCGAATTATCAAAAAGAAGTACGGGAAAAACCTTGTATATTCTTGATGAGCCGACAACTGGTCTTCACATAGATGATGTTAATAGATTAATAAGTATCTTGCAAAGATTAGTTGATGGTGGAAATACTATAATTGTTATAGAACATAATCTTGATGTAATTAAGAGTTGTGATAATATTATTGATGTTGGACCAGAAGGTGGAGAAGGTGGAGGAACTATACTTTGCACTGGAACACCTGAGGAAGTAGCTAAGGTGAAAAATTCTTATACAGGACAATATTTGAAAAAAATGTTATAATTAAATTAAAATGGGTTAGTATAATAATACTAACCTTATTATTATATGGAGAATTATTATGTTATTGAGTAAATTGAGTTTGATTTTTAAATTATTAATTATTGTCTTTATATATGGAATTATTTATTATGCCTTAAAAGTTATGTACAAGGACATTAACAAAAATGAGAAAAAAACTAGCCAACAAGTTAAAACAATAGGACTTGAAGTACTAGATCCAGGTAATAATACTAACTTAAAGCATGGGTCATTAATACCTGTTGTTCAAAAGTTGTCTATTGGTCGAGATAAAAAGAATATGGTTCAGCTTGAAGAAAAGTTTGTATCAGGAAAACATGCTGTTATTAAGCTTGTGGGAGATGGATACTATATTGAAGATTTGAACAGTACAAATGGTACAATTTTAAACAATGAGAAAATAACTGAGAAGGTGTGGTTGAGTTCAGGTGATCTGATTAAAGTGGGCACTTCTGTTTTTAGAGTTATTGTATAGAGGAGATAGGGATGTTAAAGAATTCATCATATGATACTAAATTAAATTTATGTATATTTGGATTTATTGCAGCTTGTTTTTTTAATCTTACTGTTATAAACAATCATTTTGATTTTCTGCCTATAATTATTGGAGTAGTTGTATTTGGTGGATTTTTTTGTGGTAATTTGATTCTTAAAAAAATATATCCAATGGGAGATAAGTTTATATTTATTTTATCAAGTGCATTATCTATGATTGGTATAGTAATGCTTTACAGATTAAAAGTATCAGAGGCGAAGAAGCAAGTTGTTTGGATGATGGTTGGAATTGGGGTATTTATTTTTATCCAATTTATAATTAAGAGATTTAAATACTTATTAAAATATAAGTATTTTTTTATGATTTTGACATTAATGTTTATGAGTATGGCAATGTTGTTTGGTACAAGAATAGGAGGAGCTAACAACTGGATTGTTATTGGCGGGTTTACTTTTCAACCTTCAGAAATGGGGAAGGTGTTTTTAGTATTATATCTAGCAAGTGCTTTAAACGATTATGGTAACGTTAAAAAATATAAGTTCATCAAAGGGAGTATAGCTTCATTAATAGAACCAGCATTGATAGTAATGATATCATTAGGTTTTATGGTATTGCAGAGAGAGTTAGGATCCGCACTGATAATATTTATTATTGCAGTAGTAATGTTATATCTTGGAACCGAAAAAGGAAAATATGTTTTGGTATCTTTTATTCTTTTTACAATGGGAGCCGGATTGAGTTATAAGCTTTTTTATCATGTTAGAAGAAGAGTGTTAATTTGGAGAGACCCTTGGAAATACGCTTATAATGAGTCTTATCAGGTAATTCAAGGATTAATTTCAATATGTTCTGGAGGATTTTTTGGAACAGGATTAGGACTTGGTAATCCCAATGTTATTCCAGAGATAACTACGGATTATATTTTTGCAGCAATTTGCGAAGAAATGGGGATTTTAGTAGGAATAGCAATTTTAATAATATATTTTATTATTTTTTATAGAGCAATGAGAATTGCATTAATGCTTAATGATAAGTTTTCTATGTTAGCAATATCTGGATTAAGTGTTATGATAGCAGCTCAAACCTTAGTTATAATCGGTGGAATTATGGGAGTTATACCACTTACAGGAATAACTCTGCCATTAATAAGCTATGGAGGAAGTTCCATGCTTACAGTTTATTTTTCTTTAGGTATTATACAAAAGATCTCTGAGGAGGGGAATTTATGAAAAGAAAAAGCATGAAAAATGTTTTGGTAGTTTTTTTAGTGCTTTTTATTTTAATAATAAGTTACATAGGTTTTTATTATATATTTAATGGTAGAAATGTAGTCATGAGCGTGTATAATAACAGGCTGTGGAGTAAAAGACGAGAAGTTGTAAGAGGGAATATTCTAGATAGAGATGGTAATTATTTAACTGAAAGCAAGGTTGAAGGCGGCACAAATAAATTAAAATATAATGGTGGAAAAGCTTTTGCTCACGTACTTGGGTATATGGATCCTGTTTATGGATTGACTGGACTTCAGAATACATATGATCTTGAGCTTATGGGAGAGAGAAGAGGTGGAATATTTACTACATTTTCTAAAAAAGAAAATTTAAATAAAGGGTATGATTTAAAAACAACACTTAATGAAAAGCTTCAACGTAGAGCATATAGTCTAATGGGTAAAAGTAGAGGCGCAGTAATAATGATGAATCCTAAAAGTGGAGAAATATATACAATGGTTTCAGCTCCATCATATGATCCAAATTATCTACAGGAGAATTGGAAGATAATTTCAACTGACAAAAATAGCCCATTGATAAATAGAGCTGTTTCAGGAATGTATCCTCCTGCCTCAACATTTAAAATTATTACAGCTATAGCTGCGCTAGAGCATATAGAAGGTGTGGAAGATTATAAGATTCAAGACACTGGTGTCTTAAAATATAATGGAATTGATGTATTAACTAATTATGAAAGTAAACCTCATGGAGATATTGATATTGAAGAAGCCTTTAAAGTTTCTAGTAATGTTTATTTTGGTGATTTGGGGCTCAAATTAGGAAATAAAAAGTTGAAAAATACTGCTGAAAGATTTTATTTTAATAAGAATACTTCCTGTGATGGAATTATAATTGATAATAGCAGATTTCCAGATGTGGGTTATCAAGAAATTGGTACCTTGGCGCAAAGTGCAATCGGACAGAATAGTGTTCTTGCGACACCTATGGAAATATTGATTACAGCTAATGTAATAGCTAACAATGGAATATTTATGAAGCCATTTCTTGTACAAGAAGTTCTTGAGAACGATAAAATAGTTAAGAAACTTAATCCAGTTAAAGTAGAAAGAATTATATCAACAAAGAATGCTAAATTAGTAAAGGAATATATGAAGAAAACTGTAGATGAAGGTACAGGTAAAGCCGCTAAAATTTTTGGATTAAATGTATACGGGAAAACTGGAACCGCAGAGCATGAAAATACACCTCAACGCCCACCTCATTCATGGTTTGTAGGATTTGCAGGTAATGAAGAACCTTCAATTTCTTTTGTGGTATTAATTGAAGAAGGTGGAGTTGGAGGAGGAAGAGCAGCTACAATTGCTAGAGAGTTGGTTGAATATGCTGATAAGCTAGGACTTGTAAAATAATTGAGAATTGTGAATTGAGAATGGAGAATGATGGATGTTTCTGCTTTTGGCAGAAACTACATTGTATTGTTCTATAGGAGAAAGGGTATTTACTCATTTTATCTTTAGATAAAATATTGTATTTTATATACAATATTTTATGGGGGTAAAAGAGTGAACCCCTTTTTTGTTTGAAATTTGTAATAACACAGAATTTATTAAAGTATAAAGATTATTTAATTATTTTTATATTTTATGGAACGTTTTGATAAATTATCAAGTCTAAGAGATGAGAAACAAAATAAATGTTATATGAGTATACTCAAAATGAAAGGGGAAAACAAAAATGAATAAGGAGGAGCTAATTTCAAAAGCGATAAATGGCGATGAAGAGTCTTTTGCTATAATAATGGATAAATTAAAAGGAAAGGCATATAGTATGGCTTATGGCTATGTAAGAAACAGAGAGGATGCCCTTGATATTGTTAGCGAGGCAGTGTGCAGAGCCTTTGTAGGAGTAAAAAAGATTAAGAAAGCTGAATTTTTTGAAACATGGTTCATACGAATAGTAATTAATACTTCAAATGATTTCATAAGAAAACAAAAGGTACAAGCGCTTCTGAAAAATTGTTTAAGCATAAATAAATCAGAGACACACAGAGAAGATTTATTAGATTTAAGACAAGAAATCATGAAAATTGATAAAAAATCTAGAAACATCTTGATACTTAGATATTATCATGATATGACTGTTAAGGAAATTTCAAAGATTCTAGGATACCCTGAAGGTACCATTAAAAGTAATCTGAACAGAAGTAAAAAGAAACTACAGATAGCATTGGAGGGGAATATATATGATAGATAAAGAACTGAATTTAGCTGTTAATAAAGGATTGAAAATGGGTAAAAAGAGAAAAAGAAATAAGAGAACAATGAAGCTAGGAGTAGCATTTTTAATGATTATTACTTTTATTGGTGCTGGAATGAATCCTGCCCTTGCAGAATATATAAAAAAGATACCTTTGATAAATAATCTATATGCAGAAACTGAAAGTATAAATGAAGCAAAAAAGCATGGTATGGTTCAGTATGTGAATAAATCAATTGAGGATAATGGAATTAAGGTTACGATAGATTCTATACAACTTTATGGAGATAGATGGTCTATAGAATATACAATAGAAGATATGATGGGGGATAAAAAATTTACTGAAAGAGAAGTTGCTTTTAATAAAGAAATGATATATGCAGAATGGGATACAGACAGTGGAGTAGGGGGTCAAGGTATAGGTTCAAATGGAAACTTGAATAGAGATTTTGGAGGGTTTTATAATCAAGATATAATAAGTTCTGAAAACAATAAAATTAAAAGAAAGTTTGATTTAAAAAGTAATGATTATATAAATGAAAATAATGAAATCCCAAATAAACTTAGGTTTGAGTTTAATGGTATTGAGTGTTTAAATAAATACGGAAAATTCATTAAATATGATGGGGATTGGACTATTGAAATTGATGTGGATAAAGAAAAATTTGATATTCAACCAGTTATTTTAGTTAAAGACAAGATGGTAGACATAAATGGTTTAAAATTTAGTGTAAAAATATTAGAGGCTTACCCAACATACACAAAATTAGTTTTAGATGAAAAAAAGTTGGATGGATTAAATAAGTTTAAGTTAGATGATCTAAAGGGAGTGAAGCTGCTTTCGGAAAATAAAGAGTATGATCTTATAAAAACTGAGTATAAAGATCAAGTAGTACTTGATAATGGAACTATGACAAGAGCAAAGAAGATTTCACTTTATTTCAAAAGTATTTACTTTGATGAATTTAATGAGCTGAAACTTGTTGGTGATGGTGGAATACTATCTTCAAGAACTAGTAGGTTTATTGAGTATGATGTTAATGCAAATGAATTAAACTGTAAAGGGCTTAACTATTCCTTAGAGAGTGAAGCAGATAAGACGGTTAAATTGCATGAAAATGAGTCCCATAAAGAAGTGTATAATATAGCATTATCAAGCGATATAGGGTATATCCCAAAGTTTTTTGACAGAAGATTTTTGGACTATAATTATACTATGATTGATTTTATAATTGATGAGAATGGAAATGTTTATGATTGGGTCTATAAGGATACTGAAGTTAGAGAAAAGTTATACTATAATATTGAATTAGAGTGGAGTAAAGAAAAGGGAAGTATAACGGAAAATTATCAGCTTAATAAAGAGCTTAGAACTTACGAAGAGAATGACTTTGTTAAACCAAATAAAATATATATTTATATGAATAATGCAATTGTAGATAAATTAGATAGATTTGACGTTAAGGTTTATTAAAAGTTAAATATTTCAAGTAATATATAGAATAGAATTAGTTTGGGAAGCTAGGTGTCTAGCTTCTTTTTCTATGTGTAATTATGTATAATTTATTAAAATTACGAACGTATGTATGAAAAATATCTTTAAAATGATATAATGATAGGTATAAAAGTCATATTATAAGGTATTTTTAATATGATGAACTTAAGAAAAATAATACTTATATAGAGGGATTAGTTATGAGAGGAATAACACATGCAGGTGTAGGGGCTACAGCGTATATTGCTGCTAGTAGTCTTATGCAGAGAAATTTTAGTATATTTGAATTAGCATTTGTAGTAGGAGCTAGTCTTCTGCCAGATATAGATCATCCTAAGAGCAAAGCAAGTAAGTTTGTTCTGCCTGTTAAGAGTAAAGAGGGGAAAAGAGCTTTGTTTATTTGCTTAGGAATAACTGTATTATGGTTTGATTATTTATATTTTGGTGAACATGCACTAAAAGCGCTCGGGGCTTTATTTATAATGATTGGATTCACCTCACATAGAAATGGTATAACACATAGTCTTGTTGGTATGATGTTATTCATGTTTGTAATTCACTATACTGGAACAAAATATGAGTATAAAGACTTAACTCACTTATTTATTCTAGGGTATGGATCACATTTGTTTTGTGATAGCTTCACAAAGGGTGGATTACCACTTTTTTATCCAATTACAAAAAAGAAATTTAAGGGTATAATTACTTATAGAGTGGGTTCAAAAGTTGGCGATTTTATTGAAATGGTAATACTTATATTGTGTGTAGTTTATATAATATACACATTGCCGACTATATAAATGGTGTTGTAATAAGAAACTATTGTGCTTCAGAAAAGAAATGTATAATGGATAATGTAAAATGTATAATGATTGACATTTCTCTCCGAGAAATTTTAATTATACTGTTCCTTAGACAAGGATAGTTTACTCGTTTCATTAGGAATGAAACCTTGTATTTTTAAATTACAATATTTTATCTAAAGATAAAATGAGTAAAGCCTTCTTGTGCTAAAGACCAATAAAATGTAGTTTTGCGGAGCAAAACATCCATCATTATACATTATCAATTATACATTATACATTTGTTTCAATATTACGATTTTAATGACAAATAATATTTACTAGTTTTGATAAAGAAGGGTGGTAAGACAATGTTTGATTTTGAATATCATTTAAAGAATCTCCCACAGAGTCCAGGGGTTTATTTGATGAAAAATTCTAATGGGGAGATTATATATGTTGGAAAAGCGAAAGTATTAAAAAATAGAGTTAGACAATATTTTCAATCCTCTAAAAATCATCCAGAAAAGGTTAAACAGATGGTTAAGAATATTAAGGAATTTGAATATATAGTGACAGATTCTGAAGTTGAAGCGCTAATACTTGAATGTAATCTCATTAAGAAATATTCACCTAGATATAATGTTTTATTAAAGGATGATAAACATTATCCATTTATTAAGATTACATTACAAGAAGAGTTTCCAAGAGTATTTGTTAGCAGAAATTTCGTTAATGATGGGGGAAAATATTTTGGACCATATCCTGATGGAAAAGCAGTTTATGAGGTTATGGAATTGATAAGGAAAAACTTCCCTGTTAGAACTTGTAGAAAATCTATTTCAGTTGATATGGAAGCAATTAAGGAATGTCTAAATTATCATATAGGAATGTGTACAGCTCCTTGTGCAAAAAGAATAACTAAAGCTGAATATGAAAGAATTATTGAAGATATTCAAGATTTACTTAAGGGAAAAAACAAGAGTATTTTGAAAGATTTAAAAGAAGAGATGATGAAGCTTTCATCAGAGTTGAAATTTGAAGAAGCTGCTAAATGCAGAGATAAAATAAATGCTGTTGATAGAATATGTGAGAAACAAAAAATTATTAATGGAAGTTTTGAAAATGAGGATTTTATAAGCGTTTTCTCTGATGAAAGTGATAGTTGTGTTGAAATATTTTTTATGAGAGATGGCAAAATTGTTGGTAGAGAAAATTTTATTATTGATAATACTATTGAAGACAATAACTCAGAAGTGATTAAAGAATTCATTAAGAGTTTTTATAGTGGTACAGCATATATTCCTCAAAGAATATTTGTTCAAGATATTAGTGAAAAAGATATTCTAGAAGAGTGGCTTAGAATTAAAGCTGAGAGGAAAGTGGAGATCAAAATACCTCAGATTGGAGAGAAAAAGAAAGTTCTTCAGATGGTGTATAAAAACGCAAAAGAGACACTTGAAACATATAAAAACAAGACAAAGGTTGATAAAGAATTAAATAAGCTTGCATTGAATGAATTGGCAGATGCGCTTGAACTACAGGATTATCCGGAGAGAATTGAAGCATATGATATTTCAAATATAATGGGGATGGATTCTGTGGGTTGTATGGTGGTTTTTCAGAATGGTAAAGCTAAAAACAGTGATTATAGAAGATTTAAAATAAAGACTGTAGAAGGTGCAGACGATTATAGTAGCATGAGAGAAATTTTAACTAGAAGATTCTCTAGAGGTTTAAATGAAATTAAGAAAATTACTGATAATCAAATTAAAGTGGAAGAGGGCAAATTTAGTGTCTTTCCAGATTTGATTATGATGGATGGAGGAAAAGGACAAGTTAATGTTGCAAAAGAAGTATTAAATGAGCTAGGAATTGATATTCCTGTTTGCGGTATGGTTAAGGATGATAAACATAGAACTCGTGGATTAATATTTGAGAATTATGAAGTTCCTATAAGCAAAAGATCAAATTGTATGAAATTAGTTACTAGAATACAAGATGAAGTTCATAGGTTTGCAATTACGTACCACAAATCATTGAGAACAAAAAGAAGTTTAAATTCTATTTTAGAAGAAATTCCAAACATAGGGGAAAAGCGTAGAAAAGAACTTCTCTTGAAATTTGGAAGTGTTGAAAATATAAAAAAAGCAACAGAAAAAGAATTATTAGAAACCCCTTCTATTAATAAAAAGGCATGTGATGCTATTATTAACTATTTTAAGGGAAATAAATAGGAGAGTAATATGAAAAAAATATTTATATTGTTATTAACCGTTATAGTTTCTTTGACCATGATATCATGTGATAGTAAAGATGGAAAGAAGGAAGATAAAGATAAAAGTAAAAATTATAAAATTGGAGTATTATTAGAAGAAGGAAATATTTATAACGAAAAAATATTGATTTCACTGAACAAAGGAAAAGAGGATTTCAACATTGCTTATGAGGCTGCTATCTGTGCTGAAGAGGGTGAGTATGAAAGCGGTATTGAAAAATTTGCTGAAGAAAATTTTTCACTTATAATAGGAGCATCTCAAGCTAGTAGATGGAGTATAGAAAAAATGGCAATAAAATACCCAAATACAAAATTTCTTATAATTGATAGTGTTATTGATGGTGATAATATTCAATCTATAATTTTTAAGGAAAATGAAGGGGCGTATTTATTAGGAATAATTGCAGGAATGTCATCATCTACAAATGAAATTGCGTTTGTTGGAGGTAAAGATATACACCTTATTAATCAGTTAGAAATTGGATTTGTTTCTGGTGTCAATTCTGTAAATAAGGAAGCAGGCGCTAAACTTATTAATAAGGAGAATGTTGAATATCTAAACAGTTTTATTGATGTGAATAAAGCATATAGAATTACAAAACAATTACTGGATAGTAATTGTGATATAATATATAGTTCTAGTGGGGGAGCATCACTTGGAGTTTATACATGTGTAAATGAAAAAAAAGAAGAAGGCGAAGACATTTTAATTGTTGGAGAAAATATAGAAAATGAAGATTTGAAGACAGAATTTAAAGGATTAAATTTAGCATCAGTAGAAAAGAAAATAGATAATGTTATTTACTCAGCATTAGAAGAAATAGCAAAAAATGAATTTACTACAGGTGTAATTTATGAAATGGGCATAGTGAATGAGGGAATTGATGTTATTAATGGTAAAAATGTTATCATTAATAATGAAATAGTTAATAAACTAAATGAGACTAAGAAGAATGTTATTAATGGAAATATTGTAGTTCCTAACAATTATGAAGAACTACAGAAGCAAAGAACAAAGAAGAAAGAATAAAGAGCAAATTTGGATGATTTGCTCTGCAAATCTCTAAAATTATAAATATAAGGGTCTTTTATATAGTAAAAGACCCTTATATTTTTTTATAGATTAAAGATATTCTGAAGCATGAAGAATATTAACAATATTTATTTTTTCTTCTCTTTTCTTTATTCTTTTTTTTAGGTTCTCTTTTCTTTCTTCTTTGAATTAAAATATTATAAATATTTTATCTCTTTATGTAAATAATATTATTACAATAAAAATATTCAAGGAGGAGAATAGTATGAAATTAAAAAAAATATTTAGTATTTTAATTTCTATTCTGTTATTAATTTCTCTTGTTTCTTGTAAAACAGAAGAAAATAAAGAAGGACCAAAGAATGAGGGAGAGAAGGGTAAAGAGTATTATGTAGGATTAGTTACAGATGAAGGTGGTATAAATGACAAGTCATTTAACCAAAGTGCAAATGAAGGTGCATTACGTGCAAAAGACGAATTTGGAATTCAATATAAAGCTATTGAATCATCAAGTAAAGAAGATTATGAAGAGAACTTAGAAACGCTTGTTGATGATGGTGCTGATTTAGTATTTGGAGTAGGATTCCAAATGGCAGAGTCATTAAAAAATGTTGCACAAAAATATCCAGATAATAAATTTGTAATTATTGATTCATCTGTTGATTTACCTAATGTTCAATCAGTGTCATTTAAAGAGCATGAAGGATCTTTCTTAGTTGGTGTTATAGCTGGTAAAATGACAAAGACTAATAAAATCGGATTTATAGGTGGAAAAGATTTTGAATTAATTAACAGATTTGAAGTTGGATTTGCAGCAGGAGTTATGAGTGTAAATCCTGAAGCAGGAAAATTATTAATGGATAGAAAAACTGTAAAATACGCAGATAGCTTTAGTGATGTTAATAAGGGATATGAATTAGGTAAAGCTCTTATTGATGAGGGATGCGATGTTCTATATCATGCAGCTGGTGGTGTTGGAATAGGAATGTTCACTATAGTAGATGAAACTGTTAAAGCAGGAAAAGAAGCATATGCTATAGGTGTTGATATGGACCAAAGTGAAACATTACCAAAATATAAAGACATAATTATATCAAGTATGATAAAAAGAGTTGATACTGGAACATATACTGCAATAAAAGATTTAGCTAATGAAAAATTTGAAGGTGGAAAAGTAGTAGAATTAGGTTTAGCTGAAGATGGAGTTGGGGTTGCAGATACAACTAAAGATAAAGTTGATAGTGAAATAATGGCTTTAGTTGAAAAATATCGTGGTATGATAGTTGATGGTAATATTAAAGTACCTTCTACACTAGATGAATTAAAAACTTTTGAAGCTCCAGAAATGTAAAAGTTTATAAAAAAGTTTGTAAAACGCAAAATATTTAGGCTTTATGCTTAAATATTTTGCGTTTTTGTTTTTTTTCACTTGATAAAGAAATTGAATATCCATTATACTATATATGTGATAAAAAAAGTAAAATAGAGGTGTGTCGTGGATAATACTTTAAAAATTAAAGAAAAACTAGAAAAATATCTCCAAGATTGTGAATTGATTATAAATGAGCCATTGAAGAATCATACTACTTTTAAAGTAGGGGGAACAGCAGATTTATTCGCTATTCCAAATAATTATGAAGATATTATTGCAATGATAAATTTTTGCAAAAAAAATCAGTTAAAATACTATATACTTGGGAATGGATCAAATGTTCTTGTTAGAGATGGTGGATTTAGAGGTTTAATAATTAAGACATCACAATTGAATGATATTAAAGTTCAAGGGGAATACCTAATAGCTCAATGTGGTGCAGAATTGAAAGATGTTGCAAAAATATGTACAAATAATTCAATGACAGGATTTGAATTTGCAAGTGGTATTCCAGGGAGCATTGGTGGAGCAATAGCTATGAATGCTGGGGCTTATAATGGAGAAATGAAAGATGTAGTTGAAGAGTGTGTTGTAATAGACAACGAGCTTAATATAAAAACATTGAGTAAAGAAGAACTAGAATTATCTTATAGAAATAGTGCTATACAGAAGTATGGGTATATTGCACTTGAAGTAAAAATAAAGTTAGATTATGGTGATAACAAGCTTATTGAAGAAAAAGTTCAGGATTTAACAAATAGAAGAGAAGAAAAACAACCTTTAGAAGCCAATTCAGCAGGAAGTACATTTAAACGTGCTCCAGGGCATTATACAGGAAAACTTATTCAAGATTCTGGTTTAAAGGGTTATTCAATTGGTGGAGCACAAATTTCTAACAAACATGCTGGGTTTGTTATAAATAAGGGAGATGCATCTGCAAATGATATTCTGAACCTTATTGGGCATATTCAAAAAGTGGTTAAGGAAAATTATGATGTAGATTTAGAACCAGAAGTAAGAATAATTGGGGAAGAATAGAGTGAATATTGTTTATAAGGTAAATAATTTATAATTATTTACCTTAAAATATAGTTTAAATTATCAGAATAAATTTAATTTAAACAAAAGTCTAAAAATGACTATTTAATGGAGGGATAAGTATGGCTTTAAAAGTTAGGAAGGAAATTCTAGATCTTGGAGTGTACAAGGCAGGTAAACCTATAAGCGAAGTAAAGAGAGAACTGGGTTTAGATGATGTCATAAAGTTGGCATCAAACGAGAATCCATTTGGGTGTTCTCAAAAAGCTAAAGAGGCTCTTATAGGAATAGTTGAAGAAAGTTACATGTATCCTGATGCAGGAAATTTTCAGTTGAAAACAAATATTGCTGAAGAACTGAATGTAAGACCAGAGCAAGTTTTTTGCAGTACTGGTTCCGATGCACTTATAAAAGTTATTTGCAATACCTTTATTGAAGAGGGCGATGAATCAATAATGGCTGAAATAACTTTCCCAAGATATGAAGCTGCTGTAAAACTTATGGGTGGAAAATGCATTAAAGTTCCTATGAAAAATAATGGGCTTGATATTGAAGAAATGGTAAACAGTATTAATGAAAAGACTAAGATAATATGGTTCTGTAATCCGAATAATCCTACAGGAACTACTTTTAATAAGACAGAATTTAACAAGGTATTAAGTAGAATTCCAGATCATATTTTAATAGTTATGGATGAAGCTTATATAGAGTATGTTACAAGTGATAATTTCCCTGATTCTCTTGAATATATTTCAGATTATCCAAATATGATAACATTAAGAACTTTTTCAAAAGCATATGGACTAGCATCTTTAAGAGTAGGTTATGGTATTGCTAGTGAAGAATTAGTTGGATATTTTAATAGAGTAATTGGACCATTTGATGTTAATTTATATGCTCAAACAGCTGCAGCATTAGCAATAAAGGACAAAGAGTTTTTAAAAATGGTTTATGAAAAGAACAAAGAAGGAAAAGAATATCTATATAGTGAATTTAAAAATATGGGATTAGAATATGCTGTTAGTGATGCTAACTTTGTATTTGTAAATGTTGCAACAGATACAGTTGAGTTATTTGACAAGTTATTAAGAAGAGGAGTAATTATAAGACCTGGGCATCTTTTAGGTACTCCAGAATGGATAAGAGTTTCTATAGGAACAATGGAACAGAATAAGAGATTTATTAAGGAGCTTAAAGACATCCTTAAATAAATTCAGAATTGAAAACTGAAAATTGAAAATTGAAAACTGAAAACGAAGGAGGGTTCTGACTTAGGTCAGAACCTTTGATTATATTGTTCTTTAGAACAAATGGTATAAACGTACCTTTATTTTATAAAACAAAGGATAATAAGTATTATACTCAATATGATTTTGATGATGGTACATACTTAATTTGGTGTGAAGAAAAGCTTCCTTATGAATCAATGGATAAGGTTAATAAAGAGAATATAAGTTTAAGTTCAGAGTTTTATAGTATGATGGGGAGCCTTGTTGGAAGAATGCATTCAGTTTCTAAGAATAATAAAATAAGTTACCCTTGAATTCTCCATGTAGTTTAATAAAAGTAACTGTGGTATAATTATTAGTTGAGGTGATTATAATGAAATTTGTTGTAGTAACAGGGCTTTCAGGAGCAGGTAAATCACAGGCTATGAGATGTTTTGAAGATTTAGGATATTTTTGTGTTGACAATTTACCACCAACGTTAATGTGTAAATTTGCTGACGCTTGTTATAAATCACAAGGTAAAATAAATAAGATTGCTTTAGTGATAGATATAAGAGGAGGAGATTTCTTCCATAAGACTTTCGAGAGTCTTGCTGAGTTAAAGAAAGAAGGATATAAATATGATATCCTGTATTTAGAAGCTGACGATAAGACACTTATTAAAAGATATAAGGAAACACGTAGAAAACATCCTCTTTCACCTGAGGGAAGAGTAGTGGACGGAATAACTGAAGAAAGAGAACACCTTAAAGAACTTAGAGAGAATGCTAACTATATTATAAATACATCAAAGTTATCAATTTGGCAATTAAGAGATAAGATTTCAGAGTTATTTGGTGAAGAAGGTCAAGTGGAGAGGGAGATATCTGTTACAGCACTTTCATTTGGATTTAAATACGGTATTCCAGTAGATTCAGACCTTGTATTTGACGTTAGATTTTTACCAAATCCATATTACATTCCAGATCTTAAAGGATTCTCAGGGGAAGAGAAACCTGTTAAAGATTATGTTTTTTCTTTTGATGAAACTGTGGATTTTGTTGAGAAGTTAACAGATATGTTAGACTTCTTGATCCCAAAATATAAAAAAGAAGGTAAGAGACAACTTATTATATCTATAGGATGTACAGGTGGAAGACATAGATCAGTTGCAATATCTAATAAAGTTTATGAAATTTTAAATCATAAAGGATATAAAGTTAATGTTCAGCATAGAGATATAGTTGAAGATGTTAATAGAGGAGTATCCAAATTATGATACAAGTATCTAAGAGTTGTAAAAAGATTACAGTTATAGGTGGTGGAACGGGATTATCTACATTACTCAGAGGTCTTAAGAGATATACTGATGATATAACTGCAATAGTAACTGTAGGAGATGATGGTGGCGGTTCAGGAATACTTAGAAAAGATTTAGGGATTCTTCCACCAGGGGATATTAGAAACTGTATACTAGCTTTAGCGGATACAGAACCATTAATGGAAAAGCTCTTGCAATTTAGATTTACTGAAGGAAATCTAAAAGGACAGAACTTTGGAAATCTTTTTTTAGCGGCTATGACTGGTATATCTAATAATAACTTTATGGAAGCAATAAAAAGAATGAGTGATGTTTTAGCAGTTAAGGGAATGGTTTTGCCTGTTACTTTAGATAATATGAGATTATTTGCTGAACTAGAAAATGGAGAGATAATTAAGGGAGAATCAAAAATTCCTAAGAAAGTGATAGAACATAAAAGTAGAATTAAAAGGTTAAGTATTGAACCTAAGGGAGCCAGAGCACCTATTGAAGCAATTGAAGCTATTGAAAAATCAGATGTTATTGTAATTGGACCTGGGAGTTTATATACAAGTATCATACCAAATCTTTTGGTGCAAGATATTAGAGAAGCTCTTCTTAGAACAAAGGGACGAAAAGTATATATTTCAAATGTTATGACTCAAGAGGGGGAAACAGATAATTTTAAAGTATCTGACCATGTAAGAGCTATTATTAAACACTCTTCACCTAAAATAATTGATAAAATAATTGCTAATACAGGAGAAATAGATAAGCTTCATATAGAAAAATACGAAATGGAAAATTCAGAGAAGGTTGAACTGGATATAGAAAATCTTAATGGATATAATGTAATTAAAGAGAATATTGTAAACTTTTCTAAAAGATATGTCAGACATGATTCAGATAAACTTGCAGAAATAATCATTAATCAAGTATAGATTAAGTGAGACAATATTAGTATAAAGGATAGGGAGAAGTAAGATGTCATTTTCAGCTAAAGTAAAAAGAGAAGCATGTAGAAAAGGAATAAATAGCAAAAACGAGGCTGTTGCGCTTCTTTCAGGAATTATGAAAGTCAATGGAACAATAAGTTTAGCTGGCGCTAAAGGAATGGCTTTTAGGTCAACTACAGAGAATCCAGCAATAGCGAGATTAATATTTAAAATTTTAAAAGAACATTTTAATATACACACTAGATTGCTTGTTAAGAGAAGTAATTCTCTTAAAAAGAATAATATTTATATGGTTATGATTACAGAAGATATGGGAGTTAGAGGTTTTTTAAGAGAAATTGGAATATTGAGTAGTGGGGAACATATTGCATTAGATTATGGTATACCTGAAGAAATAATAAAAGATGAAAATGCTAAGAGGATATTTCTAAGAGGGGCATTATTAGGCGGAGGAAGTATAAGTAATCCTGAAAAGGCTTATCATTTAGAATTTGTTACTCATAATGAAGAGTATGCACATGAACTAATGAAACTAATAAATTCTTATGGGTTAAACTCAAAAGTTATTAAGAGAAAAAGTAGTCATGTTGTATATTTGAAAGAGGGAGAACAGATCATTGATGTGTTGAATATTGTAGGTGCACATTCAAATCTATTATTTTTTGAAAATGTTAGAATTATGAAAAGCATGAGAAATAACGTTAATAGATTAGTTAATTGTGAAACTGCTAATTTAAGTAAAACAGTTAATGCTGCTGTAAGACAAATTGAGAGTATAAAACTTATTCAGAGAGAAATTGGTTTACAAAGACTACCTAAGAACCTTAGAGAAGTTGCTGAACTTAGAATTCAATATCCTGATATTTCTCTTAAGGAATTAGGTGAACTTATTGATCCGCCAGTGGGGAAATCGGGTGTTAATCACAGATTGAGGAAAATTGAAAAGATTGCTGGAGAATTAAAAGATAAATAGAATATTGAACTATTTAAGGATAATGTATTTCAGCTTTTTTAATTTAAATATGGCCAGCAATGCTGGTCTTTTTATGTTAAAAAAATAACTTATATTCTTAACATGAATTATATTGAATATTATAATTGAGAGTGATATTATATTCATATTATATTTTATTTTTTGGGGGAAAGAAATTATGGCAGGATTTTTTTTGGCGTCAGAAGAATGGAAGAAGACAAGAGAAAAAGGGAAATATAGCTATATCTTTTTTAAAACAATAATAGTTGATTATATTATTGGATTACCTTTTTTTATTTTAGCTGCGCCATTATTAAGAAGTAATTTTTCAATGATTTATCTCAAAGAGTATTTAAAATCTAGTAATCTTATTAGAGATATAGTTTTATATTGTTTAGCTATATTTGTCATAAGAATTGCTTTTAGATTTTTTACTTGGAATTATTATGAATGCAAGTATAAACTTTGGAAAGAAAAAAAATAATATCCCATTAATATTTATGCAGAGTGAACAAGAAAAATTGTGTATTTTGACGAAAAGGTTAAAGAATACTTTTCTTTTAAAGAAGAAAAGTATTTTTTTGATTAAAAAAATTCTATAAGTGTAGTATAATAAACTAATGTATGAAATTGTTAAGTTATTTTCATGAGAAATGTCATGAAAAATGCTATTCTGTGTAGAAGGGAGTAGGATATCATTAACAGTGTAAGGGAATTTAAGAGAGAAGATTTAGGAAAGTTTGCACATCTACATGTACATACTGGGTACAGTCTTTTAGACGGTTCAGGAAAAATAAAGGATATCATATCTAGAGCAAAAGAATTAGGTATGGGAAGCATAGCAATAACAGATCACGGAAATATGTTTGGATGCGTAGAATTCTATAAAGAAGCATTGAAGCAAGGTGTAAAACCAATTATTGGGTGTGAAGTTTATGTTGTACCTAAATCCATGCATATCAAGAGAAGTGACTCAGAAAATGAAACACATCACTTAATATTATTGGTCAAAAATGAAATTGGTTATAAAAATTTAATGAAGATTGTAACAACTGCTTCTGTAGAGGGTTTTTATTATAAGCCAAGGATAGATAGAAATTTCTTAAAGGAACATAGTGAAGGATTAATTGCTGCCAGTGCTTGTTTAGGTGGAGAGATACCTAAGCAAATTATGTATGGAAATCTTGAAAAGGCAAGGGAAATTGCAAAGGATTACAAGGCAGTTTTTAAAGATGATTATTATATTGAATTACAAAATCATGGTATGAAAGAAGAAATTGAAGTAAATACAGAGTTAATCAATATAGCACAAGAGTTACAAATTCCGTTGATATGTTCAAATGATGTTCACTATATAAAAAGAGAAGATTCGGTAGCCCATGACACACTTTTATGCATTCAAACAGGAAAAACTGTAGATGATGAAAACAGAATGAGATTCCCTAATGATGAATTCTATTTAAAGTCTCCTGAGGAGATGAAAAATCTTTTCAGTGATGTACCTGAAGCTATAGAAAACACAATAAAGATAGCTGAGAAATGTAATTTTGATTATGAGTTTCACGTATCTAAACTTCCTAAATATCCTATTCCAGAAGGAGAAACAGCAGATGGATATTTAAAAAAGCTATGTTATGAAGGATTAAAAGAAAGATATGCTGATATAAATACAGAGTTAACTGAAAGGTTAGAATATGAACTTGGTATAATCAATCAGATGGGATATGATGATTATTTCCTTATAGTTTGGGATTTTATAAAATACGCAAATGATACAGGGATAATGACAGGCCCAGGAAGAGGAAGTGCTGCAGGTTCTTTAGTAGCGTATACTCTAGGGATAACTAAAATTGACCCTATTAAATATAATTTAATTTTTGAAAGATTCTTGAACCCTGAAAGAATATCTATGCCTGATATTGATTCAGACTTCTGTTATGAGAGAAGACAAGAAGTTATTGATTATGTTGTAGATAAATATGGAGAAAAGAATGTATCACAAATTGTTACATTTGGAACTATGGCTGCTAGGGCATGTATTAGAGATGTAGGAAGAGCATTAAATTATTCATATAATGAAGTGGATAGAATAGCAAAAATGATACCTAGTGTGCTTAATATAACGATAGATAAAGCTCTTGAGATGAATTTCGAACTATCTGAATTATACAATTCAGATAGTAGAGTAAAAGAACTTATAGATATATCAAAAACTCTTGAAGGATTACCAAGACATACATCTACACATGCAGCAGGGGTAGTAATTGCTTCAAAAGAGTTAGTTAATTATGTTCCATTATTAAAAACAGATGAGTCAATTGTTGCACAGTTTGATATGAATACCTTAGAAGAACTTGGTTTGTTAAAAATGGACTTCTTAGGATTAAGGAATCTTACTGTTATTAGGGATGCAGTTGATATTATACATGACAATTACAATGTGAAAATAGATATAGATAGTATAGATTACGGTGATAAAAATGTGTATAAAATGCTTGGAGAGGGCAAGACAGCTGGTGTGTTTCAGTTAGAATCTAGTGGTATGACAAGTTTTATGAAGGATCTTAAACCAGATTCATTAGAGGATATTATAGCTGGAATTAGTTTATATAGACCAGGGCCTATGGCTTCGATTCCAAAATACTTAAAATATAAGAAGAATACAGATTTAATAGAATATGAGACACCAGAGTTAGAAAGCATATTAGATGTAACCTATGGATGTATGGTTTATCAAGAGCAGGTTATGCAGATAGTAAGAGATCTTGCAGGGTATTCCATGGGAAGAAGTGACCTTGTTAGAAGAGCCATGTCTAAAAAGAAACATAAGGTCATGGAAGAAGAGAGAAAGAATTTTGTATATGGCGCTAAAGATGAGAATGGAGAAGTAATTGTTCCAGGTTGTATTGCTAAGGGTATTTCAAAAGACGCTGCTAATAGTATATATGACGCAATGATGGATTTCGCATCTTACGCATTTAATAAATCTCATGCGGCTGCTTATGCTATTGTAGCCTATCAAACAGCTTACTTGATGTGCTATTACCCTACTGAATTTATTGCAGCTATGCTTAACTCAGTAATGGGAAGTTCTGAAAAAGTTGCATTCTATATTAGATTTGCAGAAAAAAGAGGAATTCAACTCTTAGCGCCTGACATTAATGAAAGTGAATATAAATTTACTTCAAAGGATAAAAAAATAAGATTTGGATTAGGTGCATTAAAAAATGTTGGTGAGAATGCCATAATGGATATTGTATATAGTAGAAAAGATAAAGGAAACTTCAAGGATTTCATGGATTTTTGCAATAAGGTTAGATTTAACCACCTGAATAAAAGAGCAGTTGAGAGTTTGATTAAAGGTGGAGCATTTGATACATTAGAATGCAAAAGATCCCAACTTATGGCTGTATATGAGAGAGTAATTGATGGTATACAAAATGATAAAAAGAGAAATATTGAAGGGCAAATTAGTCTTTTTGAAATAAGCAGTACAAAAGTACAAACAGAAGCTTTTAATTCATTGAAGTTACCTGATATTCAAGAATTCAGAAAGAAGCATTTGTTGGCTATGGAGAAAGAAGTAACAGGGTTGTATATAAGTGGTCATCCTCTAGAAGAATATGAGGGATCTATAAATAATATGACATCAAAAAGAATTTCAGATATTGTTGCAGAACATGAGATTATGGATGAAGATACAAATGAAATTATGATCAGATATGATGTGAATGAAAATGAAAGAGTAATTATTGGTGGCATAATTTCAGAGGTTTCTAAAAAAGTAACTAAAAGAAATGATCTTATGGCATTTATAAAAATTCAAGATGTCTATGATGAGATTGAAGGAATTATATTTCCAAAAACACTTAGAGAATATGAAGAGAAAATATATGAAGATAACATAGTGATTATAAAAGGTCGTATTAATATCCGAGAGGAAGAAAAACCTAAATTAATTTGCGAAAATATAAGAGTTATTGAAAAATCTTCAGATGAAAATATATATATTCAAGTTTTTAACAAAGCAGATATGAAACATGCTTTAAATAATATTGAACTTTCATTGGATGGATACAAGGGAGAAACACCAGTTAAGATTTATGTAAAAGGCGATAAAGCTTATTTAACTGACAATAAATATTGGGTTGATGGTAGCATTGAATCACTTTCTAAATTACGGGAGATTTTTGGGAGTGAGAATGTAAAAGTTGTATCAAATCATGCTTCTTAATATTGAATTTAAAGGAATGTTTAGTACTAAATAAAAGTAATGAATATTTCAAAGTTGGTTAAAATAAGTTTAATAAAATATATTAAAATTAGATATTTAAAAGAAAACTTAGGGGGTATTCCAGATGAAATGCATAGGAGTATTAACAAGTGGTGGAGATGCACCAGGAATGAATCCTGCTGTAAGAGCAGTTGTTAGAACTGCCTTATCAAAGGGTATTAAAGTAATGGGTATTAACAGAGGATACTTTGGTCTTATTAATGGAGATATTGAAGAATTAACAAGAACAAGTGTATCTGACATTATCCATAAGGGAGGTACAATCCTTAAAACAGCAAGATGCCTAGAATTTAAACAAGAAGAAGTAAGAAAGAAAGCAGTAAATATTTTGAAAGTTTTTGGAATTGATGGATTAGTAGTAATTGGAGGAGATGGTTCTTTCCAAGGAGCAAAGCTATTATCAGATCTAGGAGTGGCAACAGTAGGACTTCCAGGAACTATAGATAATGACTTAGCTTATACTGACTATACTATTGGATTCTACACTGCAGTAAATACAGTACTTGATGCAATAAATAAAATTAGAGATACTTCTTCTTCACATGAAAGAGTAAGTATTATTGAAGTAATGGGAAGACATTGTGGAGATATAGCTCTTTATGCAGGTATCGCAGGTGGAGCAGAACAGATAATTGTTCCTGAGAAGGATTATGATTTAGGAGAAATTTGCAAATCTATAATTGAAGGTAGAAATAGTGGAAAGACTCATCATATGATTATATTAGCAGAGGGTGTTGGCGGTGCCAATGAATTGGCTAAGGAAATCGAAAATCTAACTGGAATTTCGTCAAGAGCAACAATACTTGGACATATACAACGTGGAGGTAGCCCAGTAACATTTGATAGAATTTTAGGAGCAAGAATGGGTGCACATGCTATTGATACCCTAATGGAAGGTAGAAGTGCTAGAGTTGTAGGTATTAAGAATAATAAAATATTTGATATGGATATAACTGAAGCGCTACAAGATGTTGAATCTGATTTTGATGATGATTTATATGAATTAGCTAAAATTTTATGCTAATCTTTTATAAAATTGTAATAGCATATTTGAGTTATTAGTGTGTTATTACAGCTCTAAAGATAAATAAAGATATTATGGGAGGAAGAAATGAAAAGAACTAAGATTGTATGTACCATTGGACCAGCTTCAAACAACAAAGAAACACTAACAGAAATGATGAAGGCAGGAATGAATGTTTCAAGACATAACTTCTCACACGGAAGTCATGAAGAGCATACTGGAAACATGAATTTAGTTAAAGAAGTAAGAGAAAGCTTAGGGAAGCATGTAGCAATACTTTTAGATACAAAAGGGCCAGAAATTAGAACAGGTGAATTTGCTAAAGAGGTTGAATTAATTGAAGGTAGCAAATTTGTAATTTACTGTGGTGAAGAAGTAATTGGTGATGAGACAAAGTGTAACGTTACATATGAAGAGCTTTACAAAGATGTTAAAGAAGGAGACAAAATCTTAATAGATGATGGTCTTGTTGGGTTAACAGTTGAAAGCATTGAAGATAATAAGATTCACTGTGTAGTATTAAACAATGGATTAGTAAGTACTAAGAAAGGTGTTAACGTACCAGGAGTTGCTATTAATCTTCCAGCATTAACTGAAAAAGATATTGCTGACCTTAAGTTTGGTATTACTATGGGAATTGACTACGTAGCGGCTTCATTCGTAAGAAAAGCTTCTGACGTTGTAGCAATAAGAAAAGTATTAACTGAAAATGGTGGAGATCACATCCAAATCATTTCAAAAATTGAGAATAGAGAAGGTGTAGATAATATCGATAAGATTATCAAGCTTTCTGATGGTATAATGGTTGCTAGAGGAGACTTAGGTGTTGAGATTCCAACTGAAGAAGTGCCATTAGCTCAAAAAATGATGATTAAAAAGTGTAATGAAGCTGGAAAGCCAGTTATTACAGCAACTCAAATGCTTGATTCTATGATTAGAAATCCAAGACCAACTAGAGCAGAAGCATCAGACGTAGCTAATGCTATCTTTGATGGAACTGATGCAATAATGTTATCAGGTGAAACTGCAAAAGGTAGATATGCTGTAGAAGCTGTTAAAACAATGGCTAATATTGCAATAACTGCTGAAAATTCAGTTAAAGAAGATGCTTTAGATGAAAGAAGTCATAGCAAGATTGCAAGTATTCCAGATGCAATAAGTATAGCAGTATGTACAAGTGCCGCGGCATTAAAGGCAAAAGCAGTAATCACTGCAACACAAAGCGGTCAAACTGCAAACAATGTTTCTAAGTACAGACCAAATTGTACAATCCTAGCAGTTACTCCTTATGATGACGTAGCTAGAAGATTGGCTCTAAGATGGGGTATTTATCCAATAGTTGCTGAAAAGAAAGATTCAACAGATGAAATGATTGACTCTTCAGTAGAAATAGCTGTAGAAAAAGGACACCTTACTAAAGGAGATCTTGTTGTTATTGCTGCAGGTATTCCAATGAACTATGCTGGAAGCACTAATATGATGAAAGTACACATTGTTGGTGATGTATTAGTTACAGGAAAAGGTATAGTAAAGAAGAGTGGATACGGATCAGTTAAAATAGTTAAAAATGTAGATGAAGCACAAGATGTAATCTTTGAAGGTGACGTTCTTGTATGTAAGACTTTAGATAACTCATATCTATCAGTTTTAGATAAAGTAAGCGCTATAGTAGTTGAAGATGATCAAGTAAGCTCAAGTGTTGTAATTGAGTGTACTGCAAAAGAGATTCCAATTATTGCAAATGCTTGTGAAGCAGCAAAAATTCTAAAGCAAGGATCTTTCGTAACTGTTGAAGGTGAAAGAGGAATTGTAATCTCAGGTAAAGCTGAGTAATATATATAAAAACACACCTTAGGGTGTGTTTTTTAATGTATAATGTACAATTGATAGTGTATAATGAATGACATTTCTCTATGAGAAATTTTAATTTTATTGTTCCTTGGACAAAAAGAGTTTACTCGTTTCATAATTGATGAAACATTGTATTTGAAATACAATATTTTATCTAAAAGATAAAATGCGTAAAAACATATTGTTCTAAAAAGAAAGAGATATAGTTTCTGAGCAATCAGAAACATCCATCATTATACATTATACATTATCAATTATACATTAGTTTTTTTAGAGCTTTGCATAAAAAAGCCATAGATAGATAATCCTAAATACAAAGAATAAAATTATCAATAGGAGGAATTTATCTATGACTAGATTAAGTTGTAATGCTGCAAACTGCGTTAACAATGCATCAGGTTTGTGTGGAGCTAGAAATATTAATGTTGCTGGTGCTATGGCTCATACAAGTGTAAGTACTCAATGCAGCACTTTTGAAGAAAAAGGATTAAGAAGTTCATTATCCAATATTACAAATATGAATGTCCCAGGTCAAATTAAACAATTATTTAATAGTGATAGTATTGAGATGTCACCAAATATAAGATGTGAGGCACAGAATTGTAAATATAATGAGAATATGCTTTGTAATGCTAGTGATGTACATGTAAGTGGTCCGGGAGCTCTATCAAGCAGTAGGACTTGTTGTGATACTTTTGTAGAATGAATTTAACACTATTAAAAAAATAAATTTGTATATAAGAGAGCCTATTTAATAGGCTTTTTTATTTTTTTTGATTATGAAATGAATTATAAAAATATTATTATTATTTTTTAATAATATTTTAAAGTTTTGATGGAATATAGGGCAAATAATTGGTATACTAAGGATTAGGGCTACTAGAGATAAAAACAAACCAGAAAGGTGATTAATAGATGGAAAAAAGTTTACCTGTAATAAAAAATCAAGTTATAGATGTAAGAATAGAGTCAATGGGGTATCATGGTGAAGGAATTGCAAAGATTGATGGTTTCCCTATTTTCATTGAAGAGGCTATTGATGGAGAACTTGTAAAAGTAAAGATTATTAAAGTAAAGTCTAAATATGCTTATGGTAAGATAATGGAGATTATTGAACCTTCTAATGAAAGAAGAGAGCCTAAGTGTAATTTGTATAACAGATGTGGAGGATGTAATTTGCAACATCTTTCATATGAAGGACAACTTCAATTCAAGACTAACAGAGTACTTGATTGTATAACTAGAATTGGAAATGTTAAGGGTGTTATTATGCATCCTACATTAGGTATGGAAGATCCATATTCTTATAGAAATAAAGTTCAACTTCCAGTTGGTATAAATAAGACAAATTCAAATAATGGTGTGAGCATAGGTTTTTTTGCTGCAAGAAGTCATGAAATAATCAATATGAATGTATGTTATATTCAAGATGAAGTAGCTGATAAGATAATTAAATATGCTAGAAGATGGATGTTTAAATATAATATAAAACCTTATGATGAAGAAAAGAATGAGGGGCTTATAAGACATATTATGGTGAGAAAAGGTTTTGTAACAGGAGAAGTAATGGTTGTCCTTGTAACAAATGGTATTGAAATACCAGATATAAAGCCATTTATTGATGTCTTAAAGAAGAATGTAGAAGGGGTAACAAGTATAGTTCAAAACATAAATACAAAAAGAACTAATGTTATCTTAGGAGATAAATGTAAAACTCTTTGGGGTAAAGGGCATATAAGAGATTATATTGGAAAATTTGAATTTAATATATCTCCATTATCTTTTTATCAAGTTAATCCTGTTCAAACAGAAGTACTTTACAATAAAGCACTTGAATATGCAGAATTAACTGGAGAAGAAACTGTATTTGATGCTTATTGTGGTACAGGAACTATTTCATTATTCCTTTCTCAGAAAGCTAAAAAGGTTTATGGTGTTGAAATAGTGCCAGAAGCAATAAAAGATGCTAAGAAAAATGCTGAACAGAATAATGTTAAAAATGCAGAATTTATAGTAGGAGAAGCTGAAAAGATTATTCCTAACATGATAAACGAGGGTATTAAGGCAGATGTTGTAGTTGTAGATCCACCTAGAAAAGGATGCGATGTAGCTCTAATCAATGCACTAGGTGAAATGAGACCTAAGAGAATCGTTTACGTATCTTGTGACCCTGCAACATTAGCAAGAGATCTTAAGTTTTTGGAAGAAAAGGGATATGAAACTGTAGAAGTTCAGCCGGTGGATATGTTCCCACAGACAGCTCATATTGAATCAGTTGTTAAGTTGGAGCTAAAATAAATGATGGAATATATCGGGCTTTTAGCAGCTATGTTAACAACAGTTTCTTTTTTACCTCAAGCAGTAAAGGTTATTAAAGAAAAGAACACATCAGGTATATCTTTAGGAATGTATAGTATGTTTACAATAGGTGTATTTTTGTGGTTATTATATGGAATCAGTAGAAATGATTTTCCAGTAATAATTGCAAATGCAATAACTTTTGTATTTGCAGGTACAATATTATCAATGAAAATTAAATATAAATAGTTAACTCATCTTCTCTAATAATTTTAGAGAAGATGAGTTTTATTCATTATAAATTAAGTAATTACCTGAGAGTTTATTAATTTAATAGCATTACTAGAGTGATAAATAAGATAAATATTGACATATATATAGAAAGGGGTTTACTATGTTAATAGTTGAAAGTAAAAAGTGTATGGACATATTATTATATGATTATGAGGTGAGAATTTGGGTAAAGACAGAAAGAGTTTTATAAAGTATATTTTGTTTGAATGGGGAGTACCAATTGTAGGGGCATATATTGTTTTTTTGCTGCTCAATAGATTTGTTTTTTTTAATATTATAGTTCCAACAAGTTCTATGGAACCGACAATAATGCCGAATGATAGGATAATGGTAACAAGGATATATAATAAGGACAATATTAAAAGAGGGGATATTATAGTTTTTCAATCTGATGAATTAGAAGAAAAATTGATTAAAAGAGTTATAGGATTGCCGAGTGATGAAGTAAGGATAACTGAAAATGGAGAAGTTTATATTAATGGAGAAGTTATTCAAGAAGAATATGTAAAGAATCAAATTAGAGCTAAGGAAATATATCCAGGACTAAGAGTAGGCGTATACAAAGTTCCTGATGATTCATTTTTATTTTTAGGGGATAATAGAAGAAATTCAAAGGATTCAAGATATTGGGAAGATCCATACATAGGAAAAGATAAAATTTTAGGAAAAGCAAGGGTGATTATATTTCCGTTTAAGAGAATACAAACCTTTTAAAAATTAAGGGAAATGTATAATGTATAATGGAGAATGTATAATGAAGGATGGTTCTGACAGTAGTCAGAACCTATATTTTATTGGTGAAGAAACAATAGTAGTTTACTCGTTTCATTTTAGATAAAACATTATATTTAAGATGCAATATTTTATCTACTGATAAAATGAGTAAAAACTTCTTATTCTAAAGAAAAATATAATGTAGTTTCTGATCCTGGTCAGAAACATCCATCATTCTCCATTATACATTATCAATTATACATTTGTTTTTAAGAGTCTGATTTTATAAAGCAGTTACTATCATGAAGTGGTTCAAAATTTTTGATATAGTATATTTAAGGGGTGATGGAGTATGAAATGGTTAGAGAGACTTTCGAGTTGTATTGATTATATTGAAGAGAATTTAAAAGGTGATATTGAGCTTGAGGAGTTAGCGAGAAGATCGTGTTTATCTAAGAATTATTTTTGCAGAATGTTTCAGTATGTTACTGATATTCCTTTTAATGAATATGTAAGGAAGAGAAGAATGACCTTAGCGGCAAAAGAATTGATTAATAGTGATACAAAGATAATTGACTTGGCTTTGAGTTATGGATATTCTTCTTCTGAAGCTTTCTCAAGAGCATTTAAACAAATTCATGGATTTTCACCTAAAGATGCTCGGGTAAATAAACCTACATTAAAAGCATATCTTCCATTATCCTTTCAAATACAAATAAAAGGAGATATTGAGATGAATTACAAGATTGTTAAAAGAGACAGATTTCAAGTGGTTGGTGTGAGTAAAGAATTTAACACAAATGATGGTAGTAACTTTAAAGAAATACCAGAGTTTTGGAGGAAATTTAACTGTGGTGAGTTGAATGAAATAAATTGTGAACAGTTGAATGATTATAATTCAAAGCAAGAAATATATGGTATATGTTTACCAAAGGATGATGGTAAAGGTGATACAATTGATTACATGATTGCAGTACCTTATAATGGGAAAGAAATTAATGGGAAACTAGAAGTGAAGGAAATTCCTGAAGCAACCTGGGCTGTATTTAAAAGTATTGGACCACTTCCTGAAACATTACAGAAAACTATTAAGAGAGTTTTTACAGAATGGTTACCTGCAACTAAATACGAAATAGCGGGAATTGCAGATATGGAAGTATATCCTTATGGGGATGTTAATAGTGAGGATTATGAGTGTGAGTTGTGGGTGGCGGTAAAAGAGTAATGTATAATTGATAATGTAGAATGGAGAATGATGGACATTTCTCTTCGAGAAATTTTAATCTTGTTGTTGATTAAGAAAGGGTTACTCGTTTCATTTAGAATGAAACATTGTGTTTTAAATATATGGATTTTTCTAAAGTGAGATGATTAAAAATAGGTTCTGAATTAGGGAGGAGAGAATGGTGATATCAAAACAATCAATATTCAAAAACATAGACTGTGTGCAGTTTTATATTCCTAATTTACAGGATGGATTAGAATATTATTGTAAAAACCTTGGATTAAGAATTATATGGAGAACTGATTCGGCGATAGGTCTTGGTATGAGCGAAGGAATAACGGAAGTTGTAATTCAAAATGAGCGTAAGACACAAGAGATTGATATTAAAGTAGAATCAGTAATAGACACAATAGCAGAAATAAAAAAAGCAGGTGGAGAAATTATTTGTGGACCTTTTGATATAAAAATAGGAAAATGTGCTGTTGTTAAAGATCCTTGGGGTAATCAATATGTAATATTAGATGCTACAAAAGGCACTTTTATTACTGACCATGAGGGGAATATTATTGGACAAAGTAACACCGCGATTTAGAGTAGAGATTAAGACTATAAAATAAAGCATACTATAAGAATTTATCACTCAGAGTGGATAGCGATGAAAGAATAATGGATAATGGATAATGTAGAATGGAGAATGATGGACATTTCTCTACGAGAAATTTTAATTTTACTGTTCAGGGAAAAGAGTGTGTTACTCGTTTCATTAAGAATGAAACATTGTATTTAAAAACATGGATTTTTCTAAATTCAAATCATTAAAAAAGGTTCTGGCACTGTTCAGAATCTTTTTTTTATCAACAAAAACAGAGATTTATTTGATTGTTTATTAGTGAAACGTTGTATATGGATTATAATATTAATTATTTGAAGTAATTACAAAATTTACGTATAATTAAATAGATATAATCATTTGAATAGGAATATCTTTGAATTGTGTTATTTTAATTTTAATATAGGAGGAAATAATGTTAGAAGTAGTTTTAATTGTATTAATTATATTGGTTATTTATAATATTGTGGTTTATATTCCTAATAAATTAAAAGAGCAGGAAGAAAGAATATCATTACATTTTAAGGAGTTATATATTAGATTGAATAAGATTGAAAAAATATTAGAGGATAACAATAAAAAAGAGTTTTAGTACATACTATAAGAAAAATTTTGAGGTGAAATAATGGGGAATATAATTGTAGAAAAAATCAATAAAGATGATGTTAATGAACAATTAATTCAACAGTTAGCAAAAGTGCTAACCTTTGAAGAACCAGAAAACTTTACAAGTTGTATTAAATGGTGGAATGAATGGTTTACAGATAAAATTCCTGGAGAAAAAATCACAATAATAGCAAAAGAAAAAAATCAAGTTATAGGGCTTACAAGGTTTTGGAAAACACCATTTTGCTATAATAAATGGTTAATAGAAGGATTAGAAGTAATTCCACCTAAAAGAAGAAGCGGGGTGGGTAAAGCTATTATTAAATATGGGATATCGCTTCTGAATGATGTAACAGATGAAAAAGTATATGTTCATATTTCTAATAAAAATATACCATCAATAAAACTTCATGAAAGCATTGGTTTCAAAAAAATAAGCAATGGTTCAATAAATAGTTTTGGTGATTATCGAGAACATATAGATGAATATTTATTAGATTAATTTAAAAAAATAGAGATGAATTTCGTAATATATTTGTTTTATGCGATAAAGAAAAGATAAGATATACAATGTAATGATAGAATATTATCAGGAGGAAATTACATATGTCTAAGAAAATCAAGTTACTAGTTTTATTAATTCCGTTATTAGTATTTTTTTCTACTTTATTAATGATAAATTTTTTTGATAAGAATCCTCAAAAATATAAAAATTCTGATGATGTTAATTTACTAGATGAAAAAACTAGAACAAAAATTATTAAAAAATATGGTTTGAATACGCCATCAAATAATAAATTATCAAATACTACATCTGATATTGGTTATTCCTATAATAATAAGTCTAAGCATAAATCTTCATCCGAAAATAAAGAAACAAACTCTTCTAAAGGTAATGCTATTATTGAAAATAAAGAAATCAATTTTTTATTTTATGATGAAGTATCAAACAATAAGATAATAAATTTGACTTTTAATAGACACTTTGATGGACAAAGAGTCGAAAGAATTGATTTATTTCAAAATGACGTGTTTGTCACTGACCGAGTTTCATTAACTATAAATAGTATAAGTGGTAATAAATTAATAATTGTACTAAATGAGTATGTAGAAGAGTTTAATAGTATTTGTATTTACAACAGTAATAATGAACCTATTTTTCTAAACGTAGGTCAATATAATTTTGAAAAATATAACAAGAATGATTTTGTAAGTCATGAAGATACATTTAAACTTACTAGTTTTCATACTAAAGATATGTTAAATTCTTTTGAAGGTGTTTTCGAAATAATAGGCAGTGGAGATTATCAAATTAAAACATATATTCCTAAAAAACTTAAAGATATGAATATTTTAAAAGAAGTTATAAGCACTTCAGATAATGAGTATGTTTATAAGTGTTCTATTGACAAAGAATACTATTATAAAAACAATTTAAAAACAATCAACTTTGAAACTTTGTTTTATCATGTATCCAATGAGAATATAGATATTAAGTATAAGTTTTTAGAAATCAATATTATCCTTGAAATTTAAAAATTACAAAAAGATACTGATATAGTAATTAGATACAGAAGCAAATGTATCATAATAAATGAGTTTTATAATACAAAAGAAAGTTAATGGATTTGAATAAAGAGAACGGACGATATTTTATCCAAGATAAAATAAGTATAATCTTTCTATTCTAAAGACAAATAAAATATAGTTTCAGCCGTAAAGCTGAAACGTCCATCGTTGTCCACTGTCCACTTTCAACTGTCAACTAAAAAAACATCTGATGAATATCAGATGTTTTTTGAAATGGTGGGCGAAGATGGATTCGAACCATCGAAACGAAACGTAACAGATTTACAGTCTGCCCCCTTTGGCCACTCGGGAACTCGCCCAAATTTGGTGGGAACAACAGGGATCGAACCTGTGACCCCCTGCTTGTAAGGCAGGTGCTCTCCCAGCTGAGCTATGCTCCCAAATTTGTGTTTGTTATTATTAAATTAAATGGCGACCCAGAAGGGACTCGAACCCTCGACCTCCGGCGTGACAGGCCGGCACTCTAACCAACTGAGCCACTGGGCCATTTTTTTATTTAATGTGGTGGGAACAACAGGGATCGAACCTGTGACCCCCTGCTTGTAAGGCAGGTGCTCTCCCAGCTGAGCTATGCTCCCACATTTGGTGACCCATAGGGGAATCGAACCCCTGTTACCGCCGTGAAAGGGCGGTGTCTTAACCGCTTGACCAATGGGCCTTGCTTGGTGCTATATAAATATAACACGCACGAATAAAAAGTGCAAGAGATTTTAGAACTAAAATCAGAAAATATTTTTAGATATCTCTCTTTTGCTATTGAATACTCTAAATAATTACCAATGTTTATGAAAAGAATTATTGTACTTGAAGCCTACTTAATAATCTACTATTATAGATATATAAAATTATTTATTATAGACAGGGGAAAAGTGATTGAAAAGAAAAAATGTAACTTTAATATTGTTAAGTTTAATATTGTTGATTATTATGATTTTTGATTTTCATTATAAATATGATGTAAAGAAAAAAGTAGGAAGAATAAGTATTAATCATAATAACGGTAATAATCTAGATTAAAATGGAGTGAGTAGTATGAACGAATGCGGAAATGTTAAAAGTAAAAGTGATATTAAGATAAAAATGCCTAAGAAATACAAGGTTATAATGCATAATGATGATTATACATCTATGGAATTTGTTATTGAAGTGCTGGTGCAGATATTTGGTAAAAGTGTACCAGAAGCTACAAATGTAATGTATGAGGTTCATGAAAAAGGACAAGGAATAGCGGGAATATACAGTTTTGATATTGCAAAAACAAAACAATTAGAAGCAATGAGCATTGCTGAAAGTGAAGGATTCCCATTCAATTTAACTATAGAAGAGGAGTAGGAAGATGAAATTAGACGAAACTTTAAATAAGATATTGGTTGCTGCATATAGTGAAGCAAAAATGGGTAAGCATAAATATATTACTCCTGAACACATTCTATATTCAGTGTTAGGGTTTGAACATGGAAAGAGATTTATGAGTGACTGTGGTGTGAATTCCAAGGAACTTACAGAAGATTTGAGAGAATTTTTAGAGACTGAAATAGAAGGAAATTATGAAGAAGAACCAATTCAAACTTATGGAACTAATGAGATGTTTAATGCTGCAGCTACTCAGGTGATTGCATCTGCAAGGGAGGTAATAGAACTTAAGGATGTAATAGTTGCAATTTATGATCTTGAAGAGTCATATGCAAGTTATTTTATAAAAAAACAAGGTATAGAACGCTTAGATATTTTAAGAACTAATACAAAAACCGAAAAAATTCAAAAAGAAAAAGAAGATATAAAAGAAATTAAAAATAAATCAATAAATGATTATGCAGTTTGTTTGAATGATAAATATAAAGAAGGCAAGATATCAAAGATTATTGGTAGAGAAGAAGAGATTAAAAGAACTGTACAAATACTTTTGAGAAAAAGAAAGAATAATCCAATTCATGTTGGTGAAGCTGGAGTAGGTAAAACTTCTATAGTTCATGGAATAGTACAGAAAATAGAAGAGGGAGAAATAAATGAAAGTCTAAAAAATGGTAAGATATTCAGTTTAGACATGGGAGCAATTTTAGCTGGTACTAAGTATAGGGGTGATTTTGAAGAAAGGTTTAAAAATCTCCTTAATGAGATAGCTAAGTATGATAATCCAATTGTATATATTGATGAAATTCATACAATAATTGGAGCAGGGGCTATATCAGGAGGTACAATGGATGCTTCAAATATGTTGAGTAGTTACCTTGAAGAGGGGCATATAAAATTTATAGGGAGCACAACTTATGCTGAATACAATAAATATATAGCTAAGAATTCTATGCTTTATAGAAGATTTCAGAAGATTGATGTAGTAGAACCATCTAAAGATGAAACTGTAAAAATTGTTAATGGTGTTAAGAAGGAATATGAAAATTTTCATAATGTAGAGTATAGTAATGAGGCAATAGCTAACATCATTGAGTTATCCGAGAGGTATATTAGAGATAAAAAGTTTCCAGATAAAGCAATCGATTTAATGGATGAGATTGGTTCGTATATTAAAATGGAAAAGTTAGATGAACAGATTTCTATCACGATTCAGGATGAAATAGAAGAAAATGAATCAGTTATAAAGGATTATACTTTTACTGAATTAAAAGAAGATGTCCCTAAAACGAATGAAAGGGTTTTAATTCATGGAACAGATGCTAAAAGAGTAATATCAAGAATGTTAGGAATACCACAAGAAAGTGTTGGAAAATCTAATTTAGATAAACTTAAATCCTTAAAAAGTGATCTTCAAAGTAAGATTTTCGGACAAAATAAAGCTATTGAGACTACTGTTGAAGCTATTAAAAGATCATATGCAGGGCTTAATGATGATAACAAAGCAGTTGGAAATCTATTGTTTGTAGGACCAACAGGAGTAGGTAAAACAGAATTAGCAAAACAGATTTCAAAGCTAATGGATATGCAATTTTTAAGGTTTGATATGAGTGAATATCAAGAAAAACATTCAGTTGCCAGGTTAATTGGAGCACCTCCAGGGTATGTGGGTTATGAAGAAGGTGGACTTTTAACTGATAAAGTTAAGAATTCTCCTAGGAGTGTGGTTTTGCTTGATGAAATTGAAAAAGCTCATAGTGATATCTTTAATATACTTCTTCAGGTGATGGACTATGGAACTTTAACTGATAGTAGTGGGTCTGAGACAGATTTTAGAAATACTATAATAATTATGACTTCAAATGCAGGTGCTAAAGATATGGGTAAAGATAGAATTGGATTTGGAGAGAGAACAATGGTTAATGATGCAGTGAATGATGAACTTAATAAACGTTTTTCACCTGAGTTTTTAAATAGACTTGACGATGTAATTATTTTTAATCATCTTGGTGAGAATGAGGTGAAAAGTATTATTAATAAAATTTTCCATGAAATTAACCTTAAGCTTGTTAAAAAGGGCAAGAAAATTGAGATTGGAAATGAAGGTATTGAATATATTATTAAAAATGCCTATTCTAAAAAGTATGGGGCTAGAGAAATTTATAGATATATAGATAAGAATGTTAAGAGTCTTTTAGTAGATAAAATACTTTTTGATGAAGATGAACAAGAAGTTATTAATATTACTGTAGAAGATGGAAAATTATCAATATAAAATTATATTTTTATAAAATGAATTAATCCTGTTACAAAGGTTCAACTATCTTAAATTAAGTGATATAATATAATTAATAATAATTATTTGATAGTAAAAATTTTAAAAACTTTTAACTAAGGAAGGGATAAATCATGAGTGATGTTCTAAATATTATTAAAGATAAGACTCTTACTTTCGAACAAAGAGTAATTGCTCTTGCTAGAGCTGCAGAAAACTCGATTAATGTTCTAGGAATAACAGAGGATATACAAAAGTATAGAGATAATGGAGTTATATGTGATTTATTTGAAGGTAATGCGCCGTATAGGCCGAGATATATTGTTCCTGATTATAATAAATTCATGGAAAAGGGAAGTGAATTTTTAAAGTTACAGCCACCAACGGATATTTGGGAGGCAGTTAACAATTTGCTTATTTTATATAAACATGTTCCTTCAATAACAACATTTCCTGTTTATATTGGTAATATTGATAAGTTATTAGAACCCTTTGTAAATGACGAAGAAGAGGCATATAAAGCTATAAAATTTTTTATGCTTCATATTGATAGAACAATAACAGATTCATTTTGTCATGCAAATATTGGCCCAGAAAAGACAAAAGCTGGAGAAATTATATTAAGAGTTCAGAGAGAACTAGAAGTGCCTATACCAAATATTACAATAAAATATGATGAAGAAATAACACCAAATGATTTTGCTATAGATGCAATAAACACAGCATTGATAACTGCAAAACCAAGTTTTGCGAATCATAAAATGTTTACTAAAGATCTAGAGGATTATGGTATTGCAAGTTGTTATAATGGACTTAAAATTGGTGGTGGAGCACATACACTTGTGAGGTTAAATTTTGGAAGACTTGTTGACTACGCTGAGAGCAAAGAGCATTTTATGAATGAATTATTTCCAGATGCTGTTGACAAGATGCTTAAGTATATTGATATGAGAATTAATTTTCTTGTTGAAGAGAGTGGTTTTTTTGATAATCATTTCTTAGTAAAAGAAGGTTTAATCAATCCAGATAATTTCACAGCGATGTTTGGAGAAGTTGGAATTGCTGATTGTGTAAATAAGTTATTGAAGTGCGAAAAATTAGAAGAAAAATTCGGTCATAGCGAAGTTGCAACTGATTTTGGAGTAGAGATAATAGAGAAACTAAATAAAATGGTTAACAGTCATTACAATAAACACTGTAAGTTTACTGAGGGTAAATTTATGTTACATGCTCAAGTTGGTATAGATACAGATAATGGTATAGCACCAGGGTGTAGAATACCAATAGGAGATGAACCTGAAATATTTGAACACTTAAATGTATGTGCAAAATTCCATAAATACTTTCCATCAGGAATAGGTGATATATTTAGTTTTGATACAACGGTAAAGAAAAATCCGCAATATATTCTGGATATAATAAAGGGAAGCTTTAAGATAGGAGTAAGATATTTTTCACCTTATGCGAGTGATTGTGATGTTATTAGAATCACGGGATATTTAGTGAAAAAATCAGAAATTGAAAAAATCGAAAAAGGTGAAGCAGTGCTAAGAGATACTACAGTTTTAGGTGCTGGAGCTGCTAAAAATCAAAGAATTCTAGAAAGAAAAACGAGAAATAAATAAGGTATGAAAACAGCAATAGTAAATAAAATTATTCCCTTTAGTTCTGTAGATGGACCAGGTAATAGAACAGCAATTTTTTTACAGGGGTGTAATATCAATTGTTTATATTGTCATAATCCAGAAACTATTAATGTGTGTATTAATTGTGGTGAATGTATAGAGTATTGTCCTACTGGGGCTATAAAAAGGTCAGAGAATGGAAAAGTTATATGGAATGAAAAGAAGTGTACTGATTGTGATGAGTGTATTAGAGTATGTAAAAATCTTAGTACACCCAAAGTCAGGGTAATGACTGCAGAGGAAGTAGCTCTTGAAATTAATAAGTATAAACCTTTTATACAAGGGATTACTGTATCCGGTGGTGAATGTACTCTTCAATCGGAGTTTATTACAGAGCTGTTCAGGATTACAAAAAAAATGGGACTAACTAATTTTATTGATTCTAATGGTACTGTAGCATTATGGAATAAAAAAGAACTTTTAGAAGTAACAGATAAGGTTATGTTTGATTTAAAGGCATATGATATCAATGAACATGTCAAGCTTACTGGAGAAGGAAATGAAAATGTACTTGAAAATATAGTGAGATTAGGTGAAGTTGATAAAATATTTGAAGTAAGAACTGTTATCGTACCAGATATACTGAATAATTCTGAAACAGTTGAGAGAACTTCAAAATTAATTGCTGGGATTAATAATAATATAAGATATAAACTTATTAAATATAGAAAGTATGGAGTACGAAAAGATTTACAAGGTACTGAAAGTCCTTTGGATTCATACATGGAATATTTAAAAGAAGTTGCTACTCAGAATGGATGCAAAGACGTAATTATAGTTTAAAAACGTAGTTGAGAGCTTTATAAGAAAAGAATAATGGAGAATGGATAATGTAGAATGGAGAATGATTGACATTTCTCTTCGAGAAATTTTAATCTTGTTGTTCCTTGACGATGTGTGTTTACTCGTTTCATTTAAAATGAAACCTTGTATTTGAAATACAAAATTTTATCCTAGGATAAAATAAGTAAAAACCGATTATCCTAAAGAACAATAAGATGTAGTTTCTGCGATAGCAGAAACATCCATCGTTCTCCATTCTCTATTCTCAATTATCAATTTGTTTTCAAAAGCACGGCTTGCCGTGCTTTTTTAGAGGGGTGAAACATATGATAAAAATAGATCATCACATCCATACAGACAATTCTTTTGACAGTGTGGAAAAAGTGAAAAATATGTGTGAAAAAGCTGTGAGTGAAGGAATAGAAATAATAGGATTTGGTGAACATTTTTCAACTATTGAAAGATTACCTACATACGGTCATATGAATTTTCAAAAATATGATTATGAAATTGAATGCTGTAGAAGATTGTTTAAAGATAAACTTGAAATTTTAAAGGGTCTTGAGATATGCAGCCCTCAATTTAATATTGATAGTATATTAAAAACTGTTAAGGATGAAGGCATTGATTTTATTATAGGATCAGTTCATGATATTGATGGGCCAAAGCTTAGAAAATATATTGAAGGAAAAAGTAATAAGGATGCATATGAAGGATACTTTAAGAAGGTTCTTGAGGTTTCAGAAAAGGGAGAATATGATATTTTAGGACATATTGATCTATTAAAAAGATATGCATTTGAGAAGCTGGGAAACTATGAATTCTGTGATTTTAAAGGAATAATCAGTGAAATACTTAATAATGTTATACGAAGAGGGAAAGCTATAGAAATAAATACATCGGGATTAGATTGTGGAGCTAATGAATTATTTCCAAGTATTAGAGTTCTAAAGCTTTATAAAGAGCTGGGAGGCAAACTAATTACTATTGGTTCGGATGCTCATAGCGCAGAAAAGCTAGGGAACAATCATGAAATAGCTGTGAATGCATTAAGGGATTTAGGATACGGAGAATATTACTATTATAAACAGAGAAAACCACAAAGAGTAGTTTTCTAATAAAAACAAGTTCAAAGTTTTGAGTGGAGAGTTGAGAACGAATGATATTTGACTAAGTGAAATTTTAATCTTAGGATAATTAAGGGTACCTATTAAAGGCATCCTTAATTAATATTTGAATATAATCACTAATCAAGTTTGTTTTCTTATGACATGAAACGAGTAGTATTGTATTCGGAAGTTGAGCAATAACAAAACTAGCATACTTTATCAAGATGCTAGGACCAGAGAATAAATTAGGTGCTCAATTTCCGAAACAATTGTTGAACGAAGCCGCGTAGCAGCCTTATGGGGATTCAAAACTTATTATCCTTCTCAAAAGATCAGCTATACTTGAAATTTTAATCAAATATATGGGCGATAGCCCTTAGATATCATACAAAGCCAAATATATGAAATATAACACTACATATTCTTCCCTTGCTTAATACAGCTTAATTTTTTTGTTTTTTATTCAAAGGTGGTGAGCAAATTTTAGGCTCAAGTTTTTCTTTATGATTCATTTCACCTTTTTTACAACATGGACACTTTGATAAATCAACTCCAGTTAATTTCATTAATAGTTCTTGTACACTTAGTTTTTTCAGAAAATCGATATTCCTTTCGGAATAAACCCCTAAAAGTATTTTACATTTCTTAAGTTTTGTATTTCTGTTTCTATTACTGATAATACCGTAATGCCTTATCTTAACAAAATTATATGGCAATATATGCATTAAAAATCGTCTTATAAATTCATCAACCTTTAAAGTCATGAATTTTTGTTTATTATTATCTTTATAATCACGCCATTTAAAAGTAACTAATCCATTTTGAACATTAACAATTCTGTTATTTGATATTGCAACTCTATGGGTATAACGCCCAAGATATTCTAAAACAAACTCTGCACTCTTAAATGGTGCTTTTGAATAAATCACCCATTCTTTCGAATATAATTCATTTATCCAACATAGGAATATATGCTTTTGACTTAATTCTTCAATAGTATTAACTAGCTTGAATTCATTGTTATAATAAGCTTGCTTAAAATAAGCAAGAAATTTTCCTCTAAATTTTCTTGAAAGAACCTTAATAGGGATAAAAAAATCTTTCTTTGAATTAATCCATCTAGTATTATCTAACGATAATCCCCCACTTGGAACTATACAATGAATATGTGGGTGGTACATTAAATTCTGCCCCCAAGTGTGAAGTATTGTTGTGAAACCAATCTCAGCTCCTAAATATTTAGTATCTTTCGCGAGCTCCAGTAGTGTTTCTGATACAGCTTTGAAAAATAATGAGTATACTTTTTTAGAATTCACTAATGCTATCGCATTTAATTCTGATGGAATTGTAAAAACTATATGAAAATATCCTACAGGTAGAAGATCTTTTTTTCTTTCTTCAAGCCATTTTTCTTTAGCAAGACTTTGACATTTAGGACAATGTCTATTTCTACAGGAATTATAAGAAATTCTTATATGACCACAAGAATTACATTCATCAATATGCCCACCAAGAGCTGATGTACGACAGTTTTCAATAGCGCTCATAGCTTTACATTGATATAGTGGTAATTTATGATTTCTTCTATATTCCACTCCATACTCCCTAAATATATCTTGTACTTCAAACCTTGATAATCCTATCATTACAAAGTATCCAAAGGACTTTCTATATTAAGCAAGTCCATTCTTCTAATATGAAGATATATAGTAGTGGAAGAAATACGAGTATGCCCTAAAAGTTTCTGAATATAACATATATCTGTTCCAGCTTCTAATAAATGAGTAGCAAAACTATGCCTTAATGTATGAACTGAAGCTTTTTTTGTTATGCCACTTTTATTTTTGGCGTTCTCAAATATTCTTTGAACAGTTCGAACTGCTATGTGTGAATTTGGTTCTTTCCCTTCAAACAGAAAATGCTGTGGTTGATATCTCTTCCAATAAACTCTTAAAATTTCTAGATTAGTCTTAGAAAGCATAGCATATCTATCTTTTTTACCTTTACCTTTTCGTATAAGCAGTTGCATATTTTTACTATCTATATCATCTATCCTTAGCTTAACAACCTCACTCACTCTTAAGCCTGCGGCATATACAGTCATGAGTATTGCTTTATGTTTTAAATTATCTACAGAATCAAATATTTCTTTAACTTCTTGTTTAGCTAAAACTACAGGAATCTTTTTCGCCTTCTTAGTCCTAAACACTTTCTTTACTCTCCAATCTCTTTCGAGAGTAGTCTCATAGAAAAATTTCAGTGCACTATAAATGCCATTTACTGTTCCTTCACTTAGCTTACGCTTTGTGATACAATAATGTAAGTATTCTCGAATTTGTTCATCACCAAGTAATTCTGGTGATTTATCATAAAAATCTGAGAATCGTTTTACATTTCCAACATAATACTTACAAGTTAATGGGCTGTAACCTTTAAGTTCTAAGTCCATATTCAATTTTAACAAATATTCTGACATCTTAACACTCCTTTATCTTTAGTACTGTCGTTAGTTTAATGATAGATGAAGTGTTAGATATATTAAAGTGGTATTTTATACAAGTACCACTTTATTTTTATGCAAAACTTTAGCGATAGCTCTCGTCTGCCACCGCTGTTTATCAGCGGTTTAGTTCAACTCTTTTATTATGTCTTAACTACTTGGCTCTAAATAATTAACTCTTTTACCTGTTTTTATAGCATATTCTATTTCGTTTTTTGTACTTTCACCTATATATCCACCTTTATTAATTACAAATATTTCATCAGCCATATCAATTTTTCTTTTATGCATATCATCAAGCATCATTTTGACTTCAGCAGTAATAAGGTTCTCAAATTCCCCATCAGCATGTCCAAATAAGCCAACTGAAATGACTATATTCCCTTTCAACGATAATTCTTTCTGTACTTGTAGAAATTCGTCTTTAAACCTTGTACTACCACAAAGAGTTATTACCTTATATTTTCCTACCATATTAAACCTTCTTTCTAATTCGTATAATTTTACTATTTTGTTACACACTTTCCTAAATCCTTTATTGAACAATTCAAATATGTTATGCCTCAAGTTTTATCATTATCTAAAATTATACAAAATATTTATATGACATTCAAATATTTAACATTTACAACAGACATACAATTTCCCTTAAATCTTAAATATAGTTTAATTTAATCTTTCATGGACAATGGTTTTGATATAATTTATTGAAAAAAACTTTGTACTTTAATATAATATTTTATCCCAGATAAAATGAGTAAAAACTTCTTGTCCCAAAGACAAAAAAATGTAGCTTTTGCCCTAAAGCAAAAGCATCCATCGTTCTCCACTCTCAACTCTCCACTCTCAACTTCTTTTAAAAGTGTGGTTTGGAATTCACAATTTTCCATTGAAAAGAGGTGAGTTATTGTGGATAGAACAATAACTCACCTCTTCAGGTCTTAGCCTACACAGGTCTAAGCCATAGATTATGATATAAGTTTTATAAGCAAGTTATACCTTATTTATAGTATAACATATATGTGTTAATGTAGTGAAGTGAATTGGTTAAAAATTCTGATTATTTTCATTATTATTTTGTGTTAATGAGTATAATTTATTCATTCAAATAGAAAATTTTAAATAATTAAAGAAATATTTAAAAAGAAAATCCTCTTTGGTTTAAGGTATCAATAAGAAATGGAAAAAAATAATACGTAGAGAGTGGAAATCTTCAGGATAATCTAGGGAAAGTTTGTACAATAATTGGGTTTTGAAATATTTTTATTATATGTTATAATTCAAATGTTGTGCTTTTTTTCAACATAAAAATCATACAAAAGTTGTAATTGAAGTTAAATACTGGTAAAATGGAAGTAGTTTACTAGTAATAATATATATTTTAGACTTAGTTATAATGATTCATAGGAGGAAAATAGGGTGGTTAATAATAAAATTAGCGAAAAAGATCAGAAAGTACTATTAAAAGCTTTAGACAAAATACATAGTGTTCAAGATGAGCAAAAAAGAAAAAACTTTGAGAAAATGTTTAAGAAGATTTCTCAAGACTCATCATTAGAAGAGTTACTTAATACATTTACAGTAGCGGAACTTAAGGAAGTAAAGAAAATCTGGAATGTTACTTTAGCTAGTACAGCGAAAAAAAATGATTTAATTAAAGGTATAATTACTTCAATGGAACAAGACATATCTATGGGAATGATGTATTTTGATAGTGGTAGAGTTAATGAAATTGCCGCTTTTATAAGCACACCAATCCAGAATAATTGCAGTATGGGTACAAAGGCAATAACTTATTACAGGAAGTTAGGTATTTTATATACTGGAATCATAGATAATAATAAAGTTGTTGTTTGCCCAAATGAATTTAAAGAAATTTTCTTAGAATTAAAAAAGGACAAGCAATTTACTAAAACCATTAGTAAAAATGATGATATTTTGAACTTAACAAGGGGATACTTAAATATATATGGGGCATTAAGTATATCCCAATGTATAGAATTAATTGAGAAAAGTATTGAGTGTAGTATAGAATATGAATGGTTCATACAGTTTATATTGCAAAGATATGCATATAAAAATAATGAGTTCATAATTTATGGTGATTATATTTGTCATACTGATGTTTATGATCATATTGATATTGCCGATAAAGTACAGCAATGTAACTATGATTATAAAAAATTTAGTGTTGATAAGATAAAAGAGTTTGGAAGTACTAATTATGTAAATAATTGCAATAGTAGAATTGCTATAAAAGATTTACTTCTTAAATCTTACAACATGGAAGAATATGATGCAGAGGAAATAATTGATGCATGTGAATATGCGATTAAAAATGATAAAGATGTTCAATTTGTAATGGATTATTTAAGTCATAGTTTAGTTGTAAATGATATGAATATATATGCTAAGTTATTAAAGCATCTTATCAGTTTCAAAGAGGAAACTATTCATTGGGCACTTAAAGGTCATACACCAAAGGAAATTGAAGCTCTTTCTCAAATAGGAGAAGTTAAAGCGAAAATTGGAAGAAACGATCCTTGTAGTTGTGGAAGTGGGAAAAAATATAAAAAATGTTGTGGTAAAAATTAATTAAATATACAATCATTTGGATAAGTTTGATATAATATTTAAGTAAAGGTATAAAGGAAACAACAATAATTTATGGGGAATTTAAAAAGGAGAGATAAAAATGACTGAACAACACAATGATATGAATGAAATGATAAATGAAATTGAAGCATCTATGAAACGTATTAATAGTGGTGAAATTTTAGAAGGTAAAGTAATTACTGTTAATGAGAATGAAGCAATAATAAATATTGGACATATGGCAGATGGAATTTTACCTAAGAATGAGATTAGTAATGAAGATATAGATCCAAGAGATGTACTTAAAGTTGACGATATTGTAAAAGTTTACGTTGTAAAAAGTAAAGATGAAAATGGAAATGTTCTTCTTTCTAAAAAAAGAGCTGATGCTGTATTAGTATGGGATGAATTAGAAGCGGTTATGAATAAAGAAGAAACTTTAACTGTTAAAGTAAAAGAAGTTGTTAAAGGTGGAGTAATAACTGATATTAAAGGAGTAAGAGGATTTATTCCAGCATCTCAATTAAGTGCAGATTACGTAAAAGATTTATCAGCATTTGTAGGTGTTGAACTTGAAGTTAAGATTATTGAATTAGATAAGAGCAAGAAGAAGTTAGTTTTATCAAGAAGAGTAATTGAGGTAAAAGAGAGAGAAGAAAAGAAAAAAGAACTTTTCGCTACTATTAAAGCAGGAGAGAAAAGAAAAGGTGTAGTAACTAAAACTGCTAAATATGGGGCTTTTGTTGATATTGGTGGAATAGAAGGTTTAGTTCATATTACTGAATTGTCTTGGAAGAGAGTTAAATCTACTGATGATGTAGTTAAAGTTGGAGATGAAGTGGAAGTATTTGTATTATCTGTTGATAGCGAAAAAGGTAGAGTATCTTTATCTATGAAAGATACTATGGAACATCCATGGGATAAAGAGATATCAACTTTCAAGACTGGTGATGTTGTTGATGCTAAAATTGTTAAAATAATGGATTTTGGAGCATTTGCTAAACTTAACGAAGAGATTGAAGGGTTAATTCATATATCTCAGATAAGCGAAGAGAAAGTTGCTAATATCAAAGAAGTATTAAATATAGGTGACACTGTAAAGGTTAAAATAATCAATATTGATAAAGATAAAAGAAAGATTGGATTAAGTATTAAAGAGGCAATTGAGAAGCCTGTTATAAATCTTGATGAATTCAATGATGAAGATGATATGCAAACTTTAGGTGACTTATTTGGTGATAAATTAAAGAATTTAGATTTAAAATAATAAATAGAGCTATCTCAAAATTTTGAGATAGCTTTTTTTATTATCATAAAAGAAGTTGAGAGTGGAAAAGATTAAATTTTCAACTCACAACTCTCAACTAAGTACGGCTGTGGAGCCGTGTTTTCTTTATACTATATGAAAAGGCCAAAAGCTGGGAATCCAAATAATCCACATGGACTTACCAGGAAGAATAAAGTAATTATAAATATAATGCCTTCCCAAAAGCAATTATTAGGACGACGCTGAATGTAGTTGGTACAATAGTTTCTATTACATGGGTAACAATTGTTCATTATAATACCTCCTTATCATAAGGTTTATCAAACTCTTAGGTGATGTATCAGTATATTTTATGTTAAAAATTCAAATAGGTGAATATTAATTTAAACCATCATGTATTGAAGATATTATTTCAGAACGAAGTCTTTTGTCAACGTAACCTTTTTTTTCAGCTTCAGCTAAAAGTGATGAACTTACATTGATAACTGTATTCATATATTCATCTTTATCTATGATACCTTTTTTTTCAAGCAAACTTAAAAGTGCATTTAATTCTATTGTATTTATTAGGGGACTATTTTTTGATGAACTAGAATATTTCATTTCTATACCTCCATAAAATTTTATATATTTGATAACTTATCTTATTAGTAAATTTCAAAAGAAGCTTTAATATTTAAAGATTAAAGAACGTCTGAACAATAATCTATATATACAGTATTTTTAGCATATTCAGAAAAAATATTTATTTGATTTGGGGTTGCGGATAATATGATTATGTGTTAAAATAAATCTTGTCCCAAAGGGGTATAGTTTAACGGTAGAACAGCGGTCTCCAAAACCGTTGATGTGGGTTCGATTCCTGCTACCCCTGCCAAAGCTGAAGATTATCTTCAGCTTCTTTTTTTTGTATAAGATTAATTGGTTACATGAATTATTTATGGAACATGCATACGCATGTGTTTTTTTTTAGCAAAAATGTAAGAAACACAAAAAATGTGAAAAAATATATTGATTATTTTATAAAAAATAGTATAATAAATAAGACGTATGTTTAGTATGAATAAACTTGAAGTTTAATATTATAACAATTAAACATAAAAATAGTTATATTTTATTGTTATAAAGAATAACAGTAATAAATAGAGAGATTTTCACATACAATAAGTTTTTATATAAGAAAGAATAAAGAGGTGAATGTATGGATATAGGAGAGAAAATCAAACATTTAAGAGTTGAGTTGGGCTTGACACAAGATGAGTTAGCTACAAGATGTGAGTTATCTAAAGGATTTATCTCTCAATTAGAGAGGGATTTAACATCACCATCAATAGCAACTTTGATTGATATTTTAAGTAGTCTTGGAACAAATCTGAAAGATTTTTTCAATGAAGAAGAAGACGAACAGATTGTATTTAAAAAAGAGGATATATTTGAAACAGATAATCAAGAACTTAAATATAATTTGAAATGGTTAGTACCTAATGCTCAAAAAAATGAAATGGAGCCAATTCTATTAACAATGGAAGAAGGCGGTAGATACCAAGAAGAAGAAGCTCATGTAGGAGAAGAGTTTGGGTATGTTATACAAGGGAATATTACCATCTTTTTAGGCCATAAAAAATACAAAGCTAAAAAGGGTGAAGTTTTTTATTTTAAAAGTAAAAAAAATCATTATATTGCTAATTCGGGAAAAAGTGTTGCAAAGGTGTTGTGGGTTAGTTCACCACCTTCATTTTAGAGTTTGAGGTGAGAATTTTGAATGAGAATATTATTAATTTAGTAAATATAAAGAAAGAATATGACGGAACATCAGTATTAAATGAATTAAACTTATATATTAGAAAGAATGAATTTTTAACACTGCTAGGGCCAAGTGGTTGTGGAAAAACAACTACTTTAAGAATAATAGGCGGTTTTGAAGAAGCGACATCAGGGAAAGTTCTCTTTAATGATAAAGTGATTAATGATGTTCCACCATACAAAAGAAATATTAATACTGTTTTTCAAAAGTATGCCTTATTTCCCCATATGAATATTTATGACAATATTGCTTTTGGGTTAAAAATAAAGAAAATGAATAGAACAGAAATAGAAAACAGAGTAAAATATATGCTTAAGCTTGTAGGTTTAGAAGGATATGAGTATAGAAGTATAGATTCATTAAGTGGTGGACAGCAACAACGTATTGCTATTGCAAGATCATTAATTAATGAACCAGAAGTATTGCTTTTAGATGAACCTTTAGGAGCATTAGATTTAAAGTTAAGAAAAGAAATGCAAATAGAGCTTAAAAATATGCAAAAAAAGCTTGGAATAACATTTATTTATGTTACTCATGATCAAGAAGAAGCATTAACAATGTCAGATACAATTGTTGTAATGGATCAAGGAAAAATTCAGCAAATTGGAACACCGGTTGATATATATAATGAACCCAAAAATGCATTCGTTGCAAAATTCATAGGTGACAGTAACATTATTGATGGAATTATGATTAAAGATTATCTTGTTAAATTCTGTGGAATAGAATTTGAATGTGTTGACTATGGTTTTGGAGAAAACACAAACATAGATATTGTGGTAAGACCAGAAGATATTAAGATGGTTGAAAGTGGACAAGGAATGATGAATGGAGTTATTAAATCTGTAGTATTTAAAGGAGTTCACTATGAACTAGTAGCTGAAGCAAATGGATTTGATTGGCTAATTCATAGCACAATAATGAATTCTGTAGGTACAGAAATAGGACTTGTTATCAATCCAGAAGATATTCATGTTATGAGTAAAATGGAGGGATAAATATGAAAAAGAGTTTGTCTTATCCATACATTATATGGAGTGTAATTTTCATAGTTATTCCTTTAGCGTTAGTACTAGTATACGGAATAACTAAAATGGAAAATAATCATTTGGTATTAACAATTGAGAATTTCACTAAGTTTTTTGACCCTTTATATTTTAATGTATTAAAAAAATCCTTTTGGTTAGCTATTGTATCAACCATAATATGTTTATTCTTAGGGTATCCATTTGCGTATATTCTAAGTACATTAACTTATGAGAAAAGGAATATTCTATACATGCTTATAATTGTTCCACTTTGGATGAATTTTTTATTAAGAACATATGCATGGATTAATATACTTGGAAAAAATGGACTAATAAATAAGTTTTTAGGCATATTTGGAATTGAACCAATAAAAATCCTTTTCACTGATGGAGCTGTTGTACTTGGAATGGTGTATAATTTTTTACCTTTCATGATACTACCTATATACACAGTTTTATGTAAAATGGATAAAAGTCTTATAGAAGCAGCTAGAGATTTAGGTGCTCATGAGGTGAAAGTATTTACAAAAATAATTATACCTTTAAGTGTACCTGGAATAATTTCTGGAATTACTATGGTTTTTATGCCAGCGGTTAGTACCTTTGTAATATCTAAATTACTAGGTGGTGGACAATATATGCTTATTGGAAACCTGATTGAACAGCAATTTTTAAGTGTTGGAAATTGGCATTTTGGTTCATCAATATCTTTAATACTTATGATTATGATTTTAATTTCAATGGCAATAATGAAAAGATTTGATAAAGAAGAAGGGGGAAGCAAGATATGGTAAAGAGTTTTTTGAAGAGATTCTATCTCTTTCTCATATTTTTATTCCTGTATGCTCCAATAATAATAATGATTGTCTATTCATTTAATAATTCAAAAATTGCAGTAGAATGGAATGGATTTACCCTTAAATGGTACTCTGAGCTTTTTAAAGATAGACAGATTTTAAAATCTCTATATTATACAGTGTTTATAGCTTTAATATCATCTACTATTTCTACAATTGTTGGAACAATTGCAGCTATAGGCATATATAAATTAAAGTTATTACCTCAAAAGATTGTACTTAATATTAATTACCTTCCTATTCTTAATCCAGATATAGTTACAGGAATAGCATTAATGACATTATTTGTTGTAATTGGGTTAGATAGAGGGTTAGTATCAATGTTATTGGCTCATATAACTTTTAGTATACCGTATGTAATACTATCAGTGTTGCCAAAATTAAGGCAGTTACCATCGAATACACTTGAAGCAGCCATGGATCTTGGAGCTACGCCATCTTATGCTTTAAGAAAAGTTATACTTCCACAAATTAAACCAGGTATAATAACAGGTTTATTAATGGCATTTACATTATCTATAGATGATTTTGTAATAAGTTTCTTTACAACAGGAAATGGTGTAACAAATCTGTCTATAACAATTTATTCGATGGCAAAGAGAGGGATAAATCCTAAGATAAATGCTGTATTAACATTGATGTTTGTTTTTGTAGTATTAATAATTTTAATAATAAATAAAAGAACAAGTAAGGAAAGGAGTTATTAAATTGAAAAAAAGCGTACTATTAATATTTAGTATTTTAATGGCTGTTACACTTTTAGTTTCATGCGGTGGTAAAGAAAAGGAGAAGTTATATGTATTCAACTGGGGTGATTACATAGATACTGAACTTATTACAAAATTTGAAGAAGAAACAGGTATAGAAATTGTTTATGAAGAGTTTTCAACTAATGAAGAGATGTATCTTAAGATTAAAAATGGTGGGAGTAATTATGATATTATAATTCCATCAGATTATATGATTTCAAAGATGATAAAAGAAGGTATGTTAGAAGAGTTAAACTATGATAATATTTCAAACTTTAAGTTCATTGATGAAAAATTTAGAGATTTACCTTTTGACCCAAATAATAAATATTCAGTTCCTTATACTTGGGGTACATTAGGTGTAGTTTATAATCCAGAAGTTATTAAAGAAGGAATAACAAGTTGGGAAGATTTATGGAAAGAAGAGTATAAGAATGAAATTCTTATGGTAGATAGTATGAGAGATGCACTTGTACCTGCACTTATAAAGCTTGGATACTCAGAAAACACTACAGATCTTAAAGAATTAGAAGCTGCTAGAGATGAGTTAGTAAGACAAATGAAGCTAGTTAATCCAATTTATGTAGGAGATCAAGGAAAAACAATGCTTCTACAAGGTGAAGGATCGATTTTCTTAACATGGTCAGGAGAAGCGGGGCAAATACAAGCTAATGATGATAAGTTTGTTTATGTTATTCCTAAAGAAGGTAGTAACAAGTGGTTTGATAACATGTGTATACCAAAAGGTGCACAAAATAAAGAAGCAGCTGAAAAGTTCATTGATTTTATGACAAGACCAGAGGTGGCAGCACAAAATATTGAGTATATAGAATACTCTACACCAAATAAAGAAGCTTTCAAGCTTTTATCAGAAGAAGTACAGAATAATAAAACTTCATACCCAGATGATGAGATTCTTGAAAAGTGTGAAGTATTTATTGATTTAGGAGATTTTGTTGAAGAATATAACAGAGTATGGACAGAAGTAAAAGTAAAATAATTAAAAGAAGAGTATTGTGATAACAATACTCTTCTTATATTATATAAAGAGATTAAATGTTTTTTTTTGATAAAACATGCATTTTGGTGTAAAATTTATATTATGGGCAAGAATTAATAAAGTGAAATGTAAGTTAATTACAAAAATAAATATTTTACTAGACATTAAAATAGAGGACCTAGAAAATTCTAGAGAAATCTCTATTACGTGCTTTTTTGGAGGACTTTATGAGAAAGAAAATATATATGTTTTTTATTATAGTAGCCATGATATTTTTTAATGGGTGTGATAAGTTCTCTTTACCTGAGGAAATGATTCAGAAACCTAATATGGATAATAAAATAGCTGTAGCGGAAAAGGTGATTCGCGACTTACCAATAAACTATGAGCTTATTATTCCTAAGAATATCGAAGAGGGTTCTGCAATTAATTTTGCTGATTTAACAGGTGATGGTAAAGAAGAGTTAATAGCAGTTTATAAGAACAAAGACAAGCTAAATGAATATGGGATTATTATTTTGAAAGAATTATTAGGTACATGGGACCAGTTATATATTATTGATGGAGTTGCTGTGGAGATTGATGCGATAATGCTTAAAGATATTAATAATGATGGAAAACATGAGATAATACTTAAATGGTTAGAAGAGGATGAAAAAATAAGAGTTGAAGTATATGGTGAGAAAAATAACAAAATGTTTCTACGATTTGAAAAGAAATGTGATGATGTGGAAATTATTGATTTAGATAATGATAATATTGATGATATTGTGCTTTTAAATATTACAGAAGACGGACAAATAAAGGCTAGCTTGTATAATATTGCAGACTCTGAAGGTCAGTTAACAAATGATATTATAATTCCTAGTGATGGAAGTGTACGAAGTTTTACTGCAAATAGTGGGAAGGCAACTGAGGTGATTAATGGAATCTTTGTTGATGTGCAAATAGGGATATATTCTGGTTATACAGAGCTGTTAATTAAGAAAGATGGAATGTTAAAAAAAGTATTTTCAAAAGACGTTGAAGATTTTGGTATTACACAAAGTATGACTATTACAAATGATGCGGATATTGATAAAGACGGAATCAGAGAGATAAATATACTCTATAAAGAAGAACCTTTAGAAATAGAAATTGATGAAAATTTAATGATAAGCAGTAATAATGAAAATCCAACTATCCAAAAATGGTATAATTGGGATGGAGCTTCAGGCATAATACCTAAAGTTGATGTTTTTTATGATCAAACTAACGGATTTAGATTCTATTTACCAAAAGAATGGAATAACAACTATGTTATGGAAGTGAATGAGAGCAAGAAAATAAAATATATGTTTATATATCAAAGAGATGAATACCCAATAAGAAAGGTTGAACTTGCTAGATTAATAGTTATTGATGATAGTTATCTTGATGATTTTAATAGAAATGCTAGTGAAGCGGGAAGGGTATTCGTTGATATTGGTCAAAACAATGGGAAAACATTTAAGTTCTATAATAATAAGAATGATTCTAGAGTTAAAAAAGAACTAAAAGTTGATGATGAGAAAATTAAAGTGAACTTTGAAATATTTAGATAATGGAGGATAAGAGTATGAATATTCTTTTGTTAGAAGATGAATTAGGGATAAGAAGTTTCGTAAAAGTAAATCTAAAAAGAGAAGGATATAATGTTATAGAGGCTGCATCTGGAGAAGAGGCAATTGAAAAGTTAGAAAAAGAGAAAATTGATATAGCTCTTTTAGATGTTATGCTTCCTGGTATAAGTGGATTTGATGTGTGTAAGTATATTAGAGAAAAATACAAAAATATCAGGGTAATTATGGTAACAGCAAAGGGGCAAGAAGAAGATAAGATATCTGGATTAAGTTATGGTGCGGATGATTATGTTGTCAAACCGTTTAGTGTAAAAGAGCTTATAGCACGCGTAAATGCACAAAAAAGAAGATTGGATGAGGTTGAATTCTTATCTCATAAGAATGAGAACATACTTGAAGTACCTCCATTTAAACTTGATATAAGACAGAGAAGATTTGAAAAAGATGGAGTTGAAGTAGAGCTAACTCCTACAGAATTTTCAATAATAAAGCTATTAATGACTCATAAAGGAGAACCACTTAGTAGAAATGAGATATTAGATCAGGTATGGGGAAGTGATTACGTAGGGGATTATAAAATTGTTGATGTTAATGTTAGGAGGATAAGAAGTAAGATTGAAAGTTCTCCATCCAAACCTGAACATTTAAAGACGGTATGGGGGTACGGATATAGCTGGCGAAAGGAAGAATAGAATGAAGACCATAAAAAATAAGATAGTCTTAAATTATTCTATTGTTGTTGTTCTAACAGTATTTTCATTAGAAGTAGCATTTATACTTTTTGCTCAGAATTACTATCATAGTACAATAAAGAATTATCTCTTTAGTAGAGCAACTACAGTGAATGAAATATATAATGATAAAATGCCTCACAAGAACTTTAATGATAAAGCTAGAGAAATATACAGGGATATAATTTTAACAGATGAAAAATCAAGAGTGCAGATTATTGATATTAATGGTGCAATTTTGGTTGATAGTGCAGGTGTTAGATTAAATGAAATATCTTCTGCAGCTGATGTCTATGAATCTTTAGAAAAAGGAGATATTAGTTTTAGAGATGACATTGTAACAGAGCATGAAAAAATATATGCTATTTCAGTTCCAATAAAAGATTATTATAATAGAACAAAAGGGGTTGTACGTTTTAGTGTATCTCTTGAAAAAATTGGAGTTGCTATAAATAATATAATGATAATTTGCATTGTTTTAGGAATACTTGTACTACTTTTGATTTTAACCTTATCTTTAATATTAGCTAAAAGCATTGTTGTTCCAATTCAGGAATTAAAAAATGCTACAGAGCAAATGGCCAGTGGAAATTATAAAGTTAGAGCTAGCAAGATTACAGAAGATGAGATTGGAGATTTGGCAGAAACGTTTAATTACATGGCTGAAGAAATTGATAAAAGTGAAAAAATAAAAAATGATTTTATATCATCTATTTCTCATGAACTTAGAACTCCATTAACTTCAATTCAGGGATGGAGTGAAACGTTAATGATTGAAGATGATGAAGAGGATAGAAAACTTGGATTATCAATTATAGAAAGCGAAACAAAAAGACTAATAAATCTTGTAGAAGATTTATTGGACTTTTCTAGATATCAGAAAAATACCTTTAGTTTTGATATGAACAATGTAGATATAATAAAGCTAATTACAGATGTAGTGAATCAATATAAAGTTAAAGCCAATGAAAAAAAAATAAAGCTGACCCTCAATATAAAAGATAAAACTAGAATTATTTGGGGAGATCAAGCTAGGCTTAAACAAGTAATGATTAATCTTTTAGAAAATGCTTATAAATTTACAGATTACAATGGAAATATTTCAGTTAATGCATATTCTGAAGATGATAAATTTAAAATTGAAGTGTTAGATGATGGAATAGGGATAGATAAAGAAAATTTAAATAAGATATTTAAAAAATTCTTTAAAGTTGATGCCAATAAACCAGGAAGCGGTATTGGTTTAGCTTTGTGCTACGAAATAGTAAAAAGACATAATGGTGAAATAAATGTTGAAAGTGAGAAAGGTGAAGGAACTAAATTCACTATAACATTGTAGTTTGTAGTATTTGGGGGGATTTAAGTGATAACTATTGTTGCATGTGGTGAGAGTGGAATTAGAGCAATGGAAAATCTAAATATCAACAAACATTGGGATTCTAATAGAGTTGCAATACATCTTGATAGAACAATAAAATTATCAAATAGATATGATAAAAACATATATTTAGGAGATTGCATTGACAAAGTATTAAATAGTAAAGGTCGAATGGAAATTTCATATCATAATGAAGGAGTAATTCAAGGAAGACTTTCAAAATATTTTATTAATACAGAAATTGCAATTGTAATAGGGACAATTAAGGATGAAAGAGATTCAACTCTTATTGAATCTACATGTCGATTGATTAGTAAAATGGGAATACTAAACCTTTTAATGGTAAGCAAAGAATATAATAATGATCATTTACAAGATATAATATATAAAGCCTCTTTAAAATCCCTTTCAGATAGTTGCAGTTCTATGTTTCAGGTGAATCGTAAGGAGTTTGAGGATAATGTTATTCAATTAGCTAATAACTTTTATGAATTAATTAATTTTAATGGAATATTTAATTTAAATGTAGGTGATTTTTATAAGATTTTTAACGGAGGTAAATCTTCATATTTTACTTATGCAACTGCAAGTGGAAAAGATAGAAGTAAAAAAGTTGTTGGAGAAATTCTTAGTAATGTGGAGATTGTTAGAAGATTAATGGTGGCTGAAAATATACTTATTAATATCACCGGAAATAAATCATTAGGATTACATGAAATAAAAAATATTACAGAAGTAATATATGAGAATATTAATGAAGAAGCAGGTATTGTTTTTGGAACATTGATAAATGATAAGTATGTAGAAGACATTAAAGTATCTTTGATTATAAATTAATTAAAAAAAAGCTCTCATAGAGAGCTTTTTTAGTATGGTCTGGTTTTAGTTGGTTTGTCCTTATATCTATGAATTACAATAGGACCATAGGTTGTATTAATAAAATCGATGTCTAAAACTTGTTGTTTTTTATTCTTATCTTTCTTTTTTTATCCTTCAAATCCTACACTCCCTTCTTTTATATTTTGTCCAACAATAATAAATTTATTTTACTTAATAATTAGAAAAAATATAAAGGAAATAATACATACTATATAAGATTTGGTTAGAAGCCAATATAAATCATTTTTTTCAATATTTTTATTAGTACCATATTTTATTAATTTACAACTAGATACTTCTTTATAATCAATTACTAGAAAAGTACCTTGTAATGTAATCATAATTATTTCAACATTTATAAGAGGATCAATTAAAAGATTTTTAAAAAACATGTTTTTAAAGTTTAATTGATTTATTTTTTTAGTTAATATTAATATAAACATTAAGAAAATTGAAGTAATAAGACTTGGAAGAATACATAAAAAATTATATATATATTTAATATATTTAGTTTTTTTAATATTCATTGATAAAATAAAACATATTATTAAAGCCATAAGATTATTTAAAATACCTATGTATAATAAGGGTGCCATAAAGCCAAGTACAAGACTTCTTGATATTAGAGATATAAATTTATGGCAATTTTCATTATTAGATTTTAATGTTAATTTTTCAATTGACGAGAAATTCAACAATATAAAGATAGTGAAAAAATTATAAAAATTGAAGTTCTTAATTAAAAGAATATTACTTTTTGATGTTATTGAATTTACTTTAATACATATAAGTGAAATAATTATTGAAATAATAACAATATATAATAACATTATTAGTTCATATATTGTTTTTTTATTAAATAACTTATAGAAAAGAAATTGCATTTTATGTATGAATAACTTTTTATTAATTTTTATAAATAGAAAACTAATTAGAATACCTAAAATATAACCTGACATACATTCACTCACCTTCTAAAATATCTATATGATTCTATTTATGATTTTTAAGTTAAATATATACACCTATATAAAAAGTTTAACATCTTTTTGTGAAAATTCAAATAATTTTCATGAAGTGAAATGGTTATAAAAACTATTTAATTACGTAAAATTTTTAAATAGTGTTAATTTTGTTAAGTACTTTACAGAAATTATGTTAAACTACAACTAATATATATATAATAGAAAAACATAATTATTAAATATCTTAAGAAAAAATGGAGGGAATTTATGAAAATATTGATAACTGGTTTTACACCTTTTGGTGGAGAAAAAATAAATCCTGCATTTGAAGCAATCAATAATATGAGAAGTAACATAAATGGTGTAGAAATTATAAAAAAAGAATTACCTACTGTTTTTAGAAAGTCATTAGGGATATTATATCACACTATTGAGTGTGAAGAGCCAGATGTGGTAATTTGCGTAGGACAAGCTGGAGGAAGATCAGGAATATCTGTTGAAAGAGTAGCTATTAACGTGGATGATGCAAGGATTCCTGATAATGATGGGAAGCAGCCAATTGATGAGAGAATCTATAATGATGGAGAAAATGCATATTTCACTAATTTGCCAATTAAAGCTATGGTGAAGAAACTAAAACAGGAGAATATTCCTAGTGAAGTATCTAATACAGCGGGTACATATGTATGTAATCATTTAATGTATGGTCTCTTATATTACATTCATAAGAATAATTGTGATATTAGGGGGGGATTTGTGCATGTACCTTTTTTACCAGAACAAGCGATAAATAAAAGAAATATGCCATCCATGTCCTTAGATGTTATAACAAAAGGTTTAGAAACTATGGTTGAAGCTATCGTAGAAAATAAAAAAGATATTAAAGAAGCAGGTGGTAAGATATTTTAGTTAGTATTATTCTAAGAAGTATTAATATAATGAAAATTAATAAAAATGTTTTATCATGAGTAAATGGTAAATATTAAGGTGAAGTGATATGTATAAAGAATTATTTAATGTTAAACTACAAGATGAAATGGAGTCATACTTTCTAAAGAAGCTTGCACCAAAAGGAAAAATCAAAGTTTTTAGAAAAAATACAATAATTGACCCTGTTGATAGTGATAATATTTATGTATTTGTTGAAGGGGAAGGATATCAGACACTTATAAGCTCTGATGGAAAAGAAAAGTTGTTTTTTAATCTATATAGAGGAACGATATTTGGAGAAATGGATTACTTTGAGGAGGAAAGAACCTGTAGTATTACCAAAATTACAAAAGATGCAAAAATATCAATAGTTAATCGAAAGACTCTTGAAGAAGAATTATTGAAGAAACCTCATATCTACAGATATTTTCTTCATAGCATAACAAGAAAATATAGATTAATTATGGTGAATTCTGCAGATTCACAATTTAATGATGCTATAGGAATGGTAGCAAGTTTTATATTACATATGGTGTATCTACAAAATAATGAATTGAAAAATGATAACAGTACAATAATGAGAAATATAACACATGAGGAGATGTCTTTAAGACTTGGAATTTCAAGAACTACAGTAACTAATTGTATAAATCATTTAAAAAAAGAAGGTATAATATCAATTATTAATAGAAGTTTAAAAATTGATGATATTAATAGACTTGAATCTCTGAGAAATACATATTGGTAAAATAAAAGGCACCTATTTTAGTGCCTTTTATTTTATATATTTTTTGAAGCAATAAGGAGCTCCCGCAATTACCCATAGACCAATAAGTCCATATCTAAATAAATCTCCTAAATTACCTGCAGGTAATATGATTTTAAATAAAATTTTTATTGCTAGGACAATTGATAATCCAAATAAAACTTTCAATATATTTTGTTTAAGGGTGCCTTTTACATTGAAATTAATTAAATTTTGTTCTAGTATCATACCAATTATAAAACCATTCATAATTCCAACGATTTTTACATAGTCACTACTATTAAAAAATAATAAACCAAGAACACTAATAATGGCAATTACAATTAATGGAACATAATTGCCTTTTTTTAGAGTGAATTCGATTATTATGTTAGATATAAAAACACATACAATACCAATTATTATTGCTCCAATTACATCACTTGGCCAGTGTACACCTAAATACAGTCTTGATATTCCAACAAGTATAATTATTAGTGTACCAAAAAGGTAGAGCCATCTTTTTTTTAAGTTCACCATTAAGGATGTCCAAAAAGTAGTAGTTCCCTGGGTATGACCACTTGGAAAAGACATTCCAGTTGCTGTCTCTACTCTTAGTGAATTAATTCCCTCTAGGCCAATTGGACGTTTGACATTAAGTAATTCCTTAAGACCACCATTTATAGTCATACTAAAGAAAAGTGAGAAACCTAATTTATATCCAAGTTTCTTGTCCATACACCAGAAAATTATACATAACACTAGTGTATAAAAAATTTCCTCTCCAAAGATTGTAATTATAATGAAAATATTATCTACTACTGGATTGGAGAGAGTTTGTAAAAATTTAATTAATTCCACGATTTAGCCTCCCCTTGAAAATAGAATTATAGTAACAATTCATCAATGGATTTTCCATCCATTCCTTCAATTCTTTCATTAATAAGTTTACAAAATGTAGGAGCTATATCAACAAGATTCATATGTTCAATTTCTAAACCTTTTGATATTCCTTTACCAGAAGCAAAGAATAGAGTTTTGTAATCATCTTCCTTTGGATTGTACCCATGATGAGCAACTCCTTTAGACGGGTCATTTTTTTCAACATAAACATTGCTTTTATAATTGTTTGTGAAATAAAAACCATCTTTAGCTTCTAGCATAATGGAAATATTATTTCCTACATTAAAACTATTAAGAGAATCATCAGTATAAACATTTTTTATCCCAAGCGTGTTTAAAGTAGTTTTATTAAATAATGATAAAAGGCGATTCTTTGTCAAAGTATCTTTAACAAAGATTTCGCAGGACCCATCGCACTTGTGAGCGTATGCAGTATATTCAATAAGTTCTCCATCAGGAGATAAATTAATGAAGTTATTATCTCTTAAGAAAGCATTTATATTTATCATATACTCTACATCTTTAAAAGAATGATCTCCTAAAATGAAAAAGGTTGTATCTTCCAAAGTATTTTTATCTTTTAATAAAGATAGAATTCTACCTAATCTTTCATCATGGCGTTTCAAAGCTTCGTAGGATTCTTTTGAGTTAGTTCCAAAGCTATGTCTCATAGAATCAAGATCAACAAGATGTATTAAAGATAAATCCACATCATTTTTAAGCACATCAAGGGCGCATTCAGTAGTGAAATTATCTAAATAGGGTTGAGATATTCCTTTCAAGTTATGACCATGCTTGATAAAACATTTTAACATGAACAATGTACTGCTGTATTTAAGTGAAACTGAAGCTTGAGATTTATATTTTCCATGTGGAAGAATCTCTGCTAGGTTATATTTAATTTTACAACCTCCAGTTACAGGCCAAAACAAGGTTGCTATTTTCATGTTTTTTTCTTTTGCTACATCAATTAGTGTCTTCCTTTTTATATAGTTATAAAACCAAAACCAATCAGGTTTCTCTGTACCTGGCTGAAATAAGTAATTATTGTATATTCCATGTTTATTAGGATAACAACCAGTAAGTATTGTAGCATGACATGGATAAGTGACACTGGGATATATACTAGTCACCTTCTTAACTACAGAACCATTATTTATGAGTTTAGAAAAGTTAGGAAGGGTTTTTAAAAATTCTAGGTCTTCGCTCCTAAGAGCATCAATAGAAATAATTACGTATTTAGATTTTTTATCATAAGGTTTAAGAATACTTTTTAAATGTTTCATAATAAAATCTCCTAAAATTATTCCATAGATTTTCTAACAGATACTTCCCCAGAAATTAAATTACTCAAGGTTCCATCCTCATATTTTACTATTAATTCACCGTTCGCATCTATAGACTCTGCTATTGCAGGTGTTTTTTCAGAACCTTTTATTACAAAGATTTTTTTTCCTAAAAGAAGAGAACGTTTACGGCATATTTCGAAGGAACTTTCAGCGCTACCTGTATTTATAAATTCAAAGTACAATTTTTCAAAATGTTTTAAAAAGCTAGCTATAATCTGTTTTCTTGAAAATTGCTTGTTATACTCTATTTTAAGAGAGGTTGCGATAGGTTTTAACTCATCTGGAAATTCTGTTTGGTTTATATTTACATTTATCCCTATTCCCATTACTACGTAGTTTATTTTATTAAGTTCTGAACTCATCTCTGTTAAAATCCCGCATACCTTTTTGTTATTTACTATAATATCGTTTGGCCATTTAATATTACATTCAACATCTATTTCTTCAAAGGCAAGTGAAAGAGCAGCGGCACTGATTTGAGTAACTTTTGCAACATGAATAGGATTTATGTCTGGTTTTAATACAACTGACATTGATATAGAAGAACCTTTCGGTGATGACCAATTACGCCCTAGTCTACCTCTTCCAGAAGTTTGTTCTTCACTTAAAATTACGGAACCTTCCACTAATCCTTGATCACATAATAGTTTAGCTTGAGAGTTTGTAGAATGTATTGAATCGTAATGTACAATGTTTTTTCCAAAAACTTGTGTTTCAAGAAGTGGAGTTATTTCTTCTGATGTAATTAAATCAGGTGAAGAAATTAATCGATAGCCTTTTCTTGATATAGATTCAATTTCGTACCCCTCCTTCTTTAATTGTGTTATGTACTTCCAAATTGCAGCTCTAGTTATTCCAAATCTATCACTTAACATTTGACCAGATATAAAATCATCATTAGACTTCAGTATATTTAATATTTCTTTTTTCATTTGAGCCTCCTAAATATAATTAAATTATATGTAATTTAATTATACCATTAAAGATAAAAATCACCATATTATATTTTAATCACAGGAGAGTGTGCGATATTCTTATAAATTGTATGAAATATTAAAAAAGGTAAAATATTAATTATATACTATATATTTATATAGCTCTTGAAATAAAGTAATATAAATTTGAATTTTATGGTAAAATATTTATGGTTATCAAATTAATGATAGGGAGTTGATACATTTGAATAAAAAGCACAGCAATTTATTTAAATCACTTATTAATGCTTATTATGAAGATAGATTTGAAGCGGAAATTGAAAATATCTTATCATCTGAGGATATAAGTAAAGATGAATTTGCTAATATTATATCCTCTCTTTGTGGTGTGGATGTTAACTTTTCAAATGAATATATTAATGACTTAAAGAAGGCAATAAAATCATATAAATTTAATGATAAAATTGTAACTAAAGTAAAAAGTTGTTCTATGAAATGTGAAAATGCGGAAGGAAAAACTAAGTGTGAATCTGCATGTCCATTTAATGCGATTTTTGTTGATAAGAAAGCTAATACAACTTATATAGATACTCTAAAATGTACAGATTGTGGCTTTTGTGTTGACGCATGTGTTAATGGAAATATATTAGATAAGGCGGAGTTTCTTCCTCTAGCAAACTTATTAAAAGAAGGTGTTCCAGTTATAGCAGCTGTTGCTCCTGCAATCACAGGACAATTTGGTGAGAAGGCTAATATTAATCGTTTAAGAGCAGCTTTCAAGAAGCTTGGATTTACTGAAATGGTAGAAGTAGCTTTCTTTGCTGATATGCTTACGTTAAAAGAAGCAGTTGAATTTGATGAGCATATACATACAAAAGATGATTTTATGATAACCTCATGTTGCTGCCCTATGTGGGTAGGTATGGTTAAAAGGGTTTATGGTGATTTAGTTAAGCATGTAACTCCTTCAGTTTCGCCTATGATTGCAGCAGGAAGGGTATTAAAGAAATTAAATCCAAAATGCAAGGTTGTCTTTGTAGGACCTTGTGTTGCAAAAAAAGCAGAAGCAAAAGCACAAGATCTAATAGGGGATATAGATTTTGTACTAACTTTTAATGAATTACAAGATATTTTTGATGCATTAAATATTCATCCTGAAGAAGTAGAGGAGGATTTATCAAGTGAATATCCTTCAAGAGGGGGAAGATTATACGCACGAACTGGCGGAGTTTCAAAAGCTGTTGGTGAGGCTATTGAACGTCTTTATCCTGTGAAATATGAAATGCTTAAGGCTGTCCAAGGTAATGGAGTAAAAGAGTGTAGAGAGTTATTATCAAAAGCACAGAGTGGAAAAATAGAGGCTAACTTTATAGAAGGTATGGGATGTGTAGGTGGGTGTGTAGGAGGACCTAAATCAATTATATCAACAGAAGAAGGTAGAGAAAAAGTAAATGCATTTGCAGAAAAGTCAAAGGTGAAAGTTGCTGTCGACAGTGCTTGTATGAATGAGATTTTGCATGGTTTAGATATTCATACTGTAGATGATTTCAAAGATAAGGAGAAAACTTTAATTTTCCATAGAGATTTTTAATATTGTTAGCATATTTATTATATGTAAGGATTTTGAAGATGACTCCCCTTATTGTAGGATGAGGGGAGTTTTTCTTTGAGAAGGAAATAAAATATGGAAAGTATTGTAATGTATCGAGTATGGATATATAATATATCTATACTCGATATATGGAGGGAGAAGATGGCTAGAAAACAACTTCAAAATCTAACAGAACCAATGTACTATGTGATGCTAAGTTTATTAAAACCTATTCATGGATATGGTATCATGAAAAATGTTGATAAAATAACTAAAGGAAGAGTAAAAGTAGGAGCAGGGACATTATATGCTCTTTTATCAAGATTTGAGAAAGAAAAGATTGTCAAAAAAGTTTCATCAGAAGATGGAAAAAAGATATATGTACTAATAGAAAAAGGGTTGGAAATATTGGAAGATGAACATGCTAGATTGAAATTACTGGTGGAAGATGGGAATTTGTTGTTAGGGGAGATTAGTTATGAAGAAGAGAACTAAAAAAAGATTAATGGTTACGTCTATAACAGAGTATAAAAGTCTTGAAAAGTACTTTGAAAATATGGCTTTAAAGGGCTGGATTATGAAAGAATTTAAAAAAGGGATGATGATATTTGAAGAATGTGAACCAAGGGATTTAGATTTTAATGTTTCTTTATTTTATAATACAACCCCTTTTGATTATCCAGACAATGAAAAAGATAGTGAGTATCGAGAATTATGTGAGGAGAGTGGATGGACATACTGTGCTTCAAATCAGTTATATCAGGTTTATTATAAAGAAAAAAATCAGGAAGTTGTTCCTATTCACAGTGATAGTATTGAGGAGTATAACATAATTAAAAAAACATACATGAAAACAGAATTTATTTCACTTATTGCACTGTTACCAATGATAGTAGTATTATTTTGGAGCAATAGTAATTTGGGTTATAGAGATTTATTAAGCAATTCAGGGATATTTGGTATAATATTACCATATATGCTTTTGATATTAGTCATAGTTATGCATGCACCCAACGTTATTTGGTTAATTAAAAATAAAATAAATCTTTCTAAAGGGAATGAATTACATTTTAAAAGCAATAGAGTAATAGTTAGAAGAAATATAGTAATGTGGACTTTAGTTGTATTATACTTAATACTGCTTATATATTTGGTATTTTTTGATATACCTCATTTTTCTTTTGTTTTAATAGCTTTTGCACCTATAGTAATAGGAATTGTAATAGGTGGGTATTGTATAAAAAGGTTTAAAACAAAAAAACGTTCACGTAAACATAATATTTTGTTTTTTACAGGAGGTATTATTTTATCGCTTATTTTAACCTATTCATTACTGTTTGTAGTGATATCAGGGGTGATGCACTCAAGTTTGATGGATATGAAAAATGAGATGCCTCCAGAGAATGTAAAGGTTTTGCATCTTTCGGATTTTACTGAAATAGATTCAGTTGAGAGGAAAACATTTTTCAAAAGATCTAGCGTATTTGCTCCAGTGAGTTTTTTATATTACGAAAGTATTAATAAAAAAACAAGAAAAGACGAGATAAGATCATTTAACACAGAATATATTGAATGTATAAACAAAAAAATTGCTGACTTTGTTTTTAATCAATATATGAAAGAGGAGTTTGAGAGAAAAATTAAATGGGCAAAAGAGGCAAGGGAATGGGGAAAGGAAGAAAGAGCAAAAGAATATGAGAATGATATTAAAGAGGTGTCCATCCATAATTGGGGAGTGGACAGGGGTTATTATCTCTATGAGAGTAAAAGGAAGATAATTATTCAAAAGGATAATATTATATATATTTTAGGTGGAGATTTAGATTTTTCAGATAAAGAAATAATAAATATCTGTCGAAGAAAATTAGGATTATAGAGTAAAAAAGAAAACTCATATGATAACCAATTTAATTTGGCTATCATATGAGTTTATTTTATACGTTTGGAAATAGGGTGATCTTCATTAAGTTGAAGTAAATCCCATAGATTGCCATAAAGGTCTTTAAATACAGCTACTGTGCCATATGATGCTTCTTTAGGTTCACGTACAAATTCTATTCCTTTTGCAACCATTTCGTTGTAGTCTCTCCAGAAATCATCAGTATTTAAGAATAAAAATACTCTTCCACCTGTTTGATTTCCGATAAAAGATTCTTGTTCAGGCTTTGAAGCTCTAGCTAATAGTATTGTTGTTCCTACTGAACCTGGTGGAGAAACAACTACCCAACGTTTATCCTGTTCAGGTTGATAGGTGTCTTCTATCAATGTGAAGTTTAATTTTTTTGTGTAAAATTCAATTGCTTCATCGTAATCATTAACAACTAAAGCTATATGTACAATTGATTGTTTCATTTAGTTCACTCCTTAAGATTGTAATAGCCATTATCTAATTTATAGTAATTATAATAGATTTTGTTATCAAATGGAATTGATTTTTTTGTTCTTATTATAAAAAATCATGTAAAATAGAAGAGAGAGATTACTAAGGAGATGATATTATGTTAATAGATTTTCACTGCGATACAATTATGCAGCTATATAATCATAGAGGAAATGAAAACTTAAGAAGTAATCCTTTTCATATTGATATTGAAAAACTTCAGAAAGCTAAATCTTTTGCACAATTCTTTGCTTTATTTATAGATATGGAAGAGTGTAAAGATTTAAGTAAAAAGCCCTACCAAGTAGCATTAGAGATGGGGGAGATATTTAAAAAAGAGATTAATGAAAACAAAGAAATTATAGCATATGCAGGAAGTATAAATGATTATCTTGCAAATAAAAATAATGGAAAGATATCTGCCTTTTTAACAGTTGAGGAAGGTGGAATAATTGGTAATGATATTGAAAAATTGAATGAACTTTGTAAATTAGGTGTAAGATTAATTACCCTAACATGGAATTATGAGAATTCCATAGGAATTCCAGCTGCAGATGGAAGAAATTTAGGATTAAAACCTTTTGGATTTGAAGTTATAAAAACTATGGAAAATTTAGGGGTAATCATAGATGTATCTCATTTATCAGATAAAGGATTTTATGATGTTTATGAAAATACCAGTAAACCTTTTGTAGCATCTCATTCCAATTCCAGAAGTATATGCAATCACCCAAGGAACTTAACTGATGATATGATAAGAAAGATTGGTGAAAGAGGGGGGGTAATTGGTATAAATTATTGTCCAGCTTTTATAAGTCAAAAAGCAATAACAACAGTTGAAGGAATTGTACAACACATGAAATATATAAGAAATATTGGAGGACTAGATGTACTTGCATTAGGAAGCGACTATGATGGTATAAGTGGAACTCTTGAAATGAAAGATGTGAGTTATAATTATCTACTTATACAAGAGTTAGAGAAAAAAGGTTTCAAAATAGGAGATATTGAGAAAATATTATTCAAAAATGGAGAACGATTGATTAAAGATGTCCTTAAATAGAGATAAATAATTTGAGATTTGATGATTTTTTGATATACTCATATATAGTGAGGCATCATAGGAGGATAAAGATTATGAAGAGCGTTTTTTTTGATACTGAGACTACAGGTCTTAGACCAGGTCAAATCGGACAATTAACTTATATTGTTGAAGAGAATGGAGAATTCTTAAAGAGTAAGAATTTATTTTTTAGAGTAGATATGATGGACCCTAGTGCTGAGAGAGTTCACGGATTCAGTATGGAACTTTTAGAAGAACTATCAGGTGGTAAGACATTCAAAGATTGTATAGATGAAATTAGAAATGATTTTACTGATGCAGTAATTATTGCACATAATGTTAATTTTGATTTGAAATTTATGAATGCTGAATTTGAAAGATTAGGAATTCCTTTTGATTTCAAAAAAACATTTTGTACTATGGAGTATTTTAAAGATATCACTCAAATACCAGCAAGAAATGGGGTAGGATATAAAAACCCTAAGCTTGAAGAGGTTGTACAATACTACCAGATTGAAAAAGAAAATATAATGACTGCTACAAATAGATTATTTAATTGTAGTGAAGTATCATATCATGATGCAAGATATGATACAACAGCTATGTATATAGTTTGTTTATTATCAAGAGGAAGAGATGAAGTTTTTGATCTTATGGAAGATGATGAACAATTAAGTTTTATGTAAATACTATACTAATATTAGAATTAGGTGAACAATTTTATGGGTAAAGCTTTATTTATTGCTGAGAAGCCATCGGTTGCTCGGGAGTTTGGAAAGATTTTAAAGATAAGTGGTGCAAAGCGAGATGGGTATATTGAAGGGGATAAAGGGATTGTTACATGGTGTGTTGGTCATCTTGTTTCAATGAGTTACCCAGAAGTATATGATGAAAAATTAAAGTTATGGGATTTAAAAGATCTACCTTTTATACCTGATGATTTTAAATATGAAATAATTCCAGGTGTTAAGAAACAATTTGACATAGTATGTGAATTGTTAAATAGAGACGATGTTGATAGAGTATATGTGTGTACCGACTCAGGGAGAGAAGGAGAGTATATATATAGACTAGTTGACATGATGTCACAGTGTCATGGAAAAGAAAAGAAGAGAGTATGGATAGATTCTCAAACAGAAGAGGAAATTCTTAGAGGTGTAAAAGAGGCTAAAGATTTAAGCGAGTATGATTCTTTAAGTGATTCAGCGTTCTTAAGAGCTAAAGAGGATTATTTAGTTGGTATTAACTTTTCAAGAATATTGACATTGCTATATGGAGATTATTTGAGAAGAATGCTCAATAAAAAGAATGTTGTTATTGCTGTAGGTAGAGTAATGACATGTGTACTTGCAATGATAGTTCAGAGAGAAAGAGAAATTAGAAATTTTGATAAGACATTCTTTTATAAGGTTGAATGTAACTTGAATAATGAGGATGAAAGAAAACTTAAAGTCTTATGGAAAGTTGTTGAAGGATCAAAATTTTATAATACTCCAAAGTTGTATAATGAGAATGGTTTTAACAAAAAAGAAGATTGTGAGCAGTTTATAAATGAAATTAATGCTTTTAAAGATAACGGTGGAAAAGGAATTGTTGATGAGGTAAATAAAAAGAAACAGAAAAAGAGTCCACCTCTGTTATTTAACTTAGCTGAATTACAGAATGAATGTTCAAAAAGATATAAGATTGATCCTAATAAGACTTTGTCATGTGTTCAAAGTTTATATGAGAAGAAAATGGTTACATATCCAAGAACAGATGCAAGAGTTTTATCAACTGCAGTTGCAAAAGAAATACCTAAAATGCTTAAAAAGCTGACGGGATTGAAGGAAAATGAAGAAATTACTGAGGCTTTGAAAGAAATTAGTGCAGGTGGTCTTCATAAAGGAATTGAAAAGAAAAAGTATGTTGATGATAAGAAAATCACTGATCACTATGCTATAATTCCAACAGGTGAAGGGTTAGGAAATTTAAATTCCTTACCTAAATTAGAGAAGGATATTTATGAGTTAATAGTAAGAAGGTTTCTCGCAATATTTCTTAAGGATGCACAATTTGTAACAACCAGTGTTACTGTGGATATTAATGGAGAAAAATTCTACACTTCACATAAGGAACAAAGTGATAAAGGATATGAAAAGGTATATTATTCTAAAGGAAAAAAGAAAAAAGATGAAGAAGAAAATGTAACTCTTATAGGCATCAAAAAGGGCATGAAATTTGAGGTTGAAGAGGTAAACATGAAAGAGGGGGAAACTTCTCCTCCAAAGAGATATAATACAGGTAGTATAATACTTGCTATGGAGAATGCAGGAAAACTTATCGAAGATGAGGAATTGCGTGAACAGATTAAAGGAAGTGGAATTGGAACTAGTGCTACAAGAGCAGAAATCTTGAATAAGCTTGTAGAAAAGGATTATGTTAATCTAAATGCGAAAACTCAGATTATAACTCCATCTACACTAGGAGAGCTTATATTTGACGTAGTTAATAGTTCTATACCTAGTCTTTTAAACCCTAAGCTTACTGCGTCTTGGGAAAAAGGATTACAGATGGTTGTAGATAATGAAATTGATAAGAACATATTTATGGAGAAACTTACTGATTATATTGAGAAGAACACAGCAAAAGCCCTTAGATATAATAAAAATATTGATCTTAGTAAGGTATTCAATGAAACACTAAAAGTAAGTGAAATTAATTATATTAATGAAAATAATCTAGGGATATGTCCTATATGCAAGAGGGGACATGTAATAAAGAATAAAAAGGGATATGGTTGTACAAACTGGATCAACGGTTGTAAATTCTTTATTGGAACAGTAGCTGGAATAGAAGTAGAACTAAAAGAAATAAAGAATCTTGTTAAATATGGTGAGACTTCTTTGATTGAAGGTTTTAAGTCAAAAAAAGGAGAAGTTTTCAATGCAAAACTAGCAATAAGAAATGGAAGAATATCTTTTTTATCTTAAATTTAAATAACTCTAAATAATAAACTCACTGGAAAACATGATTTTTGAATGATTTCTGGTGAGTTAATCTATTGTATTAGTAAAAAAAGTTTTTAGATAATGAGAAAATCAACAATATTTGTTCTTTTATCCTTAAATTTGTTACATAAAGTTAAATTTTAGCTTAAAAATTTGACCTTTTAATGTGTTATAATATATGACATGGACAAATTAAGAACATTATAGTAAGGGGAGCGAATAGGTGAGCAGAAGAATAAAAAAGAAGTCTGGTTATGGGAAAAAGATTCTTTTGACTATATTGGTGATTACATTAAGTTTGGCGATGTCTGGAGGCCTTTACGCTTTCCATATAGCTGAAAAAATTAAAGATAGAACTACTGATGATTCAAAAGAAAATGGACTAGTTACTGATAAAGATGATAATAAGTCGGATAATGATAAGAATGATGAGATTTCTAGAAAGGAAGATCATATAACCAATATACTTTTAATAGGAACAGATAATAGAAAAGATGGGATGGGTGAAAGATCAGATGCAATAATCATACTTACAATTGATGAACAGAATAAAGACATGAGGCTTACATCTCTTATGAGAGATAGTTATGTTCATATTCCAGCAAGTAAGGGAAGAAGTGATTCTTGGGAAAAACTTAATCACTCCTATGCATACGGTGGAGTATCACTGTTGATGAGAACAATTAAAGAGAACTTTGATATTGAACTTGATAAATATGTTAAGATTGATTTCGGGGGATTCAAATCGGTAGTTGAGATTCTTGGAGGAGTAGATGTTTATATTGAAAATAATGAAGAACTTAATGAGTTAAATAGATGTTTACTTTTAGATGTTTATGATGATCCATCAAAAAATGGATATACAAAATTTAGAAATATCCTTGAAAGAGCAAGGTTATTAGATGCAAGAGATGAAGGTGCTGAGTACAGAATAAAAGACAATCCTAATATTACGAGAGAGGAATATAATTATATTGCAGAGATTGCAGACTTTAAATGGGAAACTGGAAATACACATCTTGATGGAAGACAGACTTTAGCATACTCAAGAATGCGCCACTCAACAGGTGGTAGTTTTGGAAGAACATCAAGACAACGTGAGGTAATATCTTTGTTAATGAATAAGCTTCCAAATATTTCTGAACTAAAATATCTTGCTTTAGCAGAAGAAATAACGAATTATGTTAAGACTAACATGGAGTTAGGTACGATGATAGATCTTGCTAGGAAGGTACTTAAAATAAATAACTTTGATATAAAACAGATGCAGGTACCCCCTGATGAATTAACTGAAGGTAGAATTTATAAAGGTGTATATGTGTTCCTTATGGATATTGGACAAGTAAAAAAAGTTATGCATGATTTTATATTTGAAGATATTGATTATGTTCCAAGTAATTACAAAAAGTTTGATTACAGATCTTCTGAATACTATTATTATGTACCACCAAAACCAGAAAAGCCACCAGTAGAAGAGAAAGAGGAAGATGTATCTGGTGACAATGATAACAAAGACATTAATGAAGAGAATGATAGTAATAAGGATAATAGTAACGATGAAGACAACTCAAATGGTACTGAGGTTTCAGAAGAAGATGATAATAATAAGTCGGAAAAAGATAATGGAACGGATAATCCAAGTGAGGAAACAGATAACATAAGCGATGAAACAGAGAATGCAAAACCTGAAGATACTGAGGGGCAAAAGGAAGAAGAAAGTAGTAGTATCCCTGATGAAAATACAGATAATGAGTCTGAAACTTCTGGTGATGGTGAAAGTGATGTAGAAGAAAATCCAACTGAGGAAACTAATCAAGGTGAGGATGGAGAGTTTGAAATAAGCGAAGAAGAATAAAAATAATAATGTAGAATGATCCATTTATTTTTAAAGCACGCTTAGCCGTGCTTTTTTTCATGTTTATATTAATTTCTAAGAGCTTTTGATATAATAATATTTAAGAGTTTTATATAAGAATTTAAATATTAGTTGGAGAACAATAAATATGGATAAAATAAACTTTATTTTAAAAGGTGAAGAAAGAAACATTACAATTTCTTTTTCTAATATGAATGAAATAGAAGAGATAATCTATACATGTGGATATAAAGGGATATGTATTATAACAGACGAGAATGTTTATACACATTATTCAAGTTGCATTGATAATTTACTTAAAAAGATTTCAGGGAGTTTGATGATTTTAGAACCAGGGGAAAAATCAAAATCTATGAAAACTTTAGGAGATATATATTCAGAATTAGATTTAAGGGGTATAAAAAGAGATGATTTAATTATAGCTTTTGGTGGTGGTGTAATCGGGGACTTAACAGGATTTGCTGCTAGTACATATTTAAGAGGGATAGATTTAATGCAGGTACCTACAACTGTATTATCTCAAGTTGATAGTAGTGTTGGAGGTAAAACTGCTATAAATATTGGGAATCATAAGAATAGAGTAGGCTCTTTCTATCAACCACATAATGTATTAGTCAATATAGATTTTCTAAATACTTTAGATAAAAGAGAATTTAATAATGGATGTGCCGAGATAATAAAATATGGATGTATACTAGATAAAGAATTATTTAATATAATTTATGAAAGTGCAGCATTACATGATATAAGAGAAACAGAAAAATGTAAGCTTGAAGAAATTATAAGAAGGTGTATTGAACTAAAGATAGATGTAGTTCAAAAGGATGAGAAAGATATAGGAATTAGAAATATATTGAATTTCGGACACACTTTAGGTCATGTAATAGAAGGAGTAGAGGGGTATCAGAAATATAAACATGGAGAAGCTGTTGCTATAGGAATGTATATTATTACAAAGTGGAGTGAAAGAAAAGGTTATACTGAAAAAGGTACAACAGATAAAATTAAACGCATATTATTGAAAAATAATCTGCCTATATGTGTTAATGGAGTTAATAGTGAATTTGTTTATAATTCAATTACTAAAGATAAAAAGGCTAGTTCATCTGGGGTAAAATTAATATTACTTAATGAAATAGGTGAATGCTTTATTAAAAATGTTTCTTTAGAAGATCTATCAATAATGATAGAGGAAATATTTAATTAATACAACACAGCGATGATAAATACATATGAAGTACATAGAGAGGATAATGAAGATGAATGCTTTAAAAATTGAAAATAAAAAACTAAATGGAGAAATTTTAGTTCCACCTTCAAAAAGTGATGCTCATAGAGCTATTATCTGTGCTTCTTTGAGTAAAGAAAAAAGTGAAATATATAATGTAGATATATCAAAAGATATACTATCAACAATTGAAGGTATGAGAAAACTCGGAGCAGAGATAAATATTCTTGAGGATAATAAGTACAATAAGCTTGAGATAACAGGGTTTAAGAATAGTTATGAGAATTCTGAAATTACATGTAGAGAATCTGGTTCAACGTTGAGATTCCTAATACCATTGGCTATAGTTATAAATAATGGTGGAACATTCACTGGAGAAGGAAAATTAATTGAAAGACCTTTAGGGGTGTATTATGAAATATTCCATAAGATTGGAATAAAATATGAAAATAGAGATGGGATGCTTCCATTGAATTTAAAAGGAAATCTTATAGCAGGAGAGTATTCTTTAAGAGGAGATGTAAGTTCACAGTTTATAACTGGATTAATGTTTGCACTTCCTTTAATAGAAGGTGATTCAGTAATTAAAGTAACTACGGAATTACAATCAAAAGGATATGTAGATTTAACAATAAAAGTACTCAAAGAATTTGGGGTAGAGGTAATAAATAGAGAGTATAGAGAGTTTATTATAAAGGGAAATCAAAAATATCTAGGAAGAAAGTATTTTGTTGAAGGAGATTATTCACAGAGCGCTTTCTGGATTGCTGGAGGAATACTAGGTAAAAAAATCAGGATAAAATCTCTTAATAAAGATTCTGTTCAAGGTGATAAAATTATCAAGGAAATAGTAGAGGAAATGAAGGGGAATATCAAAAATATTGAAGAAGATTTGATAGTTGAAGAGAGCGAAACAAGAGGAACAACTATAGATGTGTCAGAATGTCCTGATTTAGCACCAATCTTAACTGTGTTAGGAGCAGTTAGTAAGGGAACTACAAGGATAATAAATGGTGAAAGATTGAGAATGAAAGAAAGTGATAGATTAACTTCAATAACTACTGAACTAAAAAAATTAGGAGCTAATATAGAAGAAGGCTATGATAATTTAACAATTGAAGGAGTTAAATCTCTGAATGGAGGGGTAGTTGATAGTTGGAATGATCACAGGATAGCTATGGCATTAGCTATTGCCAGTGCTAAATGTAAAGAGCCAATTATTCTAACTGGTTGGAAAAGTGTTGAGAAGTCATACCCAAAATTCTGGGAAGACTATGGAGAATTAGGAGGTACAGCTTATGAGTGGAAGTTGGGGGAAGAACTATAGAGTAACTATTTATGGGGAATCTCACGGAACTGGAGTTGGTATAATCATAGATGGTCTTCCTGGTGGAATTGAATTTCCTTATGAATATATCAATAAAGAATTGTATAGAAGAAAGCCTGGAAAGAATAGATTTACTACTGGAAGACAAGAAGAAGATAATTTCAAAGTTTTAAGTGGAATATTTGAAGGATATACTACTGGAACACCAATTAATCTTTTTATTGAAAATAAGGACAAAAGAAGTAGAGATTATTCAGAAATAAAAAATAAAATGAGACCGGGTCACGCTGATTACAGTGGATACCAAAAATATTTTGGATATAACGATTATAGAGGTGGAGGCCATTTTTCAGGAAGACTAACAGCAGCTCTAGTAATGGCAGGAGCTTTTGCAAGAAAGATTTTAGAAAATATGGATATTCACATAATATCCCATATTGCACAGATTGGTGATATTAAAGATAATATATTTTCTCAAGAAGAAATAAACGATGAAATATTTTTGAGACTGAAGGATCATGAAAATCAATTTCCTATTATAAACGAGGATATTAAAGAAGCTATGATGAGTGAGATAATTAAGGCTAAAGAAGATAATGATTCAGTAGGTGGAGTGATTGAATCATTGGTGCTTAATGTAAAGCCAGGAGTAGGAAATCCTTTTTTCAATTCTGTAGAGAGTTCTATCAGCAGCATGTTATTTTCTATACCAGCTGTAAAAGGGGTTGAATTTGGAGAAGGGTTTGGCTTTGCTCATATGAGAGGATCTCAAAGTAATGATGAGATGAGAGTTGTAGATAATAAGATTATAACCTTAACCAATAATAATGGAGGAGTAACAGGGGGAATAACTAATGGCATGCCAATTGTATTTAGAACAGCTATAAAACCTACTCCATCAATAGGAAAAGAGCAACTTACAGCAGATATTTCTAAAATGGAAAACACAGTATTAAATATTACAGGTCGTCATGATCCTTGTATTATTCCAAGGGCGTTACCAGTAATAGATAATGCTACAGCTATAGCAATATTGGATTTAGTATTAGAGAGGATAAAGGAAGATGAAGGATTTAAAGCATTTAAGAGAAGAGATTGATAGAGTAAATAAAGGGTTAGTAGAGTTATTCATAGAGAGAATGAAGATTTCTGAAGAAATTGGAGAATATAAAAGAGAAAAAGGCATGAAGATATACGATAAGAAAAGAGAAGAGGAAATAATTGCTGAAACAATTCAGGGTACAGAAGAGAAATATAAAGGATATGTTTCAGATTTTTTAAAAGAGCTTATGAAGATGAGTAGAGATATTCAGGAAGGCAGTAGAGTTAAAAATGAAAAATAAATTTAATTATGGATTAATAGGAAAGAAACTTTCTCATAGCTTTTCTCCATTTATACATGAAGAATTCTTTAAAGCTCAAGGAATTGATGGAGAATATGAGCTTTATGAGTTTGAGCCAAATGAACTTAAAAATAAACTTGAAAATATCAAAAATATTGGTGTTAAAGGAATAAATGTAACAATTCCATATAAAGAGGATGTTATAAATTATATTGATGAAATATCTGCGGAAGTAAAAAGCATAGGAGCAGTTAATACTATTAAATTTGAAGATGGAAAAGCTATAGGATATAACACTGATTATTTTGGAATAAAAGAAACATTTACTATTAACAATGTAAAAATAAAAGGAAAAAAAGCAATTGTTTTAGGAACTGGAGGTGCTAGTAAAGCGGTGATAACATGTCTTAAAGACATGGGGATAGAGAATATTGTTTTAATCAGTAGAAATCCAGAAAAAGTAATAAGTAATTATAAAGTTGACAATTATGAGAATTTACATAGATATAAAAGTTATGAACTATTAATTAATACTACTCCTGTTGGTATGTTTCCCTTAATAGATGAGTCACCTATAGAAGAAAAACATATTAAAGAAAGAGAGTTTGTGTTTGATTTAATATATAACCCATCTAAAACACGAATACTTCAATATGCAATGAAAAATGGGGTGAAGTGTTCCAATGGATTATATATGCTTGTTCTTCAGGCATTAAAATCAGAAGAAATCTGGAATGATATTATGATTCCGGAAGGTGTAGTAAAACAAATTTTTAATACATGTTTAAAAAAGAAAAACAGGGAAAAAAACTTAGTTTTAATTGGTATGCCTGGGAGTGGAAAGAGCACCATAGGAGGAATATTGAGTAAAAGATTAGGATTAAAGCTAATTGACAGTGATGAAATGATTGAAAAGAAAGTTGGTAAATCTATTACAGAAATATTCAAAGATGGGGAAGAGATTTTCAGAAATATTGAGGAAGATGTATTAAAAGATATTTCAATGGAAAAGAGGTGTGTTATCTCAACAGGCGGAGGAGCAATTAAAAGGGAAGAGAATATTTTTTCTATGAAATATAATGGAATAGTGTGCTTTATAGATAGAGATATTGAAAAAATATTTTATGATATGCAGGGAAATAACCAAAGGCCGCTAGTTAAGACCAAAGAGCATTTATTAAAATTATACAATGAGAGAATAGGAATATACAGGGAAGTATGTGACATTACAATTGATAACAATGGAGATATTGAAGATACTATCAATAGTATAATGAAAGTAGAGGGGACTTTATGAAGATACTTGTGATCAATGGTCCTAACATTAACATGTTAGGAATAAGGGAAAAGGATATTTATGGTGTTGAAACATACGAGCAACTTAAAAAATTTATTCAGATGATTGGGGAAGAAAAAAAGATTCACATTGAACATTTTCAAAGCAATATTGAAGGGGAAATAGTAACAAGAATTCAAAAGGCTTATGGAAATATTGATGGTATTGTAATAAATGCTGCAGCTTATACTCATTACAGTATAGCTATAATGGATGCACTGAAGAGTGTAAATATTCCAACTGTAGAGGTTCATATATCAAATGTATTTAAACGAGAAGAATTTAGACATAAATCATATATAGCACCTGTAAGTATTGGAAGTATATGTGGATTTGGTATTTATGGTTATAAACTTGCTGTTGAGGCATTAATCAATGAGTATTCTAAAGAAAAGTAATAATTTAAGTATAAAATTAAATTATTGTAAAAGAATAATAGTTATGATATAATTATTGTGTAAATGTTTTAAAGTTACTATATGCTGGAATAATAACCTAATTAAAATATAATTGGCAACGAAAAAAGGTGTTTGTTTAGGTGGATATATATTCAGCATGGTACAGTGTACTTAAGAGTTAAAAGCACAGGGCCTAGGTGAAAACCTAGGCTTTTTAATTTTATATTATGGAGTGGAAATATGGAGAGGATAATACTTCACGTGGATATGGACGCGTTTTTTGCAGCGGTTGAGGTGTTGGATAACCCAGGTATTAAAAACAAACCTGTAATTGTTGGTGGTACATCATCAAGAGGGGTAGTTGCCACATGTTCTTATGAAGCAAGAGCATTCGGTGTTCATTCAGCAATGCCTATATTTAAAGCAAGAGCACTTTGTCCTAATGGGATATATATTCCACCTAGGCATTGGAGATATAAAGAAATTTCAAATGAAATATTTAAAATATTATATAGATTTACAGACATTATTGAACCATTATCAATAGATGAGGCATATCTTGATATATCACATTTAAAAGAGAATCCAATAGAAGTTGCATCAAAAATAAAGAAAAATATTAAAGAAGAAATCGGATTAAACATATCAATTGGAATATCATACAATAAATTTCTTGCTAAATTAGCAAGTGACTGGAATAAACCAAATGGATTAAAAGTAATAAAAAAAGAAGAAATGCCTAAAATTCTTTTTCCCCTTAATATTAGAAAAGTATATGGAATAGGTGCAAAATCAGCGGAAAAACTATTTAAAATAGGAGTGCAAACAGTAGAGGATTTATATAATTTACCTATAGAATTATATAAAAATTATTTTGGTAAATCCGGGGAAGATATATACTGGAGAATAAGAGGAAGAGATGAAAGAAGAGTTACAATTAAAAGAGAAAGAAAATCATATGGAAAAGAAACCACTTTTGCAGATGATATATGTGATAAAACTCAACTTTGGAATATAATTAGTGGATATAGTGATCAAATATCATTTATGTTAAAAAGTAAGAATCTTTATGGGAAAACAGTTACTATTAAATATAAAACTATCAATTTTGAAACACATACACGTAGTAAAACTGTGGAAGAATACTTTAACGAAAATGACGAAATAAAAGAGATTTCCAGGGAAATATTCGATTCAATAGAATTTAATGAGGCAATAAGACTTATTGGAGTTACTGTAAGTAATTTGAGTAATAAGAAGAATTTCGAACAGTTGAATTTTTTTGATATATAAGAAATTTAAAAGAGAATTGAGAATGTAAAATGGATAATGTATAATGAAGGATATTTCACTCTGTGAAATTGTAATCTTATTATTCATTTGACAATAGGGGTTTAATTGTTTCATTTGCAATAAAACATTGTACTACAAATACAATATTTTATCTTAAAGATAAAATGAGTAAAGAATTCTTGTCATGAAGAACAATGAAATGTAGTTTCTGCGTTAGCAGAAACATCCTTCATTCTCCATTCTACATTATCAATTATACATTTGTTTTAAAGCACGCATTGCGTGCTTTTTTTGTGTCAAAGATTATAAGACTTAAATATACTATTAATAGTATTAGTAATTTAGGTTGGTGTTTTATGATAATTAATAAAAGAATCTATGGTGAAAGGGTTGATGAGATTGCTCCAGGCTGGAAATTCATTGGAGCAGGTAATAACGGGATAGTCTATAGTATATCAAAAGATAAAGTGATTAAGATATTCAGAGAGGATATTGTTTGTGATAGAGAAGGTGATATTCTTTTAAGAGTACATGGGAATAAATATTTTCCTAATTTAGTTGAAATAGGCGAAAACTATATAGTAAGAGAAAAAGTTGATGGAGAATGTTTAAAAGACATAATAAAAAGAGAAGGATTGAGTGATGAAAAAGCTGTGAAATTAGTAGAACTTCTCAATGAATTTCAAATGCTGGGGTTTACTAGAATAGATGTAAGGCTTAAAGATATCTATATAGATGATGAACAGAATATCAAATTGATAGATCCAAAGGGCTATTTTACAAGAAGGATGCACTATCCTAGGCATTTATGCAAAGGTCTTAAAAACCACGGAGGATTAAATACTTTCTTAGAAGCTTTATATGAGAATAACCCTAAGTTATACAATGAATGTATGAACAATATTTTTAGAGTTGAGAATGGAAAGAGTGAAGAAAAAAAATTTAAAATATTTAAGAAGATGAAAAAGAAAGAAGGAAAAGGTGGTTTTTATGGTATAGGGCAAACTAATAAGTTTGCATCAGAATTAAAATTACCAGGAATAGATGGAATATTAAATGATGATGATATTAGTTTCATTGATATCAGTGAAATTGAAAGCTTGTTATAGTTAATCATTAAAAAAATTTTGTGAGCTCAAAAATAAAAGAAAAATCTATAAGTAAAATAAGTAAAGATACTTAGATAGCATTATTAATTTAGGTGGTGTTCCATGGAGAATAATGAAAGAAGTTTTGGGCAAAGAATTAATGAAGTATCTTCAAGTTGGGAGTTTATTGGAGCGGATCAAAACTCCATATTATATAGTATATCAAAAGATAAAGTCATTAAGATATTCAGAGAAGACATTATGTGTAATAGAGAAGAGCGTAGTAAATTAATAATATATGAAAATAGATATTTTCCGGATTTGCTTGAAATTGGTCAAAACTATATCTTAAGAGAAAAAGTTAAAGGAGAGTGCTTAAAAGATATAGTAAAAAGAGATGGATTAAATGAGGAAGTAGCTGAAAAATTGGTTGAGCTTCTCAATGAGTTTCAAAGGCTAGGGTTTACTAAAATTGATGTTAGGCTTAAAGAAATCTATGTGGATAATGAAAAGAATATAAAATTGAAAGATCCAGATCTGTATTTTACAAGGGATGTACATTACCCAAAACATTTATGTAAAGAACTTGAAAAACATGGAGGATTAAATTGTTTACTAAAAACTTTATATGAAAATAATCCTGAGTTGTACAAAGAGTGCATGCTTAATATTTACAGTACAAACCGTACGGAAACAGCTAAAAAATTATACAAGAAACAAAAATTCAAAAAAGGAAAAACTACTGGTTATGGCATTGGAGAAAAAGAAGGTATGACTGAACTAAAGCTACCTATAATAGAAGAGTTAGATGAAGATATTAGTTTCGTTGATATCACTGAAATTGAAGATTTATTATAATGAAGTATTAAAAGTAATCTTTTAGGAGAGGATAAGATGTCTAAGAAAAAAAAATGTAAGGAGTCGAAGGAAAAATACAAAATTGAATTATATAAATGTGAATTGATTGAAAAGGGTAAGAAGGGATATACATTTAAGATGCCAGGTGATAATAAATTAATTAAAGTGTTTTTTAAAGAAAAAAGATGTACTAAGATGTATAATGTATTAAATAAGTTGAAGAGTTATGAGGAGTTTCCAAAGGTTTACTATAAGGAAGGTAACTTATTTGTTATGGATGAGATGAAGGGAACACATATCAAAAAGTATATTAAAGCTCATGGAATGACTGATGAGGTGTGTGAAAAATTGCTTTCATTAATCATTTTAATGAAAAAATTGAAATTTTCTAGAATTGATGCAAAACTAAAAAATATATATATTGATGAAAATGGAAAATTAATGGTATTACCGTATAAGAACTCATTTACAAGAAAAATTGATTATCCAATGAATTTATGTAAAGGTCTAAGAAAACTTGGAGTTATTAATGAGTTTCTTGAATACTTAAAGAATAATAAAAAAGAATTCTATGATTTATGGGGAGAAAAAGTTAAAAGACCTGACGGAGCAGCTTATAAAAAGTATAAAGAAAAGAAACCTGTTATTTCAGAGAAGGAAAAAGAAAATAATGAATTAAAAATAATTGAGTTTAAAGAAACTTTTGATTATGATGGCTATGTTGAAATAAGATTTGATAAATATAACGATATCGAATTTATTCCATTCAGTTTTAGTTGAAGTTACTGAAAATTAAATATATGAAAAATAGAAGGTACAAATAGAATAAAATATAAAAATATACTTGAAAAAGGGGTAGTATTATAAAATACTACCCTTTTTGATATTTTGAATCAATTTTCTGACAAATGAAATCAATATGTGATGTTTTAAACGAAATTATGTTGAATTTAATACCATATATCGTTATAATTTCATTATATATAAAAGATATACAATAACTTATTTGGAGGTAAATTATGGGGCAAAAGGACTTTGTATCAAAAATGATGTCAATTGAAAAGAAGGAGTTAACACAAGAAGATGTTCTAAAAGAAGCAGGTTCAAATATACTTGTTGCAGGATTAATTGATATATTATTTGGTATTGCAGCATATTGCAATTTGTTAAGTTTAATAAAGACTTTAAGATTTGGTGAACTTTTTTACACTGGATCATTAACAGCGCAGCGTTACATAAGTCAAACTATGGGTGGTAGATATATATCACAAGAATTTATAGATAAAATTACATTTGACATAATGGTTGTTCCTTTAGGAATTCTTATTGTAGGTGGAGTAGTAGTTTATTATCATTGTTCATTAGCTAAAAAAGTAAACTTTCTTACGCCAGGAGAAATACTTGTTGGAACGAAAGTTAATGATTATAAAGAAAAAAACTGGGAAAATCCTCATTATACCAATAGAAGTGGTTTGTATTTAATATGTATTATGAGCTTTTTAGTATTAACTATTTTTTTGAAGGAACTTTAGGTGCAGATAATGTTTATTCTATAGTACAGATAGGAATTAAGTATTTGATTTTTTTACTTTCAATATTGGGATTAGTTGCCTTTGGAAAAGGTGAGTTGAATGGTGGGTATCTATTTATTTTAAGTTATGTAATTGGATTTGTTCAAAGCTCTAGATTGGGTAGAAAAATTGTATTTACATCAGGTTTAAGTCATTCTCCCGAAGCAAATTTATCAAAAATTTATTTAGGTATGATAGTTATTGCAATTGTTGCACTTCACATAACTTATAAAAATAAAGAAAAAGTGATTAAAATGTGATATATAAAAGTAAATTTTAGACCTAAAATGTTAATATTTTAGGTCTAAATTTATTTTATTAAAAGGATTGTTTATGAAATTAATCTGTTAAGTTATTGAATTGCCAGAAGGGAAAGATTATACTATAATTATCCGTGATTGGAAGGGTTTATAGTAGGAAAATGAAAGGAGCAAAAGTTATGAGCATTAATGAACATATAGAAAGAATGAAGGATGAAATTATTAATTCTACAGTAGAATTAGTTAAGATTAAAAGTCTTGAGGGAGAAGCAAGTGAAGGAAAACCTTTTGGTGAAGGTCCATATCTTGCACTTGAAAAGGCTTTAGAGATAAGTGAAAAACTTGGTTTCAAGACAAAGAATCTTGATGGATACGTTGGATATGCAGAATATGGTGAAGGTGATGAGTATGTTGCTGCTTTAGGTCATCTAGATGTTGTTCCAGAAGGAGATGGATGGAATTACGACCCTTATGGAGGGGAGATTGTTGACGGAAAGATTTATGGAAGGGGAACTACTGACGATAAAGGACCTATAGTTGCTGCATTATATGGAGTAAAGGCAATAATGGATGAAGGTCTTTCATTAAGTAAGAAGATAAGAATTATCTTTGGAACTAATGAAGAAACAGGAAGTAAAGAGTTAGAATATTATTTAGAGAGAGAAAAACCTCCAGTAGCTGGATTTACTCCAGATGCGGATTATCCACTTATTAATGGTGAAAAAGGTATTACTATTTTTGATTTAATTAAGAAATTTGATGAACAAAAAGGTGATGTAATTCTTAAAGAACTTTATGGAGGGCAAGCAGCTAACATGGTTCCTGATAAATGTGAAGCTGTAATAGGTTGTGTTCAGTCAGAAGAAATAATAAATAATTTAAATGAATTTGTTAAGAGAACAGGATATGATATTAAAGGAGAAATTTGTGAAGGTGGAATAAAGCTTACTTGCATAGGAGAATCAGCTCATGGAAGTACACCAGAGCTTGGATTTAATTCAATAATGGCCTTAATGAACTTCTTAGGAGAAATTAAATTTTCAAGTAATGAAATAAATGAATATATAACATTTATGAATAATAAGATTGGAATGAATCTTCATGGAGAAGATTTTGGATGTTATTTAGAAGACGAGGTTTCAGGAAAATTATCATTTAATGTTGGAGTTATTAAACTAGAGAATTCAGAGATTAAAATGATTCTTAACCTTAGATATCCAGTAACTAAAACATTAGATGATATGTTGAACCCAGTTAAGGAGACTATTAAAGGTACAGGTATTGATCTAGAGAACTTTGTTCATCAAGAGCCATTATATTATCCAGCTGACCATCCTTTGGTTAGAAGTCTTCAAGAAGTTTATGAAGAAGAGACTGGAAATAGAGCTGAATTGATTTCAATTGGTGGGGGGACGTATGCTAAGGAGATGCCTAATATTTTAGCGTTTGGTCCACAATTCCCAGGTGAACCAGATACGATTCATAAACCTAATGAGTACATTACAATAGATAATTTAATTAAGAATGCTAAAATATATTCAAATGCGTTATACAAGCTAGCAAAATAGAAAAATCATATATATCTTTATAAATTAAAGTAGATATGTTAATATAAAGGGATAGAAAAATAAATTCTTACAATTAAAGTGTAAGAATTTATTTGTTTTTAAAAAAGTTATGAGAGGTAACATTATGAGAATAACAGATATAAAAGTAGGAAAGATTGATCTTCCTTTAAAGAGAACGTATAAAAGAGCTCAGCGGATTATTGAAACTCCAGAAGAAATAGTGGTAAAAGTAATTACTGATGATGGAGAAATTGGTATTGGTAGTGCAGCTACAACATCTCAAATTACTGGAGATACTGAAGATTCAATTCTAGGTGCATTAAAATTGATAAAGCCTAAAATTATTGGAATGGAAACTGATGATACTGAAGGAATTTTCAAAGCAATAGATAAAACAATAGTGAATAATAGCGCAGCAAAAGCAGCCTTAGATATGGCTGTTTACGATTTGTTTGGAAAAAAGTATGGGATCCCTTTATATAAGTTTTTTGGTGGATATAGAGATGAAATTGAAACTGATATAACTATTAACTTTGGTACTGTTGAAGAGATGGTAACAAGTGCCTTAGATGCAATGATGAAAGGTTATACACACTTGAAAATAAAAGTTGGTAAAGATTCAGAAATTGCCCTTGAACGATTAAATGCATTAAAGAAAGCTGTTAGAAAAGGAATTACTTTAAGAATAGATGCTGATCAGGGATGGAGACCTAAAGAGGCGGTAAGAACTATTAGAAAGATGGAAGATATGGGATTAGATATTGATTTTGTAGAACAACCTGTAAAAGCATGGGATTATGATGGATTAAAATATGTTACAGATAATGTTGAAACAGAAATTCTTGCAGATGAGTCTGTTCAAGGTGCTCCAGATGCATTAAAAATTATCCAAACAAGAGGCGCAGACTTAATTAATATCAAACTAATGAAATGCGGTGGATTTAATAATGCTATAAAGATAATAAACATGGCTGAAATCGTTGGTATAAAGTGTATGATGGGATGTATGCTTGAAAGTAAAATTGGTATAACAGCAGCTGCTTCCTTAGCTGTAGCTAGAAGAAATATGATTAAAGCAGACCTTGATACAATGCTAATGTTTAAAGAAGATTCCATTGTAGGTGGAGTAAATATAGATAAAAAAATTATCAAAGTATCTAATGATCCAGGTCTTGGAATTCATGAAGTTAATGGATGGAATGAGATAATTTTATAATCAGAGGTGATTTAGTGAATAATATAAAAGATAGTGATATTATGAAACAGATTGAGTTTGAATTAGAAGAAAAACATGTTGAAGAAGTAATACATACTATTAAAGATGAAATTTTAAAGTATGTAGATAAAAGAAAACAGTTCACAGATTATCTTCTTGAATATAGAAAAAAAGCTATTGAAGAATATAAAGATGATGAAGATAAGATAATTGAGTATTTTGATCATGAGAGATTCATAAAAGAAGAAGCGTATAAGAGTTTTGATAGAAAACTTATTGAATTAACAAAATTGAAAGTAAGTCCTTATTTTGGGAGTGTTGAATTTAAAGAAGATAAATTCGCTCCTGAAAAAATGTATATTGGAAGATTTGGGTTAACTCTTGAAGATGAATATGAACCTATTGTTGTTGATTGGAGAGCGCCAATAGCTAGTTTATTTTATAAAGGTAAAATAGGAAAAAGTTCCTTTGAGGCGCCTGATGGAAAGATAGAGGTAGATATTCTTAAAAGAAATCAGTATGTTATAAAAAGTGGAGAACTTAAAGGTCTTTTTTCCAGTGAAAAAGATGTAAAAGATGAAATACTTCAAGAAATTTTATGTAGTAATACTTCAGAAAAGCTTAAAGACATAATTATGAGTATTCAGGAAGAACAAGATGAGATTATTAGACTTCCATATAATAAAAGCAGTATTGTAGATGGCGTTGCTGGTTCTGGAAAGACAACTATTGCACTTCATAGAATTGCATATATACTTTATAATTATAGAAAACAATTAGAAGATAAAGTATTAATATTTGGACCAAATATGATTTTCATGGACTATATTTCTAATGTTTTACCTGAGTTGGGAGAAACTGGAGTTCCGCAGGACACTTTCCATGAATTTGTGATAAAAGCTTTAAAATTAAAGAGTGTAAATTCTTATGATATATTCTTAAGTAGCATATTTCATAATGATGATGAATTTATAAATGATTATAAGTTTAAGAATAGTGCAGAATTTAAATGTAAATTAGATAATATAATTAAAGATCTGGAAAATAATTTATTAGCTACTGAAGATATTGTTTTTAGAGATAGGTTAGTAGCATCAAAAGAAGAAATAAATGAAATGTTCTTAGAATATTATAAATCTATGCCTCTATATAGAAGAAGTAGAAAAATTAGAAGGATTCTATTCAATAAACTTACATCGATTAGAAATGAAATTTTCTATGAAATAGACAGAGAATATAAGGAAGAATTAAATAAATTATCTGATAGCGAAAGAAATATTCAAGAAAATAATATTGCTTTAAATAGAAGAATGAAGATTGAAGAACTTATTAGAAATGTAATGAAGGCTAAAGATGAACTTGCTTATTTAAAAGGTGAAAATATTCTTAAATATTATGATGAAATTAACAATGAAAAAGATTTAAACCATCAAGATTTAGCACCAATCATGTATTTAGAGTTAAAATTAAATGGTATAAGACATGATGGAGAAATAAAACATATAGTTATTGATGAGGCTCAAGATTGGACCAATTTACAATTAGAGGTAATTAAAGAATATACTAAATGTAATAATTTCACAATAGTTGGAGATTGCAATCAAAGTATGCTTCCAATGGATAGGGAAAATGTTTTAAATAATTTTGAGAGTATATTAGATAATAATATTTTAAAATTTAAGTTAAATAAAAGTTATAGATCAACTAAAGAAATAATGGAATATGCTAATGAATTAGTAGTAAATACGGATATAGTACCTTTAGTAAGAAGTGGCGAAAAGGTCAAAGTTGAAGAAAAAGTTAAAGTTGAAAATCTTGCTCAAAAAATTGAAGAATTTTACAATAAAAGTAAAGAGAAAGGTTATGAAACAAGTGCAGTTATTTGTAATAGCATAGCCTTTTCGAAAGAAATTAAAAATAAGCTTTCTAAGGAATTAGATGTTAAACTTATAGATAGTGAAGAAGTATATTTAAATAAAGGAAATATTATAATTCCAGTTTGCTATGGTAAAGGACTTGAATTTGATGCTGTAATGATGATTACTGAAGAATTTGATACTCCGAAAGCTCAGTATGTTATGGCAACAAGAGCACTTCATGAATTAACACATTTGAAATTATAATTATTTTTGATAATTTTTTTTAGATTAAAAGTAGCACTAATTAGAAATACTAATATTAAGGTGCTATTTTTATCTGTCATTATAGAGGAGGACAAACTTCATGAATTATTTATTATTGATATTAGGATTTATACTATTAATAAAAGGAGCTGATATACTTGTTGATGGTGCTTCAAGTATAGCCAAAATTTTAAAGGTACCTTCAATTATAATTGGTCTAACAATAGTAGCATTTGGGACAAGTGCTCCAGAATTGGCAGTAAGTATTAAATCAGCACTTTCAGGATCTCCAGATATTGCAACAGGTAATATTGCTGGATCAAGTATATTTAATCTTTTGTTAGTTGTTGGTATCACTGCTTTAATAAAAAAAATAGAAGTAGAAAAATCTGTTTTGGTTAAAGATTTCCCATTTTTAATTTTAATTACTTTTGGAGTTATGGTATTATGTGGGGATGTATTCTTTTCAGGAGCTGATATAAATATACTTACAAGAGGCGATGGACTTGTTTTAATAAGTTTTTTCTCTATTTTCATGTTTTATTTAGTTGGTGGTGCACTAAGTGCTAGAAATAAAGCTTTAGAAGAAGCAGCAGCAGCATTAGATGCAGGAATGGTAGTTGATGAAAAGGAAGAAAAAAGTACAATATTAAAGTATATATTCATGGTTATTCTAGGCCTTGTTGGAGTTGTTTTAGGTGGTGACTGGGTTGTAGAAAGTTCAAGAGAAATAGCTTTATCTTTAGGAATGAGTGAAACTCTAGTAGGATTAACAATAGTAGCTATGGGAACTTCACTACCAGAATTGGTTACATCATTAGTAGCAGCTAAAAAAGGTGAAAGTGATATGGTAATTGGTAATATTATTGGATCTAATGTATTTAACTTATTATTAGTATTAGGTGTTACATCATCAATATCACCAATTGTTATTAATGGAAATCTAATAGTAGACATGCTGTATTTGTTAGTAGTATCAATAATAACTTATTTAATTATGAGTTATAGAAAAATTCTTAATAGAAGCGAAGGAGTAGTATTTACGCTTCTTTATGTAGCATATGCAGTGTTTATAATAATAAGAAACTAGGGCTTAAAAACATAATTGAAAATTTAAAGTTGAAAGTGGAAAACGAAGGATGGTTCTGACTAAGGTCAGAACCTACATTTTATTGTTCTTTAGAACAAAAGGGTTTTACTTATTTTATCTTTAGATAAAATATTGTACTTAAAATACAATGTTTTATCAAAGATGAAACGAGTAAAACCCTCTTGTTTTTAATCAATAAGATGTAGTTTCTGTGCATACAGAAACATCCTACATTATACATTTTACATTATCCATTATACATTTCTTTAAACTGGTTTTCAAAAAGTAAACAGTCTTAATTTTTTAAAGTGTTTTAATAAATACATTGTAGTGCATCCTATGAAAAAACCTGTGAATAAGGCGATAGCTGTGTGTAATGGAAGATAGTAAAAAAAGCCTAGTGTTCCAAACATGAATGAAGCAACAAATAGTTGACCTACAGAATGAAAGACTGCTCCAACACAACTAACACCAATAGGTGATACTTTGTCTTTAAATAAGCTTTTCACTATTAGCATGAATGTAAAGCTAGTTAATGCACCACTTAAGCTATATATCATAGTTTGAAGATTAGTTAATATAATAGCTGATAAAAATATTCTTAGTAAAATTATCATAAGCGTTTCTTTAGGAGTAAATATGTATAATGAAAGTACAGTTATAATATTAGCAAGTCCTAATTTTGCTCCAGGGGGCATAAATGGTGTAGGAATAGCTGATTCTACTATAAAAAGAATCATTGCTTGAGCCACTAACATACTTAACAATACATATTTTTTTGTTTTCATATAGTTTCACCACCTTATTCAGAGATAAAATCAATTTCATCGTCATCATCATGATTATGCTCTGAATCATTATCTGTAGTAGAATCTTCTTCGTCAATAATCTTAATAAGCATTTTATTTGGTAAGCAAGCTATAACTCTATTTTCCTTTTTTATAGGCTTGGATCTTACACAAACTTGATCGGGGCAATCTGCATGAGACACAGATATTCCATCAGTTGTTACTAAAAGGGTATTATGGCCATGGTCAGTTTCCATTTCAAAAGGCTTATTAAAATTTCTTGGATCACTAATATTTATTTTTTTAACAACTTCATTATCTATTAAAACTTCAGCATAAACATTTTTAGATAACCCAGTTGAAGTTCTTAAAAATATATATGGTGTAAAAGAGATTCCAATTAGTAATGCTATTAATATGTAATCCAACTTTTTCATAAAAAACCTTCTTTCATCATTAAGGAACATTAAAGAATAAATTGAATTAAGTTATTCTTTAATGTTCCTTAGGAGATAAGAAAATTATAATATAAATGATAAGCTATTTCAACGTCTGAAATTCTTAATATAAGAAAAACAGTAAAAACAATATAGTTTACTTTGTCAACAAACAAAGGATAAACCGAATGGTTTATCCTTTGCTTAGAATATTATATTATTTTTTTAGTTTTACATCTGGTTCAGAAGGTAATCTGAATAATGGTATGAATCTATCTAAACCTGTAAGTGTTAAGAATAAAATTGAGAATACAGCGATAAATGCCATATAGTTGTGTAGAATAATATCTTTAACATCAAATGATGCTAAAGGATATACAGCAGTTACAATTCCTATGAAATATAACATATATCCATGCCAAGGAATTAATTGAGAACCAAAAACACCTAGAGCATCAGAGAATGTTGCATTTCTTAAACGTAGCTTATACATGTCTTCTTCGCTACCTTCTACGTTCTCATCAACTAAATTTTTAGTAATTGGTCCTATTGTAACAATTTGAGCCATTTCATCAGCTAATAGAGCATTACCAGCAATAGATAAGAATCCATTCCAGAACATTAACTGACGTACATTTCTAGAAATCCAAAGAACAAATCTTGCTAAAGGTTCAAATGCTTTCATTTTTGCCATTATACCACCAAAGGCACCTATCCACATCATCATTATAATTACCCAAGAACCAGCTTCTGCAAATCCACCTGTTACTAGTCCCATGAATGATGAGAAATCTGCTACAGTACCAGCAAACATACCAAATATCATTGAAGAAATAATACCCGCTCCTAAACAAATAAGAGTTTGATATCCTCTTACAGCAAGTACAAGTACTATGATTAATGGAATAACCATGTAGATTGGTACTCCATCTTTTACTTGATTTAATAATGCAACTGCAGACGCTCTTTTTTCTCCAAGTATTGTCCACACATCTTGTGGAATGGAATTTATAGCTTCAGTTGCACTACCCACAATAGTTGGTAATCCCTTAATTACACTTACAAAATAAAATGCAACTGCACTTAACGCTAAACAAAGTACAGACCAAACACCTTGATGTTTAATTCTATGTATAACTTCAACTTTTTGAATACCTGAACTAACTACAGTTGTATCAGAGATTAGTCCTATGTTATCTCCAAAGCATGCTCCACCAGCAATAGCTGCTGTTGTTAAAATTATGTCTCCACCAACAATATGATTTAACCATAAAAAAATTGGTGCACAAGCAGCAAAGGTTCCCCAGCTTGTACCTGTTGCGACTGATAGAACAGCAGTAATTAGAAAACCAGTAACAGCTATTGTTCTTCCAGTAAGACCTAGGTTTAAAGAAATGTTTATAATTGAAGCTCCAACCCCAGATGACATGAATACCTCAGCCATTGCATAAGCAGCCATAAGTATAAAGAACACAATTTGCATTTCTTTAACATTATCTACAGCAGAATCTAATAATGTTTTGAAAGAAAGTTTTTCTGTTATCATTGCTAATATAATTGCATATAACGTTGATAACGTAGCAGATAATATTGCATCTTCTGTTGTTTTAATTAAATACATTAATAAAAATACAGGTGTAAGTTTTAAAATTGCTACTATTGGATTTGTTTGCTTTTGTAACCCCATAAATATTCCTCCCTATATTGTTAAAAATTTAACCAATAAGATTATAATAATTTTTTTGGTTTGTCTGATAACAAAAAACCGTTTGAAATTATCAAACGACCAGAATCAAACAAACTAATTATTACAAGACAAAATATACCACAAACATGCATGGATGTCAAACAATATTAAATATTCTGACTAATTATGATAAAATAAGTAGAAAAAGTATGATTATAGAAACGGTTTGATGGGGATTTATCAAAAAAATCTTATGTAAATAAAAAAACAGATAAACTAATTGGCTTATCTGTTTTGTAGTTTAATAAATTATTTTTTTAGCTTTACTGCAGGTTCAGATGGTAATTTAAATAATGGTATAAATTTATCTAAACCAGTAAGAGTCAGTATTAATATTGAAATAACTGCAATTATAGCCATATAATTATGAGTTATGATTTCCCAAACATTGAATTTGTATAAAGGATAAACTGCAGAAGCAATACCAATGTAGAATGTCATATAAACATGCCACGGAATCAATTGAGAGCCAAATACACCAAGTGCATCTGAGAAAGTGGCATTTCTAAGACGAAGCTTATACATATCTTCTTCGCTACCTTCAACATTTTCATCTACTAAATTTTTAGTTATTGGACCTATTGTAACAATTTGAGCCATTTCATCAGCTAATAAAGCATTACCAGCAATTGATAAACATCCATTCCAGAACATAAGTTGTCTAACATTTCTAGATAATATTAGAACTAATTTAGCTAATGGATCAAAGGCTTTCATCTTAGCCATAATACCACCGAAAGCTCCTACCCACATCATCATAATGATTACCCAAGAACCAGCATCAGCAAATCCGCTGCTTACTAGTCCCATAAATGAACTTAAATCTGAAACAGTACCAGCAAACATTCCAAGTATCATAGAAGATATGATACCAGTTCCTAAACAAATAAGAGTCTGATATCCTTTAATAGCAAGTATCAATACTAAGATTAAAGGAATTATCATAAAGAATGGAACACCATCTTTTACTTGATTTAATAAATCTACCGCAGATGCTCTTTTTTCTCCTAATACAGTCCAAACATCTTGTGGAATTGCATTTATTGCATCAGAGGCATTACCAACAATTGTAGGTAATCCTTTAATAACACTTACAATATAAAATATGATTCCAGTTGTAATCAAACATAATAATGACCATACACCTTGATGCTTAATTCTATGAATTACTTCTACCTTTTGTATACCAGAACTTACAACAGTAGTATCTGATATTAAACCAATATTATCACCAAAGCATGCACCACCAGCTATAGCTGCAGTAGTTAAAACAATATCTCCACCCACAATATGGTTTAGCCATAAGAATATTGGTGCACATGCAGCGAATGTTCCCCAGCTTGTACCTGTTGCAACTGAAAGAATTGATGTTATAAAGAATCCAGTAACTGCAACAGTTCTTCCTGTTAATCCTAGATTTAATGACAAGTTAATAATTGAAGCACCTACTCCTGTAGACATGAATGCAGCTGCCATTGCATAAGCTGCCATTAAAATAAAAAATACTAATTGCATTTCTTTAACATTATCTACTGCAGAATCTAAAAGTGTTTTAAAATTTAGCTTTTCAGTTATCATTGCAATAATCGCTGCATAAATAGTAGCTATTGCAGCTGAAATAATTGCATCTTCTGTTGTCATTATTAAGTACATTAAAACTAAAACTGGCGATAGTTTTAATATTGAAATTATCGGATTGTTCTTTTCTTGTAAAACCATAATTTTTCCTCCTAAGTTTTCCTATGTTTTTTAAAATAATTAAAAACATTTAATATAATATATGAATAATTTCGAAATTTACGAGTGCTTGAAAAATAAAAAACGCCTGAAAAGAATTCAGACGTGTAGTATCATATAGACGTACCTTGTCCCTCCTTTTTGCCCTATGTGAGATAGCACTCCAACAAGATACCGGGCGTACCTTGTTGACAGTCCTGTACCTGTTCGATACAGACCCAGCCTCAAGTTTTGGTTCTTAAGACTTCGGCATTGGCTCCTTTTTTTATAGATCACTGGCTTCCGACCTTACTATAAATACTAATAGACAATGCGCCTCTACCTCACCTGTGAGAGATGAGGTAATTATTTAATTTTTATAAAACATAATATATCATAGTTCGACAATGTTGTCAAAATTAAATTGTAGTCATGTTTAATCTTGGCTATGTTTAAAGAGGATGTTGAAATTAATACTTATATTAAATGTAATTTTTTTGAAATTAAAATGAAACTTTTGTATAATTAGATATATCAAGCAATTACATTACAAAATATTTGTTTATGCAGTAAGAAAAATTTAGACATAACAACTAAACTAATAGTAATATATTATGACATACAGATGTCATAATTAATTTGTTAATATGGAACATAGATATAATTTTATAGTAGTTGACAGGATTGAATTTTGTTTTTTATAGGAGAGATATTTCTCATATTATGTGTATATTGAATAGAAGCGTTAATAAAAGCCTCTGAAAAAGGATGTGTATGATTATGGATAATATTTACTGGATACAGGAATGGGCAAAAGTAAGGCAGAAGGAGGTTGTACGATTACCTGATAACGTTGAGGTACATGAGAACTTTTTAAAGTATATGTCAAAGGAAGAGTTCGATTCTGCATTTAAAGAAGTATGGAATATGTTTACAAATATATATGGTGATATTGCTGAATTCCCGAAAAACTTTGGAATGCCTTTGAATAAATTACTGGAATATAAGTATTCTACTAAAGAGGCGAGAGTGTCTAGACGTGCAGCATATCGTCCACTTAAGCTCCTATATTATCTTTTGATTGCTGGAGATTTGCATAATGGAACTATTATTGTAGATGTAAATGAATTTAAAGCAATAAATGATGTGAAAAAAACTCCTATAATTTTTGAAAGGCTTAATGATTATGGTTTTTATTTTGATGGTTTAAAGAATTACAAAATTGCAAGTGAAATCATCCATATAATATATCCTGATAATGCACAGGTTTTAACTGTACTGAAATCAATGGCGGATAAGGCTCATATAACAAACCGAGTTAATGATTTTCTAAGTTGTCATTATAAATTGTTTGAAGATGATATGAATACTGTAAATTATGGACATGGTGCAGATATAATTGCTGACAAAATGCATACAAATCAGGAAAAAGAATTCGTTTATGCAATGGATGCTGTGCTTAGTGAAATGGGTTATTATGTCGGGTCTAGAGAATCAAACGAAGGGCCTGGTTATGCTTACTATAGTAAGGAAAGCCAAATAAGAAAAAAAGGTCCCTATCATTACTTATTGTCATCGAATAAAACAAAACTTCTTTTGTATCTTCGTATTAGAAATGTATCAAAATGTATAGATTATTTAAAAGAGTGCCCAGACTCTGTTAAGCAAATTTTTTTATGGAGTGATAAGGGATGCTCGAATCGTAAAAAAGGTACATGTAAATATGGTCAAGAGTATGCAATAAATGGGAATACCTACTGGAGATGTGGTTGTTTCAATGCACCTTTTTATTTTAGTCCAATAATAAAGGATATTCCACATTATATAAAATTAGTTGAATTAGGTCTAAAAAAATAGAGTGTATATATTTACATGATATAATTTATTACGCAATTATCATATGTTATCACTTAACTGATAATCATGTAATCAGTTAAGTCATCCTTAGTTCTTCTTTTTTCTCTATTATTTGTTCTTTGTATCAATATATTCTTGACAATATGGATTTTTATATTATAATTATATAAATATAAGAGAATATTTAAATGCAGTGAAAAAGAGGAGTAAACACAGGAAACAAACAGAGAGAAAAACTTATTAGCTGAAAGGTTTTTTATGAGGTATTGTGTTGAAGGTAGCTTTGGAGCAGTTTTATTGAAACATAATTTATGTGTGTAGGTAAAATCGGTAGACATACCGTTAATTTAATGAGAGCTTATTCAATTATTTGAGTAGGAATTAAGGTGGTATCGCGCGTTGTCGTCCTTTTTGGATGGCAGCGCTTTTTTATTTTAAAATTAGAATTATGTGCAATATAGAAACATTATGACATAAAACATAACTGAACAGTTGAAAATGGAAAGTGGAAAACGATGGAGGTTTTGCTCTGCAAAACTACATATTATTGGTCTTTAGAAGAATAGGGGTTTGCTCATTTTATCTTTAGATAAAATATTGTAATTTAGAATACAAGGTTTCATCACGATGAAACGAGTAAATTATTCTTTTTAGAAGAACAATATGATTATAATTTCTCGAAGAGAAATATCCTATGTTTTCAACTTTCAATTTTCCATTTTCAACTTGCTTTTCTAAAGCACAATAGTTTCTTATTATGAATTAATAAGTTAGTAAAGTTACTCTATCATAAAAAATGGAAGGAGATATGGATATGAATCAAGAAGTTAAGTTAGCTAAAAATTATGATCCAAAAGAATTTGAAGATCGTCTTTATAAATGGTGGGAAGAAGAGGGGTTTTTTACTCCTAAGGTAGATAAGGATAAGAAGCCTTATTCAATTATGATGCCACCACCAAATATCACTGGGCAATTACACTTAGGTCATGCTCTTGATAATACATTACAAGATATCTTAATAAGAACTAAGAGAATGCAAGGGTATAGTACATTATGGCTACCAGGAGAGGACCATGCAAGTATTGCTACTGAGGTAAGAGTAGAGAAAGCAATAATTGAAGAGGGATTAGATAAGAAAGAAATGGGAAGAGAAGCTTTCCTTGAGAGAGTTTGGCAATGGACTGATCAATATAGAAATAGAATCAGAACTCAATTAAAGAAGGTTGGGGTTTCAGCAGACTTTACAAGAGAAGCTTTCACAATGGATGAGAACTTAAGTAAAGCAGTAAGAAAAGTTTTTGTTAAGCTTTATGAAGAAGGGCTTATATACCAAGGAAACAGAATAACAAACTGGTGTCCAAATTGTATGACAGCTATTTCAGATGCTGAGATTGAGCATGAAGAGCATGAAGGTCACTTCTGGCATATTAAATATCCAGTAAAGGATTCTGATGTAACATTAGAGATAGCGACTACAAGACCTGAAACATTACTTGGAGATACAGCAGTTGCTGTTAACCCAGCTGATGAAAGATATGGTCATTTAGTTGGAAAGACTCTAATACTTCCTTTAGTAGGTAGAGAGATTCCTATAGTTGCTGATGATTATGTTGATTTAGAGTTCGGTACAGGTGCAGTTAAAATAACTCCAGCACATGACCCTAATGACTTCCAAGTTGGTAAGAGACATAATCTTCCTGAGATTATAGTAATGAATGAAGATGGAACAATCGCTGAAGGATATGGAAGATACAGCGGAATGGATAGATATGAAGCTAGAAAGGCAATGGTTGCTGATTTAGAAGAGCAAGGATTACTTGTTAAAGTTAAGGACCACAGCCATAATGTTGGAACTCATGACAGATGTAAAACTGTTATAGAACCAATGATATCAAAACAATGGTATGTAAAAATGGATACACTTGCTGAACCAGCAAGAAAGGCTGTAAGAGAAAAACAAACTAAGTTTGTACCTGAAAGATTCGAAAAGACTTACTTTAACTGGATGGATAACATACAAGATTGGTGTATATCTAGACAGTTATGGTGGGGACACAGAATTCCAGTTTGGTACTGTAAGGACTGTGATGAAATAATAGTTTCTATGGAGGATCCAACTCATTGCTCTAAGTGTAATAGTGAAAATATTGAGCAAGATAAGGATGTTTTAGATACTTGGTTCTCATCAGCATTATGGCCATTCTCAACATTAGGTTGGCCTGATAAGACAGAAGACCTTGATTACTTCTACCCAACAAGTACATTAGTTACAGGGTATGATATCATATTCTTCTGGGTTGCTAGAATGATATTCTCAGGAATTCATAATATGGGAGACGTACCTTTTGATAATGTTCTTATACACGGTATAGTAAGAGCTAGTGATGGAAGAAAGATGTCTAAGTCATTAGATAATGGAGTAGATCCACTTGAAGTTATCGAAAAGTATGGAGCAGATGCTCTTAGATTCTCTTTAACTACAGGAAATGCACCTGGAAATGATATTAGATACTACGAAGAGAGAGTAGAATCGGCAAGAAACTTTGCAAATAAGATTTGGAATGCTTCAAGATTTGTTATGATGAACCTTGATAAGGAAATCATGAACAAATATAAAGATAGTAAGAATTACACAATTGCTGATAAGTGGATCTTATCTAGAATGAATGACGTTGTAAAAGAAGTAACTGAAAACATCGAGAAGTTTGAATTAGGAATAGCAACACAGAAGGTTTATGAATTTATGTGGAATGAGTTCTGTGACTGGTACATTGAACTTGTTAAACCTGTATTCTTCAGTGATGATGAGGAAGCTAAAGGAGTTGCATACAACGTACTGTATACTGTATTAACTACAGGTCTTAAACTTCTTCACCCTGTAATGCCTTATATTACAGAGGAGATATTCTTAAATCTTGAAACTGGAGATAAGAGTATCACAATTTCTAGCTGGCCAGAGTTCTGTGAAGAGTTAAAGAATGAGCAGGTTGAGAAAGAAATGGCACTTGTAATAGAAGCGATTAAGTCTATCAGAAACGTTAGAGCTGAAATGAACGTACCTAACTCAAGAAAAGCTAAGTTATTTATTCTTGCAACTGAAGGTGCTGAGGCGTTTGAAGGTGGAAAAATTTACTTCGAGAAACTTGCATCTGCTAGTGAGGTTATCTTAATAAATGCTAAGGAAGAAGCACCAGAAAATGCAGTAGCTGCTGTTACTAAAGGAGCAGAAATCTTTATGCCAATCCTTGATCTTGTTGATGTTGAAAAAGAGATTGAGAGATTGAACAAAGAAAAAGAAAAGCTTGCAAAAGAAATAGAGAGAGTTGAGAAGAAACTTTCAAATGAAAGATTTGTTAGCAAAGCTCCAGAAGCAGTTGTTAATGAAGAGAAAGAAAAAGAAAAGAAATATAGAGAGATGTACGCATCTGTTATTGAAAGAATAGAAAGTTTACAATAATAATTATAAGGGCAAATTCTTAATTGAATTTGCCCTTTTTACAATGATAAAACTTAAAATCACCTTAAATGGGATTATATTTAATAGAGCCATAATATAAATAAAAAGAGGTGATTTTTTTGAAAGAAAATAAAATTAAATCATTAGTTGATGAAAAGGGAATATTTAATTTCGGTACCTATAATTATCCTTTAGAGAACATAAATATCATGGATTGTGTTAAACCTTTTAGAACATGGAGACCAAATAAATTTAATTATCTAAGGTTAAAAGAATGGGAAGCATTTCAAGGGGGGAATGATAGGTTCTTTATATTAGGGGCGGTGTATAACATAAAATTAATGACCATGAATATCATTGTAATATATGATAGACTTAAAGATAAAATTTATGAATATAGAGAAAAATCTCTTCGTGGTAAGCTGAAAATAGGGAAGGGAATGATAAGCAGTAGTACAGAATGCAGACTGAAAAAAACATTCATCAGATTTATCAATAAGTTAGAATGTGGAGAAGTAAATGTTAAATGTTTCTCTAAAGGAGATAAAACAAAGCCTGATATTGATATTGAAATCACAGGAAATCATATAATTGATCCAAATGTGATATGTCATCCCTTTGATAATAACAGAGCTTTATATTCACATAAAGAAATTATGACTATGAAAGGGAAAATGGTTATTGGAAATGAGACTATATTCTTTAATCAAGAAAATGCTTTTTTGATAATTGACGAACATAAAGGTTTTTATCCATTTAAAATGAAATATGATTGGGTGACTGGATATGGATATGGAGAAAATAGAGAACTAATAGGATTTAATTTTACTGACAATCAAATACGTGAACCTCATAAATATAACGAAAATTGCTTATGGAACTGTAAAAAATATAACCTGCCTAAGATAAGAGTTACACATGTGAATGAAAACTTATGGAATATCAATGATGAAGAAGGTAAAGTTGATTTAGAGTTTAATATTATAAATAAATATAAATTAAAATTTAATTATGGAATTGTCGCTAGTGATTACGAAGCTCCTTTTGGGGTATTTAACGGTAAAATTCATACGGATGATGGGATATTTATTATGGAAGATTTCTTTGGTATGGGAGAGAAAAAGAGGTTGAAGTTATAACTTGTGAGTAAGATATGAAAATATAGTGGACAATGGACAATTTAAAGGAAATGTATAATGGATAATGTAGAATGTATAATGAACGACATTTCTCTTCGAGAAATTTAAATCCTATTGTTTTTAGGCAATAGGATTTTTTTGTTTTATTTAAACTACAATATTTTATCTTAGATAAAATGAGTAATCTATCTTTCTCTAAAGAACAATAAAATGTAGTTTCTGACGAATGTCAGAAACATCCATCATTTTACATTATCAATTATACATTCTACATTATGTTTTTAGAGTGTACCCGTACATTTGAAATTAACTGAATTATCCATATAATAGATAGTAAGAAGATTAATACAAAAGCGCGGATGTATTTTTTATTTTAAGAAAATAAAATATTGTGGAGGGGTTAGATATGCAAAATACTTCAAATAATGTAACAAAGAAAACTTCTACTGCGAAAGAAGTTGCATTAATGGGGCTTTTAATAGCTATTGTTTTTGTGGCTACAAAATTTATCAACATTCCTGGTATTACAGAAGGGGGATTATTTCACTTTGGAAATGTTGCTCACTTTACTATCGCAATAATATTTGGTAAGAGAAGAGGAGCTTTATCAGGAGCTATGGGTATGGCACTATTTGATATACTAAGTCCATGGATTGTATGGGCACCATTCACTTTTATCATAAGACTTTTAATGGGTGGAATTATCGGTCACGTTGCTTATATGAATGACAAAAGAGGTCGTAATTTTGCTTATAATATAGCAGGTATAGTAATTGCTACTGTAATCATGATTGTTGGATACTATATTGCAGAAGGAATATTATATGGAAACTGGATAGCGCCAGTACAGTCTATTATGCCTAATGTAATGCAGTGTGTTGTTGGAGCAGCTATTGCTTTACCATTCTCAACTGTTTTAGCTAATGCAATGAAAGCTAGAGGAGTTCAAGTTGAAAGTATCGAATTTTAAAATATTAATAAGCAACACATGTATTGGTAACAATACGTGTGTTGCTTATTCTCAAATATAATTACTTTAAAATTTAACTTTGAGTTTAGTTGTTTATAAAGGAGATGTGGAAGGTGAAAAAGATGATTATGACACCAGGCCCAACTTTTATACATGAAGATGTAAGAAGGGCTATGGCAAAGGAGATTACAAATCCAGATTTGGATTTAGAATTCTATGAATTGTATAAAGATACTTGTGATGGATTAAAACAAATTCTTAATACTAAAGAAGATGTAATAATTCTCTCAGGGGAAGGAATACTTGGACTCGAAGCGGCATGTGCTTCACTGATAGAAGAAGGAGATAAAGTTCTTTGTATTGAAAACGGTATCTTTGGTGAAGGATTTGGTGATTTTGTTGAGATATATGGTGGAGAAGTTACATATTTTAAAGGGGATAGGAGAAAAGGATTAGAGTATCACTTGATAGAGGAATTTTTAAAAGAAAACAATAACTTTAAAGTAGCAACATTAGTGCATTGTGAAACACCATCAGGTATAACAAACAATATTGAAGATATTTGTAAATTACTTAATTCATATGGAATCATAACAGTTGTAGATGCAGTATCAAGTATTGGTGGAGAAAAAATTAATGTTGATGAATGGAAAATAGATATTGCCCTTGGTGGGTCTCAAAAATGTTTATCTGCACCACCAGGATTGACATTTATGAGTGTAAGTGAAAGAGCTTATGAAGTAATGAAAACAAGAAAAAGTAAGATTAGAGGATTTTATTTGAATTTATTGATTTGGCAAGGGTGGTATGAGAATAAATGGTTCCCATATACTCAGCCAATAAGTGATATATATGCGCTAAATGAGGCTGTTAACAGAATGGTAAATGATAAAGAAAGAATAAACAGACATAAAACAATTGCAGAAGCTTGTAGAGAGAGCTTAGAAATGGCAGGATTAGAATTATTTACAAATGATAGCCATTCAAATACTGTTACAACGGTTGTTTTACCTGATAAAATTAATTTTAGTGAATTCAATAAAATAATGTTGGAAGAACATAATGTGATGATTGCTGGAGCTTTTGGATTCTTAAAAGATAAGGTGTTCAGGATCGGCCATATGGGAGAAAATTGTAGAGTGGGAAGAATGGTTGAAACACTCAAAGCCTTAAATGAAACGTTTAATAAATTAGGAGTACATCTTAATGAAGATTTACATGTGGCTTTTTTAAAAAATTTAAAGTAGAACTTTAAAATATAATGGATAATGTATAATGGAGAATGATTGACATTTCACTTTGTGAAATTTTAATTTTATTGTTCTTAAACAATAATAGTTTACGTATTTAATTAACATGAAATATTGTAATTAAAACACAATATTTTATCTTAGATAAAATGAGTAAAATTTCTTTGTTATAGAGAGCCGTAAGATGTAGTTTCTGTGTAAGTAGAAACATCCATCATTCTCCATTCTAAATTCTCAATTATCCATTTGTTTTTAGCACGCTATGCGTGCTGTTTTTATTTATGATATAATATGTCAGAGGTGATGAATATGAATTATAGTGAAGCTATGGAGTTTTTAAACAGTTCATCCAAATTTGGGTGGAAACTAGGGTTAGAAAGAATTACTAAGATGCTTGAATTATTAGGGAATCCTCATAAAGGATTAAAGTTTATACATATTGCGGGAACAAATGGAAAAGGATCAACTACAGCTATGATATCTAGTGTACTTATGGAAGCAGGATATAAGACAGGGATGTATACTTCACCATTTATTGAAACATTCGGAGAGCGAATACAGGTAGATGGGAAAAATATCACAGAAGATAAAATTGCAGAATATATGTTAAAGATAAAAAATGTAAGTAAACATATGAGTGAATATGATTTAGGTGAAATTACATATTTTGAAATTGTAACAGCTATTGGATTTTTATATTTTAAGGATATGAAAATTGATATTGGAGTAATAGAAGTAGGATTAGGTGGAAGATTTGATGCAACTAATGTTATTGATCCCATTCTGACAATAATAACATCTATAAGTTATGATCATACACACATATTAGGAAATTCTCTAAGTGAGATTGCTTTTGAAAAAGCAGGGATAATAAAGGAGGGTGTTCCTCTTGTGTTGTATCCAGTTGTAGAAGAAGCGTATAATACAATAAAGAAAGTAGCTAATGAGAAGAATGCAGACATCCTATACCTAGATAGTAACATGGCAAGAGTAGAGGCAATATTAAAAAGTAAGAAGAAAGAAAATGCAATTCAATTATTAACTATAAAAAGTAACAATAAAGAAATTAAGATAAAACTTCCTTTAGTAGGAGCCCATCAAGTGATGAACTGTTTAGTGGCTGTAAATGCCTTATTCAAGCTAAATGAGCAAGGGATAGTAGTTACTGAGGAAAATATAGTAAAAGGTATAGAGAAGGTAAAATGGCCTGGTAGAATGGAGCTTATGATTAAGGAACCGAGATTCTTAATTGATGGAGCACATAATATAGATGCTATAAGGTATCTAAAAGAAAACTTAAAAAGTTATTATGAATATAAAAAACTATATATATTAGTTGGTATACTCAGTGATAAGGATATTGATGAGATGATTAAGATAATTTCCTGTGAAGGAGATGAGGTTATTACCCTTACACCAAATAATATAAGAGCTGAGAATAGTCAGGAGTTAAGTAAAAAAATAGCTCAGTATAACCCAAATGTGAAATCTATGGATAACTATAGAGAAGCAATTGAATATGTTATGGGTAAAGCTGGAGATAAAGATTTAATTCTTGCTTGTGGATCCCTGTATTTAATTGGAGAATTAAGAGGAATACTGAAAACAATTTAAAAAAGTTTTGTGAAAGGTTCTGACATATGTCGGAACCTTTATTAATTAGTCCAATAAACATCTCTTAATAAAGTGATAAGATTGCCTTTTGTGTAAAATAATAGTAAAATTAAAGAAGTTCTTAAATATATTAATATGAATAATTATGATTTAGGATTACAAGGGGGATATTATGTATACAAAAAATGAGATACTTAATATAGTCAAAAGACAATTGGCACTTGATTACAATTGTCAACTTTTAGACTTTGAAAAAGAAGGAAATACAATTACTGAAAATAAACTATTAGAGGGCAGGCGTATCAATGAAAGTGATGGTTGTTTCCTGAAAATCATTAGCATAGGGGGAAGGGCAATAATTTGTGCTGATGAAAAAATAAGACCCTGGCTTGAGGAAAAGATTTTAAAGCAAAATGCTAGCTGGTTATTTGACTATGGCAAGCTTAGAGCTATTGATAATAAATTAAGAGATTTTGGTCATGAAATTGATGAGATGCCGCACTTTTATTTACCTAATCCTGTTACTTGTGAAGTAAAACCAATCACTACAATAAAATGGTTTGAAAAGGAAGAAATATTACAATTTAAGGGTGATAGTAGATTTGAACAAGCTTTTGTATTTGATGAGACGTGTCCGGATGTTCTTGGAGTTGCAGCTATTGAAGGTGACAGTATAGTGGGAATGGCAGGGGCCAGTGAAGATAGTAATACATTATATCAAATAGGGATTGATGTGGTACCTGAATATAGAGGGAGAGGTATTGGTACAAATTTAGTTGCATTATTAAAACAAGAACTACTTAAACGTGGAAAGGTGCCTTTTTACGGAACCTCAGTGTCTCATATAATTTCTAAAAATATTGCTATTAGTGCAGGTTTTTTCCCAGCATGGGCAGAAGTGTATTCAAGAGAAGTAGAGGATTAAATTCAATAATAGAGTAGTATATATTATAAAAGGAGTAAGATTGTATTGTTTATATATTTAACTATACAATTTTACTCCTTTTATTTGAATGGCTCTTTTTATTTACATAAATTTCAGTATTTCTTTTTAAACAAACTTAAAGTGATAATTAAACATTAACTAAAACTAATTCTTCAATAGCTATAGCCAGCTGGTCTGGACAAGAAGTGCTTTTTCTTCCGCATGTTATACCTTTTAGACGATTAACAGCTTCTTCAGGAGTAAGACCCTCAACTAAAGTTGATATCCCAATTAAATTACCAGGACATCCTCCGATAAATTCAACATTTGTTAATTTACCTTCATTAATTTGAAAATTTATGTTTTTTGCACATACACCCTTTGTAGAAAAATTATACATAACTAACCTCCAAAATATCAATATGAAATAAACCCCCTAGGGGTACTATAAAATTATACTAAATTTCTGAAAATTAATCAATCATTTATCTGTCCATTTATAATTTTCTTTCATAGTATAATGTGAGGAGGTGATAAGTTTGGATTATCTATGTACTTGCAATATGGCCTCAGATGATATAACGGTTTTTGACATAGAGAGCTGTAAGATAGTGAATAACTATAAATTATGTATGAGTGAGGAACGGATAGGACCACATGGAATATGTAGTATTGAAAAAAGAATATTTACTGCAAACAGATATAATAGAGGAATATCTATAATAGATTTAAACAACGACGAGAAAATAAATTTAAATATTGGAGTAAGCTGTACTGATATTGCAGGTTTTGGTGAGCATTTGTTTATATTATGTGGAGATTCTAATAATATCATTGTTTATAATAACAAAAATTATGAAATTGAGAGTTTAATCCCATGTGGTAATCTTCCGCATAGTATATGGATATCGAAAGAGAAAAGGATTATATTAACATCGAACCTATTTGATGATACCCTTTCACTAATAAATTTAGATGATTATAATGATGTGAAGAAGATAAAGGTTGGAGTTTATCCTATGAGTGTTGTTGCAACTTCAGACAATGAATATGTTTTAGTATGTGAATCTAATATTGGTATGGAGTGCAAAGGAAGCCTTAGTTTAGTATCAATGAAAAACTATAAAGTAATAAATAGAGTTACTGTAAGTAAGTCACCTATGGATATGTATTATGATGGAAATAAGTGTTTTGTTTCTAATTTTGCGGATGGGATTATTTCTGTCGTAGATGTTGAAAAATGGGAATTGGTTGATGAAATAAATGTAGGAGGAATGCCGAGAGGAATAATAGGGGATAAGAATTCATTATATATTTGTGATAGTTATAATGATAGTTTAATAATTGTAGATATTAAAAATCATACTAAAAAAACAATTCCCATTGGTAAAGAACCAATGAGAATTGCTAAAATAATTACTCTATAAGAGTTTTGATTATTTTATCATAAATCTCTGAAGAGTTATTTTTCCACCTTTTGCAAAGATCACTTGCTTGAGATTTTGATCCAACACTTAATTTAAGATCAATTAGAGCGGAACCATTTTCATAAGCGCTTAATTCAACTATGAAAAAGTTATTTTCATCAATTGTGTAATCTGCGTTTACGGTTATTTGCTTTTTGATGTTATTAATATTCTTACTTAAGTAGTCATCTAAAAGATCTTTTTTTTCTTGAGAAATCCTATTAGAAAACATAGAAAGAACATTAATACCTTGATCACTTATCTCAAGCATATGTTTCCCGTTATGCTCAATATTTTTTAATAAATCTGATGATACTAATTCAAATATATACTGCTGAAGAGCAAAATAGTTCAGCAAGTTATTAGATAAAATAAGCTCAGTTAATGATATGTTAGATATTGGCATATTTATTTTTTTTGCTATATAAAGAAGCAATAATTTATTTTCTGCTAATTCGGTAAATGAATTCTGCATTATTAACCTCCTTAAACAAGAATTTAATGCTATTAATAATTATAACATAAAATTTATTAGTTGGAAGACTATAAATATTTTTTTGAATAGTTTAAAACATATATGAATATAAATTAATAGAGAAAAACATATAGTAAGGAGGGGTGAGATGGATCTAAAAAAAATAAAATTTAATATTAACATTAAAATTATTATTTTTTCCGCAATTATTATATTTGTGGGGGCTTTAATGCTTAATAAATCATTTATTAATGTATTAAACTTAAATAATAAAAAGTTACCAATTTATAATGTAGAAACAAATGGTGAAAAAGTGATTGCAATAACATTTGATGCTAGTTGGGGAGCGGATAATACAATAAAAATCTTGGACGTGCTTGACGAGTATGATGTTAAAGGAACATTCTTTTTAGTTGGTAGATGGGTTGATGAGTATAATGCAGAAGTGGAAGAAATACATAAAAGAGGCCATGAAATTGGAAATCATTCAAATTCACATCCAAATATGACTTCTCTATCAAAAGATGCAATTATAAGAGAAATTATTACTACTGATAATAAAATAAGACAAATTACAGGAGAAGGAACAAAAATATTTAGATTTCCTGAAGGGGCATATAATGATAAAGTTATTGAGATAGTTGAGGAAAGTGGTCATTATTGTATTCAGTGGGATGTTGACAGTATTGACTGGAAAGAACAGGGGGCTGAGAAGGAGTATGAAAGAGTAATAAGTAAGACTAAAGGTGGGTCAATTATACTGTTTCATAATAATGCGAAATATACACCAGAAAACTTACCTAGAATTTTAAAACAACTAAAGAATGATGGATTCTCCTTTGTAACAGTCTCTGAATTAATTTATAAAGAGGATTATATAATTGATCATGCAGGAAAACAAATTAAAAAATAATAAAAAAGTTGAAAAATTAATAGTATTTGTATTATAATGGAAATGTATCCTAAATTAATTAAATAAATTAAAAAAATAGTAATATGTATCATGGTTAATGAATACTTTATTTATGAAAAGAACAAATAACTAAGGGAAAGAGGGGTTATGATGGACAATTTAATGAACAATAACAGTATTTATCTAGAAGGAAGAGTTGTGAGTGGTTTAGAATTTAGTCATGAAATGTATGGTGAGGGATTTTATAATTTCTATATTGAAGTGCCTAGATTGAGTGATGCAAAGGACTGTTTAAATATAACAGTTTCTGAGAGATTATTGGATGAACAAAAAATTGAAATTGGTAAAGATATAGTAGTTGAAGGGCAATTGAGATCATATAATAAATATCAAGATGGGGCAAATAGATTGATATTAACTGTTTTTGCGCGAGATATTTATCCTTGTGTAGAAAAGAGTAAAAATCCAAATCAGATTTATCTGAATGGTTTTATATGTAAAAGCCCAGTTTATAGAAAAACACCATTCGGAAGAGAAATTTCTGATATGTTATTAGCAGTAAATAGACCTTATAATAAATCAGATTACATACCTACGATAGCTTGGGGAAGAAATGCTAGGTATTGTAAAGGTTTAGAAGTGGGAGATAATATCAGAATTTGGGGAAGACTTCAAAGTAGAGAGTATCAAAAGAGAATTGGTGAAGAGGATGTAGTTAAAAAAATTGCTTATGAAGTGTCAATATCAAAAATGGAGAGAGTTGCTGCAGATAATACAACTGAGGAAATATTTGATGATACTGTAGGTGATATGAACGAAGATATAGTTTAGCCAATAATGAATAATAAAAAAGGCGTTAAAAATTAACGCCTTTTTATTATTTTCTTAAATCTTCTAAGATTTCAGTTTTACTACTTGTTTTTTCATCTACAGTTTTTACAATTCTTGCAGGTGAACCTGCTACAACTACACCACTTGGTACGTCTTCAGTTACGATAGCACCTGCTGCAACAACTGAGCCAGAACCAATCTTAACACCTTCTAATATTACAGCGTTTGCTCCGATTAGAACATTATCTTCAATTATACAAGGGGATTTGCTAGGTGGCTCAAGAACACCAGCTATAACAGCTCCAGCGCCAACATGAGAATTCTTTCCTACAAAAGCTCTAGCACCAAGGACAGCATTCATATCAATCATAGTGCCTTCACCTACTTCAGCACCAATATTGATAACAGCTCCCATCATTATTACAGCGTGATCACCAATTATAGCTTTGTCTCTGATAATTGCACCTGGCTCTATTCTTGCGTTTACCTTTTTAATATCTAACATTGGAATAGCAGAATTTCTTCTGTCATTTTCTAAATGATAGTATTCAATTGTAGAGGAATTAGATTCTAAAATTTTCTCAATACAATCTTTTTCGCCAATCAGAATTGCCATTTCTCCACTTTGGAAAACTTTAACGTCTTCAGATGTGGTATTAATTGTACCTTTCACATAAACTTTCACAGGTGTAGATTTTGTTGCATCTTTTATGTACCTTGCAAGCTCATATGGATCATTTAAATTATATTCCATAATAAACTCCTTTCCATCTATGAATATATTTTTTTATAATAATTAACTAATTAATACATAATAATAATTATTACGTTCCGTATCAATTAAGTGTAACATATGGTAATAGTATTTGTAAAATATATTGATTATTATATTTTTTCTATAATAAAATAATATATACTATATTATAATTTTAAATATGTGCTATAATTTTGTAAAGGAAAATAGTAGCTATTTTCATAAAAGGAGTGGAAAAATGGGATTTATAAATAAAAACATTGAGAAAATTGAAATTACTGGAATAAGAAAGTTTTTTAATAAAGTAAAAGATGTAGAAGATGCAATATCTATGACAATAGGTCAACCAGATTTTCCAGTACCTAAAGCAGTAAAAGAAGAGATGATTAATGCGATAAATAAGGATAAATCTGGTTATACAAAAAATGAAGGCATAGTTGAATTAAGAGAAGAGATAAGTAAATACCTATTAAATCAAAAGATAAATTATTCAATTGATGAAATTTGTATTACTACAGGTGGAAGTGAAGCAATATTTAGTTCTATTAAAGCTATCTTAAATGAAGGTGAAACTATATTAGTTCCGGATCCAGCGTATCCAGCGTATGAAGGATGCATTAAAATGGGTGGAGGGAAAATTAAGAAATACTCATTAACTGAAGAGTTTCAACCCAACTTTAGTGAAATAGAAGAAATATTAGCAACTGAAAAGAATATTAAAGGAATTATTATATCTTATCCATGTAATCCTACAGGGTCAATTTTAAGTAAGGAAAGTTATAATAAATTAATAGAAATATTTAAAAGTAAAGATATTGTTATTATTTCAGATGAGATGTACAGTTCTATAATTTTTGAGGAAGAATATTATTCTGTAGCTCAGTCAAAAGAATTAGCGGATAAAATTATTTTAATTGGTGGATTTTCCAAGATATTTTCCATGACAGGTTTAAGAGTAGGATATGTTTGTGCTAAAAAAGAAATGTTATCTAAAATCAACGTTGTTCATCAGCATAATGTAACATGTGCACCATCAATTGCTCAATGGGGAGCAGTAGCGGGGCTAAAGTCAAGCATGAATGAAGTTATGCAGAGAAATGAAGAATTTAAAAAACGCAGAGATTATATATGTGGTAGACTGAAAAAAATGGGGATTAAAGTTCAAGTTCCAAAAGGGGCTTTCTATCTATTTATAGATATGAGATTTACAAATATTAAGAGTGAGGAATTATGTGACAGATTACTGTATGAACAAAAAGTTGCAATGGTTCCAGGTAGTGCTTTTGGTGAAAAAGGGGAAGGGTTTGTAAGGTTATCATATTCATACTCTATGGAGGAACTGAAAGAAGGGCTTGATAGGATGGAAATGTGGCTGAATAAAAACAAACTAATAAAAACAAATTGAGAATTGAGAATGTAGAATTGAGAATGATGGACATTTCTCTTCGAGAAATTTTAATCCTATTGTTTCATGGACAATAGGATTTTTCTCGTTTCATTTGAAATGAAACATTGCATAATAAATACAATATTCTGTCTCTAAAATATAAAGTTTAAAAATGGTGTTGATAACATTGAATTAAAGGGAATCTTGAAAGAGAGGTTTCCTTTTGGTGTTTATAGCTAATACTTTCATGTATTATAATGCTAATGAACTTTTTTCAGAACTTGATTTATCATTTTTAACGTAACTAGATTCTGTTAGGGAATAAGGTTGATAGTTATTTATAACACTAGGATTTCATAATTAATTTTGATTAAGTATAGGAAAATAATGTATAATGAAGGGGGTAATTGAAGCATAAAATGTTTGTATTGTGTCGCAAGAAGATATAATGTATTAAGACATAATCGTAATATGTGACGAATAATTTAACGTTAAATAATTAGTAAATTCTTATGGTGGAGATGGTTTATAATGAATGATGAATTTAATAAGGCTATAGAATTAGTAAACAAATATAAACAAGAACACTTGCTTAGATTCTATCACTTTCTAAATAATGATAAGAAATCAGCATTAATTAATGATATATTAACAATAGATTTTGAGTTAATACAAAATATATATAATAAAATCAGAAAAAATCATATAGAAGAAAAGGAAAATCAATTCAAGCCACTTATAGCAAATAGTCTTAAAATGTATTCAGATGAAGAGAAAAATAACTTCTATAAGATTGGAATGAATGCACTAGCAAATGGAAAGGTTGCTGTTTATTTGGTTGCAGGTGGACAAGGAACAAGGCTTGGTCATAACGGTCCAAAGGGGACATTTGATATAGGATTGCCATCACGAAAATCATTGTTTCAGCTCCAATGTGAGAGACTTATTTATTTATCGAACAAATGTAAAAAATATATTCCATTATATATAATGACAAGTATTGAAAATCACCATGATACAGTAAGTTTTTTTAAAGAACACAATTATTTTGGCTATCCTAAAAGTATGATAATGTTCTTTAAACAGAAAACCATGCCTACCATAAATGAGGATGGAAAGGTACTTTTGTCTGATGAAAACAAAATTGCTATGAGCCCTAATGGAAATGGTGGTTGTTTTGTGGCTTTAAAAGATTCGGGAGCACTAGGTGATATGAAAGCTAAAGGAATTGAGTGGTTATTTTTATATGGAATAGATAACGCATTAGTTAGGGTAGCTGACCCATACTTTATAGGATTTACTATTTGTTCTAATAAGCCAGCGGCTAGTAAAGTAGTAGAAAAAAAGTATCCTGAAGAAAAAGTGGGAGTTTTATGCTATAAGAACAATAAACCTGCAATTGTGGAATATTCAGAGATACCTAAGAACATTGCTAGTGAGGTTGATCAAGATGGAAAGCTAATATATTCAAATGCAAATATATTAAATCATATATTAAGTGTAGACTTTATTGAAACAATAGCAGGTAAACCCTTGCCACTGCATATTGCACATAAAAAAATAGAATACATAGATGAGCATGGAAAGAAGATATTACCTATAAACCCTAATGGATATAAGTTCGAATACTTTTTATTTGATATATTTGAGATGTTAGATGACATGGCGGCTTTAGAGGTAAAGAGAGAAGAGGAGTTTGCACCAGTAAAAAACAGTGAAGGAGAGGATAGTCCCCAAACTGCTAAGGAATTAATTTTAAACTTACATAAGAAATGGCTTATTAATGCAGGTGTTGACAATACAACATTAAAAGAAAAGCAAATTGAAATTTCTCCTTTAGTATCTTATTATGGAGATAATTTAAGTGGTAAAAGCATCAACGAAATATAAAAATAAGGTTTGAAGTTCGGCAAGTTAAAGAATTGAATAATTGATTGATAAATTGATAAACAATATTCTTATTTATTGTATTAAATAAAGAAATTTCATGTTACATATAAAAGATAAAATTATAGTTGTTATATAATATATCAACAATTATCTTTAATACAATCAAATAAATAAAACTGTAGCTTCTGACTAAGGTCAGAAATTACAGTTTTTTCGATAGTTGTTCTTTACATACAAAAATTACTTTTCAATTTGAAATACAATATTTTATCTCAAGATAAAATGAGTCAAGTTATCTTGTTTTAAGAACAATAAAATGTAGCTTCTGCCCTAAAGCAGAAGCAACCATCGTTTTCCACTTTCAACTTTCCACTTTCAACTATAATTTATATAATGCATAGCATTCTATAAATTAAGCATGTCGTCCATATCATACAATCCCGCTTCCTGCTTAACTATATATTTAGCAGCTTTAAAAGCGCCCATTGCAAAGATATTTTTTGAAAGAGCTTCATGTTTAACTGAGATTATTTCATCATTACCAGCGAAGATTACTTCGTGCTCACCAACAATTGTTCCTCCTCTTAAAGAGTGCATTCCAATTTCTTTTTTCTCACGCTTATGATATCCTTCACGTCCATGAACGTATTCAGTTTCTTCAGGTATGGAATCCATTATAGCATCACCTAATAAATAAGCAGTACCAGATGGTGAGTCAACTTTTTTATTATGATGCTTCTCAATAATTTCAATATCAAATCCATCGTAAAGTACTTTAGTAGCTTTAATTAATAGATTTTTAATTAGGTTTATGCCTAAAGACATATTTGCTGAGAAAAATATAGGAGTTTTTGAACTAGCTGATTCAATTTCCTTTATTTGAGCATCTGAAAATCCTGTTGTGCATAATACAAGAGGAAGCTTTCTTTTAACACAAAATTTTAATAAGGATTCAAGAACTACTGGGTTACTAAAGTCAATAATAACATCTATATCTTCTTTAATATCTTCAAAGTTTGAATAAACAGGAAAAGGTAAGCTAGAATTCATGTCTTTATCAAATCCTGCTACTATTTCAATATTTTCTAACTTAGTACATTCTTTAATTAGAACTTTACCCATTGTTCCATTACATCCCACTATTAATGTATTAATCATAAAATCACCCTCTCTAACAAAGCTTATGCTTTTTAAGTTCAGATTCAAGAATTTTTTTATTGTTTTGATCCATATCTATCAATGGTAATCTTAATGAGCCTGCATTCATGCCCATTATGTTTAGAGCTGTTTTTACAGGGATTGGATTAGTTTCAATAAATAAAGAATTTGCTAGTGATAAATATTCTAACTGTAAGTTAAGAGCTTCTGTAGTTTTTCCTTCTAAATAAAGATGAACCATTTTTGAGGTTTCTTCAGGAATAACATTTGCTAATACTGATATAACTCCAATTCCGCCAACAGATAGAACAGGTATTATCTGATCATCGTTACCAGAGTAAATATGGAAGTCCTCTCCACATAATTCTCTAATTTTTATTATTTGACTAAGATCTCCACTTGCTTCTTTAACTGCATTAACATTTGATAGTTTACTGATTTTTAATAGAGTATCAGGAAGTATATTGATTCCAGTTCTGCTTGGAACATTATATGCAATTATTGGTATAGATACAGAGTCGTTTATTGCTTTAAAGTGCTCAACTAAACCCTTTTGAGTTGTTTTATTATAATACGGCGTAATTATCAATAATCCATCTACACCAATTTTTTCAGCCCAAGTACTCATGTTTATAGCTGCAGCTGTATTATTAGAACCTGTTCCTGCTATTACAGGGATTCTTTTATTAACTATATCTACAACGAATTTAATTGTTTCTTTTTTTTCTTGAGTAGACATTGTTGAAGCCTCACCAGTTGTTCCACAAACTATGATAGCATCAGTCTTTTTTTCAATATGCCATTCAACAAGTTTTTCTAATGTTTTGAAATCTACTCCGTTTTCAGTAAATGGAGTAACTATAGCTACACCAGAACCTTTGAATAATGTCATAATATCAACTCCTTTCAATATATAGAATATCATAATGATACCTTTACTTTATTATATAGTTCTTTTTAATAAAATAACATAGCTTAGTTAAATTTTTGAAGAATAAATAATATTTTTATTAAGCACAATAACTATAAGTGTTGAAAATAAAAAGTGTAGAAAAGAGGGGAAATATGATTAAATTTATTATTCGAAGGATATTTTACATGCTTTTCACGCTCTTAGTAGTAATAACAATAACATTTTTTCTAATAAGAGCTATTCCAGGTGATCCATTAGCCTCAATGGCGCGTAAATTACCTGAGCAAACAAAAATTAATTATTATGCAAAGTATGGTTTGGATAAACCGGTAATAGTGCAGTATGGGATCTTTTTAAGAAACTTGATATTTGAAGGAGATTTAGGTGAATCTTTAACATATCCAGGAAGAAAAGTAACAAAAACAATACTGGAATATGCACCAGTTTCAGGTAGATTAGGAATACAGGCGATTTCAATAGGATTTACCTTGGGAATTATATTAGGAATTATTGCTGGATTTAATAGAAATAAAGGACCTGATTACGTTGTTATGTTTGTTGCAATATTGGGTATTTCGGTTCCGAGTTTTGTCATAGCTTCCTTATTACAGTATTTCTTTACTGTGAAATTCAACCTACTACCTACAATTGGATGGGGGGCATTTAAATATACTATATTACCTTCCATTGCGTTAAGTTTTGGTTCTATAGCAAAATATGCTAGGTACATGAGGGCTAATTGTTTAGATGTAATTATGCAAGATTATATACTTACTGCTAAAGCTAAAGGGGTATCTAAGTTTTCATTAGTAACTAAACATGTTATTAGAAATGCTATTTTACCAGTAATAACATTACTAGGTCCACAAATTGCACTAGTTTTTACAGGATCTTTTGTAATTGAAAGTATATTTTCAATACCTGGTCTTGGATCCTATTTTGTATCTTCTGTTTCAAATAGAGATTATACCATGATAATGGGGCAAACAGTATTTATCTCATTTTTGTTTGTTAGTTCTCTTTTAGTGGTTGATTTGGTGTATGGATTAGTTGATCCAAGAATAAGAGTAGGTACAGGAAAGAAATAGGAGGTAGAAATATGGCTCAAAATTTCAAAGATGCTAATTTAGATAAAAATAAATTTAAGAGGATAGGTACGAGTAAAGGTGAAGGAGAGGTGATTTTAAGACCTAGCCTAACATATTGGCAAGATGCTTGGAGAAGATTGAAATTAAATAAGGTTGCAATTTGTGCAATGATTGTGCTTATTTTAATTATTATTATGACAGTTATTGGACCTTGGATAGCTAAGTATCCTTTTCAGGCTATAAGTAATGATATTAATCAAGGGCCAAGTGGTGAACATTGGTTTGGAACTGATCAAATTGGAAGAGATATCTTTTCCAGAGTATGGGTAGGTGGAAGAGTATCAATTTTAATAGGATTAGTAGGAGCCTTAGTAGATACTGTTGTAGGATCTATTTATGGGGGTATATCTGGATATTTTGGTGGACTTGTAGATGATGTAATGATGAGAATTGTAGAAATACTAGTAAGTATACCTTATTTAGTTTTAGTTATTCTTGTTTCATTAATTGTTGGAAAAGGTATAGGAGCATTAATATTAGCTATGACATTAACTGGATGGTGTTATATGGCACGTTTAGTTAGAGGTCAATTACTACAAATAAAAGAGCAAGAGTATGTTTTAGCAGCAACTGCTTTAGGCGCGAGCCCTGCTAGAATTATTAGTAGACATCTTATACCAAACACTTTGAGTATAATGATTGTTGCAATCACTTTTGATATTCCAGGGTTCATATTTGGAGAAGCATTTTTAAGTTATATTGGATTAGGAGTTCAATCTCCAAATACAAGTTGGGGAGCTCTTGCTTCGTCAGCTCAACAACAATTAATGTTTTACCCTTATCAATTATTTTTCCCTGCGCTATTTATAAGTTTAACAATGCTGTCTTTCCAACTACTGGGAGATGGATTAAGGGATGCCCTGGATCCTAAATTAAGAACATAAGAGAGGGGGAAAATTTATGGAAAAAATATTAGATGTTCAAGACTTAAAAGTATCATTTCATACATATGCTGGAGAAGTTCAGGCAGTTAGAGGTGTTAACTTTTATCTTAATAAAGGAGAGACGTTAGCGATTGTTGGCGAATCAGGCTGTGGAAAAACAGTAACATCAAAGTCAATTATGAGATTATTGCCTGAGCCAATGCCTGCAGAAATTAAAAAAACTTCAAAAATATTATTCAATAATAAAGATATTCTGAAAATGAGTGAGAAGGAATTAAGAGAACTAAGGGGAGCAGATATTTCAATGATATTCCAAGATCCTATGACTTCTCTAAATCCAACAATGACTATTGGAAAACAAATAGCTGAAAGTTTAATTATTCATAGAGGGATGAAAAAACAGGAAGCTCTTGATGAAGCGATAAAAATGCTTAAATTAGTTAATATTCCTAATGCTGATAAAAGAGCAAATCAGTATCCTCATGAATTTTCTGGAGGTATGAGGCAAAGGGCTATGATTGCAATAGCATTAGCATGTAATCCCAAAGTGCTAATTGCGGATGAACCTACAACTGCTCTAGATGTAACAATTCAAGCGCAGATAATGGATTTAATAAAAGAGTTACAGAAAAATTTGGGTACTGCTGTTATACTAGTAACTCATGATTTAGGTGTAGTAGCTGATGTTGCTGATAGAATTCAAGTAATGTATGCAGGAATTGTAATAGAGAGAGGAACTACAGATGAAGTATTTTATAATCCTAAGCATCCATATACATGGGCATTATTAAGATCAGTACCAAGATTGGAAACAGGAAATAAAGATATACTTTATGCTCTTGGAGGAACACCACCAGATCTTATTAAACCTCCTATAGGGTGTCCTTTTGCAGCTAGATGTGAATTTGCAATGGAGATATGTAAAGAAACTATGCCAGAAGCAACTAAGTTAAGTGGAACACATGAAGCTAAATGTTGGCTGCAACATCCTCTAGCTCCAAAAGAAGGGGTGCCGCAAGTTTGGAATGAAGGAGGAGCTAATGATGAAGAATGATGTCTTAATAGAAGTTAAAAATCTAAAAAAACATTTTAAAGTAGGTCCTAAATCTGTGTTAAAAGCTGTGGATGACGTATCTTTCGATATATATAAAGGAGAGACATTAGGGTTGGTAGGAGAATCAGGATGTGGTAAAACAACCTGTGGTAGAACAGTAATGGGGTTGTATGAAGCAACTGGTGGTAATGTAATATTTAACAAGAAAATTAATGTTCATAAATTAAGTAAGAAAGAAAAGAAAGATTTTGCAAGGAAATCTCAAATAATTCTACAGGATCCATATGCATCTTTAAATCCTAGAATGACAGTTGGAGATATAATTGGTGAAGGTATTGATATTCATAATATTTATAAAGGTGAAGAAAGAACAAAGAGAATATATGAATTATTAGATCTTGTTGGATTGAATAAAGAACATGCTTCAAGATTTCCTCATGAGTTTTCAGGTGGACAGAGACAAAGGATAGGAATAGCTAGAGCTCTTGCTATAGAACCGCAGTTTATTGTATGTGATGAACCGATATCAGCATTAGATGTATCAATTCAAGCTCAGGTAGTAAACTTGCTAATAGATTTGCAGAGGAAATTTGGATTAACATATTTATTTATTGCTCATGATTTATCCATGGTTAAACATATTAGTGATAGAGTTGGAGTTATGTATTTAGGAAAAGTTGCTGAGTTGGCTAGTAGTGATGAATTATATGATAATCCACTACATCCTTATACTCAAGCGTTGTTATCTGCAATTCCAATTCCTGATCCAAAAGTAGAAAGGACTAAAGAAAGAATTGAGTTAAAAGGAGAAATACCTAGTCCTATAAATCCAGTGGAAGGCTGCCGGTTTGCATCAAGGTGCGGTTATGTAATGGAAAAATGCAGAGAAAAAACACCAGAATTACTTGAAGTAAAAAAAGGTCATTTTGTTGCATGTCATCTTGTAGAAAAGGAAAGCACATAAAAATCATAAATTAACTAATAATAAGATATATAAGAAATACAAAGTAAAACAGTCCAAAAAAAACTCAAAAATAAAAAAGGGGGACTTTAAGTGAAAAGAAAAAGATTAATAGCATCATTACTAGCATTATCACTTTGTGCCGGATTGTCATTTACTTCATGTGGTGAGAAGAATAAAGTAAATGAAAATGGTAACAAAAATCGTAATGAAACTGAAGGTGCTATGGATAAGGAGCAATACTTAAATATATTCTTGAAAGCGGAGCCTAAATCAATTGACCCTTCAAGATCAAGTGATACTTATTCATCACAAGTTTTATGTCATATTACAGATGGTTTAACAAGAATTGAACAAGATGAATCAGGAGATAAAATAGTACCTGGTATAGCTGAAAAGTGGGAAGTTAGTGAAGATGGAACTAAATGGACTTTCTACTTAAGAGATGCTAAATGGAGTGATGGAAATAATATTACTGCCAAAGATTTTGAATATGGAATCAAAAGAACACTAAATCCAGATACAGGATCAAATTATGCTTGGTTAATAACACCTGTTATAAAAAATGCAGCTGCTTATAATAAAGGAGAAGGAACTGTAGAAGAAGTTGGTGTTAAAGCTGTTGATGAAAAAACATTAGAAATAACATTGGAATCACCAATTGCATATTTCTTAGACCTTACATATTTCAAAGTTATGTATCCTCAAAGACAGGATATGGTAGAGAAATATGGTGATGCATATGGTTCAGAAGCAGAACACATGTTAAGTTCAGGTGCTTTTGTATTAGATAAATGGGTTCATGATAGTGAAGTTGTATTTAAGAAAAATCCGAGCTACTGGAATGTTGATAATATTAAGCTAGATACAGTGACTATGAAAATAGTAAAAGATGAGAGTGCGCAAATGAATACTTTGTTCACAGGAGAAGTTGATTTAGGAGCAGTAACAAAACCAGAATGGAAAGAAAAGTTTGATAGCTCAGGTAATTTTGAATATTCTTCTGTTGCGCAACCTACGGTAACATATGAAGTATTTAATCAACAGAGCAGATATTTTAAGAATAATAAAATAAGAAAAGCTTTTGTTGTAGCATTAGATAGAGCTGCAATAAATGATACTCTATATAGAGGAGCAAATGATCCTGCCTTTGCATGGATTCCTCCTGCAGTTCAAATTGGTGGAGAAGATTTTAGAAAGAAAGCAGATAATCTACCAGTTAAAAAACTTTTAGATGAATATAAAGATCCTAAAGCATTACTAATAGAAGGATTAAAAGAATTAGGAGAAAGTGAAAATCCTGCAGATATGTCTGTAACAATGCTTCAAAGTGGAACTACAGCTAGATCAAGAGAATTTGCTGAATTTGAACAACAAAGATTACAGGAAGTATTAGGTATTAATTGTTCTATTGATTATTATGAGTGGGCTGTATTCAGTGATAAAATTCATAAAGGGGAATATGACTTTGCCTCTCAAGGATGGATGGGGGATTATAATGACCCTATGACGTTCCTTGAAATGTTTACAAGTACTGCAAATGTTGTTCCTTCTGGATGGGTTAATGAAGAGTATGAGAAGTTAATTAAAGATTCAACGATGACTATAGACCAGGAAGCTAGATTTGAAATGTTTAAGAGAGCAGAAGATATTCTAGTTTATGAAGATACAGTAATTTCACCTTGGATTTTCCGTAAAAGTTCTACTTATACTAGAAAATATGTTAAAAACGTTATGACACCATTGTTTGGACCTATTGATGTAACTAAAGCATACACTGAAGGAAGAGGAAAATAGAATTTCTGGAAAAAACTTGTCGAATGACGAGTTTTTTTCTTTTCAATACAGCAAAAGTCGTTAAAAATTCTTGAAAAGTATTAAAAAAAGTTAAATTTAATTTAAACCTTACTAAAATGTAATGCAAATTAAATGTAAGTGTAAGATAAGTTTGATAAAATAGAGATATGAATTGACAGAAAAAAGCGAAAAATTTAAAAAGATAAAAACTTGTAAGCAAAACATTTTAATGTGATTCAAAATAAAATTGCAAAAACATAATAAATGATATAAAATATTAAATAATTGGCGTAAAAAGGTGAAAACTTTAATGCGCTGCATTGAAAACAAATCTACTAACAAATGCATGTTAAATCGACAAATCTTTTAAAATCAAATTAATTTAAAAAAATAAAGAAGTTTACAGATTTCAAAGAATTTAATTAACAAAACAAATTATAATGGTTTCACTCTTTCAATGTGATATTTATACTTAGATATTTTATTGAAGGATGATATATATTTATCAACTATAAGATAAATGATGGGAGGATGAACAATGCTTAAGTTTATTGCTAAAAGAATAGGTTATATGTTTTTAACTTTATTCGTTGTAACAACAATAACATTTATGCTAATACGTGCAATTCCAGGAGATCCACTTGCTAGTATGGCTAGAAAATTACCAGAACAAACAAGAATCAATTATTATGCTAAATACGGTTTGGACAAGCCGGTAATTGTTCAGTATGGAGTGTTTTTAAAGAATTTAGTTTTACATGGAGATTTAGGAGAGTCTCTTACATACCCAGGAAGAAAAGTAACTGATACTATTAAGAAATATGCTCCTGTATCAGGAAGGTTAGGTATTCAAGCGATAACAATGGGATTCACCATAGGAATTTTGATGGGTATTCTAGCTGCCTTTAACAGAAATAAATGGCCAGATTATATAGTTATGTTTATAGCGATATTAGGAGTATCTGTGCCGAGTTTCGTTATAGCGTCATTACTGCAATATTTCTTCAGTGTTAAGTGGCAGATATTACCTACTATAGGATGGGGTGCATTTAAATACACTATTTTACCATCTATAGCTTTAAGTTTTGGATCTATTGCTAAATATGCAAGATATATGAGAGCTAACTGTTTAGATATTATTGGACAAGATTATATTCTAACTGCTAAAGCAAAAGGTGTTTCTAAAATATCATTAGTAGTTAAACATGTTATAAGAAATGCAATTTTACCAGCTATTACATTATTAGGACCTCAAATTGCAATGATATTTGTTGGATCATTTGTAATCGAGAGTATCTTCTCAATCCCAGGATTAGGATCTTACTTCGTTTCATCTATATCTAACAGAGACTATACTATGATAATGGGACAAACAATGTTTATATCATTCTTATTTGTTTCATCGTTAGTTGTAGTAGATATTTTATATGGAGTGATTGACCCAAGAATTAGACTTGGTGGAGGAAAGAAATAAGGAGGTAATATAGATGTCTGTTGAATTAAATAAAGATAAGTTTAAGATTATTGGTTGTGACAATGCTGATGCAGAAGTAATTTTAAGACCTAGTATGACCTTCTGGCAGGATGCTTGGAGAAGATTAAAGCAGAATAAAGTAGCGATAGGTGCGCTTGTTATGCTTACATTAATATGTATTATGACGGTTATTGGACCGTGGATAGCTAAATATCCTTACGAAGCAATAAGTGATGCAATAAACCAAGGGTCTTCAGCGGAACATTGGTTTGGAACTGATCAGATTGGAAGAGATATGTTTGCTAGAGTGTGGCAAGGTGGAAGAATCTCTATGCTTATTGGTATCATCGGTGCTATAGTGGATACTGTAGTAGGTTCAATATATGGAGGTATTTCTGGATACTTTGGTGGTATTGTTGATGATATAATGATGAGAATTGTTGAAGTATTAGTAAGTATTCCTTACTTAATAGTTGTAATATTAGTTTCTTTAATTGTTGGAAAAGGTGTAGGTGCACTTATCCTAGCAATGACACTTACAGGATGGTGTTATATGGCTAGATTGGTTAGAGGACAACTTCTACAAATTAAAGAGCAAGAATATGTACTTGCAGCAACTGCTTTAGGTGCTAGTCCTGCAAGAATAATTGGTAAGCACTTAATACCAAATACATTAGGTATCATGATAGTTGCAATTACATTTGATATACCAGGATTTATTTTCGGAGAAGCCTTCTTAAGTTATATAGGACTTGGAGTGCAGTCGCCAGCGACAAGTTGGGGTGCTCTTGCTTCAGCAGCTAAAGAGCAGTTAATGTTCTATCCAGAACAATTATTTTTCCCAGCCTTATTTATCAGTTTAACAATGTTATCATTCCAGTTGTTGGGTGATGGATTGAGAGACGCGCTAGATCCTAAGTTGAGACAATAACAGAGGAGGATAAAAGAATGGAAAAAATACTAGACGTACAAGATTTGAAAGTTTCATTCCATACTTACGCTGGAGAAGTTCAAGCGGTAAGAGGAGTAAGCTTTCACTTAAATAAAGGTGAAACATTAGCTATAGTTGGTGAATCGGGATGTGGAAAAACAGTTACTTCTAAGTCTCTTATGAGATTATTACCTGAGCCAATGCCGGCTGAAATAAAGAAAACATCAAAGATATTATTTAACGGTAAGAATATTTTAGATATGAAGGATAAAGAGTTAAGAAGTTTAAGAGGGGCGGATATATCTATGATATTCCAAGACCCTATGACATCTCTTAATCCTACAATGACAATAGGTAAGCAAATTGCTGAGAGTTTGATTATTCACAGAGGATTAAGTAAAACAGAGGCTTTTGATGAAGCTGTTAAGATGTTAAAGTTAGTTAATATTCCTAACGCTGAAAAGAGAGCTAAGCAATATCCTCATGAATTTTCAGGTGGAATGAGACAAAGAGCTATGATTGCTATTGCGCTTTCTTGTGATCCGAAAGTTCTTATTGCAGATGAACCTACAACAGCACTTGATGTTACAATTCAAGCGCAAATTATGGATTTAATAAGAGGATTACAAAAAGACTTAGGAACAGCAGTTATTCTTGCTACGCATGACCTTGGGGTTGTTGCTGATGTAGCTGATAGAATTCAAGTAATGTATGCAGGAGTAGTAATTGAGAGAGGAACAACTGATGAAGTGTTCTATAATCCAAAACATCCATATACATGGGCGCTGCTACAATCGGTTCCAAGACTTGAAACTCAAAACAAGGATGTGTTGTATGCTTTAGGTGGAACACCTCCAGACCTTGTTAAGCCTCCTGTAGGATGTCCATTTGCAGCGAGATGTGAATATTGTATGGAAGTTTGTAAAGAAGCTATGCCAGACGAAACAAGAATTAGTGATACTCAAACTGTAAGCTGTTGGTTACAACATCCTTTAGCTCCAAAGGTAGAATTGCCTGAAGTATTAAGAAAAGGAGGAGCTGAATAATGGCTAATAAAGAAGTATTAATTCAAGTAAAAAATTTGAAGAAGCATTTCCAAGTTGGTCCTAAAGCTACACTTAAAGCTGTAGATAATGTTTCATTTGATATCTATAAAGGAGAAACTTTAGGTCTTGTTGGTGAATCAGGTTGTGGTAAAACTACATGTGGTAGAACTGTAATGGGACTATATGATGCAACTGGTGGAGAAGTTATCTTCAATGGAGATATTAATGTGCATAAGTTGAATAAAAAAGAGAAAAAAGACTTTGCGAGAAAAGCTCAGATTATTCTTCAAGACCCATATGCTTCACTTAATCCAAGGATGACAGTTGGAGATATTATTGGAGAAGGTATCGATATACACAATATATATAAAGGGCAAGAAAGAACAAAGAGAATATTTGAACTTCTTGAATTAGTTGGTCTTAATAAAGAGCATGCTTCAAGATTTCCTCATGAATTCTCAGGTGGACAAAGACAAAGAATTGGTATTGCAAGAGCATTAGCTATTGAACCAGAATTTATAGTATGTGATGAGCCTATATCTGCTCTGGATGTATCAATTCAAGCTCAAGTTGTTAACTTGTTAATTAAGCTTCAAGAAGAATTTGGACTTACTTACTTATTTATTGCTCACGATTTATCTATGGTAAAACATATCAGTGATAGAGTTGGTGTAATGTATTTAGGTAATATGGTTGAACTTGCATCTAGTGAGGATTTATATGCAGAGCCGCTTCATCCATATACACAAGCTTTATTATCTGCGATTCCGGTTCCGGATCCAGAAATTGAAAGGACTAAAGAAAGAATAGATATAGAGGGAGAAATTCCAAGTCCGATTAATCCTAAACCAGGTTGTAGATTTGCAACTAGATGTAGATTTGTAAAAGACATCTGTAAGCAGGAAACGCCTGAGTTAATAGAAGTTAAAAAAGATCATTTTGTAGCTTGTCACTTGGTGAAATAACACCAAGTGCAGCTATTAAAATAAATTTTATTATTTAAATTTTAAGGAAAAGTATTTAACAAAACTAGTCTAAGTACTAGAAGAGAAGGAGGTTTTTTTGTGAAGAGCAAAAAAATGATTGCAGCTTTAATGGCATTAACTGTTGGAACTGGTGCAGTATTAACAGCATGTGGAGATAAAGCAGCTAATAAGGGAAATGATAATACTTCAAAGTCAAATGCAGAAGGAAATAATGGTATTGATGAAGAACAATATCTAAACATCTTTTTAGGTGCAGAGCCTAAAACTATTGACCCATCAAGATCATCAGACTTATATTCTAATCAAATTCTTACTCATATTGTTGATGGTTTAACAAGAATTGAGCAAGATGAAAATGGCGATAAGATAGTTCCAGGAATCGCTGAAAGTTGGGAAGTTAGTGAAGATGGATTAGTATGGACGTTCAATTTAAGAGATGCTAAGTGGAGTGACGGAGTTGCTGTAACAGCTAAAGATTTTGAGTATGGTGTTAAAAGAACATTAGATCCTAACACTGGTTCAAACTATGCTTGGTTAATAACTCCTGTAATTAAAAATGCAGATGCTTTCAACAAGGGTGAAGCAACAGCTGATGAAGTTGGAGTTAAAGCATTAGATGAGAAAACAGTTCAATTTACATTAGAAAGCCCAGTAGCATATTTCTTAGATCTTACATATTTTAGAGTAATGCTTCCTCAAAGACAAGATATTGTTGAACAATATGGAGAAGCTTATGGATCAGAAGCAGAGCAAATGCTTTCAAATGGTGCATTTACTTTAGAAAGCTGGACTCATGATAGTGAATTAGTTTTCAAAAAGAATCCAGATTATTGGAATGCTGATGTAGTAAAACTTGATACAGTAGCAATGAAGATTGTTAAAGATGAAAGTGCTAGAATGAACACTTTATTCACTGGACAAGTTGATTTAGGTGTAGTATCTAAAGCTGAGTGGATGAATAAATTCAATGAAATGGGAGAGTTTACTTATTCTTCTGTAGCTAAGCCAAGTGCGGTATATGAAGTATTCAACCAAAATAGCAGATACTTCAAAAATGATAAGATAAGAAAAGCTTTTATTACAGCAATTGATAGAGAAGCTATAAACCAAACTTTATACAGAGGAATATACATGCCAGCTTATGCGTGGGTTCCTTATGCGGTTCAAATCGGTGGAGAAGAGTTTAGGGATAAATCTTCAGATCTTCCAATTAAGAGATTAATTGAAGAAACTCCAGATCCTAAAGCGTTATTAATTGAAGGATTAAAAGAGTTAGGGGAAAGTGAAAACCCAGCAGATATGACTGTAACTATGCTTCAAAGTGGAACAAATTCAAGATCAAGAGAGTTTGCTGAATTTGAGCAGCAAAAATTACAAGAGGTTCTTGGAATCAATGTTAAAATTGATTACTATGAGTGGGCAGTATTCAGTGATTTAATAAGAAAAGGTGAATATGATTTTGCTTCTCAAGGATGGTCTGGAGACTATAATGATCCAATGACATTCCTAGAAATGTTTGCATCTACTGCTGATGTTGTACCATCAGGTTGGGTAAATGAAGAATATGATTCATTGATTAAGGAGTCTACAATGACAACTGATCAGCAGAAGAGATTTGAAATGTTCAAGAGAGCAGAAGAAATCTTATTATACGAAGATGCAGTAATATCACCATGGATTTTCCGTAAGACATCTACTTACACTAGAAAATATGCTAAGGGTGTTATGACTCCATTATTCGGAACGACTGATGTAACAAAAGCATACACTGTTAATAGAGATAAATAATTTAATAATATTAAGGCCAAAGGGTAACCTTTGGTCTTTATTAAATTTTATGACAAAATATTACACCTTACGACATTGTAATGTAAGATTGTAAGTTTTGTAAGGTAAATGTAAGGTAAGAGTAAGGAAAATATGTTAAAATAATATTAACATTTCAACTAAGGAAAAATTTAAAACCTCTAAAGTGTTTGCTGTAGCAAGGTTAGAAACTGAAATTTATAAAATTATATCAAATTTTAACTTCCGATTTATTGTGAATAAATTTTAAGATTATGAATGAAATTTCACGAGAAAATTTTTTTTAGTTAAAACATTACAAATACATAAGCTGAGAATTACTATACGTTAAACTTTCAGAATAAAGGAAACTTTATTCAAAATGAATTAATAAGATGCCGTGAAAATCATTTTACAAATGATAAAAATATTACTTACTTAAAAATTAAACACTTTATATATAATAAAGTGAAATTAACAAAGGGGGATTTCGAATGAAGAGCAAAAGATTACTTGCACTTACTATGGCTGCAACTATGGCAGTAGGAGGGGTGTTAACTTCATGTGGTAAGAAAGATGAGAGTGCAAAGGTGAATGAAAAAACAAATGACTCTCAAGGGGTTACGGTTGAAGGAGAAAAAATTGATGAAGAGCAGTATATGAAGATTTTCTTAGATGCAGAACCAAAATCAATTGACCCTTCAAGATCAACAGATATGTATTCTAACCAAATATTAACTCATATCGTTGATGGATTAACAAGAATTGAGCAAGATGAAAATGGGGACAAGATTGTTCCTGGAATTGCTAAGAGTTGGAATGTAAGTGACGATGGATTAGTTTGGACATTTAATTTAAGAGATGCTAAGTGGAGTGATGGAGTACCTGTAACAGCTAAAGATTTTGAGTATGGAATTAAGAGAACATTAGATCCTAGTACTGGATCAAGATATGCATGGTTAATAACACCAGTTATTAAAAATGCTGCTGCATTTAACTCTGGAGAAGGTTCAGCTGATGAACTTGGAATTAGAGTTATCGATGAAAAGACAATAGAATTCACATTGGAATCACCAATAGCATATTTCTTAGATCTTACATACTTTAGAGTAATGTTACCACAGAGACAAGATATTGTTGAAAAATATGGTGAAGCATATGGTTCAGAAGCTGAACAAATGGTTTCAAATGGTGCCTTCACACTTGAAAGTTGGGTACATGACAGTGAGTTAACATTTAAGAAAAATCCTACTTACTGGAATGCAGATGAAGTTATTCTTGAAGATTTAACAATGAGCATTGTTAAAGATGAAAGTGCAAGAATGAGTACTTTGTTCACTGGAGCAGTTGATTTAGGTACAGTTTCTAAACCAGAATGGAGAGCAAAATTTGAAAGTATGGATGAGATGATTTATTCATCAAAGGCTAAGCCATCTGCATCATATGAGATTTACAACCAAAATAATAAATACTTTAAAAATGAAAAAATTAGAAAAGCATTTATTATAGCATTAAATAGAGAAGATGTTGTTAATGTATTATATAGAGGAGTTGGACAGCCTGCATATGCTTGGGTACCACCTTCTGTACAAATTGGTGGAGAAGATTTTAGAGAGAAAGTTAATTCTTTACCAGTTAAAAAACTTATTGATGAAAATCCAGATCCTAAAGCATTATTGATAGAAGGTTTAAAAGAACTTGGAGAGAGTGAAAATCCAGCAGATATGACTGTGACTATGCTTCAAAGTGGAACAAACGACAGATCAAGAGAATTTGCTGAATTCGAACAACAGCTATTAGTAAATAAATTAGGAATTAATGTAAAAGTAGATTATTATGATTGGGCAATATTTAGTGAAAAACTAGATAATCTTGAGTATGAGTTTGCTTCATTAGGATGGGGTGGAGATTATAATGACCCTAATACATTCTTAGAGATGTTTACTTCAACAGCTGGAATAGCTCCAACTGGATGGGTAAATGAAGAATATGATAAGTTAATTGCAGATGCTGCACAAACAATAGATCAAGATGCTAGATTAGAAATGTTTAAGAGAGCAGAAGAAATTCTAATTTATGAAGATGCTAATATGTCTCCATGGATATTCAGAGCTAGTTCAACAGTTACAAGAAAGTATGCTAAAGGTGTAATGACTCCTTTATTCGGAACAATTGATGTTACTAAAGCTTACACAGTAGGAAGAAAATAATTAAATTATTAAAGCCAGAGTATAAGAACTCTGGCTTTTCAATTGCGTTTTTTATTAATTTTGAAATGTTACTATATCGTAATGAATATTTTTAATAGCTTGTACAGGGAATGAAGAAGACTTTTTATAAATAATGAGTAATTTATTAGTTGTTGTATAGTTAAAATATTACTATCTTGTTAAAAAATGTTAATAAATTGTAATCTAAAATTAATTTTAATGTAAGCTAAAAATGATATTATTTATATAGAAAAAGTAATAAAAATCATATGTATTTAACCAACCCATAAATCAAATCAACTTAACAAGAATTACTCAATTTATTAGATAAATTTAAATCTCCCTTAAATATCAAATGATAAGAATATTTAAAGAACTAAAGATATTCACTAAAGTATACTTTAATTACTTATTATTTAAGTAAAAGGATGAAGTTTTCCAAAGTAAATTTTCAGAATATTCAAAAAGAGGGTGAGGCGTTCGTGTTAAAGTTCATTTTTAAAAGGATAGGGTATTTGATAATTACCTTGTTTATTGTATCATTTATTAATTTTATGCTTATACGTTCAATTCCAGGAGACCCACTGGGTGAAATGGCTAGAAAATTACCTGAACAGTCAAAAGTGAATTTTTATGCTAAATACGGTTTAGATAAACCAATCTTAGTTCAGTACGGAATATTTATTAAGAATCTTGTTCTTGAAGGGGATTTGGGTGAATCATTGTATTATCCAGGAAGAAAAGTTTCTGATATTATTAAGAAATTTGCTCCCACATCAGGAAGATTAGGTTTACAAGCATTAACATTCGGAGTGTTAGTAGGAATCTTGATGGGGATTATTGCTGCTTTAAACAGAGGGAAATGGCCTGATTACCTTATTATGTTTATAGCTATTTTAGGAATATCTGTTCCAAGTTTTATATTAGCATCATTGTTACAATATTTTTTTACTGTTAAATGGAAAATGTTTCCTCCTGTTGGGTGGAAGGGATTCAAATATACAGTTTTACCTACTTTAGCATTAAGTTTTGGTTCCATTGCGGTTTATGCAAGATATATGAGAGCAAACTGTCTAGATGTTTTGGGTCAAGATTTTATGCTAACAGCAAAAGCTAAGGGGGTTTCAAAACTATCATTAATATTTAAACATTTATTAAGAAATGCGTTATTACCAGTAATTACTATACTAGCGCCACAGATTGCAGGGGTTTTTGTTGGTGCATTTGTTGTAGAAAATATTTTTTCTATTCCTGGTTTAGGAAAATACCTAATAATTTCAATTACAAATAGAGACTATACAATGATTATGGGACAAACCATGCTTGTTACTTTTTTATTTGTTGTATCCTTGGTAGCTGTTGATATTCTATATGGTATTGTTGATCCTAGAATAAGAGTGGGAGGTGGAAAAAAATGATGGATATGAACATAAGCAGAGATAAATTTAAAATTATTGGTTGTGATGAATTAAATTGTGAAGAAATCATAAGACCTAGTATCAATTTTTGGCAAGATGCATGGAGACGATTAAAGAAAAATAAAGTAGCAATTATTGCCTTAGGAATTTTGATTCTAATTTCAATTATGGTTATTATTGGACCGTGGATATCAGGGTACAGGTTTGATGCTTTAGGTGATGTATTAAATGGAAAACCAGATTTTAAACATTTATTTGGAACAGATCAAATGGGTAGAGATATCTTTACAAGGGTTTGGAAAGGCGGAAGAGTATCATTAATGATTGGTTTGATTGGGGCAGCTATTGATACTGTTATAGGAACTTTATATGGCGGTATTGCAGGTTACTTTGGTGGGATCATTGATGATATTATGATGAGAATTGTTGAAATTCTTGCAAGTGTCCCATATCTTATTGTTGTAATATTAGTTTCTTTATTGATTGGAAAAGGTATTTTTGCTTTAATTATTGCCATGACTATAACAGGGTGGTTATTCATGGCAAGGTTAGTGAGGGGGCAAATAATTCAAATTAAAGAACAAGAATATGTATTGGCAGCTATAGCATTAGGTGCAAATCCAAGTAGAATTATTAGAAAACATTTACTTCCAAATACAATGGGGGTAATGATTGTAGCAATAACGCTTGATGTACCAGCATTTATATTTGGAGAAGCTTTTTTAGGGTATATCGGATTAGGTGTGCAATCACCTAATACAAGTTGGGGAGCTTTGGCTGCAGCAGCTAAAGAGTATATGATATTTCAGCCTTATCAACTATTCTTTCCTGCGTTGATGATAAGTTTAACTATGTTATCATTCCAACTTCTTGGAGATGGGTTAAGAGATGCATTTGATCCAAAACTAAGGCAATAAAAAGGAGGGAAAGTATGAAAAGTATTTTAGAAGTGAAGGATTTAAAAGTTTCCTTCCATACGTATGCAGGTGAGGTTCAAGCAGTTAGAGGAATTTCTTTCTCGCTAAATAAGGGTGAGACATTAGCTATAGTTGGAGAATCAGGATGTGGAAAGACTGTAACCTCAAAAGCCATAATGAGATTATTACCTGAAGATTCAATTGCTGAAATTAAATTAGGGTCTGAAATGAGATTTATGGGTCATAATATTTTAAAAAAAAATGAGAGGCAGCTTAGGGAATTGAGAGGTGCAGATATATCAATGATTTTCCAAGATCCTATGACTTCTTTAAATCCTACAATGACTATTGGAAATCAAATTGCAGAGAGTCTTATAATTCATAAAAAATTATCTAAACATAAAGCAATGAAGGAAGCAGTTGAAATGCTTAAGCTTGTTAATATTCCAAATGCAGATCGAAGAGCTAAGCAATATCCACATGAATTTTCAGGTGGAATGAGACAAAGAGCAATGATTGCAATTGCTTTAGCATGTAATCCTAAAATATTAATAGCAGATGAGCCAACTACTGCTTTAGACGTAACTATTCAAGCACAAATAATGGATCTAATAAAAGAAATACAGAAAAAAATGGATACAGCAGTAATACTTGTTACTCATGATTTGGGAGTAGTAGCAGATGTAGCTGATAAAATACAGGTTATGTATGCTGGAGTAATAGTAGAGAGGGGAACTATTGATGATATTTTTTATAATCCTAAGCATCCATATACATGGGCATTGTTGAAATCTGTACCTAATTTAGAAGGAGAAAATAAAGGAAAACTTTATTCTCTAGGAGGAACACCACCAGATTTAATTAAACCTCCTGTAGGATGTCCTTTTGCAGCAAGATGTAAGTACTGCATGGAAATTTGCAAGGAGGAGATGCCAATTGAAACAGAGGTAGATACAGAACATTTAGTTAGTTGCTGGTTGCGGCATCCTTATGCACCTACTATTCTAGAACCAGAATTTCAAGAAAAGGAGGTGCTGATTAGTGAGAAATAGAGAGATTTTAATTGAAGTTAGAAATTTAAAAAAATATTTTAAAGTAGGTCCTAAAACATATCTGAAGGCAGTAGATGATGTGAATTTTGAGATATATAAAGGGGAAACATTGGGATTAGTTGGAGAGTCAGGATGTGGTAAAACTACGTGTGGACGAACAATAATGGGATTATATGAAGCAACAAGTGGAAGTGTGATTTATGATGCCACAACAGATATAAGTAAACTTAGAAAAGATGAAAAAAAGAAGTTTGCACGTAAAGCACAGATAATTTTTCAAGATCCTTATGCTTCACTGAACCCTAGAATGACTGTTGGAGATATTATCGGGGAAGGGATAGATATTCACAACTTGTATTCCGGTGAAGAAAGGATGAATAAGATATATGAAGTTATTGAATTAGTTGGGTTAAATAAAGAGCATGTATCTAGATTTCCTCACGAGTTTTCTGGTGGTCAGAGGCAGCGTATAGGGATAGCTAGAGCATTAGCAGTAGAACCTCAATTCATAGTATGTGATGAACCTATTTCAGCGCTAGATGTTTCAATACAAGCTCAAATTGTTAATCTTCTTATTAAACTTCAAAATGAGTTAGGTTTAACATATTTATTTATTGCACATGACTTATCAATGGTTAAGCATATTAGCGATAGAGTTGGAGTTATGTATCTAGGAAATATGGTTGAATTAACGGATAGTAAAGAATTATATAATAATCCTCTTCATCCTTATACCCAGGCGCTTCTTTCTGCTATTCCAATACCTGATCCAAAAGTTGCAAAGGAGAAAGAAAGAATACATTTGGAGGGAGAAATTCCTAGTCCAATTAATCCAAAACCAGGATGTAGATTTGCTTCCAGGTGCCAATATTCTCAAGAAAGATGTAAAAAAGAAATGCCACAACTAAAAGAGGTGAAAGAAGGGCATTTTGTCGCATGTCATCTTGTGAAAAGTTAAGATCTGATATTTATTTATCAGTTCATAATTTATAGATGTAAAAAATAAGGGGGTCTTTAATGTGAAAAAAAAGAAACTGTTAGCTATGCTGCTAGCCACTACAATGATTTTTGGGGGGATTTTTACTTCATGTAAAAATAACAATGAAAAAGAAAATGGAGAAAATACCAATGTAAGCTCAACTAAAAAGGAGGATACTAATAAAAAAGATAATAATAAGAAAGAAAATACTAAGAAAGAGAATACAAAGAAGAATGATGATGAAGAGAAACTTGATAAGGATCAATATATGAATATATTCTTAACATCAGAGCCTAGTACTATTGACCCAGCATTAGCTACTGACGCCAATTCAGGACAAATACTAGTTCATATAATGGATGGTTTAACAAGAGTAGAGCAGGATGAGAATGGAGATAAAATAGTTCCTGCTTTAGCAAAAAGATGGGATGTAAGTGAAGATGGACTTACTTGGGTATTCCATTTAAGAGATGCGGTTTGGAGTGATGGTGTTCCTGTAGTTGCAGAACAATTTGAATATGGAATTAAGAGGCTATTAGATCCAGAAACAGGTTCTAGATATGCATGGATTCTTACAAATGTTATTCTAAACGCAGATAAGTACAACGCTGGTGAGGCAACAGCGGATGAGGTTGGAGTAAAAGCAATAGATGAGAAAACAGTGGAGTTTACATTAGCTTCACCTATAGCTTATTTCCTTGACTTGACATATTTCTCAGTTATGCTTCCGCAGAGAAAGGATCTTGTTGAAAAGTTTGGAGATAGTTTTGGTAGTGAAGCAAACCAACTAGCATCAACAGGTGCGTTTACTTTAGAAAAATGGGAACATGATAGTGAATTGGTTTTCAAGAAAAATCCTAAGTATTGGAATAAAGAAGAAATAAAATTAGAAACAATAACAATGTTAATAGTAAATGATGAGAGTGCAAGAATGAATACAATGCTAAGTGGAGATGTGGATTTAGGGGCAGCATCTCACCCGGATTATAGAAAGATGTTTGAGGAATCAGGAGACTTTAACTATAGTTCTAATGTAAAACCAAGAGCAGTTTATGAGATGTATAATCAAAATAATAAATACTTAAAAAATGAAAAAATAAGAAAAGCATTAATAACTGCATTAGATAGAGAAGCGTTAAATAATGTATTGTATAGAGGAATACAGGAACCAGCATACTCATGGGTACCGCCAACTGTTCAGATTGGAGGAGAAGATTTTAGAACAAAGGCAAATTCAACACCTGTCGAGAGATTGATAGAAGAATATCCTGATCCTAAAAAATTATTGATAGAAGGATTAAGAGAGATTGGTGAGAGTGAAGATCCTGCAGATATGACAGTAACAATATTGCAATCAGGAACATCTGCAAGAGATAAGGAATTTGCAGAATTTGAAATGGAATATTTAAAGAATAAACTAGGAATCAATGTAAAAGTGGATTATTATGAGTGGGCGATATTCTCTAAGATGGTTGATGAAGGTAATTATGAAATTGCATCACAAATGTGGATAGGAGATTATAACGATCCAAATACATTCTTAGAAATGTTTATATCTACAGCAGGAATATCTCCAACAGGATGGGTTAATGAAGAATATGATAATTTGATTGCAGAAGCTGCTCAAACAATGGATCAAGAGAAGAGATTTGAAATATTCAAGAGAGCAGAAGAGATTCTTTTATATGAAGATGGTGTTATTTCACCGTGGATTTTTGGTAAAACATCAACGTACACTAGGAAGTATGTTAGAGGCATTATAAGACCATTATTCGGTCAACTTGATGTTTCAAGAGCATACACAGTTGGAAGATAATAATTAATTTTAAAGCCAGAGAATAATTCTCTGGCTTCTTATTGTATATATGCTTTAAATTATTACTTTTTAGTAATAAAGGGAATAAATGGTAATACAAAAGGGTTGAATGAAAATTTTAAAAATCAATTTTCATCTTAATATTGCGAAAATGCAAGAAGAATGTGCCTATATATGTAAAATAATTAAAAAAATGTAATTAAAAATTAACTTAATAGTAAGCTTGAGATGATATGATTAGAATAGATACAGTGATAAAGTAATAAAGTGAAGTGTTTACAACATATAAAATTAACAACATATCTAGAAAATAACATTTTAAAATATTAGATAAATTTATCCTCCCAAATAACAACTCATGAAAATTTTTAAGATGAACTAAAGATAACTTTCAGCAAATTTATTCTCTATAAAAATCATATTAAAATATGAAAAAAAATTAAAGTGAATTATCAGAATATTGAAAAAGGTAATAACTTACTACTCTTCTACCAATATATTACAATGTACTAATCAGTAACAAAATATTAGGCGGAAGGAAGTAAGAAAAATATAACTAAAGTATTAAAATTTATGGGTTATGTCTAATGTATAATTTATTTTTTGACAATGATCCTAAAAATTAAGGAGGGTGTATATGAAAAAGAGGGTATTAATTTTTTCTGTAGTTGTTACGTTATTATTTTCTATAGCTTTCACTGGTTGTGGAAACAAAGCTAATGATAATGAAACAGTGAGTAAAGAAAAAACTAAACAAGAAGAAACTAAAAAAGGTAATGACAAGAAAGAAGGGAATGATAAAGAAGATAGTAAATTAGCTGATAGTCAAGTACTTAGATATGCGATTTGGAGTTCTCCTCCAGGGGTATTCCATCCAACTATGTATGAAGATGATTATGATTCAAATGTAAATCAGTTTATTTATGAAGGGTTAATAGAGATGAACCCTCAACTGAAATTTGAATTGAATTTAGCTGAGAAATATGAAGTATCTGATGATAATCTTGTATTAACATTTTACTTAAGGAAAGATGTTAAGTGGCATGATGGTAAACCATTTACAGCTGAAGACGTAGCATTCACTTATGAGAGTACTTGCCATCCAGATTATTCTGGTCCAAGATTTTCTAACTACAGTAAGATTAAAGGTGCTCAAGCGTATAGAGATGGAGAAGCTGATAAAGTTGAAGGTATAGAAGTTATAGACAAGCATACTATAAGAGTAACGTTATCAGAAGTGTATGCACCTGCGCTTGCAGATATTGCAGAGTCTGCAATATTCCCTAAGCATATTTGGTCCAATATTCCTATTGGAGAGTGGGATGAAGCGACAGAAGCTTTGAGAAACCCGATTGGTACAGGGCCTTTCAAATTTGCAAAGTTTGAACCAGATCAATATGTTGAGTTTGTTGGAAATGATGAATATCATAGGGGTAAGCCAATACTTGAAAAAATATTCCTTCAAGTAGCTAACCAAGATACAGTTCAAGCGCAGTTAATAGCTGGGGAAATTGATTTTGCACCAATTAGTAAATTGAATAAAGACGATATAGCTTACTATAAGGAAAATGGCATAGTTGTAGAGGAAGTAACAGATCGTGGATACCAATATATGGGTATAAACAACAGGCTTGATAAATTTAAGGATAAACGAGTTCGTCAAGCATTTGCTTATGCTATAGATAGACAAGGTATGGTTGATGGAATAATGGAAGGTTTTGGTGTAGTAGCTAATGCTCCTTATGCATCATTTAGCTGGGCGCTACCAAAAGATGGTATCAATGATTATGCATATAATCCTGAAAAGGCAAAAGAACTTATAGCTTCTGTAGATGGATATGAGTATAAAGGTGATACACTTTATTATAAAGGAAAACCACTTAAATTAACTTTAAAATATCCTACTGGTAATAAAGTTAGAGAAGCTTCTGCACCTCTTATTCAGCAGAACTTAAAAGCTATAGGTATTGAAGTGGAACTTTTAATCATGGAATTTGGAACATTACTTGAACAAGTATGTGATGAGCTTGATTTTGATTTATATTTAATGGCATGGGGACTTTCAGTTGATCCAGATCAAACAGGTATATGGCATTCTAGCATAACAGGTCCTGGAGGATGGAATACACCTGGGTTTATAAATAAAAAGAGTGATGAATTATTGGCAAAAGGTACATTAACACTAGATCAAAGTGAAAGAGAAAAAATTTATAATCAGTGGGCTAGACTTATGAATGATGAAATGCCATCAGTATTCTTATATAGTCAAGTAGATGGTCGAGCATATAGTCCAAAAATTAAAGGGTTAAAAATATTCCCATACGGTAACTTCTACAATATACACAAAATATATATTGCTAAATAATTTGAATCAGGTTGGTAGCTATGCTATCAACCTGTTTTTTGCAAGGAGATGTACCAAGTTCAGTCAATGCTCCTTCAAGGTATAAGTAACATACTAGATGTATTTTATTGCATATGTTTACATTGAATAAAAATCTACTTAAAAGTTAAAAATAAAAAATATAATAACTTAAAGGAGATTTTGTTATGGGAAAAACACCTTTGAAAAAAGTAATAAAAGCAAAATTGAAGGCAAATAGAGAACTTACTGAAATGGAAAAATTAAGAGAAAAAATTAAATATGAAATTGCTGAAGAACTAGGGTTAGATGAAAAAGTTAAAAAAGAAGGCTGGGGAGCTCTTACTGCTGAAGAAAGCGGAAGAATTGGTGGAATGATGACTAAAAGAAAAAAAACATTAAATCTTCCTAAGAATAAAGATATATTGAAAAATTAAATTTCTTTAATTAATCAGTTTTTTTTGATATAATACATAATTGAATAAAAGACACAATGATTAAATGAGTTTTTGAAAAGTAATATATAAAGTTTTTTATGTTTTACATAAAGAGTTTCAATAGCATTTAATTTATAAAAAAGTGTAGCTTTTAGATGTTTTCTAAAAGCTTTACTGTTTTGAGGTGAAATTATGATATGTTATAATAGATTAGCAGAAATTTATGATCAATTAATCTATGAAGATGTTGATTATAAGAAAATCGGAAATTTTATTATGAATCAAATGGAAGAATTAGATATTAATAAAAAGAAATACTTGGATTTAGCTTGTGGTACAGGTAATCTTACAGCTAGTATTGGAGAAAATTTTAATACAGTATATGGATTGGATTTATCACAAGATATGTTATGTAAAGCTGAAGATAAATTAAGGCAAAGTAAATTAAATCACAAATTATTTTGTATGGATATAACAGATTTTAATATAAATGATAAAGTTGACTTAGTAACAAGTTGTCTTGATTCAACCAACTATATTATAGAAGAAAAAAAAATAATAGATTATTTTAATTGTGTCTATAACGTTTTAAATGAAAAAGGAATATTTGTATTTGATATAAATTCAGAGTATAAACTTAGAGAAGTATTAGGAAATAATACGTACACGTATGATGAAGAAGATGTATTTTATGTATGGGAAAATGAAATTGAAAATCAATGTATAAACATGTATCTGACTTTCTTTATTAAGAATGGACAAGTATATGAAAGGTTTGATGAAGAACATACGGAAAGAATATATTCTGTAAAAATGATAGAAAGTATTCTAAAATCATGTGGATTTGATATAATTAAAATTAGAGATAATTATTCAGAAAATAAAATTACAGAAACTACTGAGAGAATTATATTTGTAGTTAAGAAAAGATAACAGGAGGAAGAAAAATGCAAGATAAATTGATTAGAGCAATTGCTCATAATGGAGATATAAGAGTTATTGGAGCACAAACAACTAACCTAGTTAATGAGGGAATATCTATACATAAATGTGCACCTACTGCAGCAGCAGCATTAGGAAGAATGTTAACAGCTGGTGTTTTAATGGGATCCACTTTAAAATCAGAGAAAGATAAACTTACATTGAAGATGGATGGAGGCGGAATTGCAAAAGGTGTGATTGTAACTGCTTCAAGTGATTGCAAAGTAAAAGGATATATCGGTAATCCAGATGCTCATTTACCTGCAAATGATAAAGGAAAGTTAGACGTAAGTGGCATAATAGGAAAAGACGGTAGTTTAGTAGTTATTAGAGATATGGGATTAAAAAAGCCTTATGTAGGTCAAATACCTATATATACAGGAGAGATAGGTGATGATATCGCATATTATTACACTACTTCTGAGCAGACACCATCTGCTGTTGGATTAGGAGTTCTTGTAGAACCAAACTATACAGTAAGTGCAGCAGGAGGATTTATTATTCAGATGATGCCTGGTGCTAGTGAAATGGTTGCGGATATTTTAATGTATAGATTAGAAGAGATACCTTCAATAACTCAGATGCTATCTGAAGGAAAAACAATTGAAGATATACTAAAACTAATATTTGAAGATATGAACCTTCAAATATTAGAGGAGGAAAAACCTGAATATAAGTGTGATTGCAGCAGAGATAAAGTTGAAAAGGCACTTATAAGTATAGGTAAAGAGGAATTACAGAATATTGTTGATGAGAATAAGGTTGAAGAAATTGCTTGTCAATTCTGTAGTACTAGATATGAATTTACACCAGAAGATATTAAGAAATTAATAGCTGAAATTTAATAATAACCCCTTTGATGAAGAGGAAGTCTTCGTTGAAGGGGTTTATATTTATAAAAGATAAACTATAGAATAAGGAAGTGTTTCTTATGAAGTGGCAAACCTTAAAAGGATATAAAATACAAAGGATTTTAACAACTAATTTACCTTTGATAATCACTAATGGTGATAACAATATAATGATTGATACTGGAAGAAAAAAAGCTTGGAACAGTATTTCAAAAAAACTAGATAAAGTTTTAGGTGATAATAAAATAAATGCTGTTATTTTAACACATACTCATCCTGATCATACTCAAACTCTTAATCAAGTAGTATGTAAGTACGATTGCAAAGTATTAGTATATGAGAAGGTAGTTAATAAAGTTTGTTTAAACAAAAAAGAAAACTTTGTTTTAGTTAACGATGAATATGAGCTTAATGATTTAGGTATTGAAGGGAAGATAATATACATACCTGGACATTCCGAGGGCTCTATTGGAATTATTGTTGACGATGTAATAATGATTGGGGATATTATGGGGGATTTTGTTACTAAGCCTTTTGCTAAAAAAAAGAAAAGAGTAAGTGATGATACACTAAAAAGTTTAAAGAAATTAGTTGATCAAAAATGTAAATTATACTTCCCGGCTCATAAGGAGAGAGTTTATACTTATGAACAGGTTGAAAATTTCTATAATAGATATATAGAAGGAGAAATTATTTATCAAGTATAATAATTAATAAATGTTAGTAAGTTGAATTGCAAGAAAAGCAATATGTAGTATTAAAGAAGAAACACATCATGAAAACTACGATATTTTATCCCAAGATAAAATAAGTAAACCTCTCTTGTGCTAAAGAACAATAAAATATAGGTTCTGCCCAAAAGCAGAACCATCCATCATTCTCAATTCTCAATTCTCAATTAGGGTTTAGGTGGTTTTCCTAAACCCGTATAATGCTTCCTCTATCTATCAAATGCGAATCAGAAAGATAGATAGGTTTTACATCATGTTTGATTAAAAATTTTAAAATTTCATTTCCGTATCTATATTTTTTTAGACTGCCAAAAAAAGCTAACTCACCTTCAGAAAGAAGTCCGCAAGTTCCTCCAATAAAACCATAATCTAATCCAGGAAGTTCAATATTACCTGGAGGTATTTCTAAAACATCAATATCATAAGGCTCTAAAGCTTTAATTATGGATTTATCAGATGTTATTAATGCTTTATTTGATATGACGGCTGTTGAACATTTGGTATATCCTTGTTTAACATTTATACATATTTTATCATCAATGAAGGGTATAATACTTTTATCTGTGAATTTAAGTGCAGCTATAAAATAATCCTTTAATAAAACTGCGTTCAGTAAAACATTTTCAGGGTATTTAGAACCTAGAGAAGAGTTAGTTAATGTAACATCTATTCCTGAGGAAGTTAGGCTCTTAATAAAATGTAAATGAGCTTCCTTGTGTATGATAGCTTTTGAGGCGAAAGGTGAGAAAACTTGAATGTCTGGATGACCATCTATTGCAGAATACAAAATAGGATATTTTTTTGTCATAATTATATTACTGCATATTTTTGACAGAGAAAAAAATTCTTGCTGTGTAGTTCTATAATCAATAATAATAGTGTTCAAATATATCACCTCACATATATTATATATTGAGTAGGTATTTAATTGAATATAAACCTTAAAGTTTTCAAAAGTTTTTCAAGTTTTTACTTTGGAATATTAATATTCCTATTAAAGATAAATTAGCAAGGTACTACTATATTTTCATCCTTATAAAGTACTGAAAAAAGTATATATATAAGGCCCTTAGGTGCATACTAGATATAAAGGGAGTGAGAGGATGTTAATTTACAGCGTTGTCTATAACAAAAAAAATGATGATATTATAGAGGAACTTAAAGATATAAAAAAACTCCTTGAAATGAAAGGAATAAACTTAGGGTATTCTGAATGTGTAGAAGAAGATAATCATTTTATAAAAATATATTGTTGTAATGAAGAAGAAGTGGAGAGGGGAAAAAAGCTTTTTAATATATATTTGAGTAATTATCTAAGCAAAATCATAACAAAAGAATACATTGAGAGAGAATTAAATAAGTTGATAAAGGAAATGTATTTCTTTTTAAAGGGAAATGATACTCAATATGTAAAGAAAGAAATGCAGAGAATCTTAATAAAAGAAGAAAATATTAACGATGAAGATTTTATTTATTTTATGAATATCAAAAATGTTATTAATGAAAAAATAATAAGGTGTTTAAGTGAATATGATCAAATGAATATTAAGGGATTCTTAACATTTAGATTAAAAGATTTGAAACAGGATTTTGAATTAATTGTTGATAAGATAGTTGAAAGATATATGGTAAAGAAGGAATATGAAGAATTTATAAAATTACTAAGATATTTTGTTGAAATACAAGAATGTAAACTGGATGAAGTAAATATAATAGTAAACGAACGCGGTGAATATGGTATACTTGATAAAGGTGGAAGAGATATATTATCAAGATTTCTTCAAGATGTGAATAATTATAAAATATCTGGCAGTGTTAGTATTGATGATGTTATAATAAGTGGGTTGATAACTAATGTTCCTAAAAGAGTAATTATACATGGAGCTGATAATTGCAAAAACGAAGAATTAATTGATACAATAAAAAATGTATTTCTTGATAGAGTCGCTTTTTGCGATGGCTGCAGTTTGTGTGTTGAGGACTTGGAAAGATATAAAGAAGAAGAACTTAGAAAATATGAAGAATTAAATTTAGAATAAGTGTTGACATGAAGAGTAATATAGTATATTATAATAACTGTGATAAGTTAATAGTGAAAATGTGAAGAAGAAACCGGATTTCTCACCTTACGGCAAAGCTTAGTAAGGTTCCTTTTAATGATTGAATAATAATAATTATTTATATATCAATAATTAAGGACGGTTTTGTACCGTCCTTTTTCTTATATACCCTGGGAGGTGGAGAGTATAGCTACAAATAAAAAGCAAACTCTAATTAACGAACAAATTAGAGCTAACGAAGTAAGGTTAATAGGACATGATGGTGAACCGTTAGGAATTGTGTCAGGTAAAGAAGCGTTAAAACTTTCAGAAGAAAAGAACATGGATTTAGTTATGATTGCTGAAAATGCTAAGCCGCCTGTATGTAAAATCATGGACTATGGTAAATATGTTTATGAACAACAGAAGAAGACAAAAGAAGCTAAGAAAAAACAAAAGACTGTTAGTATAAAAGAAATTAGAATGAGTCTTAGTATTGAAGAACATGATATTAATATTAAAGCCAAGAGAGCTAAGAAATTCTTAGAGAGTGGTGACAAAGTAAAAGTGACTGTTAGATTCAGAGGAAGAGAAGCTGAGCATAGTCATATTGGTAATAAGATATTGGATAACTTCTATTCAAAGGTTGAAGATATAAGTGTAATCGAGAAGCCTGCGAAAAAAGAAGGTAGAAATATGCTAATGATATTAGCTCCAAGAAAAGCGTAACATTGGAAGGAGGAACTTAAAATGCCTAAAATGAAAACTCATAGAGGTGCAGCAAAAAGATTTAAAAAGACTGGTAGTGGAAAACTTAAGAGAAGAAAAGCTTATAAAAGCCATATCTTAACTAAGAAGAGTGCTAAAAGAAAAAGAAATCTTAGAAAAGGTACTCTAGTAGATTCAAGCCAATTAAAAGTAATGAAGAAAGTATTACCATACATCTAAGTTGTGGGTAAAAGGAGGTAGAAAGAAATGGCAAGAGTAAAAAAAGCTGTGAACGCACGTAAGAAGCATAAAAAAGTATTAAAACTTGCAAAAGGTTACTATGGAAGAAGACACAAAACTTTTAGAACTGCTAATGAAACAGTTTTAAGAGCAATGAGAAATGCTTATATCGGTAGAAAACTTAAAAAGAGAGAATATAGAAGATTATGGATCGCTAGAATAAACGCTGCATGCAGAATGAATGGTTTATCTTATTCAAGATTCATAAACGGAATAAAAATAGCTGGAATCGACATGAACAGAAAAATGCTTTCTGAGATTGCTATTCACGATTCAAAAGCTTTCGCTGAATTAGTAGAAGTTGCTAAGAACGCTTTAAACAAATAATAGAAACGTAGCGTATGCTACGTTTTTTTTTATTGATAAGAGAATTAGTGTATATAAGTTGGATAAAGCAAATTGAAGTTTTGACAAATTCTAATTTAATGGTATAATTTTCTTATTAGTTTTATGGGGTAATGGAATGAATTTTCATTATTGATTATTATTAACTAAAACCTTATAGCTTAAAAAGTTAAGTTTTTACCTATAATAAATTATAGAGATTTTACCACATATTAAATTTATACTTGTTCAAAAATTTAATTGCATATTAGAACTGGTATAAATTATTTAATGAGCTGAGATGTCTATAAAATGTATTAAGTTGTAAGTATAAAAAAATCGGGAAGGGGGAAGGTGTCTAGAGGACATTATTAAGAATATGAGAACAACCTTCAATTCTAAAAAAATAAAAAATAAACTTACGCCAGTGCAAATTTTGGCAGGTGGTTTTTTTGTATTAATAATAATAGGGGCTATTCTTTTAACTCTACCAATTGCTACAGTAGATAGAGTAAGTACTAATTTTATTGATGCATTATTTACATCAACTTCAGCAGTATGTGTTACTGGGTTAGTAGTGGTGGATACTGGTACTTATTGGAGTATGTTCGGTAAGACTGTTATTATAACGTTGATTGAAATTGGTGGACTGGGATTCATGTCTGTTGCAACATTATTTTTTCTATTATTAGGAAAGAGAATAACTTTAAGAGAAAGAATGGTAATGCAAGAGGCTATGAATTATTTTTCTTTACAAGGGCTTGTAAAGATGGCTAAATACATATTAATATTCACTTTTTCTGTACAACTTGCAGGTGCAGCAATACTATCTATACAGTTTATACCAGAGTATGGACCTTTAAAGGGGATAGGATATAGTTTATTTCACTCCATATCGGCCTTTTGTAATGCTGGGTTTGACCTCATGGGTAACTTTACAAGTATTACAAAATATTCAGGAAATCCACTTGTGATGCTTACAATAACATCATTGATTATTATTTCAGGTCTAGGTTTTTTTGTATGGGCAGATATTTATAATTATAAGAAAAGCAAAAGATTGACCCTACATTCGAAAATTGTTATAACTATGACAGTTATATTAGTTATTGGTGGTGCAATTCTGATGTTTTTATTTGAAAATAGCAATCCTGATACTATTCAAAATGTTTCAACCGGTGAAAAGATATTATCTTCTTTATTTGCATCGGTAACACCAAGAACAGCAGGATTTAACTCAATAAGTACAGATGCTATGACAAATGCTGGTAAATTCTTAACCATGATACTTATGTTTATAGGTGGTTCACCAGGTTCTACCGCAGGAGGAATTAAAACAGTTACTGCTGGGGTATTAATACTAACATTAATTGCTTTTATTAAGGGTAAAGAAGATGTAGAAGCTTTTGGAAGAAGAATAAATAGAGATACTGTTTTTAAAGCATTTGTAATTGTGCTTATAAGTTTGTTACTTGTAATAGTTTCAACTCTTTTATTATCCGTTACAGAACCAAATACTAATTTTGAATTAATTTTCTATGAAGCTATTTCAGCATTCGGTACAGTTGGATTATCAATGGGACTTACTCCTAATTTAAGTTTAGGTGGTAAGATAATAGTAGCTATTGCAATGTATTGTGGAAGAGTTGGTCCATTAACTGTGGCATTAGCATTGGGAAATAAAAAGAGAAAAGGTGCCATTAGGTATCCAGAAGATAAAATACTAGTAGGATAGAGGTGGGTTTAAATGAGTAAAAAGCAATATATTGTTATTGGTCTTGGTAGATTCGGGGTTTCAGTAGCACAAACTTTATTTAATCTTGGTCATGACGTTTTAGCAGTTGATTCAAATGAAGAGAGTGTTCAGAGTATAGCGGATACAGTTACACATGCAATAGTGGCAGATGCAACTGATGAAAAAAGTTTAAGAGCTATTGGTATAAGAAATTTTGATGTGGCGGTTGTATCAATTGGAGAAAATATTCAATCAAGTATTATGGCAACATTACTGCTAAAAGAATTAGGCGTAAAGTATATTATTACTAAAGCAAATAATGCAATGCATGCCAAGGTATTAATGAAAATCGGTGCGGATAGAGTTGTATTCCCAGAAAAAGATATGGGATTAAGAGTAGCACATGATCTTGTTTCATCAAATATTTTAGAGTATATTGAACTTTCTGCAGATTATAGTATAGCTGAATTTTTATGTCCAAAAGCATGGATAGGAAAGAGTTTGGTAGAAATTGATACAAGAAATACTTATGGTATTAATGTAATTGGGATAAGACATAATGAAGAGATAGATGTTACTCCTTCAGCTTATACGAAATTAGTAGAGGGTAGTGTAATTATTGCAATTGGAGGAATTGAAGACCTCAACAATCTAGAAAGCAAGATTAAAAAGTAAGGATGATAAATTTGCATATTATTGAAAGTAAGAATAACAACAGGATAAAAGAAATTAAGAAGCTTAAGGAACGAAAATGGAGAAAAAAAGAGGGGAAATTTCTTGTTGAAGGATATAGATTTGTTCAGGAAGCATGCTCCTCTGACTTCCGTGTAGAAACAATAATAATAAATGCTGATAATAAAGATAAATATGATGAATTTAAAATTAAAAATAATTTTTCTGTTGAAGATGAGATTTATGTATCTCAAGGAGTATATAAAGAAGTTGCTCAGACTCAAAATTCACAAGGGATTATTGCAGTAGTCAAAAATAAGTCAATACAATATGACATTGAAGATGGAGTTTATGTATTATTAGATAGATTACAGGATCCTGGAAATGTGGGAACTGTTATTAGAACATCTCATGCAGCTGGAGTTAAAGGGATAGTCCTTACAAAAGGATGCGTTGATATTTATAATGATAAAGTACTAAGATCCACTATGGGCTCAATTTTTAGAGTCCCAATAATTGATGATTCTGATCTTGAATTCACAAAAAGGTTGAAGGAAAGTGGTTATAAATTCGTAGTAAGTTCCCTTGAAGAAAGTGAAGATTTCTATGATTGTTATTTAAAAGGAAACACAGTTATAGCAGTAGGTAATGAAGGTAGTGGATTGAGTCAGGAGATATATAACCTTCAAGATGTAAGAGTAAAAATTCCTATGCCAGGTGGAGCTGAGTCTCTAAATGCAGGCGTTGCAGCTTCAATTATGATATATGAATATGTAAGACAGCAAAATAATAATTGATATTTTCTTTTTTCATGATATAATAAATAAAGATTAATAATTAAACGTTGAAGAAGAGAGTAGGTTTATAAAGACATTCAGAGAGAGATAGCCTGAGGCTGTAAGCTATCTTATGAAACTAGTAAACCGAAGTTCACTTTGGAGTTCTTGTGATGAATATATAGATTCTACCGCGAAATTTAGTATATATATCAAAATATGGGCATACCTTAAACCTATATATAAACTAATTAGTGAGCTGAGATATCTATAGTAGTTACAAGCGGTGATGATCGATAAAACATAGAGTGGATGTATACATAATATATATCAACTAGGGTGGTAACGCGGAATATCTTCGTCCCTTTTTAGGGATGAAGTTTTTTTATTGCAAAAAAGTATAATAATGCTTTGTTTGTTGAAGAATTTAAAATAAGTAAAGGAGGAATTACCATGAAAGATATGTTATTAGAAATAAAACAAAATGCTATTGAGCAGTTAAATAATGCTGATTCAAAAGAGAAGCTTGAAGAAATAAGAATAAAATATCTTGGTAAAAAAGGTGAGCTTACTGCAATTTTGAGAGGAATGGGTAAGTTATCTAAAGAAGAGAGACCTATAGTTGGTAAAGTAGCAAATGAAGTTAGAAGTGAGATTGAGGAGCTTCTAGATGAAAAGATTCAAGGAATTAAGAATGTTGAGAAGGCTAAGAAGTTAAAAGAAGAGATAATAGATATTACAATGCCAGGAACTCTTCCTAAAGTAGGAAGAAGACATCCACTAGAGATGACACTTGATAAAGTTAAAGAAATTTTCATGTCTATGGGTTTTGCTATAGAAGAGGGACCAGAAGTAGAATATGATCATTATAACTTCGAAGCATTAAATATTCCAAAAGGTCATCCAGCAAGAGGTGAACAGGATACATTCTATATTAATGACAATATAGTTTTAAGAACTCAAACATCACCAGTTCAGATTAGAACAATGGAAAATCAGAAACCACCAATAAAGATGATTTCACCAGGTAAAGTTTATCGTTCTGATGATCTTGATGCAACGCATTCACCGATATTTTATCAAATTGAAGGACTTGTAATAGATAAGAATATTACATTCGCTGATCTTAAAGGTACTCTTGATGTATTCTTTAAGAAAATGTTTGGAGAAAATATGAGAACTAAATTTAGACCACATCACTTCCCATTCACTGAGCCTTCAGCTGAGATGGATGTAACATGCTTTGTGTGTGATGGAGATGGATGTAATGTATGTAAAGGTAGCGGATGGATTGAATTAGTTGGTTGTGGAATGGTTCATCCTCAAGTGTTAAGAAATTGTGGCATTGATCCTGAGGAATACAGTGGATTTGCATTTGGATTTGGATTAGACAGAATGGTTATGCTTAACTATGGAATAGATGATATAAGACTTTTATATGAAAGTGATATGAGATTCTTAGATCAATTCTAAAATAAAATCAGGAGGTAGTTAATATGAAAGTACCATATACTTGGCTAAAAGATTATGTTGATATAAATATTGGACCTCAAGAACTTGGAGATAAACTTACAGTTAGTGGATCAAAGGTTGAAGAGGTTATAATTTCAGGTGGAGATATAACAAAGGTTGTTACAGGTAAAATTGAGAAGATAGAACCACACCCAGAAGCTGAAAGATTAAAAATATGTTCAGTTAACATTGGTAAAGAAGAAAATATTCAAATTGTTACTGCTGCAGATAATATGAAGGAGAATGATATAGTTCCTACTGCTTTACATGGATCTACTCTTGCTGGAGGTTTAAAGATAAAAAAAGGTAAGCTAAGAGGGTCGAAATCTGAGGGAATGTTCTGTTCAGAAGTTGAATTGGGATTAGCAGATGAGAAAGATATAGATGGATTAATGATACTTCCTGCAGATACTCCATTAGGTGTAGATATTAAGGAAGTAGTTGAAATAGAAAGTGCTGTACTGGACTTTGAGATAACATCAAACAGACCAGATTGTTTAAGCATCATTGGAATGGCTAGAGAAACAGCTGCTACAATTGGAACTGAATATAGAATGCCTGAATTAAACTATGAATCAAAATGCAGTGATAATATTGAAGAAGTGTTAAAAGTAGAAGTAAAAGACGAGTTATGTAAGAGATATATGGCTAGAGGAATAAAGAATGTTAAAATACAGCCTTCACCAAAGTGGATGCAGGATAGATTACTTGATGCAGGTATTAGACCAATAAATAATATTGTTGATATAACAAACTTTGTTATGGTAGAAATGGGTCAGCCTATGCATGCATTTGATGCTAGAGAGATATCTTCCAACACAATTGTTGTTGAGAAAGGTAATAGTGGAGAAAAGTTCACTACACTTGATGAGATAGAAAGAACTTTACCAGAGGGCGCTCTTTGTATCAAAGATGGTGATAGAATTGTCGCTCTTGCAGGAATAATGGGTGGATTAAATAGTGAAGTTAAAGAGGATACTGCTGAAATCTATCTTGAGTGTGCATCGTTTGAGCCAGTTAATATCAGAGAAACTTCAAGCAAGATAGCATTAAGAACAGATGCATCTACAAAATTTGAGAAAGAACTTGATCCAAACAATGTTGAAACAGCTATGAACAGAGCTTGTTACTTAATTCAGGAATTAGGTGCAGGTGATGTTATGGAAGGTACTATAGATGTTTATAACAATGTGAAAGAATCACATTCTCTTGAAGTAGACTCAGTATGGGTAAATAATTTCCTTGGAACAGAGATTCCAGGAGAGGATATGGTAAAGTATCTAAATAGTTTAGATATGGAAACAACTCTTGAGGGAGATACTTTAAAGATAAAGGTTCCAACATTCAGATGTGACATGTTTATAAAAGAAGATGTTGCAGAAGAGATTGCAAGAATATATGGATATAACAAAGTAGATGCTACAATTGATACTACAACTACTTTAAGAGAGCCGATGAATAAAAGAATGTTAAATGAAAGATTTATAACAGATGTTCTTATTAACTGTGGATTAAGCCAATCAATAAGCTACTCATTCATCAGTCCAAAGGTTTTTGATAAAATACTAGTAGCTGAGGATAGTGAACTAAGAAATGCAGTAAAGATAAAAAATCCTTTAGGTGAAGATTATAGTATTATGAGAACAACAATGATACCTTCAATAATGGAATCATTAGGTAGAAACTATGCAAGAGGAAATGAAGTTGTAAGACTTTTTGAAACAGGTAAAATTTATATTCCTAATGTCGATCTTAATAAAATACCAGAGGAAAGAAATATTATTACTATTGGTATGTATGGAGAGTGTGATTTCTTCACATTAAAAGGAGTAGTTGAGACACTTGTTGAAAGATTAGGTGTTGCAAAGGCTAAGTATGAAAGAGTAACAGATAATCCAAGTTTCCACCCAGGAAAAACAGCAGCTTTAAAAGTAAGAAAAGATGTTATTGGCGTATTTGGTGAAATACACCCTGACATAATAGAAAATTATGATATAGATAAAAATTGTTATGTGGCAGAGCTTAATATGGATATTCTTTGTGAGTTAAGCAATATCAATAAAAAATATTCTGCTTTACCTAAGTATCCAGCAGTTACAAGAGACATTGCTGTACTTATTGATAGAGAAATTCTTGTTGGTGAAATAGAGGAGAGTATAAAAAAAGCAGGTGGAAATCTATTAGAGAGCTACAAGTTATTTGATGTATATGAAGGAGAGCAAATACCAGAAGGTAAAAAGAGTGTTGCATATGCATTAACATATAGATTAGCTGATAGAACTTTAACTGATAAAGAAGTTAATAAAGTTCATGATAAGATTCAACGTTCACTTGAACACAAGCTAGGAGCACAGCTTAGATAATACAATATTAAGAATGAGAACAAAAGGCTCTGACTTATGTCAGAGCCTTTTATTATTTTTCAAATACAAATACATTAGTTATTTTTTTAGAATTGTAATCTTTTCCTAGAGGCTTAACTGAATTTTCAGGAATTAAGATAGTATATTTCTCTCCTTCTTTTAAATTTGATTCCAATATAAATTTAAAAGTATTATTACTTCCTTTTATAACATCTTTGTAGAGGATTTGATTTCCTTTAGAGTCCCTTATTTGTACTTTGTCTTTATTTTTAAAGAATACAATTTTCATGTTAAATTGAAGGGAAAGTGTATCTTTAGTTGTTTTATGAAAACCATATTTAACAGGCTGAACCCCAAGTTTTCTATTTGGAACATTAAAAGTAATATCTATGTCTTTTGGATAATAAGTTCCATCAGTAAATTTTATAGTATTTTTTTTAATGTTTAATTTGTATTGTTTAGATGGATTAAGATTGAAGGCATATGATACTGTAAGAGTTTTTGGGTTAGATGTGGAACGCCCAAGATGAACAATATTGTTTTTATTTCCATCAGAATCTATTATTGAAAAATTTCCTTTAAATTGATACGTATTAACATCTGAATCAATATTTTTAAAGTTTACTAAAAAATAAGTATAAGGATCATGAGAGAAAATTTTAATATCATCATTTTCATATAGTGGAATAGTTGTCCACTCAGAATAAAAGTTTACATTAGTTGGATCCTCATTTATTAATTTATGAGAGTTATTATCATTTTTAATTCTTGTTAGAATCATATGCTTGGTATTATTTTGATCAAGTATACAAATATAAGTATACGAAAAATTGTATTCATCATCAATTGATATAACTTGGTATTTACCCAATCTTACAGAAGAAGAAGGTATTTCCTTCATAGTAATTGGATTAATCAAAATTGCTTTTTTGATTTCTTTGATTGTTTTAGGAAGATACAAAGTCATTTCATCAGAATCAAGATTTAATTTATCTGATGAAGAGGTATCAATAAATAATAAGTTGTTAGGTATGAGTGTCAAAGTTTCATTATAGTAATTAAAATCACCATTTCGGGTTAGTTCTCTTAATCTATTTAATTGGATATCAGTTCCGGATAATATATCTTCAATTGTTCTATTTATAATTATATCTGGATTAAAAAACTCGTTATAAGTGTAGTCAGAATCATCAGTGTTATATCCAGTAGAAGTTACAATTTCAAAGTTGCAGTTAGGTAAAGAAATTATATTTATATTAAAATCACTTGGGAAATCATGTCTTGAACCTAACGGCTCTCCAATCAAAGTTATATTATCTGTTGATGTTAAATGTCTTAGGCAATAAGCTGTAGAATTCTTATTTTTATTTGAAGTAAGAATATATAATTGTCCATCAAATAATTGAGAATGTTTTTTATCAGAGCTAAAATAATATCTAACATTTGGTATATTGCTTAGTTCGGTATAGGCTAAAAATTCAGTTAATATACTTTTAGGGAATTCGTAGATATCTCGCAAATCAAGAGTAATATTCTTTATTTGATTCTTTTCTACTTCCTTAAAAAATTTTTCAAAAAAGTTTTCAATTTCATTGATATGTTTTTTTGAATAGTTTACTTTTATATACCCTAGATTATTTTCCTTTTCAATTTTAAATTCACATTGAGGTGAATCGTTGTTGAAGGATTTAGTCAAATGGTCTTTAAATTCAAGTTTTTTTTCAATAATTTTATTATCTCGTTGTATTTTTACTGAAACAAAATCACCATTGAGTAAAAGATTAAAAAATTTATAGAATGATTTTTTATTCAGCATAGTATTAGATTCATAAAAAACTAAATATTTATTATCAGAAGAAATGGTATCTCTAAGCAGGTTTTCTAGTTCATCTGTAGTTTTATCACCTATTGAAATGATTTTATCACCAGCTATAAATTCATCATCTGTTTCATACACATATAAACCATCATTCAACCATATCAAAGGTAGATTCAAATATTCATCAGTATATAAGTTAGGTTGAACCTTAGTGTAGGAATCATTAAGAGATGCTAAAATATAATTAATATTCATTTGAAAATCTACTAAACTCATGGAAGTCTCGATGTTAGAATAAACATTTTTTATTCTATTATTTTGTTCAGTAGTAAAACCATGTTTTTTTATGTAAGGATTAAACTTTTTTATTTCTTTTATTAGATAATCTATATCTTCTTTCATTGTCTTTTGAGAGAGTTTTTCATTAGTTTGATTTCCTAAAGCTAGTACTGCTGAAGCATTTAACAATAATAAGCAAGTTAATATTGTTAATGATAATAATTTTTTAATAGTAATTTTCATAATATCCTCCGTTAATAATTAGATTTGAACAAGTATGATTATAACATTATTTGAAAAAATAGTAAAATAAATCCCTTTCTAATTAGGAAATTAATGTTTTTGTGTGCGAAATGAAATAGCTAAATTAAAAGGAAATTTTGAATATGCCAAAGTCAATAATTGATTTACTGTACTAGAAATATATGTTACAATAATTATAACTCTGATAGCGAGAAGGTGTTTTAATGAATGTTGTAACCGTTACAATAAACGGAATAGAATACAATCTTAGAGGTGAAGAGAGTGACTCTTACATTCTAAAAGTTGCTGATATTGTAAATGATACTATTATGAAGATAAAATCTAAAAATAACATGCTTAATGCAACAGACGTAATAGCTCTTGCTTCTATTAGAATTACTGATGAGTTTCTAAAGGGTATAGAAGAAAGAGACATGATACAAAGAAAAGCAAGAGAAATATATGAGAAAAATGCCTCGATGAGTGAAGAGTTAAAGGAAATGAGACAAGCCTTTAAAGAACTCCAAGAGGAGAATAATACTTTATTAGAGAAAAATGAGAAGTTGTCTAGTGAACAACATATTCTTGATTATGAGAAAGAAATTGCTTCCCTCAGAAGTCAATTAAACATTATAGAAGATAAGAGCAAAAAATACATAAAAGAAAATAGTGAATTAAAAAATGTAAAAAATGAACTTCTAAAACAAATTGAAGATGAGGAAATTAAGCATAAAGTAATTAGGGATAAAAACTTAGAGTTAAGTAGAAAAATAATTAGAATGGAACAGGAACTTATGGAGAGTAACATCGCTTTAGCTAAGACTCTACAAAGACAAAATGAAAAGTAAGATAAGTTATTAAAAAGACCTTTAAATTAAGGTCTTTTTAATTTGAAATGATATCAATGTTTAGCATAATTTACAACTATAGGTATCGCAGATAAATTAAATTTATAAACTCATGTTCTAAGAGGAATAATTGATTTATACATCGGTTTAAGGTACATCGATATTTTGATACAAGTATAAATCAAAGTTACCGTTAGAATCTCTCTATATAACACTAATAGGTTAATATATATTATGAAGTAAGTACATATATAATGTAATAATTGAAAAAAGTAACGCATACTTTAGTAACATAAAGAGATGATTAATTAGGGGGAGCTATGAGAGTACTTCTGTGTGTAAGACAGAATTGTTATAAATATTATTCTGCTGATACTCAACAATGTCAGAAAATTTATAAATTTTTAAAAAAAAGAAATATACATGTTGATATTAATAATGGAGGAAAATGCGATTTTTCTAAATACGATGTTGTTCATCTATTTGACCTTAATTCAACAGGAGAGATGTATAAATATTATAAAGAAGCTATGAGAAATAAATGTGATATTGTAATATCGCCTTTATACTGGAATTATGAGAGGTACTTTAAGTTTAAAAAGAAAATAGAATCTATTAAGCTATGGAAGCGGTGTAACTTGTACAGAGGGGAAATACTTAAAAAAAGTAAGAGAGTAATTTGCAGCAGCGATATTGAAATGGGATTCTTAAATAGAGATTTTGGGCAAATCAATGGAGAGGTTGTATACTATGGGAGTGAGATTGAATACGATGATATTCCATTATACTCATTTAAGGAAAGATATAATCTTGATAAATATGTGTTGTGTGTTGCTAGAATAAATCCAATTAAAAATCAAAAAGCATTAGTGGATATTACAGAAAAGTTAGGGATGTCACTTGTACTAGTTGGAAATATTGATGATAAGAATTATTTTAGTGAATGTATGAAAAAAGAACATGTAAAATATTTTGGTTTTTTTGATAGCTATAATATTTATAATGCATATAGGTTTGCAGAAGTTCATGCAGTACCAGGATTCTGTGAGATGCCCGGGCTTTCTACACTAGAAGCAGCAGGGAGTGGGTGTAAAGTCCTAACATCCAGTGAAGGTTGTGCTAAGGAATATCTTAAGGATAAAGCATTTTATTGTAATCCATTCGATCCAGCAGATATTGAGCAGAAATTGGTAGAGGCAATATCTGCAAGAAAGAGTAATATATTAAAATTATATGTTCAACAAAGATTTAAATGGGAAAAATATGGTGAAAACATACTTAGAATATATGAATCACTTTAAAAAAACATAATGTAGAACTTAAGAGAAATGGATAATTGATAATGTATAATGTAGAATGAATGACATTTCTCTCTGAGAAATTTTAATCCTATTGTTTATGAAACAATAGGATTTTGCTCGTTTCATTTAGAATGAAGCATTGTATATTAGATACAATATTTTATCTAAAGATAAAATGAGTAAAAACTATTTGTTATAAAGAACAATAAAATGTAGTTTCTGCCCTAAAGCAGAAACATCCACCATTATACATTATCAATTTTACATTATACATTTGCCTTTAAAGCACGCGTAGAGTGTGCATTTTTTTTGTTTATATGATAAAATATTTTAGAACATAAGGTATATTAAAATAAATAACACAAGATAATTTTTAATTAATTGTGAAAGAGGAGTTATTTTAAATATACGTAAAGACGAATAGGTGATATTATGAAAAAAATAGAATTATTAGCTCCAGCAGGGAGTAAAGAAAGTTTAATTGCAGCTGTTCAAAATGGCGCTGATGCAATATATCTAGGAGGGACTAAGTTTTCTGCTAGAGCATATGCGAGTAATTTTGACAATGAAACCATAGAATGGGCAATAGATTATTGTCATCTCTATGGTGTAAAAGTATATGTAACTCTTAATACATTAATAAAAGATGAAGAGATGGAAGAAGCGATTGAATATGCACAATTTCTTCATAATGTTGGAGTTGATGCAGTAATTATTCAAGATTATGGTCTTGCTCATTGTTTAAGAAATAGATTGCCAGAGTTAGAAATACATGCATCAACACAAATGACAGTGCATAATGCTGAAGGTGCGAAATATCTGAATGATAGAGGATTTCAAAGGATAGTTCTTAGTAGAGAGTTGAATATAAAAGAGATTGAAAAGGTGTCTAAGGAGTATAAAATTGAAACTGAAATTTTTGTTCATGGAGCGCTATGTATATGCTATTCTGGCCAATGTCTCATGAGTAGTGTACTTGGTGGAAGAAGTGGTAATAGAGGAAGATGTGCTCAACCTTGCAGATTACCTTATAAGATATTAAATAAAAAAGGAGAAAGAAAAGAAGGCTATCTCATGAGTCCTAAAGACATCTGTACTATTGAGGACTTAGAGAAAATAATAGATAGTGGAACTAAATCTCTTAAAGTTGAAGGTAGAATGAAACGTCCAGAATATGTTGCTGGTATAGTTTCTAGTTACAGAAAGGCTATAGATTTCATATATGAGAAAAAGAAAACAGATAAAGAAACAATACAGCATGAAAAAGACAAGTTGATGCAATTATTTAATAGAGAAGGATTTTCAAAAGCGTATTTATTTGGTAATATAGGAAGAGATATGATGTCTTTTAAATTTCCTAAGAACACAGGAGTAAAAATTGGAAAAGTCAAGAGTGGAAAAATTGAATTATTAGGAAATATATCATTGAATGATGGAATCAGAATAGGTGATGGTGGGTTCACTATATCTAAAATTATTAAAGAAGGTAGGGAGGTAAAAGGGGCATTTAAAGGGGATAAAGTTGAGTTAAAACCTAAGAAATATAAAGAAGGGGACACTCTTTTTAAAACATCTGATGTGAATCTAAATATGGAACTGTCTAAATCATATAAGAATATATATGAAAAAAGAATTCCTTTGAGTTGTAATATACAGTTCAATATTGGATATCCTATTGAACTGAGTTGCGATTATGGAGATGTAAGATATAAGATCAAGGGAGATGTAGTTCAAGTACCTATAAAAAAGCCAGTTTTAAAAGAAAAGATAGAAAGTAGTCTTCAAAAAAAAGGAGAAACACCTTTTAAAATTGAAAAAATTATTTTTGATTCTTATGAAGAAGGTTTTGTTCCAGTATCAGTTCTTAATGAGTTGAGAAGAAAACTTATAGAAAAGATAGAAGATAGTATAAAATCTAGCTATAAGAATAATCATTCATTGAGAGACATAGATCAAACATATGTTACAAAAGAATCAGAAATTCCAGAGTGTATCATAACTGTGAAAAGCAAAGAGCAGATGAATGTTGTTAGAAATCAAGAAGTAGATGAGATATGTGTAGATATAACATTCAGAGATATGTGGAATATTGAACCACAGAAATTAAAAGGGTGTTATGTAAAAATACCTAATATAATAAAAGATGCAGAATATGATGCTGTAGTAGGTAAGATTAGAGAATTTATACCATATATAAAAGGTATTATAACTTCAAATCTTGGAATAATAAGAAACTTCTCAAATAAAACAGTAATTATTGGTGATTATAAGTTGAATATATTTAATAAATATGGAGTAGACTTTTTTGAGAATGAATTAAATGGAATATATCTTTCAACTGAACTGAATAGGAAGCAGTTAAACAGTATTGCTAGAGAAAGAAAAGGAAAAACAGCCGTTGTTATATATGGAAAATATGAGTTGATGGTGAGTCAATATTGTCCTATTGGTGCTACATTTGGAGGAAGGAATATAAAAAATAGATGTAATAGGATATGTGAAGGCGAAAGGTTTGTGTTAAATGATAGAATGAATGTAGACTTTCCAATTTTCACAGATCCCTTCTGTAGGAGCTATATATATAATAGTGTTCCTGTGGAACTTATATGGAATAAAGAGTCTTTTAGAAATAATGGTATGGGATTAAGAATAGACTTTATTGATGAAAATGCAAAAGAATGTAAAGAGGTATTGGAGTATTTACATGGATATAGAGATAAACTAGACATAAAGTCCACTAAAGGACAATTTTCTAAAGGGGTGCTATAGATATTTTTCTGAAAAAATATTAAATCTCTATAAATCTCCAAAATAAAAGAAGTAGGTGAAGATTTATGCATGAAAGATCATTAAGAATATTAGAATTTGATAAAATTAAAGATAAAGTAAAAAAATATACGAAGTCTTCTGTTGGTAAAGAACTTTTAGATAACTTAAAACCTTATAATACTGTTAAGGACATTCAAGACAGATTAACAGAAACTAATGAGGCTTTTAATATAATTATGAAAAAGAGTAACCCGCCTTTTGAAGGATTGTATGATGTTAGAGAAGGTGTCAGCAGAGCAGGAAAAGGTGCTTCTCTTCAAGCTGGTCAATTATTAAAAATTGCTCAAGCAATGAGTTGTGCTAGAAGATTTAAGACATATGTAAAAAGTGATGATGAAACAATATCGTATAAAAAGTTGCAAGACTTATGTGCTGGAATAACACCTTTAAAGTTTATAGAAGATAGAATTTTCACTGCAATAATCAGTGAAGATGAGGTTAGTGATAAGGCAAGTGAAAAGTTATTCTCAATTAGACGAACTCTGAAAAATAAGAATAATGATGTTAAAGACAAAGTAGGGTCACTTGTAAGAACATACTCAAGTTATCTTCAGGAGAATCTATATACTATAAGAGGAGATAGGTACGTTATCCCCGTAAAGGCAGAGCATAAAGGATCTGTAAAAGGGCTTGTTCATGATGTTAGTGCTTCAGGAGCAACTTTATTTATAGAGCCTATATCACTTGTAAATTTAAACAATGAAATAAAAGAACTTATGATAAAAGAAAGAGCTGAGATTGAAAAAATATTAGCTGAATTATCAGCGCTTATATATGAAAATCATTCTGTAATAAAAATTAACTGTGATATAATTTGGGAACTTGATTTTATATTTGCAAAAGCTAAATATGCTTTAGAATTAAACTGTTCAATGCCAATAATTAATGATGATGGAATTATTGATATAATACAAGGAAGACATCCGCTTATTAATCAGGATGAAGTTGTGGCAAATGATATTTATGTTGGGAAGCATTATAACTCCCTTGTTATTACAGGTCCAAATACAGGAGGTAAAACAGTTACCTTAAAGACACTTGGATTAATTCAAATAATGGCATTAAGTGGATTGATGATACCAGCAAGAGATGGTTCAACAGTAAGCTTCTTTGAGGACATATATGCAGATATTGGGGATGAACAAAGTATAGAACAAAGTTTATCAACATTCTCTTCTCACATGACTAATATAGTTCACATAATGGAAAATGCTAATGAAAAATCTTTAGTACTTTTTGATGAACTTGGAGCAGGAACAGATCCAACTGAAGGAGCCGCTCTTGCAATATCGATTCTTGAAGATCTTAGAAAAAGAGGATGTAAAATTGCAGCTACAACTCATTACAGTGAACTTAAAGGATATGCGCTTAAAACAGAAGGCGTTGAGAATGGTTCAGTTGAATTTGATGTAAATACATTAAGACCAACATATAGATTATTAATTGGCGTTCCTGGTAAATCAAATGCCTTTGAAATATCAAGAAGACTAGGATTAAGTGATTATATTATTGAGAATGCAAAAAGCAATATTTCAGAAATCAATCTTGAATTTGAAAGCTTGATAGAGAGTTTACAAAGTAAAAAAATACAAGCAGAGAAGAATGAGAGAGAGAGTTTAAGAATAAAGATGGAAGCTCAGAAGATTAAGGAGCGATATCAAGAAAAATCTGCTAAACTGGAGAATGTTAGAGATAAAGCAATTATTGAAGCTCAAAGAGAAGCGAAGATGATACTTAAACAAGCTAAAGAAGAGGCTGATGAGATTTTAAAGAACATCAGAAAAATGGAAGCTATGGGATATACTTCAGAGGCAAGACAACAGCTTGAAAAAGAAAGATTAAAGCTGAGAGATAAGATTGCTTCAAAAGATAGAGCAATTTCATCAACTGAACAAGATAAAGGTAACAAATTAAAAACTGTTCATGAAGGACAGATTGTTCTTCTTACAACATTAAATCAAAAAGTAACAGTCCTTACTAAGCCAAACTCAAAAGGTGAAGTGACGGTTCAAGCTGGCATAATGAAAGTTAATGTTAAGGTTGATCAACTAAGAGCATGTGGTCAAGGCGATACAGCTTCAGAATATAAAAATAAGAAGAGAAGCAAAGAAATGAAACTTAAGATGAGAAGCGTAAGTTCATCTGTTGATTTAAGAGGAATGGACTCACAAGAAGCCCTTATGACAGTAGATAAATATCTTGATGATGCTTATATGGGTGGTCTAGGAGAAGTTACAATAATACACGGATTAGGTACAGGAGTACTTAAAAAGGTTGTTACAGATATGCTTAAAAGACATAAACACGTTAAGGAATATAGACCTGGGGTTTATGGTGAAGGTGGAGCAGGAGTAACAATCGCAATCCTTAAATAAAATTAGAGGTGAAAACATGAAAATCATTTTGAGTGCATGCTTGTGTGGAATAAACTGCAAGTACGATGGTGGGAATAACCTTAATGAAAAAGCCTTAGAACTACTTAAGAGTGGTAAAGCCGTACCAGTATGTCCGGAACAATTGGGTGGGCAGTCAACACCTAGAATACCTCATGAAATTATCCATAGTACTGGTGAAGAAGTACTAGATGGAAGAGGGGTTATCAAAGGACCCGAAGGTGACGATGTAACAGACGAGTTTTTAAAAGGAGCACAAGAGACATTAAAGATTGCCCAATCTATAGGCGCTGAATATGCTGTGCTTAAAGCCAGAAGCCCATCTTGTGGATTTGGAATGATATACGATGGGAGTTTCTCAGGAGAGAAAAAAGAAGGAAATGGAGTTACTGCTGCACTTTTAAATAGACATGGAATTAAAATTTTTACAGAAGAAAACATTGATGAACTTTTAAAAGAAGTGGAGAACTAAAAGAAAATGGAGAATGTATAATGTACAATGATTGACATTTCTCTTCGAGAAATTTTAATCTTGTTGTTCCTTGGACATTATGATTTTACTTGTTTCATATTAATAAAATATTGTATCTGAACTACAATATTTTTATCGTAGATAAAATAAGTTAAAATCATTGTTTTAAGAACAAAAAAATGTAGTTTCTGCGTATGCAGAAACATCCATCATTCTCCATTCTCCATTTTCAATTATACATTTGTTTTTTTAGTCTAGAGGGGGAGATAAAGATGAGTTATAAGGAAACTTTGATGAATGCAAGAGAAAACCTTAATGCTTCTTGTAGGGTTTGCAGAGAATGTAATGGAATTGCATGTGCTGGAGAAGTTCCAGGTATGGGTGGGAAAGAAACAGCGTCAGCATTTACTTCAAATTATGAAGCTTTAAAGTCAATTAAGGTAAACATGAGAACTATACACAATATTAAAGAACCTAATATGAAGTGTAACTTTTTTGGTAAGGATATGGATATTCCAGTATTTGCTGCTCCTGTATCAGGAACAACATTAAATATGGGAGGTAAGTATTCAGAAGAAGAATACATTACGTGGGTTATTGAAGGGTGTATTAAAAGTGGAATATATCCTATGGTTGGAGATACTGCGGTAGATTCTTTCCTTACAACAAATCTAAAAATGCTTAATAAATATAATGGAGATGGTATTGTATTTATTAAACCTTGGGAAAATGAAAATGTTATAAAAAAGATAAAGCTTGCTGAAGAGGCGGGAGCTTTTGCAGTAGGAATGGATATTGATGCATGTGGACTTATAACACTAGCATTACATGGTAAACCTGTAATGCCTAAAACAGTTGAAGATATAAGAGAGATAGCAAAGTCAACTAAACTCCCGTTCATTCTTAAAGGAATAATGACAGTTGATGAGGCATTATTAGCTGTTGAAGCAGGTGTTGATGGAATTGTAGTATCAAATCATGGAGGAAGAGTATTAGATCATACTCCAGGAGTAGCGGAAGTGTTACCAGCCATTGCAGAAGAGGTAAAAGGAAAAGTTAAAATATTTGCCGATGGTGGTGTGAGAACTGGAATAGATGTGCTTAAATTACTTGCATTAGGCGCAGATGGAATCTTAATTGGAAGACCATTTGTATGGGCATCATTTGGTGGAAAAACAGAAGGTGTTCAAGAGTATATTAACACATTAAAGAGCGGATTAAAATCAGCTATGATATTAACAGGATGTGCTGATGTTAACGAAGTTGACTCAAGAATAATTTATAAGTAAAAACTGAGTTGAGAGTTTATTTGTATTTTAACTATAATAATTCATGTTAATTAAAGGAGTAAAACTATTGTTTATTCATACAATAGATTTTACTCCTTTTTAATGTGTAGTGCGTATTTGTACTATAATTATATATATTTATAAACCGTGTTTTATATTTTTAATCACTTCTTTTTCATCATATAACTCATACACAACATCTTCCCAATACCATTTGGTCTTAAATAAAATTTTTTGGATTGAATAATTATCTAACTTAACAACAAATTGTTCCTTTATAGTTGTTACACTTCGATTGCCATGGGTTCTGTATTCATTTTCAAACTCATAAAATTCATTGCCAATATTATTACTTAGGGATTTTGGTAAATACACTCTTATTTTAAATTTATTTTGTTTTCTGCTGTAATCTTTTATTTTCAAATTAAAACTTATAGTTAATTCATCATTAAAATTTTCTAAATTAATATCTGACTCTACTATGTCTACAGATTTTAATCCATCTCTCCTTAACCAGTGATAATTTGTTCTAGTAAAATCTAATGACCATTCCATTATTGGCAATACAACTATTATTATTAATAATGCAATTAGTATTTTACTCTTATTTGCAAATCTTTCTAAACTTAAAATTCTTTTTATACCAATAATGAATGTCACCAATGGTAGTAAACCAGTAAGATGAAAAACGCTATTTTTATGTCTTATTGGTCTTAAAATATAGTGACTTATAGAATATGAATCATGAGGAAGTCTATATGTTAGTAATACTGCTAAGAATAGAATACCTAGGTATTTAAATAACTTTTTATTATCATCACTCAATGTAATTATCTCCTATTCTAACTTTAGAAAAATATTAGTATTCTTAATTTCAAACTATTCTATTTACTTAGTATTAAAAGGTTTTGTGGTTATGTTATTTAATAATTGTAGTATACATGCTCTTTTTAATTATACAGAATATCAACAATGATTTCAATATTTGGAAAGGGTTAGTGGTGTTATATGTTAAATCATTTTATATAGAGTACAAAGAAATATCGATGTTTAAACACAATGTTTCATCAAAGATGAAACGAGTAAACTCCCATTATCCAAGGAACAATAAATTAAAATTTCTCGTAGAGAAATGTCCATCATTCTCAATTCTCAACTCTCAATTCTACATTTGTTTTAGGTACTCCCCCTAAAGTATGAATATAATCTACAAATAAACAAAAGATATTTATAATAACACTTTAGGAGCTGAATATGAGTAAAGATTTTAAACTTACAAAAAATTTATCTGAAAATATTGAAAATCTGAAAAATAAGGTTTTTGATAAAAATGGAACAATACATTACAGGAAAATAATAAATATAGAATCTAACTTTGAATGTTATGTAATATTCAATGAAGGCATGATTAATGGTGATGTAATAAATGAAAATGTAATTAAAAGCTTGATATATGAAAGAAATTTATCACAGGACAATTTCTTGGAGGAGCTCGCGTATAGTAAAATTGTTGCTAAGTCTATAAAAATAGAAACAAGTGAAAAAGAGATGATTGACAGTGTACTTAGAGGAGATTCTTTAGTACTTTTTGAAGGTCAGATTAAAGCATTGGTGATAGATACAAAGGAATATAGCGGGAGGAGTATAATTGAACCACAAGCAGAAAGTGTAATTAGAGGTCCTAGAGAGGGGTTTACGGAAATTCTTATTGGGAATTTAGAACAAATAAGAAGACGAATAAATAATCCAGAACTAAAATTTGAGATGATGAAGATGGGAAGACGTAGTGGGACGAAAATTGCTATTTGCTATGTGGATGATCTTGTTAATGATAAAATTCTTAATGAGCTAAAAAAGAGAATGAAAAAAATAGATGTTGATTATGTATTGTCAACAGCTAAGATAATGGAGTTTATAGAGGATCACCCTAAATCACCATTCAGAACTACTGGGTTTACTGAAAGGCCAGATGTGGTGTGTGAAAAAATCCTTGATGGGAAAGTTGCAATATTATGTGATGGTACACCAGTGGCGATTACTATTCCGTATTTATTTCATGAGTGTTTTGAATCTAATGAGGATAATTATAGCCATTACATATATAGCAGTGTGAATAGAGTTTTACGATATTTAGCATTTTTTATTGGATGCAGTACACCAGCACTGTATGTAGCAGCATGCACATTTCATAGAGAATTGATTCCTACACAACTAGCAATGAGTATATATTTATCTAGAGTAGGAGTTCCTTTTCCAACATTTTTTGAATGTCTTGCAATGTTATTAGTATTTGAGATATTAAGAGAAGCATCAGTTAGGCTGCCTAAACATGTAGGATCAGCAATTTCAATTGTTGGAGCGTTAGTATTAGGAGATGCAGCAGTAAAGGCTAAATTTGTAAGTGCACCTATGGTAATTGTTATTGCACTTACAGAGATATCAGCACTTGTGCTATCTAATATGCAGGAGGCATTGATATTTTTAAGGTTTTTATTTTTGATATCTTCATCAGTATTAGGTTTGTACGGATATATTTTTTCTGTTATGGGAGTATTTATTCACCTTATGGCAATGAAGAGCTTTGGTATAAATTATATGCTATATATGGGAAATTTGAAAATGGAAGATATATTCCGAACAATTTTTAGGGCACCTTGGTGGAGATTGAGAAAACGTACTAAGCAAATAGCAAAAGATAGTATAAAAACATCCAATGATGAAAATTTAGGTGATAATAATGACGATGAAGAAGAGAATTAAGGTATGGCTAATAGTAGCGGTAGTAATTTGTAACTGCTTTATAAGCAGTTCGTGCTGGGATTATACTGAGTTTAATAATGTAATACCAGTAGCTGGAATAGCAATTGATAAAGATGAGCATACTGGAGAATATTTATTAACATTAGAAGTAATACAACCAACTGAAGATGGTAATTCTATTCAATCAGTGGTACTTGAAGGAAGAGGAAAAACTGTTCACGGTTGCTTTAGAGAAACAATAACTACAACGGGAAGTATGGTTAGTACTAGGCATGCTGCTTTGTATGTAATTGATAAAAAGATAGCGGAAGAAGGTATTATACCTGTTATTGATCTTGTAGATAGGGATGTTGATGTAAGGTCAGATATGCTTGTTTTTGTGTGTGAGGAAAAGAATGCAGGAGACGTTTTTAAAAAAACAAAGGATTTGGAAGAAATAATATCATATCAAATTGTTAAAACAGTTCAATCTCAGGAATTAAGTGGTAGATTTTTATCTACAAAATTATATGAATTTGTTGATGAACTTACAAGAGAAGGAATATCACCAACTATCACAAATATATATGTGGGGCACACAGCAAATGATATTGTAGCAAAAACAAAAGGAACTCATGTATTTAAAGGAGATAAAGTGGTAGGACTATTGGATGGAGAAGAAACATTATATCTTACTTTTATTAAAGGCAATGAAAAATTGAAAACTGTTTTTCCAATAAGTCTTTCAGATGAAACTAATGTATCACTTGAGATGGTAGGCTTTAGTAAAAAAATTAAACCTTACCTTGTGAATGATGAAATTAATTTTGATATAAAAATCGATGTAAATGTACTTGTATCTGAAATTGGAGGCGGTGAAGAAGATTATCTATCAAAACCGGGAAGATATGAAATAAAAAGAACAGCAGAAAAATTATTAGAACGGAATATTAACAAACTTATATATAAAGCTCAAAATGATTTAAAGAGTGATATTTTTGGATTTGGTGAAATATTAAAAAAGAAACAACCTGAATATTGGAAAAAAACCAAAGAAAAATGGGATGCAGAATTTAAACTTGCAAAAGTTAATGTAGATTGTGAAGTTCATATTAGAGGAAGTGCATTAAAGAAAAATACTATAAAGGTTGGCAAGTAAAATGATTTTAGTACTAATTATAGTTTTTTATTTTTTTATAATATATTATGAATTTAAGCACAATTTAAAAAAGGGGCAAACAAAAGAGAAAATTATATATTCAGTTCTAATGTTGTGTCAAGTAGTATTAAGTATAATAATCTACTTTGAGATAGAAATGAAAACTCCAGTGGATTTAATTGAAGAGATAGTTATTTTCTTCAAGAATTTATAAAAGGAGTTAATAATGAAAGAGAAAATAAAAAGCAGTGAAATAACTGCAATGGTATTATTATTTACACCAGGAACTACTTTGCTATTTGGAGCAGGAAGTGTTGCAAAAGAGGATAGTTGGATTGCAGTAATAATTTCTATATTTTTGATTATTCCAATTGTAAAAGTATATTGCAAATTTTTGGAGTTATATCCCGGAAAAAATCTTTTTCAGATTTTTGAATTGATAACTGGAAAATGGATAGGGAAAATATTAATTATTATTTATCTATGGTTTGCAATTCATTCTACAACTTTGACTTTTTTCAATATAGTTGATTTTATTCATTTTGTTGGACTAAAAAAGACACCAATATTAATACTTGTGATATGTATGGCAATTTTAACTGCGTGGATAGTAAAATTAGGATTAAAAATTATAGGTAAATGGAGTGTGTTATTTTTATTTGTTGCATTTGTATTAGGATGGACTATTATTTTCATTCTCATACCACATCATAATTTTGAGAATATAAAGCCAATACTATCACAGGGGTATTATAATATTTATTTAGGAGTTATTTCAGTAGTTACTACATCTTTCTCTGGATTAATTATGTTTACATGTTTCGGGGATAAATATGCTTCACCAAAAAAGTTTCAAAAAGTTTTTTTTACAGCTGTTTTATTAGCAGGAGGAATTATTCTTATTCTTACACTTGAAGATGTTTTAGTGTTAGGAGTGCAAAATAGTATGAGGGCCCATTTTCCAGGATATGAGCGTTACCGTAGAATTCGTTTAGGAACAGCATTTCAAAGGTTGGAAAGTGTTATTTCAATAATTTTCATTGTATGTGAATTCCTGCGGGCGAGTATATTTATTTTAGCTGGTTCTAAAGCTCTTCAGAGGCTTTTTGAATTAAAGAAATATGATTCTATGGTAACACCATTTATTATGTGTTGTGTTAATCTTTATTTCATTGAATATCAGAGTATATTAATAGGGTTAGAATTTCTTATAGAAGTATGGCCATTCTATAGTGGAACTATAAATATTTTGATTCCTTTTGGCGTTCTGATTACTGCTTATATTAAAAAATATCTAGGAACTTTACAAACGCTTTAGCACTTAGAATTGACATAAAAAAAAGATTAGTATTATACTAAAAATATAAACTATTTTGAAAATAATATTTATAACCATGGGGGGAATTAAATATGTTTAAAAAAATTGAGGAGCTCCAACAATACATACAAGAAAATGAAATTAAAATGATTGATTTTAAAGTAATAACTTTAAATGGAAGATGGAAGCACTTAGCAATACCTGTTGAAAGATTAAACGAGAGAACATTTACAGATGGTATTGGATTTGATGGATCAAGTTATGGGTATTCAAAGATTGAATCATCAGATATGAGATTTATACCAGATATAACAACGGCATTTATTGATCCTTACTGTGGTGTGAAAACAATTAGTATGATTGCAAATATTCATACTATTGGTAAAAAAGAAGGAAGATTTTCAGGGGATCCAAGATATTTAGTAGAAAAAGCAAATAAATATTTAAACAATTTGGGGATAGCAGATGAGTATTTAATTGCACCAGAGTTTGAATTTTATATTTTTGACAAAGTGAATTTTGGTGTTGAAAATCATCACCAGGAGGTTTTTATTGATTCAAATCAGGCACCATGGAATACAAACTCTAAAGAAGATAATAAAGGCTATAAAGCTCCATTCCAGGCTTCATATCATCTTGCATTACCATATGATGTTAATAATGATTTGAGAAGTGAGATGACTCTTAAACTCCTTGAAATGGGAATTGAAGTTAAGTATCACCATCATGAAGTTGGATCTGCAGGGCAACATGAGATTGAAGTTGAATTAGGTAATATGGTTAGTATGGCAGATAATACAATGATGGCTAAGTATGTTATAAAGAATGAAGCATTAAGACATGGTAAAAGTGCTACATTTATGCCTAAACCTCTTTATGGAGAAGCAGGAAGTGGAATGCATGTTCATATGTTATTGAGAAAAAATGGACAAAATTTATTCTATGATGCTGATGGATATTCTGGATTAAGTCAGGATGCGTTATACTTCATTGGAGGTATATTAAAACATGCTAAAGCGTTATTGGCATTTACTAATCCATCAACAAATTCCTATAAGAGATTAGTACCTGGCTTTGAAGCACCAGTATCTGTGTGTTTTGCAACAGGAAATAGAAGTTCAGTTATAAGAGTTCCAGGGTATGTAAGAAACCCAGAAGAAAAAAGATTTGAATTTAGATCATCAGATGCTACATGTAATCCATATGTTGCATACTCAGCTATGTTAATGGCTGGTATAGATGGAATAGTTAATAAGATAGATCCTACTGAAGAAGGATATGGGCCTTTTGATGTAAATGTATTTGATCTTCCAAAAGAAGAACAAGATAAGATTGAAGCTCTGCCAAAGTCATTAGAAGAAGCATTAGAAGAGTTAAAGAAAGATTATCAATTCTTACTTGAGGGAGGAGTATTTGATAAAGACTTTATAGATAATTGGATTCATAAGAAGTATGAAAAGGAAGTTAAGAAGGTTATGCCTGTTCCTACACCTGTGGAATTCCAATTATATTATGATTTATAATTGAAAGGGTGATAAAAATGATAAAGAGCTTAGATGCTTTATTAGAAAAAGCAAAAGCAGGAGAGAAAATGACATTAGCTGTAGCAGCAGCACAGGATAAACCAGTTCTACAAGCGGTTTGTGAGGCTGTAAAAGAAGGGATTGTTGAAGCAATATTAGTTGGTGATGAGAAAGAAATTACTGAGGTTGCTAATAATGAGAATTTAGATATTAGTTCTATGAAAATAATTCATGCAGCTGATGTTAAAGAAGCTGCAAGATTAGCAGTTAAATGTGTTAAAGATGGAGAAGCACAATTTTTAATGAAAGGATTATTAGGTACTTCAGTACTTTTGAAGGCTGTTCTTAATAAAGAAGAAGGATTAAGAGGAGGCGGATTACTTTCACACATTATGGTATATGAAAGTAACGCATATCATAAATTGTTATTGCTAACTGATGGTGGAATGGTAACATATCCTGAGTTAAGTGATAAGGTTGGTCTTATTAACAATGCAGTAAAGGTTGCAAAAGCTCTTGAAGTTGAAACACCAAAAGTAGCGCCACTTTGTGCTGTAGAGGTAGTGAATCCTAGTATGCCAGCTACACTTGATGCAGCAGCTTTAGTTCAAATGAATAAAAGAGGGCAGATTAAAGGGTGTATTATTGATGGACCTTTAGCTTTTGATAATGCAATTTCTAAAGAAGCAGCTGAGCATAAAGGTATAGTTAGTGACGTTGCAGGAGATGCAGATATTTTGTTAGTTCCAAATATTGAAGCAGGTAATCTTTTAGGAAAATCTTTAACTTACATGGGTGGAGCAGTTAGTGCTGGAGTAGTTATGGGAGCGAAATGTCCTATAGTTTTAGTTTCTAGAGCTGATAGTGCAAAATCTAAATTATACTCAATTGCATTAAGTGCTATGATTTCTAAATAAAAATAGTTGATTTTATAGATTAAATGCTTACATTGTTTAAAGTTAATGAGGAAAAGGTATGGTCAAGCTATATTAAGGATAATTAAGGAAATAAACTTAAAACAATAAGTGGAATCTATAATTGCATATAAACAATTTACATGGGGAGGAATATTTATGAAAGCTATAATGACTGGTAATGAAGCTATAGCTAGAGGAGCTTTTGAAGCAGGTGTAACAGTTGCATCAGCTTACCCAGGAACACCAAGTACTGAAATACTTGAAAATTTCGCAGAATATGAGAAGGTTTATGCAGAGTGGGCTCCAAATGAGAAGGTTGCTTTTGAAGTAGCTTCAGGGGCATGTATTTCAGGCGTAAGAGCTTTATCAACAATGAAGCATGTTGGTCTTAACGTTGCTGCAGACCCGTTCTTTACAATGGCTTACACAGGGGTTAATGGAGGATTTGTTGTTGTTTCAGCAGATGATCCAGGAATGCACTCATCACAAAATGAACAAGATAATAGATTCTACGCACCACATGCAAAAGTAGCTATGATGGAGCCTTCAGATTCACAAGAATGTATTGATTTTATGAAAGAAGCATATAGAGTTTCAGAAGAATTTGATACTTTAGTTCTGTTCAGAGTAACAACTAGAATTTCACACTCTAAGACAGTAGTTGAATTAGGTGAGAGAGTTGATGTTCCACAAAAAGAATACAAGAAAGATGTAACTAAATATGTAATGTCTCCTGGACATGCAAAGGTTAAGCATCCAGAAGTTGAAGAAAGATTAGAGAAGTTAAGACAGTATTCAAATAATTGTTCATTAAATAGAATTGAGATGGGAGATACTAAAATTGGTATTATAACTAGCGGTATTCCATATCAGTATGCAAGAGAAGTATTTGGTGACAATGCATCTTATCTGAAGATTGGATTCAGCTACCCATTACCAGATGAAATGATAAGAGAATTTGCAGGCAAAGTTGAAAAATTATATGTGATTGAAGAGAATGATCCATATCTTGAGAATGTAGTTAGAGCTATGGGAATTGAATGTCATGGAAAAGATATTATTCCTATATGTGGAGAATTGAATCCAGATATTATTAGAAAAGCTATTCTTGGTGAAGAAGCAAAGGTTGCTTACTCTGTTGATGTTCAACCGCCATCAAGACCACCAGTATTATGTCCAGGATGTCCTCATAGAGGAATATTCTTTGAAATGTCAAAATATAAAGATATTGTGGCTACAAGTGATATTGGATGTTATACATTAGGAATGATCGAACCACTTAACATTGGTGATACAGTTATTTGTATGGGTGCATCAGTATCAGGAGGGATAGGATTCCAAAAAGCCAATGATATGGGTGGAAGAGAAGGTCAAAAAGTATTCTCAATAATTGGGGATTCAACATTCTTCCATTCAGGGGTTACTGGATTAATTAACTCTGTTTATAACAATGTACCTATAGTTACAGTAATACTTGATAATAGTATCACTGGAATGACTGGACATCAAGAAAATCCAGGTACGGGTAAAACTCTTCAGAAGCAACCAGCGCCAATAATTGATATGGAAAGCTTAGTTAAATCAATAGGTGTTAAAGAATCTAACATGAGAGTTGTGGATCCTTATAACCTTAAGCAAACTAGACAAGCAGTTAAAGATGCTCATGATAGTACTGAACCATTTGTAATAATTACAAGACAACCATGTGCTCTTATCAAAGATGTAATGAAAGCAAGAGCAGGATTGAAGTGTGTTGTTAATCAAGAAAAGTGTAAGAAATGTAAGGTATGCTTAAAAACTGGATGTCCTGCATTAAAATTTGTAGATGGAGTAATCACAATCGATGAAAGTATGTGTAATGGATGTGAAGTATGTAAACAAGTATGTCCATTTGATGCAATCGAGAAAGTAGGTGAAAGCCATGAGTAAAGTTAAAAGTATTTTATTCGTTGGAGTTGGTGGACAAGGAACAATATTAGCTTCTAAGATTCTATCACAGGGTCTTTTAGAAAGTGGATATGATGTTAAAATGTCTGAGGTACACGGAATGGCTCAAAGAGGAGGAAGTGTATCAACTCAAGTAAGATTTGGTGAAAAAGTATATTCTCCTTTAATTGAAAAAGGAAAAGCTGATATTATTGTTGCTTTTGAAAAATCTGAAGTCGCTAGATGGTTAGAGTATCTTAAAGATGGAGGTCATGCAGTAGTAAATGATTATGAAATTCATCCAGTACCAGTTCTAATTGGAAAAGAAAGTTATCCAACTGGTGTAAAAGAAAAGGTACAAAAAGAGGTTAAAAATTCAATTTTTGTTAAAGCTGGAGATATTGCAAAAGAACTAGGGAATATTAAAGCTCAGAATGTTGTTCTTCTTGGGGCTTTAGTAAAGGCTTTAGAACTTGACGATATGGACTGGGACGGAGTAATTGAAAGACTAGTTCCTAAAAAGGCTATTGAATTGAATAAAAAGGCATTCAGAGTTGGAATGGAACAGGTTAAATAAATCATTAATAAAATGATAACTTATTGTAAAAAAGGCACATATACTGTGCCTTTTTTATTCCGTTGTGATATAATATGTGTAATAATATGAACATGGGTAAAAAGAACTTTTTTATTTTTTAGAAATTAAGAAAATTGTTCTGTAAAATTAGATGAGATTGAAGATGCGAATAGGAGGATTTGATATGAGTTTCTATGAGGTGCCGACTAATGAAGTTATGAATTCATTAAAGAAAGTAATCAAGATGGGTGAAAAGGCAAAAATATCAAAAAAGGTTAATGTAGATGAGGCATTTTACAGAGAAGTTGTTTTATCAAAGAAAAGCTTTCTTTCCTTAAAAAAAAATGATTCTGGCATAGTATACTTAGACGAGAATAATAATGTTGTTACTGATGAAAAGTTATTAAAAAAACTAGGGAGAGATTTTTACTTTTATTCTGCATTTTTTGATGAAAGTAGCAATAACAGTTTAATAAATGCACTTCAAAATGAAGGCGATATCAAAAGGGATAGAAAAGATTATAATGAGGCTATAGAAGCAGCAGATATTTTAATTACTGAAGGTATAAAACAGGCTGAATTAATAAAAACTATTGCTGAAAAGGTACTTAAATTAAGAGAAAAAACCAATGAACTTCTTAATGACATAATGAATGAATATGCTGGATTTACTAAGGAAAATGGATATCTTAATGAAAAATTTCTTGAGGAAGTAAATGATAAATATAAAGAATTAATGAGAGTAAATTTTGAAAAAGTTCTTATTATAAATAAGGGATTAAATATTTATGATGATGTGCAAGACGCAGCACATAAAAAAAAGAAAAAGTTAACCGTTAGATTTAATACAAGTGTTGTATCACCTATGAATAAACTTGATTATGTAATATCTTATTTTAAGAGAATTATTAGAACGTATCAACCTGTAATTCATCTTAATATGATGCAATATGTTAAGCATCATGAAAAATTTGAAAAAAACAATGTTGAAGAGAGATTAACAATAATAAGAAAATAATCAGATAATATATGAATATTCTTTTCCCATTCTGTTAATAATAGAAAGGAATGGGAGGAATGTATATGAACTGTTTAAATTTAGTTAATAGAGAAAGAAAAAGAAAAAATAAAAATTCTGTTCCAGGGATTTTATATGGAAAAAACAGAGAAAATTTTCTTTTTGAAATAGGAGAAATTGAACTAGGCAAATATATTAGAGAGCATGGAGAACATGGAATTACCAGTGCAAATATAAATGGAAGTAATGAAATGGTTCTCATAAAAGAAATTCAGAGAGATTCAGTTAAACATAATATAATACATATTGATTTGGAAAGTATAGATAAAAATAAAGAGATATGTACAGAGGTACCTATTTACTTAGATCATGAAACAATGATAAAAAGTAATGGTGGAATTCTTCAGAAAGAGAAGAATAGTATAAAGGTAAAAGGCCCTGCAAGTTCAATTCCTGAAAAGATAAAAATTGATGTGGCTAACATGAGAGTTGGAGATATGATGAGAATTGCTGACTTAGAAATAGGCGAAGATTTAACTTTTATGGAACCTTTAAATAGTGTTGTCATGAGCGTTACACATGCAAAATATGTTGAAGAAGAAGTAGATATGACTACTAATGATATGCTAATAGATACTATATATAATGAATCACAACAAAGCTGACCTAAGGTCAGCTTTGTCTTATTCTTGATTTTAAATTGCAGTAATTAAAATGAATTCAATATTAATGCTGAAGTACAAGCTACAAATACTATAGTAATAAGGATGATAATTCCCATTAGAATAAGAGAAGCTTTTGCAAAATTTTTCTTATTCTCATTAGTTTCTGAAGAAAAAGCCCATACAATCAAAAGTACTAAACGAACTACTGGTATCATAAGAAGTAAAAGAGTAACTACCCAATCTCCTAAAGTCATTGGTGAAGATGTAGAATGATTAAAATCATTATTAGTTGATTCGTATGGTCTATTGTTGTCCATTTTACAGCCCCCTTAAAATTAATCTTGCTGTTATATTATGTTATATTATAACAAAAAATTCAAGAGTATTTAAAAAAAAATAACAAATTTCTTTAAGTTGTATATGTTAGGATAATTTAGTATAATTAATTTTGGATGTAAGGAGGGATTTATATGTATAAAAAGGTTGCAGATAAATGGATAGAAAGTGATTTTATAAGTGAAGAGTTTAAGGCGATAATTAAAGCTATGGATGAAAAAGAACTTGAGGAGTGTTTCTATAAAAATCTTGAATTTGGTACAGGTGGTTTAAGAGGTAAGATGGGGGTAGGTAGTAACAGAATGAATTATGTTACTATTGGTAAAGCTACTCAAGGGTTAGCTAATTATCTATTAGATAAATATGAAGGTAGTAATATAATAATAAATATAGCTTATGATTCAAGAAATAACTCAAAATATTTTAGTGAAGTTGTTGCAGGTGTTCTTTGTGGTAATGGAATAGAAGTCAATCTTTTTGATGATTTAAGACCTACTCCAGAACTTTCTTTTAGTATTCCAGTTTGTGGAGCTAAAGGTGGGATAGTTATTACAGCATCACATAATCCAAAGGAATACAATGGGTATAAAGTTTACAACGAATATGGCGGGCAGATTACAGATGATGCTGCTAGAGAAATAATTGATTCTGTAAATAAAGTTGAAAACTTTGAAGAGATAAAAAGAATATCTTTAGAGGAAGCTAAAGAAAAAGGTCTTCTAAATATTATTGGTGAAAATATAGATAAGCTTTATATGGAAAAGGTAAAACAATTAATTATAAGAAGAGATATGATTAATGAAAATGCTGATAAAATAAAGATTGTATATACTCCTATACATGGATCTGGTAATGTTCCTGTTAGAAGAGTACTGGATGAGTTAGGATTTAAAAATGTAGTTGTGGTTGAAGAACAGGAAAAGCCTAATGGTGATTTTCCTACAGTTCCATATCCAAATCCAGAAGATTCAAGAGCCTTTGAACTTGCGTTGAATTTAGCAAGAAGATTTGAGAGTGATATAGTAATTGGAACAGATCCGGATTGTGATAGAATAGGTGTACTTTGTAAAGATGGCGATGAATACTTTGTATTCAATGGAAACATGATAGGGATTTTAATAAGTGACTATTTATTATCTTCAATGAAAGAGAAATGTATTATGCCTGAAAATGGTGAAATAATAAAAACTATTGTTACAACAGACATGATTAAAAGGATTGCAGAAGATTATGGATGTTCAATAAGTGATGTATTAACAGGGTTTAAATATATTGGTGAAAAAATTTATGGATTTGAGAAATCTGGAGAGAAAAAATTTATTTTTGGACTTGAAGAGAGCTTTGGATATTTAAGTGGAGCTTTTGTCAAAGATAAAGATGCTGTTATTGCATCTGCATTAATATGTGAAATGGCATTATATTATAAACTTAAAAATCAGAGTTTAAAGGATAGATTATTTGAGTTATATGAGAAATACGGATATTTTAAAGAAGACCTAATTTCTATAACGTTAGAAGGAAAAGAAGGTGCAGAAAAAATAGCAGTAGCTATGGATAGATTAAGGAATATGAGTAATATTGACTTTAATGATTTCAATATTAAAGAAATACAAGATTATAATAAAAGTCAGTGTTTAATATGTGAAGAAAAGAAAATTGAAAAAATTAATCTTCCAAAATCAAATGTTCTTAAATTTATATTTACTGATGATTCATGGTTTGTTGTTAGACCTTCTGGAACAGAACCTAAGATTAAAATATATCTTAGCACAAATGGAAAAGATAAGGAAGAATTAAATGAAAAGAGAGAATCTCTTAAGACTCAAGTAGAGAATCTTATAGATATAATATTAAAGTAAAATAAAGAAACGTGGTGTGAATATGAAAATATTAGTTAGACTAAAGAAGAGACTTGAACAATTGGTGTTTATTGAACTTAAAGAAGGCGCACAAATAGGAACATATAAACTACCTAATGCTATTTATGTTGCAATTAGAAGTGATGAGCTCATAAATAAGGTTAAAGGTGGAGATAGCATGGAACATATACCACTTAGTATTTTATATGAGGGAATGTTCTTTGTTCTAGGGGCAGATGAAGACTTCAGATTTAATGACGATTATAGAAAGTTATTAAAGGCAAATGATGATTCAATAAAATTTATTAAGAGTAAAATCTTTAATTTAGTGAAAGAAGAAAAATTTGAAGATGCATTTATATTCTTAATGGGATTATCTAAAGTAGAAGAAACAAAAGAAGTATATGAAAAATTAATTGTTGTTACAGATAAGTTAAGAAATGAAGAGGAAGATTATACTGAAATTGAAATGAAAATATTGAATAGAGCTAAAGGCTTTGGTGGATTTCCTCTTCCACATCTATATGATGCACTTATTAAAAGAGATCAAGGGGATTTCATATTTGCAATGGAAGCGTTACAGAAGTATTTGGAGTTAGGTGGAAAGGAAGATAATGATATTATTGAATTTAAACAAAATCTTTCTGCAATTTTAAGTTATGATAAAGGTAAGGAATTATCAATAACAGATCCTAAAGCATCTTTAGAAATATTAATTCCATTAATGTCTGTATTAGGAGATAGTGCAGAATATTATTATCATATAGCAGTTGCATATAGAAACTTAGAAAATTATGAGAAAGCAATATATTATTTAAATGAAGCCTTCTCAATAGATAAAAGGTTATTAGAGGTTTATAATGAGTTTGGTATTAATTATGCAGCTTTAGGAGATTATGATAAAGCAATTCAATACTTTGAAAAAGCATTTGAGCAGAGTAAGTCTATAGAGTTAGCAACTAATATTGTTATGTGTTATATTCATAATAACAATATGAAAAAAGCTAAAGAGGCGCTTGAAGAAGCAATAAAAATTGATCCGAATGATGATATTGTTCAGCAGTTAAGAGAATATTATAAAATTTAATGTTTTTTATAGGAGGACGAGATAATGAAGGTTAAAAAGGCGGTAATTCCAGCGGCGGGGCTTGGTACAAGGTTTTTGCCTGCAACAAAGGCTCAACCTAAGGAAATGTTACCTATAGTAGATATACCAACAATTCAGCATATTATTCAAGAGGCTGTTGATTCTGGTATAGAAGATATATTGATTATTACAGGTAGAAATAAAAAATCAATAGAAGATCACTTTGATAAATCTTTTGAATTGGAAACAACTCTTGAACAAAAAGGTAAGAAGGAACTACTAGAGGAAGTACAAAAAATTTCAAATATGGTTAATCTTCATTTTGTAAGACAAAAAGAAGCTAAAGGATTAGGTCATGCAATTTTATGTGCTAAAAGTTTTGTTGGAGATGAACCTTTTGCAGTACTACTTGGAGATGATATTGTTTATAATGCTGAAAAACCATGTTTAAAACAACTTATTGATTGTTTCGAAGAAAAATCATCTTCAGTATTAGGGGTGCAGAAGGTAGATTATGAAAATGTAAATAAATATGGAATATTAAAATGTGAAGAAGTTAGTGAGTATACATATAAAGTTAGTGATATGGTTGAAAAACCAAATAAAGAGGAAGCACCTTCAAATGTTGCTATTCTTGGTAGATATGTTATTACTCCAAAAATATTTGAGTTATTAGAGAATACAAAGCCTGGTAAGGGTGGGGAGATTCAACTGACTGATGCACTTAAAGAATTATTAAGTTATGAAAGTGTATATGGATATGTATTTCAGGGTAGAAGATATGATGTTGGTGATAAACAAGGGTTCTTAGAAGCAACATGTGAATTTGCTTTAAGAGATGATAAGCTTCGTGAAGGCTTTAAAAAATATCTGAAAGAACTAAATGATAGAAATTATATATTATAATAATAAAGAGAAGGATATCCTTCTCTTTATTATTTACATAAATTTAAATATACTGTTAATTCATTGATACGTATATAATATAATGTTTTATTTAAGTAAAAAATATAGTACAATAAAAAAAGAATAATTATTAGCATTTATTAGAGATAAAAGAAATGCATACTTATGATTAAAATTAGAGCAAAAGGTGGTTAAGGTATGAAGAAGGACTATAAGTTGTTAATAATAGATAATATTTTTATATTAGGATGCTTATATTTAGCTTTATTATTAAAATTTGATTTTAAGATTCAGCAGGATTATATTCAATTATTTGAAGTATCAATAATTCCATTATTGGTAATTGTTTCAATAACAAATATTATATTTAATTTATATGAGAGTGTATGGAAATATGCATCTTTTGAAGAATTTCTAAAGGTATTATATTCATTATCCATATCTAATATAATATTTATGATATTTTCCTACATTAGTACAAAAATTTTTGTAAATAACGGAATAATTGATTTAAAATACTATAGGTTCCCATATAGTGTAATTATAATTTCTTGGTGTTTATCTATTGGTGCTCTAACAGGGATTAGACTTTATATAAAAAATAAACATTCAAAGCGAAAAGAAAAATGCACTAATGGTAAGAATCTTCTTATTATAGGTGCTGGAGACGCTGGGGTTATGATCAATAAAGAAATTAGTAGACATGAAGAACTGAAATATAATGTTGTAGGATTTATTGATGATGATGAGAGTAAAAAAGGTATGCTTATCGGGGGTATAAAGGTTTTAGGTAATAGAAATGATATAGAAAGAATATGTAAGGAATATGATATAAGCGATGTACTTGTAGCGATACCTTCAGTAGAGAAAAAGAAGAGAAAAGAGATACTTAACATTTGTAAGAAAACTGGATGTAAACTTAAGATGATACCTGGTATTTTTGAAATAATAAATGGTAATGTGGATGTATCACATATAAGAGATGTAAAGTTAGAAGATATTTTAGGAAGAGAAGAAGTTAAGTTAAATGTAAACAATATAGAAAAATATATAAAAGAAAAGGTTGTTATGATTACTGGTGGAGGTGGATCAATTGGTTCTGAACTTTGCAGACAGATTGCAGAATTCAATCCAAGCAAAATACTTGTTTTAGAGATATATGAAAATACATCATATTATTTACAAAGAGAATTACAAAGAAAATTTCCAGAAGTTGATGTTGAAATAATAATAGCATCTATTAGGGACCTTCCAAGACTAAGAAATGTTTTTGAGAAATACAAACCACATGTTGTGTTTCATGCTGCAGCGCATAAACATGTGCCGATAATGGAATTGAATCCAAGTGAAGTTGTAAAGAATAATATTATAGGAACTTATAACGTGGTTAGCTGCAGCCATGAATATGATGTTAAAAGATTTGTATTAATAAGTACTGATAAAGCTGTTAATCCAACTAATATTTATGGAGCTTCAAAAAGATATTGTGAAAAAATCGTGCAAGCTTTTAGTTCATTTAGTAAAACAGAATTTGTAATTGTACGTTTTGGAAATGTTTTGGGTAGTAATGGATCCATAATTCAGATATTTAAAGACCAAATCGCATCTGGAGGACCTGTAACATTAACTCATCCAGAAATAACAAGATTCTTTATGACGATACCAGAGGCAAGTCAGTTGGTAATACAAGCAGGCGCAATGGCTCATGGTGGAGAAATTTTTGTGTTAGACATGGGTGAACCTGTTAAAATGTATGATTTAATAAAAGATATGATTAGATTATCTGGTTTAGAGCCAGAAAAAGACATTAAAATTGAAATAATTGGTCTTAGACCTGGTGAAAAGTTATATGAAGAATTGTTAATGGATAATGAAAAACTTAAAACAACTGAGCATCATAAGATATTTGTGGAGAAGCCAAAGGAAATTTCTTTTGCATATATTGATAGAGGAATTGAAGAATTTAAGAATGCATTAAGAAAAGGTAATGATGCCGTGTTGTTTGATATAATGGAAAAATATGTTGAGACCTATAAGAAGCAAAATCTTGAAGAACAATTAGATGAAGCTGCTGTTGATATAGAGGATCAAAAATAGGAGGGCACTATGAAAGTAAATTTATTGGATTTAAAGATACAATATGAGAATATAAAAGACGAAATAAAGCAAGCAATTGATAATGTATTAGAATCAGGAAATTTCATAATGGGTGAGAATGTTAAAAAGCTTGAAGAAGAGGTAGCAGAATTTTGTGGAGTTAAGAGAGCAATTGCAGTTGCTAATGGAACAGATGCTATTTTACTATCTCTTAGAGCTTTAGGTATAAATGAGGGGGATGAGGTTATTACTTCTCCTTTTACATTCTTTGCTTCAGCTGAGACTTCATCCTTAATTGGAGCAAAACCAGTGTTCGTGGATATTAATCCTGAAACCCTATGTATTGATGAAACTAAAATTGAAGAAGCAATAACAGAGAAAACAAAAGCAATTATCCCTGTTCATATATTTGGTCAGATGTGCAATATGGATAAAATAATGGAAATTGCAAAAAAACATGATTTAGTAGTGATAGAAGATGCATGTCAGGCAATTGGTGCTGAATACAAAGGAGTTAAAGCTGGTAATTTTGGAAATTCTGGTACATTCTCCTTTTTCCCAACAAAAAATTTGGGAGCATACGGAGATGCGGGAATGATTGTAACTAATGATGAGGAATTAGCAGATAAGTTATGTATGTTAAGACAACATGGAACAAAGAAAAAATACATGCATGAAATGATTGGACATAATAGTAGATTAGATGAAATTCAAGCTGCAATATTAAGGGTAAAACTAAGGTATTTAGAACAGTGGACTGAAGACAGAAGAAGAAATGCTGAGATATATGATAATATGTTGAAAGATATAAATGTAAAAACACCTATAGAGATGGAAGAAAGAAGACATGTATATCATCAATATTGTATATTAGTGGATAATAAAGAAGAAGTGATGGCTTTCCTTAAAGATAAAGGAATTGGTTGTGGGAATTATTATCCTATTCCAGTTCATCAGTTACCAATATACAAAGAAGCAGGATATACAAATCTTAAGTTAAATGTTTGTGAAGATGCTTGTAGAAAATCCATTGCTCTTCCAATGTATCCAGAGCTAAATGAAGAACAACAGAAGTATGTAGTTGAGTGTTTAAAAGAAATAGTAAAATAATAGGTATCTTCTGATATTAAACAATAATTATTAAAAAATACTACAGTAAGGGGCCGAATTCATGAATAAGATAAAAATTGCAATAATAGGATGTGGAAGGATATCTTATAAACACGTAGAGGCTGCGGTTAATAATAGTGCAGTATGTGAAATCACAGCGTTATGTGATCCGATTATTGAAAAAGCTGAAGAGAAAATGAGAGAGTATAAAGAGAAAGCTGGAATAGAAGCTAAAGTTTATCCTGATTATAAGGAGGCATTAGAGCGCGAAGACATTCAAATGGCTGTAATTGCAACTGAGAGCGGATACCATGCAGAAATAGCAATATATTGTCTTGAAAAGGGATTACATGTGTTGGTTGAAAAACCTATGGCTCTTTCTACTAAAGATGCAGAAAATATGATTGAGATTGCAAAGAAGAACAATGTTAAATTAGGTGTTTGTCATCAAAATAGATTCAATCCTCCTATTCAGAAATTGCGCAGAGCAATAGATAAAGGTGGATTTGGTAGAATAATTAACGGTACAGCCAGAATACTATGGAATAGAAACCAAGGATACTATACTCAGGCACCTTGGAGGGGTACATGGGAATTAGATGGTGGAACTTTAATGAACCAATGTATTCATAATATAGATCTTCTTCAATGGATGATGGGAAGTGAAGTGCATAGCATATATTCTCAATGTGATACTTTTATGAGAGATATTGAAGGTGAAGATTTTGGAGCTATAATCATAAGATTTAAGAATGGGTCAATTGGGATAATTGAAGGGACTGCATGTGTATATCCTAAAAACTTAGAAGAAACTCTTAGTATTTTTGGAGAAAAAGGTACTGTATGTATTGGAGGACTTGCAGTAAATAATATAGAAACTTGGAAGTTTGAAAGTGAAGAATTGAATAATCAACAAATATCTAATGGAGAAGAACCAGATAGTGTTTATGGATATGGACATACTCCGTTATATAAAGACTTTATTAATGCTATTATTAATAATGTTGAGCCGCTTATCAGTGGAGAAGAAGGGAAAAAAGCTATGGAAATTATTTTAGGAGCCTATAAGAGTAGACTTTTAGATAAAAAAGTTAATTTCCCAATAGGAGATTTTTCAACACTTCAAATGAAAAATATAAGACAAAGAGGGGAATAAGATGCAATATATAAGTTTTAACGCTTCTATAGGGGAAAAAGTACAGGTTGGAAGATTTTCGGTTATAGAGGATAATGTTAAAATTGGTGATAATTGTGTTATAGGAAATAATGTGGTAATACATGAGGACACAATAATTGGTAATAACGTTAGAATTGATGATAATACAGTTATAGGTAAAAAACCTATGAGGTCTGTAAATAGTGCTCTTAGACAGAGTGATAATCACAAAGGGGCAATTATTGGTGATGAATGTTTAATAGGAGCTAATGTTGTTATTTATTGTGGTTGTGTGATTGGAGATAAGACACTTGTTGCTGATTTAGCGTCTATAAGAGAAGACGTAACAATAGGTATGAAGACTATTGTTGGAAGAGGGGTTGCTATAGAAAATCAATGTGTCATAGGTGAATTTTGCAAGTTGGAAACAAACTGTTATATTACCGCATATTCTGAACTAGGTGATAGAGTGTTTGTTGCACCAGGGGTGACTACTTCCAATGATAACTATGCAGGAAGAAGTGAAAAGCGATTTGATGAATTCAAAGGAATTGTAGTGAAAAAAGGTGGGAGAATTGGAGCAGGAGCTACAATATTGCCCGGGAAAGTAATTGAAGAAGATGGATTTGTATCAGCTGGAGCTGTTGTAACAAAGGATGTACCATCAAAAAAAATTGTTGTGGGATGTCCTGCAAAGGTATTAAGAGATGTTCCAGAAGATCAATTGTTAGAAAATCAATAAATATTATTAAAGCTCAATTTATCAAAGTTGAGCTTTGAATTTTTTCTTCTTTATGAACCAATAATTTATTAATCAGTGTTTGTATGTGTTTAAATAGTACTACTATATTGAATGGTTTTTACTGTGTGAAAAAATGTAGAGAAGCACGGGGGCTATAACCTAGCACATTTGATAGAAATGGAGAAATTTGTATGGAGAAGATTATTATAGTTGGCGGTGGAGGTCATTGTAAAGTCATAATTGATATCATAAGGTTGGGGAAGGAATATGAGATTTGGGGCATAATAGATAACATTGGTAATCAAATTATGGGAGTTCCAGTAATAGGGAAAGACGAGGATTTAAAGAGAATTTTTTTAAGTGGTGTTACTAATGCAGCTATTGGTATAGGGGGATTAAATAATCCTAGTTTGAGATGGAGGATTTATAAAGAGTTAAAATGTATTGGGTTTAAGTTGCCGGTACTAATTCATCCTAAAGCATGTGTTTCAGACTACTCTAAAATAAGTGAAGGAACATGTATAATGGCTGGGGCAAAAATAAACCCTGCAGTCCAAATGGGGAAAATTAACATAATTAATACAGGAGCAATTGTGGAACATGACTGTTGTATAGGAGATAATGCACATATAAGTCCAGGGGCTGTAGTGTGTGGTGGATGCACCATTGGGGGAAATGCCCAGGTGGGGGCTAATTCCGTTGTGATTCAAGGGATTTCTATTAAAGAAAATTCCATAATTGGAGCAGGCTCAGTAGTGACTAGAGACATTGAAGAAAATTCAATTGCGTATGGCAATCCAGCAAAAGTTACACGGAAGAATTTTATTTGATTTCATAAATTGAATATTTTAAAGGCTGAAGATAAATTAGGAGAGGATTATTATAATAACATGGCGAAATAAATAAATAATGCTTTTTTTATAACTGTTAGTCGATAAAATAAAAAAAATGGTTTGAAGTTTTTATATGAGAAAAGATAGGAGTGGGTAATGTGTTAGAAAAAGCTAAGAAAATGTCAAAGGATAAAAAAGTAATTATTCCACTTATTGTGATAATTATATTAGCTGTAAGTATAATAGTACCTAAACTAATGCCTAAAGATAAAAAAGTTGAATTACCATATGCAAATAATGTTGTGAAATTTGAAGATAAAGATTTAGAAAGGATTATTAGGGTTAAAACAGGAAAACTTTGGGGTGATATATATACAGAAGATGTTTTTGGGATAGAAAGCATAGATATATCAAAACAGAATATCAAATCATTAAAAGGATTAGAGGAATTTTGGAACTTAAATACATTAATAGCTAATAATAACCAAATTGAAAATATAGAATCATTAAAGAATCTTAATAAATTATCTTATGTGGATTTATCATCGAATAGTATAAGAGATATTTCAACATTTATAGGCAATACAAATATTCTGACTTTAAAATTAAGTACTAATAGAATAAGTAATATTAGTGCATTAGCAAATACAAATATTAAAAGTTTATTTATTGATAATAATCATATTTATGATCTTAAAACTTTAAAAACTATGAAATCTTTAGATATACTAAGCATAAGAAGTAACTTTCTTAATAGTTATGATGATATACTGACACTTACCAAGTTGGAATATTTGGATTTGAGTGGGAATTGTATAAGTGAGATTGAAGGAATAGAAAATTTAACAGAACTTAAAACTCTTAGATTATCTGGGAATGGTATTGATAACTTAAACTTTATCTTGGAATTAGAAAATTTACAATGGCTCGATTTAAGTAATAATAGAATTACGAATTTAAGTGGGATTGAAAAATTAAGTGAATTAAAAAATCTTGATTTATCTAAAACGTTTATTACGGATATTACGCCAATTAAAGAACTTAATGAATTACAAAGTATTGATTTAAGAGTTACACCAGTAAAAAATATAGAAACTTTAGCTTCATTAGATAACTTAATTGAGATATTCCTCGATAAGGAAGTAGATAGAACACCTATTAAGATATTTTATAATAAGTTGAGAAAAGCTGATGAGTATACAAAAGCTTTTTTGATTAAAAATAACTATTATGATTAATATGGAAACTGGCATATTAAAGTTAATTTATTTAAATAGATTAATGGGATTTTATTCAAACAAATGTTTAAAAGCAAAGAATAAAGAACAAATCATTTGTTCTCTGCTCTTTGATATTTGGATTTTATAAATAATTAGTCTAAAATTGAGGATGTGATTATTTTGAGTATTAAAATTTTAATAATATTAGCAGTGTTCTCAATTAGTACATATTTATTTTATAAAGCTAGTGGAACATTGGCAATTAATAAATTAAATATTGTATCATATATATATTATATTTTTATGATTACTGCATTTATGGGAGGAAGTTTAATTTTTTTAGGATACAGGGAGCATTACATAATAAAATCGCTGTTGATAAATCCTTCTTCAATTAATATTACTTTTATGTTTATTTTGTATTGCGCTATAGTTCTTCCTTTGACGTTAATTTTGTTTTTAAAATTATTCAAGGTTAATCCTAATAAAGAGTACAATAATTATCTTAAGAAAGATGTAATACTAGAATATGAAAGAGAAGCATTCTTGCTTGTAAGTTTGATATCTATTTTATGTATATTACTTAGTGTTTATATGTTTATAAAAATGGGTAGGGTTCCATTGTTGGACTTGATTTTTAAGTCAGATGCCAATGTTAGTGAATTAAAAAAAGAAATTTCCAAAAACTTTTATTTAAATTCATATATTAAAAATTTATTTATTTTAACATTAACACCATTGTTATCTTACTTTACTTATATATATGCAAATATTACTGTAGATAAGAAATGGATTATGTTATTTGGATTATTATTTACTACAAGTATTTTTGTAAAGACATATGATTATTCAATGGTTTCAGTTATATTTTATATTGTGATTTTTATTTTTATTCATATTCTGATATTTGGTAAACTAACCAATAAGATAATTCCATGGGGAATAGTATGTGTGGGAATCGTAATATTCATGTATACAAGAAGTGGATATAAATTTGAACACATTTTTGATATTTACAATGGGCCAATAGGGGAAATAATATTTACCACAGTGGGCACCTTATTTCTACACTTTGATTTATTTCCTAACTTTTTACCTTTCTTAGGGGGTAGAAGCTTTTCCCCTGCTGTTATGGGAGTATTTACAGAAAAAATGACTCATGTTAGGTCGGGTAGAGTAGTAATGGAATTTTATTCTCCATATGGAATTCATGAAGGAACTGCAAATGTCATGAATTCTAATTTTATAGGAGAGGCATATGCAAATTATGGATATAGTGGAGCTTTATTAGCACCTATATATGTTGGGATTTTTTTAGCAATAGTATATTTTGCTTTTCTGAGAATAAAGAAGAAACCAGATAATATGATGATATATATTGCTTTTGTTGTTTTCTTTAGCACCACTTTAAACGGAGGATTTTTCGATTATATTTATAATTTTAATATTATTTTTATTATGGTGGGCTTAATTTCATTTAAATTTCTAGTTAGAATATTGAATAGATTTACTAATAAAGATACATAAGAATTTATTGGATTTTAAGTGGAAAGATTTGCAGTATTCTACTTAAAATGAATTCAATCAAAAAACTTAACATAATAGATGAAAACACATGAGTAAAAGAGCTTACTCAATGTTAAGATGGAGGAATTTATGAAGATATGTTTTTTAGCTGATGCAGGCAGCAGTCACACTATAAAATGGTGTGATTTTTTTAAGAAAATAGGATATGAGGTTCATGTAATATCTTTTAATTATGGAGAAATTGTAGGGGTTAAAGTCCATACATTAGGTATAGATAAAAAAGATATAAACGTGGATACATCCTTAAAAAAAATTAGATATATTACTAAATTATTTGAGATAAAAAAGATAATAAAGAAAATATCACCGGATATATTACATGCTCATTATGCTTCAAGTTATGGTTTAATTGGAGCACTTACATCATTCCATCCATATATATTGTCTGTTTGGGGAAGTGATGTTTACTTATTTCCAAAGAAGGGAAAAATATTTAAGAAGATATTAGAGTTCAATTTGAAAAATGCAGATATAATATTTTCAACTAGTAAACATATGGCTGTAGAGACTAATAAGTATTCAAAGAAGTCAATTGTTTTAACTCCATTTGGGATTGATGTTCAAAAATTCAAGCCATATGAAGTTAAGAAGAGTGATGAAAAAATTAGAATATGCATAATAAAATCTCTTGAGAAGGTATATGGAATTGATTTAGCAATAAAGGCTTTTAGTGAGCTATGTGAGAGATATGATGATCTTGAATTGATTATAGGTGGAGATGGAACTCAAAAAGAAGCTTTAATCAAATTGGCAGATGAATTAGGGCATGGTGAGAAAATTAATTTTTTAGGGAAATTAAATTGGAAAGAAATTGTTGATGTATATAATAGCTGTCACTTTGGGGTTTTCCCATCTATGAGTGAAAGTTTTGGTGTATCAGCACTAGAAGCACAGGCATGCGGTATTCCTGTAATTGTCAGTGATGTAGGGGGCTTCCCAGAGGTTGTAGATAATAATAATAGCGGGTTTATTTTTGAAAAAGGTAATTTAGATGAATTAAAAAAGCTTATGGAAAAATTAATAAATAGTAAACAATTAAGAGATTCTATGGGGATAAGAGGAAGAGAATTTGTTTTATCTAATTATAAGGAAGAAGACTGTTTCAAAGAAGTAATAAACATTTATGATGAGATAATTAAATGATAGGAAAAGTTAAGACGTCTTTAAGGATAAACTTCAAAAAGGATTGATTAAATTGAATAGGGTGGTTGTATGATACAATGTAAATTTAACAATTTGGTGGTAAAAGATAATATTCAATATGCTTTTAAAGGGTATTTATACTATAATAATTGTTATTATGAGAATCAAAATATTGAATCTTTGATTTTAAATATGAATTTAAAAAATATCAAATCTGAAATTGTTGAGTTCAATGGTAATTTTTTTACCTATTATGAAAATGAAGAATATGTATGGGCTGCTGTAGATAAAGTGCGCAGCATGCCTGTTTTTTATAGTTATAATGGAAGTGATTTATACATTAGCGATGATGTTTATTGGATAGAAGAAAAAATTGAAAAATGTGAAATTGACAATAATTGCGTTAGTGAGTTTTTGTGTAGTGGTCTTGTTAGTGGGAGAAATACTTTATATAAAGAAATAAAACAAATTGAAGCAGGACAGTATATATTATTTTGTAAGAAGACTGGAGAAATAAAAAGAAAACAATATTATAGATATGTTCATAATAATTATTTTCAGTGTAATTACGAACAAATAGATGAAATATTTTTTGATGTATTAAATGATGTTTTTAAAAGATTAATCAAAAGTGTAAATGGAAGGACTTTATATGTACCTCTGAGTTCAGGATTGGACTCTAGATTAATTGTACTGATGCTTAAAAAACTAGGTTATGATAAAGTGGTTACATATAGTTATGGCAAGAAAAATAATTTTGAATCAAATTTATCCAAAAAAATTAGTGATAAACTAGGTTATGAGTGGTTTTTTGTTGAATATAGTAATTCTCTATGGAAGGAATGGTATGCTTCAGAAGAATATAAAAGATATTGTAAGTTAGCACATTCCTTTGTTTCAACACCACATTTTCAAGATTGGCCAGCAGTTTGGATGCTTAAAAAGCAAAAATTAATAAGTGAGGATGCTGTCTTTGTACCTGGACATACAGGTGACTTTTTAGCAGGATCATTTTTACCATATAAATTTTGTGATTCTACAAAAGAAGTTGAGAATGAATGCATAATAAAACCTATTCTAGATAGACATTATAGTTTTAGGGGGCATTTGAAAAAAAGTGATAAGAAGTATGAGGATTTTAAACATAAAATTCTTGAAAATGTTAAGGATTTATTTGATGGAACTTTAAATGGGGCATCAAATGCTGTTGAATGTTGGGTATGGAAAGAGCGACAAGCAAAATTTATAACAAACTCTTTGAGAGTTTATGAATTTTGGGGATATGATTGGAGAATTCCTTTTTGGGATAGTTGTATGCTGGAATTTTTTCAAAGATTAAAACTTGAAGATAGATATTTAAAGAGATATTATAAAAGATTTGTCTTGAAGTTAAGTAGAGAAAAATTAGGAGAAGTATTTGCTAAAGAGGAAGATACTAATAAAAGTTTAAAAAGTATTGATATAAAGGACTTACTTAGAGATACTAATATGATTCAAATAGCACGGGACTTAAATGCTATGAAGAAAAGAGTTTTATATAAAAAGGAGTATGAGAATCAGCCCTTATATATGTATGGAATCATGAGTTTAGATGAATTTAAATCAAGATATACTGGATGGCAGGGGATAAATTCATTTATAGCTGAAGATGTATATGACTTAGTAAAAAGTAATGATTATAACAGTTAAGTGTTTAAAATAAAATATTGGTTCATTTAACTTCTCGTAAATGATAGGAAAGGTTAAATGAAATGAGGTAAAAAGATGAGTATAGTATTTAGATTAAAAAACTTATTTTTAGATGGAAAATTAGATAAACTTTATAAGTATATAGCAATATTTTTTGTAGCAACATGTTACATTGCTACTCTATTTTATGGAGGAAAAGTATTAGAGCTTACAAAGTATTTATTATTTCAGATAATATTTATTTATTTCCAAGGAAGATTTATATTCAGGTTATTAAAATTAAAATTTCAAGGAGCTTCTAAGGTTGCCATTTGCTATGGATTTGGTATAGCCGCTACAATTATTGAATATCTTTTATTTTTTACTATCAATCATAAAAGCGGAGTTTTATACATTGGTGCGGCATTTGCTATTATAGAAGTTGGTTTTTATTACAAAGAGTTTAAGAACAGTAAATCAATAATTCCTATTGAATTTACTAAAATACCACCAGAAATATGGTTTATTTTTTGTGTGTTATTTTTTATAACCTTCTTTGGCTTTGTACTTGGTAATCCTCTTCCAGATGAAATTGGACGAATGAAATATAATCAAGATCTGTTGTGGAGTATTGGTAATACTGAAGCACTTTTAAGACAATTTCCACCCACAGACCCAAGAATGGTAGGTATACCATTTATATATCATTGTTTCTTAAATGTACATTTAGCAGTTATGAGTTTTATTACTAAAATAAATCCAACTGTACTATTTTTTAAATATTCAATAGGTGGTAAGCTGTTTTTTCTTGTTACAGCAACTTATGCATTTGGAGAAAAGTTTTTTAATAACAAGAATAAAGGTGTAATTTTAACTTGGGTTTATTTTTTTACTAATTGCGCCAGTATGTATTTAGCATTTTCAAGAGGGTTTGGAGTTTTTCTTAACTCTAATTTTAAACATCTTACGGACAATCCTTTTGGATTAGAACTATCAATGGCTCTTCTTATGACTTTTTCCATTATACTTATGGATATATTCAGAGAAGATAAAATAGAAATAAATAATGTTGCTGCATCAGTTATGCTGTTTTTTGCATTAAGCGGTACAAAAGGACCATTGGCACTTATGATAGTTTTAGTATTGTTTGCTGTATATGTACTTAAGATTATTTTAAGAAAAAGAGATAATAGAATACTTATACTTACTGTAGTATTTAGCTCTATATTTTTTGTCATATTTAACCTTGTACTTTCAAGTGGAAGTTCAGATCTTAATTTCAAGTTAGGGTATATAGTAAGTGCAACATTAATTGGTCAAAAGATAACATCATTAGGTGTTGGCGATAATATAAAGGAGATCCTTAATATAGCAGCGATACCTCTTCATTATTTTTTATATCTTCCTTTTGCATCTATTCCCTTTATTGTATGGTTTGTTGGAAAGGTAAAGAGAATAAAAGACACAAGAAATATAGAATTTTTTATAGGTGGATATGTTATAGTAGGGTGTATATGCGCATACATATTTCAGCATTACGGACATTCAGAAATATATTTTATAATGGCTGCAATCCCATTTATGGAGTTATGTGCTTTAGATTGGGTATTTAAAAATCATAAATCTTTAAAGAAAATTGGAGTTGCTTTTATTATAATGACTTTTGTAATTGCATCTATTACTACTGTTTATATAACAGTACATCAATTTAAAAAAGGGGTACATAATGTTAAGTATATAATTAAAAGATATAACTATGAAAAAACTCCTTATGTAAATGCAATAACAAAATATGAGTATGAAGCTATGAAGTGGCTTGAAAAAAATACTGACTATGAAGATATAATAGCAGGGGATAGGCACTATTATACTGAAAAAAATACTGATATAGCATCAAGGTATTTTTATTACTCTGCCTTTTCAAATAGACAGTTTTATTTAGAAAGCTGGTTCTATATGTATGCTCCAAAAGACTATAAAGAAGAGATAAAGAGAAGAAAAAAAATTAATGATAATATTTATGACAATAATATTGATGATTATGAAATTTTAAAAGAAGAAAATATTGAATATGTTGTGGTTTCATCGTATATAAATGCAGATTTAGAATTAACTAAAAATTATCTCGAAAAGGTTTTTGAAAATAGGGATGTGAAAATATACAAGGTGGAGAACTAGTATGATAACTCTATGGATTTAACAATTTTATGATGATGAAGTACAGTAAATGTAGAATAAATGATAATAGAAAACTAATTTAAGAGGTAATAATTATGAACTTAGATAAGATAAAAGGTCTTTTAAGAGGTAAGTTAATAAGAGGTGGAATTTGGCTTACTCTTTGTACAATTATTCAACAAATAATATCATACACTTCAATGGGAATTTTTACTAGACTACTGGGAACAGAAGGGTTTGGTACTGTAAAATATTATGCTATAATGCTTACAATAGCTACAACAGTAATAACATTAGGACTTACTGCAAGTGTTAATAGGGCAAAAGTTGAATATGAAAAAGACTTTGACAAGTTTTTGTCCTCAATAATGTTTTTGGCAATGCTTCTTTCTGTAATAGCATTAACAGTTGTAATATTATTTAATAAACAGCTAAATTCTATTAAAGCTTTAGAAATAAGTGGTGGAGTCTTAATATTATTAGTTATACATAGTTTTTTTACATTCACATTTCAGTGTTATGCCTTAAAGTATATTATTAAACAAAATTATAAAAGATATTTTTTAGTGCAGGTAAGTAATGCTCTTACAGCGTTAATATTAAGTGTAGTTTTTGTTATACTACTGAATAATAATGCTATAGGAAGAATTTATGGAATGGCACTTACAACAATAGCATTTGGATCATATTTCTTTTTAAAACAGATAAAGTGTGGAAAAGAGTTTATAAATAAAGCTTACTGGAAGTACGCTCTAGTAATATCTGTACCATTGATATTTCATAGTTTATCTTCTATGATAATGACCTATTTTGATAGTGTTGCAATAAAACAATTCTTAAGTGAAAGTGAATTGGGGCTATATGGAGTTGCATACAGTGTTGGTCTGATAATAAACACAGTATGGGTAACTTTAAATAAATTATGGGTACCTTGGTTTTTTGATAAAATGAAAAAAGAAAATTATGAAGAAATTGAAAAAGCAATTAAGTATTATATGTTAATTTTCACTTTTATTTATTTTGCATTTATGATGGTTGTACCTGAAGTTGTAAGATTATTAGCTGATAAAGAATTTTGGGTTGCGCTTGATATTATTCCAATTATAGCTTTATCCTATTATTTTTTATTTCTTTACAGTTTTCCATCTAATGTTGAATTTTATGAAAAAAAGACAGTGCTTATTTCCTTAGGAACTTTGATTTCTGGGGCTGTAAATATAATACTGAATTTATTATTAATTCCTAGGTATGGATATAGAGTTGCAGCAGTAACAACCTTAATAAGCTATATTCTATTGTTTATCTATCATTATATGATGGCTAAAATTGTTTCGGATGTTACCTTTATAAAATTGAAACATTATATTATTGCTATACTTACCAGTTCGGTTATAACATTAAGTTTTTATGTTTTAGTAAACAGAGTATTTTTAAGATATGTAATTTTTATTGGGTTGCTTGTATTCATATGGAAGAAGTTTAAAAATTTTATGAACGTATTAAAAGCAGCATAATTATATAAGGAGATATTATGGGAATTTTATGCTATTATAAAAATGAAAAATATATATTGAGTCATGAGAAAAGAACAGAATTAAGTGATATAGTTGGAAGCATGAATATTAGATTAACTGTAAATGATTTCTTAAAAGGATTAGAAAAACAAACTACGTGTTATGGAGCATTAGAGGATATTTATAGATATGATGAAATTCCAATGTATATTTTTCTGAGACCAGCCCTATCAATATATCTTAAAAAAATTTTTGAATGTGTAGAAGTGCTTTCAAAAGTTAAAGATGTATTAGGGGAAAATGTTAATGTAAAAACAGATGATCATTATATGAACTTAGTATGTGGTAGATTTTTTAATATTAATTGTGAATATAAGCACAGTGAAAATAAAAATAGAATAAAAAGACAGTTAAAGCTAGGTAAGTACTTTAAAAGGTCTGTTAGAGGGATAAAGAGCTATATGAAGTTTTTAAAAAATTCATATGGAAAAGATAATATTCTTATACTTTCTCAGGCAGCAAGTATATCAGTGAGAGAGAATGAAAAAGGAGAAAAGATTTTTTATGATTCTCAATACGGTAGATTAATTGATATGCTCAATGAAAAATTTAACCCATTGAATATGCAGTTTTTACACAGTGATTCATTAATAACTAAGACTTTAAAATATTCAAAGGACTATGTTCCTTTAGAATTTATGTCTTTATTTAAAAAATTGTTATGTAGAAAAATAATTGATAGTAATTTAACTAGCATTAATTTTAAGATATTAGATGAATTAGAATACTATTATAAAGGAATTAACTATAGGGAATTTGTAAAAGAGTTTATAGACGTTAACGGTAAAAAAATCATTCAATCATATCTGAATGAAATGCTTTTTGAGGAAAAAATTATTAAAAAGTTTAAAATAAAAAAATGTATAGTTATTGATGAAGGGGATAGAGGAAGGTGTTTTATTGTTGCTGGAAATAGGTGCGGCATCGATACTTATGCTCTTCAACATGGAATAATAAGCAAGGGGTCTTATTCCTATGATGTATGTTTAAAAGATGGACATAAGATTATACCTAAAAAAACATTTTTATGGGGAGATAAATATAGGAGGCTGTTAATAGAGTTAACTAATATTTATAATGATAAAAATACAGTGGTAACTGGGCAAGCAAGAACAGATTACCTGTTTGATGTTAATAAATTAAAGTTAAAAAAAGATAATAGACGAAGAGTACTTTACATATCTCAATATATGGAGGACTTGGTGAAGCCTTCATTTAATATATTGTTAGAATCAGTAAAAGAACTTGATTCTAATATTGATTTAATCATAAAGCTCCATCCAGGAGATACAGAAAATAAGGAGTACTATGAAGAAGAAATCAAAAGGAAAAATTTAAATAATATAAGAATATGTAAAGACGAAGATTTGTATATGCTTCTTAATTGGAGTGAACTTGTAATAAGTGTACACTCAACTGTAATTATTGAAGCAGCATTGTTAAATAAACCTTCAGTATGTATTAAACTTCCAAAATATGATGATATATGTGGTTATGTTAGAGAGGGTATTTCCCTAGGAATTAACACAAGTAGTGAATTAGCAAACATAATCAAAAATTTTGAAAGTAGTTTTGATAATCAATACTTTAAAAGATTAAACAATTATATTGGTGGTAATTTTGGTGAGATTGATGGGAAGGTTGGGCAAAGAATATATAATGAGATAATAAAAGATAACAAGTAAAGGAGAGCTAAATTGTGCTAGAGTTATTAAAAGAAAAGTCTGCGTACATAATAACAGCATTATTAATTATTATAGGTTTTATTACGAATCCTGAACTTTATTATGTATATTTATTTTGTATAGTATTATTGGGATTAATTTATAAAAAATTTAATGGTGATTTGAGAAAAAACTATTACTATGTGACATTGATGTTAGCTTTAACAGGATATAATTTAAAAGTGCCTCTAGGAAATAGATTTGGAATTTACTATTTTACAATAATACTATTTAGTTATTTTGTTATATTATTATTGGATATAATTTCGAAGAAAGAAAACATAGATTTTAGAGCTTTACTAAAAAATAAATATGCATTATTCTTAATTATATTTATTGTATATATGATTGTTAGCATATTGTGGAGTGAAAATAAGAAGTTTTCAATAATAAGTATATATAACTACGCAAACATGATTGGATTTTTAATTATGGTAATTGTTGAAAATAAGAGTAGAGAAGAATTAGGTAAAACTACAAGATTATTAATAGCAATATACACTGGAATGTTAATTCTTGGGTTACTACAAATTTTAAATATTGATTTGGGAATAAGAAATTGTTATAGAGAGATTAAAGATCTTAATTTAAATGATCCAATATACTCATATTTAAAGAGAATACCTACTGTATTTTTTTATAATCCTAATAATTATGCCTTTGTACTTGGAGTGGCATTAATCTTTATATTCCCATTAATTATATTTAGCAAAGATAAAAAAGAAAGGGTATTTTTAATAATCTTATATATTATGAGTACTATTCAGATAATCTTTACAAGATGTAGAACAGCATGGATTACCGTATTTATAGTATTAGGTGTATTACTTTTAATTGCTCTTATTATTAAAAATAAGAAATGTATAGTTCATTGTCTGGTGTTTATTACAATCAGTTGGGGAACAATTTATGGATTAAGTTTTATTCCCCAAATGAGTCCTTTTTATGGGAAAATTGATAGAACACCTATCATTAATAATAATAAATACAATGAGAAAGTAGAAATGGGCTCTAAAAATTCAATGAGCAGACGTTATACATTGATGTATGATGTTGTAAAAGGTGTTATATTGGAAAAAAATATTCATGGATTTGGGGCAGGTAATATTGGAAATTATATATTAAAACAGAATAACACATATGGAACAATTGCAGTACATTGTTTGTGGCTTGAGATTTTAGGGGATTTTGGAATTTTCATTCTGTTTTATTTTATATTTATATGTATTAGTTTATTTGTAAGCTTATTTATAAATGCTTATAAATTGGGTTTGAACCGATGCAATTATGGCGCGTTAGGTGCAGGAATATCAATTGCTCTTCTTGTATTTGCACCAAGTTCTGTTACAGCATTTATACCGTTTTGGCTTTCATTGGCTTTAATATACAGTATATATGAAAATAGAAAAGCTTTGGGGGAATAGTATGAAGGTTTTAATTATTAGCAGTTGGTATCCAAATAAAAATAGTACTATAAATGGAGTTTTTGTTAAAGAACAGGCAAAAGCACTTAAAGATGCAGGTATTAACCCGATAGTTTTCTACCCATATGATGATTGTGTTCAAAAAGGGGAAATTATAAGCTGTGAAGAAGAGGGAGTATTAACATATAGAGCTAATACTAGTTATTTAAGAAATAGTAAGTTAGCTCTCCTTGTTAGTATAAAAATGAGTATAGTGTTTATGAAAAAAATAGTAAAAGATCATTCTATTGATATAATTCACAGTCATGTGTGTTATCCTACAGGATTTATAGCTGCGGTATATAATAAATTCTATAAAACACCTTTTATTTTAACAGAACATATGTCAAAAGTAAGGGAGTTTGCCTTAAAACCATATAATAATGTTTTATTTAAGTATGCTTACAATAAGGCGCAGAAAGTACTTACAGTAAGTACTGCACTTTTAAACGAACTTAAGCAATTAGGTTTTAAGTTTAATGGCGAAGTTATGGGGAATGTTGTAGATGTTTCTGAATACTCCATAAATAATAATAGAGTATATGATAATAAATTTAAGATTGCATTTATTGGTTCTCTATTTGAAGTAAAGGGATTACGATATTTCATACCAGCCTTAGCTTCCTTTTTAGATGAGAATAAAGATTATGATGTTGAATTTAATATTTATGGAGATGGAAACCAAAGAGAAGAATTGGAAGAGTTGAGCAGAAAGTTGAACTTGAATCATATATGTAAATTTCATGGTAGAGTAAAGAAAAATGAAATTCCTAAAAAAATAAGTGAGAATAATTTTCTAGTACTTCCAAGTATAAAAGAAACTTTTGGAAGTGTATTAATTGAAGCAATGGCAGGGGGAAAACCTGTATTAACAACAAAATGTGGAGGACCACAGGATTTTGTTGATGAAACAAGAGGTGTATTAGTTAATCCTAAGAGTATAGAACATTTAAAAGAAGGATTATGTAATATAATAGAAACATACAATGAATTTGATAATCAGAAAATAAGAGATTTTGTAAAAGAAAATTACAGTTATGAAGCTATAGGAAAGAAGTTAATAGAAAAATATCAAGAAGTGTTATATAATTAGTATGAATTATAATTAATATAACAAACTTTAAATGAAAGTGATGAGTGGGTATGAAAAAAATACTTATAATAGCATATTTTTATCCTCCAAAAGGAGGGGCAGGAGTTCAGAGAACTTCTAAATTTGCAAAGTATTTAACAGAATTTGGACATGAAGTTCATGTGCTTACTGTAAATGAAGATAGAAAAACATTAAATGATGATTCATTAAAAGAGGATATATGTAAAGGTATTCATGTACATAGAACTGAATTTGAAGAAGTGAAGATTGTAAAAAAACTCAATAATTTATTAAATAACAAAAATAGTTTGAGTCCTGTGAATACTAGCAATAACCAGTTAAAAAAAAGCAATATCAAGTCAAAGATTAAATCAATATGTAAAAAATTATTTTTTAAGCTTTATAATTTTGTTTATTTGCCTGATGATAAGAAATCATGGATAGATACTGCTGTAAAAGAAGCAGTAAAAATTATAGAGAATGAAAAAATTGATGTAATATACACTACATCTGCACCGTATTCTGCTCATTTAATAGGATATAAGCTTTCAAAACAGAAACAAATCAAATGGATAGCTGACTTTAGAGATCAGTGGGCTAATAATCCTTTTGCTGAATATGGAAGAATGGTAGAGTGGAGACAAAAACGACTAGAAAAGAAAGTTATACATAATGCCCATAAGGTTATTAGTGTAAGTAAACCAATAATTGAAGATTTTAAACTAAGATATTATGATACAAATAAGGAAAAGTTTGAGATTATTACTAATGGATATGATGAACCAGATTTTTGGGATATTGAACCAGTGGAAAAAAATTCGATTTTTAAGATTATTTATAATGGAACATTGTATGGTAGAATGTCTCCTGAAAACATTCTATTAGCTATCTCAAATTTAATTGAAAAGAAAAAAATTGATAGAGATAAAATAAGAATTGAATTTTGTGGGAATATTGGAAATGCACATAAGGGTAAAGTTGATTTCTTTAAAGATAAGTACCCACAATTAATAAGTATAAAAAATTATTTGCCACATAAAGAAAGTTTAAAAAATTTAATGACAGGTAGCGCCGTTCTTTTGATCATTGATGGAGGAAAGGGTAGTCGTGGAATATATACAGGCAAGATATTTGAATATATAAGAAGTGGAAAGCCAATTATTGCAATTGTTCCAGATGGTGTTGCTAGAGATTTAATTATAAAAACTAAAACGGGATATTGTGCGTATCCTAACGATATAGATGAAATAGAAAAAAATATTTATAATTTATACACTAAGTTTTATAAAGGTGAAAAGCTTGCAGATTCAAATTTGAATGAAATTAAGAAATATTCAAGAAAGAATTTATCTAAGCAATTATCAAATATTATTGAAAAACTATAGAGGACAAATTATTATATATAATATTGTGTCAGGTAAATATTAATAGATTTGTGGGGGTATAAAATGAAATTATTGACAATAATAGGAGCAAGACCTCAATTTATTAAAGCAGCAGCAGTTTCAAGAAAACTAAGAACTCAGAATGAAGAGATTATTGTTCATACAGGTCAGCACTATGATGATAATATGTCAAAGGTATTCTTTGATGAGCTTGAAATACCAATGCCAGATTATAATTTGAATGTTGGCTCGGGAAGTCATGGTACTATGACTGGAAATATGATGATAAAAATAGAAGAAGTAATGTTAAAAGAAAAACCAGATTGTGTTATTGTTTATGGAGATACTAACTCAACTTTAGCTGGTGGAGTATGTGCAAGTAAGTTGCTTATACCACTAGCACACATTGAAGCAGGACTGAGAAGTTTCAATAAAAAAATGCCTGAAGAGCAAAATAGAATATTAACTGATCACGTTTCATCTTTTTTATTTACTCCAACAGAAACTGCAGTTGAAAATTTAAAGAACGAAGGCATTATAAATAACGTATATAATGTTGGAGATGTAATGTATGATGCTTGTTTACATTACCTAAAAATTGCAGAGAAAAGAAGCACTATATTGGAAAAACTGAATTTAAATAAAGGTGAGTATATATTAGGAACTGTACATAGAGCGGAGAATACAAATGACCCATTGAGGCTAAAGAATATTGTTAGGGCATTAAATGAAAGCGGCGCTAAAATAGTATTACCACTGCATCCTAGAACAAAGAAATATTTAAAGCAGTATAACCTTTCTTTTAGTGATAACATAAAAATAATTGATGCAGTTGGATATCATGATACTCTTGTCTTGGAGAAAAATTGTAGAAAGATAGTTACAGATAGTGGTGGAATTCAGAAGGAAGCCTACTTTATGAAGAAACCTTGTATTACATTAAGAGATGAAAGTGAATGGGTTGAAACAATTAAAAGTGGTTGGAACATTTTAGCTGGAGCTGATTATGAAAAAATCACAAATGCTATACAGAACTTTGAAAAGAACGGTGAACAAATTAATTATTATGGAAATGGAAAAGCTTCAGAAGGTATTTGCAATATATTAAAAGAAAACCTATAAACTGGGAGTGGTTTGTGTTGAGAAGAACCAAGCTTTGCATATTAAGTGATGCTGATAGTATACATACTAAAAAATGGGTAGACTATTTATCACAGTATAATTATGAAATAAGCATTATCTCAATGAGAGATACTAAGTATGTATTTGGAGATAATGTGAAAAAGTATATTATAGAACCTCCATTTAAAAATAAGTTAAGTTATTTTTTTATAATTAGTAAATTTAAAAAGTTAATAGAATATATTAATCCGGATATTTTACATGGACATTTTGCAAGTTCATATGGATTATATGGGGCATTAAGTAAAAAAAGACCTTATATAGTTTCAGTATGGGGAAGGGATGTGTATGAATTTCCTAAGAAAAATTCAATTGCTGAAATTTTATTGAGAAAAACTTTAAAGTCAGCAGAGGTTATATGTTCTACAAGTGAAGATATGGCAGAGGAAACGAAAAAGTATTGCAATAAAGAAATAATTGTAACTCCTTTCGGAGTAGATACAAAAAAGTTTTCAAAAATAAATGAAATACTGGAAAAAGAATATATTACTATTGGATTAATGAAAAACTTGAAAGCAGTATATGGAATTAATTATTTGATTGATGCTTTCAGTATGCTTATAAAAGAGTATAAGGAAGATAAATTAAAACTACTTATTGTTGGTGATGGAGTTGAAAGAAGAAAGCTTGAGGAACAATGCAAAGAGTTAAAAATCCAAGAATTTGTTGAGTTTAAAGGGAATGTTGAAAATACTGAAATTCCTAAGTATATTAATGAAATGGATATTGTTTGTCTCCCATCTTTAGAAGAGAGTTTTGGTGTTGCGGCAGTAGAGGCCAGCGCATGTGGAAGACCTATTGTATCAACCTCTGTAGGTGGATTAAAAGAAACTGTGATTGATGGACTAAATGGGATTCATTGTAAGTGTAAAGATCCAGTTGATTTGAAAAATAAGTTGATGTTACTACTTTCAGATAAAAAAAAGATGAAAGACCTTGGAAACAATGGAATAAAGTTAGCTCATGAAAAATACACATGGGAAAAAAATGCTGAAATAATGCAAGAAGTATATGCTAGATTTATTTGAGAAATTAAATCTTAAGTATCTCTAAGCAGTTTGAATTGAGGTGTTACTTTTGAAAAAGAACAAAAGTAAAGTATCAGTTGTGATACCGTGTAGAAATGAAGAAAATTACATAGGACAATGTTTAGATTATATATGTAGACAAACGTATGGAATTGAACATATAGAAGTTATGGTCTGCGATGGAATGTCTGAAGATAAGTCTAGAATGATTGTAAGTGAATATAGTAAAAAATATCCTAGTATTAAGCTAGTTGATAATATTAAAAAAGTTGCACCAGTTGCAATGAATTTAGGAATAAAAGAAAGCACAGGAGATATTGTTATTATATTTGGAGCACATGCATATATGGATGAGTGCTATGTAGAAAATTGTGTTAAAAAGCTCGATGAAACAGATGCTATGTGCGTAGGAGGAAGAATAGAAAGTATAAGTGAGAATGAAAGTGCAGAAGTTATCTCAAAAGCTATGTCATCTCCTTTTGGTGTTGGAAATGCTCTATTTAGATATAGTGAAGAAGAAACATATGTGGACACAGTAGCTTTTGGTGCTTATAAAAGAGAAGTTTTTGAAGAAATTGGTTTATTTGATGAAGAGTTAGTTAGGAACCAGGATGATGAAATAAACTATAGAGTAACAAAATCCGGAATGAAAATTTTACTTACACCAATTGTAAAATCATATTATTATACAAGAGGTTCTTTTGCAAAGTTATGGAGACAATACTTTCAATATGGTTTTTGGAAAGTGCGTGTTATACAAAAACATAATAAACCAGCGGCATTAAGACATTTGGTTCCTATACTGTTTGTTTTGAGTTTAATAATAGGTATAGTATTAAGTCCATTTTCATCTATTATTAGAAATGCCTTTGTATTTGAAATTATTGTATACTTATTGTGTGCAGGAATTTTTTCCCTAAAAGTTTGTGAAGATAAAGTACAGCAGATACCAAGAATAATGATTAGCTTTTTTATACTTCACACAAGTTATGGACTTGGATTCCTAGAAGGAATATTTAAATTTTATATAAGGAAAACTAATAAAGGAATAGAAAAATATACAAAAACATCAAGATAAGAATTTGAATAAATATGGAGGGTATTATGAGTGAGTTTAAAGTCAGAGAAAAGTTTTTACCTTATTGTCTCCCTTTAATAGAGGAAGATGAGATAAATGAAGTAGTTGATTCATTAAAAAGTGGATGGTTATCAACAGGACCAAAAACAAGGGAATTCGAAAAACAGTTTGCAGATTATGTAGGAGCAAAGTATGCCATAGCTATGAACTCTGCAACAGCTGCATTACATTTAGCTTTAGAAGCAGCGGATGTAGGTCCTGGAGATGAAGTTATTACAACACCAATGACCTTTTGTGCCTCTGTTAATACTATTGTACATATGGGTGCAATACCAGTATTTGTTGATATAGATCCCAAAACTCATTGCATAGACCCTAAGAAGATTGAAAAAAAAATCACACCTAAAACTAAAGCAATTGTTCCGGTTCATTATGCAGGGCATAGTTGCGATATGGATGAAATTATGAGAATAGCAAAGAAGCATAATTTATTTGTATCAGAGGATGCTGCACATGCAGTGTATACTAAATATAAAAATAAGCTGATTGGAGCCATAGGTGATTGTACTTCTTTTAGTTTTTATGCAACTAAGAACATATGTACAGGTGAAGGTGGGATACTTACAACAAATAGAGATGATATTGCTCAAAAATTACGAGAAATAAGTCTTCATGGAATGAATAAAGCCGCATGGAATAGATATGGTAAAGGCGGAAGCTGGAGATACGATGTTGAGAATCCAGGATATAAATATAATATGACGGATATTCAGGCATCACTTGGGTTATGCCAACTTTCAAAATTAGAAAGAATGCAAAAAAGAAGAGAAGAAATTGCGGAAAAATATAATAAAGCATTTGGGGAAATTAATGAAGTAACAACACCATATACTGCTTCATATACAAGACATGCATGGCATTTGTATATTATTCAACTTGAAGTTGAGAAATTAAAAATTGATAGAGACCAATTTATTGAGAAGCTTAAAGAATATAATATTGGGGTAAGTGTACATTTTATTCCTGTACATTATATGTCTTTTTATAAAAATACTTTTGGTTACAAAGTTGGAGATTTTCCTGTAGTGGAAGAATACTTTGAAAAAATTATATCACTACCATTATATCCTAAAATGAGTGATGAAGATGTTCAGTATGTTATAGATGTTGTTGAAAGAATAATAGAAGAATACAAGAAGTAAAGAGATTAGAACGAAACATGTTATAGAATGTGCTAAGTATATTTATAATAAATATGAAAAATAGTGGTGGTAATATGGAAACAAAATTAAGAAAAATAAATGATTATTTACTAGGAATATTTTTGATAATTATACCATTTAGCAATAAAGTAGTTCCTATAATCAATATAACAATTAAGAGTGATATTATTTTATTTACATTCTTCTTATTATTTTTCATAAGAATGGTAATATTAAGAAATGAGAGAAGACGTTTTCAGGAATATTTATATAATAGGTGTTCTTCAATCTTCTTTCTTTTTTTGATAGCCCTATGTTTTTTAATGTTTTTAAGTATTAGTTATAGTGCTTATAAAGTAACAGCATTAAAAGAAAGTTTTAGGTTTTTTACATATGTAATATTATTAATTATTATTGGATACGATTATTGTGAAGATAAGTGGATAAAAACTTTAATTAATTTAATTGTACTAGTGATGATAATTGAATGTGTTATTGGAATAATTCAATTTTCCACTGGTTTATTTATGATTAGGGCGTTTAGTAAAGAGATTTGTGGATTCAATAAAATTCACGGTACATTTGAAAATCCAAATACCTATGCAGGCTTTTTAGTTCTTCTCTTTTATCCAATAGCTGTATATAGCTTTCAAAAGATATTTATAGAAAAGAAAAAGAGGTATTACATATTATTATTACTTATATTGATTAACTTAGTTCTCACAATGTCTAGAAATGGGATTATTGGTATTGTGGTTGGTGGGTTAATTCTAGCAATTTTTTATGAAAAAAGAGCAATGTATGGTGTAGGAGTATTAGGTGTTTTAGGGGCAATTGTATTGAAAAGTCGTAATATATTTGATATATCTTTGAATGAAACAAGATTAAAATTATGGAAATGTGCTAGACTTATAATAAGAGATAATCCAATAAAAGGGATAGGAAACGGTAATTTTAGAGAAACTTATAATATATATATACGACATTACCCTGAAGTTAGTGTTCATTCTGCCCTTAATATGCCCCCACATAATTCATTCTTAAAAGTGTGGAGTGAACTTGGAATAATATCCATAATAATATTTATTAGCATATTATTATATGGTGGTAAAAGTATATATTTATGTGCTAAAAAATGTAATAATTCTATTGCCAGATTATTTTTTACTGGATATATGTGTAGTTTTTTAGGTTTTATAAGTATGAATATGAGTGATGATCTTTTCTTTGTGCCTAAATTAACTACTTACTTTTGGGTGTTTACGGCTCTAGCATGGGGATACGATCAAAGGAGAAATAGTAATGATAAAAGATAACAATTTAACATATGATTTTGAGAGCATCGATGAATATGAGGATATAGCAAGAAAGGGATTTCAATTTTTTCTGAAGAGAGTTATGGATATAATTCTATCTGCTGTAGGTATAGTACTGCTTTGTCCTGTATTTATCTTAATAAGTATAGCTATTAAACTTGATAGTAAAGGGCCAATAATATTTAAACAATGCAGAGTTGGTAAAGGTAATAAAAATTTTAATATTTATAAGTTTAGAACAATGAGACAGAATGCTCACAAAGAACAAAAATTAGAAATTGGAAATATTCATGAATTTGTTTTTCAAAGTGGTGAAGATCCTAGAATAACAAAGGTAGGTAACTTTCTAAGAAAGACTAGTCTTGATGAAATACCTCAACTTTTCAATGTACTAATAGGAAATATGAGTTTAGTTGGTCCTAGACCAGAAATTCCTGAAGTTGTAGAACATTATCCAAAAGAATATATGCAGAGACTTTCAGTACTGCCTGGAATAACAGGACTTGCGCAGATTAGTGGAAGAGGAGAAATAGAATTAGGAAAAACAATTTATTATGACCTAAAATACATCAAGAATTTTTCAGTATGGTATGATGTGAAAATTCTTTTCAATACAATATTTTCTGTATTAAGAAAAGAAGGGGCAAGGTAGGGCGTTGTTATGGAGAATTATAGCAAAATATTAGGGTTTAATATTTATAATAACAGTATTAGTGCATTAATTAATGATGAAATTCAATGGAATGATAAAAAGGTAATTGTTTCAGGCAATCCAGAAGTACTTTATTCAGGATTAAATGACAAGAGTTTATACCATTATTTTAAAAGTAAGAACTCTATTATTGTACCAGATGGGATAGGTACAGTTATATTATGCAGACTTAAAAAAAAGGTATTAAAAGAAAAAATTGCAGGTATAGAAGTTTTAACATCCTTACTAAAGATATGTTCTGAGAAAAATAAAAAAGTATATATTTTAGGAGCCAATAAAGATATTCTAAATGAAGCTGTTAAAAATATAGCATGTAAATTCTCAGGCATTAATATATGTGGGTACCATGATGGATACTTTCAGGATACTGATAAAATTATTAATAAAATTAATGGGTGTTCACCAGATCTTTTAGTAGTTGCGCTTGGGTGTCCTAAACAAGAAAAGTTTATATATGAAAACTTTGATAAATTAAATTTCAATATTGCAATGGGAGTAGGAGGCAGTATTGATATTTTAGGTGGAAAAATTAAAAGAGCACCAAAGTGGATGATTAATATTGGGTTAGAGTGGGTATATAGAGTAATAAAGGAACCTTTTAGAATTAAACGATTATTTGTTATTCCTAAGTTTATTTTAAGAGGATTAAAGGAAAAAGAAAATGGGCGCAAATAATAGTCTTAAAAAGAATCTCATATATATGTTTATTTGCAGCATTGGGGTTCAAATAGTGAGCTTTGTGATAGTATCATATATAAGCAAAGTATTATCTGTTGAGTTATTTGGTTTGGTGAATTATAGCCAAGCCATTATATTATATTTTAATCTTTTAACACTTTTTGGATTCCAAACCTTAGGAGTTAAAGAAGTTACAAAGAGTGAAGAAAAAGATGAGATAGTATATTCTGTAATATCCATTAGATTGATCATTGCCTTATTATCAATTTGTGCAGTTGCAAGTATATCTGTATTTATCACAAAAGGAAATAGTTTTAGAACAATACTGTTATTATATTCATTAACACTAATACCATTAAGTTTTAATCTTGATTGGTTCTTTGCTGGTATTTATGAGATGAAACATAATGGAGTATTCAATATAATAAAAGTTACCATACCCTTGGTGATTATTTTATGCATACTCAAAGATGATAGTGGGGTATATATTATTCCAGTAGCTTTTATAATTGGATTAATTGCTGCTGGTACATATCATATTTTTCAATTTAAGAAAAAAGGTTTTTCATTTGGTAATAAAAATAGGAATAAACGTAAGGTACTATTTACCATAGCACTTCCATTTGTAATGAGCAGTATATTATCTACAATAAATGGAAATGTTGACACCTTAATGGTTGGAGCCTTTTTAAGTGAATATGAATTAGGCTTATATTCTGGTGCATACAAATTGATTTTCTTGCTTATAAGTATGATTGCAGTTTTATTCAATGTTATATATCCTAATCTTACAAAGCTAAAAGGACAGGAACTAAATAGTTTTTTTGGTATGCTAACTAGAGTTGTGGTGATGTTTGCAATACCAACTGCAATTGGAGGGTTTATTTTTTCTGAAGAAATTCTCATTTTAATATTTGATAAGAAGTTTAGTGAAGGTAGCATAACACTTAAAATACTTATGATATATTTTATGGTATTATTTTTAAGAGAGTTATGTGCGTACAGCTTAAATGCTTGGGGAAAAGAAAAGATTTATTTAAAAGTAATTGGAATATCTGCATTATCAAATATTATTATAAATTATTTTTTAATAAAAAAAATAGGAATAGAGGGAGCTGCATTATCAACTTTAATATGTGAGATAGGTACATTTATTTTAATGGCGTTTAATATCAGAGAGAAAGTTGAGTTATCATATTTAAAAGAAGCTATAAAAATTTTACCTAATATATGTTTTGTAACTGTTTTCATGATTGTTTTTAAATTGGTCAATATTAATATAGTAATAATTATCCCAATTATAATTTTGATGTACTTTGGGATATTGTATAAAACAGGATATCTGAATACATTAGGTAAATTCTTAAAATAGATTGGAGCAAGAATATGGTTAATTATTGTGTTTTATATCCCAATACAAGCAATGTAAATCTTGTAAAAGATATGGGGATGATTCCATATAAACTACACGATTCATATGGGTATAATTCTTGGATTGCATGTTATAACCAAGATAAATATTCTTATTTAAATGATGAAGTTAAAGGTCTTAAGATAGAGTTTTTAAAAAAGACATTTAACAACTATATATTAGATGGATGTTTATATTTAATTAAAAACAGCAAAAAAATTGATATACTTCAAATATTCCATATGACATCATACTCAGTGGCATACTCAATAGTATATAAGTTCTTCAACAGGAAAGGGAAAATATATTTAAAACTTGATTGTAGTGAAAAGTTGATAGAGCGATTAGACAGTATGAATTACATAGAAAGAAAAATTATTAAAGCATATCTAAAAAGAGTAGACATAATAAGTGCTGAGCAGGAGAGGCTTATAGAACCATTAAACAAAAGATTTGGGGAATTTGGTAATAAACTTATTCATATTACAAATGGGGTAGATTTGAATTGGATAAAGAACATCAATAATAATGAGAAAATTGAAAAAGAAAACTGCTTTCTTCATGTTGCAAGATTAGGTGCTGAAGAGAAAAAAACAGAAAATATTTTAAAAGCATTTAAAATATTTTCAAAGAATAATACCTCTTGGAAGTTATTATTAGTGGGAGCAATGGAAGATAATTTTAAAAAATTCTATAATAAATTTTTAGAAGAAAATGAAGAACTTAGAGATAGAATACTTTATAAAGGAGAAATCATAAAAAGAGAAGAACTTTATAACATTTATAAAAAATCAAAAGCATTTATCTTAAATTCAAAATTTGAAAGCTTTGGATTTGTTCTAATTGAAGCAGCCTTGTTTAATAATATGATTATTTCAACAGATGTTGGAGTGGCAGAAGAACTAAGAGTTCATGGGAATGTAGAAATTATTAAGTACCATGATATAGATAGTATTAAGAATGCTATGGTAAAAGTATCTAATGATAAAGATGTGGAAAAAAAAGGACTTGAAAATAAGCAACTTATTGAGAAAAAATATAGTTATGATGTAATTATTAAAAAATTAAAGTTTTTCTTTGATAAAATCAGCTAATTTCACTCCCTTAAAAGTTTCAAAACATTAATATAAGGAAGATTAAATTTAATATTTCATTAGGTAAATATCAATTTACTTAAGAATAAAAAAAAAATTCATGCAAACAATAAACTCGAAGGAGTGATAGCATGGATTTTTATAATGTAATTGATAAACGAGTAAGTTACAAGAAGTATAAAAATGACAGAATAGATAGAGACAGTTTACATAGAATGATTAATAGCGCTATGAATTCACCATCTTATAAAAATAATACTTCATATAAAATCATTATAGTTGAAGATAAGAGTATTAAGAATTCTTTAAGTAACTGTATTAGAAACAGTACTTCTGAAATAAGTGAAGCTATAAATGACGCCCCTGTAACATGTGTAGTTATAGGTAAGCCTGAAAATTCTGGAGCAATGAATGGTAAAGATTTTTATATTATGGATGGAGCTATCGCTATGGAACATTTTGTCCTTAGTGCCGCAGCAGAAGGATATGGTACTTGTTGGGTAACAGCCTTTGATGAAAATGAAATTAAAAGAATGTTAAATATTCCATCAGATTACAAGGTTATTGCTTTAACACCAGTTGGAAAACCAGATGAGACTAGAGAACCTCATGAGAAAAAAGATGTAAGAGAATATGTTTTTATGAATGAGTTTAATGAACCATTCACTTTAAATGATAGCAAACTTTATTAATGAATAATGGATAATGAAGTAGGGTTCTGACCTAAGTCAGAACCTATTTTTATGATGTTGTGATAAAGTGATAACAGAGTTTATATATTCAGAAAATTCTGAATAATTATATTTTAAGGAATTTTGATGTACAATAAAGAAAATTTATAATTTTTATAATTTTAAGAAAATTAAAGGGGGTAAATTTTATGGGGAAAATTATAATAGATGGTAAAAGTTTGACAATAGAAAAAGTTGTTAAAATAGCTCGATGTAATGAAGAGGTTGTTATCAGTGAAGAAGCATATGAGAGAGTAATAGAATCAAGAAAAATTGTTGACGACATTGTTGAGAATGATAGAGTGAAATATGGAATAACTACAGGATTCGGAAAATTCTCAGACGTTACTATAACACAAGAAGATTGCAAAACATTACAAAGAAATTTAATAATATCACATGCTTGTGGGTTTGGTGAGCCGTTTTCAATTGATGAAACAAGAGGAATTATGCTTCTTAGAATAAATAATCTTGTTAAAGGTTATTCCGGTATTAGAGTAGAGACATTAAATACCCTTCTAGAAATGTTGAATAAAGGAGTAACACCTATAATACCACAAAAAGGATCTTTGGGAGCTTCAGGAGATTTAGCACCATTAGCTCACATGGTATTGCCTATGATAGGTGAAGGTGAAGCTATATTCAATGGAGAAAGAATGACTGGACAGAAAGCTATGGAGTTAGCAGGGATAAGTACAATTGAGTTAACCGCTAAAGAAGGATTAGCATTGATAAATGGAACACAAGTTATGACATCAGTTGGCGTACTTGCGTTATATGATTCAAAAATATTATTAGAGACTGCTGATATAACATCAGCATTGACATTAGAAGCTTTAAGAGGAATAAGAGATGCCTTTAACCCAGCAATACATGAAATAAGACCTCATCAGGGACAAATAAATACTGCAGAGAATATTCTAAAGCTTGTAGAGGGAAGTACTTTAATAACTTCACAGGGAGAGCTGAGAGTTCAGGATGCATATACTCTAAGATGTATACCGCAAGTACATGGAGCATCAAAAGATGCCTATAGATATGTTAGAGAAAAAGTTGAAATTGAGATTAATTCTGTTACTGATAATCCAATAATAACTAGAGATGGAGAGGTATATTCTGGTGGTAACTTCCATGGGCAACCAATGGCAATAATATTTGATTTTCTTGGAATAGCTATGTCTGAGATTGGTAATATTTCAGAAAGAAGATTAGAGAGATTAATAAACTATCAATTAAATGACCTGCCAGCATTCTTAGTTAAAAAGGGTGGTTTGAACTCAGGTTATATGATTACTCAATATGCTGCAGCTGCATTAGTATCTGAGAATAAGGTGCTAGCTCATCCGGCTTCAGTTGACTCAATACCGTCTTCTGCTAATCAAGAAGACCATGTAAGTATGGGAACAATTGCTGCGAGAAAAGCAAGAGACATAATAAATAATACATATAGAGTACTAGCAACAGAGATAATGGCGGCATGTCAAGCAATAGATTTTAGAGAAGGATTTAAACTTGGGAAAGCAACTCAAGCTGCTTACAATGAGGTTAGAAAAGAAGTTAAATTTATTGAAGAGGATATTGTAATGTACAAAGATCTTGACTTATGTACAGAGTTATTGAGAAGTGAAAAGATCAATAATGCTGTTAATGAAATAATTAAAATCAATATTTAGGAGGAGAAGTATAATGGCTAAGATTATGGAATGTATACCTAATTTCAGTGAAGGAAGAGACTTGGAAAAGGTTGAAAAAATAATGAACGTACTTAGAGGAAGAGAAGGGGTAAAACTTCTTGACTACTCATCAGACAGCGATCACAACAGAACAGTTGTTACAGTGATTGGAGAGCCAACAAAACTTGAGGAAGCTATAGTTGAATTTGCTGGTGCTGTTTATGAAAATATTGATATGACAAAGCATGAGGGTGGTCATCCAAGAATGGGAGCACTTGATGTTGTTCCATTTGTACCAATAAGTGATGTATCAATGGATGAATGTAAAGAGATGGCTAATAGAGTTGGAGAAAAAATCGGAGAAATGTACAATGTACCTGTATATTTATATGAGGAGGCTGCAACAGCTGCTCATAGAAAAAATCTTGCAAAAGTAAGAAAAGGGCAATATGAAGGATTTTTTGAGAAAATTAAAGAAGAACAGTGGAAGCCTGACTTTGGTCCAATGGAAATGAATGAAAAGTCTGGATGTACAGCAATAAGTGCTAGAGTTCCACTTGTTGCATTCAATGTTAATCTAGGGACAGATAACCTTGAAGTTGCAACAAAAATTGGTAAGGTTGTTAGACATATTGGTGGTGGATTAAGATATGTTAAGGCAATGGGTGTTATGCTTGAGGAGAGAAATATAGCTCAAGTATCAATGAATCTTGTTAATTATGAGAAAACAGCAGTATATAGAGCTTTTGAAATGATTAAAATGGAAGCAAAGAGATATGGAGTGCCAGTTGTAGGTAGTGAGGTTATAGGGTTGGTTCCAATGGCTGCGTTAATTGGTTGCGCTGAATACTATCTTCAAATTGAGAACTTCTCAATGGATCAAATTCTTGAAAAGAGAATTATGGAATAAGAAATATGCCTATTAAGGAGGATGTTAAATGTCTATTATTATTAAAAATATAGATTGCCTTGTGACTTGTAAAGGTGAAAGACCTAAAAAAGGCATAGATATGATGGATGCAGGAATAATTGAAAATGGATTTATTGTAATTGAAGATGATAAAATATTAAAAATTGGTAGTGGTGATGGGTATAAGGAATATATTAATAATCACACTGAGATTATAGATGGAAGAGGCAAAACGGTTACCCCTGGATTGATAGACTGTCATACTCATGTAGTTTATGGTGGCTCAAGAGAAAGAGAACTACCATTGAAACTAAAAAAAGTTGGGTATATTGAGATATTAAAAAGCGGTGGTGGTATATTAAGTTCTGTTAGACAGACAAGAGAAGCTACAACAGCTGAACTAGTAGAGCAAGCAGGGAAGAGACTAGACACCATGTTAGCTCATGGAACAACTACAATAGAAAGTAAATCTGGGTATGGATTAGACTTTGAAAGTGAGATGAAATGCTTAGAGGTCAATAAGATATTAAATGAGAAACATCATATTGATATTGTTTCTACATTCCTGGGAGCACATGCAATACCTATGGAGTATAAAGAGGACAGGGAAAAGTATATAGATATTGTTTTGAATGATATGTTACCTCATGTTGTAGAGAATAATCTTGCAGAGTATATAGATGTATTCTGTGAAAAAGGTGTTTATACAGTTGAAGAATCCAGAAGAATCTTAAAAGCTGGTCAGGAAAAGGGATTAAAGGCTAAGATTCATGCAGATGAAGTTGTATCAATAGGAGGTGCAGAACTTGCTGGGGAAGTTAAAGCAGTATCTGCTGAACACCTTGTAGCAGTTTCAGATGAAGGTATTAAATCAATGAGTGAAAATGATGTAATTGCAGTATTATTACCTTCAACATCTTTTTATCTAATGTTAGATCACTTTGCAAATGCTAGAAAGATTATTGAGGGAAATGTTCCCGTAGCGTTATCAACAGATTGTAATCCAGGGACATCACCTACTGAGTCATTACAAACAGTTATGACATTTGCATGTTTTGGAATGGGAATGTTCCCAGAAGAAATAATAAATGCTATGACATACAATGCTGCTTGTGCTATTAACAGACAAGATGAGATAGGTAGTATTGAAATTGGTAAAAAGGCAGATATTGCTATTTTTGATAGTAAAAATTTAAATTATTTAATGTATCATTTTGGAATTAATCAAATACACAAAGTTATAAAAAATGGAAAAATTGTAATATAGATTTTAATCAAAAAAATCTTATAATTTATTATTGACAGATATACCTGTATCCCCCATAATGAAATCGTTAAGAGAAATTTCTGAGTATTTCCGTGAAAATTAAGGAGGAATAGCCATGCTAGATAGCAAAAAAGTCAATGAGTTTATTGATGAGTTGGCATCGAATTCACCTGCGCCAGGTGGGGGGAAGTGTAGCGGCGCTTAGTGCAAGTATTGGAGCTGCTTTAACATCAATGGTTTTTAGTTTAACGGTAGGGAAGAAAGCTTATAGAAATATGAGTGAAGAGGATCAGAAGAGAGTAGACAATACTCTTGAAGAGGCTCAAGCACTTAAGGATGAATTTTTAAACCTTATGAATAAGGATACTGAGGAATTCATGGAAGTAATGAAGGCTTACAAGCTACCTAAAGAAAGTGATGAGGAGAAGGCTTTAAGAAAAGAAAAGATTGAGGAAGCATATAAGAGAGCTATGCGTATTCCGATGATTGTTGGAGAAAAATCATTTGAAATGTATAATCTTATTGAGACAGCTTGTGAGCTTGGAAATAAGAATGCTATTTCAGACGCAGGCGTTGCTGCATTAATGATTCAGAGTGCAATCGAAGGTGCTGTATTGAATGTAAAAATTAATCTTACTGCTATTAATGATGAGCAGTTTAAGAATGAGAATATAGAAAAATGTAATCACATAGTAAACCAGGGCAAGTTGAAATGTGAAAAAATTCAATCAATAGTAAATGAAAAAATCGGAATAAATTAATACTCGGGGGAACAGGTATGAACAATGAAGTGTTAAATATGAATCCGGAAGTTATTGAGCCGGTAGTAAACAATAAGAGGGTTAAAAAAGCAATTGGTTTAGAAGGGTTAGTAGCATTTGTATTATTTGTAGGATTTTTTTGGTATTTAGGTTCTATCATGGAATTACCCAATATGCTGCAGACAATGATGAATACAGCATTCGATTTATTGCTAAACACCGTTTTTTATATAATGGCTATATCGGTTTTAGCTGGAGCAGTAGCAGCAATATTAACTGAGTTTGGTATCGTAGCATTAATCAATAAAATATTAGCAATTTTAATGAAGCCGTTATATAATCTTCCTGGCGCTGCAGCATTAGGAATGGTAACGACTTATCTTTCAGATAATCCAGCAATATTAACATTAGCAAGTGATAAAGGATTTAAGAAATATTTTAAAAAGTTTCAGCTGCCTGCATTGACAAATATGGGAACAGCTTTTGGAATGGGTCTTATTGTAACAGTGACAATGAGCCTAAAAGTATCACCAAGTGGAGAAAGTATGGCAACAGCTGCTCTTATTGGTAATATTGGAGCTGTTATTGGTAGTATTGTATCAGTTAGAATAATGATGATATTCACAAAAAAATTATTTGGAACTGAAGAAATGGCAGTGGAAAGTGATGAAAATGATTTAGATGTAATGAAGTATAGAGAAGTAAGAGAAGGAAGTGTTTCAAGTAGATTACTTGAAGCTATGCTTGATGGTGGAAAATCTGGTGTTGAACTTGGAATGGGAATAATTCCAGGAGTGCTTATTATTTGTACATTAGTTATGATGTTAACAAATGGAGCACCTGCTGGAGGATATACTGGAGCTGCTTACGAAGGAGTAGGACTACTTCCTGCTATAGGCGGCAAACTTAATTTTATATTTGAGCCTTTGTTTGGTTTTACAAGTGGTGAGGCTTTGGCATTCCCAATTACAGCACTTGGTGCAGTTGGTGCTGCTTTAGGTCTAGTTGATCCTTTACTACAAAGTGGAGCAATAACAGGTAATGAGATTGCTGTATTTACATCAATGGGAATGTGTTGGAGTGGATACTTAAGTACACATGTAGCAATGATGGACGGGCTTGGATGTAGAGAACTTACTGGTAAGGCTATATTAAGTCATACCATAGGAGGACTTTGTGCAGGGATTTCTGCCCACTGGATTTATGTATTATTTACATCAGTACTTTAATAATTGAGAACAAAGCACCTAAAAAGAAATTTACTTTTTAGGTGCTTTTTAATCGTATGTTCTAGAGCCCTTATTTTTTAGGATAAAAAAATAAAGGGGATAAGTAGTTTTTATAGAATATAGGAAGGGGGGATATAATTTAGTTGGGGTGAAGAATTTATGGGGTTCAATGAAAGTGTTATAGACTTGTATAATACTATACAAGAAGAATATACAGAAAATTTGGAAAAAAACAAGCTTATAAAAGATTTTAAATGTAAGTATAGCATAGAAGATAGAATTGGGGAGTTCTATTTAAAAAAAAGTGATCAAGGAAAAAAAGAAAGAGGAAGAGTGTATACCCCTCAATATATTGCATCATATATAGTTAAAAAATATTTAAATAACTTATGTTTTAGTGAGAATAGGAATATAAAAATATGTGATCCATCATGTGGGACAGGAAATTTTATATTTGAGGTTATAGAACAATTGATTAATTTGTTTTTAACTGATGAATCAACAGAAAGTAACTGTAGAAAAGATATAATAAAATATATACTGGAAAATAATATTGTAGGATATGATATTGATGCAGTTGCGTTAGCAATTTTACAGATTGATGTTTATGAAAAGTATGGATACTTTATAACTAAGATATATAATAAAGACTATCTTCTTAATGATAAAGAAAAATATGATATTTTGATTGGAAATCCACCATATATAGGTCATAAGAGCATTTCGAAAGAATATAGGAAGCTACTTAAGGAAAAATATGAAAATCTTTTAATTGATAAGGGAGATATCTCATATTGTTTTTTATATGAGGCTATACAAAATACACATGAAAAAGGAAAAATAATATTTATTACATCACGGTATTTTATGGAGTCATTAAGTGGAGAAAAACTGAGAGATGAACTTCTAAAAGTTGATGGACATGTTCAAATAATTGATTTTTACGGGTTAAGGCCATTTAAAGGAGTGGGGATAGATCCTGTTATAATAAGTATAGATAAGGAAGCAAGTGAGGGATCTCATATTTCAGTGATAAAGCCTAAAATTATTGATGGTGAAGTTGATAAAGATTTTATAAAAAAACTCATAATTAGAAATGAAATTTACAGAGAGTTTACTGTTGATAAGGAAAGACTAAGGAAAAGTAAATGGATGCTTATAAATGAAAGTCAACAAAAAATCATAGATAAAATAAATTTAAAGAGCACTAAATCGATTGAAGAAATTGCTGATTTTTATCAAGGTGTAATTACAGGATGTGATAAAGCGTTTATAATACATAATGAGAATAAGCTTAAAATAGAAGAATACCTTTTGAGAAGATGGATAAAAAATAGCCATATACAAAAAGGAAGAATATTTAATAGTGACAAGGCTTTAATATATTCAAACATAATAAATAATGAGGATATAATTGAAAGTAATGTTATAAAACATTTAAGACAATTTGAAGACAAACTAAGAAAAAGAAGAGAGTGCATTAATGGTGTTAGAAAATGGTATGAACTGCAATGGGGAAGAAAAAGAGAGATTTTTGAAGGAGAAAAAATTATATTTCCTTATAAAAGTGGAAGCAATAGATTTGCAGTAGATCATGGAAGTTTTTTCAGTGCGGATATTTACTGCATAAAATTCAAGTGCAAAGAATTGAATTATGAAAGATTATGCAACCTCTTCAATTCGAAATTATATGAGTTTTATATGAAGTGTATGTGTAAAAAATTAGGAAGAGATCTGTACGAGTATTATCCAAACTCTTTAAAAAAAATTAGAGTATTGAATATTTTTTTTGAAAATGAAAATATTTCTGACCAAAAATTATATGATTATTTATCATTAAACAAAGAAGAAATAAAAATAATAGAAAATTCATGTAAAATACATTAAAATTGTATAATAAACAATAAAATGGATATAATTTAAAAATAATTATAAATAATTGAAGGATTTTTGAGTTTTATAAAGAATATTATAAAAGGAAATAAATGTAAATTAACCGATAGGGGGAGTGGAAATGCATTTAGACTTTTATAGAGTTAAAGATCATCTGGTTATCAAACTATTTGGTGAATTAGATCACCATAATGCCATGGAAGTGAGAACTAAGATAGATGATAAAATTGATAGAGAAAAAATTTATAAGGTAATTATTGATTTTAGGGATGTATCATTTATGGACAGCTCAGGGCTAGGCATGTTGATAAACAGATACAAGAAAGTTGTTGAACATGGTGGAGAACTGAAGATAGTTAATACCAATGAAAGAGTAGACAAAATATTTAGTGTATCTGGAATTTATAAGATTATCAAAAAGATTGACTCTATTGAGAGTATTGTTAGTAATTTTTAGTGGGGGGATTAATATGCAAAAGAATAGTATGAGACTAGAATTTTCAAGCAAATCAATTAATGAGGGGTTCGCACGTGTAGCTGTGGCGAGTTTTATATCAATTTTGGATCCTACAATTGATACCCTTGCTGACATTAAAACAGCAGTTTCTGAAGCTGTAACAAATAGTATTATTCATGGATATGGGAATGAAGATGGGAAAGTAATTATCGAATGTACCATTGAAAATAATGATATTGAAATTAAAGTTATGGATGAGGGAAATGGTATCAAAAACATTGAATTAGCTATGCAGCCATTATATACTTCAAGGCCTGATTTAGAACGATCAGGAATGGGCTTTACAGTTATGGAAACATTTATGGATGAGCTAAAAGTTGAATCAGAATATGAAAAGGGAACATGCGTTGTAATGAGAAAACATATCAATTAGCAAATGTGGAACGGGTGAATTAGATGGACAAAAACTATGGAAATAATCTAGAACTTATTAAAGAAGCAAGAAAAGGGAATAAAGAAGCCCTCGATAATATTGTTCAGAATAATCTACCGCTTGTAACTTCTATTTGTAAGAAATTTATAAATAGAGGTTATGAGTACGATGATTTATTTCAGATAGGTTGTATTGGGTTAGTTAAGGCAGTATCAAATTTTGATGATAGTTATGGCGTTAAATTTTCAACATATGCTGTTCCAATGATTATGGGAGAGATTAAGAGATTCTTTCGTGATGATGGAATAATAAAGGTAAGTAGAAGTGTTAAAAAGCAAGCAAGGCAGCTCCATTATGATAGAGAAGCTTTAACTAATGAACTGCAACGAGACCCAACAGTGGAGGAATTATCCGAATATTCTGGAATTTCAAAAGAAGAAGTAGTATTTGCACTTGAATCAAGTGCTGGAATGAATTATTTATATGATACTATACATCAAGATGATGGTTCTCCAGTGCTTCTAATTGATAAAATAACATGTAAGAAAGAGAATAGTGTAAAATTGATAGACAAAATTGCTTTAAAAGAAGCAATAAGACAATTAGATTCAAGAGGAAGACAGGTAATTATATTAAGATACTTTAAAGATAAAACACAGGTACAAGTGGCAAAAATGCTTGGTATAAGTCAAGTTCAGGTATCAAGAATTGAAAAGAAAGTTTTAGGTCAAATAAAGGAAAAGATAAGTGGATAAAAATCTACTTATTTTTTCTTTTTTTTTATTATTTTTTTGAAAATTACACAAAATAATAAAAAGTAGTAAAAGTGAGGTGTACACTGTGAAAGATGAGTTGCTTAAAGAGTCATATAGGAAACATAATATTGTAAGTAAACCTAAGCCAAACCTGCTGTCACATTGTTTTAGAGCATTTCTTGTTGGGGGGCTATTTTGCGTTCTAGCACAATTAATTAATGATTTTTACCTTATGATAAACATTTCAGAAGAGAATGTAGGGTTGTTAGTTACAATTACAATGGTATTTATTGGTGCCTTGCTTACTGGTATAGGTGTTTATGATAAAATAGGAGAATTTGCAGGTGCTGGATCAATAGTGCCCATTACTGGATTTGCAAATTCTATTGTATCACCAGCAATGGAATTCAAAAAAGAAGGTTTTGTTTTTGGTGTTGGAGGAAAGATGTTTACAATTGCTGGACCTGTACTTATTTATGGAATAAGTTCATCTGTAGTTTTAGGAATCATATATTATTTTACTAAACTTTTAAATTAGGAAAAGTGGTGATAAAGTGAAAAATCATATTGGAAAACAGACTATTATTCTAAGAAATAAACCCAGTATTATTTCAACATACAGTACTGTTGGTCCTAAAGAAGGGGAAGGTCCATTAGGGAGATACTTTCATTCAATATTAAGTGATGATATGGATGGACAAATGTCTTTTGAAATGGCAGAAAGTCATATTAGTCACACTACAATAATGAAATGTATACATAAAATAGGATTAGAAGATAAAGATATTGATTATATATGCGGTGGAGATTTATTAAACCAACTAACTGCAACTACATTTGCTTCAAGAGATTTTGATATTCCTCTTATTGGACTTTATGGGGCTTGCTCTACTATGGCTTTGGCTTTAGCGGTAGCAAGTATACTTATAGATGGAGGATATGGGTCATACGCGATTGCAGAGGCTTCATCTCATTTTTCTTCAGCTGAGAGACAGTTTAGAGCTCCACTGGAAATGGGAGGGCAAAGAAGTCCAACATCTCAATGGACTGTTACAGGGTCAGGGGCTATGCTTCTAGGTATGAGAATTGGGTTTCCTAGAGTTACTCATGTAACATTTGGTCAAGTAAAAGATTTTGGAGAAAAAGATCCTACTAATATGGGCGGGGCTATGGCACCAGCTGCTGTACATACAATAAAAACACATTTTGAAGATACAGGATTTCGCCCTAAAGATTATGATATTATTGCTACTGGGGATTTGGGGATAGTTGGTAAAAAACTCACTGAGGAAATGCTTCTTGATTTTGGATATGATGTTAGAGATATTTATATGGACTGTGGTGAGTGTATATTTAATATTGAAGAACAAAAAGTTAATTGTGGAGGTAGTGGTGCAGGGTGTTCAGCTGTGGTAGCTAGCAGTTACCTATATGAAAAGTTAATAAATAAAACAGCAAAACGAATACTTCTTGTTTCAACAGGGGCATTATTAAGTACTACTAGTGCTCAACAAGGAGAAAGTATACCAGGAATAGCACATGCAATTACTATAGAAAGCGAGGAGTAAAATGTATAATTATATAGCATCCTTCCTTGTTGGAGGAACAATTTGTGTTATAGCACAAATTTTAATGGATAAAACTAGTTTAACACCAGCTAGGATTTTGGTATCCTTTGTAACTATAGGAGTTATTCTTGGAGGAATGGGAATCTATGAGAAAGTAGTTGAAGTAGGCAAATACGGCGCTACATTACCTTTGCCTGGATTTGGGAATACTCTAGCTAAAGGAGTTATGGAAGAGGTTGATAAGGTTGGTCTTATAGGTGCTTTTACAGGGGGATTAAAAGGTAGTGCTGGAGGGATTTCTGCTGCTATTGTTTTTGGGTATATTATGGCATTAATATTTAATTCAAAAACAAAAAATTAATATTATAAAAGCGAGAAGTATTAAACTTCTCGCTTTTTTTAAATCATTATCATTACTCTACTCATTTGGAGTGTCGATGTCATCTGGTGTTTCTGAGTTTGAATCATCTTCCGGATCAGCACCAAAAAGTTCTAAAAGCTTCTTAAGCTCATCATCTATAGGTGCTTTCTCTGTAGGAGCAACATACTTCTGATCTAATAGAGTATATGATTTTCTATCTGGACCAGTAAATGGAAGAGACTCTCTTGTGATATATACTTTTTCTATAAGCTCAGTTTCGTTTGTATAGTTATTAGGTAAATAATCTTTACCATCAATAGTAACAACCTTCAGTAATACATGGACATCATCTTTTTCAGTTGGAACAGTTCCATCTATAAATAATTCTTCGTAAATTCTATTTTTACGAGGATCTTTTTCTGTTAAATCTGTAGGTAGAGTACCTGAATCTTTGGAAATTTTTTCTTTCTTAATTTTGTTAGGCATTTCAACAGCTGCTTTATTTTCAAGTCCTTCATGGATTGGTTGCATAATTTTATTCCAAATACCAGCAACACTATTACTTCCAAAATAATTCCCAGATTTATATTTAATTACAGAATAATCATCGTTACCTACCCAAACAGAACATGAGTAATAAGGTGTAAAACCTGTAAACCATAAATCCTTACGATCAGCAGATGTTCCTGTTTTACCTCTAGTATCCATTCCATCTAACATTGCTCTTGTACCTGTACCAATACCCGGATTAGTAACTGGCTCTTTAAGAAGATCATACATAATGTATGAGGCTTCAGGAGAAAGTACCTTTTGAGTTGATCTTTCAGGTTCAAGAATTATCTCGCCATTACTATCAACAACTTTAGTATAAACTAATGGTGAAGTCATAACTCCATTGTTACCAAATGAACCATATGCAGTTGCAAGCATTAATGGATTTGCTCCAGAAGTACCTCCTGAAACAGTTAACTGACCAAGGGCAAGAGAAGCAAGGCTATGCTCATCAACAGTATTAATTTTAAGACCGAATTTTCTTCCATATTCTGCTGCAGTTGATAATCCAACTTGATCAACAACCTTCATTGCAACAGTATTTTTAGATTCTTTAAGACCATAACGTAAGTTAAGATATCCAGCATACTTATCAGGAGCATTACGAGGATATTGTAAAATCTTGCCGCCTTTTTTCGTATCTGCTACATTATATTTTTTTCTAGTCTCTTCATCAAGAGGAGAATCCTCAATTATTGTTCCAGCAGTAAGTTTTTTAGTATCTATTGCTGGTCCGTATACAGTAAGAGGTTTTATAGTAGAGCCAGGAGCTCTTAAAAAGTTATTAGAGGCTGCTCTATTATAAGTACGTGGACCTTGCTCCCCACGTCCACCGATTATTACTTTTACCTCACCAGTTCTATAATCCATAACAACAGCTGAAGCTTGTAAATCTTCTTGAAGTGGTGTTAAATCATTGTTTCTTGGGAAAAGATAATCAGAAACTTTTGTTTTATCGATACTTTTATCATCATTTAATATCTTTTGAGTATTTTCTTGCCATTCTTTATTCATTGTAGTGTATATTTTAAGTCCGCCATTAGCAAGAAGATTGTATATTTCATCCGCGCTTTTTCCTTGTTTTTTTAAATCTTCTGTGACTGTCTCAATAACTATTCTTGAGAAGTATTCATAATTCATCTCATCTGAAGAAGCTTCAGTAAAATCAAATGCTACAGCGATTTTATTATCTGTGATTTTATCTTTTGTAGCCTCATCAAATTCCTGTTGACTTATATAACCTAATTCCAACATTTTATTTAGAACTGCTAGAGTTCTTTGTGAAGGAAACACACCATTATTGTTTTCTACCGACCTGCTGGCTAAAAGATGTGAATTTCCTGGGTTTTGTGCCGCACTAGCAAGAAAGGCACATTCAACAAGAGTCAATTCACTAAGTTCCTTACTAAAGTATTGTTTAGCAGCAGCCTTTATACCATAAGCTTTTGAACCAAGAGGAAGTGTGTTTAAATATGCTTCCAGTATTTTTTTCTTAGAAAGCTTATTATCTAACTGCCAAGCTAAATACATTTCTTGAACTTTTCTTTCTACATCAAGTCTATTTTCTAGTGAACTTTTAAGAAACATTCTCTGCTTTATAAGCTGTTGAGTTATAGTAGAAGCTCCTTGTATGCTTCCAGATGGCTTGCCAGTTAATTTATTGAATACAGTTTTAACGTTGCCTTTCATAGCACCTGCAAAACGATACCAGTCAATACCGTGATGATCTTCAAAACGTTCATCCTCAATTGCAATAAATGCATTCTGAAGATTTATAGGAACTTGATTGATAGATACATTTTCTCTACTAAAAAGTGTTATGTATTCATCAATAAAATTTCCTTCATCATCATAAAATTTTGCTGGTTCATCTAGTTTCAGTATTTTATCAACATTTAAAGGTGGAGCCGTTTTTATCATTGCAAGTCCAACACCTGCCATAGCTACTCCTGAAACTAAAAATAATATAAAAAGTGTGATAAAAGTTATTTTAAAGAACTTTTTTAACCCACCACTTTTTTTCTTTATCTTTTTATTTTTTTTACCATTTGAAGAGTGATTTCTAGCATCACTGCTTTTACCCTTAGGTTTCTTAGTATTTCGCATAAGAACCTCCTTATTTTTTAAGACAATATAGCAGCATAAAATCAATATACAGCACTATTATATCATAAATATCAAAAAGGGTATAATTTCAAAAATTAATATATTGTAAAAATTAAAGTTATATCAATATTTTGTTCATTTGAAACATACATTATACAAATACAGGAATTAGGGTGATTATATGTGGTATAAAAAAACAATTAAAAAGAAAAAGAGTTTTAAAAAAAAGCTAATAATTATTCTTACAATCATATTTGCATTGTTTATGTTATTTATATATCTATTTGATCATATTGTTACACCAACAGTAATGGCAGTTTCAGAAGCAGAAATGAAAGCTAAATCTTTAGAGGTAATTAATAAGTCTATTATTGATGAGTTCTCAGAGAATTTCGATTATAACGAAGTTATAACTATTGAAAGAGATAATGATGGGAATATAGCATTGTTGAAAGCTGATACTTTGAAATTAAATAAGATAGCTTGTACTGTTGCACTTAAGTCACAAACTGAATTGAATGAGCTGGGCAATGTTGGAATAAAGCTGCCGATTGGATACATAACAAGAAATAATATTCTATCTTATTTAGGTCCACCTATAACTGTAAAGATGCAGCCATTAGGATATGTAGAAGCAAAGTATATATCAGCATTTGAATCTGCAGGAATTAATCAAACAAGGCATAAGATTTATGTTAATGTAAAGAGTCGTGTTAGAATAATCATACCCCTTATGAGTAAAGATGTAGAAGTTAATCATCAAATTGCTATTGCAGAAACAATTATTGTAGGAAAAGTACCTAAAACCGCATTACAATTAAACTTAGATAAGGCAGGATTTAATTTAAATTCTGTTGGAAATGTAGAGTGAAAACGTTTGCATTAAGCTGGGATTTCTGTTAAATTAGTATTATAAATTACAAATAGACTAATATTCAACAATGTTAAGTATTTGTTGTGTGTTAAAAACTTGAGAGGAGTAGTGAGTATGGCTATTGATAGTAAAAAGACTCTAAGAAATAAGCTCATATATGAGGTGTATGTTAGAAATCATAAAGGTAATGGTACATTTAATGATGTTATTGATGATCTTGATAGAATCAAAGATTTAGGTGTAGATATAGTATGGTTTATGCCAATTCACCCAATTGGACAAAAGAATAAAAAAGGTGACTTGGGATGCCCTTATTCAATAGCTGATTTTACAAAAGTTAATCCTGAATACGGAACAGAAGAAGATTTTAAGAAAACTATAGATGAAATACATAAAAGAGGTATGGTGTGTATGATTGATATTGTATTTAATCATACTTCACATGATGCAAAATACCTTATGGAGCATCCAGAGTATTATTATAGAAAGCCTGATGGAAGTCTAGGTGGTAAAGTAGCTGATTGGTCAGATATAACTGACCTTGATTATAGCAATAAAAATCTTTGGGATGATCAAATTGATGCTTTAAAAAAATGGTCTAGAATGGGTGTTGATGGATTTAGATGTGATGTAGCACCATTTATTCCAATGGATTTTTGGATGAGAGCGAGAAGAGAAATTGGAGAGATAAATAAAGATACAGTATGGCTTGCTGAAACTGTACATCCTCATTTTTTACAGATGGTAAGAAATGCTGGTTTCTATGTGGCATCAGATTGTGAAACATACTCAGCCTTTGATATAACATATGACTATGATGGTCAGGAGAAATGGACACAATATCTTAATGGAGAGATTTCTCTAAATGAATATTTGAATGTATTGAGAAGTCAAGAATCTACTAACCCAGAAAATTATGTTAAATTAAGATTTGTTGAAAATCATGATAACCCAAGAGCAAAAAAGGTTATTAACAACGATACTTTACTTGAAAACTGGACTGCGTTCACATATTTCCAAAAAGGATGTCCAATGTTATACGCAGGACAAGAGATGAAGGACAGTAATTTACCAGACCTGTTTACAAAGGATATGGTAAATTGGAATGAAGATGAAGCTGACTTTGTTGATTTCTTAAAAAAATTAAAGGAAATAAAAAGTGATAATATATTTGCAGATGGAATGTACAAGATATGCAGAGCATCTGTGGATGGTGTAATATATGCAGTGTATAAAAAGGAAGAAAGAACTTTAGTGGGAATCTTTAATGTTGAAAGTAAAATTGGAGAAATATCTTTAGAAGATATGGAACATCATAAGATGTTTGATCTTGACATTAAAGATGGGACTTATGATGAACTTATTTATGGTGATAAGGTTACTGTTAAAGAGGGGAAGATTGAGTTATCTCAAAAACCTATGATAATTGAAGTGATTTAAAAACATAACTGAAAATGGAAAGTGGAAAGTGGATAACGAAGGATATTTCACTACGTGAAATTTAAATTCTATTGTTCCTTGGACAAAAAGATTTTACTCGTTTCATTAACTTGAAACATTGTATTTTAACTACAAAATTTTATCGTAGATAAAATGAGTGAATACCTATTGTCGTAAAGAACAATAAAAATGTAGGTTCTGACCTGAGTCAGAACCATCCATCGTTTTCAACTTTCCATTTTCAATTTTCAACTAAAAGAAGCACGGGTTTGCCGTGCTTCTTTTATATTATTTCTCTTCTTGCTTACTCTCGTAATTTAAAGTTCTCTCAGCAACTTCATCCATGATTCTATGAATGAAAGTTTTCAAATCTTGAGAGCCCTCATCACCATTAACTCTACTTCTTACAGAAACCTTACCTTCTTCAGCTTCTTGCTGTCCAACAACAAGAAGATATGGAACTCTTTCAAGTCTAGCTTCTCTAATTTTATAACCTATCTTTTCAGCTCTCTCATCTATTTCAACTCTCATACCATATTTCTGAAGCTCATTCATTACTTCGTGCGCATAATCATGATATTTCTCAGAAAGAGGAAGAATCTTAGCTTGAACTGGAGCTAACCAAGTAGGGAATGCACCAGCATATTTTTCAATAAGCATTGCAAGAGTTCTCTCGTAACAACCTATAGAAGTTCTGTGGATTACTATTGGGTGCTTCTTCTGACCATCTTTATCAATGTAAGTCATTTCAAATCTCTCTGCTAATGCAAAGTCAACTTGAACAGTAATAATAGTATCTTCTTTACCATGAACGTTTTTAAATTGGATATCAAGTTTTGGACCGTAGAATGCAGCTTCACCTTCTACTTCAACATAATTTAATCCGATATGGTCAAGGATGTTTCTCATATTGTCTTGAGTTCTTTCCCAATCTTCTTCAGAACCAATATATTTCTTCTTATTATTTGGATCCCATTTAGAGAACTGGTAAGTTACATCATCTTGAATTCCAAGTGTATTCATCATAAAGTTAACTAAATCGATAACTCCTCTGATTTCAGCTTCAAGCTGATCATTAGTACATACTAAGTGTCCTTCAGAAATAGTGAACTGTCTTACACGTATAAGACCATGCATCTCTCCAGATGACTCATTTCTAAATAAAGTTGAAGTCTCAGCATATCTTAAAGGAAGATCTCTATAACTTCTCTGTCTATTTTTATAAGCCATAAATTGGAATGGGCAAGTCATAGGTCTTAATGCCATAGCATTCTCTTCGTCTTCCTTATCTCCAATTATGAACATTCCATCTCTGTAGTGATCCCAGTGACCAGATACTTTGTATAAATCACTTTTTGCCATTAAAGGTGTTTTAGTTATATGATAACCTCTTCTAGCTTCTTCATCTTCTACAAATCTTTGAAGAAGTTGAACTATCTTTGCTCCCTTAGGTAGAAGTATTGGTAACCCTTGACCAATAATATCAGAAGTAGTAAATAACTCAAGTTCTCTACCTAATTTATTATGGTCTCTTTTTTTAGCTTCTTCTAGTTGGTGTAAATGCTCTTCAAGAAGTTTTGCTTTAGGGAATGAAACTCCATAAATTCTCTGAAGCATTTTATTGTTCTCATCTCCACGCCAGTATGCAGCAGTACTACTTAATAATTTCATTGCTTTAACTGCCTTAGTGCTTGGAAGGTGAGGTCCTCTACAAAGGTCAACGAAATCTCCTTGTCTGTAGAAAGAAATAATTTCTCCATCAGGAAGGTCCTCAATAAGCTCAACCTTATAATCTGCACCTTTTTCCTTCATAAGAGCGATTGCTTCGTCTCTAGGAAGTTCGAATCTTTCTATAGAAAGGTTCTCTTTAACAATAGATTTGATTTCTTTTTCAATTTTTTCAAGATCACTTGCATCAAAAGTCTTATCTATATCAAAGTCATAGTAAAAACCTCTATCAATAGTTGGACCAATTGCTAATTTACAGTCAGGATAAAGTCTTTTAACAGCTTGTGCCATAATATGAGCACTTGTATGTCTGAATACATCCTTTCCTTTTTCATCTTCAAATTTTAGAATGTTTATTTCACATTCTTTCTCAATAGCCTTATTAAGATCCACAACTACTCCGTCCATTTCAGCAGCAACAGCTTCTTTAGCTAATCTACCGCTAATAGACTTTGCTAGAGATAGTATAGTTGTGCCTCTTTCCACCTCTTTTACTGAACCATCTTTAAGCCTAATATTAATTATACTCATTTTACTACCTCCTCATAAATAAATTTTTATAAAATAAAAAGAGCTTAATCGTCACTAAGGGACGATTAAACTCGTGGTTCCACCCAAATTAATTCAGGATGTTGAAAAACTTCAATCTCGGCGTCACTGCGATTCTCTGTGCTGCTCAAGTACATTTCAACAAATGAATTTATCTCATTAAAATAACGGCTATGCCGGTGATATTTCCCTTTAAAAGGTAATGAATCACACTCAAGGGGAGTATTCCTATATTCATGAATAGAAGCACTTGCAGCCGATGATGCTTCTTCTCTGAAAACTGGGTATATAGTACTTAGCCCTATCAACGTTTTAAATTATTAATTATTATATACTACTTATATTCATTTTACTCAAAAATTTTAAAATGTCAACTGTAAAAACATTATTTATTTGAAATTATTCTTCAGTTTCCCAATTGAATACATATGGAATGTTTCTATAGTAATCACCATAGTTTAATCCATAACCAACAACAAAAAGATCTGGAATCTCAAAACAACAATAATCAGGATTAATGTTAGCAACTCTTCTAGATGGTTTATCTAGTAGAACACAGCTTTTAACAGATGCTGCCCCTAAAGCTTTTACGTGATTTGCAACAAACTCCATTGTATTTCCAGTATCAACTATATCATCAACGATTAATACATCGTATCCTTCTATGTTATCAGGAACATCATGCTCTACAGTAACTACACCAGAAGACTCTTCTCCATGTCCGTAGCTTGAAGTAGTCATGAATCCTATTTTTGTTGGAACATCTATATGACGTACGATATCAGCAGCAAAAATAAAACTTCCTCTTAAAAGTGAAAGTACATATAATTTTTTATCCTTATAATCTTCAGAAATTTGCTTACCAACTACAACTAGTTGTTCATCTATCTGCTCTTTGCTGAATAATATGTTTCGTTTCTTATTCTCCAATTTTATCCCGCCTTCATATTTTATTTACAAATTCATATTTTAACTATATTAAAACATAAATTTTAGTTGGAAACAACCTCTAGAATAAATCTTTTGAAAATCACAAGACTAAAGATATAGAAAGGTTACCTTAAATGTTTACAATGGACAGTATATATTATAAAATTAAAACTATGTCAATAATACATATAAAGATTCCAGAACAAAATTTAGTTTATTTATAATATATTAAATGTGATTTTTATCAAAGAGATTATTGAATAAAAAAGAACAAATAAGGTATCACGATTTGTTCTCTTCTCTGTTCTTTGATTTGTTTTACTACTTTTAATTATTTGAATAAGTTAAGTTTTAACTAAAAATCTAGAGATAGAAATTTATAAAAAAATAAAAGAAATAGGGTGAAATTATGATATATGGAAACATAGATGGGGTTAAAAAATCAATAATAAATCAGTTAGAGGAGATTTATGAGTTACAGATAGAAAAAGATATTCTATTTTCAGAAGAATTAGCCATAGTAATGAATAAATTGACACTTGAATTAAATAGAGAAATAAGTGTTGCAATTAATAGAAGAGGAAAAATTACTGCGGTATCATTAGGTGACAGTACAACTGTTGAACTTCCAGAGGTTGAAATTTCAGAGAGAAAGCTAAGTGGGATTAGGATTATTCACACTCATCCAAATGGTAATAGTAAACTTTCTGCCTTAGATATTAGTGCTCTTACAAAGCTGAAGCTAGATACTATGGTTGCAATAGCTGTAAACGAAGAAATCAATATGATTAAGGTTAATGTTGGATATTGTACAATTGAAGATAACAGAATTATATGCGAGGAATATAAGAATATTCCATTAGAAGGTGCTTTAAAGCATAATCCTCTGCCAAATATTTTAGAAATAAATAAGATGTTTGAGGAATTTTCCATGGAAGAGGATAAGACTGAGAGAGCTATTCTTGTTGGAGTAGAAAGTGAAGAGAGTCTTAAAGAACTAGAAGAATTAGCAAAAGCATGTAATATAAAGGTTCTTGATAGTGTACTTCAAAAGAGAAATAAAATCGATTCAGCATTTTACATAGGAAAAGGAAAGGTAACAGAAATAGATTACTTAAGGCAAGCGATGAAGGCTGATGTTGTGATTTTTGACGATGAGCTTTCAGGATCACATGTGAGAAATCTTGAGGACAATATTGGATGTAAGGTAATTGATAGAACAACACTTATTCTTGATATATTTGCGAGAAGAGCGAAAACAAAAGAGGCACAACTTCAAGTTGAACTTGCAATGTTAAAATATAGAATGCCAAGATTAATGGGATTAGGTACAGTGTTATCTAGAACAGGAGCTGGTATAGGTACTAGAGGACCTGGAGAGAAAAAACTTGAGACTGATAGAAGACATATTAGAAGTAGAATTGATGATATTAGGAAAGAGCTAGAAAGAATAAGAAAGAACAGACGTGTACAGAGAGAAAAAAGAGGAAAAACTAGTCTTCCTACAGTGGCACTTGTGGGTTATACTAATGCTGGAAAATCTACTTTAAGAAATATGTTATGTGACTATGTTCCAGCTAATACAGTTACAAAGGAAAAGGTTTTTGAAGCAAATATGTTGTTTGCTACCTTAGAAACAACTGTTAGAGCACTTGTACTTCCAGATAACAGGAAGGTAGTTATGTCTGATACTGTTGGGTTTGTAAGAAAACTTCCTCATGACCTTGTAGAGGCATTTAAATCTACACTAGAAGAAACAATTGAGGCAGATGTACTACTTCATGTTGTTGATTCAAGTAGTCAAGAAGCATTACAGCAGATTGAGGCAGTGGAAAATGTGCTTAATGAACTTGGGGTTGAGGATAAGAAAATATTACTTGTCCTTAATAAAATAGATATGGCTACAGAGGAGCAAATAGAGAATATAAAAAGAGAAAAAGAAGGGTACAATATTATTGAAATAAGTGCTCTTTCTAAAATAAATATTGATGAACTTCTTGATGCTATCGGAAGAGATATTCCAGTTAAGCTGAGATTGTGTGAATTCTTAATTCCCTATAGTGAGGGAGCTCTTGTGTCTATGGTTCACAGTAGAGGTAATGTGATAGAAGAAGAGTATAAAGGAGAAGGAACCTACATTAAAGCTGAAGTGGATGATGAATTATTTAATAGGTGTAGTGAGTATGAGATAAAATAATTAGGAAGTGATTATTTGAACATTCTCATAAAAAATACAACCATTGTAACAATGGATGGAGAAAAAATAATACAGAATGGAAACATTCTTATTGAGGGTAATATAATTAAAAAGGTTTTTGTAGGAGAAGTGGATGAGTCTCATACAAAATACATAGATACAATCATAGATGGCAGTGGACTTTGTTCACTGCCTGGTTTTATAAATTGCCATACTCATGTGCCTATGACGTTGTTAAGAGGAGAAGGAGAAGGGAAATCTCTTATGAAATGGCTAAAAGAAAGTATATGGCCAAAGGAAGAGCAATTCAAGAAAGAACATATAAAGGTAGGAGCATCACTGGCATTTATTGAGATGATTAAAAGTGGAAGTACTACATTTAATGATATGTATCTTCATGAAAGGGAGATTATTGAAAGTGCAATTGAAAATAAGATAAGAGGATTTTTTGGATATACAATAATGGGGGAGAAGTGGAGAGAACATTTTAAGAAAAGTAAGGAACTTCATAATTTGATAAATTCCTTACAATATGATAAAATGAAAAATTATACTGTAGCACCACATTCTCCTTATTTATTAAGTGAAGAAGCTTTAAATGAAATTGCAATATATGCCAAAGAGAAAGGGTCAATTATACACACTCATATAGCTGAGACGAAAGATGAGTGTAATATCATTAAAGAAAGATATGGAACAACCCCTGTAAAGTTTTTGAAACGTTGCAATGTTTTTGAGAGTAAAGTTGTGGCTGCACATAGTATTTACTTAGATGATGAAGATATGGACATATATAAAAATAATGGTGTGAGTGCCATTTACAATCCACAAAGCAATATGAAACTTGCTAGTGGAGTTGCCAAGATTAAAGAACTAAAAGAAAAAAACATAAATGTATGTCTTGGAACTGATGGTACAAGTAGTAATAATAACCTTAATATGTTTGAAGAGATGGAAACAGGTGCAATGCTGCAGAAATTACATTATGAAGATCCTGCAATTTTTAATGGATATGAGATGTTACAAATGGCAACTGTGAATGGAGCTAAAGCATTAGGAATTGAAAAATTAGGAAAAATATGTGAAGGATACATTGCAGATGTTGTTATGCTCAATATGAAAGAAGCTGAAATGATGCCAGATAAAAATTTATTATCCAATCTTGTTTTTAGTGCTAATGGTGGAGAAGTGCTCCATGTGATTATCAATGGAGAAATTATAATGAAGAATAAAGAAATGATATATATTGATGAAGAAAAGATTCTATTTGAAAGTAATAAATTAGCAAAAAATCTTATATAATTTATTGAGAAAGCATATTTAAATTGAAATTAATATATATTAATTTGATTGGATGATATAGATGGCGAAGGACAAGAACAAAAATAATAAAGAAAATAATAAAAAAAATAATAATGGGCATGATAATCAATCCAATGAAACAAATTCTAATTATCAAGATAATGTAGATAAAAAGAATAATGGGAAGGATAAAGAAAATAACATAAATAATGAAAAGTCATCTGAAGAAGGAAAAAAGCTTTCGAAGGAAGAAGAAATAAAAAAGAAGAAAGAAGAAGAATTAAAGCTAAAAATTCAATTGGCCAATCAATTTGATGAATTTAAAAGTGAAATTTATAAGCAAACAGGTCTTGATCAAGTTGACTTTTTAGATGCCTTGAAAGAAGCTGAAACTGAAGCATTAGTCAAGCCAGAAGCTACATTGAGTAGAGTTAGAGTTTTTCTTCAAGAGATTAATCAGATAAGAGTTGAATTAGCAAAACTTGATACAAATTTAGCAGGAGCTGTGTTTTATGAGAACGAAGTATTTCCATTACTAAATTCACTATTCTTTTTAGCTGGTTTAGCTGGAGATTTATCAATTGTAGCAAGAGGATTAATTCAAACATCGCTAGCTAAGAATTCTAAAATTGAAGATGCATTAGATCTTACATACAGGGTTGTCAGACTGTCCGATAGAATATTTGATTTATTGCAATTAAAAATGTATAAGTTAATGAAAATACTCAGAGTAAATGAATAATAATGTATTTTATGATAATGCCAAGTAATTACTTGGCATTATGAATTTGAGAACAAAATGGAATAAAATATAATAATGTGTACTTAATGTTAATAAAGGGGAGAAGGAAATGTATAAAAATATTAGGAATTATCAGAAAGCATACAACAAAGTAATTGAAAAATTACAAAAAAATGAGAATGTTCTTGCAGCTATGGTATTTGGGTCAATGGTGACAGGAGATCTTTGGGAAGAATCGGATATTGATTACTTTGCTATTACTAATAGTAAGAATAATGAAATTCAAGATATTCATAGTAAAGAACAAGGAATTGATATACATGTTAGATTTATGAGTAAAAGTAGGTTCTTTGAACTTTATGAGAAAAAACTAGAGGGTGTATTTATACATAGACTTATGTGTACTTCAAAATTAGTTTTCTCAAAGGATACAGAGATAACCGAGAAATATGATTTATGTAGATTTATACCTCTTGAGTATAGAGGTATGTGGAATATGGTGTTCATGGGTAGACTTATTAAAAATTTAAAGGAATGTAGAAAATATCTTAAGAAAGATAATATTAGTACTAGCTTTACAATTATGGTTAAGTGTATTGAAGAATATTCAAAATTATATTTAAGTGTTAATGAATACAGTATTAGTAAAAATGCAGTAACAATTGCAACAAATCTTAATGATACATTATATAAACTAGTAAAAGATTTATATGTACTAGAGGAAGATAAAAAGAAAGCTTTAAAAGATTTAGTAGAATACTTAAATAGCGAGATTACAAAAAATCTTAGAGATGTTTGTTTTATTTTGATTGAATTTTTGAAAGAGTATAAAATGCCAATTAATTCATATGAACTATCAAAAAGAGAACCATTTAGTGAGTATAAGATGAATCTTCCAGAAATATTGGATAAGCTTTCTGAATTACAAATTATTAAGCAATCTGAAAGAGATTATGAAGTTGAAGGAATTACTGTATTTAAAGAGAAGGTGTACTCTATATAATTTCATTTTTTGAGGAGATATAACAATGGAAAAATTCGAAATCCAATTTTCAGATGACGTTCCAAAGTATATACAAATAAGCAACAGCATCAAAGAGCTTATTCTTGATGGGAGAATTGAGCAAGATGAAAAACTACCTCCTATAAGAAAGTTAGCTGAATTTTTATCTGTTAATAAGGACACTATAATTCGTGCTTATGACAAGCTTGAAAGTGAAGGTGCAGCTTATCAGAAAATGGGAAGTGGAACTTATGCTAAAAGACGGGATGAAGGACTTATATATAAAAGAGAATATTCAAAAATACTTAAGAAAATTGCTGAAAAAGAATTTCAGGGATATATTGATTTTAGTGGGGAAAATGTAAATATTCAATATTTCCCTGTTAAAGTATTTAAGGATATAATAAATCAAGTGATTGATAGAGATGATATTGGAGTTTTTGTTGAGAAAGAGAGTATTGGCTTTAAAGGATTAAGAGAGTGTATAAATGAAAGATTCTGGGACAGTAATATGAACATAAATAGACTTTTGATTGTTTCAGGAGCACAACAAGGGATAGATATTATATCAAAGGCGATTATAAATATTAATGATAACGTAATAGTAGAGAGACCTACATACGGTGGAGCTATTTCTGTTTTTAAATATAGAAGAGCCAATATTTTTGAGATTTCAATTGATGAAGATGGTATGAATCTTGATGAGCTGGAAGAAATATTAAAAAAGAATAAGATTAAAGCGTTATATACTATGAGTTATTTTCAAAATCCTACTGGTATAAGTATGAGTATGGATAAAAAGAAAAGGCTTATTCAGCTTGCTAATGAATATAATTTCTATATTATTGAAGATGACTATCTTTCTGAATTAATCTATGATAAGGATATTGAATACCATAGTTTAAAATCCATGGACATACATGATAAGGTTATTTATATAAAAAGTTTCTCAAAACTATTTCTGCCAGGTATAAGATTAGGATATGTAATTGGAACAGATAAAACAACAGATGCAATTATTAAATCAAAGATTAATACAGACATAGCAACGTCAAGTTTAATGCAGCGGGCGCTTGATCTTTATATTCGTAAAGGATATTGGGAAGAACAAATTAGTTCCATGAAAAGAGAGTATTCTTATAAGTATAAAGAATTATTAAAAATAATTACAGAAGAATTAGGAGAATATGTTGATATAATAGATCCTAAAGGTGGTATGTCATTTTTTATTAAACTGAATGAGAAATTGATTGATGATAAAGAATTATTTTATAGGTGCCTTAACAGGAAAGTAGTTATTACACCCGGTAGAATATTTTTTAAGAGAATAAAGAAATATGAAAATTACTTTAGAATAAGCTTTGGTAAAGCCTCGGTAGAAGAAATGAGAGAGGGTATTAAAATTATCAGAGAAGAGATTGAAAAAAGTATTAGAGAAAAGCTAGGGGAGAATAAATAGAGGTGAGCTTATGGATAAAAATCTATGGGAGAATTTTGAAAAGTTAAGTGATGAAGAAATAACCTTCCAATTATATAGTGAGGGAAAGAGCATAGATCTTATATCTAGAATAAGAAACATGGAAAAAAGCTTGGTTCAAAAACAGCTTATAGAGTTTAAAATGAAAAATCGCTATATAGCTAGAATTAAATCTTCAGAAGATATCTTTAAGATTTTTGCTAATGCAAATAAAAAGGATAAGCTAAATGTATTGAGTAGTCTAGATGATATTAATAAATCAGAGTTAATAGAATACATAAAAGGAAACTATACATCTTTAAACTATACAGATAAAACAACAGCTGCATGGATAATTGGGGAACTTTCAGCCGTTGAATGTAGAGATGTTTTATTGAAAGCATCTGTCCATAAAGCCATATCAGTGAGAAGAATGGCAATATCAGCTATGGGAAAGCTTGAAGATATATCAATGAAGAGTGCACTCATAAGAGCATTAAATGATGAAAATGATCAAGTAGTATTATATGCAATTAATGCCTTAAAGAAACTAAAATGTAGTGAAGCTAAGGAAAAAGTGGTATTATTAAAAGGAAAGAGAAAAGATTACATAGATAGAGCTATAGATGGTTTTATTGAGGAAGTAGGAGTTGAATAAAATGAGTTACTTGACTATTGAAAATAGAGCTAGTGATGAGTTCGAAGAGAAAAAATCCGTGTTCATTGGTCATATAAAAAGAACAGAAACAGAAGAAGAGGCAAAAGAGTTTGTTAATGAAATCAAAAACCAATATAAGGATGCGAGGCATAATGTATATGCTTATGTTATTGGCGAAAATGCAGGAATCCAGAGATACAGTGATGATGGTGAACCAAAAGGAACAGGAGGAATACCTGTACTTGATGTTATCAAAAAGAATAACCTTAGAAATGTTACAATTGTAGTTACCAGATATTTTGGTGGAATTTTGTTAGGTGCAGGGGGGCTTACTAGAGCATACTCAAAAGGTGCATCTGTTAGTATAAAAGCTGGTGGTATAGTTGAGAAGGTTATAGGAGTCCCTATTAAGATAGAGCTTCCATATGATCTTCTTGGAAAAGTTCAGTATATTTCTGGAACAAATAATTGGTACATAGAAGATACACAATATACTGATCAAGTAGAATTGCTAATGTATTGTGAAAAAGAAAAGCTTGAAATGATAACAAAAACTCTAATTAATGAGACTGCTGCAAAGGTAGTAATTTCAGAAGGGGATGAAGGGTTTTTCTTTAAGAAAGGTGATAGGCTTATTAGGTAGAAAATTGGAGTTTAATAGAGGAACTATGTGAACTAGAAAGTTAGTTTAAAGAAGTTGACAATGGACAGTGGACAATGGACAACGATGGATGTTTTGCTCTGCAAAACTACATTTTATTGGTCTTTAGAAGAAGAAGGTTTTACTCATTTTATCTTTAGATAAAATATTGCATTTAGAATACAAGGTTTCATCAGGATGAAACGAGTAAACTATTTTTGTCCGAGGAACAATACAATTTAAATTTCTCGAAGAGAAATATCATTCGTTTTCCGTTGTCAATTTTCCACTTTCAACTCTCTTTTAAGACTCATTTGTTTCTTTTCAATGTATTAATATTTAGTGCAATTAATTTATTTATGTTATAATAATTAAGTTAAAGGTTGTATGGAGAGGAGAGATTAAGCAATGGCTGGACATTCAAAATGGAAAAACATAGCTGCAAGAAAAGGGAAAGTTGATGCTAAGAGAGGTAAGATATTTACTAAAATAGGTAAGGAGTTAGCTGTAGCAGTTAAAGCCGGGGGAGCTAACCCTGATGCAAATGCTAGATTAAGAGATATAATTGCGAAGGCTAAATCAAATAATATGCCAAAGGATTCAATTGAAAAAGCTATTAAGAAGGCTGCAGGGGATGCTAACGCTGTAAACTTTGATGAAATCATATATGAGGGATATGGACCAAATGGAATAGCAGTCCTTGTTGAGGTTTTAACTGATAACAAGAATAGAAGTGCTGCTAGTGCTAGACATGCTTACTCAAAGCATGGTGGAAACATGGGATCTACAGGATGTGTATCTTTTATGTTCCACAAAAAAGGGGAAATCGTCATCGAGAAGAAAGATGGAATGGATGAAGATGAATTAATGATGTTAGCTTTAGATGCAGGAGCAGAGGATCTTGCATCAGAGGAAGAGGTTTTTGTTATTACTACTGAACCTAGTGAGTTTGGTACTGTAAGAGAAACTCTTGAAGAAAATGGTGTTGAATATCTTGAAGCAGAAATTAAATACATTCCAGACACTTACACTGCAATAGATGAAGAGACAGCTGGGAAATTCCAAAAGATGTTAGATCAACTTGAGGACGACGAAGACGTTCAGAACGTTTACCATAATGCTGAGTTCCCAGAGGGATGGGAAGAGTAAAAACATAATTGAGAATGGTGAATGGAGAATTGAGAATTATTGAGATTTCTCTTCGAGAAATATTGAATTTATAAAAGATAAAATTATAACACCTTGTATCAGTTGTTGATATAAGGTGTTTTTTTGATGGAAATAAAAGGAGATAAAATGGTATAATTTATAAGAGGTGATAAAATGAAAAATGATTATTCTAAAGAATTTAGACAATGTATAATTTATTGGAGACTTTCAATAATTATCTTTTTTTGTGGTACATTAAGCTCATCATTAATAATTAAGTATAGTGATAATTTCAATTATTTTCAAGATAAAGTTGTAACTATAGGGATTATTGTTTTTTTTGTCAGTATATTTCTATCATTCCTCTTTATGAGTGCTGTTAAATGCCCTTATTGTGGTTATAAATTTGATATGCGTGTTTATTTTCAGATGTCAGACTATTGTCCACATTGTAAGGTTAAATTAAGAGAATAAATATGAGTGGATTGCTAAGATGTTGGGAATTGATAGAAATACTTTATATAATTATATAAAGATTTATGAAGAGGGTAGAGAACACCTTCTTTTTTATTTGGGTTTTATTAAGAATGATATTGATATAGTGAATTAGAATAAGTATTATATATTTGAAATCAAGAGGAAAACTATGTAAAATTATATATAACACATATCATAATATCTTTGAATTGTGAAGTAAAACAGATTAATCACTAATTGATAATATTAGAATATTTCGAATTAATTTTGTTCGACAGTTAAAGTCCTATAATTATCGGGAGGTGCAATTTGGATAAAATATTTGAAGATTTTAAAAGATGGATAGTTAGTAAAAATGGTGAGTGGAAAATACAGAACGTGATTATAGAAGAAATCATAGAGTCAACTCATGCTAATCAAATTCATGTCAATTTACAGTCAAGAGATGGCTTTGGACATATTGGTATTTTTGAAAGCAATAATCTTTATTGGATTGAGTTTGAGGGTGTTGCAGGGGAGTTTGAGAATTTTTATAAATATGATGAATTTAATGAACTGCCAGATTTGAGAGATTTTGAAAATGAATACATACGTTTTTTAACAAATACCTAATAAAAACATTTCAACTTAGTTCGCATTAACTCTAAATAATTAAATAAGAAGGTTATATACAATAAATATATAGGTGATTGAGGTAAGGTCATAATGTTCTTAAATTACTATATAAAGGGGGATGGGTATAAATGAGAAAGCCTGATATTGAAGCAATGATTACATGCGAGAGAAACGTTCCATTCTACAATGGGTATAGACCAGCACATTTGATTAAAGAAGGTTATCTAACAACGGGAGTTCATCAATATTATAGCAAGGATACTGTTAAAAATGGTGAATCTGTTCTTGGTTCAATAACTTTTATCACTCCTGAAGCATATACTTACTGTCTATGGGAAGGGAAGAAGATAAAGATTCAAGAGGGAAATAAAGTAGTGGGATATGCTGTTGTAGTTAAAATACTTAATGAATCATTCAAAATAAAATAATAGCATACAGAAGTAAACAATTGAGGAAGGTAATTAATATGGATAAAATATGTGCTGATGTTATAAGAACAGTATATGGATATGATGAATTAAGCATTGTTGTTAATGGAATGTCCTTAGATGTTTATTTATCTGAAAAAACAGGTCTTTCTAAATTAAAGGAGTTGTATCCAGCATGGGGTAATTCTCTTCTTTGTAAAAATGAGAGTAAATTTATATGGGAGTTATTAGATAACCAAAAAGAAACTCTAAATATTCCTATACTTTTATGTCCTGAAGATTTAGATTTATCATGTATTGTTTTAGTTTCAAAAACAACCTTTAGTGACAACCGAGTATGTTGGGACAAAATAGGATGTATTTTAAAGGATAATTACGACGTAAAAAAAGAAGTTCAGTCTGGAATTTTAGATGTAGAATCATGGTCAGATGAGGATTTAGAAAAGTATGCTGGGTCATTAGCATGGTGTAATATTGATGATATTGAGTGGAAATTGTGGGTTTCAGAAAATTGGGATGAAGAAAAAATGCGTAGGTTGTATAACTATACATATAAATATTATCAAAATGATGAAAATATAGAATGGTATGAAACTCCTAAACTTGAGTTTTTAAAAGAAGATTATCTTAAATGTTTAGAGCGATTTAGGAAAGAGCTATAAGCAGTTTGTTTTTATGAAAAGATATACAAGAATTTGAAAATGCAAGAATAATAGATAGTTTTACGGATGAAGAGTATTTCTTGGAGGAAGATGAAGATGGAGTAATACTGCCGTATATGTCTGAATGCTTTTGGTTTGACTCAAATAAAGATTGGATGATGTATGTATCGCATGAAGCTACAGTTGCATTTGGGGGAGAATGGTAATATGAAATTAATTAAATTATTTAAGAGGAAAAAATTCGATGAGAATATTGAATTAAAAGAAGTTGAATATTTTATTTTGTCACGAGAAAAGGACATTAATAAATTAATACATCAAATTATTGAATATAGTGAAATTTACAAAGGTAATAGGAGTAAACATAATTTTGAGTTTTATAGCATAGTAAATAAAAATAGAGAAACTGAAACAATAATATCAATTCCTGAAGAAGTTGGTATCTATAATATAGTTAACCTCTTTGGGTGGATTTCAATTGATGATAATTTAATGAATGTTTTAATCTGTAATAATACTTTATCTAAGAATAGAACATTTTTTGCACAAATAGAAGTAGAAAATGGAAGTAGAGATACTATTATTGGTAAAACGAATATAGGTAAACAATTATATGCTTATTTGCCTCAAACTTTCTCTTTAGACTTATTTGATGTGATAGATGTTGGTGTAGAAAATAATGCAGTAGATCAAATGTTGGCTGACAGAGGTCTTGTATCAATATTTCATGTATTATCGGAAAGAAGGTTGATTACTAAACAGACAATTGAGTTAACTGTTTAATAATAATTGACTTATGACACAAAAAAGAGTTTTACGTCTTAATAGTATATTGCATAATAACTTTGGAGTGTAACAGAGCCTAAGCCTGATAGTTATATAAAATTCTATTAAGGAAGATGAATGTAGATAGTGGAGAAAGCTGTTCCAAAGAAATTAGTACTTTTAAATTTATATGGTAAACTTTAGTATAATAAGTGCTAAAGCTATTTGAATTAATGGTAAGGAGTTATAACCATGATTAAAGATATTGAAGTGATAAATCAACCTATTTCGGGTTGTTTTGAAGAAAGAGTGTATGATATTGAGAGTGCATATAAGTCATTAGGGTGGACATGGTTAAAGTTTACTAATGATGATTATTCAGAATGGTGTGGAGAGTTTAGAGGAAGATATATTGCACATGGGATTTCAAAGAAGTATGAATCTATTTTGGTACTAACATCTGATTGTTTACATCAATTAAGTATACATGACGGAACAATTCAATATTATGAGGATAGTCCTCAATACAGAAACCTTACTGTTACACCTATGGGTGAATATATTGCTTCTGATTATTATTGTATTTCAATACTAGGTGAGACAATAAATGATGTTCAGTATTTAGAGACACCATTAAAACTAGATATGATTGAGTTTAAGACATGGGAAGGTTTTAAGCTTAAAATAACTGGAGATGAGTTTATAAATTGGGATAATCATGTTGAATTAGAACTTGATTGCAGAACTATGTGTATTGAGATTAAAAAACAAAACAAATAATGATTGGATGGATAAGTTAATCTCACATGATGATTACATTGAATTGATATCTATTGACTATCATAATAAATTTTCTATTGTGGAAGTTGAAAATATAATTGAAAAATACATTGATTACTCAAAGTATTATAAGAACAAGATTCTTGAAATGATAAACATCATTATAAAACAACATGAGAATACTGGGGAACTTCTTAGAGAACTCTATGATATGTACTGTCATGGGTGTGACTTTCTCTTTGATTTAGGACTTGAATATGGATTAAGGTGTGAAGTTCCACCAAAAGCTAACTCATGGGATGATTTGAGTAGTGAACAGAAAAGAGAGTTAGTAAATTCATTTTATCCTAGGATTAATGATTTTGCTATTGAAGTAAGACAATGGCTTGAAAATGGAACTGTAAAGGTTCTTGGATATGACAAAGGGAATCTAAAGTACATCGTAGAGGATGAACCATCAAAAGATACCAATATATAAAACTATGAGAATTACGTATGTGAAAATGGTAGTTCATATAAGAAGATGAATGTAATGAATAATATCCTTGTATTGTGAAGCAAAGAATGTATATTTAATGTATAGAGTGGTTAGATATTACCAGCTACTAAAAGATGAGTATACTACACGAAAAATTAATTAAAGAGATTAAGAGGATAAAGATATGGATAGAGAAAATTTAATACTTGATAAGTTCGGAGTTTATCCGAAGGAAGAATACAGGGATGAAATAAAAGAATTACTAATAGAAGAAATTGAGAATGAAGAATATACAGAAAGTCATGAGTGCTTGAGAGTATTATGTTTTTTATTATTTTCAATAGGGAATGTTGAAGATTGTGAGCTTATTTGGAAAGCAAAAATGTTAAATATGGATGCTGGATGCATGGTTGATGTAGTATTTTTATGTGGAGCTGGATATAATGAAACAATATCGTATATTGGAAATAAAGTAGGATTAGAGAAAATGAAATGTATCTTAAGGCAATATATAGGAGAAGAATTTGATAAAGAGGAAGTTATTAATGAGTTTAAGAAATATTATAACATACAATAGGAGATTATTGGAGGAATTTGAATGATATACAATAAGAAAATGGAGAGTTATTTAAGTCATATAAATAAGGTGCTCAAAAATAATAGATTGAACTTTGGGATGGTGATGATTGAATGTATTATAGAAATTTGAGTAGTTCAGATATGGCTAAGGTAAGAGGTGTAAGGCGTAAATTTGATTCGTTAGAAAAAAGAATTTTGTTATTTACTGAAACATTTCCAGAACCAGATTATGAGTATGGTTATTGGCATTTACATCTACCTACATCTCAAGCTTTCATTGATTCTCCAAAAACACCTGTATCTGTTAGAAAAAAATGTATTCAGCTATTGATAGATAGAGCACGCTTTCTTATTGATAATAAGCCTAACATAGATATTACAACTCGTGTTATTATTGCAATTAGCTTACCAAATTTATGGAGTTCTCAAATTATTGTGTTTTTTGGAGAGGAGTATTATAGAAAGTTTTTTGATAGAAATTCTGAGTATCAGAAATGGCTATCACTTCCTCAAAAAAGAAATATAGAAAAAGAGTGGGGATTAAATATTCTAGAATTCATGAAAGTTAAGGGATATAGACAAGAAATCATAGATGAAGATGATATGTATGTTAATGAGTTGTGGTTTATTGGAGAGCTTGACTGATTTGCTGATTTTCATAAAAGTATATAAATATATAACAAACTTATTACATAAAAAAAGAGAAGTGATCTGATATAAAAAACGGTATTTCATGTATGTATAAATTAACATAGTATCATATCATCATTAATAAATATGGATTGCTAAAAAATATCAATTGATATATAATTACAATATAAAAATTAACTATGATAAATATTAGTACGAAAGACTTCAAATAAATTCTCTAAAGGCCTGAAAACAGCGGAAAGTAGTAAAAAAATCAAAAGACGTTCAGAACGTTTACCATAATGCTGAGTTCCCTGAGGGATGGGAAGAGTAAAAGCATAATTGAGAATTGAAAATGGAGAATTGAGAATGATTGAGATTTCTCTTCGAGAAATTTTCAATTTTTAAAAGATGAAATTATAAACACCTTGTATTATTGATACGAGGTGTTTTTTGCAGTCAAATAATATTATAAGGTGTTTTATATGAGTGAGAGATTAATTTCATATGATTTAAAAAATAAATAGATAAATTAGGTTATTTAATAATATTTGTGAAATAATCTCAATATTAACTAAATATGTGAAAAGTAATTAAATAATAATTTTAAGGGGGTATTATATGACACTATCTAACATGCTGGACAGTCAAAAGTTTTGTTCACTTAAGAAGCTAGTCGATCCTCATGAAAAAATGGGTCAACTTGCTTCTCTTTAATTATTCTACTTATGCTAAATCTATTATACTTTTCAATAACCGAAAAAATGCTCTTTCTTAGATAACAAGCAACTGTAGCTTCTGAAACAACTGTTTTAGATTTTGTTCTTAAAAACCTAAAAGTTCTAGTATTTATATCCTTTGAAAATTTTAATGAAATAATCTGAAGAAGTCCCATTGCAATGGAAGTAAACATTACATACCCTTCAATTGCGTCTAATGTAGATAATATTTTCTTTTGCACTTCTTTACTTGTTATCCTTTCAACCAGTTGAGGTTGGTGCTTTTTAGTATAATTGTTTAACTTTGGCATATTATTACACCAAAACTGATAACTAAAACCACCTATTAATTGCCTTAATTCTCTAAAAGTACATTCTATCTTAAAGCGATAGCTGTATAGACGTATTATTTTTTCTGGTTCGAAATCTAGCTTAGTGGTAACCAATATTGCATTTCTTTCTTTGTATTTTACTAATACAAAGCGTAGTTCTTGATACAATTTTTGTCCCCATAATAGATTAATGCATAGATATTGAACTGCTTCTTCTTTCCCATACAGTTCAATTTTACTCTCAGTGAATTTATCTTTTGCGGATTCGAATAACTCTTTAAGTTTTATACTGTCACCTTTCTTACAAGGTCTCCCTTTACCTTTCTTATGGATTGGTTTTGTGTATGTTACACAGGACATCTTTGCTTTTGTTAAAATATGAAGCAAGTGTCCATCAGCAGAATTTAATTTATTCAACTTCTCTAAAGCTGGTACACTCAGAAAATATCTATCTAGAAGTAACATTGAGATCCCATAAGCTTAGCAGTTTCAAAACCATCTTTAATCATTTCTACAACATGAGAACCAGTTTGTTCACTTGTATTTCTCCATTGGCGAATAGTCATATCATCTTCTTTCCATAGTGGAGCTATTGATTTAACTATAGATATCCATTGATTTCTAAGCGACGATACTTCCCACGAACTAGCGCGAAAAAACTGCATCATTGAAGCATAATGATTTTCTTCTAAATATAAATCACGTATAACTGAAGTCACTCCTAAACTATCTGAGCGAATCATAATTCCGATTATAATAATAACAAATCAATTGAAGGCAGCCTCACGGCTAAAACATATTCTGAATATATTTAAAACATCATCTAGTAATTTCCACATAATTTTTCACACAAAATCACAAGAATGTTATTTTTTTATAAATTTATTGGAAAACTTTTGACTGTCCAGATAGTTATAGAAGTGTTTATTAATGAGAAGACGATAAGAGGAATTGCTGAGGAAATTGGCGTTAGTAAGAGTACAGTATTTGATATGAGAAAGAGAATTGAAGGAATTGAAATTTGTAGTTTTTGTAAGGGAAAAAATTGACAATATAACAATAAACTAGTAATATTATATTAGAAGTATTGGAATAATATTCAAATATTGTTAAAAAGGAGAATTTTATTGAATAAGGTTTTGATAAAACAGCGCACCAAAAATGATGAATCATTATAACTGTTGAATAATAAATGTATTTTAAATTATTCTTATTTATCGTAATCTGATATCTTACAAATGGAAACGTAATGATTATTTATGTTTCTGTTATGTATATATGAATTCGCACTTTAATCACAAAAAAAGATGGAATATTTCTTATTTCATAAAAAGAATATAACCATCATTGATATAAGGTTTTAAAACATAGTGTATTAATTTTACACTAACCAAATATGCTTGGAGGGTGGGTAATGAAAAATTTAAATGCTGTTATTAAAAAAAACTTAAACTCAGATAAGGGAGTAAAAATAATATTAAGTAAAGAGAAGCAAGATTATTTATCTTATAAACAGATATACAATATTTCAATGAGTAAATTATCTTATTTTCAAAAAATAGGATTAAAAAAAGGTAGTATATTAATTCTACAATACCAAGGTAATGAATTGTGCGAATTTATATGTACTTTTTGGGCTTGTGTTATTGGTGGAATAATACCTGTACCATTAGCAATAGGAAATACAAAAGAACATAGGAAGAAATTAATACGTGTATATAATATTTTAGATAATAAGTATATAATATCCACTAAGAATTATTCGAATTCAATAAAAGAATTATTCAATCAAGAAGGTATTGATATATCAGAAAAGTTAATATTAGAAGAAGAAACGGAAAACTATGATGGGAATGAGGTTTTTTTACCAGAAATTTCAGAAGAAGATACTGCTTTCATTCAATTCTCTTCAGGTTCAACAGCGGATCCGAAGGGTGTAGTGCTTACGCATGCTAATATCATTAGTAATACTGAGGCAATAATAGAAGGGTCTAAAGCAGTAACAAGTGATAAAACCTTAAGTTGGATGCCGTTAACGCATGATATGGGTTTAATAGGTTTTCATATTACTCCATTTGTGTTAGGGATGGACCAGTATATAATGAGTACTAACTTATTTATAAAAAATCCGTTATTTTGGTTGGAGTTAGCTAGTATGGAAAAGGTATCATTGTTATCATCACCAAACTTCGGTTACAATTATTTCCTTAAGGCATATGATAGAAAAAAAGATAGTACTAAATTTATGTGGGATTTATCTAGTGTAAGGCTTATATTTAATGGCGCAGAACCAATATCAGTAGAGATATCCAATAGATTTTTGCATACTTTAAGGTCATATAAATTGAAAAACTCAGTTATGTTCCCAGTATATGGAATGGCTGAAGCGACACTTGCGATAACTTTTCCTAGAGTAGAAGAAGAGTTGAAATATTTGATGTTAGATAAGAAAAGGTTATTACTTGGAGAAAGTATACAGATTGTCGAAGAAGGTGGAGTGAAATTTGTTAACTGTGGTAATGCGGTTAAGTTTACTCAAGTTCGAATCACATATAATGAAATGGTGCAAGAAGAAAATATTATAGGGAATATAGAGATTCGTGGTAAAGGTGTGACAAATGGATATATTAACAAAGAAATAATGAATAATCAAGTATATAGTAGAGATGGATGGCTTAAAACAGGAGATTTAGGTTTTATTAGACAAGGAGAAATATATGTAACAGGTCGAGCTAAAGATATAATTTTTCTGAATGGGAAGAATTACTTTGCACATGATCTGGAAAGTATGTTAGAAGAAATTAAGGGAATTCGATTAGGAAATGTTGTAGTCGGTGCAGTATCTGATGAGCAAAAGATTGATAAAATTATTGTATTTGTAGTCTTTAGGAGGGATATTGAGGATTTTATACCAGTAATATATGAAATAAAAGAACAGATAGCTATGAATTTGGGAATAGAAATTAGTTATGTTGTCCCAGTAAAGAAGATATACAAAACAACTAGTGGAAAGATTCAAAGGTATAAATTAATTGAAAACTTCTTGAAAGGTGAATATAAGGAGGAATTATCGAAAATAGATTTAATTGTAAAGGAATTGGAAAATACTAATCAAAATGAAGAGGTAATAGATAATATAGAAATGAAATTACTAAAAATATATAAGGAAGTTTTGGATAATGACATTATAAGTGTAGATAAACATTTTATTTTGTTGGGTGGAGATTCCATAAAAGCAACTAAGTTAATTTCTAGAATATTTGAAGAATTTGGTGTAGAAGTACCTATTAAAATTATATTTGAAGAATTTACCTTGTTAAATATAGCATCATATATTAGAGAACAGAATAATAAAGAACAAATTATCATTGAGAAATCAAATCTAACTGAAAGTTACCCAATACTACCATCACAAGAAAAATTATATTTAGTAAATGAAGTCGATAACAAAAGTACTCTATACAATTTATATAAAGTATTTAAGGTGAAAGGGCGGCTGGATAATAAGAAACTTCGAGATGCAGTACAAAAATTAGTTGAATTTAATGATATTTTTCGAACAAGATTTTTCATAGAAAAAAATAAAGTTGTACAAAAGGTAAATGAGGTAGCAAATAATTGTTATGAATATATAAATCTAGAATCAGATAATATTATGGATATTATTAATGAATTGAATAAGCCTTTTGACCTGAATAGAACGCCATTATTCAGAATAAAGTTAGTTGATACATTAAGTGAGGGACAATTTCTAATGATTTCTATACATCATATTATTACTGATGGAACATCTATGGGAATTATATTAGATAAATTAAATAAGATATACTCCCAAAAAGAAGTTAATAACAGTAATGATATTGATTTTAAGGACTATTGCTATTGGAGGCGTCAGGCTAAAGCTGATGGGTTATTTGAAGAACAGAAGAAATATTGGCTTAATATTTATAAGGACAATCCAGAAAAAGTGGCTTTCCCATTAGATTATAAAAGAGAAAAATATCCAACATATGAAGGTTCTACTTATTCTTTCAATATAGATAAGGTATTGAAAGAAAAGATTGATAGGGTTTTGAGAGAAAAGAAGGTAACAATGTTTATGTTACTTTATGCATCTTATAATATTCTTATGGAAAAGTATTCAAATCAAAATGATATAGTAGTTGGGGTTCCAACTGCATCAAGGAAATACAATCAACTTAATGAAGTTATAGGTATGTTTATAAATACTTTGCCACTAAGAAGTATAGTTGATAATGATTTAAGCATTAATGAATACCTACAAAAAGTGAAAAAGGATGTATTAGATGCATTCAATAATGATGAATATTTTGTTGAAGAGTTAATAGGAGAATTAAATATAGAAAAAGAAATAAATAGAAATCCTTTATTTGATACCGTGTTTATATACCAAAATATGGACATGCCTGATATGGAAATTGGTGGAGCGGGATTAGAAGAATTAAAATGTGTAAGTAAGACATCTAAAGTAGATTTGACAGTAGAGATTAATAATTTAGAATCACAGATTGAGGTTATGTTTGAATATAGAGTTGACTTATTTAAAAAATCAACGATTAAAAGGATAGCTAGACACTATATTAATATAATAAATCAAGTAGTGAATAGTATGGATGTAAAAATACGCAATATTCAATTAGCAACAAAGAAGGAAGAAAGGGAAATTTTAAATGAATTTAATAATGTACTTAGCTGCAAATATCCAGCAACAGTTAAGGATTTATTTGAAAAACAAGTAAAAGAGACACCAAATAATATTGCAGTAGTATGCAATAATCAAAGTATTACATATGAAGAGTTGAATAATAGAGCAAATCAATTAGCTAGAGTATTAGATAAAAACGGAATAGGTGAAGAAAGTATTGTGGCAATAATTATGGGGAGATCAATTGCTAGAATTGTTTCACTTCTAGCAATAATAAAAGTGGGAGGGGCTTACTTACCCATTGAACGTAACAATCCTATAGCAAGAATTAATTATATGTTGAAAGATAGCAAAAGCAAATTACTAATAATGGATCAAGGTAATATAGAAAAACTAGAATATGAAAATAATATACTCGTATATGATGAGAGTTTATATAAGAATCAGTTAACATGTAATTTAGATAAAAATATTGATAACTATAATCTTGCTTATATAATATATACATCTGGAACATCTGGAAATCCTAAAGGAGTAATGGTAGAGCATAAAAATCTATCGGTATATGTAGATGCATTCTTGAATCAATTTAGATGTACGGGTAGTGATAGGATGTTGCAGCAAGCTTCTTATGCGTTTGATACATATGTAGAAGAATTATATCCAATGCTGCTTACAGGGGGAACTATTGTCGTTGCACAAGAAGAAGATGTGCTAGATGCAAGACAATTAGCAAAATTGATATATGAGGAACGCATAACTATTATATCTGTATCGCCACACCTACTAAACGAACTTAATAAGTACTTAAAAGAATGTGATGTTCACACATTTATAAGTGGAGGAGATGTTTTAAAGAAAGAATATATAACTAATTTAATAGACATAGGTAATGTTTATAATACGTATGGTCCAACCGAAACAACAGTATGTGCAACCTATCATAAATGTAGTAAACTTAGCAAAACTATACCTATAGGAAAACCAATAAAAAATTATAGAGTATATATAATGGATGATTATTTGCAATTATGCCCTATAGGTGTGGTAGGCGAAATATGCATAGCAGGTAAAGGAGTGACAAGGGGTTATTTAAACAATAAAGAGAAGACAGATAAGAGTTTTATAGATTGCGTATATAAACAGGAACGATTGTATAGAACGGGTGATTTAGGAAAATGGACTGAAGATGGAAATATAGAGTATATAGGTAGAAAAGATCAACAAGTTAACTTAAGAGGATATAGAATTGAATTACAGGAAATCGAGAGAAAGATACTAATGGTTAAAGAAATTACAGATGTTGTAGTAATAAATAGTGGAAAAGATGCTAACCAATATTTATGTGCATATATTGTAGCAAAAAGAAAGGTTTTAGTTGAAGAAATAAAAAAACACTTAGTTCAGCACTTACCTATTTATATGATACCAACATATTTTGTAATGATAGATAAGATACCACTGAACAATAGTGGAAAAGTGGACAAAAAAGCACTACCAGAACCTAAAGCTAATGCATATATAGAAAAAAAATATGTAGAGCCGAAAACAGAAGAAGAGATAAATTTAGCAAGGATATGGAAGGAGATATTAGAGGTTACAAAAGTGGGGGTAGATGATGACTTCTTTGAATTAGGAGGGCATTCATTAAAAGCTACTATGCTAATTACAAAAATTCAAAATACATTCAATGTGAAGGTACCTATTTCAGAAGTATTTAATAGAAGAACAATAAAATTACAGTTGAATTATATTTTAATGCAGGAGCAGAGGATAAATGATCCAATAAGTAAAGTATTTGGAAAGAAATACTATCCGTTATCATCAGCACAAAAAAGATTATATCTAATAAATCAATTGGATGAAGAATCTACATTATATAATATGCCACAAGTATTGATGGTAGAAGGAAAATTAGATAAGGTAAAATTGGAAAAGGTACTAAATAAATTAATGGAAAATCAAGAATCATTAAGAACGGTTTTTAAAGAAATTGATGGAGCACCAGTACAAGTAATAAAAGAAGAAATTAAATTACACATAGATTTTGAGGAGTGTAGAGAACAACAAGTAGATCAAAAAATTGAAAACTTTATTAGACCTTTTGATTTGAGTAATGGGCCATTACTTAGAATTATGATATTAAAAACAGGGGACAGTAAATACAAGATAATGTTTGATACACATCATATCATTTCGGATTGGGTATCAATGGATATATTGGTTAAAGAAATTATGATGGGATATAACAGTGATAAAATATCAAACTTAAATATACAATATAAAGATTTCTCTGAATTGCAAAATAAACAAAAGAATACTGACGAAATAGATAAGCAAAGAAAGTATTGGATGGAGATTTTAGGTGGTGATATACCGGAGTTAATACTACCTACTGATTATGAAAGGTCTAAAGTACAAAATTTCCAAGGAAATACTATAGAATTCGATGTAGGAGAAAAGATAACGAAAGATCTGCATGAATTTACAAATAGTAATGGTAATACATTGTTTATGGTATTATTGGCAGCGTATAATATCTTATTATTTAAATATAGTGGACAAGAAGATATATTGATAGGAACACCGGTAGCGGGGAGAACGCGTGTTGAATATCAAAATATAATTGGAATGTTTGTAAACACTTTGGTAATGAGAAATCATCCTAAAAGCAGCAAAATAGTTAAAGAATTCTTAAATGAAGTTAAAGAAAATGCATTAAAAGCATATGAAAATCAAGAATATCAGTTTGATCAATTGGTAGAGGAGTTAAGCATAAAAAGGAAAGTAAATAGAAATCCAATATTTGATACAATGTTTGTATTACAAAATGCTGATAGTAATGAGTTAGAACTAGATGGATTAAAGATTAGTAAATATAATCTAGTAAATAAAGTATCGAAATTTGATTTAATAATAACAGCTATAGAGCAAAAGGATAGTATTAAGTTATCTGTAGAGTATAGTACAAGTTTATTTAAGGCTGAAAGTATTAATAAGTTCATGGAACGTTATATCATTGTACTAGAAAACATTATCAAGTATCCAGATAGGCCTATTAGTGAGATAGATTTTTTGAGTGAAGACGAAATAATTAATATACTTACTAGTGATAGCGAAGCAGCGTTAACAGTTGATTTTAATTTCTAATAATAAAGAAGTTTAAGGTTAATTATTATCTTTGTGTCAAAAGAAGTGACAATTATGACATAGATATCTAGTCTATGTCATAATTTGTATTTTAGTCATATAACATTTTTTTCTTTAGTAATTTTTTTTTAGCATAAAAGATAGATTTTAGTTTGTATTAATAGATTTATTATGTAGACAACTATATAAATTATAAGTTTTACACCTATTTTAGTTATAGAAGTAAATAAATAAGAAAATTATTACCAATAATGAGGAGGAACTTATAAATGGTAAAAAAAGCAAAAATGTCAAAGCATTTAGAAGTATACAAAGAGGCTTATAATTATTGGAGTAAAAAAATAAATAATATTCATAGCGATACAAATATTCCTAAAGATGGGATAAAAGATTTTGAATCTAAAAGAGGAATTTACTCTAAAAAAATAAATTCGAATATTGTTAAAAAAATACATGAGATATGTAATAATAATGATCTAAGTGTATATATATTCTTGGTATCATCATTAGATATATTATTATATAAATTTACAGGAGAAACAAATATAGTAATAGGTTCACCCTTATATCAGGATATAGAAGATAATACTGGTAGGGAAAACAATGCTAATGTTATATTAAGCGATACTGTAAATGCTAATAGTACATTCAAACAATTTCTATTAGAAGTAAAAGATACAATAGTTAAAGCATATAAATATCAGTATTATCCTCTTAATGAAGTTAGTAAAGAGTTTAATGTTTCTATGAATATAGTTAATAACCCGAATATTGTTATTATGCATAATAAAATACATAATATTAATAATAACTATTCAAATGATATTGTAATAAAGTATTTAGAAAATGAATTAAGTTTTTGTGTTGAGTATAATGCTTCTAATTATACTCAAAATACAATAGATACATTAATAAATTGCTATATTAATATTGTTGAACAATGTGTGTTTAATTTGATAATAAATATAAAGGATATAGAGATAATTAATGAAATAGAAAAAAAAATGCTGATTGATAAATTTTATTCCTCTGTTGAAATGAATGATGTAGAAAGTACAATAGATGAATTATTTGAAGTTCAAACAAAAAGAACACCAGAAAATATTGCTGTTGTATTTGGAAACAAACACTTGACATATAGAGAACTAAATGAAAGATCTAATCAGGTAGCGAGAATATTAGTAGAAAAAGGAATAGAATCAGAAAAAATAGTAGGAATATTAGTGGAACAATCAATAGAAATGATAGTAGGTATAATGGGAATCTTAAAAGCAGGAGGTGCATATCTACCGATAGATCCCAATTATCCAGATGAAAGGATTAACTATATAATAAAAGATAGTAAAGTGAACGTAATATTAACGGATGATGAAGAAAATAAGTTCAGTAATTTAAGTGATATAATCACGGTTAATTTGTTAAATAAAGATATACTTAATATAGAGAACTCAAATTTAAATATTAAAAATAAACCAAGTGATATGGCTTATATAATATACACGTCAGGATCAACAGGACGACCTAAAGGGGTAGTCGTAGAACATAGGAACGTAGTAAGTTTAATGGAAAATAATAAATACTTGTTTGATTTCACAAGTGATGATATTTGGACAATGTTTCATTCATTTTGTTTTGATTTTTCTGTATGGGAAATGTATGGAGCTTTACTTAATGGAGGAAAATTAATTGTAGTACCAAAAGCAATAGCGCAGGATACTCAGGAATATTTAAAGCTTTTGAAGAAAGAAGAAGTAACAGTATTAAATCAAACACCAACAGCATTCTATAATTTACTTGAAGAAGAGATGAAATTTGAAAATAGAGAGCTAAAGATTAGATATGTTATTTTTGGTGGAGAAGCATTAAAACCATTAAAACTAAAACAATGGAAAGAAAAGTATTCAGATATAAAGCTTATAAATATGTATGGAATTACCGAAACTACGGTTCATGTAACATATAAAGAGATAACAAGCAAAGAAATAGAAAATAATATAAGTAATATAGGTTCTCCAATAAAGACTTTAGTAGGTTATGTAATGAATGAAGAATTAAAGCTATGCCCTATAGGTGTTGTTGGAGAATTATGTGTAGGGGGACTAGGTGTAGCAAGAGGTTACTTAAATAGAGAGGATTTAACGAATGTAAAATTTGTTAGGAATCCCTATAAACCAGATGAAAGACTTTATAGATCTGGTGATTTGGTTAAAATGTTAGAGAGTGGGGATATGGTATATGTCGGGAGAGCGGATCATCAAGTAAAAATAAGAGGACATAGGATAGAAGTAGGGGAAATAGAAACAATTTTATTAAAATACGAAGAAATAAAAGAAGTGGTAGTGATAGTAAAAGAAAACATGAGTCAGAGTAAATATTTATGTGCATATATAGTTACTGACAAAGATATTAAATCAACAGAGTTAAGAAATTATATGCGGTTACACCTTCCGGAATATATGGTACCATCTTTTTTTATTAAGTTACAAAATATACCTATAACAGCAAATGGGAAAGTAAATATAAAAAAATTACCAGACCCAGAAGGTCATATAGAAACAGGAGTACAATATGAGGCTCCAAGAAATATAGAAGAAAAAGAGATGGTTAACGTATGGGAACAAGTATTAGGTGTAAAAAAAGTAGGTATAAATGATGATTTCTTTACTTTGGGAGGAGACTCAATCAAAGCAATTCAAATTGCATCCCAAGTTAATAAATTGAATAAAACAATAGCAATTAAAGAGATTTTACAAAAAACAACAATAAAGGAACTGACACCATTTGTGAAAGACAAAGAAGAAGCAAGTGATAGTGAAGAAAAGATAGTAGGGCACATAGAGTTAACGCCGATACAACATTGGTTTTTTAAACAAAATTATGAGGCAATAAACCATTTCAATCAATCTGTAATGTTGACAAGTAAAAATGGATTTGATGAAGAAAAGGTAAGGCAAGTATTTGATAAAATAATAGAGCATCATGATATTTTAAGAACTGTTTTTCTAAAAAATGGTGAGATATATAAGGGATACAATCGAGATATCAGTGATAAAATTTATAAAATTAATATAATATATCTACATGATGAGGTTGATAAAAAGGAAAGAATAGGATTGGAAGTGAATAAAGTACAAGCCTCTTTAGATATTGAAAATGGACCATTAATAAACATATGTATATTCAAAGGGGAAGATCAAGATGAGTTACTTATAGTAATGCATCATCTAATAATAGATGGAGTATCATGGAGGATTATACTTGAAGACTTTAATATGGGATATCAACAATCAATAAAACAGAAGAAGATAGAATTTCAGACAAAAACTACATCATATAAAAAGTGGGCACATAAATTAATAGAATACACCCAAAAACTAGATTTAAGCAATGAAAAAAAATATTGTCAATCATTAAAAAGTAAACATAAAGAAATTCGGACAGATAAAAAAGTGATTCAAAGGAAGCAAGAAAAGGCAGAAGTAGTAAGTGTTAAAATTGATAAAGAAAAGACAGCTCAAGTGTTAACAAAAGTACATGAAACGTATAATACTGAAATAAATGATTTGCTATTAACTGCATTAGGAATGACTATAGGTGCATTTAATGGAACTAAAAATATAGTGATAGACGTTGAAGGACATGGAAGAGGAGAGATTATCGAAGGGGTTGATATTACTAGAACTGTGGGATGGTTTACAACAATATACCCTGTGCTTATACAAGTGGAAAAGAGTAAACCTTTATCCTACAATTTGAAGAAAAATAAAGAAAATATAAGGAAAATAAAGAATAAAGAAATTAATTATAATATTTTCAAATATATGACGTCTAATGATAACCAATTGACTCAAGAATCCGATATAATATTTAATTATTTAGGTCAATTTGATTCGGACATAAATACAGAAACTTTTAATTTATCTGATTACTCATCTGGTCAGAACATAGGAAATAAAAACCAAATTTCATATAAGTTGGAAGTAAATGCTGTTGTTATAGAACAAGAATTAAATATTCATATTAAATACAACAATAATGAATATGAAGTAGAAACAATAAAAAAAATAGCTGCCAATTATAAAAACGATTTGGAAAAGCTGATTATATATTGTATGTCGGCAGATAGAGAAAAAACACCGTCAGACTACGGTAAAACTGAAATAACTTTAGATGAATTTGAAGAGATTAATGGATATTTAATGCAACAATCTAAAGAAGAAATACAAGCAATGTATAATTTATCTCCAATGCAACAAGGAATGTTATTTCACAAAATCCAAAATGAAGAATCAACTATGTATTTTGAACAAATAAGTTTTGAGATAGAAGGTAAAGTTGATATAAGAATTATGCAAAATTCATTCAATGAACTCATTAAAAGACATGATATCCTTAGGACAATATTTATATATGAAAATGTTCAAAAACCAATCCAAATTGTATTGAAAGAAAGGCAAAATATAATACATTATAAAGATATATGTAGTTTGGATAATAGAGAAAAGATGGAGTATATTAAAAAAATTAAATATACTGATCGTAAAAATGGATTTGATTTAAGAAAAGATAATTTATTTAGATTATTCATACTAAAAATAGAAGAAAAAAAACATATTATGATATGGAGCCATCACCATATAATAATGGATGGTTGGTGTGTAGGAATAATAATAGATGAATTTTTAGTGATTTACAATAAACTTATAAATAATAAGAAAATAACTTTAAATAATCCAATTCAATACAATAAATATTTAGAGTGGTTAGATAAGCAGAATTATAAAGAAGGGTTAGAATACTGGAAGGAAATATTAGAAGGGTACAATGAACAAATAACATTGCCTAAGAAAACAATCGAGAACGAGCCTTTGGAATATGAAATAGGTGAGGAAAGTTTAATAATTGATAGTAAAATTACAAATAAATTATTAGATATAGTGAAAGAAAACAAAGTAACGTTAAATACAGTATTTCAGGGGATATGGGCGATAATGTTACAAAAGTATAATAATACTAATGATGTAGTATTTGGTGTAATAGTATCGGGAAGGCCTTCAGAATTAGAAGGAATAGAAAAAATGATAGGTTTGTTTATAAACAATGTACCTGTAAGGGTAAAAACAACAAAAGAAATGAATTTTAGGGACTTGTTATTAGAGCTTCAACAACAGCAAATAGATGCCCAAAAGAATAGTTATTGCTTATTATCAGATATACAATCAAATACTGATTTAAAAGGAAAGCTAATAGATAATATATTAGTATTTGAAAATTACCCCTTAACTAAGTTACAAGATAAGGGAGAAATAAATATCGATAAAAATTCCCTAGATGTATTTGAACAATCAAATTATAACTTTAGTATAATAGTCACTCCCGGAGATGAGGTGAAAATTAATTTTAAGTATAATAAAAAAGTCTATGATTTAGATATAGTAAAAAATATTGCACAAAATATGAAAAGTTTATTTGAGAGATTAGATGTTAATGTAAAGTTGAAAGATATAGAAATATTATGCACAGCAGAAAAAAATAAAATAATAAATAATTTTAATAATACACGTTTGGACTTTAATAAAGAGAAGACGATTTCTGAATTATTTGAAGAGCAGTTAGAAAATAATTCAGATAAGATAGCAATAGTATGCGAAGAAAGAAAAATAACATATGAAGAACTCAATAATAAAGCTAATCAATTAGCTAAATTATTGCGAGAAGAGGGGGTAAGGCCTGATACAATAGTAGGAGTGTTGGCAGAACGATCTATAGAAATGATTGTTGCCATACTTGCTATTTTAAAGGCTGGAGGAGCGTATCTGCCTATAGATATAGAATACCCAGAAGAAAGAATAAATTATATGTTAAGTGATAGTAATGTAGAGATTATACTTACTAATACACAGATTAATGTGCAAACTATAGGGGATAATAAAAAAATAATAAACCTTAATGATGTGACTATATTGAACAAAGATGTTCAATACATTGAAAATGTAAATAATATTCATGACTTAGCGTATGTAATTTATACATCTGGAACAACAGGAAATCCTAAAGGTGTAATGATTGAACATTTAGGTATAAATAACTTAAAGTGCTGGTTTGAAGAAGGATTGAGTATAGGTAATAATGAACGAATATTGCAATTTGCAAGTATATCGTTTGATGCATTTGGATTTGAAATGTACATGGCATTACTACTTGGAAATACACTCTTCATACCGAACAAAGATGTAGTTACTAGTTATGAGTTACTAAATAAATATATTATCAATAATGGTATAACCACAGTAACTTTACCTCCATTTGTAGCTGCAAACTTGAATCAGGAATGTGGGTTAAACAGATTAATCACAGCAGGTAGTGAATTGAAAGGACATGCAATAACTAATTTGCATGGTAAGTTTGATATAATAAATGCTTATGGACCAACGGAAGACACAATATGTACTACTTATTTTATTGTACAGGATTATGTGGACTATAAAGTTCCAATTGGTAAACCTATATACAATCACAAAGTACTTATACTAGATAGTGATAATAATTTAGTGCCTATTGGTGGAGTAGGTGAACTATGTATATCGGGTATGGGCTTAGCTAGAGGATACAAAAATAAATCACAACTTACAGATGAAAAATTTATAGACAACCCATTTGAGCTAGATGAAAAAATATATAAAACCGGAGATCTTGGAAGATGGTTACCTGACGGGAATATTGAGTTTCTAGGAAGAGTGGATCAGCAAGTAAAAATAAGAGGGTTTAGGATAGAGGTTGGAGAAATAGAAGCCAGATTAGTTAGTCATGTTGATATAAAAGAAGCAGTAGTACTGGTAAAAGAGGATAAAAATAATAGTAAATTTTTATGTGCGTATATAGTGACTAAAGTTGAACTAACTATAGGACAGATAAGAAATTACTTATCAAAAACTTTACCTGATTACATGATACCATCTTACTGTATACAGATAGATTCAATACCTCTTACATCAAATGGAAAAGTAAATACAAGTGCTTTTCCGGAACCAGGTGATACAATAGATACTGGAGTAGAATATGCAGCACCTCAAAATGATATTGAAGAAAAAATGGTTGAGGTTTGGCAAGATGTACTAGGATTAAAGAGAGTAGGGGTAAATGATAACTTCTTTGAACTAGGAGGAGATTCAATTAAGGCAATACAGGTATCCTCAAGACTTAATAAATATAAGATAAAACTTGAAATAAGTGACCTTATGAATAAATCAACTATAAGAGAATTATCAAGTGTAGTAAAAATTAATATTAAAAGTGATGCCTATCAAGGAACAGTAATAGGAGAAGTAAAGCTAACACCAATACAAAAATGGTTCTTTAATCAAAGATTTAATAATATGAATCATTGGAATCAAGCAATAATGTTGTATAGAGAGGATGGATTTGAAGAATATAAAATAACCAATGTTTTTAAAGAAATAGTAAGCCATCACGATGCACTTAGAATGATTTATAAATTTGATGATTATATGGTAAAACAATTTAATAGAGGAGATGAAGAGGGAGAACTATTTAGTATAGAAACAATAGATTTAACAAGTGAGCCTAACTATAAACAAAAGATAACAAAAGAGGCAAGTCGAATACAAAGTAGTATAAATTTAGAAGAAGGTCCACTAGTAAAACTTGGATTAATGAAGACAGTAGAAGGGGATCATTTATTAATAGTAATACATCACCTAGTAGTTGATGGTGTATCATGGAGGATAATCCTAGAGGATTTTAGGCAAGCATATGAAATGGTACTAAATGGAGAAAAAATTATATTTAATGAAAAAACAGAATCATTTCAAGAATGGTCTAACAAAATCAATAATTATAGTAAAGATACAAAGGTATTAAATGAAGAGGATTATTGGAAATCTATATATGAAGAGCAAGTAGAAGAAATAAGAGTAGATTATATGGTCAAAAATGGTAAGGTGAGAGATTCTGATAAGGTTACTACGCACATTAGCAAGGAAAAAACTGATAAGCTTTTAAAGCAAGCTAATAGTGCTTTTAATACTGAAATAAATGACTTACTTCTTACAAGTCTAGGCATTGCATTAAATCAATGGTCAGGGTATAAAAGTGTAATGGTTAACATGGAAAGTCACGGAAGGAGAGGTGGTGTAGAAGGTACAGATATATCACGAACTGTAGGATGGTTTACTTCTACTTACCCTATAATATTACAAGGGTGTGATAGAGGGGATATTTCAAAATCCATAAAGCAAGTAAAAGAAAATATAAGAAGAATACCAAATTTAGGTATAGGACATGATGTATTAAAATATTTATCAGATAAGAATGATATTAATAATTTGATGCACACTAAGAAAGCTGAAATAAACTTTAACTATTTAGGTCAATTTGATCAGGATTTTCAAAATGAAATATTTTGTATGTCAGAAATATCAGTAGGTGATAGCATCAGTAGGGAATCAGAGTTGATATATGCATTAGATGTTAATACGGTGGTAGTAAATAATAGACTAAGAGTTGATATTACATATAATAAGAATGAATTTAAAGAAGAATCTATAAAAATATTTGCTGATGAACTCAAAAATAGTATTTACAAAGTTATAGACTATTGCCTATCAAAAGATGAGGTGGAGTATACACCATCAGACTACGGAAATATCAATATTGATTTAGAAGATTTTAATGAAATTATGGATACTGTTGATGAATTATTGGAGGTGGATTATGAATAAAAATATAAAATATATGTATGAATTGACACCTATGCAAGAAGGAATGTTATATCACAATTTGGTTGATAAAAATTCTATGACGTATTTTCAACAGTGTAGTTTTGAAGTTAAAGGAAAAATAAAAATTGATTTAATACAACAAAGCTTTGATAATATAATTAGTAGACATGATGTACTTAGAACAAGCTTTATATATAAAAAAGTGAAAAGCCCTATACAGGTAGTTTTAAAAGAGCGAAAAAACTTAATCATGTTTGAAGATATTAGCTTTTTGTCTGAAAAAGAAGTAGATAGATACATTTATAAGTTCAAAGAGGAAGATAGAAAAAAAGGATTTGATTTAACAAAAGACAAATTAATTAGGTTAAGCATATTAAAAATTAATAATAGTCGTTACTGTATGATATGGAGCTTTCATCATATAATAATGGATGGATGGTGTATGGGCCTAGTTCTGAATGAGTTTTTAGAGTATTACAGTCGATTATTGTCAGGTGAAACGATAGAACTGAAAAAAGCAACACCATTTAAACAATATGTTAATTGGTTAGGAACTCAAAATAAACAAAATGGAGAAAAATATTGGACAGATTATCTTAAAGGGTTTGCAGAAAAAACAGGATTACTGGAGAATAAATCAATTCAAAAAGTAAGATATAAACAAAACATTTTAGATTGTGTAATAGATGAAGAAACCACAAAAAAAATACAACAGTTAGCAAAAGAGAATAGAGTAACATTGAACACTGTATTTAAAGCAATATGGGGTTTACTACTTCAAAAATATAATAATACAAATGATGCTATATTCGGTAATATAGTATCTAATAGACCACCCAACATAGAGGGTGTAGAGGAAATGTTAGGCATATTTATTAATGCCGTACCAGTTAGAGTTAAGACAAATGAGGAAATGACAATAACGGAATTATTAAAAAAGCTGCAAGAACAAGGTATAGTTGCAGATAAGTTTTCATATATGCCACTTGCAGAAATTCAATCTAAAAACGTGTTGAAAAGTGAATTGATTAATCATTTAATGGTATTTGAAAATTACCCTTTAGAAAATGTACAAAGAAGCAAGGAAGAAGATGACTTAACAATCATAAAAGGCAGTTTTAATATTTATGGTGAAACAAACTATGACCTTAACATTATTATTATTCCAGGGAAAACTATAAATATAAAATTTAAGTATAATGCTAACAAATATGGTGATCAATATATTAAAACAGTAAGTTCGCATATAAAAACAATAGCTAATGCAATTGTAAAACAGCCTGAAATTAAAATCTCGGAAATTGAAATGTTATCAGAAGAAGAAAAAACACAAATAATATATGACTTTAATGATACAAAGATGGATTATCCAGAAGAAAAAACAGTTCATGAGTTATTCGAAGAACAAGCTGAAAAAAATCCTGAGAATGTGGCAGTGAAGTTTAATTTAGATAACCTAACTTACAGTGAACTGAATGCAAGAGCAAACCAGTTAGCAAGGATATTAAGAAATAAAGGGGTAAAACCTAATTCAGTGGTAGCTATAATGGTAAATAATTCATTAAATTTAATAATAGGGATATTAGGAGTGTTAAAAGCAGGAGGAGCATACTTACCAATTGATCCAAATTACCCTAAAGATAGAATAGAATACATGTTAGAAGATAGTGGAACTAAGTTAATCTTAAGTGAAAAGAGTCTAGTTAATGGTATATCATTTAGTGAAGAGGTTATAGATATATTCAATGAAGAATTATATGTAGGAGATTGCAGTAATGTAAATAATATAAACACCTCTAGTGATTTAGCATATATTATTTACACATCAGGAACAACTGGAAAACCAAAGGGAGTAATGGTGAATCATTATAATTTGGTGAACTACTGTAGCTCAATTGTAAGTAAATTATCATTAACTGCAGAAGATGAAACCGCATTATTGTCCTCATATGCATTTGATTTAGGGTACACAGCTATATTCTCATCATTAGTTATAGGATCAACCTTACATTTAATTAAAGAAGATGATTATAAAAATCCTGAGAAGTTAGTGGAATATCTTATGGGTGATATCACGTATATTAAAATTACACCGTCAATATTTAATATGATTATTAACTCAGGATGTGCAAGGGAATTAAAGAGAAGTAAACTAAGGTTGATAATACTAGGAGGAGAATCAATAAATATAAAGGATATAGAGAAATTTTTAAGTCTAGGGGTAGGTAATGGTAATATCCAGATAGTTAATCATTATGGTCCTACAGAAGCAACCATAGGTTGTATAGCAACATTCGTAGACTTAGATAATTTAGAGTGTTTTAGAAATATAATAGGTCGCCCAATAAATAATAACAAAGCATATATAATAGATAGAAACAGAAAGTTATGTGGTGTAAATATTCCAGGAGAACTATGCATTAGTGGAGAGGGATTAACAAGGGGGTATTTAAATAGGCCAGAATTAACAGGAGATAAATTTATAGATAATCCATTTGAGGGTAGAAAGAAAATGTATAGAACAGGGGATTTAGCAAGATGGCTACCTGACGGTAATATAGAGTTTTTAGGAAGAATAGATCAGCAAGTTAAAATAAGAGGATTTAGGGTAGAATTAGGTGAAATAGAATCTAGGTTAGCCAGTCATGAGGAAATCAAAGAAGCGGTGGTGTTAGCGAAGGAAAATGAGGAAGGCAATAAGTATCTATGTGCATATCTAGTAACGTACATAGAGTTAACAGTACGAGAATTAAGGAGGTACTTATCAAAAACTCTACCTGATTATATGATACCGACAAAGTATATACGATTAGATAAGATGCCGGTTACATCAAATGGGAAGGTGAATAGAAAAGCGTTACCTGTACCAGAAGGTAATATGGAGACAGGGGTTGAATATGCACCTCCCACAAATGAAATACAAGAGAAACTTGTACAAGTTTGGGAAGAAGTATTGGGAGTTAATAGAGTAGGGATAAATGATAACTTCTTTGATATGGGTGGACATTCGTTAAAAGCTATTAAGTTAATGTCAAAGATACACAAAATATTTAATGTTGAGGTACCTTTAAGCGAAATATTTAATAGACCAGTACTAAAAGAACTAGCAAAGTATATAAAGATTGATAGTGGGAGTGAGAATGAGTATATTCAAATACAACGCGTAGAAGAAAAGCCATATTATTTAGTATCATCTGCACAAAAAAGATTATATCTTTTAGAACAAATGGAAGGGATTGGGACAAGTTATAATATACCGTCAGCAATGATTATTGAAGGTGAGTTTGCTAAAGAAAGAGTAGAAGAGGCTTTTAAAGCATTATTATTAAGACATGAATCATTAAGAACATCATTTAATATAATAGATGATGAAATAGTACAAATAGTTAATCAAGAAGTAAAATTTAGTATAATGTTTAAAGTTTTAAGTAATCTACTAAATAAAAATGATAGTAATGAAACCATAGATTTAAATAATGAGGTTAAGGAGTTTATTAAACCCTTTGATCTTTCAAGTGCACCTTTACTTCGGTTAGCTCTAATTAGGCTGACAAAGGAAAGACATCTGTTGATATTTGATATGCATCATATTATATCTGATGCTATATCCAAGGAAATATTAATAAGAGAATTTATTAGTTATTACGAGGGAAGAAGAATACAACCGTTAAGTATACAATACAAGGATTATTCAGAATGGCAAAAAAGGCAACTTAAAAAAGAGCAAATAAAAAAGCAAAAAGAATATTGGATAGAAAATTTAGAAGGTGAGCTACCGGTTCTAAACATGCCTTTTGATTATGAGAGGTCAACAGAGTTGAATTTTGAAGGCGATAGAGTAGAAGCACTAATTGATAAACAACTTACAAAAAAAATTAAATTATTAAAGAAAGAAACAGATACAACTATATATATGGTTTTGTTAGCAACGTTTAATATTTTATTGCACAAATATACAGGGGATAAAGATATAATGATTGGCACACCGATTGCAGGAAGGTCACATGCAGATCTCCACAATATTATAGGGGTATTTATAAACACTTTAGTATTGAGGAATAAGCCAGAAGCAAGCAAAAAGTTCGTAGATTTCTTAACCGAAGTAAAAGAAAACTCATTAAAGGCATATGAAAATCAAGATTATCAATTCGAAGATTTGGTTGAGCAGTTGAATATTACAAGAGAAGCAAATAGGAATCCGATTTTTGATATAATGTTTGCATTACAAAATATTTCAAATAGAAGAATAGAATTAGAAGGATTGACTTTTAAACCATATGAATTGCAGAATAATGTGTCAAAATTTGATTTAACCTTAACAGCGCTAGAAGAAACAGAAGATATACTTCTAAGTTGGCAATACTCTACAAAGCTTTTTAAAAAAGAAACTATAGAAAGAATGTCAGTACATTATATAAATATACTTAAAGAAGTACTAAATAATATAGATATTGAAATCTCAGAAATTGAAATGTTATCAGAAGAAGAAAAAACACAAATAATATATGACTTTAATGATACAAAGATGGATTATCCAAAAGAAAAAACAGTTCATAAGTTATTCGAAGAACAAGCTGAAAAAAAACCTGAGAATGTGGCAGTGAAGTTTAATTTAGATAACCTAACTTACAGTGAACTGAATGCAAGAGCAAACCAGTTAGCAAGGATATTAAGAAATAAAGGGGTAAAACCTAATTCAGTGGTAGCTATAATGGTAAATAATTCATTAAATTTAATAATAGGGATATTAGGAGTGTTAAAAGCAGGAGGAGCATACTTACCAATTGATCCAAATTACCCTAAAGATAGAATAGAATACATGTTAGAAGATAGTGGAACTAAGTTAATCTTAAGTGAAAAGAGTCTAGTTAATGGTATATCATTTAGTGAAGAGGTTATAGATATATTCAATGAAGAATTATATGTAGGAGATTGCAGTAATGTAAATAATATAAACACCTCTAGTGATTTAGCATATATTATTTACACATCAGGAACAACTGGAAAACCAAAGGGAGTAATGGTGAATCATTATAATTTGGTGAACTACTGTAGCTCAATTGTAAGTAAATTATCATTAACTGCAGAAGATGAAACCGCATTATTGTCCTCATATGCATTTGATTTAGGGTACACAGCTATATTCTCATCATTAGTTATAGGATCAACCTTACATTTAATTAAAGAAGATGATTATAAAAATCCTGAGAAGTTAGTGGAATATCTTATGGGTGATATCACGTATATTAAAATTACACCGTCAATATTTAATATGATTATTAACTCAGGATGTGCAAGGGAATTAAAGAGAAGTAAACTAAGGTTGATAATACTAGGAGGAGAATCAATAAATATAAAGGATATAGAGAAATTTTTAAGTCTAGGGGTAGGTAATGGTAATATCCAGATAGTTAATCATTATGGTCCTACAGAAGCAACCATAGGTTGTATAGCAACATTCGTAGACTTAGATAATTTAGAGTGTTTTAGAAATATAATAGGTCGCCCAATAAATAATAACAAAGCATATATAATAGATAGAAACAGAAAGTTATGTGGTGTAAATATTCCAGGAGAACTATGCATTAGTGGAGAGGGATTAACAAGGGGGTATTTAAATAGGCCAGAATTAACAGGAGATAAATTTATAGATAATCCATTTGAGGGTAGAAAGAAAATGTATAGAACAGGTGATTTAGCAAGATGGCTACCTGACGGTAATATAGAGTTTTTAGGAAGAATAGATCAGCAAGTTAAAATAAGAGGATTTAGGGTAGAATTAGGTGAAATAGAATCTAGGTTAGTCAGTCATGAGGAAATCAAAGAAGCGGTGGTGTTAGCAAAGGAAAATGAGGAAGGCAATAAATATCTATGTGCATATCTAGTAACGAACATAGAGTTAACAGTACGAGAATTAAGGAGGTACTTATCAAAAACTCTACCTGATTATATGATTCCGACAAAGTATATACGACTTGCTAAGATGCCGGTTACATCAAATGGGAAGGTGAATAGAAAAGCGTTACCTGTGCCAGAAGGTAATATGGATACAGGGGTAGAGTATGCACCTCCCACTAATGAAATACAAGAGAAACTTGTACAAGTATGGGAAGGTCTGTTAGGGGGAGAACGGATAGGCATAGATGTTAATTTTTTTGATGTTGGTGGAGACTCAATTAAAGCTATACAAGTAGTGTCACGTCTTAAACAATATGGTTTTAGATTAGAGTTGAATGATGTCTTAAAAAATTTAACTATAAGGCAATTATCAGAAAAAGTTAAGAAAAATATAAGTAATCAAGCTGATCAAGGTATTGTTGAAGGAGAAGTTAAGCTTACACCAATTCAAATTAGTTTCTTTAATAATAAGTATACCCAGATGAACCATTGGAATCAAGCCGTGATGCTATTTAGAGGTGAAGGGTTTGATTACAATGCCGTGACTTCTTCATTCAATAAAATAATAGAACATCATGATGCATTAAGAATGATTTATAAATTTGAAGATGGACAAGTGAAACAGTATAATAGAGGGTGCTCAAATAGTGATATGTATGCTCTAGAAGTAGTGGATTTTAGCTATGAAATTGATTACAAAAAACGAATAGAAAAAGAAGCAAACCGAGTTCAAGGTAGCATTGATTTAGAGAAAGGTCCACTTGTAAAACTTGGATTAATGAAAACAGCAAAAGGTGATCATTTGTTAATAGTAATACATCATCTAGTAATTGATGGTATATCATGGAGAATAATATTAGAAGACTTTAAACAAGCTTACCAGATGGCAATTACAGGAGAAGAAATAGTTTTAAATAGTAAAACAGAATCATATAAGAATTGGGCTTTGAGTCTTGAACGATATGCTAAAGAAAGTAACTTATCAGAAGAAAAGGTTTTTTGGCAGACAATATATGAAAAGCCTGTAGAGCGATTAATAGTGGATCATGTAGTAGAAAAAAGTATAAGAAAAGATTCAAACACAGTTACTATTGCATTTACACAAGAACAAACTACTAACCTTATAAAAAGAGCCAATCAAGCCTATAATACTCAAATAAATGATTTACTACTTACAAGCTTAGGAATTGCTTTAAATGAATGGATGGGTTATAAAAGTATCCTGGTTGATTTAGAAGGTCATGGACGGGAGAATATAATGGATGATATAGATATATCAAGAACAGTAGGATGGTTTACCTCAAAATACCCAGTAGTACTTGAAGATTGCAATTTAAACGATATATCAAATTCTATAAATAAGATAAAGCAAAACATAAGAGATATACCACATAAAGGTATACATCATAATATTTTGAGATATCTTACTGAAAAAGAAAATAATAGAAAAATATTATTCAAAAATCAACTGGATATTAGCTTTAATTACCTTGGTCAATTCAACGAAGATATAGAAAATGAAGTGTTTGGTATTTCAGAGATATCAACAGGTGAAAGTATGGGAAAAGAATCAGAAATGTATTACAAACTTAGTATTAATGGAATAGTTGTAGGCAATAAATTAACCTTGGATATCACATACAATAAACAGGAGTATAACCTAGAGACGATAAAAAGATTAGCAGAAGTATACAAAAGTACTCTGAGTAAAGTAATAGAGCATTGTATCTCAAAAGAAGAGATAACTTATAAATTATTAGTTGATAATGATAAAAAAATAGATATTGAAGATTATACATTGCTGAATAAAAAAAGACAAAAATGCATATTTGCTTTCCCTCCTGCTATGGGATTAGGTGCTGCCTATCATAAGGTAGCAAAATGCATAGATTCTCATACGCTCTATAGTTTTGAGTTTATCGAGCACGAAGATAGAATCAAGATATATGCAGATTATATTACAAAAATATCACATGAACAATCATATATACTTATGGGATATTCAGCAGGAGGTAATTTAGCATTTGAAGTTGCAAAAGAATTAGAATTAAGGGGTAGAGATGTTTCGGCCATAATTATGATCGATGCCCATAGAAAAGATAAAGTGTTAAATAAAGATAAGTTAGTAATAGACGATGCCACAAGGTGCTTAATAGAAAATTACCTTCATGAAAATACGAATGAGCATATGAGTGTTGAAGATGTAATCAGTACCTTTGGAGCTAAAATTCAAAGTTATCATGCATATTTTTGTGATTTGATAAATTATGGTAAGGTGAATTGTAACATTTATGTATTGCAAGATTCTACGACAAAAAAAGATGATTTATTGCCAAAATGGGCAGAGTCAACAATGGGTAAATTAGAGATAGTAAAAGGAATAGGGGAACACGAGAACTTGTTGTCAGAATTAAATTATGTAAAACATAATGTAAAAATAATTAATACATTCCTAAGAAGAATAAGCAATAGATGATTATAATTTAACAATGATTTTTTTATCTAGTTTCTTAATTAATCGTAAGCACTAGATAATAACCTGTATAGCATAAGTTGGAGTATTTAGCTACAATTAGTAGTAAAATACTCCAACTATTATTTTTTCTCATATCTCTTCTGCCAGCAGCTTATCCACGACTACTTCATGCTTTTTAGGGATTTTGAATTAATAGGTTCATCATAAGCAGTTTTTTCATTAAGATTCAGATAGTAAGTGCTTACCGAAATGTTTTCTCTAACCCTTAAGTGAATTATTTCATTTTCTTAAATGAGTTATATACGGTTGGTTTTTGAGCCTATACTAATCAAATACTATAAAGTTATTTTTGGGGATTTAATATTAATTTCTCAAAACCTATTTCTAGGTAATTGGATGTAGAATATTATGAAATTAGATAGACTGAAAATTGTAGGAAAAAAGTAAAAAAGTAAAAAATGAATAATCCAACTAAATACTTAGGCAATATTTAGCGTTAACAAATAAATGCAAAAATGTAAAAAATACTATTGACCATAAATACATATTATGGTAAAATAAACACATATTTTAAAAAAGTGAAAAATATGAGACTACTACAAGTTTGGTTCTTACTTTTATCTTACTATGCAACATGAATGATGTTTGTGGTAATTTGAAAATGTACCCTTTAAGTCTTTTAGTAGCGTGGTACATTAAATCATCTCCCAAAAGCACTTTTTAATAACTTAGTAGAAGCCTCAAAAACAGTATCTTTTAGACAATACAGTAAGTCAAAAAAAGTAGGACAAGTAGTTGTAAAAGGTTTTGATAATTAAATTAAACAATAGGGGGGTATATGATATAGAAGTAAAATTCAATAATTAATACTATTGCTTGGCTAGATTAAAATTAAGTAGAGTGAATAAAAAAATAGAATTTAAATGGAGGAATTAAATTATGAATAAAAAAAGAACTATGTCTATGTTATTAGTACTAGTATTTGTTTTAAGTTTTGCGTCACCAGTATCTGCAAAAGAAAGGTTACTTCTTGGTAAGTATACTATAGAACAAGTATCTGAAATTACAGGCTACCCTGTAAATGACTTAAAAAGATATGAAAAGAAAGTTGGAGATAAATTTGAGAGTGAAGTTGCCAAATTTATTGAGCGAGCACAAGCGCCTAGGGCACAAAGATCTGGAATTTCCGTTATGTCGTGGGGAGATAATAGTGGTAGTGGGCTACCATTTAGTGTATCTACTTATGCTAGAGTTGGTTATATACATGTAACAGCAGACGACTCTACCCCTATCATTAACCATGGACATGCTGCTCTAGCAGTAAGTAGTACTAAAAATCTTGAAATCTATAATAAGAACGATACAAGTAAAGTTAGGTCAAATGATATATGGAACACTGTAGATACTTATGCATTATTGAGTGTAGATGTTTCTTATACTGATAGAAAAAAAGCTGCTGAGTATGGTAGTGAGCATCTTGTGGGATTAAGTTATGATTTTTTAGCTTCAACAGATAGTTCTAAGGTGAACTGTGCATCATTAGTTACAAAAACTTACAAAGAATCTGGAGTGTTAGATATGTATCCATGGTTTGGTTGGAGCACTATCATTCCTTTAGATTTAGTAAACAACTCTCATACAACTAAGTATAAAGTTCATAATTTCCCTTGGTAAGTCTAAAATAATGGGTTAAACAGGGAAAATATGATACTAATATTTTAATCTAGTCAATCAATAGTATTAAGTAATATAATAGTATTAAGTAATATAATAGTATTAAGTAATATAATAGTATTAAGTAATATAAAGTAGTATTTATGCTTCGTCTTGTTAATGGAGCATTGTGTAAGGATAAAACAGAGCGCGTCTTAGGAATGTAGGAGGGTTTAAATATGTGTAGAAAAAAAAACACATTACGTATGAATAAAAAGAATGTAGGGATTATGATTATAGTGTTAGTAGTTTTACTGGTATCAGCTACAGTATACGTACTAAACAGACCCACAAGTAAAATTACTATGAGTTACTTAACAGATAATAAAATGCAACTAGATATGCTAAATGATTTGGAATTTGTCTCGATTTATGGCGCACCACAGTACTTTGGCTATGATTCATATGTCTACAATGATAAAAAATTTACTGAATATGGTGAATACATAATAAGTACTGAAGGTCCTATAGATTCTAAATTACTAGAGGATTTTATAAAAGCCAATGATAGTATTAAAAATCATACTGAGCTTGAAGAGCGTTACGGTCAGATTTCTTTAGTAGAGACTATTGATGATTATACAATTATCGTATGTGATGGTTATTTTGTAACGGCAAAAAGTAAGGAAATGAGTTCCAAAACGAGTACTATATTTAAGTATAACAATAAAGATAGTACTTATGAGGAATATAGCGTTGAAAGTGAGAAACTTCTTTTTTTTAATGAATTGAGTGTTGAAAATAATACTATCTATTTGGTAGGCGTTTATGAAGACTATGACGAAGATGAAACTATTATTTATGAAACAGTACTATATAAAATAACCTCGAATAGTGCTGACAGGTATATGTTATACAGTAATAGAAATATAATATTTTGGGACTCCTACTATATGTGTGATGATTTATTTTTTACCATATATTTAGATGAGGAGAATCAGGCCAATATTGTTGTTTATGACCTGGAAAATATGCAAGAAATAGATAGAGAAAATATAAACAATTATATAAAGGAATACATTAATAAATCACCAGAAATAAGTTATTCCGCGGTTGATGACAGATTATATACTTTTTATAATATAGATGATTACCTAGAAGTGTTAATTTTTTCTTTTGATAATGATGAGTTAAGTATGGTTGAACGAGATAAAATAGAGCTTCCGCATATGTATAGAAAACTAAGTAAAGCTTTTGAGTATGATGGTAGATGGTTTTTATTCTTTGAAGATAGAGTGCTAGGAACAACAATATTTGAATATGACGTAAATAAGGGTACCCTTAACAAGCTTATTCAGTTTAACCTAAAAGATGATAACTTAAATATAATTGACCATGATTTTCAATAGATTTTACTTGTTGCTTTGAATCAATTAAAAAGAATTTGAGGACTGGATGCATTGTGTAGTCACAGTATAGGTGGCATTATAGCCTATGAATTAGCATATAGAATAAAAGGTAGTGATCTTCGTAGTCTGGAGTATTTAATTATATCAGGGAGAAAACCTCCTTATATATGGAATGACGAGAAAATAATACATATGTTATCAAACGATAAAATTAAATATCAAATAGCGGAAACAGTCAATTGATATCAGTTGATTGTTTTACTGTTCATGGAAAATCTTAAAAGCGATAAACCGTCAGGTTTATCGCTTTTATTTCTTAGGTTTAATATTTTAGAGAAAGTAAAGTTGGACTTAGTTTTTTTACTTTTCTAAATCATTATTCTAGCTTTCTGTTACATGAATTGAATATTTTCACCCTTATCATGTAAATAAAACAATTTAATAATCTCATGAAGTGAAGGCTATGAATATTAGAATGGCTAGTAATAAAGAAAATACAATATATATTTTCCCCTTAATTTTATCTGCATGTTTGGCTGTATCTTGGTTAAGATCTTTAGTTATGCTTAAATTTTTTAGCTTTATAATATACCAGAAACTTAGAGAACAACTAATAACCAATATAATCATCAATACATAATTATTTTCTAAGAGAGATACTGAAACATTTGATATATCGCTATATATTTCATTATATTTATTTGGACCTTGTATATATGAAGAAATAACGAAAATACTGTTAGTTAATACATGAAATAATATACCTGGTAATATTGAGTTTGTGTAATGAACTATGTAGCCTATTAATAAAGCAAAGAGTAGCAGTGTTATTAATCTATATGGATTATTATGATATATAGAGAAATAGATAGCTGAAACAACAATGCTAAAATTTGTTCCTAGTTTTTCCGTGCCTCTAATTAGCAATCCTCTGAAAAAAAACTCTTCTGAAATAGGACAGATGATACCTCCTGCTAAAACAAACAATATGGTGGCAAATATGCTTGTAGGGACAGGTTGTGTATTCATTTCAAATCTTAGATTAAATAATTTTAAAATATCTTCTTGTAAAAGAATTAGAATACCTGATATTATATTATATAAAATAAAAATTATTGAACTATAGAATAACTGTTTCTTAGAAACTAGATTCAATCTAAGAGTCGTAATGATGTTTTGTTTTTTCAGTTTTTTACAATAAAAGATTGCGGGGAACATATTTAGTGAGAGTTGTTTTATTAAAATATTAGCAGTAATTATGAAAGTCAATAAAAGAGTATAATTGAATTGCGTACTTACAATGTAGGTTTTATAAAGTATTCCTGTAGAGGTGAATAGTATGTAATGTATGGGGATAATTAAAGCAATATAGTAGTATACTAATAATTCTTTACTATGTCTAAGCTGCATTTTATCACCTTCTTATATGTTTTTTTATTATACATTTATAAGCAGTTATAAGTTAAATGCTTATAATGATTATTATACCATAAAATACATTATAAGGAAATAAGTGATTTGGATATGTAAATTGCATAAAGCTTGATACGTCCAGTGGTTGCTACTGTGCCATCTGTAGCAAGTATAAGAGATTTTATACATTGGAATAGCAAACTTAATGGATGAACAAAACTATGATGTATTAGTATATGATTAGAGAGCGCCTATAGCTAGTATTTTTTATCAATACGAATTAGGGAAATGTGAATATAATTCCCCTAATGGTGTTATTGAAGGAGATGTTAATTTAAAGAGACAATACAAAATTAAGGGCTCTGAACTAGAGTATTTTTTTGATAGCAGCTTAAAAATAAATGATGAAATATTACAAGAAGTGTTGAGCAAGAATTCATCAAATAAGATGAAGCAGATAATAGAGACAATACAGAAAGATCAAGATAAAATAATAAGAGATACTGAGAATGAATTGCTTATTGTACAAGGAACAGCAGGAAGTGGGAAGACTTCTGTTGCTGGCATACATTAAATTGAAAAAACAAGATGCTCATATTAAACGTTCCTTTGTTGCGCCAGCTGGGAATTTCTTCTCAATAGTTTATTTACTAATATTAATTATTGCATGTGTATTGTTTGTTTGGGTTCCTGGACAACCATTTGATTTTGCATATGCTATGCCGATTATTGTAGGACTAGTTGTAGTTATGGGAATTGGTGAAGTTATTATAGTATCTTGTCAGAAAAAATATGGTAAACAGCAAGAAATAAATCAATAAAATAAATTAAAGAGAATATATGATACCTGTAAATGATTAATCATTTACAGGTATTTTGACTTATATAGACCTTATTATTAATATTTTACAAAAATACCATATATTGAAAAGTGGTATTTTTTATGATATAATCCCATTAAAATACAGTCTTATATTTTGAAGTGATGAATTATAAGAAAAGGGGGAGAAAAAATGAGTAAAAAAAGAAAAATTTTTATAGCAGGACTAGTTATAATGTTAGTGTTATCAATGTTTTCAGGATGCGCTAATAAAAATGAAAAGGCACAATCCAATAAAGAGCCAAAGCAAAAAAGTATAATATTAGCAACAACAACAAGTACTGAAAATAGCGGATTATTAGCTGATATACTACCAGATTTTACGGAAAAGACAGGAATAGATGTAAAGGTTGTAGCTGTTGGGACAGGGAAAGCTTTAGCCATGGGAAGAGATGGTGAAGCAGATGTTCTTTTGGTACATGCTAAAGCATCTGAAGAGGAATTTGTTAATGAGGGACATGGAACTGAAAGATTCGATGTTATGTACAATGATTTTGTACTAGTTGGTTCAAAGGATGATAAAGCTAATTTAAAAGAGCTTTCACCAAATGATATATTTAGAGCATTAAGCATTATAAAAGAGAATGAGTGTAAATTTATAACTAGAGGAGATGATTCTGGAACTCATAAGAAAGAATTATCTTATTGGAAAAGTAATGATATAACTCCAGAAGGAGATTGGTACATATCAACTGGACAAGGTATGGGTGCTACTCTTAATGTTGCTAATGAATCATTAGGTTACACATTGACAGATAGAGCAACATATTTATCTATGAAAGAGAATTTAGATTTAGAAATCATTGTAGAAGGCGATGAAAAATTATTCAATCAATATGGTGTTATACCAGTAAATCCTGATAAAAATAATAAAATCAATGCAGAGGGTGCTAAAAAGTTTGTTGAGTGGATTTTAAGTGAGGAAACTCAAAAGCTTATTAGTGAGTTTGGAGTTGATAAATTTGGTCAGAATTTATTTAATCCTAATGCAAATAAATAAGTAAATTATTATTGCTGCTAGTCGTAAAAAGGCTAGCAGTCTCAATTTTATATTTAACAAGGCAGTAAGGGAGGTAATAGAAAGTGGAATATATTTTAAATGGTATAAAAGAAGCGCTTGATTTATTGCTGTCTTTTGATGGAGAAACCTATAAAATAATTGTTTTATCAATTTATGTTTCATTTTTATCAACAATAATATCTTCTTTGATTGCTGTACCGATTGGACTAGCTTTTGCAACAAAGGAATTTAAGTTAAAGAAATTATCAACTAGGATACTATATACTTTAATGGGGATTCCTCCTGTTGTAGTTGGTCTAATAGTTTCACTGTTTTTAGCTAGAAAGGGGCCTTTGGGGGAATTGCAGCTTATGTTCACCCCAACTGCTATGATTATTGCCCAGACAATATTGGTTACCCCTATAATTGCAGGGATAATATTTAATAATTTTAAAGAGAAGGCTGTAGAGATAATAAATGTTTCTAAAACTTTAGGAGCTAACAGATTTCATGTATTTATTTTATTGATAAGAGAAATGCGAGTATATGTATTGATAGCATTAGTTACAGGCTTTGGAAGAGCTATTTCTGAAGTGGGAGCGGTTATGATTGTTGGAGGGAACATTAAAGGACATACGAGAGTTATGACATCTTTTATAGCAATGAACAATAGTATGGGGAATTACTCACAATCTATTGCTATGGGAGTTGTTCTGTTAACATTATCATTTATAACTAATTCAATTCTATACATGTTTGGTATGGAGGAATGATATGGATATTAAAGTAAAGAATTTAAAGAAACAGTATGGAAATAAAATTATTTTAGATATCGAAGAATTAAATTTAACATCAGGAAAAATTTATGGAATAATTGGACCAAATGGAGCTGGAAAAAGTACATTACTTAAAATTATAAGTGGATTAGAAGAACCCACTGAAGGTAAGGTTTATATAGATGGTGAAAGACTTGATGACTTAAAAATGAAACATATAACTTATTCAAATCAAAAACCATATTTGTATAGAACTACTGTATTTAATAATGTGTCTTATCCATTAAAGTTCAGAAAGATGAATAAGGAGAACATTAATTCAACTGTAAATGATATTTTACATGAATTTAAAATAGAACATATTAAAGATAATCAAGCAATAAGTTTGTCTGGAGGGGAAACTCAAAAGGTCGCATTAGCAAGAGCTCTTGTGTTTGACCCAAAATGCCTTCTCTTAGATGAACCAACAGCTAATATTGACCCAGATTATGTAGAAATTATAGAAAAGGCAGTTATAGATAGAAATAAAAAAAATAACTCCACAGTTTTAATCATCACTCATAACATTAGTCAAGCAAGAAGAATATGTGATGAAATTATATTTCTAAATAATGGTAAAATTGTGGAAGTAGGAAATATGAAAGAAATTTTTTTGAATTCAAATAGTAATATTATTAGAAAATTCTTAGATATAGAGTATTGTGCTTTAGAAAAATTATAAGAAATTAATGAAAAGAAAATGCACGGCATTGCTGTGTGTTTTATTTGACTCTATGAGTGTATCGTTATGGAACGAAAAATATAATAGAAAATGTGGTTAGTTATTATTAATGGAAATATATGTAAAAAGTATGATATAATAAATGAAACAGTGTTTTATTTCGGAACAGTTTTGATAAAGGTGGAATGAATATGATAAAGGCAGCAATTTTAACTATTAGTGATAAAGGTTCAAAAGGGGAAAGAGTAGATGGAACAGGTCCAGTAATAAGAAAAATACTTGAAGATAATGAGTATAAGGTGGAATATTATAAAATAATTCCAGATGAAATGAAGGAAATTGAAAAGGAACTTAAATATTTAAGTGATAATCTAAAGATAGAATTGGTTTTAACAAATGGAGGAACAGGTTTTTCGGAAAGAGATGTAACACCTGAAGCAACTAGAAATGTTATTGAAAAATATGTGCCCGGTATTGGGGAAGTAATGAGAGGAAAATCTTTAGAAATAACCCCTAAAGCAATGCTTTCTAGAGCAATTGCAGGAATAAGAAAGAAAACTCTAATTATTAATTTACCAGGAAGCCCGAAGGGTGCTGCTGAAAACTTAGGCTTTGTTATTCCTGCACTTAAGCATGGTATAGAAATAATGGTTGGAAAAGCATCAGAATGTGCTAGGAAGTAAAGCATTAGAATATTCAAAACTCATAAGTGATAATGATATAGAGCTGAGATATCTATAGTTAGGAGATGAAAAACAATGGATTTGTTTAACGTTATATCAGTTGATGAAACTAAAAAGATACTTAATGAAGCTTTTGAAGAAGAAGTTTATTGTGAAGATGTGCATATTAAAAGCGCCTTAGGAAGGATAATTTCTAAAGATATTATGGCTTCAATTAATGTTCCTTCTTTTAGGAGGTCTACAGTAGATGGATACGCAGTGATTTCAAGAGATACTGCTGGAGCAAGTGAAGCGATACCTGCCATGATGAAATTAAAAGGTGAGGTAATTATGGGAGCGGCTCCTTTATGTAAAATTGATTTTCCAGGTGAATGTGTTTATGTGCCTACAGGTGGAATGCTTCCAGAAGGATGCAATGCTGTAGTAATGATTGAATATACAGACAGACTTGATGAAGAGACAATTCTTATTAATAGTCCAGTAGCATACGGAGATAATGTTGTACAAACAGGTGAAGATATTGAAAATGGAGAGAAAGTGCTGGAAAAAGGGACTAAGTTAAGACCATATGAAATTGGGTTGCTATCATGTCTGGGAATAGGTAATGTTCAGGTGTATACAAAACCTAAGATAGCTGTAATTTCAACAGGAGATGAAATAGTGGGATGTGATGAAAATCCTAAACTGGGACAAGTAAGGGATATAAATTCATATATTATATCATCATGTGTACTTGAAGATGGTGGAGAACCATTAAATTTTGGTGTAATTAAAGATAGTTATGAAGATTTAAAAAAAGCAGTAGATGATGCACTGAATAAATGTGATATAGTTTTAATTTCAGGTGGAAGTTCAGTGGGAAAAAAGGATCAAACATTAAAAGTAATTAATGCACTTGAGGATTCTACATTATTAGCTCATGGAATATCCATTAAACCAGGTAAACCAACAATTATAGCAAAAGCAGGTAAAAAAGTTATATTTGGTCTTCCAGGTCATCCATTATCTTGCGCAGTTGTTTATAAAGTGATTGTTAATTATTACATAAATAAGCTAACAAATTATAATAATATAGATTACCCTGTACAATGTAAATTTCCAATCAATTATCATAATTCCAAAGGGAGAGAAGAATATCTTCCCGTTATGCTGGAAAGAAGCGAAGATGGAGAAATTATTGCTAATCCTGTTTTTAGTAAGTCAGGCTTGATTACTGGATTTACAAAAGCTTGGGGGTATTTAAAAATTAAAAAGAATGATGAAGGAATTAAAGAAGGACAAACAGTATATGCATATAAGTTTTAATGGAGGTGGTAAAATGGCTCAAAAAGTTTACTTGTCTAATTATGAATTAAAAGATGCAATTAAAATGTATTTTAATAAATTAACTAACTTAAGAAAAGAAAAAGAGATGATTAATACGTGGGATGCAAATGGAAGAGTTACATCAGTACCAGTATATTCTCTAATGTCCTCTCCCTTTTATAATTCATCTGCTATGGATGGCATCGCAGTTAAAAGCTCATCTACTATAGGAGCAACAGATAGAAATCAAATAGTTCTTGAAGAAGGAAAAGACTATATAGTAGTAGATACAGGTGATCCTATACCTAAGGAATTTGATAGTGTAATTATGATTGAGGATCTGATAAATGTAGATCACAATAAAGTGAAAATTTATAAGAGTGTGATACCCTGGCAGCATATTAGAGCATTAGGAGAGGATATAGTTGAAAATCAACTAATAATTCCTTCAAATCACACAATCAGACCTGTGGACATAGGTGCCATGATAGCTGGAGGGGTAAATAGTGTAGAAGTTTATAAAAAGCCAAGGGTTGGAATTATTCCTACAGGTACCGAAATTGTTGAGCCGGGAACAGAACTAAAAGTTGGAGATATTATAGAATTTAATTCAAGAACTTTTAGTGCTCAGGTTGAAAGTTGGGGCGGTAATGCTAATAGATATAATATTGTGGATGATGTTTATGAAGAAATTAAAGAAACAGTTAAGAAAGCATCAGAAGAAAATGATATTGTTCTAATAAATGCTGGATCATCTGCAGGAAGAGAAGATTATACAGCTAAGGTAATAGAGGAATTGGGAGAAGTTGTACTTCATGGTGTGGCTATAAAACCTGGTAAGCCTGTCATCTTGGGAATTGTAAATAACAAGCCTGTAATAGGTATACCTGGATATCCAGTTTCAGCTTATTTCATAATGGAGCTTATAGTTAAAAAGCTGATTCAAAGCTATCAAGGAATGGAAGGAAAATCTTTAAAAACAGTAAAAGCTACTTTGTCTAGAAGAGTAATGTCGTCACTTAAGCACTTGGAATTTGTAAGAATGAAACTTGGGTATGTAGGAAATAAACTTATAGCAACTCCTTTGACAAGAGGTGCAGGGGCTACCATGTCATTAGTTCGTGCTGATGGAATACTTGAAATTCCTCAAAGTAGTGAAGGAATCGAAGCAGGAGAAGAAATTGAAGTAAAACTTTTAAAGGATGAAGATGATATAAAAAATACTATTGTATGTATAGGAAGTCATGACCCTATTATAGATATTGTTTCAGATTTTATACATATGAGAAATAAGAATTATTTTTTATCTTCTGCTCATGTTGGAAGTATGGGTGGAATTATGGCCCTTAAAAAAGAAGAAACACATATAGCTCCAATACACCTTTTAGATATGGAATCTGGAGAATACAATGTGTCTTACGTTAAAAAATATTTATCAAACCAAAATATTCATTTAATAAAGGGAGTAAAAAGAATACAAGGTTTGATGGTTCAAAAAGGTAATCCTTTAAATATTAAAGGGTTTAAGGATATAGCAGATGGAAAGAAGAAATTTGTAAATAGACAACGAGGGTCTGGGACAAGATTACTACTGGATTATAATCTTAAAAAGATAGGAATTAATCCTAATAAAATATTAGGTTATGAAAGAGAAGAATTTACTCATCTTTCTGTTGCAGCTGCAGTAGCTGCTGGAGATGTTGATTGTGGACTTGGGGTTTATTCAGCAGCTGAAATGATGGAGCTTGACTTTATTCCTTTATGTAAAGAAGAGTATGATATAGCAGTTCCAGAAGAGTATCTTGAAATGGATATAATAAAGGAATTTATTAAAGTAATTAAGAGTGAAGAGTTTTGCAATGAGTTAGATAAGCTTGGAGGATATGATTATTCAGGCATCGGTGAGATAATCAAAATTCAATAATATAGGTATAGATTCCATGTTGAAATTTGATTTATTTAAATAGATTAAAGTATTTTTATCCGAAAGATAATTTTTGAATAAGTTAATTTTCATATATATAAAGGAGATTAAATATGATAGATAAGAAAGGGAGAAAAATAAATTATCTAAGGGTTTCCCTAACAGATAGATGTAACCTTAGATGTACTTATTGTATGCCAGAAGAAGGAATCATAAAAAAATCACATGATGATATATTACACTTTAAAGATATATTGAAGGTGATTAAAGCAGCTTCAAATCTTGGTGTGAAAAAGGTGAGATTTACAGGGGGAGAACCTCTCATTGTAAAGGGAGTAGATGAATTAATATATGAAACTTCAAAAATTCAGGGTATTAATGATATATCATTAACAACAAATGGAATACTTCTAAGTGATAAAATTCATGATTTGAAAAGAGCAGGTTTGAATAGAGTTAATATAAGTCTAGACACTTTAGATAAAGATAAATATAAAGCTATTACTAGAGGTGGAGAATTAAATAAAGTACTGGATGCTATAGATAAATGCCAAGAATTAGGCATTAAATCTATAAAAATTAATGCTGTACTTATTAAAGGATTTAATGACAATGAAATAGAGAGTTTTATTAAGTTAACAAAGGAGAGTACTATCCATGTTCGATTTATTGAGCTTATGCCTATAGGTGAAGGAGTAAAATTTTTTAATGATTCTTTTATCTCATCTAAGGAGATTATTAATAGATATCCTCAATTAATTCCGGTGGAAAGAGAGGAATTTGGTACAGCTGAATTATTTAAGCTTAAAGATGGAAAGGGAAGAATTGGTTTTATTAATCCATTAAGTTGTAAATTTTGTGTTGAGTGTAACAGAATAAGACTTACTTCAGAAGGTGGTATTAAACCATGTTTACATTCAGCAGAAGAATATAATATTAAGAAGTATCTCAATAATGAAGCTATAATGACTAAAGAATTAGAGAATATCATCTACAATAAGCCTTTAGAGCATCACCTTGGAGAGGATAAATTAAGCGGAAGTAAGAAAATGATGTTTCAGATAGGAGGATAAATTGAATATGGAAATGAAAGATGGCTTAACGCATATAAACCAAGAAGGAAGAGCGAAAATGGTTGATGTTAGTGAAAAATCAGAAACTAAAAGAGAAGCAGTGGCATCAGCTAAGATATATATGAAAAAAGAAACACTTGAAAGAATTAAGGAAGGAACAATGAAAAAAGGTGATGTTCTTTCTGTGGCTCAAGTAGGTGGAATAATGGGGGCAAAAAAAACATCAGATATTATACCAATGTGCCACCCTATTATGATATCTGGTTGTGATATTAGTTTTAATTTAGATTTCGAAAATAATAAGGTTGATATTATTGCAACTACTAAAACTATTGGACAAACAGGTATTGAAATGGAAGCATTATCAGCTGTGTCTATTGCAGCACTTACTATATATGATATGTGTAAGGCAATCGATAAAGAAATGATTATATCAGATATCAAGCTATTGAAAAAGACTGGGGGAAAGTTAGGCACTTTTATCGCAAAGTAAAATTTAGGAGGAATAAAAATGGCTAAAGTTGTGGCAATTAATATAAGTGAAAAAAAAGGAGTTATTAAGAAGTCTATTGATAAGGGATTCTTTAAAGTTGAGCATGGTCTTGAAGGAGATGCACATGCAGGGAAATGGCACAGACAGGTAAGTTTACTTGGGCAAGAGAGTATTGATAAAATGATTGCAAAAGGAATTAATGACTTAACACCTGGTAAATTTGCTGAAAATATTACTACAGAGGGCATTGAATTATATGAGCTTCCAATAGGGACTAAATTAAGAATTGGAGAGACGGAGATGGAAGTTACTCAAATAGGTAAAGAGTGTCATCATGGTTGTGAAATACGTAAGCTAACAGGTGATTGTGTTATGCCTAGAGAAGGAATATTTACAAGAGTACTTAAAGAAGGAGTTATTAAGGCGGGAGATGAAATAAAAATCATAAAATAGGTAATCTATGAGATAAAAACAAATGTATAATGTATAATTGATAATGGATAATGATGGATGTTTCTGTTACTCAGAAACTACATCTTATTATTTTATTGAAGAAAAAGCAAAATCATAATAAAGTTTTATATAATTTTATTTATTAAAAATGTTTCTAAAGGAAGTTAAATAAATGGCTAAGGTAAGATTAATTAAAATTAAAAGAAGTAAAGAACTGCCAAGAGATATTGTTAATGAGGTTTATTTTGAAGAAAATAAGGGGTTAAAAGGGGATATCTATGCAGATGGTGGTAACAGACAAATAAGCATATTTGGAACTGATAGCAAAAGAATAATTCAAGAAAATAAAGATCATGGATTATGTACAGTGAAATTTGAAGAAAATATCACTATTGATGGTATAGAGCTATATAAATATCCTGTAGGAACAAAGATTAGAATTGGTGATGCTATACTGGAAATAACTCAAGTAGGGAAAGAATGTTTTAAAGGGTGTTCTATTTATGAAGTATCAAATAAATGCCTTTTAACTACAGAGTGTATATTTGGTAAAGTTAATAAGTCTGGATGGGTAAAAAATGGGGATAAAATTGATATTATCTATAAATAGGGAGGAAAACATAAATTGAAAAGTACGGAGCCTAAACCACATAAACAATATATTGTTCAATCTCATGAAAGATGTTCTTCTCAAGGTATTGATAAGGGTTTGGTATACAGTAGAAAAATATTAAGTGGGAAAAAATTGAGTGAAAAATTGGAAGAGAAGAAAGAACTAATTGTAATTGCCACTCCATTTATGAATTCACTTTATAACTGTGTTAAAGGTTCTAATTTTTTTGCGATTATTACTGATGAAGAAGGTTGTATTTTAAATGTTATGGGTGATAAGGGAATTGTAGATGAAGCTTATAAGCTTAAAATGGTACCAGGTGCCTATATGAATGAAGAGAATATCGGAACAAATGCAATGAGTTTGGCTTTAACACAAAAAGTTCCAGTACAAGTTTCAAATAATGAACATTATCTTGAGTCGTATCACAAATGGACATGTTCTTGTTGCCCCATTAAAGATACTAAAGGTAATATAATAGGAACAATAGATTTAACAGGATACAGTGAAAATGTTCATCCCCATACATTAGGTATGGTGGTTGCTGCTGCTAAGTTCATAGAAAAAATGTTGGAAATTAACAAATACAATGAGGCATTAATTCACAATAATAATCATATTAAAACTATATTCAATACGATTTCAAAAGGTATTATAACATTAGATTTATCAGGAACAATTAAAACTACAAATAAAATTGCTAATGAAATGTTTGGGTTTAGTCAAACTAAAATCTTGGAAATGAAAATTTGGGATCTTGTAGAGGGATGGCAGGAAATTTTAGATACCTTATATTCTGAAAAAAACTTTATTGATGAAGATGTTTATATAAAGTCAAAAAAGAATAAACTGCAGCTTAATGTAAGTGCACATCCAATTCTAGATTCTGAAAAGAGAATTCAAGAAATAATCCTTGTTTTTCAGGAATTAAAGAAGGTAAGGAAATTAGCAGGAAGAATATCTTCTGGACATGCTGTTTACACTTTCAATAAAATTATTGGAGAGAATCAAGAGTTCTTAAAAGTAATAAATTATTGTAATAAAATAGCTAATAGTAGATCAACTATATTGATAACAGGTGAAAGTGGTACAGGGAAAGAAGTATTCGCTCAATCTATTCATAATGCCAGTGATAGAAGAGATGAACCTTTTATAGCTGTAAATTGTGGCGCAATTCCTAGAAGTTTAATAGAGTCAGAGCTATTTGGGTATGAAGATGGGGCTTTTACAGGGGCTAAAAGAGGTGGATGTCCAGGAAAATTTGAAATAGCTGATGGTGGAACTATATTTCTAGATGAAATAGGTGAAATGTCTTTAGATATGCAGACTAAACTTTTAAGAGTAATTGAGGAAAAAGTTATTAATAGAATTGGAGGAAGGAATCCTATACCTGTTAATGTGCGAATTATTGCAGCTACTAATAAAAATTTAAAAGCTGAGGTGGAAAAAGGAAATTTTAGGAATGATTTATTCTACAGATTAAATGTTCTTCCAGTATATTTACCACCATTAAGGGATAGGAAAGATGACATACCATTATTAATAGAATTTTTTATGAATACTGTATCAAAACGTTTAAATAAGAGAAAAGTTGAAATACCTGAGGAATACCTAGAGAATTTAATAAACTATAATTGGCCAGGGAATATAAGAGAACTTGAGAATGTAATAGAGTTAATAATTAACACTGAATCTATGCCTTTAAATTTAGAAAAAAGATCAATAAAACCTGAAACAGATTTTATTGAGATTGAAGAGGAAAATTTAAAACTTGAATATATAGAGAAAAAACATATATTAAGTGTCTTAGGAAAATTTAAAGGTAATGTAACTTCTGCTTCTAAAGCATTAGGGGTGGGGAGAAATACACTTTACAGAAAGCTTGAAAAATATAATGTTGAAATTTCATCATTGAAATAATGTTCCAAAATGGGACGGAGTTCCAAAATAGAACGGTAATGTGTATTTGATGTGTTCTATTTTGGAACTTCTTTTGTTTTGCGTATACAATAAATGAGGAACTTTGGTTGTTTATAAAGTATTTTAAAGTTGGCATGAAAGTTGCTATATATAAGTATATAAAAACTATTGTTTAGGAGGATTTAAATGTACGGATATATAGGAAAAGTTTTAAGAATTAATTTATCAAATAGAAATATTATGCTTGAAAATTTAGATGAAAAGATAGCTCAAAAATTCATTGGTTCTAGAGGTCTTGGAGTAAAAACATTTATGGATGAAGTAGATCCAAAAGTAGATGCATTAAGTGAAGAGAATAAATTTGTAATTGCAACTGGAGCATTAACATCTTCTCCAATGCCAACAAGTGGAAGATATATGGTAATAACTAAATCACCATTAACAGGAACTATTGCAATATCTAATTCAGGTGGACAATGGGGCGCAGTTTTAAAAAATGCTGGTTATGACATGGTAATCATTGAAGGAAAAGCTGATAAGCCTGTATATGTTAATATTGATGATGATAAAGTAGAAATTAAGGAAGCAGATCATTTATGGGGCATGGTTACAACAGATGTAACTGAAAAGTTAAATGAAACATACCCACAATCAAAGGTATTATGTATAGGACCTGCTGGAGAAAAATTATCATTGATGTCTGCTGTTATGAATGACATTGATAGAGCAGCAGGACGTGGTGGAGTTGGTGCTGTTTTAGGTTCAAAAAATTTAAAGGCTATAGTTGTTAAAGGAAGCGGAAAAGTGCAAGTTCCTGACGAAGAGAAAGCTAAGAAAGTTAACCTAGAAAAAATTAAGATTCTAAGAGCTGACCCAGTTGCAGGTCAAGGACTGCCAACTTATGGAACAGCTGTACTAGTAAATATTATCAATGAGAATGGTGTACATCCAGTTAAGAATTTCCAAGAGTCATATACTGATAAAGCTGACTTAATCAGTGGAGAAGCAATGACAGAGAATTGTCTTGTTAAAAAGAATGCTTGTTACAGATGTCCTATTGCTTGCGGTAGACAGGTTAAATTAAAAGATGGAACTGAATGTGGAGGGCCTGAATATGAAACTCTATGGTCATTCGGTTCAGATTGTGATATGTATGATTTAGATGCTATTAATAGAGCAAATATGTTATGTAATGAATATGGACTTGATACAATTTCAGCTGGTGCTACAATAGCTGCTGCTATGGAGTTATATCAAAGAGGATATATTAAAGATGAAGAAATAGAAGATGATGGATTATCATTAAATTGGGGAGATGCAGAAGCTGTTGTTGGTTGGACTAAGAAAATGGGATTAAGAGAAGGTTTTGGTGATAAACTTGCTGATGGTTCATACAGATTATGCGAATCTTATGGAGCAGAAGAATATGCAATGACAGTTAAGAAACAAGAACTTCCAGCATATGACCCAAGAGCAATTCAAGGACATGGAATTACTTATGCGGTAAATAATAGAGGAGGATGTCATATTAAAGGTTATATGATAAATCCTGAAATTTTAGGATATCCTGAAAAGCTTGATAGATTCTCATTAGAAGGAAAAGCTGGATATGCGAAAGTATTCCACGATTTAACAGCAGTAATCGATTCATTAGGATTATGTGTATTTACTACTTTTGGATTAGGTGCTCCTGACTATGTTGATATGTATAATGCAGTTTGTGGAGATATTTACAATGTAGATACTTTACTTGAAGCTGGAGATAGAATTTGGACACTTGAAAAAATATTCAATCTGAGAGCTGGAATTGATAAATCTCAAGATACTTTACCTAAGAGATTATTAAAAACTCCAATTCCAGAAGGTCCATCTAAAGGTAATGTTCATAGATTAGATGTATTACTACCAGAATATTATTCAGTAAGAGGATGGGATGAGAATGGTATCCCAACAGAAGAAACTCTTAGAGAGCTAGGTCTTGAAGAGTATATAGGAACATTTTAATAAAAACTAATGTATAATGTAGAATGGATAATGTACAATGATTGATATTTCACTCTGTGAAATTAAATTTTATTGATGCTTGGATAAAAAAAGGATTACTCTTTAGGTTTAATGAAATATTGTAGTTTAATACAATATTTTATTGCTGATAAAATGAGTAAAATCACTTATCTTAAAGAACAATAATAATGTAGCTTCTCACGCAAGTGAGAAGCATCCATCATTATACATTATCCATTATCAATTATCCATTTGTTTGCGAGGGGGGTAAAAATATGAAAGTAGAAGTAAGACTATTTGCTACCTTCCGTCATGGTCGTGAAAAGAAGCAATTTATGGAATTACATGATGGTGTAACAGTAAGAGAAATAATTAATATATTAGATATAAATGAAGAGGAAGTTGCTATACTACTTATTAATGGTAGGGATGGAACTCTAGATAAAGGATTAGTTGATGGGGATGTTGTATCATTATTTCCACCAGTAGGAGGGGGCTAAGTTTAATATGTTGAATAGATATAAACGGAATATGAACACTTTAACTGAAGAAGAAAATAAAAAGTTAAAGGATTTTAAAGTTTGTGTTATTGGATGTGGCGGACTTGGTGGCTATGTTATTGAAATGTTAGGAAGATTAGGTATAGGTCATATAACATGTGTAGATGGTGATGTGTTTGATGAATCTAATTTAAACAGGCAGATATTAAGTGATGAAATTTCTCTTGGTATGAGTAAAGCTGAAAAAGCCGCACAGAGAATGAAAATAGTGAATTCAATAATTGAAGTTACCTCTATAGATGAGATGTTTACAGAAATAAATGCTGTAGAAACCCTTGAGGGTAATCATGTAGTGGTAGATGCTTTGGATTGTATAGAGTCAAGATTATTACTTCAAAATGTTTGTGAAGAACTTAAAATTCCCTTAATACATGGTGCAATAGCAGGGTGGTATGGACAGGTATCTACAATTTTACCAGGGGATAGAACTTTGGATTTTATTTATTCAAGAAAGAAAAGTTCCAGAGGAGTAGAACAGGAATTGGGTAATCCATCATTTACACCAGCACATATTGCATCTCTTCAAGTAAGTGAGGTTGTAAAGCTCCTTCTTGGAAGAGGGGAAGTACTTACAAAAAAAATTATGTTTATTGATATGTTGAATAATGATTATGATATTATTGAACTATAGCAAATTAAATAATATGAAATATAAAAGCACTTTGAGTTAACTTTCAAAGTGCTTATAATATGCTAAGATTTTTTAGTATCAATATTTTCATTAATATATCTAAGTCCTACCAAATAATAATCAGGATCACGTTCTTTTGCCCAGCAGCAAATACTTAGACCTAAATATAAATAGTACAATTTTTGCTTTTTATTTATACGATTATCATCTATCTTTAAATGTTTTTCGTATCCATTTCTAAAACAATTTGCTAATATGCTATCTTTTTTTCTTAGTTCATAGTAATAACTTAATAACTCCATATCTCTATCCCATGGACAACACATTTCAAAATCAATTATGGATTTTAAAAAGTAGGTACCACAATCCTTTGATACCATAATATTTCTTGAACCATAATCATTATGACATAAGGTTATCTCAACTATGTTTTGTAAAATACTAGTGTTTTCTTTAAGGGTATTATAGGCTTTAACTAATAATTCTTCTTCAGAAATGTTTCTTTCATATACTTTTTTAATAAAGATATCTGCATCTTCATTAAATTGATCTATAAAATTATCATGTGTTTTCTCAAAGATTAAATCTCTGTTCCAATCTCCCATAGAGTTAAATGTCATTGAACTATGTATTTTTCCTAGCTCTTCTCCTAGCTCTACATATAAGTGCTTTAAGGATTCCCTATTTATTTTTTCTTCGATAGTTTCAAGTATTTCACCATTGATATAATGATATAAAATCCATTCCACTCCGTCTTCAAATATACCATAATCAGCAATTTCTGTGATTTTAACATTATACTCATTTAAAGTCTTAGAACAATAAATCTCTCGATTGTGTTTATTTTTTCTAAAGAATATTTTTAATACATATTCTTCATTTGTATCATTCTTTATGTAATATACTAGATGACGATTTAAGTAGTGGTTTCCAATTTCTTTGATTTCTGAAACATTTTTTACTACTTTATTGGCTATTTTATTAATATTTTCTTTGTAGTAATTAATCATTTTTAACTCCTTATAAAATAAAAATTTTGATATAAGTTAATTTGTATAATGATAAAAGTGAATTTTTATCAAATTTTAGCAACAGACAATAATAGTAAACTTATTAAAACTATCAATTAATGAACATTATATCATATTTTAAAGTAATTATATGATATAATTGCCTTTTTATGTAAGAGTAATATATAATAAAATTATTCCATGAGGTATTTAGAGTATGCATCATAGCGTTTATGACTAAAGTTACTGAATAGTATATGATTATGAGTTAGATAAATAGGAATTTGTAGGTAAGATATATATATTATTTTTAGGAGGTAAGTATATGGATGTTTCACATATTGTTGAAAAAATTAATGATCTTTTTAATGTAACAAGTAAGGAAATCTATTCTAGTGAATCTGGGATTACATACAATGCAGATAAAAAAGTTAAAAAATTAGGATACTGTGTTAACCTAACGCTTAAAACTATAGAGAAAGCAAGAATTCATGGAGTTGATATGATGGTGACACACCACGATGCATGGGATGAAATATACGGATTAAAAGAGGCGTGTATAGAAAAACTAGCAGAGTATGGTATAAGTCACTACTATAATCACTTGCCACTTGATGACTGTAACTTTGGAACAAATGATAGTTTATTAAAAAAATTGAATTTAGAAATTATTAAAAGAACCCATGAATGGGAAGGATTATATTTTGGTAGAGTGGCAGAATATGATGAAGATATTGGATTTAATGAATTAGTAAAAAATATTGAAAATGTACTTAAAGAACCAGTAAAATTTTATGGGTTTAATGACAAAAAGGTGAAGCGAGTGGGCTTAGTCTGTGGTAATGGAGGGCCAACAGCCTGCCTTAAGGAAGCTGTTGAAAATAAGTGTGATGTATACATTACAGGTGAATGTGATTTGTCTACGATTCAATATGCTGAGTTTAAAGGGATAAATCTTATCATTGGGAGTCATACTTCCCAAGAAATCTTTGGAATTCAAAGTTTAGCGTTGAAATTGAATGAGCATATAAAAGAACTTGAAGTAGTGAGACTTAATGAAGAGCATTATGAAGCGAATATAAAATAAGACATAAAAAAGAGTATTGAGTAATGGTAGTGAAAATGAAAAGAAAGGATGTGATTATTTATGAGAGCTGTGTTCATTGATTTACAGGGAACATTAGGAGGAGATCCTTTAGGTCATGTTGGGGACTTTCAGTTTTATCCATTTGCTATTGATGCAATCAAGTTGTTGAATGAAAATAATATTCTTGCTATAGTGCTTACAAATCAGAGTAGAATAGCTAAAGGAGACCTTACATTAGATGAGTATAATCAAAAGATTATGAATATTAGGGAAGAGTTAAATAAACAAGGTGCTTACTTAGATGAGATATACTGCTGTCCTCATTCAAGAGATGATAAATGTGAATGTAAAAAGCCTTTAATTGGAATGGCAAAGGAAGCTGAGAGCGAGTTCAATATAGACCTTGAAAAAAGCTACGTCATAGGTGATATGGGAATGTCAGACATGCTTCTTGCCAGTGCTATAGATGCTAAAGGAATTTTGGTTCTCACTGGCGTAGGACAAGGTAGCCTCAATGAGTTTAGGAATACATGGAAGGATGCTGAACCAGCATATGTTGCAGATAATGTATTAGAAGCAGTAAAGTGGATTATAGAAGATATAAAATAAATTTAATTATCTAAGGAGAAAAATTATGGGGTGTAAGTATACTGAGTTCAAAATACAATGGTATTAGGAACTCAGTATTTTAGTATTTAGATATTTAATAAAACTAATTGTAAACCTGTGCAGATAAAATAGTTGACAATGTGAACGACTTATTATATTATACATATGTAAATACGAAAATCATACTAATTTACATAGCTCCGAAAGGGGCTAAAATAATAATTTAATTGTAAACTAATTAAAAAGCAAAAGGTTTACAAAGGAGGGTATTATGAAAGAATTAACTACAGTTAGGAAGATGATTTTGGTTTCATTATTTGCTGCATTAACGGCTATAGGTGCATTTATTAGTATACCTATTCCGTACGTTCCATTCACATTGCAGTTTTTATTTTGCGCATTTTCGGGTGTTTTACTAGGAGCTAAGTTAGGATTCTTGTCTCAATTATTATATGTACTTATAGGATTGGCAGGAGTACCGGTATTTACTAAAGGTGGGGGAATTGGATATGTGTTTCAGCCGACCTTTGGATATCTTTTAGGATTTATAGCAGCTGGATTCATAATAGGTAAGATTATGGAAAAGCAGAATAAGATAAGTTTTGCTAAAGTTTTCATATCTTCTTTAATAGGATTAGGGGTAGTATACATATTAGGAGTTCCCTACTTATATTTCGCATTGAAGTATTTCGCAGGAACACCAATAAGTTGGGCAGCAACAATAAAAGCAGGCTTTATTGTATGTGTTGGTGGAGATATAGTTACATGTGCAATTGTAGGAATTATTTCACCTGCAGTTTTAAAAGGGTTAAAGGCAGCTGGAATAAGAACATATAAACAAATTGAGAAAGAAGTATAGAAATTATTTGAGCTAATTATAAATGTAACACTGGTGTGATTTTGATGAGGTGAGAGAATGAAAAGTGGAATTTTTATTTCAGGTACAGATACTGATGTTGGAAAAAGTGTTGTTTCAGCTATGTTGTTGTACATGCTTAGGGAAAATGGCATAAACGCTTGTTATTTTAAAGCTGCATTGAGTGGAGCAATGCGAGTTGGTGATAATTTGATACCTGGAGATGGAAGGTTTGTTCTCGAAGTTGCTGGTATCAAAGAAAAATATGATAGGATTATTCCTCATATCTATGAAACGCCTGTATCACCACATCTTGCAGGAAGAATAGAATGTGATAAAGTAAGGCCTGAAAAGGTAATTAGCATCTACAATGAACTTAAGAAAGATTATGATTATATTCTTGTTGAGGGGGCTGGTGGATTGATTGTTCCTCTTAATGATCAAGGGTACATGACAAAAGATCTTATAAATGATCTTGATTTAGATGTTATTCTAGTTTCAAGAGCTGGAGTGGGGACAATAAATCATACGTCACTATCAATGGAATATGCAAAAAATGTGGGTATAAATATTAAGGGTATTATTTTGAATGGATACTCTCGTGATAATATTGCTCATGTAGATAATGCTGAAATCATAGAAAAATTAAATGATACAAAGATAATAATGAAGATTCCAAAATTGACAGGAGTAGATGTTGAAAAAAATGAATTTGGGAATTTAAAAGAAACATGTATAAAACTAATGAATAAAGAAATTATTGAGGGGTTGAGATAGATGAAAAGTTATCAAGAAAAGGATCTAAAATATATATGGCATCCTTGTTCTCAAATGAAGGATTATGAAGAATTCCCATCTGTTATTGTAGAAAGAGGAGAAGGAGCATATGTGTATGATCTAAATGGTAAGTCGTATATGGATGCTGTTTCATCATGGTGGGTTAATTTATTTGGGCATAGCAATGAGAGAATAAACAAAGCTGTAAAGAAGCAGATGGATAATATTGAGCATGTAATTTTTGCTAACTTTTCACATAAGAGTGCCATTGATTTTGCTGAAAGAATAGTTAAAATTACTCCTGAGGGGCTTAATAAGGTATTCTTTTCTGATAATGGCTCATCAGCTATTGAAATAGCCTTGAAAATGAGCTTTCACTCGCATATGCTAAATGGAAAAAAGGATAAAAAAAGATTCGTAGCCTTGAGTAGTGCGTATCATGGAGAGACTTTAGGAGCATTATCTGTTGGTGGATTGGATTTATACAGTGAAGTTTACAAGCCTATGTTATTAAATACATTCAGAATTGATAATCCCGATTGTTATAGATGTAAGAATAATAAAAATAGGGAAAGTTGCAAAGCAGAATGTTTTATGGATATGGAAAAGGTTATATTAGAGAATCATTCAGAAATAACTGCTGTAATTGTAGAACCAATGGTTCAAGGAGCTGCAGGGATGAAGATGTATTCTCCAGAGTATCTTAAGAAGTTGAGAAATATATGTGATCAATACGATATTCATCTCATAGCAGATGAAATTGCAGTAGGATTTGGGAGAACAGGAAAGATGTTTGCATGTGAACATGCTGAAATATCTCCAGATTTTATGGTTATATCAAAAGGTGTATCAGGCGGATATATGGCAATGTCGGCAGTGCTTACAACAGATGAAATATACGATACTTTCTATGCAGATTATTCAGAAGCTAGAGCATTTATACATAGTCACACATACTCAGGAAATGCACTAGCATGTGCAGCAGCATGTGAAGTTCTTGATATTTTTGAAGATGAGGATGTTCTAAAAAAGAATGAAGAGAAAAGTAGAAAGATAAAAGAACTAGCACTTAAAAGAGCTGAGGGAAATCCATACGTAGGTGAGTATAGACAGTTAGGAATGATAGGCGCAATAGAATTAGTAGAAGATAAACTTTTAAAGAAACCTTTTGATTGGAAGAAGAGGGTGGGATATGATATATACAAGATAGCTATGGGGAAAGGGTTAGTACTTAGACCTATAGCGAATGTACTATATTTTATGCCTCCATATATAATAGATGATAATGATATTGAATTTATGGTTAATACTGCTTTTGATTCTATTGAGGAATACTTTAGGAAATAATAAAACCACCCAATTTTGGGTGGTTTTTTAAATGCTTACGCAGCTAATTCAGTTGTTTCATCAGTCTTCTCTCTATTGTACTTCTTAGTGTAAGTTACAAGAAGAGTGATAATTGCTATAGCGTAAAGTACACCAGCAACATAGTATGGTAATCTATATCCATCAAGAACAAATCCACCAATTGTAAAGGCAGGAATACTCATAACAAATCCAGCAACTATTGATGATACAGCACGCATTCCTGACATGAATAATGTCTGAATTCCAGATAGTGTAGCTCTCTTTTCTTTAGATACGAAATCAAGAATTAAGCTATACATGATTGGCATACCAAGATTCATTAAACCTGATCTCATAAAGAAAGCAAAAGTAAGTACAGGAATCATTGCAGAACCAAATTTGTCAGCATTAGCTATGATTAACATGAATGGTACAGAAAGTAATCCTGTAGCACCTAATGTAACAACTCTTCCAAATTTCTTAACAAGTAATGGACAAGAGAATATTCCTATAACCATAGCGAAATATTGAATGGAAAGAATATTACCCATTGTTTTTGGGTCAAGTCCTAATCCAGTTTTAAAGAAGTTTGCAAAGAATGGGCAGAAAAGACCAGCACCTAGACCGATTAATCCCATGTAACATAAATAAATAATAACTTCTTTATTTGATATAGCTTTTACATATTCAGCTATAGTAGTTTTTTTCTTAACCTCTGCAGCAGGAATAACATTTTTCATTGGAAGTATTGAGAAAACCCCTATAGCTCCAATACCTGCAAATATATATGTGTAATATTTATAAGCTACTATTTCTGTTAAGCCCATATTTGACTGTAGGAATGTTATTAAGTATCCAGAACAGAAAGTAACTAAAGTAACAGCTAACCAGTATGTACCAAACATAACTGAAGTTACAGAAGTTCTAACTTCCTTTTTAGAAGTAGCGTTTACAAATGGAGCTGGTAAAACTTCATATACACCTTGTGATAAACCAAAAATAAAATTAAGTACGAATAAAATTATAGCACTTCCAACAATACCGTTTAAAACAAGACAAATTGAACCAGCAATTGTTCCAAATAGAAGAATAGGCTTATATCCTATTTTACTAGCAAGCGCTCCTACAGGTACAGCAGATATTGCCATTCCTAATGTATGCATTGCTAATGCAGTACCTAAAACAACAGGAGAAAAGGCATTCTCGATAATTAAATTAAGACCTGTCCAAGTTGCTCCCATAAGTAAACCAAATAATACATTTGTTAAAATGAATAATTTAGCATTACCTGATGCAGTTTTAACATCTGAAATATAATTTTTTAAAGCATTCATTATAAATCCTCCCTTTAAGATGAACTTTATTTAAGTCATACCCTAATTATGTCGCATCTTGTCTAGAGATTCAAATACAAAAATTTAAGATTCGGAATAGATTTTAATTTAACTAAGTGAAGTTTGGAAAAATCTAAATTGAAAGAAAGAAAGTTATGTTTTGACAAATGAAATATATAATATTAAATAAATCAAAATATCCAAAAGATATAATTGTGTAAAATTTTCAAATAAGACAATGGTTTTTAAGTAAATACTTTGAAGTAAGTTAAATGTTTTACATGTAATTAATGGGTGAATAATTAAGGTAATGTTTTATCACATTAAAAAAAATGAAATACATATACTATAAAAAACCAAAAGAAAATCTATTTGTAATAATAACTTTAATGTTATATTTAAGTAAGAAATTAAAGAAAAGATGACATTAAAGTTATATTTGTTATTAATACATAGGTGAAACACATTGAAAAGGGAGTTTTAGTGTAGTTCTATAAGTTGTAGATATATATTAAGTAAGATAAAAATTTTATAGTTATAAGTAAGTTACTAATATTTAATAGTTTTGGATGAGTAACAGAAAACTATTAGAATTAAAATAAAAGAATGTAAACTAAAATGTGACTTAAAGTTGACAATGTCAGTACTCTATTGTAATATAAAATTGTAAACTATAAATAGTTGGTTGGTTTACCTAAAAATTTTGGGAGGGTTCATTATGAAGATTTCAACAAAAGATATGATTTTAGTTGCGCTATTTGCTGCTCTTACAGCTATAGGAGCGTATATTACTATTCCAATTCCAACAGTGCCCATTACACTTCAGTTTCTTTTCTGTGCATTTGCGGGTATAATATTAGGTTCAAAATTAGGAGCTCTTTCACAATTAATATATGTATTAATTGGACTAGCAGGATTACCAGTGTTCGCTGGTGGCGGTGGTGGTATAGGGTATATATATAAACCATCTTTCGGGTATTTAATAGGATTCATACTTACTGCTTTTATAATAGGTTATTTAAGAGAAAAATTAGGTAATATAAATGTATTAAAAGCTTTTATTATAACGGTTATTGGACTTGTAGCAACATATATTGTTGGTGTTCCTTATCTTCACTACGCTTTAAATAATTATTTAAATGTAACTACAACTTGGAGTGGAGCAATCAAAATAGGAGTTATACCATTTGTTTTAGGAGATTTAATTAAATGTTTTATAGTGGCAGTTATTGCACCTACAGTAGTTAAGACATTAAAAAGACAAAGAATAATACTTTAATACCCCAAGGGAAATATCCTAAGGAAAAACTACCTCAGGGGATATTTCCCCTGGGGTCTAATTTTCGTTGTATTTTAAAATTATTTAAGGGGAAAATAATTTTAATCACATAATTAAGGAGGTAATATTATGAATATTACCCAAATAGCTGTAAGTATAAGTGCAGTAGTATTATTACAAAGATTTTTAATATGCAATTATCCTGAGAATGTAGGGAATATGATCGGAAGTTCTAATAATAGTTTATTATCAAGTAATATATTAAACTATGATGATGGGAAAAATCTTGTTCCTGATAATATAATAAGAATGAAAGAGAGTGGGAAAAAAGCTATAAAGAGAAGTTACAAAGGAAATTTTATTGAAATTGGTGATGATAAAGGTTCCTTTATAATAATTAATGAAGGTGAAAGTATAGCTATTGAAGCTAAAGAAAGTTATATTTATTCAGGTTTTAAAGTTGATGATGTTTATTTTATTAGAAGTAGAAGAGAATTTAAGTATAAACCATTTAAGTATATACTTGCTGTTCAAGATAATAAAATTAAATTATTTTATTCTGGCCATAATGGAGTACTAAAGGATGTCAGTCATTATGCTGAGCAAAAGTTTAAAAATTTTAATCTGTATTTTGAGGGGTTTGATAGAGATGCTATTCATATAATATCAATTAGAGGGATAAATAAATTTCAATTAAGGAATTTAAAAGAGGTTAATACTGTACTTATGTATATTAAACTAAAAAATTAGGTTATATTATTAGAATAATTTTATATATTAAATGAAACTCTGAAATTGAATTTCAGAGTTTTATTTTGTACGTTTATATTTTATTTCAGCTACTATCCAAATTAAAAAAGGTAATATTATTTGAAAGGGCATTGAAAAATGTGTCCATACAGCATCTTCCCACTCAACATAATCTAGGATACTATAGTAACTTGTATAAGCTAATATACTTACTAAGAAAGCTACGATTACCACAACATATTTGTAATTATTAAAATCAAGTAATTTGCATATTCCATTGCATGTGGCAATCCAATATACTGATATTTTAATAAAATATGCTAACACAAATATAGCTGGGGGAATTATTTGAAAACTTCTTAAAATTGGAACTGTTAACCTTAAAACTGATGAATAAGTAGCATAATAAGCACTTTTTGCTCCAACTACTCCTATAACTAAAATATTAGTTACATTGATTAGAAATATTAAAGCTCCAGCTATAAAAAAACCTATAGAATAAATTATTAAAGGAGATTCCTTATTTTCAAATTTAGGAAAAACCATGGGAAATAGTATTAACTGTCCTAAAGGATATGAAATTAATACGTAAATACCTTTAAAGACAGGAGTGAATCCATCAGATAATACTGGTAAAAGGTTATCCAAATCCATATTTGGAGTTGAAAGCACAGTTATTACGGCGATTAAACCAACTATTAAAGGAAAGAAAAAATTAGCCCAACTACTTAAGACTATAATTCCTTTCAATACTACATAAATACATATTAAAGAGGTAACTATTACAACTAAAATAAAAGGAGTATTACTCAAAGAAATAGTAAATATTAAATTACAGAAACCTCTTAAAAGATCGAAAGAATTAACAAAGGTATAATAAATAAAGAGAAAGATTAATACCTTACCAATAACCTTTCCGAAACAAATTTCAATTATATCAAAAAGATCATTATCAGGAAAACAATAGTGTAGTCTAATATATATAAATACAGTTATAAAACCAATGAGTATAGCTAAAATGGTTGCTATCCAAATATCTTGTTTTGCATCTAATCCGGTAGCATAAATTGAAGAGGAGGATACTAAATATAAAACAATAAGAGCTATACCTTGGTTATCTGAAATAGTTTCCTTATTCATTTTTCATCTCCGCAGTTTTTAAAAATAGTTTATCCTTAACTTTTGATAATATACATCTAAATGACCATATACTTCCAATATGTAAATATAAATCAAAAAAATAAAATTATTGAATGTTAAAGAGCAACAATTATATAAAGGTTGAATAAACTTGAAATAATCTAAATCAAAAGTATATAATAGTGGTATTGTTTTTTTTACTATAAGTATAAGAGAAACTACGTAGACGTTAAAAACTACTTAATATTTTATAATTTAAATGTTAAAGAGTACATAAGATAAATGAAAGGATGAATATAGTGATAAAGATTATTGTTGATAGTACTTTTGATTTACCAGAAGAAATAATTAATCAGTTAAATATTGATATTATTCCTTTAAGAGTATTAATTGGAGAAAAAGAGTTTTATGATAAAACAGATATTACAGTTAAGGAAGTTTATGATGCTATGAGAAGTGGAATTATGCCTAAAACTTCACAACCCAATTTGGTACATGTTAGGGAGTTATTCAAAGGTTATGCTGAGAGAAATGAAAATTTTGTATATATTAGTTTTTCTGCAAAAATGTCAGGAACATACCAAAGTGCAAAATTGATTCTTGAGGAATTAAAAGAGGAATATCCAAATGTAAAGATGGAAGTTATAGATAGTAAAGGCGGATCTCAAGGAATCGGATTAATGGTACTTGGAATTCATGAGAGAATACAGAAAGGAGCAAGTTTTGAAGAAGTTATTAAAGTTTTAAATTTTTATAGAGATAATGTAGAACACTTCTTTAATTTAACAGATCTTAATTGGTTAAGTAAAGGTGGAAGATTATCAAAAGGAAAAGCAGTTGTAGGATCTTTGATGAATATCAAACCGATTTTAAAAATTGAAGATGGTGAAATTATTCATTTTAAGTCAGTTAGAGGTAAGAAAAAAGCAACAAAAGAGATGATAAATGAAGTTTTAGATTTAATACCGAAAAGAGATTTTAAATATATAGGAATTGGACATAGTGATGATTTAGAAATGGCGATTACTATTAAAGAAACACTTGAAAAGCAATATCCAGACAAAAATTATTTGCTGACAGATATAGGGAGTGTACTAACTAGTCATCTTGGAATTGGTGGAACGGGTATACTCCTAATGTCAGAGTATATAGATGAGTATAATAAATAGTTTTTTTAAAAAAATAATATATGATATAATTACTATTATTAATATTGAATTATAATTAAAATGTACAATGGAGAATTGACAAGTAGGATTACAATTAACAATTCTTCAAGTACATTTATATTTTTATATTATCATGTGTTAATAGTTTAATAATATTTAGATAGAAGGTGATTTTAGTGTGTAAGGATTTATTTTTAAAAAATATCGAGAATATTAAGAATTATCTAAAATCAGGAGAAACTAAAAGTGAAAATTATAAGATAGGAATGGAAGTAGAGCATTTTATTATTAAGAAAGATACAGGGGTGAGCGTTGATTATTTTGAGTTGAATGGAATTAGAGATGCTTTGAAAGACTTACATAAGCATGGTGAGTGGGAAGCAATCTTTGAAAGAGATAACATTGTAGGTCTTAAGAAAAATGGGAGTCTAATTACTCTAGAACCAGGAGCACAAGTAGAAATCAGTGTACAACCGTTAGAGAAGATTGAAGATATTGAAAGGGAGTACACCGATATACTTAAGGAAATAAGAAATTGCATTGAGAAAAATAACCAAGATATTGCGATTATTGGGTATCACCCTAAAAGTAAAATTGATGAGATTCATTTTATCCCGAAAGAAAGATATAGTTTTATGAAAGAGTACTTTAAAGATAAGGGGAAATATGCATTAAATATGATGAAAGGTACAGCTTCAACTCAGATTTCAATAGATTATGAAAGTGAGTCTGATTTTAGTAAGAAATTTCGAGTGGCTAATTTTTTGTCCCCCTTAATATATTGCATTTTTGATAACTCTCCTATGTTTGAAGGTGAAGAGTGGAAGGGGAATTCTTTAAGAATCAAAATTTGGAATAATTGTGATGAAGATAGAAGTGGAATTGTTGAAGGTGCATTAGATGAAGAGTTTAATTATGAAAGTTATGCAAGGTATATAATTGAAAGACCACCTATCATAACTAAGATAAATGATGAGTACATATTTACTAAAGATAAGAGTGTAAAAAAAATCTTTAATGATTCTGAAATGAACAGTGATGAAATTGAACACATATTAACAATGTTTTTTCCTGATGTACGAGCTAAGAAATATATTGAAATAAGAATGGCAGATGCGCTGCCTTCCCCATACAATATTGCTTATGCGGCATTTATTAAGGGAATATTTTATGGAGATAAGTCTCTTGATTGGTTATATAACGAATCATTGAAATATACTGAAGATGATTTGATTAATTTTAAAAATGAAGTTGTTTCTTATGGTTTAGATGCAGTTATTTATAATCATGAAGTATTGAGATATATGGAAAATCTATTAAATATGTGTGAGGAGGAGTTAGGGGATGAAAGTAGATACTTACATCCGCTATATGATTTGATTAAGAAGAAACAAAAAATTTGGTGTTTATATAAATAAAGTATTAGTAAACAAGGGGTGATTTAATGAATAGATTAGAAATTGAAAGATTTTATATGAAAGAAATTTTAAAGAATAAAGAAAAACATATAAAAAACTATAAAGAAATGATTAAGAAAGTTAAGAATTCAACTGCAATGTATAAGGGAGAACCTATTCCATTCTTATATATGCCTAAAATGTACACAGAATCAGATTTAAATGAATTTATAAAGTTATCTGAAACTATGATGGGGATTTTAAGAAAAGTTATTGATAGATATCTTACAAATTATGAATATAGAAAAGAATTCAGATTTGGGAGTTTATTAGATAAATTAATTAGGGTTGAGCATGGATTTAGGGCATATGTTCCAATGGCACGAATTGATTTGTTTTATAAAGGGATAGGAAAATTTAAGTTCTGTGAATTAAATGCAGATGGCTCATCAGCTATGAATGAAGATAGAGAACTTGGTAAAATATTTAGAGAAAGTGGAATATTTGATAATATCCCACATGATTTTAATGAAGAAAATTTCGAATTATTTAATAGTTGGGTTAAGGAATGTGAAAAAATGTACACTGAATTTGGTGGAGTTAAGGGGGAAGAAACAACTGTAGCTATTGTAGATTGGTCAGGTGGTGGAACAGTTAATGAATTTAAGGTTTTTAAAAAAGCTTTTGAGGAAAATGGATTTAAAGCTATTATTGTAGATCCTAGAGATGTAACATTCAAAGAAAGTACTTTATATCACAATGATACCAAGATTGATATTGTGTATAGAAGACTTGTGACGAGAGAAATAATAGATAGAAGTGATGAAATAAAGGACTTTATTGAAGGATGCTTAAGTGGGAAAGTATGCGTAATTGGACCAATAAAATCACAAATAATACACAACAAGAGAATCTTTAAAATATTACATGATGAAGAAACAAAAGCTTTTTTAACAGATGAAGAGATAAGTTTCATAGAAGAACACATACCTTTAACTAAGTATTTTGAAGGAGATGGTTGGGACATTAATAAACTTATAGCTGATAAAGATGAGCTGATTTTGAAACCTAGCGATTTATATGCATCAAGAGGAGTATATGCAGGTAAAGATTTCACAGATGAAATGTGGAGAGAAAAATTATTTAAATGTAAAGATGAAGATTATTTAATTCAAGAGTATTATACCCCACATAAGACAACATTACTTGAAGTAACAGAAGATGATATTGTACAATGTGAGTTTAATAACATTACAGGTATATATATGTACAATGAGAAAATGGCAGGACTGTATTCTAGAGTTGGAAAAAATCCAATAATTTCAGGGTTACATGAGTGTTACACACTTCCTACGTTTATAATAAAAGAGAGCGAATAAAAACAAATTGATAATGGATAATGTATAATGGAGAATGAATGATATTTCACTCTGTGAAATTTTAATTTATCGTTCCTTGGATATTAAGATTCACTCGTTTAACTGGAATGAATCAGTGCTGTTTACTCATTTTATCTTAGATAAAATGAGTAAACAGCTTTTTCTTAAAGTATAATAAAATGTAGCTTCTCACGTAAGGGAGAAGCATCCATCATTCTACATTCTCCATTATCAATTCTACATTTAATTTAGCGCACTCAGTGCGTATTTTTTCGTTGAACATTTTTTCGTATAATGGTAAAGTATAATATAGAACAAAATCAGGGTGGTGAAGTTTTGTACGAATACATAAAAGGGAAGTATGAAGGATTAAGCAAAGGTTACATAATTGTAGAAAATAATAATATTGGATATAAAATATTCACTTCAGGAACTACAATTGCACAGATGCCTATAATAGGGGAAGATGTGAAGTTATATGTTGAGCAGATTGTTAGACAAGACTTTATTGGATTATACGGTTTTTTAACAATGGATGAATTAAATATGTTTAATATGCTGCTGAATGTTAATGGTGTTGGTGCTAAAGCATCCTTATCATTATTGTCAATTGCTAACATTGAAACATTAAAATATTCTATAGTTAATGAGGATGATAAAACTCTTACAAGGGCGCCTGGTATAGGGAAAAAGACTGCTCAGAGAATTATTTTAGAACTTAAAGATAAGGTTAAGAAGCTTGATGAATTTGATGAGAATATTCAGATAAAATTACTAGATGAAAGTTCGAATATTTCAAATGCTGAAGAAGCTGCTGAGGCGTTAATGGCTTTAGGTTATACTCAAAAAGAGGCAGATAAAGTGCTTAAGAAAGTTGATAAGAGTGATACAATTGAAAATATCATAAAGGAAAGTTTGAAACTTCTTATGAATTAACAGTGAAATTATTATAGCTACAAAATTTTAGAGTATTTGAATTATATAAGTGAAGAGGTGAATAATTATGGATGATAGAATAATAACCTCACAAGAAATGTTTGAAGATAACGATAGCGAATTTTCATTAAGACCCCAAAATTTGAGAGAATATATAGGGCAGAAAAAGGTGAAAGAAAAACTAGATATATTCATTCAAGCAGCAAAACTCAGGGATGAAGCACTAGATCATGTTCTTCTTTATGGACCACCAGGACTTGGAAAAACAACTCTAGCTAATATTATTGCCAGGGAAATGGGGGGAGAATTAAAAATTACCTCAGGACCAGCAATTGAAAGAGCAGGGGATTTGGCAGCCATATTAACAAATTTAAAGGATAATGATGTGCTATTTATTGATGAGATACATAGATTAAATAGAGCAGTTGAAGAAATTCTTTACCCTGCAATGGAGGATTATGCCCTAGATATTGTTATTGGTAAAGGTGCTGCTGCTAAATCAATTCGTATAGATCTACCCAAATTCACACTGATTGGAGCTACAACTAGGCTTGGATTATTAACATCACCACTTAGAGATAGATTTGGGGTTATGTGTCCTATGGAATTCTATGAAATAGATGAACTTAGAGAAATTGTAGTCAGATCAGCTGATATTTTAAATGTAGATATAATTGAAAGTGCTGCAGAAATGATAGGAAGACGATCTAGAGGTACTCCGAGAATAGCTAATAGACTTTTAAAAAGAGTTAGAGATTATTGTGCAGTTAAAGGAAATGGAATAATTACAGAAGAGATTGTTCAAAAAGCTGCAGAACTTCTTGAGATAGACCATGAAGGCTTTGATAAGATTGATAACAAGATTCTTAAAGCAATCATAAATAATTTTAATGGTGGACCAGTAGGGGTGGAAACACTTGCATACTTTATTGGGGAAGAAAGTTCTACAGTAGAAGATGTTTATGAACCATATCTTCTACAGAAGGGGTTTGTTTTAAGAACTCCAAGAGGCAGAGTTGCAGGTGATAGAGCATATGAGCACTTCAATATAAAAAGGGGTAAAAGGTTGATTCAAGAGTCAATTTTTTAAATAACCTTGGGAAAGTTAATAAAGTATCATAAATGCGGCTAAAATATAACATAGGCATTAGAATCTATAAGAATGTCTTAGAGAAAGGGTGTAAAATTTGAAGGTTAAAGATTTTTACTTTGATTTACCTGAAGAACAGATTGCTCAGAAACCGGCAGAGAAGAGAGATCTTTCTAGATTAATGGTTTATGATAGAGAGAGTGGAGAGGTAGAACATAAAGTATTTAAGGATATTGTAGATTATCTTAATGAGGGAGACTGTTTAGTTCTAAATAACACTAGAGTTCTTCCAGCAAGATTATTTGGAGCAAAGGAAAATACAGGAGGAAAAGTTGAATTCCTGTTATTAAAGAGAATAGATAAAGATACATGGGAGAGCCTTGTTAAGCCAGGAAAAAAAGCTAAACCTGGAACAAGATTTGTCTTTGGTGATGGAAGATTAAAATGTGAAGTAACAGGAATTGGAGAAGAAGGAAGCAGAATTATAAAGTTTGAGTATGATGGAGTATTTGAAGAAATTTTAGATGAGCTAGGGAATATGCCGCTACCTCCATATATAACAGAGAGGCTTGAAGATAGAGAACGTTATCAAACAGTGTATTCAAAAGAAGCGGGTTCTGCAGCAGCACCGACAGCAGGATTGCATTTTACAGAAGAATTACTTGAGAAAATACAGGATAAAGGTGTGAAATTAGCATATGTTACACTGCATGTTGGTTTAGGGACTTTTAGACCAGTTAAAGCAGAAACTATAGCTGAGCACCATATGCATTCTGAATATTACGAGATTGACGAGGAAGCAGCAAAGATAATAAATGAGACAAAAGAAAATGGTGGAAGAGTAATTGCTGTTGGTACAACTTCATGTAGAACGCTTGAAAGTGCTGCAGAAGAGAATGGTCAACTTGAAGAGAAAAAAGGGGATACAGAAATATTTATATATCCAGGATACAAATTTAAAGTTATCGATGGTATTATAACTAACTTCCATTTACCTGAATCTACACTTATTATGCTTATTAGTGCATTGAGTACTAGAGATAAAATTATTAACGCATATAACATTGCAGTAAAAGAAAACTATAGATTCTTCAGTTTTGGAGATGCTATGTTCATTCGATAAAGGATATATAGAGAGGAGAAAATAATGGGTAAATATACATTATTGAAGAAAGACGGAAATGCTAGAAGAGGGAGATTTGAAACAGTACATGGTACTATAGAAACCCCTGTTTTTATGAATGTTGGTACACTTGCAGCTATTAAAGGGGCAGTATCATCAATGGATCTTAAGGAAATAAGATGTCAGGTTGAACTATCTAACACTTATCACCTTCATTTAAGACCAGGAGATGATGTTGTTAAAGAAATGGGTGGATTACATAAGTTCATGAATTGGGATAGACCTATCCTTACAGATTCAGGTGGATTCCAAGTGTTCTCTTTAGCTGGTATGAGAAAGATTAAAGAAGAGGGAGTATACTTCAGTTCTCACATTGATGGAAGAAAAATATTTATGGGACCAGAGGAAAGCATGCAGATACAAAGTAACCTTGCTTCTACTATAGCAATGGCTTTTGATGAATGTATTCCAAACCCTTCAACTAGAAAGTACGTTATTGATTCAGTAGCTAGAACTACAAGATGGCTTGAAAGGTGTAAAAATGAAGTTGATAGATTGAATTCACTTGAAACAACTATAAATAAAAATCAAATGTTATTTGGAATAAACCAAGGTGGAGTATACAACGATATTAGAATTGAACATGCAAAAACTATTGTAGATATGGATCTTGATGGATATGCAATAGGTGGATTGGCTGTTGGAGAAACTCATGAAGAAATGTATGATGTCATAGAAAATGTAACGCCGCATTTACCACATGACAAACCTATTTACCTTATGGGAGTGGGGCTGCCAAGTAATATACTTGAGGCTGTTGATAGAGGCGTAGATTTCTTTGATTGCGTACTTCCTGCTAGAAATGGAAGACATGGTCATGTATTTACTAAGCATGGTAAGATAAATCTATTCAATAAAAAATTTGAACTAGATGGTGCACCGATTGATGAGGGATGTGATTGTCCTGCATGTAGAAATTACAGCAGAGCATATATCAGGCATTTATTTAAAGCGAAAGAGATGCTTGCAATGAGATTGTGTGTGCTTCATAATCTATACTTCTATAATAAGCTTATGGAAGAAATTAGAGATGCTATAGATGGTGGATATTTCAAACAATATAAAAAGCAAAAATTAGAAGAATGGAACGGTAGAGCATAATTCATTTGAATTATTTTCATTTTTATGATTTAATAGGAATTATAATATTTTTTTGAGGAGGTAGTTTGTAATGGGAGCACAATTAATTCAAATGTTGGTTGTTTTCGGTATAATGTTTGGAATGATGTACCTTTTAATCATTGTACCAGACAAGAAAAGAAGAAAGAAATATTCTTCAATGTTAGATGCTATGAAGGTAAATGATAAAGTTACAACTAAAGGTGGAATTGTTGGAAAGATAATAAATATTAAAGACGATTACATAATTCTTGAATCTGGTCCAGATAGAGCAAGAATCAAAATGCTTAAAACAGGGATTTTTGCAATTGAAAGCAATGAAACTAAAGATGTAGCAACAACATCTGAAGAAAAAAAATAATAAATATTTTGTAATCTAGAATATTACCCTTCTATTTCTCATAATTATTTAGAAAAGAGAAATAGGAGGGTTTTTATGTATAAAAAAATTAATTACATATGTGTAGGACAAGGGGCAATCAGGGCTTGTGTAGTAACTCTAATACTGCTTATCATCTTCACAGGGGTAACATCAATATTTGGAGATAATGACTCTGTAAAATCTGTGGTATATATGATAATTACATGTTTAAGCGTATTATATGGTGCATCATATGCTGCTAGAAAAGCAGGTAAAAAAGGATGGATAGTTGGGTTATTGGTTGCTGCAATTTATAGTGTATGTATTTATTTGGCATCAATAGGAGCGGGAAGAGAAAGTGTTTTTGTCATGAGAGATGTAGTAAGATTCGCATTAGCTTTAGTGGTTGGAACATTATCTGGTATGCTTGGAATAAATCTCTAATTAAATTCATATATTATGATGAAAACATAGAATAATAGTTATATAAATGAAAAAGTATCCATAAAAAACTTTTTTAAACTATGTTTTTATGTTATAATTAATCAGAATAATTGGGATGAGAGGAGATTTAACATGAAACACATTAAAATTATTAATAAGTCTAGCTTAAAAGACACATTAAAGAAGCCTGGTTGTAAAGAATGTGCAAACTCTTGTCAATCTGCATGTAAAACTTCATGTACAGTTGGAAACTTACAGTGTGAAAACTAAAAAACATTTTGAAAGCAGTAACGTCAGTTACTGCTTTGAGTTTGTTAAAAAAGAGTTTTTGGTTTTTTAAACTATAATTTCTACATCATTAGGAAAATGTGAAAAAGTGGCAAAATTTTTTTTATAATCATTTATTTAAGTCAATAAAATTAATTGATAAATATGAAAAACAGGAGGAAATGACAGTGGCGTTAATTCATAAATTTAAACAGGGAAACGATTATTTTGTTATTGATATCAACTCAGGATCACTTCATAAAATTGATGAATTAGTTTTTGATATTTTAGACGATGAAGAATTCTTAAGTTTTGAAAGTGTAAAGAAAAATTTAAATGGTAAATATGAAGAAGAAATCATAAAAGAAGCATACGAAGAACTTAAATATCTTGTGGATGAGGGGTATTTATATTCTGAAGAATTATATAGAGACGTTGCTATTAAAGGGCAAGAAGGACCATCTTTTATAAAGGCACTTTGCTTAAATATTATTCATGATTGTAATCTTCAATGCAAATACTGCTTTGCAGATGAAGGGGAGTACCATGGTGGAAAGAAGAGAATGTCTGCTGAGGTAGGTAAAAAAGCAATTGATTTTGTTATAAAACATTCAGGTCCTAGAAAAAATATTGAGGTTGATTTATTCGGTGGAGAACCTCTTATGGCTATGAAAGAAATAAAAGAAATTGTTGAATATGGTAAAGAAGTTGGAGCAGAAAAAGGAAAGAATATCAGATTCACAATGACAACTAATGCTACATTATTAAACGATGAAATCATTGAGTATCTTAATGAAAATATGGTGAATATTGTTCTTAGTCTTGATGGAAGAAAGAGTATTAATGACGCAATGAGAACAAGAAAAGATGGAACAGGTAGTTATGATGCTATTCTTCCTAAAATTAAAGAAATGGTTGCTAAGAGAGATAAGGACAAGATGCATTATGTTAGAGGAACTTTTACAAGAAATAATCTTGACTTTTTCCAAGATGTAAAACATTTTGTAGAAGAAGGCTTTAAGGAAATTTCTATTGAACCTGTTGTTCTACCATTTGAGAATCCATTGGCATTACAACCAGAAGATGTTGAAACAATTAAGGGTGAATATGATAAACTTTACGAATATATGGCTGAGAAGAGTTCAAAGGGAGAAGGATTCAATTTCTATCATTTTAATGTGGATTTAAAAGGTGGACCATGCATATATAAGAGAATCAGCGGATGTGGAGCTGGTCATGAATATGTAGCCGTAACTCCAGAAGGTGAAGTATATCCTTGTCATCAATTTGTTGGTCAAGAAGAATATAAAATGGGTACGTTAGATAGTGAAAAATTAAATGAAGATATCATGAAAACTTTCAAGTGTGCACATATTTATAATAAAGAAATGTGTACAGGATGTTGGGCTAGATTCTACTGTAGTGGGGGTTGCCAAGCTAATAATCATAGCTTTAATGGAGATATGAATATACCATATGAGTTAGGGTGTGAACTTCAAAAGAAGAGAATTGAATGTGCAATTGCATTAAAAGCTCTACAGATGGAAAAAGAGTAAAAAAATGAAAGTATCAAATTGGAAATATTGACTATTTACCCTAGAGGATTTATAATTAATCCTATGGATATTGATTTAACTTGCGAGTAAAGGAGGATATACATGAAGAAAGGAAAAGGCACCTTAATATTTTTAATCATCGTTTTATTTGTAGGGATTTTTTCTTTTGCTAGCTTCAAGGGGCTTACAGTATTTAATACATATAGATTTAAGCCTGTAAGTGAAAGTATAGGAAAAGGGTTAGATCTTGTAGGAGGGATTTCGGTAATAGAATCCGTTCAAGATTACAATGTAAGTGATGAAGAGGTTCAGAAATATAAGGAGAGCAACCCAGATGAGAGTGTTGCCACTATTAGAAGAACCTTAGAAGAAAGTGCAATGGCTAGAACAAAAGAACTAATTGAAATGAGAGTAAACAAATTAGGGATAAGTGAAACTGTTGTTGCAAGAGACGGGGAAGATAGAATCAGAATCGAAATACCAGGAGTATATGATTCTGAGGAAGTTATTAACCTTGTTGGTAAGACTGGTCAACTTAAGTTTGTTGGTCCAGATGGTGAAACAATCTTAACTGGAGAAAATGTTGAGAGAGCTATCGCTAGAAGAAATGATATTGGGCAACCACTGGTTTCGTTAAGTCTTAATAAAGAGGGTGCTGTAAAGTTTGAAGAAGCTACTAAAAAGTTTCTAAATCAGAGAATCTCAATATATTTAGATGAAGATGAAATTGTTAGTCCAATAGTATCTAGTGTAATCTCAGACGGAGAAGCTGTGATAAATCAGATTGAGAGCGAATCAAGAGCGAGCAGTATAGCTAACTTGATTAACTCAGGAGCACTGCCAGTTACATTAAAGATTGAATCATATGATACAGTAGGTGCAACATTAGGAGAAAATGCAGTACCATTAAGTACAAAAGCAGGAATGATTGGTATTCTTATCATTATGGCATTCATGATAATTTATTATAGAGTACCTGGAGTTATATCATCTATCGCGTTATTATTATTTGTTGTTTTAGATATGAATATTTTTGCAAGCTTAGGTGGAGTATTAACTTTAGCTGGTATCGCTGGTTTACTGTTAACAATAGGTATGGCAGTAGATGCAAATGTACTGATTTTTGAAAGAATTAAGGAAGAAATTAAACTTGGAAAATCTCCAAGAACTGCCTTAGAAGCAGGATATAGCAGAGCATTAATTTCTATAGTAGATGCAAATGTAACAACATTAATTGCTGCACTTATACTTTACTTTATAGGTACAGGAGCTGTTAAAGGATTTGCATTAACGTTATTAATTGGTATAGCTGTAAGTATGTTTACTGCTCTTGTGTTCACAAAATACATGTTAAAGCTTGGAATGTCCATAGGTATACTTAAGAAGCCTGGACACTTCGGTGTGAAAAGGGGGTAGTGTAGTATGCTAAAGATAGTAGAGAAAAGTAAAATTTGGTTTTCTATTTCAATTATAATAGTTTTAGCAGGACTATTCTTTATGTTTACTAATGGTCTGAATTTTGGTATTGATTTTAAAGGTGGAACAGTTGTAAAGATTGATTTTCAGAAAGAGATGAGCCAAGAGGAAAGCGCTGAAATAGATAATATCATTTCAAAGTACTGTGATGTTGATGATACTGAAAAAAGAATTATGAACAAAACAGAACTTGAGTTATCATTTAAGCAAGGAGTTATTGAAAAAGAAAGCATAGGTAAATTACACAAAGAAATTAAAGAAAAATTTCAGTTGAAAGATGACTATGTTTTATCGGAAAGAAATATAGGTGCAACAGTAAGTAAAGAACTTACTAAAACAGCGTGGATAGCAGTTGTAGCTGCAACTATTGCGATGCTTATATATATAACTTTTAGATTTGAAATTACATTTGGTGTTGCTGCAATTATTGCGTTACTACATGATATTTTAATAACATTGAGTGTTTATGCTATTTTCGATGTGAAGATTAATACACCGTTTATAGTAGCTATGTTAACTATTCTTGGTTACTCTATAAATGATACTATAGTTGTATTTGATAGAGTAAGAGAGAATAAAAATAAAAATAGAAAATTACCGCTTAACGAACTAGCAAATAGCAGTATCAGACAAACAATCTCAAGATCGATTAATACGTCAATTTCTACATTAATGACAATAGTATGTTTATTTATACTTGTACCAGCAATAAGAGAATTTACTTTACCTTTAATTGTTGGGGTATTATCAGGATCTTATTCATCAATATTCATAGCTAGTCCAGTTTGGGTAATGATTAATAAAAGATTAAAAAAAGCATATAAATAAAAAAAGCATGCGTTCGCATGCTTTTTTTTTAATGGAGAATGGAGAGTTGAGAATGGAGAATGATGGACATTTCTCTACGAGAAATTTTAATTATATTGTTCCTTGGATAAAAATTGGTTTACTCGTTTCAGTGGAATGAAACATTGTACTTGTAATGAAAAAAATATATATTAAGATATAAAGATCAAAAATACCTAGTAGTTAGAACAAGATTAGTTAACTTCTGTTATGAATATAGAAACAATATCTCATTAAATCTTTTATTACATATTATATATTCGACTGAACGTTTTTCTTAATCAGTTTTTTAGGTAATGAAACGTTATATTTAAAATATTAAAGTTGGAACATGTTCAATGTGTAGTAAACTTTTCTTGAATTTAAAATATGATTTGATTGATAATATTAAATAATAAGTTTGAAGGAAAATACAATATTTTATTTTAAAATAAAATGAGAAAATCTTATTATTCTAAAGAACAACAAAATGTAGCTTCTGACCTTAGTCAGAAGCATCCATCATTCTCCATTATCCATTCTCAATTTTCCATTACGGTTTTATAAAGCTGTCAACTTCTTTTATTCCTCTCTTCATTCATTAGAAGACTTTAAGCAAGTATTAAATAAAATCCCCTTAAATCACTTGGGAAACAAAATACTCTCAAACCTTGTAATCTTTCATGTTTTCAATTATAATATAAGATGCTTCTCAAAACTTCTTTTAAAATAATAAAACAAGATTGAGTAGAGAAAAATATCATTCTAGACAAGGGTAGTATTATGGCATATAATTTGGAAAACAGTTTGAAGAGGGTTATTAATGCAATTACATATAGGGATAAGATAGTGGTGTTCTCAAATAATGATTCAGAGAGTATTTTAAGTCTCTCATCATTATTGCTAACTTTAAGGTATTTAAATGCTGATGTTGAATACCTTACACCAAATGAGTTTACTTTAGACGGTAAGTTAACAAAGGACTATATTGATAATTATATTAAAGCTTTTGGAGCTAAACTTGTAATACTGATTGGGTGTGATCTTCAATCTCATAAAGAAAATGAAATTTTAAGGGAAAATGGGATTGATTTTATAGTAGTAAAAAAGGATGCTAAGTACTATCAAGAAAATTATATTTTGAATGAAGCTAAGATGGATGGTTATAGAAAAGAGAGAACCACGGAGGCAATATTAGTTTTTGATATAATAGAAGGTATTTCATCATATTATAGAACAAGTGTATTCTATAAATATGCTGATTTAATCATGTTAGCTATAATTAGTTCTGATTTGGCTATTAAAGATATGAATAGATCATTAATCCGATTAGGGATAGATAAACTACATAATACAAATAACTATGGTATAAAGGCTTTATTTGAAATGAATAATATCAATGAGATAAATTTGTCAACAGTTCAATTGGTTATTGAAGGTGTAAAGCCATCGTTGAATGCACTGGGAAGAATGGATGACTCAAAGATTTTAGTAGAGTTATTTACCACTGATAATCAACAAAGAGCTAGACAGATTGCAAAGTATTTAATTAAAGAAAGTGAACAGAAAAGAACTCATGAAAAGAGGGCATATTGAAAAAAAAACTTTCATGAGATATAATAATAAGTGGATTACTTTTAGTGTAATATAATAAATTAATATTAGGGGGCATTAAATTGGATTTAAGAGATAGTATACGTATAATTAAAGACTTCCCAGTTGAAGGGATTAGTTTTAAGGATATAACGCCATTGTTGGCAGATGGAGAAGCACTTAGAGAAACAATTAAGCAAATTGTTGATCATTTAAAAGATAAAAATATAGATTTGATTGCTGGTCCAGAAGCGAGAGGTTTCTTATTTGGAGTACCTGTTGCTAATGAATTAGGAATTGGTTTTATTCCAGTAAGAAAGCCTGGAAAGTTACCGTATGATACTTATGCTGTAGAATATGATTTAGAATATGGTAAAGATAGATTAGAAATTCATAAAGATGCTATTAAGCCAGGACAGAGAATTGCTGTAATTGATGACTTATTAGCTACAGGTGGTACAGTAGCAGCAGTTGCAAAACTTATTGAAGAAGTAGGTGGAGAAGTAGCTTCTTTGAATTTTGTTATTGAACTAACAGATTTAAAAGGAAGAGATAAATTAGAAGGATATGATATAAACTCACTTCTAAAATATGATATTTAAAGAAAATTTCAATGATTAATTGCATAATTCCAAAGTATATAATATAATAATTCTATAAAAATATGTATTAACGACTGGTTTAATGACCAGTCGTTTAATTTAGGGGTAATTAGTATGTTGATCAAACTTTTTAATATACTCGATGAAAATGGAAGTAATATTAATAAAAAATTCATAGAGAAGGCTTTTAGATTTGCTAATGATGCACATGAGAACCAGAGAAGAAAATCTGGTGAACTATATATTACTCATCCACTTGAAGTGGCCTGTATATTGGCTGAAATGAATTTAGATGAGAATACTATAGCTGCGGCTTTATTGCATGATGTGGTTGAAGATACTCATTATACATTTGATGATGTAAAGGTAGAGTTCAATGAAGAGGTTGCAATTCTTGTTGATGGGGTAACTAAATTAGAAAAGATAAAGTATAAGTCTAAGGAAGAAGAGCAAGCGGATAATGTAAGAAAAATGGTTCTTGCTATGGCTAAAGATATAAGAGTTATTTTAATAAAATTAGCAGATAGACTTCATAACATGAGAACTCTTAAATATATGCCAATAGAGAAACAAAAAGAGAAAGCTAAAGAGGCGATTGATATTTATGCACCTCTTGCTCATAGATTGGGAATTTCCAAAATAAAATGGGAGCTTGAAGATTTATCTCTACGATATTTAGATCCTAATGAATATTATAACCTTGTTCGAAAGATTGCAGAAAAACGAGCTGGAAGAGAGTTGTATATAAATAGCATTATAGAAGAATTATCTGATAAACTTTCATTAGCGGGTATTGAATCTGAAATTGAAGGTAGACCAAAACACTTCTATAGTATCTATAGAAAGATGAAAAACAAAAATAAGAGTCTAGATCAGATTTTTGATTTAACAGCTCTTAGAATCCTTGTAGAAGATGTAGGTAGTTGTTATGCAGCTCTAGGTATAGTGCATACATTGTATAAACCTATTCCTGGGAGATTTAAAGATTATATTGCAATGCCTAAACCTAATATGTATCAATCGATACATACAACTGTTATTGGCCCACAAGGAAAACCATTTGAGATACAAATCAGAACTTGGGAAATGCATAAAACGGCTGAATATGGTATTGCTGCTCATTGGAAGTATAAAGAGGGTCAGACAGAAAATGGTGAGGACAAATTTGAAACCAAACTGACGTGGTTAAGAGATATTCTTGAATGGCAAGGTGAAACATCAGATGCGGCTGAGTTTATGGATTCATTCAAAATAGATTTGTTTTCAGATGAAGTCTTTGTATTCACACCAAAAGGTGATGTAATAAATCTTCCATCTGAATCGACTCCTGTGGATTTTGCGTATAGAATTCATACGGACATTGGACATAGATGTGTAGGTGCAAAAGTAAATAGTAAAATAGTTCCTATCGATTATAAACTAAAAACAGGTCAGATCGTTGAAGTTATTGCTTCACCAGGAATGAAAGCACCTAGCAGAGGATGGTTGGCATTTGTAAAAAGTAATCAGGCGAAGAGTAAGATTAAAGCTTGGTTTAGAAGAGAGCTGAGAGAAGAAAATATTCGAGTTGGTAAGGAAATGCTTGAAAAAGAGTGTAAAAAGATGAAAGTAGTTCTTTATGAGTTACTTATTGAAGAGAATATTGAAAAGTTATTTAAAAGATTTAATATAAAGACTTTTGAAGATCTTTTTGCAGAAATAGGTTCAGGCGAAATTCTTGTTGACTATGTATTTAATAAGATAAGTGATCTTATTAAGGCAAATAAAGAAAAACTTACAATCGAAGAGGAACAAGAAAGAATATCAGCACTTCTTAAGAAAGGTAATAAAACTGATAATGAAAACCAAGAGTTAGTTATTAAGGGTGCAGACAATCTTATGGTTAGATTTGCAAAATGTTGTAATCCTGTTCCAGGTGATGATGTAATAGGTTATGTCACAAAAGGAAGAGGAATATCTATACACAGAAAAGATTGTAAAAATGTTAGCAATCTATTGAAAACAGAAGGCGAAAAAATAATAGATGTTAACTGGGGTAAAATTGAATCTAAAGAATTCATCAGTGAAATTGAGATGAAGAGTGTAAATAGAGATGGGATTTTAGCGGATGTTATGGAATGTGTTGTAAAGTATAAAACACCAGTCTGTTCAATAAATGCCGTTACTCAAAGTGATGGTATAGCATTAATCAATTTAAAAATAAGAGTTAATAGTACAGAGCATATAAGAAATGTAATAAAAAGACTTAGAAAGATTGATGGTATATTAGAGATTTATAGACTTAAAAAGTAAGATGAGGGGTGCTTATTTATGAGAGCGGTAGTTCAAAGAGTTAAAGAATCAAAAGTTGTGGTAGATGGTAAAACTATAGGGGAAATAGGAAAAGGATTAAATGTTCTCTTAGGTATTTGTGAAGAAGATGATGAGAAAGATATAAAATACCTAAAAGATAAGATTATTAATTTAAGAATATTTGAAGATGAAGATGGAAAGATGAATAAATCGCTTCTAGATGTTGAGGGCGAACTTTTAATAATTTCTCAATTTACTCTTTATGGAGATTGCAGAAAAGGTAGACGTCCAAACTTTATGAGAGCACTTGGGGGCGCAGAATCAGAAATACTATATGAAAAGTTTGTAGATGCATGTAAAAATGAAGTTAAAGTTGAAACTGGAGAATTTGGTGCTGAGATGGATGTTCATATTTTAAATGATGGACCAGTGACACTTTTACTTGAGAGCAAGAAAGATTTCTAACATTTGGAGGGTTCTATGATTATAAAAAGAGTAGTAGCAGGGATTTATGGAGCTAATTGTTATCTTGTGAAGGATGAAGTTAGTGGTAAAGGGTTTGTTATTGATCCAGGTGGAGATGTAGATGATATATTAAAGGGGTTAAATCAAATTCACATGAATGTTGAGTACATTTTACTTACACATGGTCATTTAGATCACACAACAGGCGCTGCAGAACTTCAAGAAGCTGTAGGTGGAAAAATTGCAATTTCTAGTGAAGATGATAAGCTTATTATGAGTGGAGTGAAATTATATGGTCCTCTTTTATCTAATGGAGCTGATATGCATATAGCATCTGGCGATGTTATTGAAGTTGGAGAAATGAAGATAGAGTGTATAGCAACACCAGGACACACTCCAGGATGTATCAGTTTTAGAGTTGGAGATGTTGTTTTTACTGGAGATACTTTATTCTATAGATCTATTGGTAGAACAGATCTTGATGGAGGGAATAGTGCTTTAATTGAAAAAAGTATTAAGGAAAAACTATACACGCTTCCAGAGGACACTATTGTATATCCTGGGCATGGAACAGCAACAACTATAAAAGATGAGAAGAGGGAAAACTCTTTTGTAAGATAGAGGTAAGTTTTTAATGAAAAAAATTTTAAACAAAAATAAACTTATAATTAAATTAAATGATGAACGTTATTCTTATGATGTTTATCAGATGTTTAATATATATTATCAAAATCTAAAGATTGAGTTTCATGAAGAGAACTATGAATATGAAGTTATAATTAACAATCATGGAATTAGTATTATTAATGAAGAACAACTATGGGAATATAACATTTCAGAAGATGATAACTTTAAAGAAGAGATAAGAAAAGGAATCTTTTCTTATCTTAAAGATAAAACAAGAAAAGTATTTCCTTGGGGTACTTTAATTGGTATAAGACCTAGTAAAAGAGCAATGTCGCTTATAAAAGAAGGAAAAAGCTATGATGATATTGTAGAGTTTTATCATAAGACATCATTGACCAGTGAAGAAAAAGCAAAATTATGTATAGAAGTTGCAGAAAACGAGTTAGAGTTGATGGATGAAGATAAAAATAAGATAAGTGTATACATAGGTATGCCATACTGTCCAAGTAAATGTTTATATTGTTCTTTCACTTCCAATCCAATAGGAAGGAAGGGGAAAGAAGTTAATGAGTACATAAGAACGCTCCTGTGGGAGATGAAGGTTACATCAGAGGAGATAAAGAGGCTTAATTTAACTATTGATACTGTATATTTTGGCGGTGGAACTCCAACTGCAGTAAATGATGAACAATTTAGAGTTGTTATGAAGAGCATTCAAGATAACTTTATCACAAATTTTGACATAAGAGAGTTTACAGTTGAATGTGGTAGACCGGATTCAATTACTTATGATAAATTATTGTGTATGAAAGAAATGAGTGTCAATAGAATAAGTATAAACCCTCAAACAATGAATGATCTTACTCTCAAAAGTATTGGAAGAACGCATGATTCGAAAGATGTAATAAATATATTTAACATGGCTAGAGAGTTAGGTCATGAGAATATAAACATGGATATAATAATTGGGCTTCCTGGTGAAGGTCTAAATGAAGTTAAGAGAACCTGTGAAGAAATTGAAAGACTCTCACCAGAGAGTATAACTGTACATGGATTATCTATCAAAAGGGGATCAAAACTATATGAGAAGCTTGTTGTAGAAAAATCACTTTATATACCAGAACAACATGAAATAGTAGAAATGTTTAAACAGGTTGAAGAGCTCTCGTTAAGAATGAATATGAAACCCTATTATATGTATAGACAAAAAAATATGCTTGGCAATATGGAAAACATAGGGTATTCTATTAAGGGAAGAGAATGTGTATATAATATTGCTATGATAGAAGATACTCAAACAATTATTGCAGTAGGTGCTAATGGTATTTCTAAATTTCTATTTGATAATGATATCATTGAGAGATTAGCTAATAATAAAGATGTGAGAACCTATATAGATAAAGTTGAGGAGATTACTGAGGAAAAAGTAAAAATGCTCAGGAAAGTTTAAAAGGAGGAAGTAATATGGGTGAAAGTTTAAATGGTTTAAAAAGAAGTATTATGTGTGGCGAATGTAGAGAAGAGCATATTGGCCAAAAGATAACAGTTATGGGATGGGTTCAAAGAAAAAGAAATCTTGGAGGACTTGTATTTGTAGATTTAAGAGATAGAGAAGGAATACTTCAAGTTGTTTTCGGAGAAGAAATTAACGAGGAAGCATTCAAAAAAGCTGACCTTGTGAAACCAGAATATGTTATCGCTGTTCAGGGAGAGCTTGTACAGAGACAATCTCCAAATAAGGGAATTCCAACTGGGATGGTTGAGCTTAAAGGTGAGAGTATTAAAATTTTATCAGAATCTCAAACTCCTCCTATATACATAAAAGAAAATTTAGATGCATCAGAGAATATTAGATTAAAGTACAGATATCTTGATCTTAGAAGACCTGATATGCAAGAAAAACTTATTGTTAGACATAAAGCTGCTAAGGTAATCAGAGATTTCCTTGATGAGAATAGATTTTTAGAAATGGAAACTCCAATGTTAACAAAGAGTACGCCAGAAGGGGCAAGAGATTATCTTGTTCCAAGTAGAAACTACCCTGGTAAGTTTTATGCGCTGCCACAATCTCCACAAATTTTCAAGCAGTTATTAATGGTTTCTGGATTCGATAGATACTTCCAAATTGTAAAATGTTTTAGAGATGAAGATTTAAGAGCTAATAGACAGCCAGAATTTACTCAAGTTGATATTGAGATGTCTTTTGTTGATATGGAAGATGTACTTGAAGTAAATGAAAGATTAATACAGAGATTGTTTAAAGAAGTTAAAGGAATTGATGTTCAGTTACCAATTAAGAGAATGCCTTACGATGATGCAATGTCTAAATATGGTAGTGATAAACCTGATTTAAGATTTGGTATGGAAATAAACAATATTTCTGAAGTTGTTAAAGATTGTGGATTTGCTGTATTTAAAGGGGCGATAGATGCTGGTGGAAGCGTAAGAGCAATTGTAGCAGAAGGATGCGCTGACATGGGTAGAAAGAAAGTCGACAAATTAGGCGAATTCGTTAAAACATATAGAGCTAAAGGATTAGCTTGGATTGCTCTAAAAGAAGATGGAATTAAATCACCTATAGCTAAATTCTTCAGTGAAGAAGAGTTGAATAGTATTATAGAAGCTGCTGGAGCTAAAACAGGAGATTTAATACTTATAGTTGCAGATAAAGATGAAGTAGTATTACAAAGTCTTGGAGCTTTAAGATTAGAGCTTGCTAAACAATTGGAATTATTGAAAGATAACAATGAGTTTAACTTTGTATGGATAACTGATTTCCCACAATTTGAATATAATGAAGAAGAAGATAGATATGTGGCTAAGCACCATCCATTTACAATGCCTAAGAAAGAAGATATGCATTTACTAGAAACTGATCCTGCTAAAGTTAGAGCAGAAGCATATGATATCGTACTAAATGGTGAAGAACTTGGTGGAGGAAGTATAAGAATTCATGAGAGTGATGTTCAAGAGAAAATGTTTAAAGCTCTTGGATTTACTAAAGAGAGTGCATGGGAAAGATTTGGTTTCTTATTAGAAGCATTCCAATATGGTCCACCACCACATGGAGGAATTGCATATGGACTAGATAGAATAGTAATGTTCTTAACTGGAACAGATAACATCAAAGATGTTATTGCATTCCCTAAAAATCAGAACGCATTCTGTCCAATGTCAGAAGCACCAAATGTAGTTGATGAAAAGCAATTAAAGGAATTAGGAATTGAAATATCTGTTAAAGAAGACTAAAAACACAATTGAGAGTTGAAAGTGGAAAGTGGAAAACGAATGATATTTCTCTCCGAGAAATTCTAATTGTATTTTTGTAAAAATAATAGGGGTTTACTCATTTGATTAGTATGAAATATTGTAATTTAAAATACAATATTTCATCTAAAGATTAAATGAGTAAAACCCCTTTGTTATTAAGAACAATAAAATATAGATTCTGATGTAAGTCAGAATCATCCTACGTTTTCAACTTTACGTTTTCAGTTTTTGAGTTATGTTTTATATCACCATTGTATTAACTGTAACGCCATCTATGTTTGTAAGATCAGTTTTAAGTTGTTCAATGTTTTCAGCATCTTGTTTTAATTGAAGTAAAACTAAACCTCTTTGTGAACAAGTAGTTTCAGATACCTCGTGTAGTCCTAATCTTGTTTTAATAATACATCCATGTTTAGTAAGGATTTCTTGAACAGTTGGTGCTGCTTTAGTTCTTGGATTAATAGCGATAGCCATAATTGTACATTCCATAATATCTCCTCCAGTTAATTAAATTATTAATTAATTATAGTGTATGGCAAGCATTAACTTCAAGTGTAAATTATACTAATATAATAGTAAGTTTCTATAAATAATTAGAATATGGAATATTGCATAATAAAATGATATACTTTATATAAGAAAAAAATAAGTATTTTTAGACTTTAATATAAAAATTAACTCGATGGTCATAATATAAAGGTATAATTATAAATGTAATTGTGAAAGGGGGAAAGAGGTTACTCTTGAATATATGGAAAATGAAAAAATAAATGAACAAATTAAAAAAGAAGAAATTGAAAAAAGAAATAAGGATATAATAATTAGATTAAGAAAAATACAAGGTCAAGTAAAAGGAATTGAAAAGATGGTATCCAGTGAAACCTGCTGCAGAAATATTCTGGTGCAGGTAGCAGCCGTGAGATCAGCAGTAAATAAAGTTGGGGGCTTGATTTTAGAGCATTACTCAACTACTTGTTTAGATATTAAGGACAAGGAAACTGATGATGGGGTAAAGGAGTTAATTGATACCTTTATGATGTTTTTAAAATAGTCATAAATTTTAAAAATAGTAGATATTTATTTGAAGGCAAGAATTTAATTCTTGCCTTTTTTTTATTAAAAATAGAGCGGTAAAATGCTTACAATATAGAAAGGTTTTGTATTTTAATAAACAAAAAAGAAGAATAATCTACAAATTACAAATGATAAAATGATATTTTTGGAGGGAGGGGTTGCAAATTAAGGGGAGAGTATATTTTAAATAAAAATGTAAAATGGTTTTGTAGGGAACTTAAAATAGGAATAATTTGTAATAAAACGACAAGTAATAATGTTATTTACATAGGATTTAAGAAAATCTTATAATAGAATTTAAAAAATTCAAGAGGTGATTTTGGTGAATGGATTAAAATGTAATTATTTGTATGAGTTGACAAAGTAAGTAAAATAAATTATTATTTATAAAAGTGCTTTAATTATAAACGGGTGATTATACATAAATGAAATTTGAGTGAAATATACTTTTTATTATCAGAAAATTCAGAAGTATATGAGCATTTTAAGAGGGGAGAGATGAAATTGTTAAAATTTTTTCTGAAAAGATTTTTATCAGCCATATTCACTTTATTCTTAATTTCAACGGTGACGTTTTTCTTAATGAAAGCTATTCCAGGGGGGCCATTTTCAAAAAACGAAAAACTTCCTGAAAAAGTAATTGAGGCACTAGAAGAAAAATACCATTTAAATGATCCGATACATAAACAGTATTTAGATTATATGGCGAGATTAGTTAAGGGTGATTTAGGACCATCATTTGCTAGACCTGGTGTAGAAGTTACTAATTTAATGAAACAAGGTTTCCCTATATCTGCAAGTATTGGTATATATGCTGTGCTTATGGTATTAATAATTGGTGTTCCATTTGGTATTATAGCCGCTATAAAGCAAAATAAAGCACCAGATTATGTGATTTCTTTCTTGTCCACATTGGGGGTATGTATTCCGGGGTTTGTGTTGGCAACATTATTTATATTCTTCTTCTGTTATAAGCTAAATATATTACCATCCCATGGACTTGATTCATGGAAGCACTATATTGGACCTGTAGTAGCACTAGGAGGATTCTCACTTGCATTTGTTACAAGGCTAACAAGATCAAGTATGCTAGAGATTATGCAGCAGGATTATATCAGAACAGCTAGAGCTAAAGGCTTACCTGAGTCAATAGTAATATTCAAACATGGATTAAGAAATGCTCTCATTCCAGTGGTAACATATATTGGACCAACTGTTGCTGCTATCTTAACAGGTAGTTTTGTTGTTGAAAAGATTTTTGCTATACCTGGTATGGGTAAACATTTTACTGAAAGTGTTGGGAATAGAGATTACACCACTTTAATGGGTGCAACGATTGTATTTTCAATTTTCTATTTAGTTATGATATTAATCGTTGATGTTCTTTATGTTGTTATTGATCCAAGAATAAAATTTGACTAAGGAGGGAAAGTCGATGGCTAATACGAAAATGGAAATATCTCCAAAATGGCAAAAGGTTAAAAAAGAAGAATTAGAAAAAGATAAAATTGAGAGGCCTAGTCTTACTTATTGGCAGGATGCTTGGAGAAGATTAAAAAAGAACAAGCTATCAATGGTTGGACTTAGTTTAATAATTATAATTGCACTTACAGCAATTTTCGCACCAATGATTTCAAAGTATTCTTATGAAGATCAAAGACTTGAGTTTGTTAACATGCCACCTAAGTTTGAAGTATATAAAATTGATGATAACAATTACTTTCATTTAACTAATGAATATAAATTAATTTTAGTTTCAGGTGAAGGTGAACTTATAGATATATTAAAAGAAGTAGAGATAAATCCAATTAAAGCTTATAAAAGGTATGAATTAAATGAAAATGAGATTATTTTAGATTATAGTTTCGCAAAAAAAACAGCAAGAAGTAAAGATCCAAATGCTAAAAAGTTTGAACTTAGACTTAATGGAGAAGAAATGACTATTAATAAAACAATGAGAAATAAAAGTTATATTCTAGGCTCAGATCACTTAGGAAGAGACTTATTTATAAGAATAGTTTTTGGTGCAAGAATATCATTGTTTGTAGCATTTGTAGCAACTATGGTTAATTTCTTTATAGGAGTTTTTTATGGAGGAATTTCAGGTTATATTGGGGGTAAAGTTGATAATGTAATGATGAGAATTGTTGATATAATCAGTACAGTTCCATTGTTATTGATTGTTATATTATTATCCGTTTATTTAGGTAATGGTATTAAAACTATAATAATTGCCTTTGGTTTAGTTTATTGGGTTAGAATGGCACGATTAGTTAGAGGGCAAGTATTGAGTTTGAAGGAGCAAGAGTTTGTATTAGCCGCTAAGACTGTTGGAGCTAGTACATGGAGAATACTTGCAAAACATCTTATACCGAATGCAATGGGGCCAATTATTGTTTCTATGACAATGATGATTCCAGCTGCTATATTTACTGAAGCATTTTTGAGTTTTATAGGACTAGGAGTAAGTGCACCACAAGCTTCTTGGGGTACAATTGCTAATGAAGCTTTAAAAAGCTTATGGACAAATCCATATCAACTTATATATCCATCGATTGCAATTTGTATAACAATCTTGGCGTTTAATTTCCTTGGTGATGGACTGAGAGATGCACTAGACCCAAGACTACGTAAATAAGGGGTGATAAGTATGGAAGAAAAAATATTGCAAGTAAATAATCTTAGTACTTCTTTCTATACTCACTTAGGTGAAGTACAAGCAGTTAGAGGGGTAAGTTTTCATGTAAATAAAGGAGAAGCCATTGGAATAGTTGGAGAATCAGGAAGTGGTAAAAGTGTAACATCAATGTCAGTAATGAAGCTTCTTCAATTTCCAGGAAAAATAAAAAATGGTGAGGTATTCTTCAAAGGCAAGGATTTGGTTAAATTCAAAAAAAGTGAAATGTTAAAAGTTAGAGGAAATGAAATTGCTATGATTTTTCAAGATCCTATGACTTCTTTAAATCCTGTATATACAATTGGTAATCAAATTATTGAGGCTATTACTCGTCACCAAAAGATAAGTAAAAGAGAAGCAAGAAAAAAAGCTATAAAAATGCTAAAAATAGTTGGAATTCCATCACCTGAAAAGCGGATAGATAATTATCCACATGAATTTTCAGGTGGAATGAGACAAAGAGCGATGATTGCAATAGCCTTATCTTGTGAACCAGATTTATTAATAGCTGATGAACCAACTACAGCTCTAGATGTAACAATTCAAGCTCAGATACTTGAATTAATGAAAGAGTTAAAGAATAAAATTAATACTTCAATCATATTAATAACACATGACCTAGGTGTCGTTGCGGATGTTTGTTCAAGAATAATAGTAATGTATGGTGGGTTAATAATGGAAGAGGGCTCAGCAAGAGATATATTCTATAATCCTAAGCATCCATATACAGTTGGACTCTTGAAATCTATTCCTAAAATAAATATTGGAGAAAGAAAAAAATTGGTTCCTATTCATGGGACTCCTCCAGATTTGTTAAAACCTCCAACAGGGTGCCCTTTTGCAGCTAGATGTGATCATGCTATGAATATATGCATAAGTGAAAGACCTGAGTATTACAAGATTTCTGAAGAACACAGAGCTATGTGTTGGTTGTTGGATTCTGATGCACCACCACTAGAGGAAAAAACAGAGGCATAGGAGGGATTGGAATGGAGAAAGTTCAGAGAGATGATATTTTATTAGAAATAAAAAATCTTAAGAAGTACTTTAGAATAGACAAAGGAATCTTTTCACAACCATCATATGTAAAGGCTGTAGATGATGTTTCGTTTCAAATTAAAAAAGGAGAAACATTTGGGCTAGTAGGAGAATCAGGTTGTGGCAAATCTACAACTGGTAGAACAATTATTAGACTATATGATGTTACTGGTGGAGAAGTTATATTTGATGGTACTAATATTTCAAAATTTGGAGAAAAAAGATTAAAGGAATATAGAAAAAGAATTCAAATGATATTTCAAGATCCATATGCATCGTTGAATAGTAGAATGACTGTTGCAGATATAATTGGAGAACCTATGGATATCCATGGATTATGTAAAAGCAAAGAAGAAAGACAAAGTCGAATTTACGAGTTGTTACATAGAGTTGGATTAAGTAAAGATCATGCTTCTAGGTATCCACATGAATTCTCAGGAGGTCAAAGACAAAGAATTGGTATTGCTAGAGCACTAGCTGTTAATCCAGACTTTATAATATGCGATGAACCTATTTCAGCACTTGATGTTTCTATACAAGCACAAGTGGTTAACATGTTAGAGGATTTACAGGAAGAATTGGGGTTAACGTATTTATTTATAGCTCATGACTTATCAATGGTTCAACATATTTCCGACAGAATTGGAGTAATGTATTTAGGAAATCTAGTTGAGATATCACCAAGCGATGAGTTGTATGAGAATCCATTACATCCATATACACAAGCATTATTATCGGCTATACCAATACCAGATCCAGACTACTCTATTGAAAAAAATAGAGAGGTTTTGGAAGGGGATGTTCCAAGTCCAATTAATCCTCCATCTGGTTGTAAGTTTAGAACAAGATGTAAATATGCAAATGAAAAATGTGCAAAAGAAGTACCGGTTATGAAAGAAGTAAAAGAAGGGCATAAGGTTGCTTGTCATTGGGTTGATGAGAAGCTTGGTTTTTAAGAAGATATAGCCTGAGTAAAGCTCAGTTTATATAAATTATTATAGGAGGGGATAAATTTGATTAAAAAGGGACTTGCGTTATTGTTATCAATGACATTAGTAGTTGGTGCTTTTGTTTCTTGTGGAAATAAAGAAGATAATAGTAATAGTGCAAATAGTAGTAATTCAACTCAAAATGAGTCCACAGACAAGAACAAAGATAATGACAATGATAAGGACAAGGACGAGGATAAGAATACTACGAATAATGGGGACAAAGATGAAGAACAAGACGTGGCAAAAGATGTACCTCAAGAGATCGTTTGGAATCTTGGTGCTAATCCAAGACATCTTGATCCAGGTTTAAATTCTGCTACTGACGGTGGGGATGTTGGTAACAATCTATTTGAAGGACTTGTAAGAGAATTTAACGGTGAATACAAACCAGGTATAGCTAAAAGTTGGGAAGTTAGTGATGATGGTCTAGTATATACTTTCCATTTAAGAGATTCAAAATGGTCAGATGGAACTCCTTTAACAGCTAATGATTTTGAATATGCCTGGAAGAGAGTTCTTGATCCTGAAACAGCATCTGAATATGCATTTATAATGGATCCAATTTTAAATGCTACTGAGTATAATCTAGGTGAAGGCGCTACTGCTGATGAAGTGGGAGTTAAAGCTATTGATGAGAAAACTTTACAAGTAACTCTTAAATCTCCAACACCTTACTTCCTAGGACTTACAGCTTTCTATACTTATTTCCCAGTAAATAAAAAAGCTGTTGAAGCTGGTGAAGATGGATTATGGGCTAAACAACCTGAAAATTTCATAGGTAATGGTCCATTTAAACTTGTAGAATATGTAGATTCTCATAGATTAGTAATGGTTAAAAATGAACATTACTGGAAAGCTGATGATGTTAAACTTGAAAAGATTACTGCAAAGATGATAGTTGAAGACTCAACTGCATACACTGCATACCAAAATGGTGAGATTCAAGTGCTAAACTCAGTTCCAAATGATCTTATTCCTCAACTTATGGTTGAAGATCCAGAATTTTATGTTTTACCTGTAATAGGAACTTATTACTATATGTTTAATATGAGAGATGATTCTATCCCTCAATTACAAGACCTTAGAGTAAGAAAAGCAATGGCTTATGCTATAGATAGAAAAGAATTAGTTGAACAGGTTCTTAAGGGCGGACAGCTTCCAGCTCCTGGATTTGTTCCACCTGGAATTCTAGATGCTGAAGGTAATGAATTTAGAACAGTAGCTGGAGATTATGGAATGCCATCTGATGATTCTAAGCTAGAAGAAGCTAAAGCATTATTAGCAGAAGCAGGATACCCAAATGGTGAAGGATTCCCAACATTAGATCTTAAGTACAATACAAATGAAAGTCATAAAACAATGGCTGAAGCAGTTCAAGCAATGTGGAAAAAGAATTTAGGAATCAATGTTGAACTTAGTAATTCAGAATGGGCTGTATTCCAAGAAGATAGAAGAAATGGTAGATATGACGTTGCTAGAGGTGGATGGTTAGGTGATTACTCAGACCCTAACACTATGCTTGATTTATTCATTATTGATGGTTCTATGAATGATTCAAAATGGGTTAATGAAGAATATACTAGATTAATTCAAGAGGCTCCTTTCTTAAACGGTCAAGAAAGAATGGAAAATTTCTATAAAGCAGAGAAAATATTAATGGAAGAATTACCAATAGTACCAGTATACTTCTATACAGATTTCTTTATGGTTAAATCAAATGTTATAGGAGTATCAAAAACTAAATTGAATTCTCTTTGGTTAGGTGATGTTATAGTAGAAGCTGAGTAAAAATAAAATAATAACCCTCAAGATGAATTTCCCTTGAGGGTTTATTTTATTTTTAGAAGTATAAGAGTATAATATAAATTAAGAATAAGTAGCAAAAAGCAAATGAAATATATGTAGTAAATATTAAAAGGAGGATTATTATGGAAGCAAAAGATTTTATGAAGTTTAAAAATTGGGCAGTTGCAGGTGATGTGATGAATCAACAGAAATATGCACATAAAATAGTAAATGCCTTAAATAGTAATGGGTATCAAGTAGAGGGAGTGCATCCAAAAGAAGAACATGAAAGTGTACATAATAGCATTATGGATATCGAACATACTATAGATGTATTAGATTTATGTATTAATCCTAAAAGTGGCATAAATATAGTAAAAGAAGCAAATAAAAAAGGTATTAATAAAGTGCTTATTCAACCAGGTGCTGAGAGCAGTGAGATTTTAGAGTATTGCAGAGAGAATAATATGACAGCTATACAGGGATGTGTATTAGTAGAATTGAGAAAGCTTTAAAAAAATACAGATAACCAGTGGGTTATCTGTAATTTTTTATTGTACTCTCTAAAATTTTCTTTGGAACGAATCCTGTTTTTACATCAACAAATTGACCATTTTTGAAGAATGCTACTGTTGGTAAACTTGTAATATTAAAATATTTTGCAATTGTTGGATTTGCATCCACGTTTATTTTAATAAAATTTACATCTGAATTTTCATTTGATAATTCATAAATTAAGGGAGACAACATTTTACATGGACGGCACCAAGGTGCGTAAAAATCTATTACCGCTAATGCATTGCTTGATAAAATTTGACTAATATTCATTGAATTTCCTTCAATTAACATTTCTAAATCCTCCATATGTTATAATTTCATAGTTTTGATACCCTATATGGGTATATTATGTGGCGTATGATAAATGTGTTACACAATAGTTTTATTAAACGAGATAAGTTGGACATAATAAAAGTATAAAAATAATTTATGTGAAGGTGATAAGAAAATGAATGATTTAATGGAAATAGAAAAAATATTATTAAATAGTGAAAAACCATCAAAAGAACTTAGTGAATTATTTTTAAAAGAAGAAACATATCAAAGATATCCATTTGATATGTTGTATAGGCTTAAAGAGGTACCACAGAGTAAAGTTCATCATCCAGAAGGGGATGTTTGGATACATACTCTAATGGTAGTTGATCAAGCAGCGAAGTTAAGAGATAAGAGTAATAATAGAAGGAGATTTATGTGGGCTGCTCTTATGCATGATGTAGGAAAATTTGAGACTACAAGAGTTAGAAAAGGTAAAATAACAGCGTATGATCATGATAAAGCAAGTGCCAAAAAGACTAAAGAATTTTTTGAGTTCTTTAATGAAGATGAAAAATTTATAAAAGATGTGGTAGCCTTAGTAAGATGGCATATGCAGCCTCTGTTTGTGGTGAAAAATCTTCCTTTTGCGGATATTGATAGTATGATAAAAGAAGTTGATATAGAAGAACTAAGTTTACTATGTTATGCTGATAGAACGGGAAGAGGGACATTGGAGGAAGAACGAATAGAGGCTGAAAAAGAAAATATGAGAATATTTAGGGAAAAAGTATTAGGTAGAAAACGGGAACTTACAGCGAACCAATAGGTTCGCTTTTTTTCATGAATAATTTGTAAAATATTTATGAAAATTCAAGTAATTTGAGAAAAAAGAAGGAATTATAATTAGAGTATAGAAATATTATAAGTTATATGAAAAAATTAACGGGAGGGAATATGAAGACATTTAAACATTTAAAGGGATTTATTAAGAAAAATATGCTTAGTTATATCTTAGGAATAATCATTCTTATAGCTATTGATGTACTTCAATTGGTTATGCCAAAGGTATTGGGGGAATTAACAGATGCAGCTACAACGAAAGCCCTAACATCAGTAATGTTATTAAAATATATTGGCATTATTTTAGGAGTAGCTTTAGCTATAGCATTTGGTAGGTTTGGATGGCGAATGCTTATAACTGGAACATCTAGAAGAATGGAGTATTGGTTAAGAAATTTATTTTTTGGTCATTTAGAGAAATTATCAAAAAATTATTTTAATAATAATAAAACGGGAGACCTTATGGCACATGCAACAAATGATATCCAAGCAGTGAGAATGGCCTTTGGACCTGGTGTTGTTATGATGGTTGATTCAATAGTATTGACTATATTGGTAGTTATAAGAATGGCTCAAGATATTAATTTAACACTAACATTATTAGCATTAATCCCATTACCTATCATTGCGTTGATGGTTGGGTTAATGGGAAAAGAAATAATGAAGAGATATAAATTGAGTCAAGAAGCCTTTGGAAATCTAAGCGATAAAATTCAAGAAAACATATCAGGAATTAGAGTAATAAAATCATTTGTTCAATTTAAGTCACAATATAGAATATTTGAAAAAGCAAATGATAAGTATTTAAACAAATACATGCACTCAGCAAAGTTATTTATAGCAATCTTTCCATTGGTAATGTTTATTTCATCAGTAAGTTTTATTATTGCACTTGGATATGGTGGAAGCTTAGTTATTGAAGGGACACTTACATTAGGTGAATTAACTAGTTTTTTAGTTTATTTAGGGTTGCTTGTGTGGCCGATGATGGCTATTGGGATGGTTATAAATCATATTCAAAGAGGTTCTGCTTCTATGGAAAGGTTAAATAAAATATTAAATACGGAACCTGAGATAAGAGATATAAATGTAGATGACTCAATTGACAATATTGAAGGGTCAATTGAAATAAAGGGACTAACATTTAAATATGAAGATACAGATAATCCAGCACTAGAAGAAATAAATATTAATATTAAAAAAGGTGAGACATTAGCTATAATAGGTAGAACAGGAAGTGGAAAGACTACATTAATTAATCTATTACTTAGAAATTATAATGTAGGAAATGGAGAAATATTCATTGATGGAAAGGATATAAATAATATTCCTTTAAAAGTATTAAGAGAGAATATCGGTTATGTTCCTCAAGAGAATTTCTTGTTTTCTAAAACAATCAGAGATAACATTGCCTTATATAATACTGACGAGGATTTTGAAAACATCGAACAAGCAGCTGAAATTGCTGAGATTAAAAATGAAATAATAGCATTACCTAATAAATATGAAACAATGCTAGGAGAGAGAGGAGTAAATCTTTCAGGGGGACAAAAACAAAGAACCTCTATTGCCAGGGCAATAGTGAAAAATCCTAAAATTCTAATATTAGATGATTGTCTCTCGGCAGTTGATACCCATACTGAAGAGAAAATTTTAAGTGGATTGACAGGGATTATGAAGGACAGGACATCTATAATTATTTCTCATAGAATTTCTACAATAAAAGATTCAGATAAAATAATTGTATTAGACGAAGGAAGAATAATTCAGTATGGTTCTCATGAAGAACTACTGAAAACAAGAGGTTTATATAGAGAAATATATGATAAGCAGCAATTGGAAGAGAATCTTAAAAATGCAGAATAAGGGGGGATATTATGCAGAATAACACTAATGAAAATCTAGATCAATTTAATAAAAAAGTAGATATTAAGCTAATAAAGCGATTAATGAAATTTGCAAGGAAATTTTATGGATTGTTAGGTATATGTATTCTTCTTGTAGTGCTCTCAACAATAGTAGATTTAACAAGACCCTATTTAATGAAGGTTGCTATAGATGATTATATAAATGGTCAAAGCAAAGTAATGGTTATTAGTGATAATAATGTAGGAGATAAAGGAGTATATTTTAAGGGGAAATTCTATATTAGAAAGGATTATATAGAAAAAGCTGATTTAGATAATTATAAAGAAAGTCAATTATTAAATCATGAAGGAAAACATTATTTAGTTGATGGAGCAATTAAAAGCGATGAGAAGGTAAAGAGGATTGAAGATAAAAATGAGACAAGTGTAGCAGTTATATTTGAGAATGAAAGAACTGTTAATGGAATACTATTGAATCAAGAGGAGTATAAAAAATTTCGAAGTGGAGATGTAACTGGATTAAGATTTATAACAATTATATTTGCTGTATTATTATTTTGTGGTTTCATATTCACATATATTCAAGCCTATATTCTGAATTATGTTGGACAGAAGGTAATTTATAATATAAGAGAAGATTTGTTTAAACATGTTCAAAAGCTATCCTTAAGCTTTTTTGATAAAACTCCTGTAGGGAAAATTGTTACAAGACTAACAAATGATATGTTTAATATTAATCAAATGTTCACTAGTGTTATAATAAGTTTTTTGAAAGATATAGCAATTATTTTAGGAACAATAGTATTTATGATGATAATAAATGTGAAACTAGCACTTATCAGTTTAAGTACACTACCAATTATAATACTTGTATCAATATTATTTAGAAACAAAGCTAGAAACGCACATAGAGATGTAAAGAAAAAGTTAGGTGTGATAAACGCAACGCTTAATGAGAATATAAATGGAATGGGAATAATTCAAAGTTTTCAATTGCAAGATGATTTTTATAATGAATTTGATAAGGTAAATACAGAACATAAAAAAGCAAATTTAAAAGAATTATTTGTTTATGCAGTATTCAGACCATCTATAGATTTCTTATTCTCTTTAACTTTAGCTATACTTTTATGGTTTGGAGGTAAAGGGTTAATTAATGGTATAATTGAATTTGGTGTTTTATTTGCATTTATAGAATATATTCAGCAATTATTTAGACCAATTTTCGATTTAAGTGAAAAATTTAATATCCTTCAGTCAGCAATGGCGTCTAGTGAAAGGGTATTTGCATTATTAGATACTGAAGTAGAAATTAAAAATTCTCCTGATAGTACAGTTGTTGAAGAAATTAAAGGTGAGATAGAATTTAAAAATGTATGGTTTAAATATGATAAAGATTGGGTGTTAAGAGACGTTTCATTTAAAATAAATAAAGGTGATTCTGTTGCATTCGTTGGAGCTACAGGTTCAGGGAAGAGTACAATAATTAATCTTATTAGTAGGATGTACGATATTCAAGAAGGTGAAATATTAATTGATGGCGTTAATATTAAAAATCTTGATAAAAATTCAATACGAGAAAGAATAAGTACAGTTCTACAAGATGTATTTATGTTCTCGGGAGATATAAAGGAGAATATTAGATTAAACGATGACAGAATATCAGTAGAGGAAATTAAAGAGGCATCAGAGTATGTTAATGCTGATGTATTTATAAATAAACTAAATAAAGGGTATGATGAAGAAGTTGTTGAAAGAGGTGCAACATTATCAACAGGACAAAGACAACTCATTTCTTTTGCAAGAGCTTTGGCTTTTAAACCAGATGTTTTGGTGCTGGATGAGGCTACTGCCAACATTGATACAGAAACAGAAGTGCTAATCCAAGATGCAATAAATAAAATTATAGAAGATAAAACTACTATTGTTGTTGCTCATAGATTATCAACTATCAAACATTGCAATAAAATTATAGTTCTTCATAAAGGAAAGATAAGAGAAATGGGAAGACATGAGGAGCTTATTGAACAGGGAGGCATATATCACAAATTATACTCTCTTCAGTATAAGGAAAGTGCTATGTAAAGAGAAGTAAGAAATAAAAAGTATTAATTTCCAATAAAATCCTTCTATTTCCTTTGTAATTGTATTAAACTATTACTATATGGTCATAGAGGGATTTATTTTTTAGGGAGGGCAATATGTTAATAAAATTAGTGACTTTAATAAAAAAGAGCTTAGATGATGGTATCATTGATATTGCTGCACAACTTTCATATTATCTTATTCTTGCTTTTTTTCCATTTATGCTGTTTATTTTAGTTCTTATGAGTTATAGTAATATAAGTGTGGACAGTATCTTAAGTATATTAAAGAGCATGATACCTGAGAATTCATATTCATTGATAAGTAGTACAGTAATTGAAACTTTTTCTAAGGCTAACTGGGATATAATGTCTGTTGGTATAATAATTACGGTATATTCAGCTTCAAGGGGAGTTAGAAGCTTGATGAAAGGGTTAAATAAAGCGTATAATATAAAGGAAAATCGAAATATCATTAAGAGATTTGTAACATCTGTAGTATTCATGTTAGCTTTAGGGCTAATGATCATGTCTTCATTAGGTTTGATTGTATTAGGTGAGTATGTGGGAAAGGCAATTATTACTTGGGCAAAATTAAATAGAGATTTTCAGATATTATGGAATGCGTATAGAATAATATTTGCTGTAGGAGTTATATTTTTAGTATTTTTAGTTATTTATTTTATACTACCTGCTCAAAAAGTACATATTTTTCAAGTTGCTCCTGGAGCTTTAATAGCAACATTAGGTTGGATTTTAGCATCATTAGGGTTTTCGTATTATGTTAATAATATAGCTAATTTTGCTATTATTTATGGGGGGTTAGGAGCAGTAGTAATCTTTATGATATGGATATATCTCACTTCATTAGTTGTGCTAATTGGAGGAGAGCTTAACAGTGCTCTTATAAAAATAGAAGAGTCTTGTTAAAAAATTTAAAAGAATTAAAACATAGGAGAAAGGAAGGTTTTTATGTTAGAAAATAAATTCTTCAGAATTTCTTTGAAGATAATTTCAGTTTTAGTAATTATATTATTGTTAATTAGAGTATCACCAATTTTAACACCCTTATACAATGTAATGAATTTGTTTCTTATTCCATTGATATTTGCAGTATTTCTATATTATGTGTTAAGGCCTGTGGTGAATTTAGTAGAGAAATGGACTAAGAAAAGAGGGCTTTCTGTAGGTATAACATTTGTTGGAGTAATTATTCTATTTGGAATAATGTTTGGTTATGGTGGAACACAGATAGGAAAAGAATTAGTTAATTTATTTAATGCTCTTAAAAAAGTAATTGAGGGGATTATTTCAAATAAAATAGAAGTATGGCCTTTTGAGCAATATATACCTTTACAGGATCTTATAGATAAGACTGCTGAATATTTTGAAGGTATACTTGGTAATTTGGCTAGTGAAGTTGCATCAAGCGCTACAGGTGTAGTGAGTGCTATAGGGAATATTGGGACTAAAATATTCTTAACATTATTTATGCTTGTTTTCTTCTTGAAAGATGGAAGCTTAATCATGGATAAAATAGTAGGGCTTATTCCTGTAAAGCATAGAGAAACAGTTGGTAGAATTAGAAATAAAGTTGATGAAACTTTAGCAGTATATATTAGTGGGCAAATAACGGTTTCTTTGATTCTTGGATTGTTAACATTAATAGGATATAGTATCATAAAACTGCCAAATGCATTTGCATTGTCATTTATAAATTTAATATTTAATCTTATACCATATGTTGGACCAATAATTGGATTTATTCCAGCCTTGATTATGTCATTATCAGGAGGACCTACTTTAATACTGATGGTTATAATTGTTGCAATAGTTGTTCAACAATTAGAAGGTAATTTTATTTCACCATGGGTAATTGGTGATAAGCTTAAAATTCATCCTTTGACTGTTGTGATAGTTATTACAGCATCAATATCTCAACTTGGAATAATTGGTGCCTTTGCTGCAATTCCAGTTTATGCAATAATAAGGGTAATAATGAAAGAAGTTAAGCTTAAGAAAAAAGATAAACTTATTGATATTGAGCAAAAGTGACAGATTAATTAGACTATATGTTACGGAGATGGGAAAATGAATATAATAGATATTGTTCTTATTTTAATTATTATTGTAGCAATTACAATAGGATACTGTAGAGGGTTCTTGGCTTCCATTGTTAAAATTGTAGCTTTTGTAGGAGCTATAGTTGCAAGTAGAATATTTCATGGAGAAACAGTGGAACTACTGAAAAATGTTAAAGTAGTTAAAGAATTTGTTGATACAGGTGTTAATATGATAATTGATAAGTTGGGCTTTAATGGTATAGCTAATTTATCAAGTGATGCATTAGATAAATTAGATACCCTACAGATTAATGGAGGGCAAGCAAGTTGGATTCAAAGCTCTATAAACACTTTGAAAACGTTTATAGGAGACAGTTGGATGACAAATGCAGCTAATGTAGGTGATGCAGTAGGAGAACTGCTGTATAGTATTATTGCATATATAGTACTTTTATTCGGAACATTTATAGCGATTTTAATACTAGGAAATATTATTGTTAAAATCATACATACTAGTACATTGCTCAAAGGAACAGATATGCTTCTAGGAGCAGCTTTTACTGGTGGATTAGCAACAATACTCCTATTTATTACTGTTAAGATATCTTTACCTTTTCTTTTAGTTATTAATAACGAAGGGTTTAATAAAGCTCTTACGGAGAGTAAAATCGTTGAATTTATAATTAACTTTTTAAGTTAAAACATTTAAAAGAAATGTAGAATGGATAATGGAGAATGTATAATGATGGACATTTCACTCTGTGAAATTTTAATCTTAATGTTCCTTGGACAATATAGTTTACTCGTTTCATTTAAATGAAACATTGTAGTTTAAATACAATATTTTATCCAAAGATAAAATGAGTAAAATCCACTTGGACTAAAGAACAATAAAATATAGCTTCTGACCTAAGTCAGAAGCATCCATCATTATCCATTATACATTATCCATTGTACATTAACAAAAGCACGCGATAGCGTGCTTTTGTGTTATATTTCTATTCTTCTATTATAATAAACCTCAAAAGTATTCATATTACGTTCGTATTCATTACACATAAATTGTGAAGTAATTATAAAATCTGCAGTAGCTTGGTTGGTAGCTACTGGTATGTTATATAGAGCTGCTATTCTTAAAAGTGCTTTAACATCAGGATCGTGAGGTTGAGACTCAAGGGGATCCCAAAAGAATAATAGACAATCTATATCGTTTTCAACGATTTTGGCACCAATCTGCTGGTCACCACCTAGAGGACCGCTTTTAAGTGCGATAATATCTAAATCGGTATTTTTTTGAATTATACTACCTGTTGTACCAGTAGCGTAAAATTTATGGTTCTTAAGTATTTCATTATTTTTCTTAACCCAAGCTAATAAATCTTTCTTTTTATTATCATGTGCAACAAGTGCTATTTTTTTGCATTTTCCCATCAATACAGTATTTTTTTCCATAATGTCCTCCTTTTATCATATGTTCTATAAAACATACATTGAATCTAAAATATTATGTATATGTATCATATATAGTATATCATTTTTAATGAAACATTTATATGTTGTATTTGTAAAAATTAGATTAATCATAAAATAATAAATTTTAAATTATTTTATGATTGCATGTATTAATACTTATATAAAAAATATAAAGAGTGTGAAAGAGGATTTATCTTCCATACTCTTTATAAATTACATTGTTATAATTTGATAATTCCGAAATTAGTTAGGAATATAAGTATAATTATTACTGGTGAAAGGTATTTAATAACGAATGACCATAATGGAGCCAGTGTAAATTTTATTTCACCATCATTCTCTATTTCATTAACCGCATTCTTGGTATTCCATACCCAACCAACAAATATACAAAGTAAGAATCCACCAAGTGGCAATAATATGTTGCTGGAGAACATATCCATAAAATCGAAGAAATTATATCCTAGGAACTTTACATCAGACCAAGCTCCATTAGCTAATGAAGAAGGAATTCCAAGAACGAAAATTATTAATGAAAGAACCACAGATGAAACTACTCTATTCTTTTTAAATTCATCTACAACAAATGATACACATACTTCTAATAAAGATATTGAAGATGTTAAAGCTGCAAACAGTACCAGTAAGAAGAATATTATTGCAAAAATATTACCAAAAGCCATCTTTGAGAATATTGCTGGAATTGTTATAAACATTAATCCAGGTCCTGCACCAGGCTCAAATCCAAATGAAAAAACTGCAGGTAGAATAACTAATCCAGCTAGTAGTGCTACAAAAGTATCTAAAACTAAAATCATAGTACCACTAAATGGGATGTTGGTATCACGGGGTAGATAACTTCCATATGTAATCATTGCACCCATTCCTAAACTTAATGAGAAAAATACTTGACCCATGGCATCAACAATAACCTTAGGTGTAAATGCTTTGCCAAAATCAGGTTTAAATAAGAATTTAACACCTTCGATTGCGCCATCAAGTGTGACAGATCTTATCATAAGAACAATCATCATAAAGAATAACGCAGGCATCATTATTTTACTAGCTTTTTCAATACCGCTACTTACACCACCAAGTACAATAACTAGTGTTAATATCATAAATAATGCTTGGTAGAAAAGTGGACTTCCAGATGATGATATAAAACTTCCAAAATGCCCGCCATAATCAACTGCATTAATTTTAAACAAGGTACCGTTTATAGAATCAAAAAGATATTTAATAACCCAACCACCTATTACAGCATAAAAAGATAAAATTATAAATCCTGCTAAAATTCCTATAGCACCTGCAAAGCCCCAGTTCTTATTAATAGCTCTATAAGCGCCTAAGGCATTAAGTTGAGTTTTTCTACCTATAGCTATTTCTGCAATCATAAGTGAAAATCCAACTAAAAATAATACAGCTATATAAACAAGTACAAAAGCTCCTCCACCATTTACTCCAGCCTTGTAAGGGAATTTCCAAAGGTTACCTAGTCCAACTGCAGAACCAGCAGCGGCTAAAATAAAACCAAGTCTTGATCCCCATTGGCCTCTGTTATTAGTCATAAAACCATCTCCTTTTCTTAAGTTTATGCCTTACAGTGATAAATTATGTTACATTTTATTACATAATAATAATCGAAAATAAAGCAATTATGTAAAAATATAGTTCATTTTAGAGTAATATTCTGAAAAATGAAATATTGAAAATGATTATATCACAAAAAAAGAGCAAAAGAAACAAAAATATTAAAAAAATATTAAAAAAATGAATAAAAAAATAACGTTACTTGCATAACGTTATTTTTTACTAGGCTTTTTATTAGATTTATTTTTGGGCATTTTTTTCTTTCTTACAGAATATCCAAAGCTACCTACACTCTTTTTTACCATAGGATAATATTCCCCATGACAATAGTGAAGAAGAGGTGGAAGATTATAAAATAACAACAAAAGTGAATGGAACGATAGTGAAAGAGTTGAATCAGAATAGAATGCTGAGGTTATTATACTATTACGTTTAATACTAATACAATCCTAGTCATAGCTTTATCGATGGTATTAATAACATCTTTATTTGTTGTGGTTTCTTTAGATGAAAGATAGCTATGGAAATGTTAAGGTATATAGGTGGAAGTGTAGTAACCAAAGAGAGCATAATAAGTAAGAAAGGTAAGTAGGTCAATTAATAATATAAATTCGGTACTATAGATAGATAATAATTAAATATAGCATAATGAGGTAGTATAGTAATTATAAAAAGCATCGATAATTATATCGATGCTTTTACGTACTATATTGATACTGTCTTTTTTTATTTTGCCGTCACGCTAAATGTATCTTCTATATCTGCTTCATGATCTCCAGGTAATATATATCCTCTCAATCTAATAGTATAAGTTTTACCTTTTTCTAATCCAGTAATTTTTATAGTATCTGCAGTATATACTGTACGAACATATACCCATCCAAGCCCAGGATAATTAATGTCAACTTCGGTTTTCTCTACCCATCTTTGATATTCAGGTCCCCAATTAATTTCTACTTCTACATATCCACTCTCATAGCTTGAATAGCTAATGTGTTCATTACTCTCACTAACCTGTGCGTAAGTTAATGCATTCGCATTAAACATAAGAATAACCATGCAAAAAATACTAATAAATAATTTTTTCATATTAACCCTCCTAAAGTTATTTTTTTACTATATTAGTATATAACTGTTAATGAGTAAGGTCAAATATTTAATTTCTGCAAAAGTGGACATAATTACACATTAGGTGATTATATGAAGAAAATAAGTAATTTTAGTGTTAGTATACTAATATCTTTATCTATCGTAATTATTACAGAGCTGATTATTTCAGCAATTATTTAGAAGGGAAGACAATAAGTCTATCCCCTAATTTTCATGTAATAAAGAGATTTTGAAAGAATAAATAGATGTTTGTATAAGTTATTGTAATATCAGTTTTAGTAATAATGAAAGTTTTTTTATTAATAGAGGATTCAGAAATCACTCTGTTGATTATGACTTGTTTCGTTGGAACTGTGAGCTCCGTTATAGCATTTTTTTACTAAATAAAATCCAAGTAAAAAAAGAATAAAAAAATGTTGCAAATATCTTAAATTACATTGATTTGTAAAAAAAAGATAAAAAAAGAATATTTGAAAATATAAGTCGTAAATTGTATAATTTGGATAAAATTTAATTTAGGGGGTAAAGTTTATGAAAAGATTTAAAAAGATTTCAGGTGTACTAGCTATTGCAATGTGTTTAATGATTTGTTTTTCTACTACTGCAAGTGCGTATATACCTTGCCACGAATGTGGCGAACAAATTGGTACTTGTATTCATACCTGTTCGCATACAAATACTTATACGTACGAATCAGGATGGAAATTATCCAGAGAATGGAGAACAAACATTGGAATTTGGTCAAATGTTTGGTGTTATGAGAAAAGGTACGTGCAAACTGTAAAAGAAAAGTGTAGATCTTGTGGTACTACACTAAATACTCATTATGAAGAAAGAATTACACATAGCAAAGATCATGTTTTGAATTAATAACAAAAATAATAATAAAAAAACGCTCACACTCAAATGCTGAGCGTTTTTTTTTGTAGTGATATAACATGATTATTCAGTATTAAAGAAGGCTTAACAAAGTCTTCTCTTTTAATACATACTTATTTTGGTGATTTATGATTTTTCTTTCTTCTCTTCTTTTTCTTTGAATTAGTATTTTTGCGTACTGAGTAACCAAAAGAGCCTAATGGATTAGCATTCAATCCATAATATTCCCCATGACTATAACAAATCAGATTAGCTTTATTAAAACATATCTTATTATTTTCATCTAATAAATTATCATCCACTTTAACATTTAAAACTTCTAATAAGAATAGATCATGCGTTCCAAGAGGTGTAATTGATTTGACTTTACATTCTAAAGCAACCGGACAACTTTCTAACGAAGGAGTTGAGATAGCTACACCATCATGAAGTTTTAAATCAAATTTTTTTATTTTGTCTTCTTTTCTTCCTGAAACAACACCACAATAATCAACAATTTTAACTAAATGTTTAGTAGGTAGGTTTATTACACATTCACCACTATTTTTTATTAGTTCATGAGAATATCTTTCAGGTCTTATACCCATAGCAATTATGGGACTTTTTGTACAAACAGTGCTCACCCAACCTACAGTAAAAGCATTGACTTTACCAGTATCTCGTTCTTTTGAAGTAACAAGTACTACAGGAGTGGGGTTTAACATTACACTACCTTTAAAATTTAATTTATCCATGCTAGTACCTCCATTCTGTATACTGTGTTTCTATTTGTGTTGCACTTCCTTTGAATTCTCTTTTCATATGTATTAACTCTCCGTTCTTTATACTTATCAAGACTTTATTATATCATAGAAACTTTAGGATTAAAAATCAATGTATATTAAATGATTTTTGTTGATGATTTAGAGTTCTAGTTTCAGAAAAATTTATTTTTATATTTGAGTATTAATCTATTAATAGGCATTGGATAATTAATAAATATTAAGGTAATATTTATAACCTACCTACTAGTATGATATACTAGTAGCATAAAATTTGGAGGGTAGTATTATGACTAAGAAAGTATTTGAAATCATCAACAGATTCAGTGCATAGTAAATGAAACTCAATGTATGGAGGAAACAACTAGTATCATGAAGGAACAAAAGAATAGAAAAATATATATTATATATGAAGTGACCATTAACATTGTAGCTGTGTTTATTGTAATACATACAGTTATGGGGTTCTTAGGATATGAATTATTTACTAATACTAAAATATATAGGCTTATTGAATTATTGATTTATCTTATTTTTACTGTTGATTATATTTATAGAGTGAAAACTGCTAAGAATAAGAAAGCTTTTATAAAAAATAATATTTTTGATCTACTTGCCATAATTCCCTTTAGTTCTGTTTTTAGGATATTCAGAATTATTAGAGCTGTTAAGTTAATTAAAAAATCAAAGATAAAAATAATAATGAATAGGATAAAGCAATTTATAAATACTAATTCATTTTATTATGTTTTATATGGAACTTTAATTTTAGTTTTTGTTGGAGGGTATGCATTATATAGATTTGAAGAAGGAAAATCACTTCACAGTTTATGGGATGGGATATGGACAGCTTTTGTAACAATAACAACGGTAGGATATGGAGATTACGCACCTGTTACAGTTTTGGGGAGAATTACAGCTATGATTTTAATGCTGATAGGTATAGGATTCTTAGGAATGCTTACGGGGACTATATCTACTTATTTCATTAATAAGAGGAAAAGTGATCTTTTAGAGAGTAAAAATGAAGATGATTACAAATTAGTTGATTTATCAGAATTTAATGAAGATGAGATTAAAGAAATTAAAACCTTTATTGAATTTATAAGAAGTAAAAAGAATTAGATTTAAAAATAAATAAAAATTAAATCGGCAATCCAAATTAACTTTCAGTTAAGTTGGATTGCTATTTAATTTTCAAGTATTACTTTTCATGCTGCATTCTCTTTTTCATATTAATCATTCTAAAAATAGAATAAATAAAAACTATACCAATAGCTATAGTAACTGCTGAACTTAATGTGTTAATTCCTGTACTTAGTGCTTTATCATAATTATGATTAACATATTCGTAAACAGTATAATACATTCCACCACCAGGAACCAATGGGATCATTCCACATACAATAAAAGCTGTTGCTGGAGTTTTTGCTTTTCTTGCCATAATCTCAGAATAAAGAGACATTATTGCAGAGCCCATAAAAATGGCAAAAGTATTATTAAAATTTAATGAAAGAAGTATTGAATAAATCAACCAACTTACCCCACCACTTAAAGAAGCAATAAATAGATGATTTCTTTTAATATTAAAATGAATTCCAAATCCAAGAGAAGCAATTACCGAGAAGATTACCTCTAATAAAATTCTACCCATCTATATCACCCCTTTCACATAATAAAACAGAGAAAAAATTATTACTGAACCTAGAACTATACCAATAGCCACAAAAAGTGCTTCAATAACTCTAGAAATACCAGAATAAAAATCTCCAGCTATAGTATCTCTTATACCATTTGTTATAGTTAAACCTGGTACAAGTAACATTATAGAACCAATAATGATTACATTTGACTCAATATTCATAAATAGTGAAGAAAATAGAGCTATAAAGGTAGCAAGAGCTCCTCCAAGAATATTTGTGAAAAAATCATTAAGTTGTAACTTGTCGCATTTTTTTAATAAAACAGTTATAATGCATCCAATAATAAAGGATAGTATGAATTCTAAATAATTACCTCCAAATAATCCTGTAAAGCAGCCTGTAATAGCTCCACCAGCAATAATATGTGAAGGGTATTTATATTTATTACCTTGTTTAATCTTTTTCAATTCTTCTTTAACATATTCTAATGAAGCTGAATTACTGGATATTTTTCTTGAAAGTTCGTTCACATTGTGTATTTTATTCATATCAACAGTTCGCTTCTTAATTCTCTTTATGAATGTAGTAGGATTGCCTTTATCATCTTTTAATGAAATCATGATAACTGATGGAGTTACAAAACTCTCTACAATATCAACACCATAAGACTTACAGATGATTGCAATTGTTTCTTCAACTCTGTATACTTCACCGCCATTTTCTAAAATTATCTGTCCGGCAGTTTCAGCAACTTCTAAAATATCTTTAATAGACATAGCCACCTCCTGTAACAAAAAATAATTCGATTCATTATACATAAATTTCTTTGAATTATCAACAGAAATTTTGTTAAAAAATAATTCTTAATTGTTGCAATTATTAGTAAAAACATGAATTAATCATGGAAATTAATTACTAGTTATTTAAAAGAAAATGATTTATAATTAAAAAAACAACTAGGGTGGGAGGAACTTCAAGGGGATATGAATAAAGATAGAATTATACTTGAGGAATTAATAAATAATCTCTACGATGGAATACACATTATTGATGAGAAAGGAACTACTGTATATTACAATGAAGCCATGGCTAATCTTGAGGGAACAACAAGAGATGAGGTTCTTGGTAAAAGGATAACAGAATATTTAGACCGTTTAAAAGAAGAGAATTCTACATTGCTTAGTGCAATAAAGAATAAGAAGAAGTATTCTGAGATCTTACAAGAATATTATAATAACAATAATAAGTTAATTACCACAATCAATACATCAATACCTATTTTTAATGGGAGAAAAGTTATTGGAGCAATCGAGATTTCAAAAGATATGACTCAAGTGAAAATGCTTAATGAAAAGGTTTGCAAGCTTGAAGAGAAGCAAAGAAAATCAAATAAAGGATATTCTTTTAAAGATATTATTGGAAATAGTACAGAAATGAGAAATGTTGTTAATAAAGCTATGAGAGCTAGTTTATCTAATTCATCTGTTTTAATTTATGGTGAGACTGGTTCAGGAAAGGAAGTTCTTGCTCAGAGTATTCATTACAATGGGATAAGAAGTGATAAGCCTTTTATAGCTGTGAACTGTGCTGCTATACCTAGTCCTTTATTAGAAGGGATGTTTTTTGGTACAGTTAAGGGGAGTTTTACTGGTGCCATAGATAAGAAAGGTTTGTTTGAAGAGGCTCACAGGGGGACGCTCTTATTGGATGAGCTTAATTCTATGGATACACAGTTGCAATCTAAGCTTTTAAGGGTACTGCAAGAAGGGTATATTAGACCTCTAGGTAGTAATAAAACAATTGATGTTGATGTAAGAGTTATTGCTACCCTTAATGAAAATCCAGAAAAACTTATAAAAGAAGGAAAGCTTAGAAAGGATCTATATTATAGATTAAGTGTTGTAAAGTTTGATATTCCACCTTTAAAAGATAGAAAAGAAGATATAGAAGATTTAGTAAATCACTTTGTACAATATTATAATAAAATCCTTGGTAAAGAAGTAATAGGGGTAAAAAATGATGTTATGGAAAGATTGATTAATTATGAATGGCCAGGGAATATACGAGAATTGAAGAATGCTATTGAATCAGCTATGAATTTAGCAGAGGACTATAAGAAGATTGGGATGGAAATGTTTGAAGATAAGTTTCATATAGGTGAACATGAAAAGATAGAGCTTAATGGTATATCTCTTGATGAATATCTAGGGAATGTTGAGAGGTCAATAATTAAGGATGTCTTATATAGAATGAGTGGTAATATCTCAAAGGCTGCTGATGAATTAAAGATATCTAGACAATCTCTTCAGTATAAGATTAAAAAATACAAATTGAATAATATATAAAACATAGTTGACAGTGGACAATTTTATTTAAAGGTTTTTAATTTATTATGTGCAAGCAGAGCTTGCTTTTTTTATGCAATTTTCACAATTCCATCACATTTAAAACAAGATTTAATCAAATATAGATATTATTATATAGATGTAGCTAGGAAATATTTTAATAAATGATGTACAGTAATAAATAAAAATTTGGGGGGAGTAAAGTGAAAAAGAAAATGAAGATTAGAGGAATTATTCAGAGTTTCTTCTTTATACTTATTGCATTTATAACAATAAACAAAACATTAGTTGAATCAGGTAGAGGCTTTAAATTTTTATCATCAGCATCGTTGCATGCAATATGTCCTTTTGGTGGAGTGGTATCAATATATGAATTACTAACAGCAGGTACTTTAGTAAAGAAAATACATGAATCCTCATTTGTTCTGATGATAATTGTATTTTTAATTGCAGTGGCATTTGGTGCAATATTTTGTGGATGGATATGTCCTTTTGGATCAATACAAGAATGGGTTAGTAAAGTGGGTAAAAAAATATTTAAAGGGAAGCATAATAATTTTATTCCATCAAAAATTGATAAATACCTTAGATTCTTAAGATATCTTGTATTGGTGTGGGTAGTATATGTAACAGCAGTAACAGGAAAAATAGGCTTTTCAGATGTAGATCCCTATTATAGCCTGTTTAAATTTTGGACAGGAGAAGTAGCTATAACAGGAATAGTAATACTTATTGTAATATTAGCAGCTTCATTATTTATGGAAAGACCATGGTGTAAATATCTATGTCCATATGGAGCGGTATTGGGTGTGTTTAACTTATTTAGAATATTTAAGATTAAGAGAAATCCAAAAACTTGCATATCTTGTACTGCATGCGATAAAGTTTGTCCTATGAATATTAAGGTTTCAGAAACTAAAGTGGTAAGAAATCATCAATGTATATCTTGTATGAAGTGTACATCCGAAGAGGGATGCAAAGTGGAAGATACAGTGAATTTCACATGTGAAAGGAGGACTCTATAATATGAAATTAAATTCTAAAGCTATAGGGGTAATTCTTATTCTTATTATATTTGGTGGAATAGGCATTTCTAAAGGGTTAAATGTTTGGAAAACAGAATCAACTAAAGTACCAGTTGTATTTAAAGAAGGTGAATTCGCAGGAGAGTATAATCCAGCAGATATAAGAGGATCTTATTCATTTGAGGATATTTATAATGCTTTTAATATAACACCTGAAGTGATGGCGAGGGCTTTTGGGTTAAAAGATATAAATAATCCTTCCTTATTCAAAGTAAAAGATTTAGAAAAAATATATGGCAACTTAGAAGGGGATAAGGAGATAGGAACTGCTTCAGTAAGATATTTTGTTGCTCTTTATAAAAAATTACCATATGAAATGGGAGAGGAAATTTACCTTCCAGAACCAGCAGTTAACATATTGATAAGGGAAATAAAAATAAATGAAGAACTAGAGAAATATCTTAGTGAACATTCAATAGATATTTCAAACATTAAAATAGAAAGTAATTCATCTGAGAATAACACTGAAGAGAATAATGAAAAGGTGATAAGAGGGAAAACCACTTTTAATGAAGTGATAGAGTGGGGGATTTCAGAAGAAATATTAGAAAATATTATTAATGGAAAAATAATTGATAAAAGTGTTGTTATTAGAGATTATTGTATGAAAAATGGTGTAGAATTTTCTAAAATAAAGCAAGAGTTACAAAAAAGAATTGATAAAAAAGAATAAGTTTGTAATAAATTCATTAAAAAATAATTTTAAGTCTGTTTATGCATAATATGGAAAGCGAGATTGCTGAAAAATGGGCATATTAATGCAAAATAATTTGCAGAAAACTAACAATAATCTAAAAGAATATTTGAAACTGTGATTTTTTAATAAAAAGGTGCAAAAATATTTGCACCTTTATTAAAATTATCTGAATATTGAATTATTGATTATGAATAAATATTCTAAAAATTTAGAAATATCCAAAGATTTTGATGCAAAATGAAGAAAAATAATATTATTTTTATAGAAAACTTGGCATGGAAATTGCTTAAATAATTAATAAAAGAAATATGATAGTAAAATAGTATATTTTTACATATTAAACACAGAAAAAATTAAACTGTGAACTATCGAAATTATAAAAAACAGGGGGAATTAAAAATGAGAGAAAACGTTAAAATTGCTATTTGGGGATTTGGAGCTATGGGAAGCGGAATGGCTAGAATGCTTCTTAATAAAAAGGGAGTTGAAATTGTAGGGGTTTGTGATATGCATCCTGAAAGAGTAGACAAGGATATGTATGAAGTTTTAGGAGTTGAAAGAGGAGATAGAAAACCAGTAATAATAAATAAGAATATTGAAGAAGTTCTTACAGAAAAATGCTGTGACTTATGTTTATGTGCTACAGACTCATTTACAGAAAAAGCTTTCCCAAGATTAAAATATGCTCTTGAGCAGAAGGTTAATGTAATATCTACTGCAGAAGAGATGGCATACCCACAAGCACAGAATCCAGAATTAGCAGCTGAGTTAGATAGAATTGCTAAAGAAAATGGAGTTTCTATTTTAGGAACTGGAATCAACCCAGGTTTAATCATGGATTTATTAGTTGTTTGTTTAACAGGATGTATGACAGATGTTGAACACATTGAAGCTAAGAGAGTTAATAGTTTATCACCATTTGGACCAGCAGTTATGGAAGAACAAGGTGTTGGAATTACTGTAGATGAGTTTAATAAAGGTGTTGAAGATGGTACTTTAGCAGGACATGTTGGATTTGCTGAGTCTATCAGAATGATCGGAGACGCTATAGGATGGCCTGTTGAAAAAATTGAACAACAAATGAAGCCAATTGTTACATCTGTTGATAGAAAATCTCCATATGGATTTGCAGCAGCAGGTAATGTAGCTGGAGTTAACATGACTGGACAAGGATATGTTGATGGAAAACCATTAATCGATATGATTCACCCACAACAAATCGAGCCAGAAATGGAAGGAACATTCACTGGAGATTACATAACAATCAAAGGTACTCCTGAAGTTAATATGGCAATTAAACCAGAGGTTGAAGGTGGACTTGGAACAATCGCTATGTGTGTAAACATGATTCCACAGGTTATCAATGCTGATGCTGGGTTAAAGACTATGCTTGATTTACCAGTACCAAGAGCAATCATGGGCGATATGAGAAACATGATTAAATAGGACGGTGATTAAGATGATTAAAAAAGGTACTTGGGTGGAGGTTGAGAGAACAGTCTTAGAGCCTGAAGAGAGATCGCCTCATATACCTGAAGATACTAAGAAAACTCCATTGATTATGTGGATCAAAGGTTTCTGCTTAGAGGACTGTGAAGTTGGAGACTGGGTTAAGGTTGAGACAATAATCGGAAGAGTTGAAGAAGGTAAGGTTGTAAATGTTGAGCCAAACTATACTCATAGCTTTGGAAATTATATTGGAGAAACATCATATATAGGAAAGCAAGCAAAAACTATTCTAAGAGGAGAAGAATAAGGAGGTGAAGTAGAATGAACAAGTATGAAAAGATGATGGAAAGAAAAAGCGAGATAATGCTAAAATCCGTAGGTGTAGACTATTCACAGTATGAATATGGGAAAATTGCATTTGATTACGAAAAACTCATGAGAGATACAGGATATACTCTAAATGACGTTATGGAAATTCAAAAGGAAACAGGAGTAGGTAATACCCCTTTATTAGAACTTAGAAATATGACTGAACTTGCTAGAAAAGTATCTAAAACAGGTAAAGCTGCAAGGATTATGGTAAAGGATGAACAATGTAATCCATCTGGAAGCTATAAGGATAGAAGAGCATCTGTTTCAGTATTTGAAGCAAAGAAAAAAGGTTATAAAGGTGTAGTTTCAGCAACTTCTGGAAATTATGGCGCTGCAGTTGCTTCTCAAGCAAATATGAGAGGGTTAGATTGTATTATTGTACAAGAGTGCTTTGATTCAAGAAAAGTTGGTCAACCTGAGATAGTAGAGAAAGCAAGAAAGTGCGAATGTTACGGTGCTGAAGTACTTCAATTAACTGTTGGACCAGAACTTTTCTATACATTCTTAAAGGTGCTTGATGATACATCTTTCTACAACGCTTCACTTTACTCAAATTACGGAGTAGCTGGTGTTGAAACTCTTGGTTATGAAATTGCTGAAGAATGTAGAGAGAAATTTGGTAAAGATCCAGAGGTGGTAATATGCACACATGCTGGTGGGGGAAATCTTACAGGTACAGCTAGAGGGCTTTTAAAAGCAGGAGCACTGCAAACAAAAGTTGTAGGAGCATCAGCTAATTTATCAGGACTTCATATGGCTTCTGACACTCAATTTAATAGAAAGTCATTCACAACAGGACATACAGGGTTTGGTATACCATTCATGACTAATCCTGACAGATCTGATGTACCAAGAAGTGCAGCTAGACCATTAAGATATATGGATAGATATGTTACTATCTCACAAGGACAGATATTCTATATGACTGAGCTGCTTGCTCAGATAGAAGGTCTTGAAAGAGGGCCTGCTGGAAATACTTCACTTGCAGCTGCATTTGTTCTAGCACAAGAGATGGAGAATGATGAGATTATTGTAGTTCAAGAAACTGAATATACTGGAGCTGGAAAGCATGTTGGGCCACAGCTGTCTTTTGCTAAGGAAAATGGTATTAAAGTTATGAAAGGGAATCCAGCAGAAGAGATTCCTGGAGAGAATATAATACTTCCTGAGCATCCAGAAAAGCTTACTATTCAAGAAATGGATCTTAATGGATATAGAAGATCATTAATAAAGAATGCAATTAAGGGATTAGAAGATAAGACAATAGGAAAAGAAGATCTTGAGTATTTATGTGAAGAAACAAGATTAGATCAAGTTAAAGTACTAGAAATGTTAAGTGAATTTGACATTTGTGTAAAATAATTATTATGGAGGATGGGAATGAAAAGAGCAGATGATTTCGAGAAGAGAAGAGAGCATTTAAAGAACTTAAGCAGTGAACAGTTAAAAGAAAGATTTTGGGCATTAACTGAAGAGATTGTTAAACCTCTAGTTGAACTTGCAGAGAAGAATACATCTGCTTCAATTGAGCGTTCAGTTCTATTAAGAATGGGATTCTCAAGCATTGAAGCTGGGGAGATAATTAAACAAGGACTTGCATGGAATTTGCTTGGAAAAGGTATGGGGAATGTAGTACTTACTTATGCAAAGATGAATGATATGGAATATAGAGAAGCAGGTAAAGAGTTAGCAGAAGGTAAGGGTTGGAATGAAGTAAGCAAGAAGATGAGAGGTGAGAACTAATGCTAGATAAGTTAGAAAAAAACGTTAAGATTGATGTTGAAGAGATTTTAAAAGACTTAGATAAATATGAACCAAGAAGAAGAGGCTGGCATTGGAGAGAGCCACATGAATCAGGGAAATTAGGAGAGTTTGAATATAGTGAAATTTCAAAAAGTTTAAAAACTTATGAAGGAATCCCTGCAGCACCTAGCTTTGGTAATATTGATCCTCAGCCTATGCCTGTTATAACTTCTGAGGTTGCTTCAGGAAGATTTGAAGATGATATTAGAAGAATGAGAATGGCTGCATGGCATGGCGCTGATCATCTTATGGTTATCAGAACAGCTGGACAATCTCACTTTGATGGATTAATAGAAGGATCTCCAGAAGGTATCGGTGGAGTTCCAATAACAAGAAAGCAAGTTAGAGCTACAAGAAAAGCTATTGACTTAATAGAGGATGAAGTAGGAAGAGAAATTAACTTCCACTCATATGTTTCAGGTGTAGCAGGACCTGACGTTGCAGTTATGTTTGCAGAGGAAGGAATCAATGGTGCTCACCAAGATCCTCAATACAATGTACTGTACAGAAATATTAATATGGTAAGATCATTTGTTGATGCAGCTGTTGCTAAAAGAATAATGGCTTGGGCTGATATTCTTCAAATAGACGGTGCGCATAACGCTAATGCTACAGCTATGAAGGGTTATGCTGTTATGCCAGAACTTATGGTTCAGCATGCTATAAACAGTAAGTTCTCTGAAATGGTTGGAATGAAGAAAGAGAATATTGCACTTTCTACAGTTCCACCAAGTGCAGCACCAGCACCATTACTAAAGCTTGACTTGCCATATGCTGTTGCTTTAAGAGAATTCTTTACAGATTACAAGATGAGAGCACAGATGAATACTAAGTACATGACTTCTTGTACAAGAGAAGCTACAGTAACACACTGCATGAACTTATTAATATCTGCATTAACATCAGCTGATATTCAAAGTACAATCACTCCTGACGAGGGAAGAAATGTACCTTGGCATTACAATAACATTCATGCTACAAACACTGCTAAGCAAGCTTTAATCTCTATGGATGGAATTAAAGAGATGGTTCAGCTTAAAGAGACTGGTTACTTAGCTGATAAAGTTAGAGAAATTCAAGAAAGAGCAATATTATTCATGGAGGAAATCATTGAAGAGGGTGGATACTTCCAAGCAGTTGAAAAAGGATTCTTTGTTGATTCTGGTAACTATCCTGCAAGAAATAATGATGGTATTCCAAGAGATATAGATAAAGGAGTTGCAGCAGGTACTGTTGTTGAGAGAGAAGAAGATTACTTTGCACCAGTATGTGCACACTTTGGATATAACAATATACCAGAAGAGTACAATAAAGCATGTGATGCTATTCACGATTGTACATTATGTGATCACTCTAAGATTGTTTTCATTAATGAGTTAGATGAGGAAGATAATGTAGCAAACAGAATGGAAAGAGTTAAAGAGGATGGAACTATAACTCCTGAGGTAGAGTGGAAGAAAGATGGATACGTAACTGTAACATTGTTTATTCCAGAGGATGAATTAGTTTCAGAAGCTGCTGCACTTGAAATGGGTAGAAAGATGAATCTTACAGATGTTGAGATAATTCACAAGCAGGTTATGCAAGCTTCAGAAGGAACACTTGTTGAGATTAAAGGTAGAGTAAACTTTACAGTTGAAAAGGCTACTCTAAAGGTTCCAGAGAAGGTAAAAGTTCTAGATGAGATGTTTATGAAAGACTATATAGCTGATAAGCCTATGAAGGTTGTATGTGCTACAGTTGGAGAAGATGAGCACTCAGTTGGATTAAGAGAAACAATTGATATCAAGCACGGTGGTATCGAGAAATATGGTATCACATATGAGTATCTTGGAACTTCTTGTCCAGTAGAGAAACTTGTTGATGCTGCTATAGAGTGTGAGGCAGATGTAATTCTTGCAAGTACAATAATTACTCATAATGATGTTCACACTAAAAACATGAAGAAGATTCATGACCTTTGTGTTGAAAAAGGTGTAAGAGATAAGTTGATTCTTGCTTGTGGTGGTACTCAGGTTACTAATGAGATTGCAAAAGCCAATGGAATGGATGCTGGATTTGGTAGAGGTAAAAGAGGTAAACACGTTGCTACATTCTTAATTGAAGAAAGAATGAGAAGACAAGGTGACGATAGAGAGAAAGTTTATATCGCAGAATAATCGGGTTAATTTGGGGATGTTTTGGGAATTTATTTAAAAATAGAGATAAAAGAAAAGAGAACACTGGGGAGTGTTCTCTTTTCAAAAGGTAAGGTTTAGTAGTGAAGTAAAATCCGTGGAGGTGAGAATTGTGAGAGCAGATTATATAATTGCTGAGATTGGAAGTACAACTACAGTAGTAACTGCTTTTGACTTCAGTGGTGAACTACCAAAGGTTTTAGCCCAAGGGAAGGGATACACAACAGTTCTTGAAGGAGATGTAACAATTGGACTTAGGCAGGCAATTGATGATATTGAGAGTCAGATAGAGGAAAAGCTTACTTGGGATAGGATGATAGCCACAAGTAGTGCTGCTGGTGGTCTTAAAATGACTGTTCATGGACTGGTTCATGATATGACTGTAAAGGCAGCAAGAGAAGCAGCACTTGGAGCTGGTGGAATAATTAAAATGGTTACATCAGGAAAGATGAGAGCTAGTGATATTAGAAGGATAAGGAAAATTCAACCTAACTTAATAATGATAGCTGGTGGTACAGATCATGGAGAGAGAGAGACTGCCCTATATAATGCTGAACTTATTAGAGAAGCAGAGATTGATATACCTGTAATTTACTGTGGTAATGTTGCTAATCAGGAAGAGATTAGAGAAATCTTTGAGGGTAAAGAGTTGTATGTTGTTGATAATGTATATCCTAGAATTGATGAGTTGAATGTAGAACCTGCTAGAGAGGTTATTCAGAATGCATTTGAAAATAATATTGTAAAGGCACCAGGGATGGATAAAATAAGAGACATGGTTGATGGAGCTATAATGCCTACACCTGGAGCTGTTATGCAGGCAACAAAACTACTTTATGAAATGATTGGTGACGTTATAGTATTTGACGTTGGAGGAGCAACTACCGATCTTCATTCCGTTACTGAAGGTGGAGCTGATATTACAGATATACTAGTAAATCCTGAACCAAAAGCAAAGAGAACAGTTGAAGGAGATCTTGGATTATTCGTTAATAGCAAGAATGTTATTGATCTTCTTTCAGAAAGGGATCTTGAAGGTCATTCAAAAGAATATATAACAGAGCATATAAAAGCCATTCCAGAAACTGATGAAGAAAGACACTGCAGTGAGATTCTTTGTAAAAAAGCAGTTGAACTTGCAGTTACAAGACATGCAGGATACGTTAAGCGATTATTTGTTGGAAAGAATAGTTTTGTTGCATATGGGAAAGACCTGTCTCAAGTTCAATATATTGTTGGAACAGGTGGTGCATTAACCAGATTGCCTCATGGAAGAGAGATATTAGAGGGAATAAAGTATAGAGGAGAAGATATCTCCATGTTACCTCGTGAAGATGCAAAGGTAAAGATAGATACCATGTATATAATGGCTTGTGCGGGGGTATTGAGTTTAGAAGATGAAGAATCTGCTAGGAAGCTGTTGGAGTTTAGCATACACTAACAACTTACTTAAAAGAAATTGAGAATTGATACCTTTTAAAACAAATGTAGAATGTAGAATGGATAATGTATAATGATGAATGTTTTGCTCTGCAAAACTTCAATTTATTGGTCGTTTGAACAAGAAGGCTTTACTCATTTTATCTCTGGATAAAATATTGTAATTTAAATACAAGGCTACATCTTTAATGATGCAAGTAAACCATCATTGCTCGATAAATAATACAATTAAGATTTCTCGTAGAGAAATGTCCATCGTTTTCAACTTCCAGTTTTCCACTTTCAACTCATTTTTTACTTAGATATTGATTCTTATTATTTACTAAAACTTACGAAGTTAGGGGGAAAGAAAATGAAGTATCCTTGTTTAGAAGTTGATTTAAAAAAGATTGAAGAAAACACTAGATTTATTGTTGATAAATGTAATGAAAAAGGAATAAAAGCTTTTGTTGTTTCAAAAGTATATTGTGCTTATAAAGAGATTGCTGGTGCTTCACTTAAAGGTGGCGCTTATGGAATTGCAGATTCTAGAATACAGAATCTTGAAAAGGTAAAAGAGTTTGATTGTCCAAAATTATTACTTAGAATTCCAATGAAGAGTGAGGTTGAAGATGTAGTAAGACTAGCTGATATAAGTTTGAATTCAGAAATTGAGACAATCATCTTGTTAGATGAAGAAGCAAGAAAGCAAGGAAAGGTTCACAAGATAATATTAATGATTGATCTAGGGGACTTAAGAGAAGGGGTATGGTTCCAGAGTATTGACACTATTGTTGAAGATATTTTAAAACTTGAAAATATTAAGCTTCATGGTATTGGAACAAACCTTACTTGTTATGGTGGTGTTATGCCAGATGATGAGAATCTAGGAAGATTATTAGAAATTAAGAATGAAATTGAGGATAAACATAATATTACTCTTGAAACTGTTTCAGGTGGAAATTCAAGTAGTTTATATAAGGTATTGAATGATACAATGCCAGAAGGAATAAACATGCTTAGAATTGGAGAGGCAATAGTTCTTGGAAGAGAAACAGCTTATGGAGACTTGATAGAAGGAATGCATGAGGATGCATTTGTTCTAAAGGGAGAGATAGTTGAACTTAAAAAGAAACCGTCAGTACCAATAGGTACAATAGGTATGGATGCCTTTGGAAACAAACCTACCTTTGAAGATAGAGGTGAAATTTTAAGAGCAATTGTAGCATTTGGAAGACAAGATGTAAATCCTGATGGTATCGAACCATTGGATGAGAATATTGATATACTAGGAGCTAGCAGTGATCATCTTTTAATGGATGTAACAAACTCATTAAAGGAGTTAAGAGTTGGAGATATCCTTGAATTCAAAGTAGATTATGGTGCATTGCTTAATGTAAGTACTTCAGAGTATGTTAATAAGGTATTTAAATAAAAATAACAGGTATAGTGGACAGTTAATAATTGTCCGCTTTTTTTATGATGTGGAGCTGTTTTGAAAACTTTATTCCTATGGTAGTTCCAAACAATTAAAATAGAAAAAGGGGATTATCATGACGATAATACAATAGTTGTAATGTAATATAATTTTTGTTGATACTACATAGATTAAATAATTGCGAAATAAAAGGGAGTTAAGGGGGATTATATATGAATTATTTAGAAATATTTAATGATGTTGTAAGTATTATGAGAGAGGATTATTCAGGGTGTTTGGATAAAAAAGGATGGGACAACCATGAAAGATATAGAGAATTCATAAAAGTAAATAAAGAGCTTACTGATGAAGAGTTTTCTGATTTAGTGAATGATTATCTTCTTGATTTTAAAGAGCCGCATATGTGGTTCAGGTTTAAAGGGGCAAAGAATAATAATAGAGGGTTCAAGTGCAGAGTTTGGAATAACAGATTGTTTGTTAGTGAGATTTCTGAAAGTGAAGAAATAGAAATTGGTGATGAGATTATTGCATTAGATCAAAAAAATATATTAGAAGTAATAAAAGAAAGTGGAAGGAGAAATTATGGTGAAAAGCCTGAGAGAATGAAAAGGTGGAATCAAGTTTTTCAAAAGTATAATACTTGTACTATACTCAGAAATAATGAAGAAAAAATAATAGATATGAAGTTTTATGAAATGAAGAAACAGGAAAATGAGTACTCATTAAAAGTTTTAGATGATGAAATATTGTTAATGACATTAAGTGATTTTATGGATCAATATAAGGTTGAGAAGTTGATAGAAGAGAATGAAGATAAGTTGGATTCTTGCGAAAAGTTGATAATTGATGTAAGAAATAATGGAGGTGGAATGGACAGTTCCTATTATAAACTTATGGAGTATTTGGTTCCAGAAGGATATGAGTTAGATTTGGATGATGGAGATATGGAGATTAATTATTCCAAAAGAAACTGTGATATAAGAATCAAACAATTTGAAGGATACTTATCTCAAGGGATTGATAGTAAACTTCTAAGGGATTTTCTTGAAGATTTAAAGAAAAACTATAATAAGGGATTTAAGGTATTTAAAATGGAAGATGAAGGAGACTATAAGATTACTGGAAGAGCTAAGAACAGGAAAGTTGTTGTTCTATGTGATATGTATTGTGGAAGTTCGGGAGATGCTTTCATAAAGGCAGCTAAGAGTTCACCTATTGTAACAGTAATGGGGAGGAATTCAGCGGGAGTAACTGATTACTCTAATTTAGCAATCATAGAATTTAATAATAAGTTCAGTATGGGATATCCAACATCTAGAAGTTGTGAGATTGATAAAGGGAAAGGCATACAGAATAAAGGGATTGAGGTCCATGAATATATTCCATGGACACCTGAACACCTTAAAAAAGATATGGATTTAGAAAAGGCGATTGAGTTTTTAAATATATAAGATAGGGACGGTTCATTAATGAGAAATTAATGAACCGTCTTTTGGCTTAATATTGAGTATATTAATTCAAGTGATAAAAAATATGAGGAATAAGGTTAAAATAAAAGCATAAATATACAATTGTAGAATAATATTAGTAAAAATGTTATAATGTGTATGTTAAGAGGCTATATTTATTTAAGGAGGGAATGTAATGAAAAAAATTTTGAAAAGTATGGTGTTTTTAGGGATATTGATATCAATATTTCAAAATGTATATGGAGATGTTCCTAATAGAACCGTTGTAATTGGAGAAAATGCCTTTACTCTTGAGTACGCAAATGATAAAAAAAACATTGATGAAATTAGAGAAAATATAAATAAAAGCGGAGGAAAGATATTTATTAAAGTAAATAATAAATGGTTTGATAATAAGAGAGAAGTTATAAAAGATTATAGTATTATACCTCAAATTAAATATAAAGATTCAAATGGGGTAATTAAATCATATAAAAAGGGTGATGGTGAATTAATAAGAAATGATATAAAAGAAATTAATAATGATGAATTAAAAGCTTTGAAAGATTTCTTTTTAGTAGTAGTAGATGATACCATTGAAGTTGGTCTTGGAAGCAGTAAAAGATTAAGAATCATAAATCCCACTAAAATTCATTATGATGTAGTAAAAGTCAATGGTAGTGGGGTAGATATAAAGAAGGATTATAATTACATTGATATTATAGGTAAGAAATTAGGTACATCAGTGATAACTATAAAATTGAAAAATAGAGTAATTTCTTTAGTAATTCATGTAACTCCAGATGGAAAAAAGAATCCAAATGAACTTATTGTGAATGTAGGAGATGAGTTGAATTTAAAAGTAGGAGAAGAATATACTCTTTTAATTAATGGAGAAGAACTTAATAAATCTGATGTAAAGATGACTTATAATGGAGAAGGATTAATTTCAGTTGATGACAATGGTAAGATAAAAGCACTTAAAAAAGGTGAAGTTGATTTTGTGTTAATATCTCCAACTACAGGTTTATATAAGAAGATAGTTATTATTATTAAATAAAATTAAAGGAGTGGAATTATGAAACGATTATGCAGTTGTTTTATTTTATTTATTTGTTTAATTGGAGCTTCAGTTCCTGTGTTTGCAGAGAGTAATGAAGATTTCATAGTTGCAGGTAATAAAGCTTTTTCGCTTGATTATGCAAACAATTCTTCTAATAACAAAGAAGTTAGTGAGGCTATAGTACAAGCTGACTATAAATGTTATTTCAATATAAATGGAAACTGGTTTGATTTAGATGGAAAATTAATAGTAGATCAAAATATTATTAAGAATATTAGTTATGATGAAATAAAGGTACAACCTAAATTAGGTATACTTATTAAGGAAAAAATTTATTATGATGATTACCATAATAAAATCGAGGAAATTAACTTAAAGATTGATGAGAGTAAATGGTTAGATTTTGATACTGAAGAGGGAGAGGGTGTAGATATTATCTTAGATGGGAATGCAGTTAAAGTTGATATCTATGAAAATAATGGAATTAATATAACCCCTGCTAAAGCTGGAACAGTGAAGCTTGTTGCTAAGAGTAATATAAGTGAAGAGATTTTTGGGGTTTATAGAATTAATGTTTCAAGTAGTAAAAAAGAAAAAAGATTAGAAGTTAATTCAACCAATATCTCATTAAATAAAGGGGAAGCATTCCAATTAAAAATATCAGGAAGTGGGGTTTCGAGTATTTCACAAATCAGAATTACCACTGGAAACAGTGAAATAATAAATGTAGATAAGAATGGTTTGATAAAGGCATTGAAACCTGGTAATGCATCAATTACATTAATCAATGTAGTAACTGGAGATTATCTTCTTATAAAAGTAAATGTAAAAAGTAATTAAAATTTTGAAACTCATTTCGTCTATAGATTAAACATTGTATTTTAACTACAATGTTTTATCCTTAGACGAAATGAGTAAACTTCCATTATCCATTATTAATTATACATTTGTTTTAAGTGATCTCTTAAAGAAATTAAGAAATCCTTCATCATAAGCGTTTTTTGTACCATCATCTCTATCAAGATCCATATAAAATTTACCTGATTTAATTTCAATAGATAATGAATTAAGAGGAAAACCGTGAACTCTATTTTGGTGAGGAGTAGATGTTATTATAAATTCTTCAGATGATATATCATCTCCATCATACTCGATTATTGTATTTTCATCTAGGACGAGACAAATACCATTTTTATATGTAGCAATTGCTTGTCCGCCCATTTCGTGAGCAAGAGAAGCATAGTATTCAATCATTTCCTCATCAGTAAGGTTTTTACCATTAACTCTTCTAACATGTACTCCAGGTTGTTTAGCCTCTTCTAATCCTTTAATAAACAATCCAGAATCACAAGAAAAAACAGGCTTTTTTAGAACTTTATAATAAGCTAATGCTTTTAATTTTGCATTCTCAAGTGGAGCATTACCACTCTCATCTACTTCTGGAATATCAATATCAAAATCCCTTAAAGATAGAATATCCATATCTAATGAAGCTAGCATTCTTTTCATGGCAGTAAGCTTACCAGGGTTTGTAGTACCGTAAACTAATTCCAATGTAATTCCTCCTTATCATCCAAAGAACAAATAACAGAGAACAAAGAACAAATGTTGATACCTTTCAGCGAGGCTGAAAGCTTTTTTCTTTATTCTTTTTCTTTATTCTTTTGTATAGTGCTAAGAATAGTATAGTATACTTCCATAAATATGTAAAATAATAAAGGAACTTTATCTTAACTATGCAGATAAAGTTCCTTTTATTATATATAGATATTCTGAAGTACGAAGAATATCATGGTTATTTGTTATCTTTTCTTTCTTCTTTGTTACTTAAGTTCAAGAGTACTCAAGAACATATCCATAACCTTTTCGGCATTAACTTCATTTAGAATTAAACATTCTTTGCTTTCTGGATAGAACATATTCCATGAATCAACAAGTAGTTGTCCTCTTGTTACACCTTCAGTGACTACTTTCACTGGAGCTGTAATTCCATTGCAGCAGTTATTATCTAAATAATAAGCTATATTTAAAATATCATTTATTATACAACCATCAAAGTTTTCAACTTTTCTATGGAAGTCCATATAGAATTTAGTAACCTCATAAATGAAATTTCCAACTTTATTTTTATCTTTAAAGTTAAGGGTTACATGAGGTGTTAAGAAAATTTTACGTGTTACATCCAAAGTTACCATTGTCATTGGAACTTCAGATTCTAAAATAAGCTCAACTGCCTTTGGATCATGATAATAATTGAATTCTGTAACAGGTGACATATTACCAAATGCTTTATAAGTACCACCCATAGATATGATTGAGTTACATTTATTAAAGATATCTTTATCCTTTAAGTAGGCTCTAGCAAGGTTAGTTAGAGGACCTAAAGCAATGATATCTATATTATCATATTTCTTTAAACTCTCTAAAATAAAATCTTCAGCTTGTACATCCGAACAATAATCAAAGCCTTTTCCATAGTGAGTTTCTCCAAGACCATCTTCACCATGGGTATCTTTAGCATCAATGTACTCCCCATCAAGATTTGGAATTCCGCTAGTATAAACAGGAATGTCTTTACCTAAAAGATTTAAAATAGCTTTTATATTCTTTGCACTTTCTAAGCTATTTACATTTCCACTTACACTTGTGATTCCTATGATATCAATATCAGATTTTATTGCAAATATTAAAGCTAATGCATCATCAATTCCACAATCTGCATCTATAATAACCTTGTTTTTAATCATCAGCACCCTCTCTTGGAGTGATGTATGACATTAGATACATGAATGGAGTATCTACAATTGCAGCTATATATTTTACTATTAAAGTAGTAACGATTACAGTAAATGCAATTGACATAGGGAATATACCTACTAGGGCAAATCCTAGAGTTACAAGAATAGTATCAACAAGTTGAGAAATTATTGTTGAACCATTATTTCTAATCCATAAAGATTTTCTAGAGCTATCCCAGTTTTTCAGCTTTGAATAAATATATACATCCAAAGATTGGCTAATTAAGAAAACTAAATTTCCTACAAAAACAGCTTTTAAAGCACCACCGTTTATAGAGAAAAATAAGTTTAAAGCCTCATTGAAGTTTGAACTGTATTCAAGTCCTTGAAATATTGTAGAAATATACATGATGATTATAAATGAAATATTTGCAAAAATTGAAATATGAACAGATTTTCTTGCTTCCTTATATCCATATTTCTCGTTTAATAGGTCAGTGGCAAGGAATATACCTGCAAACATAACATTACCTAAAGTTGCTTCAAGCTCAAAGAGTCCAAAATCAAAAATTACACCCTTATTAACCTGTAGGTTTGCAGCAATAACACTTAGGACGATATATCCTAAAATACCACGCTTCCCAAAAAATTTGTATGCAGCCGCTATAAGTGCAAAATTTACAACTGCAAAGATCAAAAATACTAATAAGTTATTCATAAATTATCTCCTCCTAGTTTTGTTTACGCAGGATGGTTTCGAACTGCGGTTTTTTTCAAACAGATATATTATATAGGATATTATGTAAAAGTACAAGTTATACTTGATTTATAAAGGATAAAAAATGAATGGTAGGAATAAAAAAGATGAGAGTTGAAAGTTGAAAGTGGAAAGTGGACAACGAATGACATTTCTCTCCGAGAAATTTAAAATAATTGTTTAGTGGATAAGAGAATTAATTTGTTTCATCATAGGGGAAACATTGTACTTTAGACTGCAATATTTTATCTCAGATAAAATGAGTAAAAACTTCTTGTCTTAAATAACAAAAAAATGCAGTTTCTAAGGTAGCAGAAACATCCATCGTTGTTAACTGTCAACTTTCCACTGTCAATTTCTTTTATAGGTTTTTAATTTTTTTTTGTGTACGCAGCGCGTACTTTTTATGTTATACTGGCTTTGGTGATGAAAAATGATGAGATACAGTGTGATAAAAAATAAATTTCCAAGAGAGATTCTCCTTTTAAAAGCAACTCCATGTAAATGGGGAAAGTGTACTTTCTGTGATTATATACATGATAACTCCATGGATATTGAGCATATAAATGAAGTTAATCTTAAGGTTATTGAGCAGGTTACAGGGGAGTATGGGGTACTTGAGATTATTAATTCAGGAAACGTTTTTGAGTTACCTAAGGAAACTCTTGAGGGAATTAAGAAAAAAGTAAAGGAACTTAATATAAAGAGATTGTTCTTAGAGGCTCATTGGATATATAGAAGCAGGTTACAGGAAATGAGAGATTTCTTTGGAGTTGATATAATATTCAAAACAGGGCTTGAGAGTTTTGATGAGGAATTCAGAGAGGATGTTCTTAAGAAAGGTTTTAATTATAAGAATTTAGAAGAATTAAAAGGTTACTTTAATTCTGTATGTCTTATGGTGGGAATTAAAGGGCAAACTAAAGAAATGATAAAAAATGATATAAAAGTAGCTCTTGAAAATTTTGAGCATTTTACAGTAAATGTGTATACAGAAAACACTACACAGATTAAGCCTGATAAGGAACTTATAGATTGGTTCCAAGATGAATACAGATGGCTTGAGGACGAAAAAAAGTGTGAAGTATTGTGGGTTAATACTGATTTTGGAGTAGGGTAAAAATATATATTATTTAAAACTAAACTCAATTTAGATGAATTATCTAAATTGAGTTTGATTTTTATGTATATAAATGTTGATTTTTTTATCCTATCCAATTAAAATGGAAATGGTTGTTTATATTACATTAAATATTAATGCATACAAGGTTTGTAAAAAGCAATACAAAGTAAGTTTTAACATTAATAAATATGGTATACATATTAAAAGAAAGAAGGGACAAAATGTCTACATTAAAACCTAAATTATTTACTACATTGAAAGATTACACAAAGGAGCAATTTTTTAAGGATGTGACCTCGGGAATTATTGTTGCAATAATTGCATTACCATTATCTATAGCCCTTGCAATTGCTTCAGGTGTGTCTCCTGAAAAAGGATTATACACAGCGATTATTGCTGGATTCCTTATCTCTTTATTAGGAGGAAGTCGAGTTCTAATTGGAGGACCAACTGGTGCCTTCATGGTTATTGTATATGGCATTGTCACAAAGTATGGTGTTGATGGATTAATTATGGCTACTCTCATGGCAGGAGTAATTCTAGTGCTTATGGGGCTTTGTCAGTTAGGTGGGGTTATTAAATTCATACCTTATCCAATTACTATAGGATTCACAAGTGGGATAGCGCTTGTAATCTTCTCATCACAAATTAAGGACTTTTTTGGACTTACATTAAATGAAGTACCCGCTGAATTCATTGGAAAATGGGAGGCATATTTTAAAGCTATTGATACAATAGATATACAAACGACCATTATTGGAATGATAGCTTTGTTGATAATAATTTTATGGCCTAAGATTAATAAGAAGATACCTGGAGCATTTATAGCTCTTATAGTTACTTCTGTAATTGTTAAGGTATTCAACCTAGAGGTGGCAACTATTGGTAGTAAGTTTGGGGAGATTTCATCATCATTACCAATGCCACAATTTCCTGCTTTTGATCTAAATAAAATTCCATTACTAATAGGTCCTGCAATAACAATAGCTCTTCTTGGTGCTATAGAATCTTTATTAGCAGCGGTAGTTTCTGATGGTATGATTGGTGGAAAACATAGGTCTAACATGGAGTTAGTAGCTCAAGGGGTAGGAAATATAGGTTCTGCTTTATTTGGAGGGATTCCTGCAACAGGAGCAATTGCAAGAACGGTAGCTAATATAAAGAACGGTGGTAGAACACCAGTAGCAGGAATGGTACATGCAGTAACACTCCTTCTTATTATGGTTATCTTCATGCCGCTGGCAAAGATGATACCTTTAGCTGCATTATCTGCAATATTAATAATTGTTGCATATAATATGAGTGAATGGAGAGAGTTTAAAGAATTATTTAAATCTCCTAAAAGTGATATTCTAATCTTAGTAGTTACTTTTTTAGTAACAGTACTTATAGATCTAGTTAAAGCAATTGAATTAGGGATGATATTATCAGCATTTTTATTTATGAAAAGAATGACTGATGTATCTAATGTTAATATGGTTAAAATGGATGCAGCTGAAGAAGATGAACAAGAGGTGTTTGATTTCAATAAAGAAAGTATGAAGCTTAGAACTTCTGAAAATGTACAGATATATGAAATTAATGGACCTTTCTTCTTTGGAGCAGCAGATAAGTTTATGGAAGTCATGAGTGATTTAGGACACACAACAAAAACTTTGATTATTAGAATGAGAAATGTTCCTTCAATGGATGCTACAGCTTTACATGCATTTAAAAGAATGATAACAATGTGCAGGAAGCATAAAATTAATATAATAATTTCTGGAATTAATGAGCAGCCAAAGAAGGTATTAAAAAAAGCTTCAGTTTATGAGTTGATTGGTGAGGAAAACTTTTTTACTACTATAGAAGAAGCTATAGATTATTCAAGAAAAATAAATTAAATAAAAGTTTAAGAAAAGAAGTAATGTTTTTCATTACTTCTTTTTTGTATTTTACATAGAAATAAATCTGAAAGCTGTGAAAGATTTATTACCATTTAACCAGAAATAATAACCAGTCACATTCATTATTATGTATTTTGATTTACAAATCATTAAAAAAACTTAATTTATGATAAAATAATTATAAGGTAAAAAATACCAAAATATGTAAATTAAACTTGTCGGAAAAAAGTATAAAGGGGTGGTAATGAAGTAGAATTGATAAGTTTTAGAAAATTGATATATTGAATTAAATAAATGCGTGTAAAAATTAAATTATTGGGTTATTTAGTAAAATGGTTGGTAGAAAAATTTGATAGATATAAGCAAGTGTGGAGAAAGAGAAAAATTTAATGGTTTTTACAAAAAAAGAACAAAATGTTAACTTTTTTATGTTTTTTTAATTGTGCATTAATAAAAAGTGGTATATAATTGTATTTATTAGGAAAAATATATAAAAAAATGAAAGAAGAGGTTATATGTTTAAAAGCAGGAAGAGACTAGGAGACCTTTTAGTTGAGAGTGGGAAACTCACAAATGAACAATTAAAAGAGATATTGTCATTACAACGAGGAACGAAGAAGAAATTAGGGGAATTAATAATAGACAATAATCTACTTAGTGAAGATGAAATATTAGATGTATTGAAAATTCAACTTAAGTTAGATAGGGCATATTTAGATACTGAAAATATAGATGTAGAAGCTATAAAACTAGTCCCAGAGCGAATTGCAAAAAAATATATTGTCTTTCCATATAAGATAGAGGGCAATAGAATGAAAGTTGCTATGGTGGATCCTTTAAATCTTTTTGCTATTGATGATCTGAAGATAACGTCAGGTAAGGAAATTATACCTGTTATTTCAACAAGAGATGAAATAGAAAGGTCTATTGATAAGAGTTACTCAAAGAGAAATGTTGAAAAAGTTGCTGAAGAGTTGAACAAAGAAGTAAGAGATAGAAAAATTACCCTTACTGATGAAGAAGTGAGTTTAGAGGAGATTAAGAATGCGCCAGCGGTAAAATTAATTGATTCCATATTTGCTAACGCAATAAAATCAAAAGCAAGTGATATTCATATTGAAGTTTTTGACAGCCATGTAAAGGTAAGATATAGAATTGATGGAGTATTAAACGAGATATTAAGAATGCCAAAAGAATCACAGTCAGCACTTATTGCAAGGATTAAAATCATGGCGAATCTTGATATAGCAGAAAAGCGGATACCCCAAGATGGGCGTATTATGACAGATATGGGGAATGAAAAGATAGATTTGAGGGTATCTTTATTACCAACCATACATGGGGAAAAGGCTGTAATAAGAATACTTAAGAAAGACAAGAATCTTGTTAATAAGAGAAATTTAGGTTTCAGTGAAAAACAACTTGAAAGAATAGAGAAGATGATTAAAAGCCCTTTTGGAATCGTATTAGTAACGGGACCAACAGGAAGTGGTAAAACTACTACATTATACGCTGTGTTAAATGAATTAAACAATAGTGATAAAAATATAGTTACCATTGAAGATCCTGTTGAGTATGAGATGGAGGGAATAAATCAAGTAAACATAAATACAAAAGCTGGCCTCACTTTTAATGCAGGTTTAAGATCAATATTGAGACAAGATCCGGATATTGTGATGATAGGAGAAATCAGAGATGGAGATACAGCACAGATAGCTACAAGAGCTGCAATTACAGGGCACTTTGTTTTAAGTACAATACATACTAATGATGCCGCTTCTGCTGTAGTCAGATTAGTTGATATGGGAGTTGAATCTTATCTGGTTTCAACGGCACTCTCAGGAATAATTGCACAAAGGCTGGTAAGAAAACTTTGCCCTCATTGTAAGGATAAATTCGTTCCTACAAAAGCACAGAGGGAGATGGTGGGTATAACTCATGATGATCATTTAGAGTTCTATAATGCAATAGGGTGTTCCAAATGTGGAAACACTGGCTATGTTGGAAGGATAGGACTTTTTGAGGTTATGGAGATAACAAATAGACATAGAGACATGATTCAAGAGGAAAAATCCACTGAAGAGTTAAGAAAACTTAATGATGAAATGGGTATCGTTTCCTTAAAGGGACAGGCTCTAGAATATTTAATGTTAGGTGAGATAACCATAGGGGAATATGCTAAGGTGGCTTTCTTAGAATAAATATCTGGAGGAGGTGGATAAGTGCCGCAGTATGTTTATAAAATCATTGACAAGTCCGGAAAAGAGAAGAAAGGGACTTTCACTGCTAATAATAGAAATGAAGTAATGGCTATGATTAGAGACAATGGCTGTTATGCAATAGATGTTAGTGAAAAGGAACAAGGATCAAAAGAGATACAGTTTTCCATGTTTTCGAAAGTTAAAGCCAAAGAATTATCCATATTCTGCAGGCAGCTTCACACCATGTTAAAGGCTGGAGCACCTTTGATTAAATCTATGGATATTATAAAAGGAAATATGGAGAATAAAAAATTAAAGGATGCTATTGGTGATTTAATTGATAGTATTCAAAAAGGAACAGCACTTTCAGAAGGAATGGGAGAACATAGTGATATATTTCCTCCAATGCTGATAAATATGATTGCAGCAGGGGAAATGAGTGGTACCCTTGATGATGTTTGTCTTAGAATGGCATTGCATTATGAGAAAGAAAATAAACTCATGAACAAGGTTAAAACTGCCATGACATATCCTATTATTCTTCTTGTGGTCAGCGTATCTGTTGTAACTTTTTTACTTACGGCCGTAATGCCACAGTTTGTTGAGATGTTTGAGGATGGTGGGGTAGAACTTCCCTTTCTTACAAGAATGTTAATGAGTGCAAGTGATTTTTTAAGAAATTATATATTGGCTATTATTGGAATCATAATACTAATTGTATTTGGATATAGATACATAAGAACAAAAGAGAATGTTGCAATAAAAATCTATAGAAATAAGCTTTCATCACCCTTATTAGGGAATATAAGAAGAAAGGTTGTAGCATCGAGATTTACAAGAACTATAGCATCAATGGTTAAAAGTGGTATACCTATAGTAGATGCTATGGAAGCTGTAGCCGAAATTATTGGGAATGCATATATTAGGGACAAGCTTATTACTGCAAAGGATCAACTCATGAAAGGAGATTCCTTCTCAGAAGTTGTTGGTAAGATAGAAGAGTTCCCTCCTATGATTTCTGCTATGTCAAAGATTGGCGAGGAATCAGGTGAACTTGAAGAGATACTTGATAAAACAGCAGATTTTTATGATGAAGAGGTTGAAGAAGCTGTAAAGAAAATGACTGCTATGATGGAACCTTTAATGATAATAGTGATGGCAGTGATTATTGGATTCATTGTACTATCAATAATGCTCCCAATGTTTGATATGGCAAATGCCGTAAATGGAGGAATGTAAACCCCGTGGAGGTTTTCCACGAAAAATATAAATAAAACCAAAAATATGGAGGGGTAAAATTATGATTAAAGAGTTGAGAAATAAGAAAAAGAAAGGATTTTCACTTGTAGAGCTTGTAGTTGTTATTGCAATTATTGCAATTTTGGCAGCCGTTGCTGTTCCTAAGTATTCTGCATATAAAAATAATGCAGCTATAAAAGCAAATACAGCAAACGCAAAATTAATTGCTGAAGCAACAATAATGGCTATTGACAGTGGAGAGATTACTGCAGAAGAATTAAAAAGCGACATTGAGATTATTAAAGGTGCAGAAAATTCAAAATGGGATGATGATATTGCGCCATATCTTGGAGCTGATGTTGAAAGTAAAACTTCAGATACTACTGTTAAAGTAGGTATTAGTAATGATGAGAAAAAAATAACAGCTACAGTAGGCGCTCAATCTTATTCAATTGATTATTAATAAAAGGGCACAACCAAGTGCCCTTTCACAAATCCCCCAATGGAGGAATGAAATATGTTAAATATAAATAACAAATTATGTATAGACATAGGAAACAATAAAATAAAGATTACTGAGGCTGCTATTTCTAAAAATGGGATTAACATTAAGAAGGCAGTCATTTTAGATACCCCAGAGAATTCCTTCATGGATGGAAATATAACAAACATTATATCCATAAAAGATGAGATTGAGAGAGGGCTAAAGGAAAATAAGATAAAATGCAAAAATGCAATTTTCACAACTAATAGCTCTAATATCATAACCAGAGAAATAGAGATTCCAATCACAAAAGATAAGAATATTAAGGGCTTAATTAGAACGCAGATGGAGCAGTATCTTCCTTTATCTTATGATGCTTATGTTCTTGAGTATATTAAACTTGGGAATATTGATAATAAACTTCTTGTTAGAGTTGGAGTTTTTCCAAAGGATATGGCTAAGAATTATTATGATCTATGTAATAATCTTCGTTTAAAGCCTGTTGCGCTAGATATTCACTCTAATGGAGTGACAAAGCTAATAAAGAAGGCTGATAAAATTAATGGACTAAATATTCAAGATGGATCTTTTGTACTGGTTGACATAGGAGATAGCAGTATCACCTTTAATGGTTATAAGAATAGAGAGTTAAGATTCTCTAGAATGATTCAATCTGGATTTGGAGATATTTTTAGATACTTCTATGAGGAAAGAGGAGAGTCTAAAGACGCTGTGATGAAAATTATTGAAAATATAGATTTAGATAAGCTTTCAGGTGAAGAAGATGTAGAATCATCAATTATTTACGATACTACTCTTCAGTGGGGAAGAGAGATCGAAAGACTTCTAAATTATTACTCAAATACTTTGAAGAATGAAGTTGATATCATCTATGTATATGGAGGAGGAAGTAAACTCAAGGGGATAGAAAACATTCTTAAAGAAATGGTTGATATTGAGGTGAAAAAGTTAAAGGAAATTAATTTTAAAGGTATTGACTTAAAAAATGAAAATATTGAAATGCTCATAAATAATATTGGAGCTTCATTTAGAAACGGGAGGTAGCATGCGCGATTTAAACTTTTTTAATTCTTTTATTGAAGATAAGAAGAATAAGAATAGAATAGTCTCAGTTCTTTTAATTGTAATAATAGTTATTTTTGGTGCTGCCATTAGCTCTATTGTATATTTAGAGATTTTAATATCCAGTGAAAAGGCTAGTATTGAGAGGAATAATAAATTACTTAGTTCAAAAAGTTTATCTAATATAGAAGAAAACCTGACTGCTGGTGAAGAAGAGGCGAGAGCACTCAATGAATTCCTGTTACAGGTGAATTGTGCAAAAGAATATATTGATAACTCTAGTAATATTACTACTAAAGAAATTCTAGGGATATTCAATTCGCTACCTGAGAATGTGAGTGTAAAATCATTTATATGTAATAGAGAAGTTGTATCTTTACAGTGCGAGACTGTTGATAGAAAAGGTGTTGCTTCAACAATAAAAAATCTTAAGGAATTAGGATTAGAAGATGTGTATGTACCTTCAATAGTATCAGTTAAAAAAGATGGAACTACTGATTACAGTTTTATGATTTCAGGGAAGATAAGGGAGGGTGAAAATAATGAATATGACTAAAAGAGAAAAGGTTATGGTTATGATTCTCTCTGCTGTCATATTGATGTTTCTTTACTCTAAGTTTCTTCTTAATCCTAAACAAGAGAAACTCCAGAACTTAAGGGATGAAAAGGTTAAGCTAGAGCAGAAAGTTAAGTTGTTAGATCATAAGGGTAATAGAGATAAAGAAATTCTTAAGTTAATAGAAGAACTTAAAAAGGAAGTAAATTCACTATCTCTTGATATATTTAACTACATTGAAGAAGAAGATGTAATTGGAATTATGGATGAGATTATTGATAATTCAGAAATTACAATAAACAATATGTCAATTACTCCTAAAACTAATGAAATGATCACTTTAAATATTACTGAAGAGGTTAATGACTTAGATAAGAGTTCAATTGAACAGGCTTATGAAAAAGTCATAGCTTTTAATAAAGAAGAGGAAGTACAAGAAAAAAATGAAGTAAAAGAATCAAAAAATAATAAGACAAAAGTGGTAGATGTAAGCAGTTCAAAGATAGGAGTTACATTATCATATAAGGGGACTTTTAATCAGTTAATGAAATTCATTTCTGAGATTGAGTCTTTTAGAAAAAAGATAGTTATTAAGAATATAAATATTATTAGTGGAGAGATGTTTGAGTTATCGGGAAACATTGCACTTGAGTTTTATTATCTTCCTATTTCAAGTAATGAGGAGTATATGAAGTTCTATCCTAATGCTGATAGAAATAATCCATTTGTTTCAAAGGAACAGGATAGTAATGAGATGAACTTTTTAACTACGAAGGCTGATCTTGATATTATGTTGAAGCCAACCAGTTCTGACATTCCAACAATTTATGTTAAGCTTTCAGATGATAAAGATGATAGTTTAGTTGTTTTTGATAGTGAGGAATATGAAAATTGTAAAATTATAATTAAAGAGAAAGAAGAAAAGTATTTTATTAAGTACTCTGTTGGGAATAAGAGTTTTCCTCGAATTGGATACGAGATGTTTACTCCAAACAATGAGGGTTTAATCAAAATAGAGGTGAATTCTACTGATAGGAATTCAGATAAAGATACTAATGGTATAAATCTGATTATTGAAAATGAGACAGAACTACCAGTGAAGGTTAAAGTAATTAGTGATGATAAAAAGAGACCTAGATGCATAATAACAGATGTTGTAGGTAAGGTGGAATTAGAATAATGAAATGGTTATTAAAAAAAAGAAAAAAAGGATCAACTTTTTTAGAGATTATTCTTGCATTGTCCATCGTTGGAATAATATCAATTGCTGTATTTAACAATATCTATTTCTCCTTGAAGGCTAATAAGGAGATTGATAAGAGACAAAACAGCAGTATAATAGCACAAGATGTTTATGAAAAGATAAAGAACATGGGTCAAGATGATTTTCAAAATCTAGCTAAGTCATTGGGGAATAAAGATGAAAATAGTTTTTTTGGTGAGGAATATACTGAAATAATAAATAGTGATAAAAAAAAGTTTGGAGAAAATCTTAATACCTTCAAAGTATTCAATAAAAAAAATACAGAACTTTATGTGAAGGTTTCATTACCAGAAGTAAATACAGGACTGGTTATTACTCCAGGAATAAGTGCTGATAACCATAATTTACATGAATGGAAGAGCTTCTCAAGCTGTGAGGTAGGAATTGAAATAACAAATAAAGATGTTAATTCATATCATGTTCAGTTTTATCATGATGGAGTAGCTAGTACGCCCTTTCAAAGGGCAAAAGAAGAATTAATGCCAAAGGTAAGTTTAGATGGAAATTTCGTAAGGGTATACTTTAATAATGAAAATGTATTTGAAAAAAATATTACATACGATGAAGATGGACAAGTTAAAGACCTTAATATGTATATAAAGGACAATTCAGGAGGAAATTTATTTTATATATTTAGTAATGATGCAGCTGCAGGGTTAAATCTGTACCTTGAACATAATGGGGCGAGTAATACTGACTTTATTACATATGGAGATCATATTAACGTTTACAGTAATAAAAATGGAGAGAATATTAGAACTGATAGTGTATGTAATTTCACAGTTGCTGTTTATAAAAAAGATAGTGATGATTTTATAAAGATCATTGAAATTAAAGGACACAAAAAGTTTAAGAGGTTTGAGTTATGAGAAAAAAGAGAGGATCTATTCTTATATATGTTATGGCAATATTTGCAGTTCTGATGATAATGGGTGCAACTTTAAGTGCTCTTACAATTCAGAGCATGAAAAATCGAAAATATTATTCTACTAAAAGGGTGAATTTATACTATAGTGAGAGTGGAATAGATGAGGCATATGGAATTGCATCTGAATATGTGAATTCTGCTTACAATTATGCATTGAACGAAACTAACAAAATAATTGGAGAAGTTATTATAAGTGATAAAGTTATTCTCGAAAAAGTCCTCCATATGAAGGAAAAACCAGGTTACAACGTGGAGGAAGTAAATAATGAGATTAAAAATCTTAAGTTGTTTAATGAGGATGGAAAATTATCAGCCGCAAATATAAATGATAAACAAGATGAACTTTTCAAGGAAAAATATATTAAGTTTTTTAATGATAATATGTCAAAATTAATTGATGATTTAGAAAGAGATACTTATTCTGCTGGTGATAGTGGAAGTATTGAAGTAAAAGTCAGTGATCATAATATAACGGTTAGTGATGAATTCCTATTAAATATTGTATCTACCTTCAGCGATCAAGGTATAGAAAAGAGTATTGCAGCAGAGTTTAAGTTTATCACTCCAGAGTATGGATCTAAAATATCTTTTCCAAGTGAGTATACAGTTTTTTCAGAATCACCTGTATGGAACAAAGGGCTTGTTGTTAACCAAACTTTAAGAGTTGGCAATGGTACTTATCCAGATAATAAAAAGACTATACTTACAGTGAATGGTGATGTTTATGTTAAAGGAAAAGATAAATCAGCAATAATTATGAATTCGCATAATAGTGAGCTAAAAGTTAAGAGTGGGAAAGTTATTGCTTGTGAAGGGGTTAAATTTGATTATGATTCTGAAAATAATAAATCAGAGGGAGCAAATTTTACCATAAGTGATGGAAGTCTTTATACAAAGAAAGTACTTTTTAATAAAGACTCATCTCATACTAATGGAGCAGAAGGTGCTTTACTTGATGTAAGAGGCTCATTATATGTTCTTGATGACTGTGAGATTAACTCCGAAAAAGCCACACTAACAGTAGGAGACTCATATTATGGTGTATCAAGTGGGGAAGATTCAAATGATAACAAAATAGATAACTCAAGTTCAATAATTATCAATGCAGAAGACCTTGGAGATGAGGGAAGTAGTGTAACTATAAGTGGGAAAGTATATTTAGCCGGAACATCTTATATTATGGGATTATATGACCCTTTAGGCAATGATAAATATAATTATCAGACGGGAGAATCCATATCCATAAAGGGGAATTATAAAGCCTATACAGGTAGTTTAAAAAGGAATCCAGAAATTGATGAATTGGAATTAAAGTTTAAGTATGAGCTAGAGAAAACCATGTTGTCACCTTTATTATTATCAACACATTATAATAAATACTCAAAATGGTTTACTATATATGAAAATAAAATTTTCCTTGGTATGGACAAGAGGTTAATAGATAGATACGCAGAAGAGGGTATATATAGTTATAAAATAGATTTACCTGAAGAGGATGTACCAGAAGTTGAAAATTCAACATTTTCAATAGGTCACAAGGAAAGTCTTGATTCAAGTTACTTTAATTCAATAAAAAATAATAAGTTTTTAAGTATAAATTTAATTAAAAGTGATAGCGAAATAAACATCAAAGTCCCAATACTTCAAAAGAATGTTGAAGCATTTTTATTAGGGAAAGATAATGTATTTGTGACAATGACCCCTAAAGGTGAAATGGAGATTTCGCCAGAAGTTGCTAGTTATGTAGAGGTTATGGTGAATAACAGGAAATTCGATGGAGCTTTAGATGAATTTATTCAGATTTCTGACTCTACTGAAGGACAAAAAGTGTCTGTAATAATAAAAAATAGTAAAAAAAATGATCTTATAACTGAGGAAATAAATTTACAAAGTTATAACACAGAATTCAATGATTTTAGTTTATATGACAAAAGTAAGTATTTTGTTAAGTTCTATGAGGATTATAAAGGTGATGGTATTATACAGGATGGTAAAGGAATTGAAATTATAAATACTGATGAAAGTATCTATAATGGGGCTATTATTTCAGAAGTTACATTAGAAGATAAAACTAAAGATACCATAGCTAAAAATGCTAACTACTCATCACAGAATGATTATTATATTAAACACAAGAAAGCGGAACTTAAAGATAAAATATTTTATATGGATATCTTTGAGAATATGATTGTTAACGATGATGATGACAACAAAAAAGTAAAGGATCTGGGAGATATAAGTGCTCAGGAATATAAAACCTTACGTGAAAATAATGGTAAAACTCCAGAAAAGGTTACAGAATATGAAATTACACCAAATAGTTTATTAACTATCAATAAGAATGTTGACTCTTTATCTACTGGATTGTATATAAATACAGGAGAGTTAGTACTTTCTAGTATAAAAGAAAGTGAAAGTCCTTTGCAAGGCAAGGGGACAAGGGTTATGTTAAATGATAATTCCTCAGGAATAATCATTTGTCAAGGGGATGTTTATATTGAAGGTAATTTTAATTTTACTGGAACTATAATTACTCTTGGAAACTTATATGTGGAAGATGGTTCCAATGTAAATATTTACTATGATGATACATTAGTTAAAAAGTATGTTGCTATGAATTATGAGAAGTTGAAGGATGTTTTTAAAAACATTCAGGGATACAAATTAGATACAGTAAAAATGGAAGTATACAAAAATAATGTTAGAACTAATACTGAGGTACCTTTAACAATTGAGAAATGGGTTGTGATGAAATGATGAAAAATAAAAAAGGCTTTACCTTGATTGAGTTAATTCTTGTAATTGGGTTATTTTCAGTGGCTTCACTTGTTATCTTCTCACTTTTTATGAGTAATTATATGAGAATGGAAGCTCAAGGTAGAGAAACTTATCTACAGGAAGATATAGATAGAGGGTTAACTCAACTTTCAGATAGACTTATGGGGACAAGTAAAATTATAAAAATAACTGAAGCTGAGAGTGGGAGCAATACTACGTCCATGGAATTTCAATATTATTTTAAAGATAAAGATGACCCCTATAATGGAAAACTTTATCTAGAGGGAAAAGATGGGGAGTACACTCTAAAGTTAGACTACTCTATTAGAGGAAGTGAAGTGGCTACTAAAACGCTGATGTCCTACTTGGAAGTTTTCGAAATAAAGTTAATAGATCATGATGGAAATCCCGTGACTGATTATGAAAAATATTTAAATAAAGTCTGCTCACTTGAGATTAACTACACTGTAGCTACTTCATATAAGAAGATTGTAAAGAGGAAGAGTGGCAAGCTTAATATTAAGTTGAGAAACATTTAGCACAATAGTATAAGGAGTTTGACTATGATAGGATTTTTCATATTTTTAATAGGAATATGCATTGGAAGTTTTATGAATGTTTGTATTTATAGAATTCCAGAAGAAGAGAGTTTGATACCAAGTTCTCACTGTAAAGTATGTGATTACAAACTAAAAGCTAAAGATTTAATACCAATAGTTAGCTATTTATTATTAAAAGGAAGATGCCGAAGTTGTGGTAAAAAATTCAGTATCCAATATCCATTGATCGAATTGCTGAATGGGATATTATATTCATTACTGTATATTAAATATGATTTTTCTATAATCTTTGTAAAATATTCGATTATTGCTTCAATCTTAATAGTTTTAGCACTTATAGATTACAATACCCAATATGTTTATAGCCTTGTTTCATGGAGTGGAATAATTGTATCTGGGATATTTGTTTTTATTCATTTTTTAAATAAAGAAAATGTATCAAGTTTTTTAGTTGCAGCCATGGTTGGAGTAATTATTTTTGGAGGAATTAATTTATTTTCCAAAATTATGTACAAAAAGCAAGGGTTGGGAGGAGGGGATGTGGAAGTAATACTTTGTATGGCATTAACATTAGGCATCTCTAATTTCATATTGAGTTTCTTTCTCTCTGTAACCCTTGGTTCAATAATATGCTTGTTATTATTGGGTTTAAAGAAGATTAAAAGAGGAGATTATGTTCCCTTTGTTCCATTCTTGGCATTAGGAACGTTTATAACAATGTTCTTTGGGGATGAAATAATTAAAATATATATGGAACGTATTTTGCTATAAAATAGCATTTCAAAATATAAGGTTGTATACCATTGGTAAAAACACCAAAATACGATGGGGGGGTAATATGAAAATTTACAAACACAGAAATTTACTTAAAAAGTCAATAAGTTTATTTGTTGCCTTACTTATGATGATTAACATAACTTTTGTTATGCCTAGTACTGTTTTGGCAAAATCTAAAGTATGTACAATAACATGTGAAAAAATAATTGAAAAAATCATAAATGTAGACAATGCAGAAGAATTCCAAATTACATTGAAAATAAATACAAATGGATACCATTTGAAATTTCATACAATTGAAGATGTAATTGCTGAGGAAGTTGAAATCATACCAAATTCTAGTAGTGCCAGCTTATATAAAAATGGTACCCTTAAAGGGACTTATACTAATGAAGATACAGTATTTACAGAGTTACCTGATAAAAATAAATTAATATTTGAATACCCCAATAATGGTAATGTTGATGTGATAGAAATAAGTTATAAGATTAAAAGGGCAGAAGGGATAGAAGCAGGTACGTATGAAACCAGCAAATCAACTGTTTTAAAGCATCAACACGATATGGGTAGATGGTCTAAAGAATGTGTGCATGTGTTTCAACAGGAATCAGTTATATTTTCTGAGGATGAAACTGAAGAAAAAAATCATGAGAATCTGATTACAATAAATAGAACAATTAAAGGAAATTCTAAAAAAATCTATCCAGGTAAAGAATTTGAATTAGAGTATTCCATACAACCGCAACCAATTCTAAAAAGTGAAGTAGAAGGATCAATTAACAACAAGGAAATTGTGCTTGTTGTAGATACTTCAGGAAGCATGAATTGGGATGTAGATGGCAATGAGACAGAAGATGACAGTAAAAGAAGAATAAGTATAATTAAAAATGTTCTTCAAAATTTTATTACAAATTTTGAGAGCAAAGAGTATGAGAATGTTAAGATAGGCTTAGTTGAATATAATGAAAAAGGCAGTATAGTTTTGGGACTAAAAAATGCTAAACAGATAATGACGTTTATTAAGAGTAATGATTTTGATGCAGAAGGAGCAACGAATATAGGTGATGGTCTTAGAAACGCTTTTTATATGCTGGATGAAGATAATGGTGCTGATAAATATATTATTTTAATGACAGATGGGATGCCGACTGCGTATACTGTTAAAAATGGTACATTTAAACATGCTTACTATCAAGGAAAAAAAGTTGGTTTTTTCAAAAATAAAAGTGAAGAGATGATAAACTTTAGTTTTCTAAAATCTAATGACTCTACTGACTATGTAACAGAGGATTTAGAAGATGAAGATGTTACTTATATTGTAAATAGTGGATTAAAGGATTTTAAAAATAATTCTTTAAAGTATGCAAAAAAAATTGGAGAATTAATCGATAGAAAGGGGAAAATTAAAACTTTTGTAGTTGGATTTGGTAATGGTGTAGATTCTAACATAAATAAACAAATAGCTAATAGTGCTAATGGAATTTATAGAAATGCATTGGACAAAGATGATATAGAAAAAATATATGAAGAGTTTGCAAAAGTTATTAAAGCTGATTTAACTGGAAAGGTGAATTTTGAAGAAGCTTTTCCATGCTCAGACTCTAGAGTATCTATAGAAGTAATTAATCAGCTTAATGAACAATATCCAAAGGGTAAAAACACTGAGTGGTTAACAATAGAAGGAGAAAAAATTAAAGGTGAGTTAAAGAATATTAATTATAAATTAAATGATGCTGGAACTCATTATGTTGCTGATGAAATTAAATTCACAGTGAGTTTAAAGGTTAATAAATCATGTACTATATATAAAGATAGTTCATCCTCTGTAGAGTATATTTTAAATGAAAGTATGAATGAAAAGAAGTTTTTTGACGAGTTAAATATTGATGTTAATACAGAAAAACGAGCAATTTCCAGTGTAACAAGAGTTTTCCCAAATAAAACTGTTGAACCATCAAGTGAATATGAATTAGTATATAATATTGATGGAGATGAAATGGAATATGATATAGAAAAACCTTTAGATATAGTTTTACTATTAAATACTTCAGCTACTATGAAAAGTTATATCCAAGGAAATAATGAAGGTGATAAGAATAAAGGAAAACTTATAGATGCTGCTAAATCGTTTATAGATAACCTACCAGAAGGAAAAGATATAAGGGTAGGAGTAGTTAGGTATTATTATAAAGGAGAGGTTGTTTCAGAATTACAAAATATCTCATTTAGAGAAGATAAACGCGAACTAACGGAACTAATTGAAGAAAAAATCCAAAGAAATAAAAGTGGAACAAATTTAGGAGATGGTCTAAGAAGAGCATATCAATTATTAAGTAATGAATCAAATAGAGAGAAGCATTTGGTAATTTTAAGTGATGGATATGCAAATGTGGGAATAAAAGAACAACAACTAGGACGAGATTGGGATAATGTACCTTATATTCTTGACTTAGAAGAGTCAGTAAATAATAAAATAGAGAATTATGAATTTAAATTTTTACCATTAAACGATAATGGTAAAAGCTTTATGGAAGGTTATTCTGATAAGAGATTTGAAATAGGACATGAATATGTGATAGGAATAGCAAAAGAAATTAGCAAATCACAAATGAAAATTAATTCTCATATAATTCACTTTGAAAGAGTTGAAGGTCTTGGAAATAATGAAGGAGCTATGGTGAATAACAATGAAGTAGCAAGTGTTCTAGGTATTACTAAAGAGATTGCTCATGGACAAAAATTTTACGTAGTAGAAAATGAGAACAAACTTATTAAAGTCTTTGAAACTGTTGGAAAAGCTATTCAAGATACCTTGGTATTTAAGAAGGTTTATTATGAAGAAAAATTCCCAGCAGGGGTTGAATTGATTGATTATCCTAATGGATTAACAAAGAATGGAAGCATAGATACTGGATACACTTTAAAAGGTAATATTTCTGGAGTAAATATGAGAAAAGTTAGTCCAAATTCAAATTTATATAAAGTTGAAGGACAATTTACTGTAAAAATCAAATTGGACTCTACAGGGAAATATGATTTTGTTAATGGTAATGTTAAATATATTGATCCAGCAGATTATGAAGATGTTGTACAAGTTAATTCAGGAAGTATTAACGTTGGTAATAAAAAACTAGGTAGTATAAACATATTGGAAGTGCAGCCAGAAGGAAAATTTGAATTAAATAAAGGTATGTTTAAAGATTTAGTTACAAATGAAAATAAAAATGCTGTCAATTTAGTTCAAATGTCTATGGATCAATTCATATGTGATATTGAAAAAATAAACGGTAAATATGACATAGTTTATGTAGGGAACAAGAATAATAAATATACCCATATTGGCGATAAAGTGGACGATGTTCAACATGGAGAAGGTTTATATGGACAAGAATATTACAGTGAAAATGATATCACTAATAGAAAAGCTAAAGATCTAAAAGAGTTTATTGAATCAGGTCAATTGACTATATTCTCAGATAGAGTGTTTAATAACAACAAAACAAAGTTATATTCTAATTTTAAAGCATATGAAGGCAATAAGGATAACTTTGTAGTTACAAACAAATTATCTGAAACTATGAAGCAAATAAATCAATTATATGATGAGTGTAATAAAAGACCTATTTTAATATTATCTAAAGCTAATTCACCTAAAGATTATGTTTCTGAGGATAGTAATTCAACCACCTATGAAGAGTCAAAAGTTATGCATTTTATATTTGACTTAGAAAATATAAATGCTATAGGTAATAATGAAATGCCAATGAATGTAAAATTGTATTTGGATAAAAATGGTGATGGATTCTTTAGAGAAGATGAAATGGTTAAGCAAGGAGAACCTAGGCTTAATGGAAGAGGTTATTCACTGGATTACAGACTTCGAGATAACTTTACAGGTATGATGCCTTGGAAATTAGAAGTAGAAGATGTAAAAACAGGAGCAAAAACTTATAAAACAGGATATCCGGCTTATAAGGGGGAAAAACTAATTGTTAGAGTACTTCAGTTAACTCCACCTGAAAACACTTTAGATATAAGCAGTGATATGTCGAGTCTTTTAGAGACAGAGCATTACCATATTGAAGTAACTAATTTATCAATTAACCAATTTAATCAGTATTACCCTAAGAATGTTGGAAGTATAAAGACAAAATTAAATGGTAACTATGATATGATTATTTTTGGATTCAATGATGCTTATGGTTTTGAAGATTTAACTAATCAAAATGCTATAAAAGCAATAAAAGATTTTATAAAAACAGAACAAAGTGTTATGTTTACTCACGATACATTTACTTTCAATATAAATCAAGAAAGTGGATGGGGCGTTAATTTAACAAAAGAATTTAGGGATATATCAGGGCAAAGTAGGTATAAAGATACAAATAATCCTACTGAGTTAGATGCATTTGGAAAGAAAATTATTCATGACAAACTACCTAATTCTAATAATCCATATGGGTTTACAGCAGAAGTTTTAGAAAGAGCCGAAAGTGTTAATTTTAATAACTACGATAGATATGAAAGCACATTTAAATTAAATGATAGTGTAATTACTAAATATCCTTATGTATTACCTGACACATTACCAGTGGCACAGACTCATTTCCAATATTATCAGTTAAATTTAGAAGATGAGGATGTAGTACCTTGGTATACTTTGAATGATAATGGTAATAAGAGATATGATGGAAGAAACTATTATTATACTTATTCAAAGGGGAATATAACTTACTCAGGTACAGGACATACATCTCCTAATGGAATAGAAGAAGAGAAGTTCTTCATAAATACAATGATAAAGGCATCAAGAAGTGCAAATCATGCACCAACTTTAGAAGTTATAAATCTTGATGAAAACAAAATTGTATCTAAAGCTCAAGATGACTTCCAGTTTACCTTTATAGCTGATGACATAGATGGAGACCCTTTAAGTGGTAAGGTTTATGTTAATGGTATATTAGTTAAAACCTATGATAGTGGAGATATTCAGCACAATCAACCTGAAACTGTTATTATAACTAAAGGTGACTTAGATGCAATTTTAGGTGATGATGAAGAATTTACAATTAAAATAATAGTTGAAGATTCTAAAGGGGCTGTTGTAGAAAAAAGTTCTACTTTAAAGTATTTTGATAATCCTGTATTAAACCTGAATATAGATAAGGAGCCAAAATATTTAATTGGAGATGAAGCAACTATTAGGTTACAAGCTACACCACATAAAACAAGTGATAATTTAAGTACTATGATTCAAAATATATCATTCTCAATGAACTATGATAATAGCGCTATAGAGAGTATTGATGATACTAATTGGAACTTGAGTGATGTAATATTCGACACAGATATAAATCCAGAAGCACAGGAAAAAACTTTTAAATTCAGATTAAATAAAGTTGGTAACTATAATGTTGATAATACACTTAAATATGGTTACTCAAATATTGATGTAGGGAATCAAACTATTAATTTTTCGTATCCTATTTCTGTAAGAGCAGGAATTATAGATGTTGGTGTAGTTAATAGTGATGGTACTGCATTTGGAAGTGTTAAAGTTGAAGTTACAAAACATGGTAGGAATCCTGTATATTATGATACAGATGAAAACGGAGTACTAATATTGGAGAATCAACCATCTGGAAAGTACACAATCGCTTTAAAGTATCTAGATGACAAATATATTGGCGAGAATTTGGATAGAAATATCTCTAAGACAATAGAGTTATCTTATGAGAACTATCATGAAGAGGTTAAATTAGAATTAATTGATTCAGATAAAGTTGGATTAGACATAGTATCTCAAGGTGGAAATCAATATTTAGTTGGAGATACAGCACAGATTACTTTAAAAGCCATTGCTCATAATAATGATGAAAAAATAGAGACTAATATCAGAAATATTGAGCATTCTATGAGTTTTGATTCAAACCTTCTTGAATTAACTACTGCAGATAATAATTGGGATTTGAATAATGTACATGTTAATGGAAGTAGTATTGGAAGTAATAAAGAGCAAACTAAAGTATTAAACTTTAAAATAAAATCAAAAGATGAAGATGGGGAATGTGAGATAATCAATACTTTAAATTATGAGTATCTAGATAATATTGAGAAAGTTACCAGTTCAACTCATAAGTTTTTTGTTAAATCAGGTAAAATAAACGTTAGAGTAATGCAGTTAAATGGACGTGCTTTCCCTAATGTTCCAGTGATTTTTACTGATATGTCTAGGAATATTGAAATTAAAAAGATGACAAATAGTCAAGGTATGTGTAATGTAGAAAATATACCATCAGGAACTTATACTATTTCAATTCCTTTACCTGAGGCATTTGCCCCAGAAGCAGATAAGTCAAGAGAGGTTACATTGTCCTATAATGAATCTGAACACAACATAGAGTTTAAAATAAACAACAATGCTCAAATAATTAATAATGGTATGTATATTAATAATAAATTTGTGGATAGTAACAAAGTTGTAAGAGGGTTCGATGCTCACTTAGCTGCTGAATTCCAGGTTTTCCATAAGCAGCCAAAGATTAGATTAATTCTTGCAAAAGAGATAAACAAAGTTGAATTGGAACTGTTAAGAGTTGATAGCAGTGGAAATTTAACTCCTGTTATTGGTGATTTAGAGGTAGAAGAGGTTAAGGAAAGTCATGAAGATGGCAATGGTATTATTGTTGAAACTACTGAAAATTTAGATATTAACGAAGGTAAAGTAGTCTTAGAAAAGATTAACGACAAAAAAATAAGACTCAGAACATTAAAAATCGTAATACCACAAGCTGATGAAGAGTACAATTTTTATCTTTTAAAATATACTGTGTCGGTGCCAAAGCAAGTAAAAGCACGAACATTTTTACCGTACAATATTGAAGTAAATAATGTGAAAGGATCAAATCAGAATCCAGAGTTAGAAGTATTTGATATGCCAACTTTAGATTAAGAAAATATGATTAAATATTGAGGTACAGATGATTAAAATCTGTACCTCAGACTGTTTAAACAGTCTGATATTCTAAAGAAAGGTAAGAGAGCGATATAAGGTAATCTTGAATTTTAGAAAGAAATATGCTATACATGTGGTCATTTTGTGTAGAATATTATATAATATATATGTTACGAAATTGTTAACTATTAGTCGGCTTAAAATTTAGTTCATCTTTTGCTTCGAAAATTTGAGTGGTTCTATCACTTTTTGAAACGAATATAGAAGAAGTTAATTTTAAACGATTACTAAATTTTTTACAATTACTAAAATTGGAGAAAAAGCTATGAACAATGTTGATATTAATACTGCTGTATTAATTTTATTTTTTATAATTATTGTTGGATATATTGCCAGAAAAACTAATATAATTACAAGAGAGTTGAATAAAGGGTTATCAGGTTTATTAGTGAATGTTACATTGCCTCTATTGATAATCTCATCTTTTAATAGAGAATATGATTCAAAGCTTATGGAGAATGGAACCAAAATACTTATCTTCGCTTTTCTAATACATATCTTTTTGTTTCTATTGGGACAAGTCTTCTATATCAAGAATGAAGAGAGTAAGAAGAAAGTTCTGATTTTTTATGGTACTTTCTCAAATACAGGGTTTATGGGATTTCCTATACTTGGTAGCATATATGGTGATACTGGAATCTTCTATGCTGCTATATTTAATATTGCCTTTAATCTGCTGGTTTGGACATTAGGTGTAAGTATATTTACAGGTGAGAGGGATTTAAAGTCTATAAGAAAAGTAATTGTAAATCCATCTTTTATTGCTGTAATTATAGGTATTATTATATTTAGATTCTCTATTCCACTTCCTAAGGCTATTTTCGGTGCTGTTGAGTTAGTTGGACATACCACAACCCCACTATCTATGATAATAATTGGTGCAATGCTTGCGGAAATGAAAGTTTATGAAATTTTTACTGATTTATCTATTTATTATGGCTCATTTATTAGATTGTTACTTATTCCTATGATACTTTATTATATTATGAGTATTTTAGGTGTTGAAGAACAGATAAGAAATATATGCATAATCTTAGAAGCTATGCCTGCAGCAGTGACCACTGCAATCGTAGCAGAAAAATACGAGGGTAATGCTCTTTATGCATCACAGAGTATCTTTATAACTAATATTATTTGTTTGATCACAATTCCGTTTATAATATCCTTTTTAGGGGTTTAATATATACATAATTTAAGATTAAAAATTATAAGGAGTTGAGGGATATGAAATTAAAGGATTTTTTATGGGCATTAGTTCTAGTGTTATTAGGGGCATTTTTAGCGGTTCCGCAAACAAGGGAGATTTTTGAAACATTAACATCACAGCATCCATATTTAATGGGTTTTGTTAAAGTATCAATACTTGCAACTATGGGTGAATTACTAGCAAGTAGAATTGCAAAAGGTGAATTTATTAAACCAATCGGAGTTTTCTGGAAGTTCATTGTTTGGGGATTCTTTGGTATAGCATTCGCTGTTGTATTTAAAATTTTTGGTGCTGGTACAGTAGCTGCAGCAGAAAAAGGGTTGCTGCCTACATGGGAAAATGCTTCAGTTAACAAGGTTTCAATAGCACTTTTAACAAGTTTCTTTATGAATACAGCATTTGCACCAACATTTATGGCTCTACATAGAATACTTGATACCTTTATTGAACTTGGAGATGGTAAGATTAATAAAATCTTCAAAGTGAGTTTAGTGGATGTATGTGAGGAAGTTGATTGGTATGGATATGTTAGCTTTGTTATATTGAAAACAGTTCCTTTCTTCTGGATTCCTGCTCATACAATTACATTTATGTTGCCTGAACAATATAGAGTATTAATGGCAGCAATGTTATCTATTGCGTTAGGTGCAATACTTGCTTACTCAAAAAGAAAGAAATAGAAAAGACATAAAGAAGAATGTATAAAATATGCATGTTTTTGCTATAAAGGATATATAAATATATTTAGGAAAAGATAAGTATATGTTAAATAATATTTGCATTATACTAACTAAAATGAAAAATCCATGGTGGGTATACCTAATAATAATCGCAGCTATTGGAATGCCTTTTAACCTAGTGAATATGTACATAAGGATGAATAAGAAAGATAAAAATAAAAAAAAGTAGGGGGAATCCTGTGGGGAAACAATTAAAAGTAAGAAAAAACAAGAAATATACTGTTATGATAATTCCCCGACGGGGTGGAAAAATTAAAGAGATTAACACAACTGTAGTGGGTGTTTGGATGTTAATAATTTTTTTTATTGGATTCATATCTTATACTGCATTTGTGACTTATGTTAATAGAGCCGCAGCGAGTAAAAGAAGAAGCTTAAAGTATAAGGTCGCAGAACAAGAAGAAAGAATAGAAGAACTAAAACAGCAGCTTTATGCTCTTGAAAATGTAAATGGAGAGCTGTTAGGTGAAAATAGAGATTTACTAGAAGAAAAATTGGAAATGAACTCAAAGATTGAAGAGATAACTGAGATGGAAAAAATTCTTGCTGAAGCATTAAATGATAATAATCTTAAGAGGAAATATTCTGAGATTGGTCAATATGCATTTGCAGATTATACAGAGGCTTTTGGTGAGAAAATAAAAGCTACAGTTGACCTGGTTGAAAAAGTAAAACAGCAATCGAAGCTCTTAAGCCGCATCCCAAGTAGATTACCAGCTAGTGGAACCATTACTAGCTATTTTGGAAGGAGAACTCATCCTGTAACAGGTGAACTTGAAAAAATGCATAAGGGAATAGATATAGGAGGTTACACAGGAGCACCAATATATGCAACTGCAGATGGTGTTGTAACATTTGCTGGATACCACAGTGGATTTGGTAAACTGGTTATTATAGATCATCAGAATGGTTATGAAACATATTATGCTCATAATTCAAGTTTACTTGTAAGCGAAGGTGAATATGTTAAAAGAGACACTCAAATTGCAAAGATGGGTAGCACTGGTTTATCCACAGGAACTCATAGTCATTTTGAGGTCAGGTATTTTGGTACATCTGTCAATCCATTAAAAATAATAAATGATTAAAGGGGGATTCAAATGTTTGGTAATAAAAAAAGTACAACAACAAATCATCATAGTGATAAGTTTGACACAATAATTGCTAACAATACTTCAATGTCTGGAAACATAAACTCAGAGGGTAATGTAAGAATTGATGGTTCTTATAAAGGCGATATAGAATCTTATGGAGAAGTTGTAATAGGTGATAATGGTTTTGTAAAAGGAAACATAAAAGCTCAATCAATTTGTGTATCAGGTAAGGTAGACGGAAATATTGAATGTGATGGATTATTAGAAATATACAGCCATGGAGTAGTAGATGGAGATATCATTGTTAAGAGTCTCTCAATAGTTGAAGGTGGAATTTTTAATGGCAAATGTAATATGGGAGCTATGAATTCTAATAGAAATTTTGAAGATAAAAATGATAACGAAACAATTGAAATAATGGAAGAGTAAATAAAACATAATTGATAATGTAGAATGTATAATGGAGAATGAATGACATTTCACTCTGTGAAATTTTAATTCTGTTGTTACTAGTACAAAAATACGGTTACTTGTTTCATTAAGAATGAAACGTTGTATTTTAAATACAATGTTTTATTAGAGATAAAACAAGTAAAATCCTATTTTCTAAAGAACAATAAAATGTAGCTTCTCATGTAAGTGAGAAGCATCCATCATTCTCCATTATCCATTATCAATTCTACATTTGTTTTTAAGCACGCATTGCGTGCTTTTTATGATATTGGTAAGAATATTTCAGTTGGACTTAAAACTTCAGGGTTTTTATAAGTAACGTAATCAGTTGTATAGAAATCATAGGATCTAACACATAAATTTGTAGTTGGTAGCCATTTACCATATATATAATCAAATGTATCTTTACATTTATAAGTTGAATCATTATGAGTAAAGTTTGCATATTCACCTTTAGGAATTGTTTTAACAACCATACCTTCAGGGATTATATCTAAGTTTTCAACTTGAAAAGCACATAGATGAGTGAATTCTATTGAGCCATCTTCATATTCAATATAATCAGTACTATAATCTTCAAAAGCAACTAAAAAATTTGGATTTATTATATTAGGTATTTCATCTTTTCTGGTAATTAATGCATCCCACAAATGGCTTAATCTACCATCACCAGGGGTTACGCGACCTTCCACTCCTATTAAATACATCTCATCTTTATGAACTAATTTTGGTATCATATCCAACTCTCCTTCTATATTTGGGGTTATTTTTTCGAATAAATCAACTCTAATGTTGGCTTGTCTACATTTACGTGGGGAAATACCAAACTCTTTTTTAAATGCTCTGCTAAAGGCTTCACTGGATTCAAATCCATAGTCGAATGCCATATCAATAATTTTATCATCTGATTTTAAGAGTCTTTGTACTGATTTAGAAAGGCGCCGTTTTCTAATATAAGTACCTGATGAAAATTTAACTATCGAAGAAAAAATTCTATGATAATGAAACTTTGAGAAACCTGCTCTCTGAGCTAGGAGTTCTGTAGTAAGTTCATGAGTGATATTATCTTCAATATAGTTAATAGAATCATTGATAATCTTTAAATAGTCCATGGTAATCCTCCAACATTATGTGATTTATAAATAAATTATAATATAGAAAAAAAGGTTAAAAATGATAATTTTTGCTATGTTTATTATAAAATACTCAATAGTTAAGAGCAATATTTATACGCAAATAAAGACCCTACGTTTAATGTATGGGTCTTGAAGAATTAAACAATGTGTTTTTACTTTTTCATGTTTTTTCTAGAAGGTACAAGTTCCTGCTCTTTATAGCCTGATTTTGAAGTCATACTATCATGTGATTGATGTTGTCTTGCTACATTCTCAAGTTGTGTTTGAGGTGTACTCATTTTCTTTTGTTTATTATTCATAAGAACCTCCTTATAAGAAATTTTAATCTTTATTAGTATTTGATTATAAGGAGAATAAATTCAAGGAAAACAATGTTAGCAAGCTTTTAAAGAATTAATATGATCATCTAAAAGTCTTTTATTCATGTCATATACATATTCCGGTCTTCTTACATAGGCATCTTCGTTTATAAAATTTAATGAAAATACGTAAGAATCTTTGAGCGCAATTCTTAACCCTAAATTTCTGATATATATGAAATCTTTTTCTGCTACTTCAGTATTTAAATCTTCAAATTTTGAAATCTTTTTAATATCAGTAAGTTTGAATTCTTTCAAAACTTCCAGCTTCTTTTTTGAATGCTTGCAGAGAAGCGCTACGTTGGATTTCTTATCGATAAATAGAGAGTGTTCCATTTTCCCTTTCTCGTTTATACTGATAAGTTTTTCGGTTAATGTGAAATTCTTAGGAAAAATTGAAGCTGCTTTTGGTGGAAAATAAAAGTTGAATATTGATTTTAGTATTACAACAAGAAAAAAGACAGCTAGAAGAATTAAGATAAACAACATAGTAATCACCTCTTTTAATTAAGTTTATGTAAAGAAATCAGGAATCAAAGAATGATTCCTGATAATTTTTTTAACTATTATACTGAAACTGATTCTTCTTTTGGAGATTTTTCTAGCTTCTTGATACCGATGCCAGTATAACCATAGAATACTGCGATTATTGGACATAAGATGTTCAAGAATGCGTATATAGCGAATCCATCAGGTCCCCAAGGTCCTACACCTAAGAATTTGGTCATTGTAGCACCACATGTGTTCCATGGAATAAATGGTGAAGTAACTGTACCAGCATCTTCTAGAGTTCTTGATAGGTTTCTAGGATCTAAACCTTTATCCACGTAAATATCTTTATACATTCTTCCAGGAAGTACTATTGAAAGATATTGGTCACCTGTTAATAGGTTTGTTGCAATACATGTAATAACTGTTGTAAGAACAATAGAACCAGTTTTCTTAGCAAATCTCATAATGCTCATTGCAATAGTTTCAAGTTGTTTAGTTTTTTCCATAACACCACCGAAGCACATAGCGCAGATGATTAATGAAACAGTCCATAACATACTATCTAAACCACCGCGGGTTAATAGATCATTAAGAGAATCAATAACAGTTTGAGAAACAACACCACTAAGTACTTCTGTATTTAATTCAAATCCGTAATGAGCAGCTCCAATTATTTCAGTCATACCAGCACCTTGGAAAATCCATGCAAATAGTCCTCCGAGAACTACTCCACCAATAAGACCAGGTATTGCCGGTACACGCATAACAACAATAAGTATTACTAAAATTGGTGGTATGAATAATAATGGATTAATATTAAATACTGCATCTAATCCAGTTAAAATTTCGTTAACTTGAACAGTGTCGATTTGTTTTCCTGCAAATCCGAATCCAAGAATTGCATATATAACCAATGATATTAATAAAGCAGGACCAGTAGTCCATAACATATGTCTAATATGAGTGAATAGATCAGTTCCAGCCATAGCAGGAGCCAAGTTTGTAGTATCAGATAAAGGTGACATCTTGTCCCCAAAATATGCTCCAGATACTATAGCACCAGCAGTCATTCCAAGAGGAATTCCTAATCCAGTTCCAACACCAATAAGTGCAATACCGATAGTACCAGCTGTAGTCCAAGAACTACCTGTTGCAAGTGATACAATTGCACAAAGAAGACAAGCGGCTACTAAGAATATACTAGGTGTTATTATTTTTAAACCATAGAATATCATAGTTGGAACGATACCAGCAAGAATCCATGTACCAATAATTGCACCAATGATCATTAAAATTAAACATGCTTGCATAGCTAACTTAATAGTATCAATAATTCCTTCTTCAATTTCCTTCCAGGTGTATCCCCCGATTAAACCCATAAATGAAGCAAAAACAGCACCAGCGATAAGTGCGATGTGAGGATCTCCACCCCAAAACTTAAGTGTACATACTAGGAATACAACTAAGAAAATTAAACTTAGTAATGATAACCCCAAACTCATTTTTTTAACCTTACCAGTAGTCAAAATAAATTCCCCCCTTATTGTTTATAAATCTATTATAATACAAAATATTCAGAAAATTCAATAACTATTCCGAAAAAATCATAAATATTCATTAAAACTTGCAAGAAATTTTAATTTATCATTCAAAAAAGATGGTGTAAAAGGAGGAATTACGGTGAGTGATTTATTATGATATAATATTATTCGCAAGAAAAATGAAGTATGGAGGTAAAAATATGCCTTTAGCAGATAGAATAAGACCTAATAGTATATATGAATTTTATGGACAGGAACATTTATTAGGTAAAAATAAAGTCTTAAGAAGGATTCTTGAATCGGGTAATATACCTAATATGATATTTTATGGACCACCAGGAGTTGGAAAGACAACAGTGGCTAATATTTTAGCAGAAAAGTCTCAGAAAAAGATATATAAACTAAATGCATCCAATTGTTCTACAAAGGACATTGAAAAAGTCGTGAAAGAGTTAAATAGTTTTATGGGGTATAAGGGGGTTATTTTATATTTAGATGAGATACAGAATTTTAATAAAAAACAGCAGCAATCCCTTTTAGAGTATATTGAAGATGGAAGAATTACATTAATATCAAGTACTACAGAGAATCCATACTTTTCAATTTATAAAGCTATATTGAGCAGAAGTATTATATTCGAATTTAAACCACTACAAAAAGAAGATATTATAAATGGACTTAAAAGAGCAGTAGGGTTGATAAAAAATGAAGATGAAAAATTTGATGTTACAGATAAAGCATTAAACTATATAAGTGAAATTTCTAGTGGGGATATGAGAAAATCATTAAATGTTTTAGAAACGAGTTATAACTTTAAAGGAAGAGGAAAAGTGGTGGAACCAGAAGATGTAGAAGCATTATATCAGAGTAATATGCGATTTGATCCATCAGGAGATGAACATTATAATATTTTGAGTTTCCTTCAAAAGAGCATAAGGGGAAGTGATGAAAACGCTGCTATACACGCTCTTGCCAGATTAGTAAAAGGGGGAGATCTTATATCCATCTGCAGAAGACTATTAGTAATAGCCGCTGAGGATATTGGAATGGCACATCCACAAGCAATCTCAGTTGTTCATTCATGCACCACAGCTGCAAAAGAAGTTGGTTTTCCAGAGGCTAGAATAATTCTAGCTCAGGCGGTTATTTATCTGGCAACTCTACCAAAATCAAATAGTGCATACTTAGCAATAGATTCTGCACTTAATGATTTAAATACAAAGGACTGTGGAGATATACCTGTTTACTTAAAGGATGCTCATTATGGAGGAGCTAAGAAGCTAGGTGTTACCGGATATAAATATCCACATAACTATGAAAATCATTATGTAAAACAGCAATATTTACCAGATGATATAAAAGATACAATATATTATAATCCTCAAAATAATAAGTATGAAAATGCACTTAAAATATATTGGGATAAGGTAAAAAAATAATGAGTGAAAAATCTATATAAAATGTTGACAAAAATACTCGGTTTTGCTATTATTGTTATGATAAATTAAACAGAGTAAAACACTCAGAATTAGAGGAGTGATTTAATGAAACTTTCTACAAAAGGTAGATATGGAGTTAAAGCTATGGTGGATTTAGCTATTCATTATGGTGATAAGCCTGTATCTATAAAAAATATTAGTGAGAGTCAAAAAATATCTGAATATTACTTAGAACAATTATTCTCCAGTTTGAGAAAAGCAGGTTTGATAAAGAGTATCAGAGGTGCAGGTGGCGGATATATTCTAAATGATACACCAGAGAATATTACTATACATAAGATATTAGATGTTCTAGAAGGACCAATTGAAATATCCACATGTCTTGAAAATAGTTCTTGTAACAACATTGAATGTTGTGCAACAAGAGTTGTTTGGAAAAAGATAAAGGATAGTATAGATGATGTTACTAAATCTATTACCTTACAAGATATAGTTAATGACTATAAAAAGATGAGTGATAAGGAGTGATAAATATGGAAAAAAGAAATATATATATGGATCATGCTGCAACAACATACGTTAAGCCAGAAGTGTTAGAAGAGATGATACCATACTTCACTGAGAATTTTGGTAACCCATCCTCTATATATTCTCTTGCTAGAACAACAAACATGGCAATTGATGCAAGTAGAGAAAAAGTAGCAAAGGCTATTAATGCCGATAGAAGAGAGATTTTCTTTACTGGTGGTGGATCAGAAGCAGATAACTGGGCAATTAAAGGGTATGTTAATGCTAACAAACACAAAGGAAACCACATAATTACAACAACTATTGAACATCATGCTATTCTTCATGTTTGTGAATATCTTGAGAAGAAGGGGTTTGAGGTTACATACCTTCCAGTTGATGAGAAAGGTTTCATAAATTTAGAAGATTTAAAAAATGCTATAAAAGATACAACTATCTTAGTTTCAATAATGTTTGCTAATAATGAAATTGGTACAATTCAATCAGTTAAAGAAATTGGAGCGATTTGTAGAGAGAAGAAGGTAGTTTTCCATACAGATGCTGTTCAGGCAGTAGGTCATATACCTGTAGATGTACAAGAAATGAATATTGATATGCTTTCTATGGCTGCACATAAGTTTTATGGACCTAAAGGTGTAGGAGCTCTTTATGTAAGAAAAGGTATAAGATTAGATAATCTTGTACATGGAGGAGCACAAGAGAGAAATAGAAGAGCAGGTACTGAAAATATTCCAGGAATAATTGGTATGGCTAAAGCTCTTGAGTTAGCTGTAGAAAATATGGAAGAAGAAAATAAAAAGCTAGTTATGTTAAGAGATAAGCTTATAAACGGTCTTTTAGAAAAAGTTCCATATAGTAGATTAAATGGACCAAGAGGAGAGAAGAGACTTCCTGGAAATTCAAATATTACTTTCGAGTTTATTGAAGGAGAATCAATACTTCTTATGTTAGATGCAAAAGGAATTGCAGCTTCTAGTGGAAGTGCATGTACTTCAGGGTCTTTAGATCCATCACATGTATTACTTGCTATTGGATTACCTCATGAGATAGCACATGGATCATTAAGACTATCACTAGGTGAAAGATCTACTGAAGAAGAGGTTGATTATGTTTTAGAGGTTGTTCCAGCTATTGTTCAAAGATTAAGAGAAATGTCACCATTATGGGATAATAATTCTAAGGGGGAAAAGTAATATGTTATACAGTGAAAAGGTTATGGATCATTTTACGAATCCAAGAAATGTTGGAGAAATTGCTGATGCAAATGGTATTGGTGAAGTTGGAAATGCAAAATGTGGAGATATAATGAGAATATATCTTAAGATAGAAGATAACATAGTTAAAGATGCTAAGTTCAAGACTTTTGGTTGTGGAAGTGCAATAGCATCATCAAGTATGGCTACAGAGTTAATCATTGGTAAAACTGTAGAAGAGGCTTGGGAACTTTCAAATAAAGCAGTAGCTGAAGCTTTAGATGGTCTTCCACCAGTAAAAATGCACTGCTCTGTTTTAGCTGAAGAAGCTATTCATAAGGCAATTAATGATTATAGAGAAAAAGCTGGACTTGAATTATGGGATTTTGAAGAGACAGATCATGATGAATTACATGATCACGTTCACGGAGACGAATAGAAATAGGTGAGTTTATGAAAAAGAAAGTAGTTATAGGTATGAGCGGTGGAGTTGATAGCTCAGTAGCTGCATACCTTTTAAAAGAAGAGGGATATGATGTTATTGGAATCATGTTAAAACAGGTTCCAGATGACGAAGAATATGGAGATGACTATGGCGGATGTTGTTCATTATCTGCAACAGAGGATGCTAGGCGAGTTGCCAATAAGCTTGATATCCCATTCTATGTATTAAACTTCAAGAGAATTTTTGAAGAAAGAGTAATTAATCCTTTTATTGAGGAATATATGAGTGGAAGAACACCTAACCCTTGTGTTATGTGTAACCAGAAGGTAAGATTCAGTGAGTTTTTAAGAAAAGCTCAGACTTTTGGAGCGGAGTATTTAGCAACAGGGCACTATGCTAGAGTAGAACAAGTTGGAGATAGATATCTTTTAAAGAAACCGTTAGATGAAAAAAAAGATCAAACTTACATGCTATATACTCTTAAGCAGGAGCAGTTAAGTCGTATTATAATGCCAAATGCTAAATATACTAAGCCTGAAATAAGAGAAATTGCTGAAAAAATTGGATTAGATGTTTCTCATAAAAAGGATAGTTTTGAAATATGTTTTATTCCTGATAATGAGCATGGGAAATTTATTGAAAGAAAAACAGAAGGTAAAGTTAAACCAGGAAATTTTGTAGATGAAAATGGAAAAATCCTTGGTAAACATAAGGGAATAGCCTATTACACAGTTGGTCAACGAAAAGGATTAGGATTATCACTTGGAAAACCAGGTTTTGTAATAGCAATAAATCCTGAGAAGAATGAAGTTGTTATTGGAGATCAAGAAGAAATATTCCAAGATACTTTAATAGCTAAAAATCTTAACTTTATTCCTTTTGATGAATTGACTGAAGAGAAAAGAGTAACAGCAAAAATTCGATATGCTGCTAAAGAAGAACCTGCAACCTTAATTCCAATGGATGATGGAACTGTGAAAGTAGTCTTTGATGAAAAAGTCAGAGCTATTACAGCAGGACAGTCTGTTGTATTCTATGATGGAGATATTGTTGTGGGCGGTGGAGTTATTGATAAAGTGCTTTAATGTAGAATGGATAATTGATAATGTATAATAAAGGAAGCTTCTGCCCATTGGGGTAGAAGCTTTTGTATTTTTAATTTAATTTATTTCACTTTTATAAATAAGAGTCGTGCTTCATGAGAATAATAAACAAAAGTAAGTGAAAAACAAAAAGCGGTGATTAGGTATGTACAGAAAATATGATTTTATGTCAATGGAGATTTATAATTTAAAAGGGAAGCGATTAGGAACAGTAAATGATATTTGTTTTAATTTTAGTAATAATACTGTAGTGGGTTTTTTGGTAGAGAGTGCTGTCCCCTTTAAGAAAAATGGATTTATTCATAAAAATGATGTAATTTATTTTAATGATAATATGATTGTAAAGGAATTTGGTGATAAAGATGGAATTCCACTAAAAAGTATACTAAATATGGATGTATATAATCTTGATGGACATATAGTTGGAATTGTTAGTGATGTTATTATTGACAAAGAATTAAGGGTCGTTGCATTGGCTTTGAGCAGTGGATTGCTAAAAGATTTTTTTGAGGGAAGAAGAATAATTTCTGCGAAGCGAATCATATTAGGTGAAGAGAATCTTATTTATTATGGAAAAGAAAGAATAATATTTAGAAATCTTGCACATCTTTAAAGGGGGGGATGGTTTGAAGCTTAATAAAGATAATTTAAGAAGGATAATTGCAATATTTATTATAGGTATAGTAATAGCTTTATCTGTCAGTGTTCCGCCTATAAGAGGAATTGTAGAGTTGATTTTTTTTAGTTTTATACTTTCATATGCCTTAAAGCCTATTCATAATATATTAGTAGAGAGAGGAATTAATAGAGCCTTCAGTGCAGTTGTAATTATCTTTTCATTTCTAATGATTTTTATCTCAGCCATATTATTGGTGATTCCCAGCATTATTAAGGAAGGAAGTAACATACTGAAGCTATTGGAAGGTATAGGGGAATTCATAAATAATTTTTCATTTAAAATTGAGATATTAGAAGATCTTAAACTCATGGATAATGTAATGGAAAAGGGTAGTGAGTTTTTGGAATCCACAGCAAATAAAATGATTGAGAATAGTATGAAGTGGGTAGTATCCTTTAAAGAGAATATTGTGAAATCAGTTGGTATTCCAATTATTGCATTTTTCTTTTTAAGTGAAGGAGATAAATTAGGAAATAAAATACTTGTCTTATTCTCATATAAGCGCAGAAGAATAATTGCAAATATTTTAAGAGATATTGATAGAGTATTAACTAAATACATTTTAAGTGAATTAATTCTTTGTATTATAATAGCACTATCAACATATGTGATTTTAAAGGTCTATAATGTGGAATTTCCATTATTACTTTCTTTAATCAATGGAATACTTAATATAATTCCATACTTTGGTGCACCAATAGGAGCAATGATTGTAATTTTAGTTGCAATTGTTAATGGTAATGGAGCATGGTTGTACATAATTATTTGGATTGTAATAAGTCAAGGGGTTGAAAGTAACATTATTAGCCCTATGATTATTGGAGAAAGTGTTAATATGCATCCTGTAATGATAATTGTCCTTTTAATATTTGGTGGAGAAATTGGAGGTTTCATTGGTATGGTTCTTGCTATACCTGTAGGGGTAATTATAAAAGTGTTGTATATTGATATAAATCATTTCCTTTTTTGCAAATAACATAAAATACAATGAAATGGTGATGATAGGAAAGCATTGACAGAAGGTAGTTTTTTTCATATAATCATCTTAAGTTGGATAGTTATAATTTTATTCTACTTTTATTTCTTAGAAATAAAAGTTTTTATTCTTTTAGTAATAAAAATGAAATTAATTAAGTTAAAATACATAAGGGTTTTATAGGGATTCCAAGTTGAAACTAAACTTATACACACTCAAAACTCATTGAAGAGCTGTGATTTTGAGTGGGTATAAATTAAGTTTAACTATGGATTCTTTATAATTGAACGGAGGAGATTAAAAATGAAAAAAATGGGATTAAATGAAATTAGAGATTCCTATTTAAAGTTTTTTGAAAGTAAAGGACACTATAAATTGGCAAGTGCTCCTGTAGTACCTAAGAATGATAAAAGTTTATTACTTATAAATGCTGGAATGGCACCTTTAAAACCATATTTTACTGGGTTGGCAGTACCTCCAAGCAAGAGAGTAGCTTCATGTCAGAAATGTATTAGAACAGGAGATATTGACGTGGTTGGCTTAACTTCAAGACATTGTACATTCTTTGAAATGTTAGGAAATTTCTCTTTTGGTGATTATTTTAAAGAAGAGATAATTCCATGGGCTTGGGAGTATATTACAGAAGTTTTAGAGATACCAAAGGAGAAACTATATGTAACTATTCATCTTGAAGATGATGAGGCACAAGATATTTGGTTAAAGAAGACAGATGTTTCACCGGATAGAATTTTTAGATTAGGTAAAGATAACTTCTGGGAGCATGGAGTTGGTCCATGTGGTCCATGTACAGAAATTCATTTTGATCTTGGAGCAGGTGAAATCAAAACAAGTGAAGAATTTGAAAAAGCAAGTGATGAAGATAAAATAATTGAGTTTTGGAATCTTGTATTTACTCAATTCAATAAAGAAGAAGATGGAACATATAGTAATCTTGAAAATCCAAACATTGATACTGGTATGGGGCTTGAGAGAATAGCTATGATAATGCAGGGAGTTAATTCTGTTTTTGAAGTAGATACAATAAAGAATATTTTGGATGCTATATGTAAAAAAGCTAATGTTGAATATGGAAAAGAAGAGAAAACAGATGTTTCATTAAGAATAATAACTGATCATTTAAGAAGTATGACTATTATGATATGTGATGATGTTTTACCTTCAAATGAAGGAAGAGGATATGTTCTTAGAAGAATACTAAGAAGAGCAGCTAGACATGGTAGATTACTTAATATAGAAGGAACGTTCTTAAGTGAATTATGTTCAACTGTAATAAAACAATTTGCAGATATTTATCCTGAATTAGTTAAGAAAGAATCTTATATCAAGAAAGTTATTAAACTTGAAGAAGAGAGATTTGATGAAACTATCGATAGTGGAATTGAAATACTTGAAGGGTATATTACAAAGGTTAAAGAAGAGGGGGAAGATACTTTAAGTGGAGAAAGTGCATTTAAGCTTTATGATACTTATGGTTTCCCAGTAGAACTTACAATTGAGATTTGTGAGGAAAAAGGAATTAAGGTAGATAAAGAAGCTTTCAAATGTGAAATGGAAAAACAGAGAAATAGAGCTAGAGCTGCTAGAGGTGAAGATACATATATGGGAACTGATGTAAAAGCAGTTGATAGCCTTGAAAACAGTATTTTTACTGATTTCTTAGGATATGAAGAAATCACAGCAGAGGGAGAAGTAAAAGCTATTGTTAAGGATAATGAGTTTGTTGATTCACTTGAAAGTGGAGAAAAAGGAATAATTGTTACTGATAAAACTCCATTCTACGCTGAAATGGGTGGTCAAATAGGAGATGTAGGTATCTTTTCATCTGAAAGTGTTAAAGGTATAGTGGAAGATACTCAAAAGAATATTTCTGATAAAATTGTCCATCATATTAAGGTAGAAGAAGGTAGATTATGTGTTGGTGATAAAATTGAATTGTCAATTGAGTCAGAAAGAAGAGCTAATGTATGTAAAAATCATACAGCAACACATTTAATTCACTCAGCTTTAAGAAATGTATTAGGTGGTCATGTTCATCAAAAGGGGTCTTATGTTAATGAGAATAGATTAAGATTTGACTTTACTCACTTTGAAGGATTAACTAAAGAAGAACTTTCAAAAGTTGAGACATTAGTTAATCAAGAAATAATGAGAGCTAACACAGTAATAACTGAAGTAATGACTCCAGAAGAAGCAAAGAATAAAGATGCAATGGCTTTATTTGATGATAAATATGGAGATTCAGTAAGAGTTGTTTCTGTAGGAGAAATGAGTACAGAATTGTGTGGAGGAACACATGTAAAAAATACTGGAGAAATTGGTTTATTTAAGATTATTTCTGAGAGTGGAATTGCTTCAGGTGTAAGAAGAATTGAAGCAATTACAGGGGAAAAGGCTTTACAGTATTTTGAAGAAAAAATTATCATAATAGATGAGATTACTTCAATGGTTAAATGTAATGAAAAAGACTTATTAAATAAAGTAAATTCTCTATTAAGTGACTTAAAAGATAAAGAGAAAGAAATTAAAGAACTAAAGAGTAAATTGTCTACAGGTGCTTTAGATGAACTTTTAAATAACTCTAAAGAGGTTAATGGAGTAAAAGTTATCGTAGGATCAGTAAAAGATATTGATGGTGGAGCACTAAGAGAATTAGTTGAAAAACTAAGAGATAAACTAGGAAGTGGATTTGTAATATTAGGAAGTGAAGCAAACAATAAAGCTATGTTTGCAGCTATGGCAACTAAAGATGTTTTACCAAAAGGGGTACATTGTGGTAAAATTATAAAAGAAGCTGCTTCAATCTGCGGAGGAGGCGGTGGAGGAAGACCAGATATGGCTCAAGCTGGTGGTAAGAATCCAGAAAAAATCGCAGATGCTCTTTCTAAGGTTGAAGAAATGCTTGAAGAAATGATAAAATAAATGATTTAAGTGGGGTGTTCGTGTGAATAACCAGAATACGATGCAATTTGATCCGATAAAGAACAAAGAAGATTTTACAAAAGCAATTATCAATGAGGTATATAGTGCACTTGTAGAAAAAGGATATAATCCAGTGAACCAACTTGTAGGATATTTTATTTCAGGGGATCCTACGTATATAACTAATCATAAAGGTGCTAGGACGCTTATTACAAAGCTGGAAAGAGATGAATTTTTAGAAGAAGTTTTAAAAGTTTACTTAGATATTAAATAAGCAAATGCCCGATAGGGCATTTGCTTATATTACAAAAAAAGGAGAATGCTATGAGATTAATAGGTTTAGATATAGGTGACAGAACTATTGGGGTTGCTGTAAGTGATCCTTTAGGGTTGACTGCACAAGGTATTACTACAATTAGAAGAAAAAGCATTCAGTATGATATGCAGGAACTAAAAAAAATATTTGAAGAGTATTCTCCAACTAAAATAGTATGTGGTTTACCAAAGAATATGAACGGTACAATTGGAGAACAAGGAGAAAAAGCTATCGAATTTAGTGAAAAGCTAAAGGAAGAATTTAATATTGAAATTGAGATGTGGGATGAGAGATTAACATCTAAAGCGGCACATAGAATAATGATTGAAGCAGACTTTTCTAGAAAAAAAAGAAAAGGTTTAGTTGATAAAATTGCTGCTACGTACATACTGCAAGGATATTTAGATAAAATTAGATAAGGAGAGAGAAAGAATGAGTGAAGAAATTAAATATGTAACACTTTTAGATGAAGAAGGTAATGAAGTTGAGTTTGAAGTTGTAACAAAGTTAGATATTGAAGAAGTAGAATATTTTATTGTAATTCCAAAAGATGAAGATGTTGAGGAAGCTATAGCTTTAAAACTTGTATATGATGAAGATGGAGAAGAATTATTTGTTCCTGTAGAGGAAGAGCATGAATTAATGATGGTAAGTGAAGCTTATGAAATTTTATTTGAAGAAGAAGAAGAAGAAGAAGAAGAATAGAAATTATTTAATTTTGAAATAAATGTTATTGTTTTAATAAATAATAATGATTATTATTTGACAAAGGGCTTCTAGGGCATTAAACTAATATTATGAGTACTTGAGCGGATTAATTGTAAAACACTCTAATATTTTAATGCTAATCGGAAATAAAGAGTAGAGGAGGGGAATTTATGAGTGGAAATGTTAACAAAATTAATGAATTAAAGGAAAGTTTGAAAAATAAGGGATACAAGTTAACTCCTCAAAGACGAGCTATTTTAAACAGTATTATGAATAGTGAGGATAGACACCTTACTGCAGAAGAAATATATGATTTAGTTAAGGTTAATTGTCCTGAAATTGGTTTAGCTACTGTATACAGAACTGTTCAACTTCTAGAAGAATTAGGAGTTGTATCAAAATTGGATTTAGATGACGGCTGTAGTAGATATGAATTGGTTATGGAAGGGGAAGAACATCAACACCATCATCTTATTTGTAATGGATGTGGTAAGGTAATTGAAGTTGAAGGCGATCTCTTAGATGAATTAGAAAAAAATATTGAGAAGAATTATAGCTTTAAAATATTAGATCACTCATTGAAGTTTTATGGAATTTGCGAAGAGTGTAAAAAAGATAGTGACTAAGTGAATAGGAGGGATTCTTTTGAGAAAGGACAAAGATAAGATAAAGATTATCCCTCTGGGAGGCTTGAATGAGATCGGTAAAAACACAACGGCGATTGAATTTAAAAATGAAATAATCTTGATTGATTGTGGATTAAAATTCCCAGAGGATGATATGTTGGGAATAGACGTGGTAATCCCGGATATGGGGTATATATACAAAAATAAAGATAAAGTTAAGGGGATATTCTTAACTCATGGTCATGAAGATCATATTGGTGCATTACCGTATGTATTAAAAGAAGTGAATGTACCAGTTTATGGAACTAAATTAACTTTAGGTATTCTTGAATCAAAATTAAAAGAACACGGTCTATTAAGTACTACTAAGCTAAGAACGGTTAAATCAAGAGATATAGTTAAATTAGAGAATATGTCAGTGGAGTTTATTAGAACTATGCACAGTATAGCTGACGCTTCTGCTATTGCGGTACATACACCATTAGGGGTAGTGTTCCATAGTGGAGACTTTAAAATAGATTATACACCTATTCATGGAATGCCAGCAGATTTAGCGAGATTTGCTGAGTTAGGAAAAAAAGGTGTAATCTGCATGATGTGTGAAAGTACAAATGTAGAGAGAGCTGGATATACTATGTCTGAAAAAATGGTTGGAGAAACATTCCAACGTTTATTATCAGATTGTGATGAGAGAATTATTGTTGCCACATTTGCTTCAAATGTCCATAGGATAATTCAAATAATCGATGCTGCAAGAAGAAATGACAGAAAAGTTGCTGTTTCTGGAAGAAGCATGGAGAATATTGTGAGTGTAGCTGTTGAATTAGGATATATAGATGTAAGTGATGGTATACTTATAGGTTTAGATGAAATTAATAAATATCCTAAAAATAGACTTGTAATAATTACAACAGGAAGTCAAGGAGAGCCAATGTCAGCACTGACTAGAATGGCTAGAGGTGATCATAAAAAACTGTCAATAAATAAAGGGGATATGGTTATTATTTCAGCTACTCCTATTCCAGGAAATGAAAAGCCAGTAACTAAAGTAATAAATCAGTTATTTAAAAAAGGTGCACAAGTAATATACGAGAAACTTGCTGATATTCATGTATCTGGACACGCGTGTCAAGAAGAATTAAAGCTTATGCATGCACTAATAAAGCCTAAGTTCTTTATTCCTGTACATGGTGAGTTTAGGCATTTAAAGCAACATGCAGAATTAGCAAAGGGTCTTGGTAGAAGTGATGAGGAAGTTGTTATATGTAACAATGGAGATGTTGTTGAAATATCAAGCGAGGAAATTAAAAAGACAGGCATCGTTAATGCAGGGCAGATATTTGTTGATGGATTAGGTGTTGGAGATGTAGGAAATATTGTTTTAAGAGACAGAAAACATCTTTCACAAGATGGAATTCTTACTGTTGTTGTTACAATGGAAAAAGATAGTGGTAAAATTATTGCGGGTCCTGACATAATAACAAGAGGATTTGTATATGTTAGAGAAAGCGAAGATCTTATTTCAGAAGCTAAAAAGAGAGTTAAAGAAGTTCTTAAAGCATGTGAACAGCAAAATGTTAAAGAATGGGCTGTACTTAAAAATACAATGAAAGAGAATCTAAGAGAGTATCTTTATGAGAAGACAAAGAGAAATCCTATGATATTACCGATAATTGTAGAAGTTTAATATAAAAATAGAAGCCATTGAATCATTTGATTCAATGGCTTCTATTTTTAAGTTGAAAACTGTAAAGTTGAGGACGATGGATATTTCTCTCCGAGAAATTTTAAAAACTATGTAATTTACGTATAGATATATTTTCAATTTCATATTTATTAAATCCATTTTTATCTAAAAGTATGCTTATTCTTCCTAAAGTTATTTTATGGTTCTCTCCTATTTTTTCTGTAAAACGAAAATTAAATTGCACTTCGTTTAATGATGCTCTGTGATAAACTTTACTTAAATGAAGATTATATTCTAACACATTTCTACTGTTATTAATTGGAGAATTAATCCATTTACCTGAATCGAGATAGTATTTTGTATTAACTAAATTAATATTATTGTCTTCATTAAGTAAAGGTGTTCTAAATTTATTAGGCAATTCTAGTTCAGGATAGTTAAATTGTTTTGAAGACTCTAAAAATTCATCAATATCGTCTTTGTCGATAAACTTAATAACTTCTTCAAAAGTTCTATCGTTAAGTTGATCTTTAATAAGTCCATATACAGTATTATAAGCAAACTCTTCATAGCTTATATGAACTCTGCTAAAGATATTAATAGACATCATTAGTGCCAATAGTGATGTGATTATAATAATTTTTTTTTTCATTCAAGCCCTCCTAACAATATTCAATATATCTATTTCTAGTATACTAGTTATAGAAATAAATACCAATATTTTATCACAGATAAAATGAGCTAATTTCCATTGGTATATATAACAATAAAATGTAGTTTCTGTGTTAACAGAAACATCCATCGTTTTCCGTTTCCCATTTTCAATTTTCAATTTGTTTTAAAGAATGCTTTGTATTTAATTTTAAAATCCTAATGAAAAATCCAAATAACAATTGACTTTTACCCTGTCGGGTATTAGAATAAAAGATAGTGTAAAATTGGATGCAGCGGTGTCCAATTTTTTTATAAAATCAAAACTTAGGAGGAATAGCATGAGTAATTTTGTTAGAAACGATATTAGAAACATTGCTATTATAGCTCATGTTGACCATGGGAAAACAACACTTGTAGATGCTCTTTTGAGACAAAGTAACATTTTTAGAGATAATGAAAAGATAGATGAGAGAGTTATGGATTCTAATGACCTTGAAAAAGAGAGAGGAATAACAATATTATCTAAAAATACTGCTATAGATTATAAAGGGATAAAAATCAACATTATAGATACACCAGGACATGCGGACTTTGGTGGTGAGGTTGAACGTGTACTGAAAATGGTTGATAGTGTACTGCTTGTAGTAGATGCTTTTGAAGGAGTAATGCCACAGACAAAATTTGTTCTTAAGAAAGCTCTTGAATTAAAATTAAAACCAATTGTTGTAATAAATAAAATTGATAGAAAAGATGCAAGACCAGAAGAGGTTCTTGATGAGATGTTTGATCTTTTTGTTGAATTAGGAGCTGATGATGAGCAACTTGATTTTAAAGCTATTTATGCTTCGGCGAAGGAAGGACATGCGTCATATGATTCTGAGAATTTAAAAGATAATATGGAAGATCTTTTCGACGGTATTGTAAAGAATGTTAATGCTCCAGAAGGAGAGTTGGATGCTCCACTACAATTATTGATTAGTTCTATAGACTATAATAACTATGTTGGAAAAATAGGAATTGGTAAAGTTATTAGAGGAAGAATTGATAAAAATCAACAAGTTGCACTTATAGACAAAGATGGAGAAATAAAGAAAGTTAAGGTTTCAAACTTATACACATATAAGGGATTAAGTAAAGCAGAAGTTGAATCTGCAATGATTGGAGATATAGTAGCTGTATCAGGAATAGCTAATATTAACATTGGTGATACATTAGCAGACACTGAAAATCCGGAGGCGGTTCCATTTGTAAAAATTGATGAGCCTACACTTTCCATGAATTTCATAGTAAATGATTCACCATTTGCAGGGCAAGACGGGGAATATGTTACTTCAAGACACTTAAGAGATAGACTTTACAGAGAATTAGAAACAAATGTAAGTTTAAAAGTTGAAGATACTGATTCTGCTGATTGCTTTAAGGTTAGTGGAAGAGGAGAATTACACCTATCAGTTTTAATTGAAACAATGAGAAGAGAAGGATATGAGTTCCAGGTTTCTAAGCCGACTGTTATCTTTAAAGAAGAAAATGGTAAGATATTAGAGCCTATGGAAAAACTTGTTATAGATGTTCCAGAAGAATTTATGGGTGGAGTTATGGAAAAACTAGGACCAAGAAAAGCGGAACTTGTAAATATGACTTCTGCTGTTAATGGCTATACTAGAATAGAGTTCAAGGTTCCAGCTAGAGGATTAATCGGTTTTAGATCAGATTTCATGACATACACAAAAGGTAATGGTATTATGAACAGTATTCTTGAAGGATACGAAGCATACAAAGGCGAGATTCCAGAAAGAGCAAAAGGATCAATAGTTGCTTTTGAAAAAGGAACTGCAGTTGCTTATGGATTATTTAACGCTCAAGAAAGAGGCGTGTTATTTATAGGTGCAGGAACTGACGTGTATGAAGGAATGATAGTTGGTGAACAAGCGCGTCTAGGTGATATTGAAGTTAATGTATGTAAAAAGAAACAACTTACAAATACTAGATCATCTGGTGCAGATGATTCATTAAAACTTGTTCCACCTAGAGTAATGTCTCTTGAAAAGAGTATAGAGTTTATAGATTCTGATGAATTAGTAGAAGTAACTCCTAAAAATATTAGATTAAGAAAAAAAATTCTAGATTCTAATGCTAGAAAGAGAGCTAGAAATAGAAAGTAGGCTTTTGAAAAGAAATTGATAGTTGATAATGTATAATGGATAATGAAGGAGATTTCTCTCCGAGAAATATAAATTATATTGTACCTTTGACAATGATAGTTTACTTGTTTCATTACAGATAAGACCTTGTATTTTAAAACAATATTTTATCTGAAGATAAAATAAGTAAATCCTGATGTTCTAAAGAACAATAAAATGTAGTTTTGCGAAGCAAAACATCCATCATTATACATTCTCCATTATACATTATCCATTTACTTAGAGTATGGGGGCGATAAAATGAAGAAGTTTTTAGTTTTCATTATTGTATTAGGTGCCATCATTACTGGGGGATATCTTTTTGGTATGAATTATTATAATGAGGCACTTAATCATCCCTTAACGGGAACAGATAATATGAAAATTACTGTTAATCAAGGGGATTCCTTTTACTCATTATTGGAAAGACTATATAATGAGAAGAAGGTTAAAAATCCACTGGTTTATAAATTGTATGTTAAGAAAAATAATATTAAATGCGATATAAAACCAGGAGATTATACTATTAATACAGATGAAACTTTTGATGGACTAATTTCTAAGCTTTCAGAAGGAACAAAAAAAGATACTTATAGGATTACAATAATTGAAGGTATGAATATTGAACAAATTGCAGATGTTTTTCAAAAATCAGGAGTATTAACTAGAGATGATTTTCTAAAAGCTGTACAAGAATATAAATTACCTGAGTATGTAATTGAGTCTTCATATGCAAACTATAAGTTAGAAGGATATTTATATCCTGACACATATGATTTTTATGTGGATAGCAAACCTTCCGAGGTTATTGAAATAATGATTAATAAATTTGAGAAGACTATTGAAAGTATTGAAGAAGAATATAGTATGAAGATAGAAAACCTTCATGAGGTGATAACTTTAGCATCGATTGTTGAAAAAGAGGCTGTTAAAGATGAAGAGAGAGCATTAATATCTTCAGTTTATTCAAATAGAATTAAAGCTGGGATGCTGCTTCAGTCATGTCCAACAGTAATTTATTCTATTGGTAATGAATTTTACGAGAGAGATAAATTAATAGTACTGAACAAGGATCTTAAAGTTGAATCTCCGTACAATACTTACATGAATGAAGGTTTACCACCAGGGCCAATCGGAGCTCCAAGAAAAGAGAGCATATTAGCTGCATTGTATCCAGAAGATACAAATTATCTTTACTTTGTATCTAATAATGATGGTACACACTTTTTTACTGATGATTACAATGATTTTCTCAGAGTTAAAGCTCAGACACAAGGAAATTAATGGAGGGATCTCATGAGCGGAATAGCACATGACTATATGGAAAAATATTTGAGAAATTTAATAGAAGAAAATGATGAACCTTTAAAAGGGATGGAAGAGTACAGCGAGGAAAACCATGTTCCTATTGTACAGCAAGAAGTTGCTAATTTTTTAAAGGTTATGGTTACAATGAAGAAACCTAAGAAAATCTTGGAGTTAGGAACTGCAATAGGGTATTCTTCTATACTTATGTGTAAGGAATTAAACAAACAATGTGAAATTGTTACTATTGATAGAAATGATGAGATGGTTAAAATTGCTCAAGAGAATATTGAGAAATATGGATATAGTGAAAATATAACTATTATTCATGAAGAATGTCTTGAAGCTCTAGAAAAATTATCAGAAAGCCAAAAAGGTGAATATGATTTTATATTTATGGATGCAGGTAAAGGTCATTATAATCATTTTTTACCCTTTTGTTTAGAACTTCTTAAGGATGATGGAATAATTATTTCTGATAACGTTTTATTCAGAGGAATGGTTGCAACGGATGATCTTGTGAAAAGAAGAAAGATTACTATAGTTAAAAGAATGAGAAAATACTTAGAAATGATTTCAAAAGATAAAAATCTCTTAACAACAATTATTCCTATGGGTGACGGAATAGCGATAACCACAAGGAGGGATAGTAGTGTTTAAACCAGAAATACTTGCACCAGCTGGAAATCTAGATAAGTTAAAAACAGCAATCAATTTTGGAGCAGATGCTGTTTATTGTGGAGGTCATAAGCTGAATTTAAGAGCTTTTGCGAATAATTTTAATTATGATCAATTAAAAGAAGGTGTTGATTATGCACATGAAAGAGGAAGAAAGGTATATGTAACATTAAATGCATTTCCTCATAATGAAGATTTTGAAGGTTTAGAGGCGTATCTTAAAGAATTAGAAGAGCTAAATGTTGATGCAATTATAATTGCGGATCCAGGGATATTTATGATAGCAAAGGAAACTGTTCCTAATTTAGAATTACATCTAAGCACACAGGCTAATACAGTTAATTATAGAAGTTGTCAATACTGGTATAAACAAGGTGTAAAAAGAATTGTTTTAGCAAGAGAACTTAATATGGATGAAATTAAGGAACTTAAGAAAAACTTACCTGAAGGTTGTGAAATTGAAGCGTTTGTTCATGGTGCAATGTGTATTTCTTATTCAGGTAGATGTTTATTATCAAATTACATGGTAGGAAGAGATGCTAATCGAGGGGCATGTGCTCAGCCGTGTAGATATAAGTATCATTTAATGGAAGAGAAAAGAAAAGAAGAGTTTTTCCCTGTTTATGAGGATGAAAGAGGTACATATATTATGAATTCCAAAGATATGTGTATGATTGAACATATTCCAGCATTAGTTGAAGCAGGAATAGATTCTTTGAAAATTGAAGGAAGAATGAAGAGCATCTTTTATGTAGCTTCAGTTGTAAAAGCTTATAGAGAAGCTCTAGATGCATACTTTGAAGACCCAAAGGGGTATGAATTTAACCCTAAATGGATGGAACTATTGATGAGACCAAGTCATAGAACATATCATACAGGATTTTATTTTGGTAGAGAGAATATGCAAGTTTATGATTCTTCTGCATATGAAAGAGAATACGACATCATTGGGATTGTAAGAAGCTATGATAATGGAATTGTTACAATTGAACAACGTAACAAGATCCTTAATAATGAGTCGGCTGAAGTAATGAAACCTAAAGGTGATAATATTCACGTTCATCTTAAAAATATGAAAGATGAGAACGGGAATGAAATAGAATCTGCAAATAAACCTCAGATGATTTTTACTGCAGAGGTTGATGCACCTATAGAAAAAAATGATATTATTGTAAAACGTAAGGGGGAAAAATAAATGAAGCATCCCGTAATAATCGGTATAACTGGTGGTTCAGGTTCAGGGAAGAGTACTGTAACAAAGGAGATTTGTAACAAATTTAATGAAAATTTATCTATTTTGGAGATGGATTCTTATTATAAAGATCAAAGTCATTTAACTCCAGAGGAAAGAGTTAAAACAAACTATGACCACCCAGATGCTTTTGATACAGAGTTGTTAGTTAGCCACATAAAAAGTTTGATGAATGGTGAAGAAATCGAAAAACCAATTTATGATTTTACTATTCATAATAGAGTGGCAGAAACAATTAAGGTAGAGCCAAAGAGTATAATAATAGTTGAAGGTATTTTGGTTCTAGATGATGAATTATTAAGGGAACAATTAGATATAAAGCTATATGTTGATACGGACCCGGATGTAAGATTTATCAGAAGATTAGTTAGGGACATTGAGGAAAGAGGCAGAAGTATGGAATCTGTCATTGAACAATATCTTAATGTAGTAAGACCAATGCACATGCAATTTATTGAACCAACAAAAAGATATGCTGATATAATTATTCCAGAAGGTGGATATAATAAAGTTGCAATTGATTTAATAACTTCAAAAATTAAGCAGATTATTCAAGATTAAAAAAGAACATTTTTATGTTCTTTTTTTAAATTCTCTGTATTAGTACCTTGAAGTTTAAATTTCCTTCTATAATAATATTTAGTTAGTTAGTGAAAATAATCTTTTATTAATGAAAATGAGAGAAAATTTTAATTTTATTATAAAACTATTGAATAATTTCTAAAAAGTGACGATAATAAAAGAGTAATATTTTTATTTCTAAATAAACATAAATTAGGTAACATTTCTCTTAATATCATCATATTATAGTAATAAGCAGTGTTTTAGGAGGAAATATAGTGATTTTTTTAAGTTACTTGATTGAACTTATTGGTGATATGACACTCTTAACAGCTTACATCACTGGGGGGAATTCTTTTCCACAACCTCTAAGTGAAAAAGAGGAAAAATATTATTTAAACAAACTTAAAGATGGAGATTTAATAGCAAAAAACGTTCTTGTAGAGAGAAATTTGAGGCTTGTGGCGCACATAGTGAAAAAGTATTCTTATTCATATAAGGAAGTGGATGATCTCATCTCAATAGGAACAGTAGGATTGATAAAAGCTATAGATTCATTTGATAGTGAAAAGGGTACGCGGTTAGCCACATATGCGGCTAGGTGCATAGAAAATGAGATTCTAATGTTTATAAGGTATAGAACCAAAAATAAAGCTGAAATATTTTTACAGGATCCAATAGGAATAGATAAAGAAGGTAATGAGATATCTTTAATGGACGTTTTAAGTTCTGAAGAAGATTCTATAATTGAAATTGTAGAGAATAAAATTCAGGTTAAGAGGTTATATAAAGAGATTAATGAATCGCTAAAGGAAAGAGAAAAAATAATTATTCAGTTGAGATATGGGTTAAATAATGGAAAACCCAAGACTCAAAGAGAAATAGCAAAATTATTGGGAATTTCAAGATCTTATGTTTCAAGAATTGAAAAGAGGGCACTAAAAAAACTAAACAAAGAACTTGATAACCCAATTAAGAAAAATAACAAAGAATGATAAGAATTTATTCTTTAAAGGGGATTATTATTTACTTGAAGGAGGAAAAATCATGATACCATTAAAGGAACTTTTGGAGACTACAATACAGTGCAACGCATCAGATTTACATCTAACAGTTGGGGCAAGTCCTAATGTTAGAGTAAATGGAGAACTTCAAAAGTTGAATAATAAGAAGCTAATGCCGTTAGATACAGAAGAATATGCTAAAGAAATTCTTCAAGATAAATTTGACGAATATATGGAGATGGGAGAATTTGATATTTCATTTTCAATTTCAGGATTAGGTAGATTTAGGGTTAATGTATATAAACAAAGAGGAAGTCATGCTATAGCTATTAGAGTGGTAGGACAAAAAATCCCTTCACTAAAGGAGTTGAATATGCCGCAAGCACTTAAGGAACTTTGTGAAGAACAGAGAGGATTAGTGCTTATTACTGGTCCTACAGGAAGTGGTAAGAGTACCACTCTAGCAGCTATGGTAAATGAGATTAATAATAATAGATCTGCTCATATTATTACTCTTGAAGATCCTATAGAATATTTGCATAAACATAGTAAATCCATTGTTAATCAGAGGGAGATAGGAAAAGATAGTACAAGCTATCATAGAGCATTAAGAGCCATATTAAGAGAGGATCCTGATGTTATTCTAGTTGGGGAAATGAGGGATCTAGAAACAATTTCTATAGCATTAACAGCAGCTGAGACAGGACATTTGGTTTTATCTACGCTCCATACTGTTGGAACAGTTAAGACGATTGACAGGATAATTGATGTATTCCCTCCTCATCAACAACAACAAATAAAGGTTCAATTAGCTGCAGTTTTAAAAGGGGTTGTTTCGCAGCAACTAATTCCTGGAACTGAGGGGAATGGAAGAATCTGTGCTCAAGAAGTAATGAAAAATACAAATGCTATACAGAATTTAATTAGAGAAGGAAAGACACATCAAATAGAATCATTAATTCAAACAGGTTCAAAATATGGTATGAAAACTATGGATATGTGCTTAGCGGATCTATGTAAGAAAGGCATTATATCAAAAGAAGATGCTATTAAATTTTCTATTGATCACTCTATGCTAAATAGGTTGTTGGTTTTCTAAAAAAGTACATATTTTAAGTATTAAGTAATTAATATAAAGATATTTTAAATTTAAACAAAAATATAAAAAAATTTAGAGGAAATAATAAGTTTATGTTGAATATAGTACAGAGGGTTTTCTTAAGGAGGTTTAGTCCATGAATGAATATGTTATTGGAATAGACATCGGTTCATCAAAAATTTATGCGGCAGTTGGTAAAATAGATAGCGAGGAAAACCTACAAATCATGGGAATCAGTTCTTCTAAATGTGAAGGTTTAAATAAAGGTATAGTTATTGATATTGAGAGTACTGCTAAATCAATACTCAAGTGTAAGGAACAACTTCAAAAAATGGTTGAGAAGGATTTTAGCTCTGCGTATCTAGTTGTTCCAGGTGGAATTTGTGAGTTGGTTGAGAGCAAAGGTGTTGTTGCTATAAGTGCTAATGAAAATACAGTAACTAAAAAGGATAAAGAAAGAGCTATTGAAGCTTCAAAATTTATATCTATAACAAGTGATAAAGAGGTTATTGGAGTTATTCCAGAGGATTATGTAATTGATGATTATGATATGATAAAAGATCCTATTGGAATGACAGGTAATAAACTTGAAGCAAATGTAAAAGTTGTAACTGCTAGATCAAGTGTTGTTAACAATCTAATAAAATCTGTTGAAGCTGTTGGATTAACTGTTAAAGGGTTAGAGTTAAAACCTGTAGCAGCTGGGAGTGTAGTTCTATCTCAAGAGGAAAAACGTTTTGGAGCGGCTTTAGTAGATGTTGGTGCTGAAACAATTGATTTATCTGTTTTTTCAAACGGGAAATTGTGTTATACTTCTAGTATACCTTTTGGTGGTAAAACAATCACTAATGATTTATCTGTTGGATTGAAAATTTCAATGGATGAAGCAGAAAATATGAAGTTGAAGTATGGTACTCTTAAAAAGGATGTATCAAATGAAATTTTCACATGCAATAATATTCTAGGGGAATTTATAGAAGTGAAGCATGGCTTTTTAGTTGATATTATTGAAGCTCGTGTTGCGGAACTTTTGGAATTTGTTAAAGCTGAGCTTGAAAAAAGTGGGTATGAAAAATCTATTGAACGTGTAATTTTAGTAGGTGGAGGTATAACTCTATTTAAAGGTATAAAAGAAGTAGGGGAAAAAATACTCAATAAGCCAGTGAGAATTGGTTCACCTGATTACATAGGTGCTGCTAGTCCTTTATTTTCTAATGTAGTAGGTGTGCTAAAAAATGCTATAGATGAAAATACTAAAGCTAGTAATAGAAAAAAAGCTGTTCACGATTTTACAGACGATGATTTAGATGATGATTATGATGATGAAATTTATGCTGAGAGAAAAGGCTTAGCTAAGAGAATAAAAAACATTTTTTCAAATCTTTTTAGTTAAGGAGGTAGTGTTGTGCTTGATTTTGATGTAGATGTACAAGATTTTGCTAAAATAAAAGTCATCGGTTGCGGTGGCGGTGGAAATAATGCTGTTAACAGAATGATTATTGAAGGATTAAGAAACGTTGAATTTATCGGGATTAATACAGATAAGCAGGCATTATTATTGTCTCAGGCAAACCAAAAAATCCAAATAGGAGACAAGCTAACAAAAGGGCTTGGAGCGGGTGCGAATCCTTCAATTGGTAAAAAGGCAGCCGAAGAGAGTAGAGAAGAAATTGAACAAGCTATAAAAGGTGCTGACATGGTCTTTATTACTGCTGGTATGGGCGGTGGAACTGGAACAGGAGCTGCTCCAGTGGTAGCTGAAATTGCCAAGGCAATGAACATACTTACAGTTGGTGTTGTAACAAAACCATTCCCATTTGAGGGAAGAAAAAGAATGATGCAAGCAGAAATGGGTATTAAAGAATTAAAAGATAAAGTAGATACTCTTGTTACTATCCCTAATGAAAGACTTCTAATGATGGTAGATAAGAAAACATCATTAATGGAAGCATTTAAAGTGGCAGATGATGTATTAAGACAAGGTGTTCAAGGTATATCAGACTTGATTACTATTCCAGGATTAGTTAACCTTGACTTTGCTGACGTTAGAACAATAATGCAAGATAAAGGCTTAGCGCATATGGGAGTTGGTAAAGCAAGTGGAGAGAGTAGAGCTGCTGATGCAGCAAAACAAGCAATCTCAAGTCCACTTCTTGAAACATCTATTGTAGGTGCTACAGGGGTGCTGTTAAATGTTACAGGTGGCCCAGATTTAGGATTATTAGAGATAAATGAAGCTGCTGAAATTGTTCAAGAAGCTGCAGATATGGATGCTAACATAATATTTGGTGCTGTAATTGATGAGAATATTAAAGATGAAATAAGAATTACTGTAATAGCTACAGGGTTTGAAAAAGATAAGATTGTGGAAGAACCACAAGTTAATTCTTCAATTACTGTATCTAAAACAGAAGAAATTAAAGAAGAAGAGTGTGAAAAGATAGATGTTAAGGAAATTGAAGAAAAGGTAGAAGAGAAGAAAAATTATGATTTTAACTCTCCAGATCTTGAAATTCCAGCATTTTTAAGAAGAAGAAACAACTAATAAAAAAAGGGTTGTATCAAAATGAATCATTTTGATACAACTCTTTTTTAGTTGAAAGTTGACAGTGGACAGTTGACAACGAATGACATTTCTCTCCGAGAAATTTTAATTATATTAGTCCTTGGACAACGTGAGGGAGACTCGCTTCATTTTGATGAAACATTGTGGTTTAAATAAAAGGATATATTTAAAAATAGAGTTGATGAAATGAAAAATTTAAGGGAGCCTACAAATAGACTCCCTTAAATTATCAGTAGAATATTGTACAGTAATTAGCATTTGTTCTCTGTCATCAGTTCCCATCTCATGCCAAATTTATCTATTAAAGATGCAAAGCAACTGCTGTATGTAGTTTCTTGTAATGGATGAATAACCTTAGCATCATCAATTAGTATATTGTAAGCATTTTTAACATCACTTGAGCACTCAAAGGTAATTACAATAGAAATACTCTGACCTTTTGGAATTTCATCTGTAGAATCATTAAACATAAAACGTTGAGTTCCTATAACCATTTCAGCATGGTAAACATAGTTTTTCTCCCTATCTGATAACCCTTCAATACACATGTCTTTTGGATTGGCATCCCTATAACGAATAAGCATAAGTAAATTCCCATTAAATGCTTTTTGATATAACTTTAAGGCTTCTTCACAATTACCATTGAAATGATAATTTGGTGTAACTAACATATTGTATCCCTCCCTCTATTATCCTAAATACATTATGTCCACTATTTATTTATAACAATTTATTGTCCTTTACAATGGAATATTATGTACTTTAATTATTATATATTATATTTATTATACAAAATATTCACAACAATTAAAATATCTTACAACTCAATCGTTGTTTAATTTCAATATGATTCTTAAATATTTATCATTTATAAATACAATATTTTATCTCAAGAAGAAATGAGTAAAATCCCTTTGCTCTAAAGAACAATAAAATGTAGTTTCTGCGCAAGCAGAAACATCCTACGTTGTCAACTGTCCACTGTCAATTGTCAACTTCTTTTAAAGGGTTTTATTGTTATTAAAATCTTACAAATTACAAAGAATTTTATTGTATTCAAACTTAATTAGACCCTAGTCTATCAAACTGTGTTGGTAAATGTAATAAAAAACGAAATGAAAAGATATTTATTGAGGGTAAAATTGACAAAATTTTGAAAAAGAACAGTGTATAATGTATTACAAGGGTGATGTATATGGGTGTGTATATTGATGTCTTTATTTTAGAAAATCTTATTATTAATTATTTCTTACTTTTAATAACTGGGAAGGTTCAAAAAAAAAGAATATGTATTTGGAGGTGTGTTTTAGGAGCTTTAGCAGGTGTTATATATGGAATTATTTTCTTGGTTATTCATATCGGATTATTAAGTAATATAATCATGAAACTCATTATTGGGCTAATAATGGTTATGATTGCATTTAAAAAGAGAGAAATAGGAGTAAAGCAATTATTAAAGCTATGGCTGATATTTTTAACTGTGAGTTTTGTTTTAAGTGGCGCTTGTTTATTTATTCATGTATCACTAGGTAAAGGTGTAATATTTAATGGAATGATACTTAATTTTACATATAAAGGACTCATACTTGCAGTATTAGTAATTGCAATATTTTTTGAAAGGATTTTTTATTTTATAAATGAACATAGGATTAAAGAGCAGTATATGTACACAATAAAAATAATTAAAGAAAATGTAGGAATTACTTTTAAAGCACTTTTAGATACAGGTAATTTTTTAACAGAACCCATAAGCGGTAAAGACGTAATTGTTATAGAGGAAATGAAATATATGGAGTTCAATATTAATCAAGAAAACTGTTATAGAATTCCTTATAGTTCTGTGAGTAACAAAGTTGAATACTTATATGGGTTTGAACCAGATGAAGTAAAAATAATTAACAATAAAGGTGAGGAAAATGAACTGATTAACGTTTTGATAGCTGGCAAAAAAGGGGGATTTCAAGAAAGTTTTCAGGGGGTTTTACCAAGTAATATTTTATTACAATTGAAGTGAAAAAATCTGTTGAACTAAGTATTTTAAATACTAATATTTTTTACTTTGAAGAGGGGGATAAATTTGATAAAAATTGATAGAATTATAAACAAATTATTGACAAAATTCAAGCTCTTTTCCAAAAAAATATTATATATTGGAGGAAGTGATGCGCTACCACCTCCATTAAGTAAGGATGAAGAATTTGAACTTGTTCATAAGCTTGGGGATGGAAATGAAATAATTAGAGCAACTTTGATTGAGAGAAATCTGAGGCTCGTTGTATATATAGCTAGAAAATTTGAAAATACAGGGGTTAATGTTGAAGATTTAATTTCGGTAGGAACAATAGGGCTGATTAAAGCAGTTAATACATTTGATCCAAATAAGAACATTAAGTTAGCAACATATGCATCAAGATGTATTGAAAATGAAATACTTATGTATTTGAGACGGAATAATAAAGTCAAAGCAGAAATATCATTTTATGAGCCTCTTAATATAGATTGGGATGGCAATGAATTATTATTATCAGATATTTTAGGAACTGATAGTGATATAGTTTATCACTATATCGAAGATGAAGTTGATAGACAATTATTACTTCTTGCAATGAAAAAATTAAATGAGCGGGAGAAGAAAATATTAAAATTAAGATTCGGATTAAATGGTAAGAGAGAGAAAACACAAAAGGAAGTTGCCGATCTTTTAGGAATTTCTCAATCCTATATATCTCGGCTTGAGAAGCGGATTATTAAACGATTGAAGAAAGAAATCAGTAAAATGGTATAGTTGTCTTCAGTATAAAAACAAATCTTTTAGGGGATAATTTTAAATGCTACTATACTGAAGGGATGGAGTATCATGTTAATTAATAAGGTTGAAATATGTGGTGTGAATACATCTACACTACCTGTTCTTAAAGAAAAAGAAATGAGAGAACTTCTTTTTAAATTAAAGGAGGGAGAGACTGAATGTAGAGAAAGATTTATAAAAAGCAACTTGAGATTGGTGCTAAGTGTAATTCAGCGATTCAATAATAGAGGAGAAAATGTTGATGACCTGTTTCAAGTTGGGTGTATCGGACTTATTAAAGCTATTGACAACTTTGATTTATCACAAAATGTTAAGTTTTCAACCTATGCAGTTCCAATGATAATTGGAGAAATTAGAAGATATTTAAGAGACAATAATTCCATTAGAGTTAGTAGATCCCTAAGAGATATTGCTTATAAAGCATTACAAGTTAGAGATAGATTGATTAAAAAAAATAATGAAGAGCCAACAATTTCAGAAATTAGTAAAGAGTTAGAAATACCTCGTGAAGATATTGTATTTGCATTAGATGCTATTCAAGATCCAGTTTCATTATTTGAACCAATATATCATGATGGTGGAGACGCTATATTTGTTATGGATCAAATAAGCGATAATAAAAACAATGATGAAAGTTGGATTGAAAATATATCAATAAAAGAGGCTATGAAAAAATTAAACCAAAGGGAAAAGTTAATATTAAATTTGAGATTCTTTAACGGAAAGACTCAAATGGAAGTGGCTGATGAAATAGGGATTTCACAAGCTCAAGTTTCAAGGTTAGAAAAATCTGCCTTAAAACACATGAGAAAGCATATTTAAAAATATGCAAACGTAAGATATTGAAGGTTATAAATTAATGAATAGACCATATTTTAAGGTCTAAAAGTAATGATATGTATAAAGGTTCAGGTTGACTATTATTAAATAGTCAATCTGAACCTTTCTGCATATTAATAAGCATTTAAAAATATATTTATTAACAATCATATTTTAAGTGATTTTTTAATATGATTTTTATAAGAGAATCATCAGTTTGGGGTGATGATTTATTTAAAGTGATTAATATAAAGGAGGTAACAGATATGGAATCAGATTTAAGTTTATTTTCTATAAATAGTTTAAAAAGTATGGAAGTAATTGATATTTCTACTGGAACAAGAATGGGATACATAAAAGATTTTGTTGTTGATTGTGATGGTTATAAAGTAGAATCCGTAATAATTCCTTATGGGAAAGTTTCATTTTTTGCAAAAGATAATTATGTTGAAGTACCATGGGACAAAATATACAAGATTGGAGTTGATGTGATTTTAGTAGAAGGTGAAGATTATATGGAGAATGAGTAAGAACTTAAAATCATTAAATTTCAATTGAGAATTGCCCTATAATGAAAAAAATGATATTATGTTACTAAGTACAAAAAACCATAGATTAGGATGATGAATATGAGATGTCCATTTTGCAATTTTGAGGAAAGTAAGGTTGTTGATTCGCGTTCAAGTGAAGATAAGTCAGCTATAAGAAGACGTAGAGAATGTCTTAAATGTAATAAGCGTTATACAACTTATGAAAAAGTAGAAAATATTCCAATACTTATTATAAAAAGAAATAAGGACCGTGAGAACTTTGATAGAAACAAATTACTCAATGGTCTTATACGAGCTTGCGAAAAAAGACCAGTTTCAAGAAAAATTCTTGAAGAAGTGGCTGATGATATAGAAAAGAAACTATATAATCAGATGAGAACAGAAGTACAGTCTCAATATCTTGGAGAGTTAGTAATGGAAAAGCTTAAAGAAATTGATGAGATAGCTTATGTGAGATTCGCATCAGTATATAGACAGTTCAAAGATATAGATAGTTTTATGGAAGAAATAGCTGCTTTAAAGAAGAAAAGTTAAAACTAAGATATGCTTATGATTAAGCATATCTTTTATTATACATAAAAAATGAATTAGAATTAAATATAATCATAGAAATTCTTTTAATTACCTAAAAAAGAAAATATTTAAGTTAAAATTGGGTTAAATCAATTCAACTAATATTTTAAATTTTAAGTATATATTATAGAATAAATTATAGAAGGTGAAAAGATGATAAATGATTTCAAAGTAAAAATAGTTGATAATTATAAGTTTTATAGTTTTTCTACTGAAAAAGCGGAGATAGTTTTTAGTACTAATGTAAATGGTATAGACTTTAAGAAAGATACAGAAGAAGGTAAAAGATTCCTTTCAATGATTCCTAAGTGGTTTAATGTTGAAAAGGTACTTTATTTGAATCAAATACATTCAAATAATATTTTAAGGGATCCTGAAGATGTGGTTGATGGAGATGGAATTATAACAAATTCTAAAAAAATAGCAATAGGGGTTTTTGGAGCAGATTGTACTCCAATAATAGTGGTGAACAAGAATAACGGTACTATTGGAGTTGTCCACAGCGGATGGAAAGGAACCTTAAATGGAATATTAACTGAATGTATACAAAAAATAAATAATGATTTAGATTCTAAAGAAAGTGAAATAGAGGTTTTTATTGGACCTCATGCTAGAAAATGCTGTTATGAAGTAAGTTATGAATTGATTAATGATTTTAATTCAAAAGAGATATATAAGGGCAAGATAAATGATAAACGGATGTTAGACTTGACAGAATGTATTAAGCTTCAACTACAAGCGTTAGGTGTTAAAGAAGAAAATATACATGATATTGGCAAATGTACAATTTGTAATGATGAATTTTATTCTTATAGAAGAGATAAAGATTTAAGTGGAAGAAATTTTGCTTTTGTATATTTAAAGTAGCAAAGATTAATAAAGCTTTAAGGAGGATTAAAATGAATAATGATATAAAGATTTTAATTGTAGACGATGAGGAACATATAAGGGAATTATTAAAATTTAATCTTGAAAAGAATAAATATAAGGTTATATGCGCAGATAATGGTAATGATGCTGTTCAGTTAGCTGCGTCAGAAACACCTAACTTAATATTACTTGACCTTATGTTACCAGGAATGGATGGATATGATGTTTGTAAGGAAATTCGTAAAAACAGCCTTACTGCCAATATACCAGTTGTCATGATAACTGCAAAAGGAGAGGAGTTTGACAAGATATTAGGATTAGAACTTGGTGCAGATGATTATATAACTAAACCTTTTTCAGTAAGAGAATTGGTTGCCAGAGTAAAAGCTGTTTTGAGAAGAACTAATATGAAGCAAGAAGAAAATAAATTTGCCTTTGGAGAAATTATTATTGATTTTGATAAACATCAAGTAAAAAAGAATGGAGAAGGAGTAGAACTTACACTTAAGGAGTTTGAACTTTTAAGTATTTTATGCAGAAATAAAGGCAGGGTTATGACCAGAGAATATCTTTTAGATAAAATTTGGGGATATGAATATGTAGGAGAAACAAGAACTGTTGATGTTCATATAAGGCACCTTAGAAAGAAAATTGAGAATGATGATAAAAATCCTAAATACATTCAAACAGTAAGAGGTATAGGATATAGATTTAATAGTGGTGAATAGTAATGAAAAAAAAATTAATGATATATATATTGGGATTTTTTACATTGTTTTTAATTACACTCACAATATTGTTCTCATCAATATTTAATAGACAATATGAGGAGAATGTAAAAAATAACTTAAAAACCAATAGTAAATTGATAATAAATAGTCTAGAAAATGACCCTAACATGCATTTTCAGCATTATACTAATGAAGAAGAGGATCTTAGAATTACAATTATTAATGAAGATGGTAAGGTTATTCAAGATACTCATGCAGACGAAGAATTACTTGATAATCATATAATGAGAGAAGAAATTCAACAAGCAAGGGAAAGTGGAGAAGGTTATTCTATCAGATATAGTAACTCTTTGAATACAAGTATGGTATACTATGCTGTAAAATATAAGAATAAATATATTAGAACAGCCTTACCTATACATTATGTAAATATGTTTTCTGGAAAGTACTTTGCTTATTATCTTTATTCTGTTGTAATCATTTTTTTAGTATCAATTTGGTTTTCAAATAAAATTGCTTATGTAATTGTTAAACCAATAAAGAATTTAGAAGTTACAACAGAAAGGATTGCAAAAGGGGATTTAACTAGAAGGGTTCAAGTAACTAGTGATGATGAGATTGGTAAACTTGGAAAAAGCTTTAATAAAATGGCTATGCAGTTAGAAAGTATGATAAAAGAAGTTACTGATAAACAGAACAGATTGGAAGCTATTTTGGGAAGTATGGATAGTGGGCTATTAGCACTAGATAGAAATAGAAATATAATAATGATAAATTCATTTGCTAAGAGCATGTTTAAAATTAAGGGAGATGTAATAGGAGAAAGACTAGATAAATGCATTGATAATCAAGAGTTGGCAAAGCTTTTTTCTACAGATATACAAGAATACGTTGAAATAACCATAGATACTAATGAGAGAAGGTATTTTAGAGTGAAAACAGCAGATATTATTAATGTTAATGATCATATTGGGACAGTAGCAGTACTTCAAGATATTACTGATATAAAAAGGTTGGAGAAAATGAGGACTCAATTTGTAGCAAATGTTTCTCATGAATTAAAGACTCCATTAACATCTATAAAAGGGTTTGCTGAAACTTTAAAGGATGTAGATGATGTAGAGACTAAGAATAAATTCCTTGATATTATAAATACTGAAGCTGAGAGATTAACAAGATTGATTAATGATATACTAACTTTATCTCATATTGAACAGCAGACAGAGATGGTTAATGAAAGTGTATATGTAAATGAAATTATTGATGATGTTTATAATTTAATCAAAAGCACTAAAAAGGGAAAAGAAAGAGATATAAGGATGGAGTTGCAATCTGTTGCTCCACTTTGGGGTGATAGTGATAAATTTAAACAGATGCTAATAAATCTTGTTGATAATGCTGTGAAATATTCTGAATCTGGAGATAAGATCTATATTAGAAGTTATTATGATAAAGGATCATGCATTATTGAAGTAGAAGATACTGGAGTTGGGATTTCAGAACACAAGATACCAAGGCTGTTTGAAAGGTTTTATAGAGTAGATAAGGCAAGGTCTAGAGAAACTGGTGGAACAGGTTTAGGATTAGCTATTGTTAAGCACATTGTAATAGCATTTAATGGGAAAATAAATGTTGAAAGCCAAAAAGGCGTTGGAACTAAATTTATAGTGAGTATCCCATATAAGAAGAAAAAGTAGATATTATATAATAAAGGGTGGTTCTTAAATAAACTTTTAAGAACTACCCTTATTTTTGGCTATTAATTTATTAAGGGTATAAAAATATAGTTGACAGTGGACAGACAATGGATAACACTGTCCATTATCAACTGTCCACTTCTTTTACGTATTTAGTATTTAACTTATTCATAACATAGTGCTAACTTAATTTAACACGCTTATAATACCTTCTTAACCAAGTAGAAGTATACTAAGGTAGTACTAAGTAATAATAAAAAAATGATTTATGGAGGGTAATTATGAATAAGAAGATAATGAAAGCAATTATAGGGGTAGTAACAGTTGCAGTAGTAGCAGGAAGTTTTGTAGGATGTGGTAATAAGAATTCAAATACTGCAGAAACTACATCACCAACAAGTGGAGAAATAATGGTATTAGGATCTTCAGCACTTCAACCATTAGCAGAAATTGCTGCAAAGGATTTTATGGACAAGAATAGTGATGCTGTGATAAATGTTCAAGGTGGAGGAAGTGGTGCTGGTATAAAAGGTGTGCTTGAAGGAAGCGCTGATATAGGAAATTCAGATGTAACTGCTGAGCAGAAGCTTGGAGATGAAGAAAAAGCAAAAGAGTTAGTTGATCATCAGGTATGCGGAATCGGATTTGCAGTAGTTGTAAGTAAAGATGTAAAGGTAGATTCATTAACAAAAGAACAAATTCAAGATATATTTAAAGGAAACATAGCAAACTGGAATCAAGTTGGTGGAGAAGATAAAGAGATAGTATTAGTTCACAGAAAATCTTCATCAGGAACTAGAATGTCATTCATAGATAAGATAATGGATGGAGAAAAAGAAGATACAAGCATAGGTATAACTAAACCAGAAAGTGGAGCAGTAAGAGAAGCAATTAAGGTTACAGAAGGTTCGATTAGTTATTTAGCTCTTTCATACTTAAGTGAAGATGTTAGAGAAGATGTTAAACCTTTAGCTATAAATGGAGTAGAACCAAGTAATGAGACAATTATCAAAGGTGATTATCCATTTTGGTCTTTTGAGCACATGTATACTAAAGGTGAAGCACAAGGATTAGAGAAAGCCTTTATTGACTATATGATTAGTGAAGAGAATGTAAAAAATGTTGAGGCACTTGGATATATTCCAATGTCAAAATTGAAATAATGTAATTACTCTTAATATATCAGGAACCATTAGGTTCCTGATGCCCCTGATATTTTAACTAACAATGAAAATACATAATAGGAAATTTTACTAAACAATATTAGTTTTATTCATGGTTTTTGAAAGAATAAGTTTATTCATTAATGAGAATTATACTATTAAGTAGAAAAAGCTTATTATTATGATAAATGGAGGAAAATCATGAAAAATAATTACGGTAAAAAACTAATGAAAATTTTAATTTTAGCTATTATTATTGTTAGTTTAACTGGATGTGGAAAGGATACTTCAAATATTGGAGAAGAAAAGTCGCCAACTAGTGGAGAAATAATGGTATTAGGGTCTTCTGCGTTACAACCTTTAGCAGAGGCTGCAGCTAAGGATTTTATGGATAAGAATACAGATGCAATTATAAACGTTCAAGGTGGTGGCAGCGGAGCTGGAATTAAAGGGGTACTTGAAGGCAGCTGTGATATTGGAAATTCTGATGTAACTGCTGATGTAAAGTTTGCTGATCAAGAGAAAATTAAAGATTTAGTTGATCATAAGGTATGTGGAATCGGATTTGCAGTTGTTGTAAGTAAAGATTTGACTATAGATTCATTAACAAAAGAAGAAATTAAAGATATATTTCAAGGAAAAATAACTAACTGGAGTGAAGTTGGTGGAGATGATAAAGAGATAGTATTAATTCATAGAAAGTCTTCATCAGGAACTAGATTAACATTTGTTGATAAAGTTATGGATGGAGAAAAAGAAGATGCTAGTATTGGTATAACAAAACCAGAAAGTGGTGCTGTTAGGGAAGCAGTAAAAGTTACAGAAGGATCAATTAGTTATTTAGCACTATCATATTTAAGTGAAGATGTTATGGAAGATGTTAAACCAATTAGTATAAATGGCATAGAAGCTAGTAATGAGAATATTGCTAAAGGTGAGTATCCATTCTGGTCATATGAACACATGTATACTTTAGGTGAAGCAGAAGGTTTAGAAAAATCATTCATTGATTATATGATTAGTGAAGAAAATGAGAAGAATGTTGAGGCACTTGGATATATTCCAATGTCAAAATTAAAGTAAATTAAAGTTATTGTAAATCAGGAATCAGAAGATTCCTGATTCCCTCTGAATATTTAGTTGATTTAGGTAATTATAAATTAAGTAATTAGTCAGTTGTATTGTTTAAGTAAGTATGAAAATATAATGTCACATAATGATAGATAATTTAGATAAGAGGCGATCAAGTTATGAAGATTAATATAAAGAAATTTATGAAAGATGGAATTGGAAGCGTAATAGCATATTCTTGTGGGGCGTTAATCATTGCACTAACAGTGAGTATAATTTTATTCTTAGGAATGAAGGGAATAAATGTATTTACTAAACATGGTTATTCAGTTTTTGATCTTCTGTTTAGTAGTAAATGGAATCCAGAAGGGGATATACCGCAATTAGGTGCCCTTGCTTTTATTTTAGGTTCCACATTAGTATCCTTTGGAGCTGTACTTATTAGTACTCCAATAAGTATTGGTGTTGCAGTATTTATGAGATATATTTCTCCTAAATTAGGTAAAACAGTACTACAGCCAGCCTTAGAATTATTTGTAGGAATTCCATCTGTAGTTTATGGATGGATTGGGATAACAGTAATTGTACCTCTAATAAAAGGGGTTTTCGGTGGAATTGGTTTTAGCATGTTGGCAGGAATAATAGTTCTTTCAATAATGATCTTGCCTACAATAAGTTCACTGGCTTATGATGCCTTAAAAGGAGTTCCAAGTTCATATACTAGTGCTTCATATGCTTTAGGAGCAACTAGATGGGAAACTATAAGTAAAGTAGCGATTCCTGCTAGTAAAAACGGAATAATGACTGGGGTTGTTTTAGGACTTGCTAGAGCTTTTGGAGAGGCACTTGCTGTAACAATGGTAATCGGTAATACTGTTAGACTTCCTTTCAATATATTAAAGCCAATGGCCACACTGACAGGTGCAATAACCATGGATATGGCAAATACATTCGAGGGAACTGTTTGGAATGATGCTCTATGGGCTTTAGGCTTAGTGTTATTGGTAGTTTCTTGTATATTTATATTGATTATTAAGGCAATTAGCAAAAGAGGTGAAGCATAATGGATAGAAAATTTAAGGATAAAATATGGACTTCAATATTGTATGGAATATCATTAGGAGTTGTATTATTACTTATAGCATTCGTTTTATATATTTTGAATGAAGGTAAACACTTTTTAGACTTTAACTTTTTATTCGGGAAACCTAAATATGGTCAAGAAGGTGGCGGTGTTGGACCTCAATTGTTCAATTCTTTTTACATGTTGATAATAACATTAGCAATATCTGTTCCAATTGGGATAGGAGCAGGTGTTTTTCTATCACAGTATGCTAAAGAAGGTCCTTTTGTTAGAATATTAAGATTGAGTATTGAAACAATAGCATCATTACCATCAATTGTTGTTGGATTGTTTGGATTTTTAGTATTTGTAAATATTTCTGGATGGGGATTTACACTTTTAGGTGGTGCATTAGCATTGACTTTATTAAATTTACCTGCCTTAGCAAGAGTAAGTGAGAATGCTTTAACAGAAGCAGCTTTACAGGTAAAAGAATCATCAATGGCATTAGGTGCTACAAAGTGGCAAACAATTTGGAAGATGATTATTCCAACTGCTTTTCCTGGTATTCTAACAGGTATTATTATTACTGCAGGAAGAATTTTTGGAGAAGCAGCAGCGTTACTGTATACTTCAGGAATGAGTTCGAATAATAAAGGATTATTTAATGTGATGAGACCGGCTGAAACATTAGCTGTGCATATTTTTAAATTAAACTCTGAAGGGACTGTTCCAGATGCAGCAAGGATAGCAGCTGGAGCTGCAGCATTGTTAGTTGTAATGGTATTTATATTTAATATGTCAGCTAGACTTATAGGACGTAGAATGATGAAACATAGATAATTTTAAATTTCATATTGATGAGAAAAAAGACCATAATTTGAATTTGAAGGTGATGAAATGATGGATATTTTAAAAGTAAAGGATTTAAACTTATATTACGGGAAAAATCATGCAATTAAAGATATAAACATGAATATTAAAGAAAAAGCAGTAACTGCTCTTATTGGACCATCAGGATGTGGTAAATCTACATTTTTAAGATGTTTAAATAGAATGAACGATCTTATTGATAATGTAACTGTTAAAGGTGAAGTTATGTTTGAAGATAAGAATATGTATTCAGGTAATTACGATGTGACTGAATTAAGAAAAAGGATAGGTATGGTATTTCAAAAGCCTAATCCATTTCCAACTTCAATTTATAATAATATAACATATGGTCCAAAGTTACATGGAATTAGAGATAAGAAAAAACTAGATGAAATTGTTGAAAAAAGTCTTAAAGGTGCAGCTTTATGGGATGAAGTTAAAGATAGATTAGACAAAAGCGCTATGGGACTTTCAGGAGGACAACAGCAGAGATTATGTATAGCTAGAACTTTAGCAATTGAACCAGAAATTATCCTTATGGATGAGCCAACATCAGCTCTAGACCCAATTTCAACGGCAAAAGTTGAGGAGCTTATACAAGAAATAAAGAAAAAGTACACTGTAGTTATTGTTACACATAATATGCAGCAAGCAGCAAGAATATCAGATTATACAGCCTTTTTCTTAACTGGGGAAGTTATTGAATTTAATAATACTGATGACATATTCACTAACCCAAGAGATAAGAGAACAGAAGATTATATTACAGGAAGATTTGGATAAAGACTGTATACATTCAATTGATTGAGTTACTTTACAGGTGAGGCATAATAGAGAAATATTGCGAAGTAAAAGATAACTTGGAAATTGAAAATGGAAAGTGGAAAACGATGGAGGTTTTGCTCCGCAAAACTACATTTTATTGTTCTTAAGAACAAGAGGGGTTTGCTCATTTTATCTTTAGATAAAATATTGTAATTTAGAATACAAGGTTTCATCACGATGAAACGAGTAAACTATTCTTTTTCGAAGAACAATATGATTAAAATTTCTCGAAGAGAAATATCCTACGTTTTCAACTTTCAATTTTCCACTTTCAATTCGCTTTTCTAAAGCACAATAGTTTCTTATTATGCAATAACAAGTTAACGAAGAAGAGTATCAAATGTTTATGTAAAATCTGAGAGAAGGTGATTATTAATGGTAAGGAATATATTTAAGAATAACATAAAAGAGCTTCATAAGGATATTGATGAGATGGGAAGTTTTGTTGCAACAATGGTAAGTCAATCAATTGAAGCTTTAAAGAATAAAGATATTGAGCTCGCACAAAAAGTGATAGAGAATGACGATATAGCAGATAAATATGAGATAGATATTGAAGAAAAAGCTATAATCTTGGTAGCTCGTCAGCAGCCCATGGCAAGTGATTTGAGAGATATTTTCACAGTCACTAAGGTTGTAACAGATCTTGAAAGAATTGCTGATTTAAGTGTTGACATTGCAAAAATTACAATAAGGTTAAAGGATCAAGAGTATATTAAGAAGCTTATTGATATTCCAAGAATGGCCGGGATAATTGATGGTATGTTAAAGGATGCTTTAGAGGCCTATTTCAAAAAAGATATTCATATGGCTAAAAAAACATGTAAAATTGATGATGAAATAGATAGTTTAAATGATCAAATCTTCGCTGAGTTATTGATGAAAATGATGGAGAAGCCTGCTATGATAACTCAATCAAGTCAATTTTTATTTGTGTGTAGACATTTAGAAAGAATAGCTGATCATATTACAAATATTTGTGAATGGACTTATTATACTGTAACAGGAGAACATGTAGATTTAAATCAATAGAGTGTTTATTAAAGAAAATCATAAATAAGTATATAGAAAGATAAGTGAATTTAATGCTTATCTTTTTATTATATTTGAATTTACGGTAAAGATTAGATAAATGATTTTAAAATGTAATATCAAAAATGCCTTTAAGAAGCAAAAGTATAGGTATACTTCCTAATGGAAACATTAATATATGTAGTGAAAAATATATTGTGTTGACCCTTATAATTAATTAATGTTAAATAAAATAATAAAATATTATGTAAATCGTATAATATAGTCATTCTGGTACATATTTCATTGACTAAATATGTGCTTTGTTGTATTATTACAAAGGATAGGTATTATCTTTTATCATTCACATGTTTGTGTTGTTTGGCATATAAGTTTTTCAGAAATACTAACATAGTGATTATTGGAGGAAATATGATTAACATCATTGCAAAAGTTAAAATAGATAGTATAGCAGAGGAAGTAGGTATTGAATGTGGAGACAAACTACTTTCTATAAATGGAAACGAAATAAAAGATATTATTGATTATAGATTCCTTATTGCTGACGACTATTTAGAAATTGAAGTTGAAAAAGAAAATGGGGAAATATGGGAAATTGATATTGAAAAAGATTATGAAGAAAAATTAGGATTAGAATTCGAAGAAGGAATTCTAGATATAGCGAGAAGTTGCAAAAATAAATGTTTATTTTGTTTTATTGACCAGCTTCCAAAGGGAATGAGAGAAACTTTGTACTTTAAGGATGATGATTCAAGATTATCATTTTTACAGGGAAATTTCATAACACTTACAAATATGAATGACGAAGAAATAGATAGGATTATTAAGTATAAAATAAGTCCAATAAATATTTCAGTGCATACTACAAATCCAGAACTGAGAGTTAAAATGCTCAATAATAAAAATGCTGGAAAACTGTATGAAAGAATGGAGAGGATGGCAGAAGCCGGAATAATAATGGGATGCCAAATTGTTTTGTGTCCTGGAATTAATGATGGAAAAGAATTAGAACGAACAGTGAATGATCTTTATAAACTTTATCCTATGGTTCAAGATGTAGCTGTTGTACCTATTGGTATAACTAAGCATAGAGAAAACTTGCCTGACATTGAAATATATAATAAGGAAACTGCTCTGAAGCAGATAAAAGATTTAAATAAGTTACAAGATAAGTTTTATAAGGAAGTGGGTAGCCCTTTTGTGAGACTCGCTGATGAGTTTTATGTTATGGCTAATGAGGAAATACCAGAAAGTGAGTTTTATACGGAATTCGCTCAATTGGAAGATGGAATAGGGATGTTAAGAATGTTTAGAAATAACATTGAAAACAACCTGAAAGAGCTTTCAAAAGAAAAGCGTGGTGTGTTTACCTTTGTAACAGGTGCATCTGCATATAAGGAAATTAAAAGAGCTTCTGAACTAATGATGAGTAAGAATAGGGCTCTTGATATTAGAGTGGAGATGATCACAAATGAGTTCTTTGGTGAAACAATAACAGTTACAGGATTGTTAACTGGGCAAGATATTGTTAGACAGCTTAAAGAGAAAGAGTTAGGGGAATTTATTATACTTCCTGATAATGTTATAAAACGTGGGTATGAGCTTGGTGAAGGCGTAGATAAGTTGCTTCTTGATGATTATACAGTAGAAAGAATTGAAGAAGAACTTGGAAGAAAAGTATTAGTAGTTGATTATACTGGTGAAGATTTAATTCACCAAATGAATAAGGTAATGAAGGAGCGATAATATGGGTAGAAAATTTGTGGCAGTTGTAGGAAGACCTAATGTTGGTAAATCTACTTTATTTAATAGATTAGCAGGTGAAAGAATATCTATAGTTGATGATAAACCAGGAGTAACTAGAGATAGAATATATGCTAAAGCTGATTGGTTACAGCATGAATTTACTTTAATAGATACTGGTGGTATAGAACCAAAAGCAAATGATGTAATTTTAGCTCAAATGAGAAGGCAAGCACTTATAGCTATAGAAACTTGTGATGTAATAATGTTTGTAGTTGATGGTAAATTAGGAATGACTGATGCTGATAATGAAGTAGCTATGATGCTTAGAAAATCTGGTAAGCCAGTTGTTCTTGTTGTTAATAAGCTAGAAAAAAGATCAGAAGAAGCAAACCTTTATGAGTTTTACAATTTAGGCTTAGGAACTCCAATGCCTATTTCGGCTACACAAGGACTTGGACTTGGAGATATGCTTGATGAGGTTGTAGCTCATTTTGATGACATAGCAGAGGAAGAAGAAGATGAGAACATCGTAAGAGTTGCTTTTATGGGTAAACCTAACGTAGGAAAATCATCATTGATAAACAAACTTATTGGGGAAGAAAGGAATATTGTAAGTAATATTCCTGGTACTACAAGGGATTCAGTTGATTCATATGTTGAGACAGAAGATGGTCAGTTTATATTAATTGATACTGCTGGTATAAGAAGAAAATCTAAAATTAAGGAGCAGATTGAAAGATACAGTGTAATTAGAAGTTTTGCTGCAATAGAAAAAGCTGATGTATGTGTTTTAATGATTGATGCAACAGAAGGCGTAACAGATCAAGATGAAAAGATTATTGGATTTGCTCATGATCAAAGCAAAGCTCTAATGGTTATCGTTAATAAATGGGATCTTATTGAGAAAGATAATAAGACTTTTGAGAACTTTAAGAAAGACGTTCAACAAGATTTAAAGTTTGCTCCATATGTGAAGTTCTTATTTATTTCAGCTTTAACTGGGCAAAGAGTACACAAAGTAATGCAAGTTGTTAAGGAATGTTATGAAAGTTATAATAAAAGAATTTCAACTGGTGTGCTTAATGAAGTAGTTTCACAGGCAGTTCTAATGAATGAACCACCAATTGTTTCTAATAATAGACTTAAAATTTACTATGTTACACAAGTAGCATCTAAGCCACCTACGTTTGTATTTTTTGTTAATAATCCAGAGTTATTACACTTTTCTTACAAAAGATATCTTGAAAACCAATTAAGAAGTGCTTTTGGTTTTGAAGGAACAGGAATTAAGCTGATATTTAGGGAAAGGAAAGATAGTTAATGAAAAAAATAGCTTTTATAGGTGGAGGCAGCTTCGGTACGGCACTTTCAATGGTATTAGGGGATAAAGGATATGAAATTACTGTTTACGATAGAAAAGAAGAAGTTGTAGAGGAAATCAATAAAAGTAGTAAAAATTCCTTATATTTAAAAGACTGTGTATTACCTGAAAATGTTAAGGCAACACTTAAGATTGAAGAAGCTCTTAAAGGAGCTGAAATGGTTGTTATTGCAGTGCCATCACATGCTGTTAGAGATGTATGTAAAATGATGAGTAAGCACATTCCAAGTAATACTATAATTACAAGTGTTGCAAAAGGAATAGAGCAAGGTACATTAAAAAGAATGTCTCAGATTATTGAAGAAGAAATACCTCAATGCATACCTGTTATTTTATCAGGACCTAGTCATGCTGAAGAGGTTGCATTAAAAATGCCAACAACATTAGTGGCAGCCTCGAAAAATAGAGAAGCTGCACTTACAGTACAAGATGAATTTATGACACCAAATTTAAGAGTATACACTAATGATGATATTATCGGAGTTGAAGTTGGAGGAGCTGTAAAAAATATAATAGCTTTCTCAGCTGGAGTATTAGATGGTATTGGATATGGAGATAATGCAAAAGCAGCATTGATGACTAGAGGAATGAGTGAAATTGTTCGTGCAGGGGAAAAATTAGGAGGAAAGCAGGAAACTTTCTATGGACTTACTGGAATGGGTGATTTGATTGTTACTTGTACTAGTATGCATAGTAGGAATAGAAGAGCTGGTATTCTCCTTGCTAAAGGATATTCAGAAAAAGAAGCATGTAAAGAAATTGGCATGGTTGTTGAAGGAATTAAGGCATGTAGAGCATTTCATGAACTTAGTGAGAAGATGAATGTAAGTATGCCAATAACGAATTGTTTATATAGAGTACTTCAAGGTGAATTAAAACCTGAGGAAGCTACTAAAGAACTTATGACAAGAGAAAAGAAAAGCGAATTTTAATTTAAAAGAGAATGTAGAATTGATAATGTATAATGGAGAATGATTGAGATTTCTCTCCGAGAAACTTTATTTTATTGTTCCTTGGACAATTATGATTTACTTGTTTCATAAGTACAATATTTTATCCTTGGATAAAATGAGTAAAACCTTATCTTTCTAAAGAACAACAAGCTGTAGTTTCTGCGGATGCAGAAACATCCTTCATTATCCATTATACATTATACATTATCAATTTGTTTTTTTAGCACGCATTGCGTGCTTTTTTTAATTTCTTGGTATAAAAGATAAAAACCTTCAATATATATATATTGTTAATATGTATAAAAAAGGAGGGTATATCTTGGAGAACTTTGATATATATAAGGATATAGCTGAAAGAACCCAAGGTGACATTTATGTTGGTGTTGTAGGGCCTGTTAGAACAGGGAAATCAACATTTATTAAAAGATTCATGGATCTTATGGTAATACCAAACATACAAAATGTTCATAAGGCTGAAAGAGCGAAAGATGAGTTGCCTCAAAGCGCATCTGGGAAAATGATTCATACTACTGAGCCAAAGTTCGTGCCAAATGAGGCTATTGATATTTCAATAGCTAACGAGATAAAATTGAAAGTGAGAATGGTTGACTGTGTAGGTTATATCGTTAAAAATGCACTTGGTTATCTCGAAGGAAGCAAACCTAAGATGGTTCACACTCCATGGTATGATTATGAGATACCATTTGAGGAAGCGGCAGAAATTGGAACTAAAAAGGTGATTAATGAACATTCTACAATAGGAATACTGATGACTACCGATGGTAGTGTTACTGGTATTCATAGGGATGAGTATCTTGAGGCTGAAGAGAGAGTTGTAAATGAACTTAAGGCAATCAACAAACCATTCATAATTATACTTAACAGTAGAGAGCCAGATTCACCTGAAACTCAAGATTTAAGAAGAGAAATGGAAGATATGTATAACATACCTGTTGAAGCAATGGACGTAATGAATATGGGCGAAGTACAGATAAAAGACATATTTGAAAAAATATTAAAAGAATTCCCTATTAAAGAAATAAGCATAAATATGCCAGAATGGATTGATATGCTTGAACCAGACAATTGGATGAAGATGAAATTTGTTAATGTAGTTAAGGGAATGGCAGGAGATATTTTAAAAGTAAGAGATGTTAGAAGCCAGCTACAAAATGCTAATGTAATGGAAAGTGACATAATGGAAGAGTTTGTGATAGATGAGATTAATATGGGTGAAGGTACTGCAGTTGTAGATATTAAGCCTAAAAAAGGATTGTTCTATAATCTTTTAGGAGATATGACAGGACATGAGATTAAATGTGATTATGATCTGTTCACTCTATTCAAAGACTTCCATACAGCAAAGGTGAAATATGATAAGGTTGCAGAAGCACTGAAGAGTGCAGAGGAAACAGGATATGGGATGGTACCACCTCAATTATGTGAAATGAAGTTGGAAAATCCAGAGCAATATAGACAAGGAAATAGATTCGGAGTGAAGTTAAAAGCTAGTGCTCCATCATTGCATATGATTAAGGCTGACATCCAAACTGAAATTGCACCTCTAATTGGAAGTGAAAAAGAAAGTGAAGACATGTTAAAATCTATGCTTGATAAGATAGATGATGAACCAGACACAATTTGGAAAAGCAATATGTTTGGTAAATCATTAGAAGTTTTGGTTAAAGAAGGACTTCAGAAGAAGTTATTCAAGATGCCAGAAGATGTACAATTTAAAATCCAGAAGACATTAGAGAAAATCATCAATGAGGGTAATGGTGGATTAATTTGTATTATACTATAAAAAATAAAAAAATATTTATATGATATTTTTTAATAAAAGAGCTAATAATAAGCTCTTTTATTATTTTTTGTTGATAAAGAAAGGGGATTTTGTTACAATATAGTTGCAAATAAAACTATTAGTGAATCGAAATATATTTATTTTATGAGTAAATATAGAATAAATGGACATTAATAAATATAGCTGAACAGGAGGAGTAGATTTACATGAGTAGTAGAACGGAAATGCTGGGAAAGGGAAAAATAAGCAAAGTTTTATTAAAGCTTTCTTTACCAGCCACTGTTGGAATGATTGTTAATGCTTTGTATAATGTTGTTGATGCTTTCTTCGTTGGAAGATATGTTTCACAAGAAGCACTGGGAGCCCTTACAGTTGCAATGCCTGTACAGATGGTCATAATGGCATTTGCTTTAATGATTGGTATAGGTGCAGCATCACTTCTTTCAAGAAGCTTAGGAGCAAAAGAAATTGAAAAGGCTGATCACGTTGTTGGAAATGCTATTATTTCAATTCTAGCAGTAAGTATAACAATTAGTGTGTTTGGGTTAATATTTATTAACACCTTAATGAATGCTTTTGGTGCTACTTCAGACATATTGAGTTATGCTAAAGATTATACATCTATTATTTTAATTGGAACCTTATATTTTCCCTTTGTAATGGCATGTAACAACCTTATAAGAGCTGAGGGAAATGCAATGGATTCAATGATGATAATGATAATAGGGACTGGTTTAAATTTAATATTAGATCCTATTTTTATTGGAGTCTTTAATATGGGAATTAAAGGAGCAGCATATGCTACAATATTATCCCAATTCGCTTCTTTAATATACATTTTTAGATATTATCTTAAAGGAAAGAGCTCAATAAAGCTAAAGAAAAAACATTTTAAAATTAATTTTGGTATTATTTCTGAAATTTGTACTGTTGGTTTTTCATCATTTCTAAGAAACTTCTTAGCTAGTGGAATTGCAATTTTAGTGAATAACATGTTAAAGGAATTTGGAGGTTCAGACGCATTGAGTATTTATGGTGCAGTGAATAGAATTACTATGTTCTTATTTATGCCTCTATTTGGTGTTATTCAAGGGATGCAGCCAATTGCAGGATTTAATTATGGAGCAAAAAAATATGATAGGGTACTTGAAGTAGTTAAGCTTACTACAATTGTTACTATTGTTATTGCGTCATTAGGTGTTGTTATTGGTGAGTTGTTCGCGGAACCGATTGTAGGAGTATTTTTCAAAAATAAGGCTCTAGTAGGGGATGCTGCAATGGTTCTTAGAATCTTAATATCTATGATACCTATTGTTGGTATACAGATAGTGGGAGGTTCATTATACCAATCGCTCGGTAAAGCGTTGCCATCTTTTGTAATTACAATGTTAAGGCAGGTAATTATATTTATACCTTTATTATTAATATTGCCAGTAGTAATGAAAAATAAATTACTAGCTGTCTGGATAACATATCCTTTATCAGACTTGCTATCAACATTAATTACAAGTATTTTAATAATGGCTGAATTAAGAAAAATAAGAAGGTTACATGAGACAACTATACATTAGTGATAATTTGTATAAATAATGATACGCAGGAAGCAAAAAAGCCGTGAAAAATTCACGGCTTTTTTTATATAAGATTAAATTTTTATTAAATTAATGTTTTAGTTGAATGTCACCAATTGAAAAATCAACAAATTTAAAACTCTCTTTTATACTCATTTTATTCTGAACAGTTATAAAATCTTTTGAAATGTAAATTATTTTTCCTTTAAAACTTTTAGAAGATACTCTAGGTTTATTAATTAAAATCTCAACTTGCTGCTGTAATTTAAAATCAGTAGAACTCATCTTTTGAACCTCCTATTTACGTATTTGTATGAATATGGTATTTATAAAATATCAATATAGTATAACTTAATTATCCTTTAAAATATCTAAAGGTGAATTTCCATCTATGCTAATTATCATTATTTCATTTGTTTTCATCCATTTTATATTTCCACTTTCATCACAAACTGCAACCATAGGAATTACTCCTTCGTCTGCTCTAGGAAGTCTATTTACCATAAATGTGGAAGGTTTTGATGTTTTGTAAGCCGCAAAACCTGTTCCCACTAATATAAAATTTTTATCAGTAGTTATTTGTTTAACAATAGTTTTCATAATATTCAACCCCTTCAGTAATACTTTGCTAATGTAAAGTATTGTTAGTTTGAATCATTAATATCAATTTTCGATATTATAATAAATAACTACAACAATAACTAGTAATTTACAGAAACAATTTTTTTATAATTTAAAGTTGTTACTTTTATTATTATAACACATAAGCATAAAAATTGCAAAAGTCAATATTATAAATTTGTATATTTGACATATTTAGTAATAGTTAAGTGGCTTTCAAATGTGATTTATGAATTAATTAATTTATTTATTACTGTTTACATAGCACTGTTTTTCTATTTATATTTAATAAAAAAACTTTTTAAATATGATATAATAAAATATATTTTTAAAATTTAATGTTTTGGAGGAGTAGTGCATGGGCCAACGAATTGAAATGCCTAGATATGTAAAAATTGCAGTAGATGTGGCGGTGCGAATACATAAAGGGGATTTACAGGAAGGTGTAAAATTAAGAGGGCGATCAATTTTAGCCAGTGAATACAATGTTTCACCTGAGACTATACGAAAAGCAATGAAAATACTTGATGATACAGGTGTTGTAGAGGTAAATAAGGGGAGTGGAGTAATTGTAAAGTCAAAAGAAAAAGCTTTAGACTTTATAAATGGGTTTAAAGATAAAGAAACCATTGGAATGATTAGGAGTAATATTAAAAGTCTACTTCAACAAAGAAAAGAAGTAGAAAGACAAATTAACGAATTAAATCAAAAAATAATAGATTATTCATATAGATTTAAGAATGCAGATTTAATTGACCCTGTAGAAATTGAAATACCTGAGTATTCTAATATAATAGATAAAAGTGTTGGAGAATGCAGATTTTGGCACAATACTGGTGCTACCATTTTAGGTATAAAAAGAGATGATAAAGTTAATATATCACCCGGTCCTTACTGGGAATTTAAAGCAAAAGATATTTTGTTAGTAGTTGGTGATGAAGGAGTACTTGAGAGAATAAAAAAGTATTTTAATGATATTGAGTAATTTAATATATACATAGAAGATTCATAATAAAATTTTTAAAAGCCTATGCATAAGCATGGGCTTTTTCAGTAAAAATAGTATAATATGTTTCATTACATAACTACATAAATTATTAAGTTAAAGTTGAAAAAGTAAATAATCCACTTCTGAGATACTTATAATCATTTTTTAAGGATTCTGTAACTTCGTATAATAATAAATAGGATTCACCATCTAAATCATACGTATTAATTAATTTATCTAAGGATTCATATACTGATTTTAAGTTGTAGACTGCTGAAAGACATATTTCTGTTTCATTCTCTAATCTCTCTAAATCCTTTTGATCTTTAAAGAGTGTAATAGCACCTAAAAGACCAGTATTACTACTTGGGTTTATATTGAGTAACCTCAATCTAGTAGATAGTTGTTCAGAATAGTTAATCATCTTAGACTTTATATGTAGAAACATATCTTTAGATGGTCCAGCAGGCAATAATTTTAAGTGAGATTTAAATGATTCTATACCCAAATTAAGAAACCTTAAAGCACTTTCTAAGCTTTGAGTTATATTCATTTCTGTTAAATTATTCATATTTACTCCTCTTATATTAGTGATTAGATATTTATATTATTTTATGATATATTATTAATAATATTAGAGGAAATATAGATATGTAATGAATATAAATGGATAGAGAGGTATAATGATGGATAATCCTATTAAAATGAAATTAGGAACTTTATGTTACATTGAACATGATGGAAAGATATTATTATTAAAACGGAATAAAAAAGAAAATGATGTTCATGAAGGTAAATGGATTGGATTAGGAGGAAAGATAGAACAAGGAGAATCGCCTGTAGAATGTATTATTAGAGAAGTTGAAGAGGAAAGTGGTTTGAAAATATTAGATCCAAAATTAAGAGGAATACTTACATTTCCAAAGTTTAAAGACAATATTGATTGGTATGTATTTTTGTATACTGCCACTGAATTTTCAGGTGAGTTGATTGATTCTCCAGAAGGACATTTGGAATGGATAGAAAAAGATAAAGTTTTAGAAATGCCAACTTGGGAAGGGGATTTGATTTTTTTGAATCTATTATTAAAAGATCAAAGTAATTTCGAAATAAAGTTTGAATATAATACTGAAGGAAAACTTGATTCTTATACAATTTATTAAATATTGATGTATATGATTAAAGAATCAATAAATGTAGATAATAATTATAAGTAACATTTTTAAGGAGTCAAGCCTTCATTCCTTATGAAGATAGGGAAAAATGAGTGTTTTTGGAGGAAATAAATGTTTGATTTAAATTTTATTAAGGGAAAATGGAATATTGTTCAAAGTACTGATGAGTATTATTTGAAGGAGATAAATAGAAGATTAAATATCAACTTCAAAATTAAAAATAGTTCAATATTAGAAGTGAGAAAATTAAAAAAAGAAAAAGTACGAGTCTATAGTAAAAAATACAAAAATAAAAATGGAATATTATGTTTTAATAGGAAATTTCTTTTCTTCAAATTACCAATTAAATTCTGTGTTATTGGTTATGATGAAAATTCAGAATGGCTAATAATTGCAAGAATAAACTCAATTTTAAATAAATTGCAAATAGATGTATTGAGCAGAGGAAATCAGTTGAATAGTAATGACATATACATTATTAGAAAAAAAATTAGTTCTATTGATTATACAGCAGGATATTTAAAGTATCTTAAGAATGTGAATTAAAGAAAATATGAAGGGATAAAAATAAAATAATTCATAAAAATAAATTTTTTTAATAAAAATGTTGACAATATGAAATTAACAAGATATAATAAATTCATAAAGTTTAACAAAGTAAAGTAATAAAACGTTGATAAGGAGAGTACTTATAAATAGAAATTACAGCGAGTCGGTGATAGTGGAAGATCGATATGGAGTTTATAAGGAAGAACACCTTTGAGTTTCAATCTGAAATGATTTATCAGAGTAGGTGATGACGGGAGCTGACCGTTATATCAGATAGGTATCGAGGAATTTCTGTACCGAAAAGAGAGCTTTTGCTAATTAAGGTGGCACCGCGGATAATACTTTCGTCCTTTACATTTATAGGATGGGAGTTTTTTTATTATATTTTTTACTATATTTTTTAAAATAAGCTTATTTTCATATTAAAAAATAAAAAGAGTTTAAAATTACAGAGGAGGAATAATATTATGAGTAAATTAATGTTACCAAAAGGATACGAATCAAAACTAAGTCTTAGAGAAACTGAAATCGCTATAAAGAAGATAAAGGATCATTTTGAAAGAATGTTAGCTGAGAAATTAAACCTTACAAGAGTTTCTGCACCATTATTTGTGTTTCCAGAAACGGGTTTGAATGATAACCTAAATGGGGTTGAGAGAGCTGTAAGTTTTGATATAAAGGATATTGAAGGGCAATCAGCTGAAATAGTTCATTCTTTAGCTAAGTGGAAAAGACTTGCATTATATAGATATGGATTTGAAAGTGGGACAGGATTATACACAGATATGAATGCAATAAGAAGAGATGAAGAACTTGATAACTTACATTCCTTATATGTAGATCAGTGGGATTGGGAAAAAATAATTTCAAGAGAAGAGCGTACATTAGGAAAATTAAAAGAAATTGTTAAAGATATATATGATGTATTTAAGAAAACAGGTGAATATATATGTAGTGAATACAGGGAGCTTGAGCTTGAGTTGCCAGAAGAAATCACATTCATTACAAGTCAAGAGCTAGAGGATATGTATAAAGGATTAAGTTCTAAAGAAAGAGAAGATGCAATTTGTAAAGAAAAAGGTGCTGTTTTTATTATTGGAATTGGGGGAGAATTGAAGTCAGGAGAATCACATGATGGACGTTCACCAGATTATGATGATTGGACTTTAAATGGAGATATATTATTCTGGAATCCTGTATTAGGTAGAGCATTTGAGTTATCATCAATGGGTATTAGAGTAGATAAAGAAAGTTTATTGAAGCAGCTTGAAGTAAGGGATTGTTTAGATAGAAGTAAATTTTCATTTCATAAGATGATTTTGGAAGATGAATTACCCTTAACTGTTGGTGGGGGAATTGGTCAATCAAGAATATGTATGTATTTCTTAAATAAAGCGCATATTGGAGAGGTACAAGCAGCCTTATGGCCGCAAGAAATGATTGATAAATGTACTGAACATGGAATAGAGTTACTATAATAAAAGATAGAGGGTTTACAAGATATGTCTTGTAAGCCCTCTATCCACTTTAGGTGGATTTTTTATATTATGTGGACATTTCTTTTGGAGTAAAAGGAGAATAAAATAGTACTATAAGTTACTATATGATTATCAATAAAGAGGTGAAAGTGTGAATAAAGTACGAGTAGGTATATTGATGGGTGGAATATCAAGTGAAAGAGAAGTCTCTTTGATGACTGGAAGAGAGATTATTAAAAAGATTAATAAAGAAAAGTATGTGATAGAAGAAATTATATTAAATAATAAAAATGAAGTTTTTGAAAAGGTAAGAGATATTGATTTAGCTTTTATTGCACTTCATGGGGAATTTGGTGAAGATGGGACTATACAAGGAGCACTTGAGGTTATGGGTATACCTTATACTGGGACAGGTGTGCTAGGGAGTGTTTTGTGTATGAATAAACAGTTATGTAAAAATGTTATGAATGATATAGGTATACTAACTCCAAAGTGGATAGAAGTAAATGGAATAACAGAGAAGAGGGAAGAAAATAATGAGTTGACAATAGGTATAGATTACTTCACTAGAATAATGATCAGATTAGAAAAAGCTCAAATTAAAGCTCCATTAGTAATTAAGCCTGCTTCTGGTGGATCAAGTTTAGGGATTAGTATCATAAATGATTATAGTGAGTTGAATGAGGGGATTTGTAAGGCATTAACTTATGATAAGAATATAATTATTGAAGAATTTATTCAGGGAGATGAATTAACAGTTTCAATTCTAGAGGGTAAAGTACTTCCTATTGTTAAAATTCAACCTGAACATAAGTGGTTTGATTATACAAGTAAATATAAAAGCGACAAAACAATAGAACATGTTATAAAATTACCTGAGCAGTTAGAGAAGAAAATTAAAAATATTTCAAAAAAGTGCTGGGAGAAGTTTAAACTAGATGTTTATGGTAGAATAGATGTAATCATTAAAAAAGATGATGTGTATGTTTTGGAAATAAATACCTTACCTGGATTAACTGAAAAGAGCTTATTTCCTATTAGCGCAAAAGAAGTAGGAATATCATATGAAGAACTTTTAGATGAGATTATAGTAGTTTCTCTTAATAAAAGGTTTAGAAGGTAATAATAGAATTTTAGGAGGATAAAGATGTTTTTTATTCAATTTAATGAGAATAAAAAAAAATATATTCAATTAGCAGATTATATTAAGAACATGATAGAGAATGGTAGTTTAACATATGGTGGTAAGCTGCCATCAACAAGGGAATTGAGTGAAGAATTAAAAATAGGTAGAAGCACTGTTATGAAAAGTTATGAACTTTTAGAGATGGAAGAATATATTTATACCATTAAAGGAAAAGGAACCTTCATTAATCAATTAAAGATAAAGCGAGATAATGAAAAAAAATCACCCCAAAGTGTAAGTATTAATTGGGAAAGTAGCATTAATAACTATGCGAAAAGAGCAGTAGATTTAGATATTATGAAATGGGATGCTCAGTATAAAAAAGGAATGATATCATTTAAATCAATTGCTCCTGATGGTGATACATTTGATATTGAGGGGTTTAAAAGAGCCTTTTACAACAGATTATCCATTGAGGGAAGTAATTTATTGAATTATGGATATGCAAAAGGGTATAAGCCTTTAACAGAGTGGCTGTTAGAGTATATTAAAGATAAGGGTGTTAATATTGAAGGTAAAGATATACTTATAACTAATGGCTTTACTGAAGGATTAAATTTGGCACTATCTGCGATTTGTGAAAGTGGAGATAAGGTGATATGTGAGAATCCTACACATAACACAGCCATAAAGATAATGAAGATGAGAGATATTCAAATAATTGGAGTGGATATAAAAAGTAGAGAGGGTATAGACACTAATGAACTTAAAAAAATAATAAATAATAATGATGTAAAGGCTGTATTTTTAATACCTTCATATCATAATCCAACAGGACTTGTTATGAGTTATGAGAAGAGAGAAGAAATTTATTCAATTTTATCTGAAAAGAATATTCCTATTATAGAAGATTGGTTTGCAGAAGAATTAAATTATAGTGGTGATCATATAAAATCAATTACTGCTATTGGAGGAAGTAATAATAACGTTATTAATATAGGAAGCTTTTCAAAGATTCTTTTTCCAGGCATGAGAATAGGGTGGATTTTTGCAGATAAAGAATTAATTGATGTTCTTGAGAGTATAAAAAGGGCGATGAATATCCATACCTCCTTTATTGATCAAGGAATTTTATATGAGTATTTAAAGAGTGAACAATTTCCACAGTTTATAAAGAGAATAAGAAGAAGGTATAAACAAAAATATGAGCTTATGAAAGAAATGGTGGAAGAGGAAATTAAGTATGAGTATCTTTGGGGGGATGGGGGATTATATATGTATGTGATACTTAATGAAAAAATAAAAGTAAGGACATTGCTAGAAAGGTGCATAAAGAGGGGCGTTATTTTTACATGTGGTGATGTTTTTAGTGTTTCTAATATCCAGAGTAATGGGATAAGTTCAAATAAAGTTAAAATAGAGAATGGATTAAGGTTAGGGTTTTCAAAATTGAAGAATAGTGAAATTAAAAAGGGAATAAAAATTATAGGGGAAGAAATTGAAGAAATGCTTAATAATAACTCACAAAAAGATTCCTTAAAATAGGAGTTTTTTTGTGAGTTAATTTATATTATGTTTTACTTCCTTGGTTTGTTTTGTGTCCAGTCTTAAGGAAACATATTAATAAAGTTAATATTGGAATTACGATTTGCAAGGGTAGATGAATATATTTAATTACAAAATCTAATCCAATATCCAAATGGTGAAGATAGTTTTTTGCCATGATAAGTGCTAAGAATAACATTATAATTCCTATAAAAAACGAGACTATTTCTGTATTTTTAAGTTTTATTTTTTTGTATTCAAAATCCTTAATTGATATTATTTGAAGTATTCCCATGACTGAAACGTACATAAATAGACTAACTTTGAAAAAGCCTCCAATCATTAATAAAATCACAAATAATACATCTAATCGTGTTAAAAACTCAACTAAGTCTATTCGTTGAACAACGTCAAAAAATGGACAAAGGGCATTAAGTGCTTGAGGAACGCCTAATGTAATTATCAACAGGATAGTACTTAAGGACAAGATAATACCTTCAAAAATAATAGATAGTATAGCTACTTTTCGTACTTTTTCTGGTTTTGAAACATAAGGATAAATCATTGTAAATAATATTGTTTCACCATAAGGAAATGTTATAAGTGGCCATCCTTTTTTTATTATACTAATAATACCATCTTGTAATACAGGTCTAAGATTAGATGGATTTAAAACATTCTCCATCAAAAGTAAAAGTCCCCATACCAAAAAAGGTACAAAAATTATAATTATAAAGAAGAATTGTGCAGTACTAGCTATAGTTTTTAGTCCATTGTTTACGCTATATATTACTATTAAAGTAAATATAATTCCTGTATAAATCATTGGAGTTAGACTTAACTGAGTAATTTTTATAATCTCTAAAAAATCTCTAATATTTCGTGACCCGATGTAGGTGAAATAAGAAATATATATAACACTTAATATACTTCCTAACACTTTGCCATATATTTTAGGTAGATAAGTTACTAACGTGTCTTTTGGATACTTATAAAATAAAGTAGTATAAATTAATTGAAGTATTATTCCCCCTAGGGAGTATATTAGCATAGCTATCCATGCATCTTGTTTGGCTTCAGCTCCTAAGTAAAAAAGAATTGCTGTACCATATGGGAGTAAAACCATTAAGATAAATAATTGATATAAGTTTAATTTAGGTTTCATGAATTTTAAGTCCTCATAATTTATGCATAATTTACACATTTATCTATTAATACATATTTTGTGCTTAAAACAGAGAAATATGAGTTTAATTATATATATTCTCAAAATAAAGATTGTCACCATTGATTAGTACATATTAATGGTGACAATTCATATATCAACAAAGATTACGAAATTAAGCTATATTAGAAAGCAGGAATTATTGCTCCTTTATATTTTTCCTCAATAAATTTCTTGATTTCATCGCTCTGTAAAGTTTCAGTAAGTTTTTTGATCATTTCATTATTCTTGTTTTTTTCAAGTACGGTAATAATATTAGCATAAGGTGATTCTTTTCCTTCAATTAATAGTGCATCCTCTGTAGGATTTAAATCGGCATCAAGGGCGTAATTTGTATTTATTACGGCTAGAGCTACATCATTTAGAGTTCGTGGAAGCATAGCTGCTTCAATCTCAGTAAACTCTAAGTTATGTGGGTTCTCAGCGATGTCATTTTTATAATAGGATGACAAGTTTGTTGGATCCTTTAAAGTTATTATTCCATTATTATGTAGAAGAATTAGAGCTCTTCCATGGTTAGTTGGATCATTTGGTAATGTTACGGCTGCTCCATCTGGAATATCTTTTATATCAGTTATATTTTTTGAGTAAACACCTAAAGGTTCAACATGAATGCTTCCTGCACTTACCAGGTCATAGCCTTTATCTTTTGCAAAAGAATTCATATATGGTGTGTGTTGAAAGAAGTTTGCAAGAATTTCTTCATCATATAATGCCTCATTAGGTTTAATATAATCATTGAACTCAATGATTTGTAATGTAATACCATCCTTCTCAAGGATAGGCTTAACATAGTTTAAAATTTCTGCATGAGGAACTGGTGTAGCACCAATTTTTAAAACATTTTTTTCAGCTGTCTTTTTTGAAGCACCACATGAAGATAGAGTAAAAATTGAAAGTAAAGCAAATAAAGTAAATAGAATTTTAGTATATTTTTTCATTTTAACATCTCCTTTGATTATTTTTTATTATAATAATTAGATAATTTATTACCTAAAAATTGTATTAACATAACAAGGCATATAAGCACTATTACTGAAGCAAATAATACATCATTTTGTGATCGCTGATAACCAAAGCGAATTGCAAGATCTCCAAGACCGCCACCTCCAATTATTCCAGCCATTGCAGAATAACCAATCTGAGCTATTACTGTTATGGTAGTTCCTAAAATCAATTGAGATAATGACTCAGGAAGCATGACTTTTAAAATAATAAGCTTAGGAGGAGTTCCCATTGCATGAGCAGCTTCAATTATTCCAGGAGATAACTCTTTTAATGAGGATTCAACGATTCTTGCAAAAAAAGGTATAGAAGCAAAAATAAGAGGAACAATAGCTGCATTAGTACCTATAGAAGTACCTACTATGAATCTTGTAAAAGGAGTAACAGCAATCATTAAAATAACAAAAGGTACTGAGCGACCTATGTTTACTATCCATGATAAAATTGTATTTATAAATTTATTCGGCATTATGTTTCTTTCTTCAGTCACTACTAGTAGAATCCCTATTGGTAAGCCAAAAAGAATAGTGAAGAGAATTGATAAACATACCATATAAAGGGTTTCTAGTGTTGATGGCAATAAAAGATCTAATAATCTCATTATTTAATTACCTCCGCTTCTACTGATGATTCTTTTAAAAACTCCAATGTCTTATTTAAAATAAGATTGTTGTCTTCAATTTCTATAACTAGATTTCCTAGAACTATATCTCCAATACTATCAATTTGTCCATTAATAATATTTACGTCAATATTCAACAAACGGCTTAATCTTGATATTATAGGAGCTTTTGCTGAGGAATGAGTATAGGTTAAATATATAACTTTTCCATGGCAACTATCTATAATATCTTTCTTTTCATTAATTAATGAGTCTTTATGAATTTTCTTCTCATAATCTATAAAGAAATCAGAGCACCTTCCAGAATATAAACACTTTCCATCAATTAGATGAGTAACAGTATTACAGATTTCTTTTATAACATCCATTTCATGAGTAATAAGAATGATTGTAATGTTGAATTTTTTATTAATACTCTTTAAAAGTTCAAGAATTTGTTTTGTTGTTTTTGGGTCCAGTGCTGATGTTGCCTCATCACATAAGAGAAATTCAGGATTATTTGCTAATGCTCTTGCTATAGCTACCCTTTGTTTCTGTCCACCACTTAGTTCAGCAGGATATGATGAAGCTTTGGTAGATAAGGAAACAAGAGCAAGGAGTTCCATAACTCTAGTGTGAATTTCTTCTTTAGGCACTTTTGATAATTCTAAAGGGAAAGCTATATTATCATATACAGTTCTTGTACTTAATAAATTAAAGTTTTGAAAAATCATACCTATATTTTGTCTGAAATTCCTAAGTTCTTTATCAGATAATGACATTATATTTGTACCATTGATTTCAATAGTACCCTTTGTAGGTGTTTCTAATCGGTTTATACAACGAAGAAGTGTTGATTTACCAGCGCCACTTTCGCCTATTATTCCGTGAATTTTCCCTTTTTCTAACTGCAGATTGATATTATCTAAAGCTTTAAAGGTTTTGAACTTCTGATTAAATGTTTTTTCTAAATTATTTATTTTTATCAATACTGTATCTCCTTTCACTGGTATTATTATGTATATATAATTTAATAAGTTAATGAATTAACTTGTTAAAGGGTATAAGGTATAAAAATAATCTTAATCGTAAGGAAATTTTAAAAATAAAAAACTTCCTTCGATAAGAAGGAAGTAACATTTACAGATTAAGATTGTTATTTCTTCTCATCTACCGATACGAATATATCGCAGGATTTAGCACCTTACATAAGTAGGTTGCTGGGTTTCATAGGGCCAGTCCCTCCACCGCTCTTGATAAGAGTAGCACTTATTAAATTTTAAAATATGTTTTTCATTATACATATGATTCAATAGCTTGTCAACATAAAAATATTTGTTTATAATTGTATTAAGAAAAATATTTAATCAACGAATTAAATATAGGGGTTTAATTTTTATCTTTTTTTATGTATATAAATGTACTAGATATAGAAATACTGTAACTAGGGAGTAATCATTCAGGAATAGAATGAAAATTTAACAAAATTTGAGGAGGAATTAAAATGATACCAACACCCCATATTGAAGTAAAAGAAAAAGGAATTATAGCAAATACGGTTTTAATGCCAGGAGATCCTTTACGTGCTAAATTTATTGCCGATACATTTTTAGAAAATGTTGAAAGATTCAATACTGTACGTAATGTTTTCGGGTATACAGGTACATATAACGGAAGAAAAATATCAGTTATGGCAAGTGGAATGGGGATGCCAAGTATTGGAATTTACTCATTTGAACTATTTAAGTTTTATGGAGTTGAAAATATAATTCGTATAGGTTCATGTGGAGCGTACACAGCTGATTTAAATTTATATGATGTAATATTAGCTACAGAAGCTTGGAGTGAATCATCTTTCGCTAAAGTTCAAAGTGGATATGCCAAGGATGTCATAGCTGCATCTCCTGAGTTAAATAGTAAGTTAGAAAAATTCGCTAATGATTTAGGGATTGAAATTCATAAAAACAGAATTCACTCAAGTGATGTATTCTATCGTGAAAACTTTGAAGAGTACAAAGAAATATTTGAAAAGCATGGATGTACAGCTGTTGAAATGGAGTCTTTCGCTCTTTTTCACAATGCAAATGTACTAGGTAAAAAGGCTGCGTGTCTATTAACTGTTTCAGATAGTTTAGTAACACATGAAGTAACAACTTCTGAAGAAAGACAAAATGCATTTACAAATATGATGAAAATAGCTTTAGAAATGGCAGAATAAAAATATCTCCACTTTAAACTTGTTATTAAGCACGGTACTCCGTGCTTTTTTAATATATTAAATATAAATTTGTCATTATTAACATATACTTTTTTAAGAAAAAATTTATTGGGCAATATCAGGAGGGATTATGGAAATTAAAGAAGGCATTCTTTTTAAAAGAGCAAGTATTGACCAAAAAAGATATTTTAAAAATATGAATTTGTTAAAAAGACGTCTTTGTTTTTTAGCGTATAAAGATGATAAAATCATTGGTACGATTGAATTTAGAATTCATAATAGGGTAAATGCAACCATAGAACATATTAATATTTCATGGGAAAAGAGGGAATATCATTTGGAGCTTATGGAGGGATTTATTCAGGAATTTCTATGGTGGAATGAATATATAAATAAAATTTATATTAAAACTTCAATCATGAAAAAAATCACTTTAGATGAACAGGATATATATATAGCTGGATTCAGAAAAGAAAAGTTATATATATATTCAAATCCAAATCCAAGTGAGATCTTTAAGATTAAGCTTGCTGAAGTGTGTCCTAGTCAATTAACAGTTGAGAAAAATAAATTGAATCAATTAAGTGAGTGGGTAAAATCTTCTGAAGATATTATCTGTACATTTATAAAAATTAATGGTAAATCAGTTTGTATAGATGGACATACTAGGCTTGTTTACTCGTTTTTAAATAATTTTAAATTTATTTACGGAATATATAGTAAAGATTGTGATAATTCTGATCTTTATGAAGAAACATTAAGATGGTGTAAAGAAGATGGGATTCTTACAGTTGAAGACCTTTTAAGCAATATAGTAGATAAAGAAGAACATCATAAAAGATGGATTTCAAGATGCAGTAATTATTTGAATAGTGTATAATATGGATATAAATCAAATTATTACTACAAGATGCATTCTTAACATTTATCCCAATTGAACGATAAATTATTATGACATCAAATAATCAAAAGGAGTGATTAGATGGAATTTGACAATAATGAACAACCGTTAATTGTTGGTGGATTAAACTATGAAGAATCAACATTTGATAATATGAAATTTGTTGTTGAAGAATATGCTGAAGGAATAATATCTTTTCAAAGCAAGAAAAATGCAGAGAATTTTCTTGAGGATATTAAATGTTATATCACTGAAGATATTTTTAACACATATATGAAGATTAAAAAACCTTTTTTTTATGGAATTCTTCAAACTGATAAATATGAAATATATCTTTATGCAGAGGATTTTGTACGAGAGATGTATGAGTACAAAGATTATGAGGACAAGTTATTATCTAGTTTAAAAAATGATATTGATTAATATGTTTTTAGGAGGAGTATTTCATGAAAAAATTTTTAAAGAAAAATTTAGATGTTATAATAATTTTTGCAGTGATATTTTCAATAAAATTCTTTGTAGTTGATTTTATTCCAGTTGAAGGTCAATCTATGTATCCTACATTGAATGAGAATGATGATAGTGACAGAGTAATTCTTAATAGACTTCCTCATTATACAGAAAAGTATAATAGAGGTGATATTGTAATAATTAAAAAGAAGATTCCACAGGGAGATAGTATAATCAAGAGAATAATTGGTATTGAAGGGGATAAAGTTGAGATAAAAGAAGGGTTTGTTTATCTTAATGATGAAAAACTTAATGAAGAATACATAAATGAACAAGGTGTTACTAAACCAGATAGGGTATATATTGTGCCAGAAGGGCATGTATTTGTACTTGGAGATAATAGAATGCATAGCTCAGATAGTAGACTATACGGTTTTTTCAGTTATGATAGTATATTAGGGGAAGCAGTATTTAGAGTTAATATATTCAAATTTGAAGCAAATTCATTTTAAAAACAAAATGTATAAAACATTTTAAAGTCTATAATTCCACTTAGGGGGGGAGTTATAGGCTTTTTATCTTTATTTATTATGTGAATATAAAAGTATAAATTCATACATATCAATTATGGGATTAGGCAAAATATAGTTATATATATGATGGATGAGGTAAAAAGAATGATAAGATGGATTAGAGATGCTAGAAGAAAGTTAGCTAAAATTCCTATAAGAGTTGTGTTAAGTATGTATATTTTAGTTATAGTTGTTTTTGCAATAATATATACTAATATCCCTAGTGGGTTCTATCATGAAACTATTAGACTTGAGATTGCATATGATCGTGAGGCTGAAGAGTTTTCAAAGAAGATTTTAAAAGCAATGAAAAACAATTTTATAGAGGTATATAAGACAGAACAATTGTGTTTTGATGATATAGAGATTGATATTTCTACAATGGATGCAGGTAAAAGTTATGTGCATAGTGAAAGGGTAATAGTACCAATAAATCTTATTGTAGAAGTTAAAAACAAAGAAAGTGAAACAATAAATGAGCTAGATGACTGTGATAAAATGAAGAAAAATGAGAAGATAATTTATAAAGACTTTTTTGATATTTCTCTAAGCACAAATGCTTTAAAAATAAATGATAATTTTTTCGTACCTTTAGTTGTTACCAGTAATGTTTTTGTTCAATGCGATAATATTGATGTTGAAAAAATAAATTATAATCAATTATTTAAACATGAGGGATTCTTGTCACCTGTTATTAAAATTGATCAAGACATAGAGAATGAGATTCAAGACTTTCTCCTTGCTAGCAAAGGGTTTTCAAATGATATAAATAATCATTTTCTTAGTATGCTGTATTTGAGTGCAGTAACTATAACAACTATTGGATATGGAGATATTGTACCTATTACATTAATAACTAGAATGTTAATAACAATTGAAGCATTGGTAGGAATGACACTTATGGGTATTTTCTTAAATAATATTACTTATAGAGAATGATAAAGGGATAGAACCATAAAAATAAATGTATAATTGATAATGGAGAATGTATAATGGTGGATGTTTCTGCCAGCAGTCAGAAACTAAATTTTATTGTTCTAAAGATCACTAAGTTTTCACTCATTTTATCTAGAGATAAAATATTGTATTTTAAATACAAGGTTTCATCTAGGATGAAACGAGTAAAATTTCTTTGTACAAGTAACAATAAGGTAAAAATTTCTCGGAGAGAAATATCAATCATTATCCATTTTACATTATACATTATCAATTATGGTTTCTAAAGCAGTCTATCATGGACTGCTTTATTATTTCGCTTTACCTTTTAACTTTAATGTTGTATAATATGCTAAGTGTAATTCGAAACACGAAACATTTTTCGTAAGAAAAATGAGGAGGATGAACATGAAAAGGTTAAGCATAAAAGATAAAGGATTTATTAAGGCACTGGTAACCGTGGCAATACCAATTACTATACAGAATTTTTTTTCAACATCATTAAATTTTGTTGACAATATTATGATTGGTCGATTAGGAAAGGAAGCTATAGCTGCTGTTGGACAAGCTAATAAGCTCTTTTTTCTATTTATTTTAATTCTATTTGGTGTATACAGTGGTTCAGGAGTATTTTCAGCGCAGTTTTGGGGAAAGAAAGATATTCCAAATATAAAACGTGTACTGGGATTATCACTTATATTAGGAGGCGCTGTGAGTATTATTTTCTCACTTGCTGCTATATTAATTCCAAAGACAATAATGATTATGTTTTCTAAAGATCTTGAAGTAATCAAATTAGGAACTGAATATCTTAGATTAATAGGAATCAGTTATTTATTAACAAGTGTCACATTTGCTTATGGTATGTCAGCAAGAAGTGTTGGATTAACTCAAATTCCCATGTATGCTAGTGTGATTTCACTTATTATTAATACTGTATTAAACTACACATTTATTTTTGGTAAATTTGGATTTGAAGAAATGGGAGTTAAAGGTGCTGCTATTGCAACCTTAATTGCTAGATGTATAGAACTCTTCGTTATTTTATATCTTGTTTATAAATATAATGGAGGGACGATTATAGCAGCTAAGTTTAATGAGTTGTTTGATTTTACACTAGAGTTCGTAGGAAAGATTCTTAAAACAGCATTGCCGGTAATATTTAACGAATTTTTTTGGTCTCTGGGAATGACATTCTATGCTGTTATATACGGACGTATTAGTACAGAGGCAGTAAACTCTGTTGAAATTAGCAATACAATACTTAATTTGTTTATGATTATAGGACGAAGTATTGCAAGTGCCTCAGCTGTAATGATTGGAAATAAGATTGGTGATAATAATGTTGAAGAGGCAAATATTTATGCAAGACGTCTATGTAAACTTGGAGTTTATGTTGGTTTAATAATGGGTGTAATATTGATTATAACTGCTCCGTTGTTTGTAAATTTATTTAATGTAGAACAAGCCATAAAGAAAGATGTTATAACTATACTAGTTGTTTTAGGATTTATTTCATTCATAAAAATACTTAATGGTATTCTTGTTGTAGGTGTGTTTAGAAGTGGTGGAGAGACTGTATTTGCAATGGCATTAGATAGCGGTACAGTTTGGTTTATTGGAATTCCTATGGCCATAATTGGGGGTATTTGCTTAAAATTACCTATTCCTATTGTAATTGCTTTAGTGAATATTGAAGAGGTTGTAAAAGTTGTAATAGGTATGAAGAGGATGCTATCAAATAAATGGATTAAAAATATCGTTGATGAAATGTAGAAACTTAACCGCAGAGTCACTTTAAAGGTGATCTTGCGGTTTTTTATTCTTTATAAAATTGTACTAGTTATGCATAGATTTTTATTGTTAGTGATATAGTAAAAGGGAAATGGGTTGAATTATGGAGCTGAGTTAAGTGAAAAAAAATAATCATAAGAATCAAAGCAGAGAAAGTTATGTTGTATGGAGAGGTATCCGAAGAGTGTTACTTTTAATAAATGCTGTTGTAACTATTATTGTAGGGTCGGCTGGAATATACTTTACGTACACACAGACAAAAATATATGATAAACAAAGACAGTACATGGATATGCAGTTGCAACCACATTATAATATGGCACTTTTATATGAAAACAAGAATGAAAAGGGAATATATACAGACAATAATTTTAAAATATATAATTCAGGAGGAAATTTCTATGAATTCAATTGTGAGAATATTGTTTTCTTAAAAATTACTTATGGAAAAGACAGATATATGTTTCCTGTTAAAGGTTTTTTTGAGCTTAATAGAGAGTACTTTGGAGAAGGCGATAACTTAGTTTTTGAGGCAATTGGAAAAAATAATAATTTATTAATTGATAAATTAGTTGGTGATATTGCTCAATATGCAAAAAACCAAGGATTGAGCTTAGATATTGAGGCTGTACTATTTGTCAAAATAGAATATCAAGATATTTTTGGTGTAGATTATGTGAAATATTTCCGTGGGAATAAAGGAAGATTAATTAAAAGAGAACAAGGAGAAAAAATTTTTGAGTTACATAATGAATATTTTGAGATAAACGGTAATACGAAGAGTTACAATTTAACTAAAAATAAAATGATAAGATTTTTAGAATATGAAAAAAAGATAGATTTAAATAAATTTAAAGAATTATTTGATTTTGATAATTAAAAAACTCAGTATATTATTTAACTGAGTTTTTTTACAACTTATATAATAGTGTTTACTATAGATATTTATTAAAAATTTCAGGCTGTTTAAATAGTCTGATTAGTTTGGTCTGGGTGACTGGACTTGAACCAGCGGCCTCAGGCACCCCATACCTGCACGCTACCATCTGCGCTACACCCAGATATAAATTAAATATATTATATCAAACTTCATGTTATAAAACAACTAATGTTGTAATTTTATAGTATATTTTCCAAATGAAATGAATAATTACCTTCTATTAGATTAAACTATATTTATAGGAGTGAGATTCATGAAAAAAGTTTTTCTTTATTCAGGGGTATTTATAATTTCATATATCTTATTTTTATTTATATCATATAAAACTGCTATGTTTATTCCTATTCATAGCTATAATGATAGCGTAATAATAAGTGGGTTGTGTATTATATTTGCGACTATTGTTTTGTTTTCAATATTATTAATTGTAAAGCATTAGATAATGCAATAAAGAATCTGATACTAATATAACCATATTAAGTATCAGATTCTTTTTAGTTATTCTATAAAAGTTTTTATTTTATCTTTTAATGGAAATTCTCCAGTTGAATCCTCCAGATACTACTTTATTACTAGTTCTTTATTTGGAAGTAACTTTTTTAAAGTATTATATGAATCTTCTTTCAAATACAATATTTTAGAACTCCCATCATTATAATATAGATATATATCAGATTTATCTGAATGTTTGTAGGTTTTTATTTCATAACCATCAATATTGTTAATAGGTATACTAATAATTCCTAAGTCCATTTGAAAATCAGTATTTGCAAAATTAAGAGTATCTTTATTTATCCATATATACAATTGTTTGTAACTGAAGTCATTATTCAGTGATTCAAAATTTAGAGAGTTAATAAAGTTAATATCATCATTAGGAATACCAAGTTTTGCAAAATAATCATTGAATTTCTCATTTATATCTTCAATAAGAGACTTTCTATAGCGTAAAAATTTATAGAAAGTATATATAAAAAATAAAATGATAAATAATAAAAGCCACGCTAAAATGATAAAAAATATCATAACAATTCTCCTTGTCCTAATTAATAATAAGATAATATCACATTATGGGAGATATAACAAATATCTGTGCCATTGTTCTACAATTTGGCATAGTATATAGCATAATACGAAACAAAAGAGGAGAGGAAGGAGTATGGCAGATATCATTGTCCCAACAGATAAGGCAACAATTCAAGAAGCTGTAAATTCAGCATCCGCTGGAGACACAATAATCTTGCTACCTGGAGAATATGAAGAACAAGTGATAATTACAACAAATGATATTACCATTAGAGGGCTCACTGTAATTGGTGTAAATATACGTGGTAGTAACTCAAATGACATAGCATTTACAGTTTTAGCAGATAATATAAATTTTTATCACTTAAATATAGAGAATTACTATGTTGGAGCGTATATAAATGGAACTTCCATTAAATTTGATGAGGTGCATTTTAAAAAGTGTGGTGCCTTTGGAGTAGTTTTATCAGGTATGAATAATTCAGTAAAGAATTGTTCATTTGATGAGTGTGGATTATTTGGAATGAATGTAGGTGGAGATTGTCATAATATTTGCTGCAATTTGTTTAATAAGAATACATTGGGTTGCATTGCAAATAGCTTAGAATCATTGACAAATACAGTAATATGTAAGAATATTGCTACTGTATCCCCAGTAGGTATAAATTTAAGTCATTCCGAATCACAGTGTAATGAAATTACTCAGAACGTAATTACTACAGATACTGGATTATATATTTTTTCACCTTATACAAAAATTGATAAAAATTCATTTCAAGACTGTAAAGATGCTGCAATGATAATAAATTCTCAAAACAATGAAATAATAAACAATCTTATTTCAAATGGAAGAAATGGGATAATTGTAATTGATAAAGGTAATAAATTTGATAGACAAATTATAGGAAATATGAAAGAATCCTGTGCTACTTTTGCTGATAAAGATAATTACTTTAACTCAGGAGTACTATATAATAGTGCAATAGGTATAAGAAGTATAGATAATAGTAATCAGTTCCAAAATAATGCATTTATTAATGTTGAAAGAGATAGTGTTTTAGTGTAACTAAAGAGGTGTGATTCACACCTCTTTAGTTTGTTAACAAAGCTTAAATATATTGTTTTCACTTTGTTTCCTGTCTTTAGGCTTTTGTTATATCCTTATAATGTTTTAATGTTTTATCAACAAAACTCTGCAAAGAAGCAATATTTTCATTTAGGTTATTAATAACAGATGGTAAGACTTCGATTTTTTCGGTGCATAATTGAATGCTATCCTCAAGTGATGAAAGCTTAGAATTGAATTGGAGAATTTCAGATGATAAATCAGAATATAAATATTGTAATTTAGAAACTTCTGTTTCTAATTCATTAACTTTGTTTGACAGTTTCTCTAAATCAGTATCTACTATTATTTCAGTACTTTCAATTTCAGAACTGAACTTTAATAATATTGAAGCATAGGTGTTTGATACTGTCCAAGTTTTACCTAGATCTTCTACAGTAGTAACTCTGCCTTTTAGATAAGGGAAATGTCTAGGATCAGGGGTTGAATCCTTTGGATAGCCATCTAAGCCAAGATAAAGTCCCATATGATCAATATGAGCAGTAATTCCTTCTTTCCAATTTTTGAACTTACTATGAGCATTTGGGTCTGTATTGCTACCACCAGAAGTAGTTTTTAATCCACAAGGATTAAAATATGAAGCATCTATTCCAGCTTGACTTGGGATTCTATATAGAAAGCCAGTTTCGAGGCTCATTTGTGCAAATAATATTACAGGATTTATTTTTTTTGCTATACAATCATCCCAGTAAATATCAAGAAGTTCTTTGTAATCACTATCTAAAAATTTATCTTTAGCCCAGCTATCTATTTGAGCTTTAGAAGCAGTAGGAGCTGTTGAAATAAATTTTCCTTCAATACCTGTTAAACCTTTAAATATTGCATTTGCCATCTTTTCTCCATCAAAGAGGGTTGTGTCTCTTATAGAATCACAGAAACATCCCTCAATTAGTATAGCGGGTGCAAAAGTGTTGTTTAATACATAGAGAGAGGAGTTTTTTTTCATACCTCTGTTTGTAAAACCTAATTTTACTATTTCATTTAGTACAGGTTCCCCTAAGTTTTTACCTTTCTCACTAACATAAAATATTTCACTTCCATGTGCTTGACCATTATAATAATTAAAATGTATAGATACAACTATATCAACTTTTGCATCATTTGCACGTTGGCATCTTATTCGTAGACTATCTGTTGTAGAATGAATGTTTTTAAAATCATCTTGTGTTGGAGTGCAATCAATAACCGTTTCACCAGCAGATTTAAGTTTGTTAATCAATTTAAAAGCTACATCATTTATCATTTCCTCTTCTTTTAAAATTCCGTTAGCTCCACGGTTGTATATCGTATTGTGCCCTCTAAAAATTGCAATTTTCATAAACACAACTCCTTTGTTAAGAATTAAATGGTGTCACTATAATATATGTAGAATAATAGTAAAATGATAGAAAGATAATAGAGATTTATTATTTTTAAGATATTGAAACATTATATTATGTGCAAAATAGACAAATGTTGGTATAATTAGTATGGAGGTGAGTGGTTTATGGAGAGAAATAACATCTTAGTAATTGAAGATGATTTAAATATTAATAATATGATTAAGGAAGCTTTAATAAACGAAGGATATAATGTTGGACAGGCATTTAATGGTCAGGAAGGAATTATTAATTTTGAAGAAAATAACTATGATTTAATTTTACTTGATGTGATGATGCCAATAATAGATGGTTTAGAAACAATGAGACGGATTAGAATAAAGAGTAATGTTCCAATCATAATTTTATCAGCAAAAGGTGAAGAAACTGATAAGATAATTGGTCTTGGAATGGGTGCTGATGATTATCTTACTAAACCTTTTTCTGTTCCAGAGTTGATAGCAAGAATAAAGTGCAATATTAGAAGATGTGTCCATTATAGTGAAGAAAAGAAGCTTGAAGATAAATCAATTTACAAGTATGGTAATGTTACTTTTGACATGAATAATTACTGTGTCTATAAAGGGGAAAAAGAAGTGACTTTAACAGCTAAGGAAATGAGCATTTTAAAACTTTTTTTCAAAAGTCCAAATAGAGTATTTACAAAAGTACAGATATATGACAGTGTATGGGGAGAAGAATTTATTACTGACTATAACACTGTTACAGTGCATATGAGAAGGTTGAGAAGTAAGATAGAGGATGATCCTAATAATCCCAAATTAATAGAAACAGTATGGGGAATTGGTTATAAATTGGTGGGAATTCAAAAATGATATATATTTTAATGGTGATTATTTTAGTTTTATGTTTATTACTTTACAATGAAAGATATCATAATATTAAAATATCTAAAAAACTTAAGGAAATAATAGAAGAAGAATCAATGGAACGGTTAAAGTTTGAAAATGCTTCAAAAGATAAAAAGAAATTATTAAATAATATAAATATTCTTATGGACAAACATCAAGAAATATTCATGGAAAATAAGAAATATATTGAGCAGCATAGAAGAATGATTTCAAATATATCACATGATATTCGAACTCCTTTAACTTCATTGATTGGCTATATTGAATTATCTAAAAGTGAGGATATTAATTTAGAAAAAAGAATGGATTACTTAAATATTGCATATAGTAGAGGCATTGTTTTGAAAAATATGATTGAAGAGTTTTTCCACATGTCTAAATTAGAATCAGATGATATTGAAATTAAAATTGAAAAGGTTAATCTAAGCGAAGTATTAAGGAATAACATTATATCATTTATAAGTGATTTTGAAAAAAATCATATACATCCAGAAATCAATATTACAGAAAATGAAGTTTATATTCAAGGTGATGTAGTATGTTTAAACAGAATAATAGCTAATTTGATATCCAATAGCATAAAATATGGATATGAAGGTAAGATGATAGGAATAGAGCTTTCAGAGGATAATGAAGCGGTGGTGTTAAAAATCTGGGATAAAGGAAAAGGAATACATAAGGAGGAACTTCCATTTATTTTTGAACGTTTATATACAGGAGAAAAATCTAGGAATAGAAAACTTCAAGGTAGTGGATTAGGACTTGCAATAACAAAAAATCTTGTAGAAAAAATGAGTGGAAATATTACAGTTGAAAGTACACCATTTGAACGAACTACGTTCACTGTTACTTTTAACAAAAAATAAGCAGACAATAGTCTGCTTATTTTATTTATTATTATTGGATAGAAAATTAAGTATATATAGCTATACAATGAGAATATAATTTAAATAACTAGTATATAAGGAAAACATTAAAAATAGAGGTAATAATCTTTAAGATAAGCTGATTTAAATATTAAATAAAGGAGAGGAGAGAAGGTGAATTTTATTAAGCATTAAATCATAGTATCTCTATAACGCATTTGCATATAATGTAACAGTAAATATTGAACCAATAAATATAAGGGTGATATAGAATGAAAAAAATTTTAGCTTTAGGAAATATTTTATTATCAAATGGTGGGGTTACAATTTATTTAGCAGATTATTTGGATAAAGAATTTAATGCCTTAGGATATGAAGTAATTAAATGTGAAAATGATATAAGATGTGCTTTAAGTTGTATTGAAGAAGATGATGAAATTATTATAATGGATGCTTCATTTACAGGGGATGACTCGGGACGAATACACACTATGAATTTAGAAGATTATGAAACAGAATATTTCAAAAACAAAGCATACTCTCAAAGTAATATAATCTTTGATTATATATTTAAGAAAAATAAAAAGATTAGAGGCAAAGTTATTTTAATTGAGGTATGTAATATGGAACTTAACGATAGATTAAGTAAGATGGTGGTTGAGAGCTTTGAAAAGGTTGCATTAACTGTTTTAGAGGAAGTTAAAAAAATAGAGAATAGAGATTAAAGATTAAAGAACAAAGAACAAATGAGGTTGATATTCTTCATACTTCAGAATATCTTGATTATAGTTTAATTATTTTTGATTCAATATAAGTAAAAGTGGTATCTCAAGGGTTAGAGTTTTCTATTTTGAGGTATCGCTTTTTTCTTTATAAAAAATTAAAATATCTACATAGAATTAAATGGTATAATTGTTATATTATATAATATGGAGGTTTGTATGAAAAAGGCAATTATAATATTAGTAATATTATTGGGAGTTTTTGGTCAAAGGGTATTTGCTGGAGATCCAGAGTGTTTGATGATGTATGGGAATCAAGAAGTTCTGGTTTTAGGAGAAATAGTTGAAATTAATAATGAGATAGTGACTCTTGAAGTTAGTCACAAATTACAAGGAGAGTGTAACGACACAATAAAAATAAGATCTTTTGATAAATTTTGGATTACTTCTTATGAACCTAATGTTGGAGATTATTGTTTGATTTCATTAGATACTAAAAATTCTATATACATAATTAAGCAAGGGGTTTACAAAACAGATACTGATGATTATAGCACCCTTAAGACTATAAAGAGATCTGATGGGAAATTTGAGGATGTCTTAACAACAATTGATTGGTTCGTTAATAGTAACGGAAAGTATAAAGAATTTTATTTTGAGTCCAGTAAAGTATATTTAAAAAAAGAAAATGGAGAAGAAATTCAAGTTTATCCTGACATTAATGAGGATAAAGAAAACGTGGGTATTAATACTAAGAATACTAAAGAATCAAAGAGCAGTAATGAAGGTAGTGAAATGACAGATAGAACACAGAAAGTTGAAAGTAAAAAGATTCAAAAGAATAATCTTGGTATATCTATGGGAGTTATAGTATTTTTAGGAACAGTACTTATTATCTTAAAAAAATATAATAAGAAATTATAGTTATATTCAATACTTACGGGGAGTTAAATATGAAAAATACCGATAAACAGTAAAAGTATTCCTGTTTATCGGTATTTTATTACTTATTAAAAACTACCATTCCTACTAAACCAGGACCGCTATGTACACCTGATACCGGGCTGATTGAACCAATGAGTTCCACAAATCCCTGTTGAAATTCTTCACTATATTTTTTAAGTTCATCATACACATATTGAACCTCTTTTTTAGCATAACCATCCATAAGTACAATTTTAGTATTTTCTTTAAGCTTTGATTTACCTATTTCAATTATCTTTTTTAAGGATTGTTTCTTTCCTCTTATTTTATCAACAGTAAAATATTTTCCATCTTCACCAACTGATATAATTGGTTTGATTTTAAGTAATTCACCGATAGTACCAGAAACTCTTCCTATTCGGCCGCCTCTTTTAAGATACTCTAATGTATCAACTACAAAATATACTTCAAGTTTCTTTCTAAATTCTTCAATTTTTTCTTTTATAGTATCAAAGGGTGTTTGAGAGGTTATAAGTTTAGCACTCTCTTCAACTAAAAGTCCTTCTCCACAAGATATTGATTTTGAATCAAATATAAAACTTTGAATTTTGGGATATTCCTTTGAAACTAAACTTAGAGCATTGTAAATTCCTGATAAACCACTTGATAAAAGGATAGCAATTACATGTGTAAAACCTTGTTCTTGAAGGCTAATATAGACGTCATGCATCTTTTTTAATGGAGGTAATGAGGATGTAGGAACTTCTTTTTGAAGATTTTCATAAACTTCATTAGCTTTTATATCGACTCCATCAAGGTATTCTCTATCTTTATAAATAATTCTAAAAGGTAATACTGTAATGTTATATTTTTTTATAGTTTCTTCAGTTAAGTCAGCTGTGCTATCGGTTATTAAAGCAATTTTTTCCATAAAAATTCCTCCGTTTTGGGTTATTATATATTATTCTCCTATATAAAGTATAATACATTTTAGAAAAAATAACCAATATTTAAAATAAAAATTACATTTAATTAAAATTTTAGATAATACATAGTGAAATTTAATTTATTTGTCTCACAAAATCGCAGTACACCATAAACCTAGCATAAATTTAGTTTTGGTCTAAATAACTATATTTAGGGAATTATAGTTATTATAAATATTAAAAAAGAGAGAATAATAATAAAGAAATTAAGAGAAAGTAAAATAATCATAAAAATAAATTGGTCTCTTGAGGTAAGTTTGCTATAATCTACTTATATCAAAAAATAGACTATGGAGTGATAATATGAATAATGAAGCGCTTTTTCCAGTTGTATTAGAGGAAAAGTATGGATACATAAATTGTAAAGGAGAAATTAAAATTGAGCCTAACTATGATAATGCAGATGAATTCATTGACGGATATGCTGTTGTAACTAAGGATGGCAAAAAGGCAATGATTGATATGGAAGGCAATATTGTAATAGACTTTAAATATGATGATTTGTCATATTTATGTGAAGGATTATGTAGAGCTAAAAAAAATTATAGAATGGGATATATCAATATTCAAGGAGAAGAGATTATTCCATTTGAATATAATGATGCATATGATTTTAACGATGGTTTAGCTTTGGTTCAGCATGGTGGCAAACTTGGTTATATTAATACTAATGGTGATGCAGTTATAGATTTTAAGTATGATTATGCACAAAGTTTTAGTGAAGGGTTAGCTGCAGTAGCTGTTGATAATAGGTATGGTTACATAAATACTAAAGGTGAAATAGAAATTCCTTGTAAGTTTATTCATGCAGGAGATTTTTCAGAGGGATTAGCGGGAGTAGAAGTAAGGAATGGTTACGGATACATAAATAAAGAAGCGGAAATGGTAATTGATCCTGATTACGATTTTTGTGATGAATTTAGCAACGGATATGCAGTTGTTGAGAGAGACGGTTTATTTGGAATGATTGATAAAGAAGGAGAATTGATTATTCCTATTGAATATGAGGATCTTGATAATATAAGTGAAGAACTTATTCCAGCTATGAAAAACAATAAGTGGGGTCATATCAATAAAAACAATGAGGTTGTTATACCTTTTGCATATGCTGAGGCTTATGGATTTGAGTGTGGAATTAGTGCAGTGGAAAGAAAAGGGAAGATAGGATATATTGATAAAGAGGATATTTATATCTGGAAACCTCAGAAATAAATTAGGAAATATCTTTAAAACTATAGAAAAGTATGATATAATTTGTAAAAAGTGTAAATTAAGATGAAGGGGGATAACCATGAGCGTAATACTATTGAACATTTAAACTTGGGAAAAAACATAATAATAGTATTTAAAACTCTATGTAGTGAGGTTTATTTGCTATGCCCAATTTACTAATTCAATATGTATTTATGGTTATTTCATTTTCATTTATAAATCTATAAAAAATTCTTTTCAATAAAGATAGGTAATTTAATTATCGTAATCTTTGTGTGTTTTTTGTGGAATATATTGAAGTTTAAAATAACCTTATGAGCTGCTGCTTGTAAGGTTTTAATATTTATATAATGAATTTAACGTTGGGGAAGATAATAAAAAGTAAGGGGTATGAGGTATGAAAATAAACAAAAAATTGAATGTTTTTGAATATTTCAAGCTGTTGAGGAAATATTTAAAAAAGCAAAAAGGCAGCATAATTTTACTTTGTATAATCATGATTGTAACAATTTTGTTAGAACTGGTGAATCCTCAAATTATGGGGGAATTTATCGATGGTGCTAAAGAAGGAAAAGGAGCAGAAGGATTACTCATGTTTGCAATTTTATTTATTATTTTTGCATTTTGTAAACAGATTCTTGCAATAGCTTCAACATATATGGCTCAAAATATTGGGTGGATCTCAACTAATAATTTAAGAATAGACTTGATGGAACATTGTTTAGGATTAGATATGTCCTTTCATAAGGGACAAAAGACAGGGGAATTAATCGAAAGAATTGATGGAGATATAACGGCTTTATTTAATTTCTTTTCAAAATTTATCATTAAAATTTTAGGTAATATTATCTTAATTATGGGAATTTTAATTGTTATGTTTATAAAAAGTCCTCTAATTGGATTTGTAACATTTATACTAGTACTTTGCGCTTTTAAAGTTTTTAGTATGATGCAAAAAATTGCAGTTGGCAAATGGAAAACTATCAGGAAAAAGAATGCAGAATTATATGGTATCGTAGGTGAATTTATAGCAAGTACTGAGGACATAAAATCAAGTGGTGCAGTAAATTATGTCCTTCACTCATTTCATAATTTTATAAATAAATTTTTTCCCTTTACAAGAGATGGGGAGATGATGTACATGAAAATGTGGGGAACCTCTATTGTGATATTTACTTTTGTAAATATTTCTATACTAGGACTAGGTGGATGGTTGTTTGTAAAGGGGGATATTTCTATAGGTACATTGTATGTGCTTTTTCATTACTCAAACCTTATTGCTAGACCTATAGAGAACATAAGGAGAGAATTTCAAGACCTTCAGAAAGCTGGAGCAAGCATTAAACGTATTGATGAATTATTAGCAGTTAAAAGTAAGTTAGATGATGGAATAGAAGTTTTGAAAAATAAAGATAAGATATCACTAACATTAAAAGATGTTTACTTTGGTTATGATGAAGGGGAAAATGTATTAGAGGAAATCAATTTTTCCCTTGAAAGTGGAAAAATTCTAGGAGTTCTTGGAAGGACAGGGAGTGGAAAAACAACATTGGCTAGGTTGATTGTCAGATTATACGATATTACTGGTGGTAATATTAAACTGAATAATCAAGAAGTTAGAGACATTAAGCTACAAGAAATAAGGAATAAGATAGCATATGTTACGCAGGATGTACAGCTTTTTCAAGGAACTATAAGAGAGAACATTACTCTTTTTGATAAAAGTATAGATGATGAAGTAATTTATAATATCATAGATGATATCGGATTAAGAAAATGGCTTGATAATCTTCCAGATGGGTTGAATACAATGTTAAGCTCTGAAGGAAGTGGACTATCAGCAGGTGAATCTCAACTAATTGCATTTATTAGAGTGTTCTTAAAAAATCCTTCATTAGTAATACTTGATGAGGCATCTTCTAGACTTGATCCAGCAACAGAAGATATGATGGAAAATGCACTGAATAAGCTTCTTAAGAATAGGACATGCATAATAATTGCCCATAGATTAAGTACTATAAAGAGGGCAGATGAGATTCTAATTCTTGAAAAAGGGAAAATACTTGAATATGGAGATAGAATGAGACTTCTAAAAGATAAAGACTCAAGACTTTCGGAATTGTACAAGTATGGTATTGAGGAGGTGTTAGTTTAATGGAAAAGATGCAGAGTAATGATAGAGGAAATATTAAAATTTTTAAACTTATATGGGAGTTAATAAAATATAGACCCTTTCTTTATCTTTTAAATAATATTTTTTGGATTACCATACATGTAACACCTATTTTCATGGGGCTATTATTGAAATATACATTTGAATATATTGAAGGAGAATCTACATTTAAATATGGCTTAAATGGGTTGATTATAGGTATAATAGCTTTTACAATCGTTAAATTGGTTTTGATTTATTATGGATTTGTTACGGATATACTTCATAGATTCTCAATATCTGGAGTACTAAGATTTAATATTTTGGAAGAAATAATGAAAAAACCTGGAGCAAAAGCTGTACCAAAAGCTATAGGAGAAGTAATGAATACTTATAGAGATGATGTTAATCAGATAACTGATTCTATAAGTTGGTTTATTGATGGTATAGGTGCAGTTGTTTTTTCCGTAATTTCACTAATTATCCTTATGAAAATTAATTTAAAGATGACTGTGTTAGTATATGCACCATTAGTGGTGATTGTTACCATTGCAAAATCAACAACAAATAAAATTAAAAGGTATAGAGAAGAAGCAAGAAAAGCTACTAGTATGGTAAATGGTGCAATGGGAGAGATGTTTAATTCTGTTCAAGCAATACAATTAGCTTGTAAAGAAAAGAATATGCTGGAACACTTGAAGTCATTAAATAATAACAGAAAAAAGGCAATGATAAAGGATTCTTTACTGAATCAATTGTTACAGTCCATATTTGAAAATACAATCAGTATTGGAACTGGGTTAATTCTGCTTGTTGCAGGTTCAGCAATAAAATCAGAGACATTTACAGTGGGGGACTTCACACTTTTTGTATATTTTTTGCAATTTGTAACTGATAAAGCAATATTTTTTGGAGAAATATTGGCACATTATTTTCAAACAGGCGTTGCTTTTAAAAAAATAAATGATATAACTGAAGGAAGCTATGAAAGTCTAGTTAAGCATTCAACATTATATATTAAAGAAAAACCTGAAATCAAAGCATATAATTCAATTAAATTACAAGAAGAATTAGATGAATTAGATGAATTAGAAGTAAAAGATTTAACATATCGATATAATGATACATCAGGTGGTATTGAGAATATCTCATTTAATATAAAAAAAGGTTCATTCACATTAATCACTGGAAGAATAGGGTGTGGTAAAACAACTCTTTTAAGGACAATGTTAGGGCTATTACCTAAACAAAATGGAGAAGTCTTGTGGAATGGAAACAAGGTGGATAATGATGTTTTTTTTACACCGCCAGTTTGTGCATATACCGCTCAAGTACCATATCTATTGAGTGAAACTGTAAGTGAGAACCTTCTATTAGGATTAAATAAAAGTGAAGAGCAGATAAATGGAGCAATATACTCAGCTGTTTTTGAAAAGGATGTTCATAATCTTGAAAAAGGATTAGATACAATTGTTGGATCAAAAGGGGTTAAGTTGTCTGGTGGTCAGAAGCAGAGAGTAGCTGCTGCACGTATGTTCTTAAGAGATTCACAATTATATGTATTTGACGATATTTCAAGTGCATTAGATGTTGAAACAGAGGGAAAACTTTGGGATAGATTATTTAACTTAAATAACAAAACATGTTTAGCTGTGTCAAATAGAAAAGTAGCATTAAAAAGAGCAGATAATATTATTGTTTTAAAAGATGGGTTTATTGAAGCACAAGGAACCTTTGAAGAGTTACTTAACAACTCTGAGGAATTTAGAGCAATTGTAAATGTTAAATAAGATTTAAAATATTTTAAAATAAGATTTTAAAAAAGGGGAGAATAGTTTATTCTCTCCTTCTTAAATGGTAAATATAATTATAATTACTAATATTAAGTATTATATTGTTAAAATGTTAACGTGAATATTATAGAAAAAATCTATTATTCACCCCTCTAATTATTTTAAATAGCAATAGTTACCTCTTAAATTCTCAATATTTCTCTATTTATCTACAAATATTGATAAGAATATTGAAAAAATTATGAACATTATATAAAATATAAGCATAGGTTGTTAAAAAAATATCTATATTTGGGAGGTTATAAAAATGCTAGATTTTTTTAAAAGTATTAGTGATTTTGTTTGGGGACCGCCATTATTAATTTTACTTGTAGGAACTGGACTTTATTTAACATTAAGACTAGGCGTACTACAAATTATTAAACTACCATTAGCATTAAAGTACTTGTTTTCAAAAGAAGAAGGGCTTGAAGATGATGACGCTAAAGGAGATGTATCAAGCTTTGCAGCGTTATGTACAGCATTAGCAGCTACAATTGGAACAGGAAATATCGTTGGGGTTGCGACAGCAATCAAACTGGGGGGGCCAGGAGCGTTATTTTGGATGTGGCTAGCTGCCTTCTTTGGAATGGCAACAAAATATGCCGAAGGATTACTTGCTGTTAAATACAGAGTAACAGATGAAAATGGTAATCAGTCAGGTGGACCAATGTATTACCTTGAAAGAGGGTTAAAGCATAAGAAATTAGGTAAATTTCTTGGGTCAATGTTTGCTGTATTTGGAGTAGGAGTTGCTTTCTTTGGAATAGGTACATTCCCACAAATTAATGCAATAACAGAAGGAATGAAAGCTGGGTTTAATATTCCTATTTTTATAACTGGAATAGTATTAACTTTAGCTGTAGCTCTTGTTACATTAGGTGGAATTAAAAAAATATCTAAAGTAGCAGAATTTATAGTACCATTTATGGCTGTGTTATACATTTTTGGAGCGTTAATTATACTTATATCAAACGCATCAGCTACAGGGGAAGCATTTAAATTAGTAATACATAGCGCGTTTAATGGACAAGCTGCTGTAGGAGGTTTTGCTGGTGCAGGAATAGCTCTTGCTATTAGAGCTGGTGTGGCTAGAGGAGTATTCTCTAACGAATCAGGTCTTGGAAGTGCACCGATAGCAGCCGCAGCTGCTAAAACTAAGTCATGTGTTAGACAAGGATTGATTTCAATGACAGGAACATTTATTGATACAATAATTGTATGTACAATGACAGGACTAGTTTTAATTCAATCAGGTTTATGGAGTGACGCTGGTCTAGAAGGAACAGCATTAACAAGCGCAGCATTTAAAAGCGGATTACCTATTGAAGCAATAGGCGGATTCATAGTTACCTTTGGAATTCTATTCTTTGCCTTTACTACAATCTTAGGATGGAACTACTATGGTGAGAGATGTACTGAGTATCTATTTGGTGTAAAAGCAATTAAATGGTATAAAATTATATTTATAGGGATTGTAGCTGTAGGACCATTCTTAAAACTAGAGCTTATCTGGACAATTGCAGATATAGTTAATGGATTGATGGCTATACCTAATCTTATTGGATTACTAGCTTTAAGTGGAGTAGTTATAGGTGAAACAAGAAAATTCTTTAAAGAAAAGAAAGAGCAAGAAAAAGGAATAAAAGCATAATAAATAATCTCTAATTATATAAATAAATCAAATGAATGGTCAAAGGTTTTTAATAAAATCTTTGGCCATTTATTATTTCTATAATAATAAATGTTGGTATAATATATAAGAGAATAAAATTTAGGAGGGTAATATGGGGAAGAGTATTGTTGTTTATTATTCATTTGAGGGAAGTACTAAGCGGTTAGCTGAGAAACTTTCGAAAGAATTGAAATGTGAGTGTTTAGAGCTAAAAGCAATAAAAGAGATTAAAACTAGAGGTTTTTTTAAGTATGTATGGGGCGGTAGACAGGCTGTTATGAAAAAAGCACCTGATTTAAATCCGTATGAACTAAAACTTGAAAATTATGAAAATATCATAATAGGGACACCAGTATGGGCAGGAACAATAGCGCCACCTATTAGAACTTTTCTTAAAGATGAAAATATTAAAAACAAAAAAATTGCTTTTTTCTGTTCACATGAAGGGGGAAAAGGAAAGGTATTTGAGAAGTTTAGAGAATTAATTAAAGAAAGTAATTCAATAATTACCTTTAAAGATATTGTAAAGCCATTATCAGATGTTGATTCTACTAACAATGAAATAATTAAATGGGGAAAAGAACTTAAGAAGATGTTGTAGAGAGGATGAAAAGATTGAGTAAAACAATAGGATTCATAGGATGCGGAAATATGGGAAGTGCTATGGTAGGTGGAATGATAAAATCAGGAAACATAGATAAAAAGAATATTTTTATTTTCGATCATAGCAGTAAAAAATCTTCATATTTAAAAGAAATATATGGAATAAATATTGTAAAATCCAACAAGGAAATTGCAAGTGAGTGTGAGATTATTATTTTAAGTGTTAAACCTAATATTTATAAAGAGGTTATAGAAGAAATAAGAGATATAGTAGATGAGAAAAAAATTGTTGTTACTATTGCAGCAGGGCAAACAATTGCTGATGTAGAAAAGATGTTCAATAAACCTGTGAGAATTATTAGAACCATGCCAAATACTCCAGCACTTGTAGGTGAAGGAATGAGTGCTCTTTGTAAAAATGAGTTGGCTACAAAAGAAGATTTAGAAGATATAAAAGTATTATTTGAGTCTTTTGGAGAAGCAGAGATTATTAAAGAGGACCTTATTGATGCTTTTATAGCAGTAAGTGGTTCATCCCCAGCATATGTGTTTATGTTTATAGAAGCTTTAGCTGATGGAGCTGTTCTAGAAGGTATGCCAAGGGACAAAGCCTATAAAATGGCATGTCAGGCTGTATTAGGATCAGCAAAAATGGTGATGGAGAGTGGCGAACATCCAGGAAAATTAAAAGATAATGTTTGTTCACCTGGTGGGACAACCATTGAAGCAGTTGCAGAATTAGAGAGTAAAGGATTTAAATCTGCAGTTATATCAGCTATGAGAAAATGTGCACATAAATCTAGATATATGAAGTAAGATAAATTTCAAGCAAAATATATAGCCTGTATCTTGAACTTTTAGGTAATTATGATACAGGCATAATTTTTTATTGTTACTATATAAATACCTGATGTTTTTATTAGGGAGATAATATTTAAATTATTATATGCCTTAATGTTATAAATAAAAATGTTTGGAATTAACATAGTCACACATTAGGCTAATTTTAAATATTTTGTTTTTAATCAATAAATTATCAGCCTATAAAAATCACATTACACCAATTAATAATAGTATGAAATACTGTTGGTGCCACAATAGAGTTATATTTTGAATAAAGAAAATTAAATACAATATGCCATAAAAATGTACATAAAAGTGTAATGTAGTTATTTGAAATAAATTCTGAAAATCCCATGTTTCCTACGGTCATCCGATAAGGAATATGCATAGACATAAACATAAATGCCGTTATAAGTAGCGGAAGTATAGGTTTTTTGATAATACCATAAATTCTAGTCTGAATGAATCCTCTAAAAATGATTTCTTCTACAAGAGCTATTACAAAAAAGAAATATCCAAATTTTAAAATTAGTTTTGAAATAGCATTAAACTGATAGCCACATGAAATTCCGTAAATTAGATTAATAATAAGAAGAACTGCTGACAGAGATAATCCTAAAATTAGAGATTTAAGTAAATTCTTTTTTCCAAAACCAATTGTTTTTAAGGGTTGTTTTCGAACTAATACGCACAAAATACAAAATATTGCTAATATGAAATTAATCTGATAACTTAAATTTAAATTTCGTTTAGTTTCTATTATGCCTATTACATAATAAAAAATCATAACTAATAAGTAACTTACAATTGCTAAAACACCATCTTTATGGTCATATTTCTTTAATGAATCTTTATATTCATTATCACTTTTAAAAAATGTTAAAATAATATCCATAGATATCTCCTCCTTAACAATATAAATATTTATAGTTAGTAATTTAAAACCATTACCATACAACATATTACTATTATTAAGTTTAAATTATTCTTTTTTAGCAATGTTATCATAAACTGATTATTCTGATGTGTTATTAAAATAATTCCGTGATTTTACCACGTAATAGTGCTAAATTGATATTTCTTTTGATATATGTTACTTTTTAATAGGTATAATATTTTAAATTTTAAGAAAATAAAAATGTTACTGAATAAGGTGGTGCGTTTATGAAAGAGATTAGATGGCATGGAAGAGGGGGACAAGGCTCCTTTACAATTGCTAGATTATTAGGACAGGCTGCTTCGGTATATGGTGGGCAGTATGCTCAAGCATTTCCATCATTTGGACCTGAGAGAAGAGGAGCTCCTGTTCTGGGATTTACTAGAATTAGTGAAACAAAAATTACTGATAGAAGTGAAGTGCTTACATGTGATTATGTAGTTGTGCTTGATGAAACACTGTGGGGACCAGCGGTTGTTGCAGGTTTAAAAGAAGATACTATAATAATCATAAACACAGAGACACCAGAAAAATATTTAGGACAAGTTGAGAATAAAATTGTTACAATAGAGGCTACAAGCCTTGCGCTGGAGGTACTAGGAAAACCAATTACTAATACTGCTATGTTAGGTGCACTTGTGGCTATTTCTGAAGTTGTTTCTTTAGATGATTGTAAAAATGCAATAAAGGATACTTTAAAAGCGTCCGTTTCAGAGAAGAATATTGAGCTAATTCAGAAGGCATATGATGCTGTTAAAGAAGCGTAAGGAGGAGTTTAGAGAGATGGATAGACCTAAGGTTAATAAAGATTGGAAAGAACCAGAGAGAATATCGAAATACCCTGTAGGCTCCACATGTGATGGAGGAACATTAGTAACTATTAATGCGGGTTGGAGAGTTGTAAGACCAGTAATTGATCAAGAAAAATGTGTTAATTGTTTAAAATGCTTTCTTCTATGTCCTGATGGAGTTATTAGCAAAGGTGAAGAGCAACTTACAATAGATTATGATTATTGTAAAGGGTGCGGAGTTTGTGCTTATGAGTGTAAGCTAGGTGCTATTGATATGGTAAAGGAGGAGAAATAGATGGGAAGAAGAGCGTTTATTTGCGGAAATGATGCTGTAGCTGAAGGTGTAAGATTATCAAGACCACATGTAATATCAGCATACCCAATAACTCCTCAAACAATTGCAGTTGAAAGACTTGCTGATTTTGTTGAAGATGGGTCATTAAAGGCTGAATATATGCATGTTGAATCAGAACATAGTGCCATGGCTTGTGCTATGGGTGTAAGTTCAGTGGGAGCGAGAGCTTTTACAGCTACTTCATCTCAAGGATTGTTATATATGGCAGAATGTTTACCATATGCAAGTGGTGCGAGAATGCCGATAGTAATGATGAATGCTAATAGATCTATTGCAACACCATGGAATATTTATGGTGATCAGATGGATTCTATGTTCTTATTAAATTCAGGGTGGATTCAAATGTATGTAGAAGATGCTCAAGAAGCATTGGATATGATGATACAGGCATATAGAATTGCAGAAACAGAAGAAGTTATGACTCCAATGATGGTTAACCTCGATGGATTTGTATTAACTCATACTTATGAGGTTGTTGATATACCTGATCAAAAAGATGTTGATGAGTTCCTACCACCAATCAATATGCCAGAAAGTAAGATGGATTTGAATGATCCAAAGAGTTTATGTATTACAGCTGGTAATGATTGGAATATGGAATTTAAAATTAAGCAGGAATTGGATATGCAGAATTCTGTACATACAATTGAAGCTGTTGATAAAGCCTTTGGAGAGAAGTTTGGAAGATACTATGGAGGACTTCTTGAAGAGTATAGATGTGAAGATGCTGAAGTTATCTTAATAACTACTGGTTCAGTAACTGGTACATCAAGAATTGTTGTAGATGACTTAAGAAACCAGGGCAAAAAAGTAGGATTATTAAAATTAAGATATCTTAGACCTTTCCCTGCTGAGAAGATTAGAGAAGCAGTTAAGAATGCTAAGGTTATTGGTGTAGTGGATAAAAACATTTCATTTGGATATGAGGGAACTATTTTTACTAATGTTAACTCTGCTCTTGTTACTATGGATAAACATCCGAAGTCTTTAAATTTCATTGCTGGAATTGGTGGAAGAGATATTGGTAAGAATCATATTGAAGACATGTTCCAAAGTATGATGAATGTTTCTGAAGGAAAAGAAGAAGAGAGAATTCAATACATGAATGTGAGGTGTGAAAAATAATGATGGATAAGAAACCTATCAATGCTAGAACACTTACGAATAAAGAGTATTTCTATGGACATAAAGCTTGTGGTGGATGTGGTGAGAGTTTAGCTGTTAGATTAGCTTTAAAAATACTCGGTGAGAGAACATTTGCATCATTACCTGCAGGATGTATGTCTGCTGTATCTTTTATTTATCCTCAAATGGCATTTAGAAATAATGCTATAATCACACCATTTGCTTCAACTGGAGCTGTGGCATCAGGTGTAGCAGCAGGACTAAAAGCTCTTGGTATAAAAGATGCTTATTCTATTGGTTTTGCTGGTGATGGAGGAACAGCAGATATTGGTTTACAATCATTATCAGGAGCAATAGATAGAAATGATAAGATGATTTATATATGTAACGATAACGAAGCATATATGAATACTGGAATACAGAAGAGTGGGTTAACTCCTTACGGAAGTAAGACTACTACTTCACCAGCAGGAGAAAATATTCCTGGTGCTCAAAATATGAAAAAGAATATGTTTGAGATTGTTGCAGCTCATGATATTGCATATGCAGCTACTGCAAGTATTGGATATCCAGAAGATTTTATGAGAAAAGTTGAAAAGGCTAAGGAAGTTGAAGGTACTTCTTATATTCATATATTAGCTCCATGTCCAACAGGATGGGGGCATGCAACAAATATAACTATATCATTAGCTAAAGAAGCAGTAGATTGTGGTCTTTGGTATTTAGCTGAATATGAAAATGGAGAATTCAAGTTAAATAAGAATCCTAAAGAATTCACTCCTATCGAAAGTTACTTGAAAAAGCAGAGCAGATTCAAGCACCTAGGTGAAGAAGACATAAAAGTTATTGAGAAACATAGAGACTACAAATGGGAAAAAATCAGAAAGAATTGGATATAATTTATTAAATTTAATAAATAACAATAAAACCACCCTTGGGGTGGTTTTATTGTTATTTATGGAATTTTTTATAAAAAGGTATTTACAATTGGAAAAAATAGGTGTATTATATAACTGTACTAAGTATATTAATACGGTTAATACAAATAATACAGTATAGATATTATTATGAAAGGAGGTATTTTATGGTCCAAGTGGATTTTAGAAGTAGAGTGCCAATATATGAACAGTTAGTGGAAAAGTATAAAGAACTAATCATTAAGGGGATTTTAGTGGAGGATGAAAAATTACCATCTGTTAGAACTTTATCAAAAGAACTAGGAATAAATCCAAATACAATTCAAAAAGCTTATAGAGAACTTGAGAGGCAAGAATATATTTATTCCATCAAAGGAAAGGGGAGTTATGTAATGGTTAGACAGGAGCGTAAAAATAATGAAGAGAAAAATAAAATTAAAGATGAACTTAAAAAGATTATGGCCCATGCTATGTACAGTGGGATTACTTTTGATGAGATAAAGAATTTAATGGATGAGGTTATGAAGGAGAGGGGAATTTAATTTGATCAGGGGAAAAGGGATATATAAGAGTTTTGACGAAAATAAAGTTCTTAAAGGGGTAGATATAAATATTCATAAAGGATCAATTTATGGATTGGTAGGAGAAAATGGGTGCGGAAAATCAACCCTATTAAAGATTTTAAATGGTATATACCATTGCGATAAAGGAGTTGCAACATGGTGTAATGAAGGGATATTTGAGAATCCTGAAATAAAAGAAAAAATATTTTTTATGAATGAAGCGGTATACAATTTTTTTGGTTTCTCAGTTAAATCTATGGCAAAATTTTTATCAACACAGTATAAGAGTTTTTCATGGGAAAGATTTAAGGAGTTAGAAGGGAGTTTTAAATTTTCATCTTCTAAAAAAATGAATAATTTATCAAAAGGTCAGAAGAAACAAGCTATGTTTTGGATTGCATTTTCCTTAAGACCTGAGGTTATGATATTGGATGAACCTTTAGATGGATTAGATCCAATGATAAGAAAAAGAATAAAAGAGATGATTATAAATGAAACAGCGGATAGAGAAATGACAACAATAATATCTTCACACAACCTTTTAGAGCTTGAAGATTTATGTGATCACATTGGCATACTTAGTAATGGAAAGATAATAATTGAAAAGGATCTTGATGAACTAAAAATGGACATTAATAAGGTTCAGTATGTTTGTGATTCGGAAGATTATAATTTTTTAGAAGATGATAGGTTTGAAGTTTTAAGTACAGAAAAAAGAGGGAAGTTTAAAATAGCAATAGTAAGAGGATATAGAGATGAAATAATTGATAAATTAGAATATTCCAAGGTTGGTTTCTATGATATTATGCCATTAACTCTGGAAGAGATATTTATTGCAGAATTGGAGGGGAAAGAATATGAATACGAAAAAATCATGGTTAGATAAAGGATTAATTATAAATGATCTTAAGCGGTATTGGTGGGCTATGGCATTATTCAGTTTAGGAATGATATTTTTTGTGGTTTTTCCAATTTCAACATTAAATATTAATGAACATTTAAGTTTAAATAAAATAAACAAGTATTTATTCAACGAGTTTGTTTATATAATTACCATTGGTGTAAGTTTTTTAGTTTCAATCTTAGTATTTAGTTTTATGAATAGGAAAGGTAGCAGTGAGTTCATATATTCATTACCTCTTACTAAGAAGACAATATTTTTATCCAAGTATTTATCTGGCTTACTAATGATAGTGATTCCATCAAGTATAGCATATCTGTTAGTGATTGTTATTATGTGGGTTAAGGGGCTATATTCTGTTATAAACATACTATTTCTTATTAAAGTGATACTTCTTTTTATGTTGATTTCTGTATTATCATATACCATAACAACTGCAATAAGTATGTTAACATCTTCATCAATTGCTGCTGGAGTATTCTCTTTTATATATCTGTATTTACCCTCTGGATTAAAAAGAATTGTTGAGTCCACCTTAAGCTTATGGATATACGGATATACAGGAAACGTTAATGGTCTAAAAGTAAATAATATATATTTTGGGATGGCGGAAAGATTGAACCCTCTTTCGAATAATAAAGTACTAGGATTGAGGCATCTTGATGTTAATTATTATTTAACAAGTGGGTTATTAATTAATTTCCTTTTGTGCATACTAGGATATTTAATTATTTCATACATTTTATTTAACCATAGAAAATCAGAAGCAGTTGGAAACATGATAGCTTTTAAATGGTTTAGACCAATATTAAAGTATGGATTTACTTTATGTATTATGATTACATCATTGTTATTTTTACAACATAACTATATTGAGAGAGGGTTTGGTTTTAAAATAGGAGTTTATTTAATTACAAGTGCAATTGCATATTGTATAGCTGTATGCTTTATTGAGAAGTCGGTTAGCGGGATATTTAAGAAAAATAATCTTAAAGGATTAGGTATATATTCCTTGATTGTGTTTATTGGGTTTTATGGGGTATGGAATAACATATTTGGGATACAAGAACTAAATGTAAATGCAAGTGAAGTAGAATATATTCATATAAATCTTGATGTTAATGGACGTTTAGGAGACATTCAGATTGATCTAAAAGATAAAGAGTTGATAAAAGAGTCATTAAATTTTAAGGATTATCTTATGAAGAATAGAAATAAATATTTGAATTCAGAAGAGGATATTGGGCGAATTGAGTATATTATAGTTAATAAGGGCGAATTAAGTGAATGGGTACAATATGACTTTAATGATCAATTATTAAATCATGATTTTATCCAGAATTTATATGTAAGTAAAGAAAATAAAAGTAGGATTTATGGAGGAGTAACAAGTGGACAAGATGTAAATTATATAAAAATAGCGAAAGGATATGATGCATTTAGTCCCAATAGATTTATTTCAGAATATAAAATATTAGACAGAAATATTATAAATCAATTGACTAAGGCAATTAAAGAGGATGTTGATGGATTTGAACTAGAGGACTTAATGGATCCAGATGTTATTGGAAGAATAAAACTCTTTGGAGATAGTGAGAATGAAGGAATAAGCATAACTATCACAAATAGCTATAAAAACACAATAAACAAACTTAAAGAATTAAATTTATTTGATAAAATTTATTTATCAACTGATGAGATAGAAAAAATAGAGATATATGCTAGGGATAGTAATGATTATAGAGAAATTACAGTTACAGAACAAATTATCATGGAAGAATTAATAAAAGAAGGGTTTAAAAATGAATATGATTCATATTATGGCAACTACTCATATTCTTTTAACCTATATTTAAAAGATGGAAGAATACTTGGTAAATATATATTAATAGAAGATGGATTGTCAGAAAAAATTAAGGAACTTCTAATTAAATAAAAGAGGTTGTCTGAAAATAATACTCTTTTGAAAGGTTATTATATTTGCGTTAAAAAAAGTGCACTCTGAGTAACTTGCTTTTGGTATATAATTCAAGAATGCTTAAACTTAAAATATTTGAATAAACTGCATTCAAAAAACAGAATTGTAGATGTGTTAGTACTTTGTCTTGTGGGTTTAAAAAGAAAATTAATTGATTTTAATAAAAGATATAAAAATAAGTCATTGGTTTAATTGGTGATGATTTTAATTATAAATTAAATGATATATTAATTATTCTGTAAAGCTATATTTACAATATAATGCAAAATGTGTTACAATAACATAAATTGTAACAAAATACAGTAAGGAGAATTACAGAATGGAACAATCATATTTTATGAAAATCTACAAAAAACGATGGTTTTACAGGTTTATAACATTAGGGTGTTTAATGCTAGTGATTATAGGTTTATTAGGTATGGGAGGGTATACTTACAATAATAATATTAATAATCCAGTAATGGTTGAGACTAATGAAGATTATTACGATGCAGTTGAAAAAGACAGCTATGTTCAAATATCTTCCAAAGAGATATATGATTTAGGCATTGTAAAGACAAGAAGCAGACGAAAATTGGGTATAAAAATATCAGAAACAAAAATGTATTATATGGCTTTAGAGTTAGAGGGAAGACTTCTTACAATATCTCTTCCAGAAAAGATTTATGAAGAAATAAATAAGCAACAAACAGGTCCATATTTGATTAAAGGTGAATTTAAAGAATATTCTTCTAAAGATTTTGAATATATTAGAAATTCTCTTATAGAAGATGGATTAACTGTTAAAGAGGTAGATACATTGTTATATTCAAATTATTTGGATTATATGACGCCACTCGACTCAGTTTCTAGTTATCTTATTTTTTCGGGTTTAATTATGGTAGTAATATTAGTGGTATTTATTCCAATTATTCGTAAAAATTCTACTGCTTTAAAAAGTCTTAAAAAGTATTCTAATGGTAACCTTGAGAAAATCCTTCAACAGATTGATAATGAAATTGAATTATCAGGTGTATATAAAAATAAACCATTTACAATAACACGAAGTTTTCTTATTGTTGAAAGTAATCAGATTGTATTTGCACTTCCCTTGAGTGAACTTATGTGGGTTTACAAAAGTACAGTTAAGAATAAAACAGGTAAAAAATTTCATAGTTTAGTATTTGTTTTTTCTGATAAGGGAAAATATAAAGTTGATTTAAATGGAAAGATTCAAATAATAGATGAAACTATAAAATTTATTTCAGAGAATTGCTCTGCTCCTATCATTGGATACTCTGAGGAGTTAGACAAGCTATTCAAAAAAAATCCTGATGAATTTATAAAACAGTGGAAGATGAACAGAGATATTAATGATAATAAATAAAGTACAGTGTTATATACTGATTTTTTAAACAAGCTAAAAAAACTAAGACCATCAACCTATTTATAATCAAAGATTAAAGGTTGATGGTTTTAATTTATTCGAAATTAATATAATAACTATTTTATTTCATAAACTTTCTAGCAAGCTTTATTTTATTATTATAAGGAGGAAACGGTAACTTAGATTTAATTTTTGTACTCTTTTTCATAATACTCTTTTTATGTGAGAAGGTTAAGAAACTCTCATATCCATGATAAGATCCCATACCACTGAGCCCATTACCACCAAAAGGTAGATTTACATTGGTAATGTGAGATATCACATCATTTACACATCCCCCACCGTAATGAATTGAATCAATCAGTTTATCTATTTTATATTGATCCTCTGTGAAAAAATATGCTGCCAGAGGTCTTTGTCTACAATTGATTTCACGAATAACAGCGTTAAGATCTGAAAATTCAATAATTGGAGCTATTGGACCAAATATTTCCTCACTCATAACTTTATCCTCAAAAGTTATATTGTCCATTATAGTTGGAGAAATAAATAATTTTTCTATATTATGATTTCCGCCATAAACAATCTTATCTTTATCTAAATAGGCTATAATTCTGTTAAACTGCTTTTCAGTGACTATCCTGCCGTAATCAGGTGATGAACTTGCATCATTGCCATAGAATGATTCTATAGCGTGAATCATCTCATGGATGAATTTTTCTTTCACATCTTTATGTACATATAAATAATCAGGTGCTATACATGTTTGACCACAGTTTAAGAATTTACCCCATGCAATTCTTTGAGCGGCTACTTCAATATTTGCATCATCACAAACTATTACTGGACTCTTTCCACCTAACTCTAGTGTTAGAGGGGTTAAGTTTTTTGAAGCATGTTCCATTATGATTTTACCAACACCGATACTTCCAGTGAAAAAAATATAATCTACACCACTAGAAATTATTTCTAATACTTCATTGTTTCCACCAGTTAAAAATTTAATATATTTCTCATCAAAGTTATCAATAATTAATTTTTTTATAATTTCAGATGTATGGTATGTAGTTGCTGAAGTTTTTAGTAATACTGTGTTACCTCCAGCTATGGCACCGATAAGAGGAATCATAGTTAGATTAAAAGGATAGTTCCATGGTGAAGCTATAAGAACAGTACCTTTAGGTTCATAGTGTATAAATGATTTGCCACCTGCTTGAAAGAGCGGGGTAGAAACCTTTTTGTCTTTCATCCAGTCTTTTAAATGTTTTATAGCAAAGTTCACTTCTTCATAAACAGTCCCAATTTCAGAAGTGTATGCTTCAAATTCACATTTTCCTAAATCCTCTTTTAAAGCTCTCATAATGAGCTCTTCATTATTTTTAATAGAAGCCTTTAATTTCTTAAGAGAATTAATTCTAAACTCATACGAGAGGGTTTCACCATTTAGAAAATAATCTTTTTGGCTATTTAAGAAATCATCAACAGACATAAAAACACCACCTTAAATTTACAATAAATTCTATATACTATTATATATTATACATCTTTTTTCTTAAAGTAACCTAAATTTTACAAAAAAATATGGAAAAATTAATATTTTTCATTGTTGTATGATAAGGAGATGATTGATAGAATAGAAATATACTGAGAGGGGGAGTTGTTTTGAGATATGAAGGTGCGGTGTATAGACCGCCTAGTGAAGCAAAAAGTCTGATAATCCAAGTTGCCATTGGATGTTCCCATAATAAATGTACATTCTGTTCAATGTATAAAGAAAAGAAATTTAGAATAAAAGATATAAATACAATAAAGAAAGAATTAAGAGAAGCAAGAAATATTTACAGTTCTGTTAGAAGAATATTTTTAGCTGATGGAGATGCTCTAATACTAAAAACATCTGATCTAAAAGAAATTCTTCTAGAGATTAGAGAACTATTTCCAGAGTGTGAGAGGGTTTCATCATATGCAACTCCAAGAGATATAATTAATAAGAGTTATGAAGACTTAATGATACTTAAGGAATACGGATTAGAGATGTTATATATGGGTATTGAATCAGGAAGTAATGAAATACTAAAAACTATTAATAAAGGGGTTACCGCTGAAGAAATTATTAATGCAGGAAGAAAAGCCACTGAATCTGGTATGAAACTATCAGTCACACTGATATCAGGTATTGGTGGAGTTGATAGATGGAAAGAACATGCTCTAGAATCAGCAAAGATTATTTCAGCAATTAATCCTGATTATGTAGGGTTATTAACATTAATGGTTGAAGAGGGCACGGAGCTTCAAAAGAAGATTAGTAGGGGAGAGATGAGATTATTAAATCCACAAGAAGTTATGGCTGAGACATATGAATTTTTAAAACATCTTGAAGTATCGGAATGTATATTCCGAAGCAACCATGCATCTAATTATGTCCCACTGGGTGGAACTCTCAATAAAGATAAAGAAAAAATTCTACAAGTATTGGAATTATACTTAAATGGAGAAGGATATTTTAAAGATGAAAGATTTAGATCCTTATAAAAACCATAATGAATAATTGATAATGTATAATGGAAAATGTTTGACATTTCTCTTCGAGAAATCTAAATCTTATTTAACAATCAACAATAAGATTTAACTTGTTTCAAAAATTAATATAATATAAATATGATTCTAAAAATAGTCTATCATAATAACATACTACCATCATAACAAACATAATCAATATTATTCTGTATTATTTATGTGATTAACGAAATAATAAATATGAATAATTTTAAGGAGGAGTAATGATGGATACAGCAATGTTCTGTTATCAATGTGAACAGACTGCAGGATCAAAAGGATGTACAAAAGTTGGTGTCTGCAGTAAGGCTCCAGATACTGCTAAAATGCAAGATGTACTTATTTTACAGTTAAAAGGTTTGGGATATTATTGTAATGAATTTGTAAAAAAAGGTGAAGAAATTTGGAGAGAGACAGCTGATTTTATTATGGAAGGATGTTTTGCAACATTAACTAATGTCAACTTTGATAATGAAAGATTTCTTCAATACATAAAAAGAGCAAATCATATGAAAAAATGTATTATCGAAAAATTTGGTAGTGAAGGAGCACCAGAAGGTGCAGATTTTATGGCACCTGAAACTATTGAAGAAATATTAGCATTACCTGATATGCCTAATTTAGGGGTTATGGATGATGAGAATCTTGATATGGATATTAGATCCTTAAGAGAAATGCTAATTTATGGATTAAAAGGGATGAGTGCATATGCACATCATGCTTTTGTTCAAGGTGGATTTGATAAAGAAGTAGTAAATGGTATGGCAAGATTCTTGGGAGAAACATTAAGAAAAGATATTACTGTTGAAGAATTGTTTAACTTAAATATGGAACTTGGAAAATGTAATTTAAAGTGTATGGAAGTATTGGATAATGCCAATACTGGAAATTACGGGCATCCAGAACCAACTGAAATGTTGGTTACTAAAAAGAAAGGTCCATTCATTGTTGTATCTGGTCACGATCTTAGAGATTTAAAAGAATTGTTAGAGCAAACAGAAGGCAAAGGGGTTAATATCTATACTCATGGTGAAATGCTTCCAGGTAATGCATACCCTGAGTTAAAGAAACATAAACATTTGATTGGTAATTTCGGAGGAGCTTGGCAGGAGCAACAAAAAGAATTTGATAATTTACCAGGGTGTATTCTTATGACATCAAACTGTCTTATGAAACCTAGAGATAGTTATAAAGATAGATTATACACAACGAGCATAGTTGGATGGGAAGGCGTTAAGCATATAGAGTATAACGAAGACCAACCAAAAGATTTTTCTGAAATGATAAATCAAGCTATTCAACTAGGTGGATTCAAAGAAGATGAACCTGAGAAGAGAATAACAGTTGGATTCGGAAGAAATGCAGTATTAAGTAATGCTGAGGCAATCATAGAAGCTGTTAAGGGTGGCAAGATTAGACACTTCTTCTTAGTTGGTGGATGTGATGGAGCAAGACCGGGAAGAAATTATTATACTGAATTTGCAGAAAAAGCTCCTGATGACACAATAATCTTAACTCTTGCTTGTGGTAAATTTAGATTTAATATGCTTAATCTAGGAACTGTTGCAGGATTCCCTAAGGTACTTGATGTGGGGCAATGTAATGATGCATACGGTGCAATTCAAATTGCATTAGCATTAGCAAATGCTTTTGAATGTGATGTAAACGAATTACCATTATCATATATAATCTCATGGTATGAGCAGAAAGCTGTTGTTGTTCTACTGACAATGTTATCTTTAGGATTAAAAAATATTTATTTAGGGCCAACATTACCAGCATTTATTACACCGAATATTTTACAAGTGTTAGTAGATAAATTCGGTATTGGGCCGGTGTCAACACCTGAAAAAGATCTTGAGAAAATTTTAGGTAATAATTAGATTTTATTTTTAATTATAGAGTATCAATCAGTTATTTAAATAATATATTATTAGAACCTCCCATATATTTATTATGGGAGGGTTTTTAATGAAATCAGTTATTTATTTATTATCAGGTTTTTTTATATTAAATATTACTATAAGGATGGCTAGAGGTGATGTGAAAGTTAGAGAAAAAAAGACAAAAAGTTTTATTGGTATTTTAATAATTATTATAATAACATTCATTATATGCGAAAGTATATGATGAATTTTTTTTGGAAAGAAAATCATATGATTTATGTGAAAATACATTATAATAGATATTATATTTTCAAAGATTTAGTCATTATGATAAAATTAATAGAGAAGCTTATTATAATCGAGGTGAAGAAATTGAAGAGATTTGATGAGAGAGATCATATGTTTTCAAGAATGAACTATAAAAAGGGTACTAAAGAGTATGAAGATTATTATAAAAGGCATCCAGAGTTAAAAAACATTGATGATGACCTTAGAGAAATGCCTGAATTAGGTGGAGAAGGAACTGTTACCTTTTCTAATATAAATTCACCTATTATAAATGCAAATTTTAGGTTCTTGAGTGATATAAAAGAACTTAGTGAAGGGAATATTAATGAAGTTAAACAAGAAATAGATGTTGAAAAGATGAACTTTAAGTTGAAAGAGTTAGCACAGATTTATGGCAGCGACCTTATTGGTATATGTGAAATGAAAGAAGAATTTTATTACTCTCATAGAGGAAGAGAAAGTAAGCATTATGGAAATAAGATTAAAAAATTTCATAAGTATGGAATAGTATTTGCTGTAGAGTTAAAGAAGGATTTTATTATGAGAGCGCCTCAACTTCCAGAAGCTATAGCAACTGTCAAAGGGTATACTGATGTAGGTATTATAGGGATGATATTATCTTATTACATTAGGGAATTAGGATATGATGCTAGGAATCATATGGATGGCAATTATCTTGCAATAGCTCCTCTTGTAGCTGTAGAAGCAGGGTTGGGAGAACTTGGTAGAAGCGGATTGTTAGTAACAAAAGAATTTGGTCCTAGAGTAAGATTAGGGATTGTAACAACGGATATGCCATTAACACCAGATGGGAAAATTGATTTTGGATTACAGAAATTTTGTGAGGAATGTGGATTATGTGCTAGGACATGTCCAGGAAAGTCCATTTCTAAGACTTCAAAGGAAATGGTAGACGGTGTATTAAGATGGAAAATAAATATGGAAGAATGTTATAGACGATGGAGAAGTTTAGGTACAGATTGTGGAATATGTTTATGTAACTGCCCGTTTAGTATGGGAATTGAAATAAATAAAATTGATAGAATTAAAACAAATCCAGAAATTATTAATGATATTATTAAAGAATATAAAGATGAGTATGGTGTTAGACCAATAATTAGGACGAAATTACCAATAGAAGAATAAAATAGGGGGAAATAGGTATGAGAATATACTTAACAAGACATGGGGAAACAGAATGGAATCTTGAAGGAAGACTTCAAGGAAGTTTGAATGCAAATTTAACTCAAAAGGGTATTGAAGAAGCAAGAATGCTAAGTGAAAGATTAGATGATGTAGACTTTGACTTGATATTATCTAGCCCATTAAGCAGGGCGCTTGATACAGCTAATATAATAAAAGGCGAGAAAGATGTTTCCATTATTCCTAATCAAAATCTAAAAGAGATTTATTTTGGACAATGGGAAGGGATGCTGCATAAAGAAATTAACGAATCCCATTATGAGAGATACAATAACTTTTGGACTAATCCGCATTTGTATGAACCTTTAGATGGTGAAGCTTATGATGAATTCATAGGTAGAATTCAAAAGGTTATAGATCAAATCTTGGATCTTAGGGATAAGAAAAATGTTTTAGTAGTTGCTCATGCTGGTGTTGTTAAAGCTTTTTATAAAATATTTAAAAATTTATCATTAAAAGATTTTTGGAGTGAGCCCTTAGTGCACAATACAGCTTTAACAATTATAAATATTGACCAAGACAAAATAGAGTTTGAAATTGAGTGTGATACTTCACATATTGCGTAATAAAACTCAGCAATGGTAATCCATTGCTGAGTTTTATTATAGATAGCGAAGATATCTATTAGGATCAGAAAGGGTCCTCATGAATGGCATTCTTGCAAATCCTTTTGAATATTCGCTTCTATCATTGTATTCATTTTCAATTCTACTTAATTCGTTATTCATTTCTTGTTTTATATTAGAAATCATCAAATTTTCTAATACATGGAACATTAAAAGGATATAAATCATGATGATTATTACGTTTTGAATATTTTATTTTTCTTAAGTGAATCATGAAATCACTCCTTTAATACAGTTAATGATGATTTTTGAGATATGTATACTCCCAAAATAATAATTGAGGCACTAATAATCTTAACAATTGTTAATTCTTCATGTAATATTAATGTTGATAGTATCATAGAAAAAACTGGTACTAGATTGATAAAAATATTAGTTGAGCTTGCTCCTATTTCTTTAATTGAAATCTGTTGAATAAGATATCCGATTATTGAAGCAAAAATGCTCATATAAAGTATAGCTAAATATGTTGATATAGGTGCGGTTACTATCATATGCCAGGGACGTTCATATAATACAAAAGGTATCAAAAATACTGTACAAACAAGAAAACTATAAAATGTTAAATGTATAGGTTTGTATCTATGACAAACCTTCTTGCTAAATACAGAGTATGATGCCCACATAATTACAGCTAGTATCATGTATATATCTCCAATATTAAAATCAAAAACATTGAAAGAAGATAAATTTCCGTTAGTGATTGTTAATATTATTCCAAATATTGAGATGAAGATTCCTAATATTTGTTTAATTGATAACTTGTCACGTAAAAAAAAGATTCCTAGTATAGTTGTAATGATTGGATTGGTTGAACCTATTATTGATGAATTTATTGCTGTTGTATATCTTAATGAATAAAAAAATAAAATGTGGTAACCAAACATACCAATTACTCCTGTGAATAAAAATATTGGAATATCTTCTTTTTTAGGCTTGTACAAAGTCTTTTCTTTAAATTTTATAAATAAAAATAATAAGAAGCTGGCAATTGAAAATCTTAAGAAAGTTAAGGTGAATGGAGAGATGAAGGGTGTTGACAATTTTCCAGCGATAAATGCTCCAGACCAAAAGAATGCAGCTAAAATCATTAAAAGATAACATTTATTAATTCTCATATAATTTCTCCTTAAGTAAATTATCAGTATTTATCCAATTTAAATTATATCAGTTTTTTACACTTGAGGAAATTAGCAATTAAAAAATAAAATTATACAAAAGTCCAAATTATTAAAAATTTTGATTTGAACTTTTGTAACATTATCTTAGAATTATAGAAATCTTTTTTTATTTTCAGAAATTAGTTTACACAAATGATCTGTATAGTTACTTATAGGGGTTGTTCCAGATTTGCCTGCATGTTCACCTATTATATAGATACTTTCGGGGGAAATATCCAGAGATATATATGCTGAAATATCTGTTAATGCATTACCGTAAAAGCTCTCAATAGTTACTCCTTTTGCAACAATACTTTTAAGATATATACTTTTATATATATCTGCATAGGAGGAGGGAATTGCAGTTTCATTAGTATGAAGTATTCCAAAGGGGAAGTTATTTTCTTTAAGCCATTTAAGTGTGTTTGAGATTAACCAGGATGGCCGTGCCGTAAGATAGAGAATATTGTAACCTTTATCTTTATAAAAATTTACAACATTATATGAATCTATATATGCCTTTGGTTTGTAGTTTACATCTAAAAATTCATAAAAACTTTCTTTAATTAATTCCTTATCTGAAATAGTTAAGGTTCCATCAATATCAAAAATAACATAGTCTTCTTTTTCTTTTATAATCTTAATGTACATGTCAGCAGTTGTACAATCCCCTTCTACAACAAACTTAATTAAATAAAGTCCTTTTTTTAGTTTAGTTTCTTCAGGTAAATGGTAGAATATATGTCCATCATTATCTGTTAAAATTCTAGTAATATAAATCCAGGATGAATCGGGTGAATTGAAATCATACATAAAAATTGAAACCCATTCATCTTCTAAATCTTTTCTAAAATCACCATAATGAAATTTCCCCCGAATTAATATAGTGTCTTTTTCAGTAACAATAAGGTCAAAACCATTATGATGAGACTTATGAGATGAAGTGAAGAGGGTATTGTACCAATGTCTAAAGTAGGTCTTTTTTATATCAGGGAATTTTTGGGGGATCAGGTTATAAAAATAATCATGAGCTATGAATGCATTATTATTGTAAGGCAATAATTCCATAAGTACTCCTACATATAAGTGTTTCACTAATAAAATATGATATAGGAAAGTTAATGGAACATATTTTATTAACATAAAATATAAGAAGTAAATTCATAAAAAATATAGTTACTACAGAGTTGTTATGTTTTTTGATAGAACGTAAAGAAATTCTATATTGCCAAAAATAATAAAAAATGTAAAGTGTGTATAAAAATAAACGATAATATAGAAAATACATAGAGAAGAAATCTTAGTATTGGGGGGAAAAAACTATGGAAAAAATCCAGATTATTCACCGTAGGAATATTTTATGTTCAAGAATGTTGATATTAAGTGCTGTTTTAGCAGTCATTGTTTGTATTTTAACACATAAGCCTATAGTTACAACTCTAATTGTAGGTGGTGCTTCATTAGCAGTAATAATTCCTATGATCATATTTACGTCAAAAAAAATATTTATAAAAGGAACTATGTATATAGTTACATTTGGTATACTTATGATATCAACGATGTTAATGATAGGAGTACCTGATATTACAGCATATATTATGGTTTATTACTCATTATTTCTAATATCATTATATCAACAGGTTGTTCCAATTATTATCACAGGACTTGGGTGTATTGGAATTACAAATTATTTTTATATTTTTTATCATGATTTAATGTTTCCTAAAGTAGGAACAAGCGGTTTAATTACATTTAATTTAATTATTGTGTTATGTACAATAATTATATTGTTTCAGTGCAAATTTAGTAATAAATTGCTTGGGGAAGTTCATGATAAAAATAGGGAAACAAATGATACAAAAAATAGAATAGAAGAAATTTTAAATGAAATAAAATTAGGAGTATCAGATTTAAGAAGTTTTAGTAAAATTCTTAAAGAAAATATGACAATTATTGGCCAAGTATCAAGTGCAGTAACAGAGATTTTTAATCAAGTGACCAAGTCGATTGAGGAAGAGGCTAGCGGTGTTGAAGAGATATCATCTTCAGTTAAAAATACGGAAATGGATATGAAGCTAGCATTAGAATCAACAGGAAATATGAGTAATTCATCGGATGATACTGTAAAAGTTATTCAAAATGGAACTTATTTAGTTGATAAATTACAAAAGAATATTGGCGATGTAAATGAGACAGTAGATTTCACAGCAGATTTAATAAATGAGCTTAATGATCAAACAAAACAAATTGGAGAAATTTTAGAAACAATAACTGCAATTGCAGACCAGACAAACCTCTTAGCATTAAACGCATCAATTGAAGCTGCTAGAGCAGGCGAGCATGGAAAGGGATTCACTGTAGTTGCAAATGAAGTTAAAAATTTAGCTGAGGATTCAAGAGTTTCAACTGAAAATATAGGGAATATACTTAGTGTTATTAGAAAGAAAACTGAAGAAATATCAACAGAAATAAGTAAATCAAAGGAATCAGTTAAGATAGGGAAAAAATCTACAGAAGAAGTAAACAAATTATTTAATAAAATCTTAGATAATAGTGGAATTGTTGTTGAAAAATCAAAAGAAGTATTTAATGTAATGGAAGGGATAGAGGATTCCTATAAAGTAGTTGCTAATGAAATAAATGGTATTGCAAAAGTAACTCAAAGTAACTCTAGTTCCATACAAGAAACTTTAGCAAAAGTTGAAGAACAAAGTGAGAAAATATTAAATACTGTGAATCAATTTAATAAACTTGATGAAATGATTTGTAGATTGAATGAAATAGTTGAAAATTAAAAAATACTTTTCTAATTATAAATAAAAAGCATAAACATTTTGTTTATGCTTTTGTTTCGTGGTAGATTAATTTATGTGATATAATTTTATTGAAGAAAATTATAATGAGAGGAATATATAATGAATAAAGAAATATTTCAAAATAAATTAAACAAATACAAAATTGAAATTAAGAATATGAAAAGAAAATCAAATATATTTGGGATGTTAAGATTGATTTCGATAGTAATATCTTTTATAGCTTTGTACTTTTATTATTCTAGTGGATCAAAGAATATTATATTATTATTAAGTTGTTTTGCAGGTGGTATTATCTTTCTTTATTGTGTACATGAACATAATAAAACTAGAAAAAAGGTTTATAAACTAAAAGAATTGATTGAAGTAAATAAAAAATACATAAAAAGATTTGAAGGTACTTGGATAGAATTTGCTGATAAAGGAAATGAATTTTTGGATAAAGAACACAAGTACTCAAGTGATTTAGATATATTTGGAGCAAAATCATTGTTTCAGCTAATAAATTCAACAAGAACTACATTAGGTAGAAATAGACTAGCATCTTTATTGAAAAATGGAAAAAGAAATGGTGAAGAAATAGTCAATAGACAAAGTGCAGTGGAAGAGATTAGTAAAAAAATTGAGTTTTGTGAGAATATGGCTTCCCCTAGTGAAAAGTATAATGGAGAAGATGGTTCTAAGGAGCTAATTGATTTTTTAGAAAGTAATGAGAAAACTTTTAGAAATTTAAATTTAAGGATTTTAATCAATGGAATACATTTCTTGGATATTATAATTATTGGATTAACTTTGTTTTATAGAGGGAATTTCATTTTAACGTTATTGATATTATTGTTTTATCATGGAGTTTTTGCAGTATATGGATTATGGAAATCCTCAAACTCTTTAAGCGAAATTTTTAAATTTAAAGATATATTAGAAGAATATAGAAGTCTTATTATGAATGTGAAAAATGAAGATTTTAAAGATAAACACTTAATAAAAATGAAAAGTGAATTATTTAATGGGGAGAAAAATGTTCAAGATGCTATAGATGAACTTGAAAAAATCATTAATAAAATTCAGATGAGATATAATATCCTTTCCTTTATAATATTTAATATTATTCTTTTAGGTGATTTTAGATGTGTAATGTACTTAGAAAGATGGAGAAAGGATTATAAATCTAATATTAAAAGATGGTTTGAAGTTATTAACGAGTTTGAGTGTATAATTAGTTTTTCAGTTCTTGTACATACAAATGATAAAGTATCATATCCCAAGATACATGAGAATGGAACTATGTTAAAAAGTTTGAATTTAGGGCATCCTTTAATTAAAAATGAAGAAAGAGTTTGTAATAATGTTGATTTAAGTAACAGAATATTTGTTATAACTGGTTCAAATATGTCAGGTAAAACAACATTTTTAAGAACTATTGGTGTTAATTTGGTTTTAGCCTATGCTGGAGCACCAGTATGTGCTGAAGATATGGAATGCTCAATTATGGATATTAATACTTCAATGAGGATAGAAGATGATCTTAATGCAGGAATATCAACTTTTTATGCTGAATTGAAGAGAATAAAGAAAATAATAGATAGTTCAAATAAAGAAAAGAATATGATCTTCCTAATAGATGAAATTTTTAGAGGAACTAACTCTAATGACAGGATATTAGGTGCAAAGAGTGTTTTGCATAAATTAAATCAATCATGGATAATTGGGGGTATTTCAACTCATGATTTTGAATTGTGTAAACTTGAAGGAGCAGATAATAATAGAATCGCAAATTACCACTTTGAAGAATCATATGAAAATAATAAAATTAAATTTGATTATAAATTAAAAGCAGGTAAATCTACAACTGCAAATGCTCAATATTTAATGAAATTAATAGGGATAGATATTATTACAGATTAGTTAATAATGAAATTATTTTCATATAGTAGTGTTGTTTTCTCATATGGGTAAAATGGTTTATTTAAGAAAATTATGATAGAATATAAATAAGTATAATTATTAACATAAAAGTTGGAGGACAAATGATGGGAAATGGAATAATAAATAAAATTAAAACTTTATTTAATAAAAAAAAGAATGAGAATGAAAAGGAAATAATAAAAAGTCAAAATATTAAAATGGATTCAAAAAAAAATAATGAACAAGAGGTAAACCAAAAATCTAATGAAAAACAAATTTCAAAAGTAAATAATACTAATGAGAATAACAAACACAATACAAACAATACTCATAGAGCTCATAGTAATAGGGCAAATCAGCCAAAAGATAAAAATAACTTAAGTCAAAGTAGAAATGATAACACAAGAAAGAGTAATAAGGGCTATAATGATTCCAGAGATAAAAAGAAAACATATAATCATAAAAATACTAATGAACGAAAAGTATATGATAAAAAAACTAGAGATAATAAATATTCCACTAATAGTGGTAAAGTAGAAACAGAAAATAATAATTTTACTTCAGAAATTGAAAACTTAATTAAAGATATCACCATTGGCATGGTATTTGAAAGTGAAAATTTTAAGGGAGAAATAATAAAAAAACAATCTCATAATTTGAGTTATTCCATAGGAAATAAAACTAATATATTAACATATAGAGAAATTATTGAGAGTTATATTAAATATATTAACACAGGAAGTATTGAAAAAAATTGGTATGAATCTAATTTTAAAAAGAATACTGAAAATAGCAATTTAAGTATGATTAAAGGGATTTTAAATAAATATATATCCAAAAAACAGATTGATTAAAATCAATCTCAGGCTGTTGAAAAAGTCCAATCTCGGCGTCACTAAGGCTCTCTGTGCTGCTCGAGTACATAATGCGTACACTCCGCTGCTCGTTCGCCTTGTTCCTTGATCTTGAACTCTTTCAACAACCTGAAACTCTAAAGACAGAAAACAGAGTGAATACAATATATTGTGATTTTGTCAACAAAATCAGATTGATTAAAAATCAATCTGTTTTTTTATAGTTTAAATTTTCTGAAAAATGTAGTAAAATAATGGTAATGGGAGGTGGAGAAGTGAATTATTTTGAGGAGTTCAAAAAAAGCATTCTATATAGAACCATTAGTAAAATAATCTTAACAATGGGTGTTGTAATTTCATTTATATTATATCTATTAGAAGTACCCTTTAGTGTGAATTTCTGTACAATAATAATCTTTATCCTATCATCATATTATGCTATGACAAAATTTGTTTGTCCAAAATGTGGTAAAAAACTTCAAGTTACAAAATTATTAGAGGAGTATAAGTATTGCCCACATTGTGGAGAACACATATATATTCCACAGAATGATGAAAATATCTTTTATTAATCATGTCCATTGCCTATTCCTTTGATAAAAGACCTTATCTAGATTTTATAAAATAGTTAATTAAAGATATCTTTTTCTAAAGAATTGGTAAAACAGTATATATAAACAAATAATTTTATAAAATAGTTTGTGAAAAAGTATAAATGACGATATAATAATAGATATGAAGTTTTAAAAATAATGTTACAATAGTTTATATTGACTAATATGGAGGATGAGGGGTTTTGAAAGACAATCATAGGACTGTGTATATCATGCTCTCCTATACTGGTACGTTTCTTAGTAAAGCTATAAAAAAATATACTAAGGCACCATATTCACATGTATCAATTTCATTAGAACAAGATTTAACTAATTTCTATAGTTTTGGTAGAAAAATATCTTTCTGTCCCATATGGGGTGGTTTTGTTACTGAAGAGCTTGATCAAGGGGTGTACAAGCGTTTCAAAAATGCTGAATGTGGAATTTTTGAATTTAAGGTTAATGAGGATGAGTATTTAAGATTAAAGGATGCTATAGAAGAGTTTCAAGAAAATGCAGATAAATTAAGGTATAATTTCATAGGACTAATTACATGTGCAATAGGAGTTTCTTATAAGAGAAGCAATTATTATTTCTGCTCACAGTTTGTTGATGTAATATTTAAGAAAGCAGGAATACAAATAGTGGATAAGCCTAGTGAATTTGTTACTCCTACAGATTTCCTTGAGGCAGATGAGTTTAAATTGATTTACACAGGTAAGATAAAAGATTTAGCTTGTAATGGTATAGAAGTATTGGTATAAATCTGCAATTATAATTTATATTATTTTATTATTATTTTAAGGGGGATTGAAATCAATCCCCCTTAATTTGCTATTAAAAATAAATGTGACATAATTTTAAATTATAAATTTATTAATCTCTTTATCCAGTGTATCAGATAAATCTTCAATAATTTTTGAATCATCGTTAAGAATAGAAAGATTTTTATTTATCTCATCATATTGTGAAGAAATTTCATCGATATTAGCCGAAATTTCCTCTGATGTTGAAGTAATCTCTTGAAGTAATGTCAAAGTAGTATCTTTTTTTACATTTATAGACGAAGCTGAAGCAGTGATATCTTTAACTAAATTAGCAAGGTTATCTAATGAAAAAGATAGTGATTTAATGTCACTTACAGCTGTATTAGTTATGTTAAGGTTATCAGAGGAAACAATTATATTTTTACTTGCAGCTGTAGAGGCATTAGATGCTTCAATATCAATCTCATCTATTTTTGTATAAATTATATTTGTAAAATGTGAGGTTTGTTCAGCAAGAGTTCGTATTTCATCAGCTACTACAGAAAAGCCTCTTCCTGCTTCTCCAGCTCTAGCAGATTCAATAGCTGCATTTAAAGCTAACATATTTGTCTTTGAAGCAATTTCTCCAATAGTTGTTATACTATCTTTAATATCATTTAATTTTTTGTTCATGGAATTAATAACATTTTGAATTATTTGAGATAATTCAGCATTCTCATCTGAAGTAGAGGATAGCTTATTTAACTCATTAATGGATTCTACAGTTTTTGTATTTAGTTCGTGTATTTCATTATTAAGATTTTCTGTATTATTTAAGATATCATTAATATCTTTTGAAAGCACCTCCATATCATTAGCTCCTTGTAAATTCATTGAAGCTTGATGTCTTGAGGCTTCATTAATCTCATTAAGGGAAATTTTTATTGTATCTCCTTTTTGTGTTGTAGATTCAAATGTAGAAGTTAATGTATTAGAGAATGAATTTAGTTTATTAGAATGCGTAGATATCTCATTTAATGTAGAGGAAATAGAAAATTTCATTTCATTCAGATCATTTAAAATAAGTGCAAATTCATCTTTTCTTTCTCCTAAATTTTCTCTTTCTTTCAAGTTTAAATTTTTTACAGTTTCAATAGAACCTTGAATCATCCTTAACCATTTCAAAATTCTACTTAATATGTACATGAACATTAATGTTAATGCAATAAAGCTAATTGTTACAATTATTACATTAGATGTAATAATATGCTTAGATAATGATTGAATAGTTTCTTTAGGTTGACCAACAAGTAATTCAGCCAGTTTTTTATCCGTAAAGTGCTTCAAAGCTACTATACATAAAAGAATACATATAATCGATGTAAGAAACATCGTTAATAATGCTTTACGTCTAGTAGTTAAATTTTTTCCCATATGCAAGCTCCCTTCTTGTACATATAAATACTTTAAAGTATTTATATGTAATAATTCAGCATATAAATTAACATAGAAGTTTTTATATTAATTTAAATATCGTTTATAAAAGGGAAAAATTTAGATGCATTATTAATATTTATGTATAGGAGACTTAGCTATGAGTGAGAAGCATAGTATATATTTTCTTATTGATGTATTCGAGAATGAATTTAAAATTATAAAATCATTAAATTTAAAGGATAAAATTAATAATTATATAATTGATGAAGAATATGATAGAGAGTTAAATAGTTTTTCTAATAATAAAGAACATATACAAAGAATAATAAAATTTATGAAGTACTATTATAGAAAAAAAATTGTAAATAAAAAGAAAATAAAATCATGGTTGTTAAATTTATTTTCAGCAAATAATTTTTATGGACAATATTGTGAATTGATGGCTTATGTTTGGATGTTTGAGATGAAAATAAAATTTACTCCTCAAGTAATGATTGATAGTGAAGAACTGCTAAACAAAAAAAGAGTTGAATTGGATGGGGTTATTGATAAAAAAGAAATTTATTTCGATATAAAATCATTTGGAATTCAATTTTATGCAAGAGAGATTTTTAGAAGAAAATTACAAGAGCAATTTAAAGGTAAGATTGTTTATATTGAAGGGTTAAGAGATTCAAGTTATAAAGATATTTCTAAATATGCTTTTGATAGTATGAAAGACATTGTAGAAGCACTTGAAAAGAAACATAGTTATTTTATTGAAGGATTAAGATGGAATATTAGGATACTTGATATAGGTAAAGATAATATAAAGCTTGTTAAGAAAAGACAACGTAAAGAGTTCGATCCGTACAGATTTGCAAGAGAAAATAAATTTTTCTGTATTAGGAAGGCATCTCAATTTACTATAAATAAACCCTTCATATTAATTTGTTCCTTTTCAGATTCTTTCAATAACTTTTATGATAAGGGGAATCTAAAAAATACTAATACTGCTTTGAGAGCATTAGCTAGAAGAACCTTTATGGAATTGAATAAATGCAATAAGAAAGCAATACGATTTGATGGTAGATTAGATGATAATCTTTTAGTGAAGGATGTTGTTAAATACATTTCAGCATTAATTTTTATAAATTTTAATAGCGGTATGAGCAGGATATTTTTAAATCCATATGGACAAAATAAAATTAAAAAAAGTGATATATTTGATATAATTAATGGAAATAGATACACTGATTTTGAAATTGATGATTTTGAATATGATATTTATTAGTAATTTTATTTGATATTCTATACTTATGTGGTAAAATATATAGAGTTAACTTAAATACAAAGGTGGAGAAATATGATAAAAATTGGAACATATCAAGATTTAGAGATAAAAAGAATTGTAGAACACGGTGCATATGTTGGAGTACAAGAACATGATGAGGATGATGTTTTTCTTCCAAAGAAACAAATCCCTAAAGGTGCAGATATTGGTGATGTGATTGAGGTTTTCATTTATAAAGATTCAAAGGACCGATTAATAGCTACAACTAATGAGCCATACGCTCAACTTGGAGAGGTTGCTTATTTAGAAGTTGTAGACAATGCTACAATAGGCGCATTTGTTGATTGGGGTCTTGAAAAGGATCTATTAGTTCCTTTTAAACAACAATATTATAAATTAAGAAAAGGACAAAGTTATCTATTTGCAATTTATGAAGATAAATCAGGCAGACTTTGCGGAACAACATCAGTATACAAATATTTAAGCGATGAATCACCATATAAAACTGGTGACTACGTTAATGGAGTAGTTTACAAGATTAAAGAAGATGTAGGAGTATTTGTGGCTGTTGATAATAAATATAGAGGTCTTATCCCAGAGAATGAGTTGTATAGAAAGGTATATCCAGGAGATGAAATAAAGGCTAGAGTAATTAGAAGAAGATATGATGGTAAACTGGATCTTTCTATGAGAAGAGAGCTTGAAGTTCAAATGGGAGACGATGCTAAGCTAATTTTAGATAGATTGGAAAAGAATGGAGGATTCTTACCATTACATGATAAGAGTAATCCTGATGAAATAAAGGCTGAATTTAATATGAGTAAGAATGCATTTAAAAGAGCTATAGGAAGTCTATATAAAGCAAAAAAAATTACCATTGATAGTGAGGGTATAAGATTAGTTTAATTAATTTAGAACATAAAGAAATAGTTGACATATAATTAATTATATAGTAGTATTAATTAAAATTAATGTAAAAGTTTTGATAAGAGAAAGTACCTTTTAAAGACATGCACAGAGAACTCCAGTATGGTGGAATGGAGAGATGAATTTTTAAGGGAAAATGGTCTTTGAACTGCAGGTCGAATACCTAAATAGGTGAGTAGGTTGAGCCGGGAATTTGCACCCGTTATAGTGCTAGAGTATACGCTATATGCCGTACTTGAAGAGATTGGTATTGTGAGATGTTAATGAATTAGGGTGGTACCGCGAGATATACTCTCGTCCCTTTATAGGGATGGGAGTTTTTATTTTACCCAAAAATTGTATTTTTATTCTCATATATGTATTTAGTTTAACTAAATAACAAATATCTGTCTTCATGTTAAAGGCTAAAAAAGTGAAGGGAGAAATTAAAATGAAAGTATTTATTGGAGGCGCATGGCCTTATGCAAATGGAGCATTACATCTTGGACACATTGCAGCGTTGTTACCAGGAGATGTCTTAGCTAGGTATCATAGATTAAAGGGAGATGATGTATTATATGTCTCAGGTAGTGATTGTCATGGAAGTCCTATTGCTTTAAGAGGTAAGAAGGAGAAGAAGTCGCCTAAAGAGATAGCTGAAAAATATCATAGAGAGTTTGAGAAAACATTCCATGAATTAGATTTCTCATATGATTTTTATGGTGCAACATATTACAAGGAACATTATGAAGAAGTAAAGAGATTACTAGTTACAATTAAAAAGAATGGTTATATTTATGAAAAGGAAAGTGAGCAATTTTATTGTAAAAGTTGTGATGAATTTCTTGCAGACAGATTTATTGAAGGGGAGTGTCCCTTTTGTGGATTGACAGCTAGAGGAGATCAATGTGATTATTGTTCAAAGTTACTCTCCCCAACAGAGCTAATAAATCCTGTATGTAAGAATTGTGGTGAAAGTCCTGAATTAAGAAAAACGAAACATTTATATTTTAAGCTGTCAGCATTTCAAAATGATATAGAGAAATTAGTTAAGGAGAATAAAAATCTTTGGAGAGAAAATGCAGTTAATCAAACTTTATCATATTTAAAAGAGGGATTACATGATAGAGCAGTAACGAGAGATCTCTCTTGGGGAATAGACGTACCATTTGAGGGGTATGAAAAGAAAAAGATATATGTTTGGATAGAAGCAGTTTGTGGATATTTAACATCATCAGTAAAGGTGAGGGAAGATTGGAGAGACTTTTGGGAGGGCAGTGAGGTTAAGAAGTACTTTGTGCATGGAAAAGATAATATTCCATTTCATACAATCATATTTCCTTCAATATTGAAAGGGATAAGTCAAGAGTTTAAACTTCCAGATAGTATTATATCTAGCGAATATCTTACCATTGAAGGTAAAAAACTTTCCACTAGTAGAAACTGGGCGATTTGGACAAAGGATTTTCTAAGTAGATATAATAGTGATTCATTAAGATATTATTTATTAGCTAATGGACCTGAAAGAAGAGATTCAGATTTTTCATGGAAGGACTTTGTGAATCGTCATAATGGCGAACTACTTGGTGCATTTGGGAACTTGGTTAATAGAACTCTTTCATATATTGAAAAATCTTTTGATAATATAATACCTAGTGGCAAGGTTAATAAAGAAATACAAGAATTAACCAAAAACGTATTTAAGAGTGTAGGAGAAAAAATCGAAAATGGTGAGTATAAAAAGAGTATAGAAGAGATATTTAGTTATGTAAGATATGGTAATAAGTATTTTGATAAAGAAACACCATGGATTACTTTTAAAGAGGATAGAGAAAAATGCAATAACACTATTCATAATATTGTTTATATTATTGCTAATCTGTCAATACTTCTAGAGCCATTCTTGCCTAAAAGTGCTAGTGAAATACGAAGAGAACTGGGAATCAATAATATTAAATGGAGTGAAGTTAATATTGAAGGGTTATCAGATTTAAAAGGTGTTAAAAAATTATTTGAAAGAATTGATAAAAAAGCTATAGAAGAAGAATTAAGAAGATTAAATGGACAAAATTAGTTTATTTACTAAGTTTATAGAATTATTTAAGAAATGGTGTTATAATATTTCTTTGCTTTCTACTGATGGAATGTTAGTGAAGAGACCATTGCTTGTTGGAGATGATTTTGTACTTGTGGGTTTTAAAACTGCTGAATGGGAAGAGAAATTATTAAAAAAGTAATTATAGTATTTTCATATGAGGGGGGATCTACTACCCCTCATTTTTATTGAGTAGTCAAATAGTATTTAGTATATTATTAAAAATTATTGAATATTGAGTAGAATGATTAAGCATGTTCAAAGTGAATTTAAAGTAGAAACTGAATTAAAAGATATAAAAGAAGGATTTTTTGATAATGGGAAGTCAATAAAAATCAAAAATGAGTAGTAATAATATAATAAATATAGTCATTTGGAACAAGTTGAAACTATGATTTTAAAACAGATATCTACACCTAGGGAGGCGTATAAACTAATGAAAACTAATAAAATCACAATCATAGCTTTAGTATGTAGTATAGTTATTATTTCCAGTTCAATATTTTTATGTGGGAATAGTAAACAAGCTCAAAATACAAAAGTAGAAAATGAAATTAATAAAAATCAGCAAAAAACTAAAAAAAAATTAAACAGAGAACTATCAGATGAAAAATGGATTGAGGATATTGATTATTTAGCAACTGAGTTACCTAGAAGGCATAAGAACTTATTTTTTAATACTACACAAGATAATTTTCAAAAACAAATAGAAGGATTAAAAAAGCAAATACCATATTTAAATGACAATGAAATTAAGGTGGGATTTCTTAAAATTGTTGCATCTGTTGGTGACGCTCATACAAATGGTTATATTAAAAGTGAAAAACTATTACCACTGAAATTTTATTGGTTTGAAAATAACATTTACGTAATTAACACAAGTAAAAAGTATGAAAACATTCTGTATAATCAACTTGTAAGTATTGATGGGACAAATGTTGATGAAATTATTCAAGGTATCTCTAAAACAATATCACACGAAAATTCACAATGGATTAAAAGTATATTACCTAGATACATAAGTGTACCTGAAAGGTTACATGGTTTAAATATAGTTAAAAATACGGATAGTGCAATTTTTGCCTTTAAAGACCTTGAAGGTAATTTAATTAATATCGATGTTAAATCAAAACATTTCGATGAAAATACAGAATGGGTACTTGAAGAAAATGAAAATACACCCTTGTATAGAAAAAATTCAAGTCAACATTACTGGTACGAATATTTGCAAGATTCAAAAACATTATACTTTAAATATAATAGATGTCGTGTGATGGAAGATAGACCGATGGATGAATTCAGAATAGAATTGTTTAATGTACTTAATGAAAATCAAGCAGAAAGACTTATTATAGATTTACGTAATAATATGGGTGGTGACGACCGTTATTTGAGAGAATTCATTGATAGGATTTTTGTAGTAGAAAAGCAAATGAATCATGCTGATAAATTATTTGTTATAATTGGGAGGGATACATTCTCCTCAGGAGTTTTAGGTGCTATGTATGCTAAGGAAAATACAAATGCTACTTTAATAGGTGAAAGTACGGGTGGCAAACCTAATAGTTATGGTGAAACAAATTACTTTGATTTAAAAAATTCACAATTGAGAGTTTATTATTCAACAAAATATTTTAAAAATATTGATGAAGATATAGATTCTTTTAGTCCAGATGTTAATATAGAAGTTACCTTAAAAGATTATATTGAAAATAGAGATCCTGTTCTTGATAGAATACTGAAAAATAGAAAATAAGTCCAACAGGACGTTTCCATACTAAGATGGAAGGAGTTCTATAATCCCTAACATAACCTTATAATATAATAAAAAAGATTACATATAGAAAATAACTATCATGTAATCTTTTTTTTAATAATATTACGAATCAGATACAGAGTCTTGGTTATTAGTGAAAGATGAAGGAGGATTATTGATTTTATTATATTCTTTTATAAGCTCTTTATATGTTGATAATGGGGCTGGTAAAAATCCATAGTAAGGTGAAATACCGCCGTACTTCATAGAACCACCTAGTTTTGCTATTACTGAAGCACTTGGACGACTCATAAAAAAGTCATGATTTAGTAGTTGTAAAGGAATCATAGTATAATTCTCATTATTAAGAAAAATATTCTCTTGCTTAAATCTATAAATATTCATTAGTATCTCCTTAAATTATTCTCTATAATAATATATATATAATAATAAATTTTGTTAATGCTATTAAAAGTTAAAAATAAATAAGTAAATGATTAAATAAAGTAAAACACATAGATAAATATAATTGACTTGCTGGAAATTTTTGTGTAATATTATAATATTGAGTAATTATGAGGAAGGTTGGGGAGGAAAATGGAACTTACTGTTGAAAAAGCAAGAGAGCTATTAGAAGAAGGTGGAAGATTAAATCCTGGTCAGTGGGTGGGACATTGTATAAACGCAGGACTAGCGGCTAGAAATATTGCTAAAGAGTGTGAGGGATTAGATGAAAATAAGGCACAAGCTTTCGCTATGATACATGATATTGGACGTAGAGTGGGTAGAACTGGTATGAGACATACCTTAGAGGGATATAACTATTTAATTGAATTAGGATTTGAAGATGCTGCTAGAATATGCTTGACTCATTCACATCCAACTGGAGACATGATGGATGGTTGTGGAGAATGGGATTGTGATGAAGAAGAAAAGGAATTTGTTAGAGAATTTTTAGATAAAAAGAAGTTTGATGATTATGATTTATTATGTCAGCTTGCAGATGCATTAGCACTTGACGATGGATTTTTATTAATTGAAAAAAGGTTGGTAGGTGTTTCTATGAGGCACGGATTTAATGATTACACATTAAGAAAGTGGAAGAAGGTTTTCGAAAATAAAGAGTATTTTGAAAGAAAAATTGGAAAGTCTATTTATGATGTTTTACCTGGGGTTATAGAGAACACATTTAAATAGAAACTTAAAAACTACATTAGAGAAATTTTTTAATAAAATTCTTGAACTATTTATCATTTAATGTTAAAATAAGTTAATTTATTACATTTAGGAGGCCGTATTATGAAATTACTAGTTACATGTTGTTGCTGTTGTTTAAATATTAAAGAAAATTTAAAACAGCATTTATGCGGCCAAAATCATAGAGAAACTTTTATTGTGTAAATTTTAAACTAAATATAAATTTATCATAAAGGCTGCAGGATAACTGCAGCCTTTTTTTGATATAAAACTAAAAGGAGGGGAAATAGAAAAGCGAATTGAGAATGGGAAATGGAGAATGTATAATGATGGACATTTCTCTTCGAGAAATTTTAATTTTAATGTTTCTTTTACAATGGGTTTCCACTCGTTTCATAAACATGAAACATTGAATTTTAAATATAATATTTTATCTAAAGATAAAATGAGTAAAAACCTCTTGTCCTAATGAATAATAACATGAAGTTTCTACGAATGCAGAAACATCCAGCATTCTCAATTCTTCATTCTCAATTCTCCATTTGTTTTTAAATAAGGGAGGGTAATTATGAGTATTAAATTCTACAATACGTTGGGAAGAAAAAAAATTGATTTTAAACCTATACTTGAAAATGAGGTATCTTTATATACTTGTGGACCAACAGTATACAATTATGCCCATATTGGCAATCTAAGAACTTATATTTTTGAAGATATATTAAAGAAAACATTAGAATTTAATGGATTAAAGGTAAAACATGTTATGAATATCACAGATGTGGGGCATTTAGAATCAGATAGTGATACAGGTGAAGATAAAATGGTTCTAGGAGCACAACGGGAAGGGAAGACCGTTTGGGAAATTGCAAGATTTTATGAAGAAAAGTTTTTTGAAGATTGCGTAAAATTAAACATTGCTGCACCAAATATCTCATGTAGAGCAACAGAGCATATCCAACAAATGATAAAATTTATTCGAAAGTTAGAAGAGAAAGGGTACACTTATATCTCAAATGGAAATGTTTATTTTTCTATAGATAAATTCCCCTCATATTCAGATTTTGCAGGGTTAAATATGGAAGGGTTAGAGGCAGGAAAGAGAATAGAGATAGATGAAGGTAAGAGAAATCCTATGGATTTTGTATTATGGTTTACTAATTCCAAGTTTAAAAATCAAATCATGCAGTGGGATTCCCCTTGGGGAAGAGGGTTTCCAGGATGGCATTTAGAGTGCTCAGTAATGTCAATGGAATATTTAGGAGAGAAAATTGATATTCATTGTGGTGGAGTGGATCATATACCAATTCATCATACAAATGAGATTGCACAATCGGAAAGTGCTACAGGAAAGAAGTGGGTTAATTATTGGATACATGGAGAATTTTTAGTATTACAGGATGGTAAAATGTCTAAATCAAAAGGTGAGTTTTTAACCGTATCTCTATTGGAAGAGAAAGGGTATGAGCCAATTCACTACAGATTTATGTGTCTTCTATCAAGATATAGAAAACAATTAGTCTTTAGTTATATGGCATTAGATAAAGCTAAACAAGAGTATGAGTTATTAAAAGAGAAGATAAAGAGAGTGTATGAATCCTTAAGCTCAAATGAAGGGTTAATTGATAATGTCGACACAAAAAAATATATTGAGAAATTCAGAGAGCAGATTAATGATGACTTAAATACACCTAATGGAATTACAGTGATTTATGAAGTCTTGAAGGATAAGGAGTTAAATGCACAAGAAAAAATATTTATTATCAATGAATTTGATAAAGTTTTGTCCCTTGACCTTATGAATTTTAGTAAGGAGAAATCACAGAGTGATATTGACGAAGAAAGAATTAATAAATTGCTGATTGAAAGAGCTGAGGCTAGAAAAAATAAAGATTGGTCAAAGGCTGATGAAATAAGAGACTTACTCGAGAAAATGAATATTGAAATTATTGACAATAAGGAAGTAAGCACTTGGAAGTTTAAGTAGAAATAAAAAATTGGATCATTATTGATCCAATTTTTTTGCCTGTACCTTCTTTTGAGCTTGGCTCATATTTTCTGATGAGTATGGATTTGAGTAATCAGTTTTATTATCTTCAATACAGTTATACTTTTGAGTTTTCTTTAAGTATTCCATTTCTTTTTCGAGTTCATTTCTATGGCGTAGTTTTTTTACAGTATCTATGTAATCAAATGCTAAACCAATTCCCCATAGAATTGCAAGATAGTATGCCCAGTCCAGAGACTTATCACCAATAAAATCCATTAAGAAAAAAGCGCCGTTAACAATCAAGAAAGCATTTCTATGTTCTTTAAAATTTCTTTTGAGTTTTAATCTCTTTTTAGCTTCATTCATTAATGCGTTATCCTTCACTTCATTATTAGTATGATTATTGCTCATTTATAACCCTCCTCAAATGTTCTCACTATTTTATTATTTTACAATTAAAAGTAAAAGATGTCAAAAATAATAAAGCTTTGCTAAATGGATTAAGTTTAATTATGTATCATTTATGGGGTTCTAGTACAATATATCAAATGCTATAATATGGAATATAAAGTGGTTTATGAAATTGATTTGATACTAATTTGGAGGGATTAATTTGAGAGTACGAAAAATGAATAATGATAGAATTGAAGAGTTTGTTCAGTACTGCAAGAGTTATAGAGGGCAAGTAGATGATTCATTTTTATATGATGAAGATCTAAGGGATTTTACACCTGATGAAGAGAATCCTACATATATTTTACTTAATGAACAAGGGATAATTATTGGCGCAATATCACTGATAATTGATTCATACAATAGAAAAGGAAAAAAAGCACGTATAAGGATATTTCATAGCATGTATAGAAATAGAGAGTCCTATAGTATGCTACTTGAAGCGGCTTTGAATGAAATTGAAGGAATAGATAAACTCTATAATTTTGTAAATGAAGATAATTCAGAAGTTATTAAGATAATTAAAAGCTTAGGATTTGAAATTGAGAGATACTCTTATTGCCTTGCCAGAGAGAAAGAAGATATTGCTGAAGTAATATTTCCAAAAGAGTATGAACTTAGAACATTACAATTCGGATGGGATGAAGAGGATTGGTGTGTGGTTAGAAATGCTGGATTTGAAAAACTTGCAGGAAGTGAAATTCCTATAACGCCAGACTGGGTAAGTAGTCTGGAAGGTGATGAACTTATATTAGAAGATGGAATGAAACTACTTTATCATAAGGAAAAACCAGTAGGGCAGGTGGCTATGTCTAGAGAAATCACAGAGGATAAATTATACACTTTTATATTCTCATTATGTGTAATACCTGAATATCAAGGAAAAGGACTTGGCAGAAAATTATTAAGAGCAGCTATAAATTTTGGAAAAAGTAAAGGTATGCCTCAATCTATGCTATCAGTAAATGCTGAGAATGAGAATGCATTAAGACTTTATTTTCAAGAAGGATTTAAAAAAATTGAAACAATGGGATGCTATAACTACAGAATAACAGATTTTAACTAATAAAATAAATGAAGTAAGTTAGGAAGTAAATGAAAAAGAGGCTTTTATATGAGCCTCTTTTTTTACTTATAAAAAGTCCAAAGTAATAGAACAAATATTTTCAACAATTTCTTGAAAAAATGGACTTATTAGATTATTCAATACAACTATTTGTAAATTGTATTCAGGATATATACCACTAAATGATAAGAAACCATCTATACCACCATAATGGGATATGGATGTAAAAGGTTTATTCTTAAGTTTTAGATCTTTAATCACTAATCCATATCCATAGAAATCGCCTTCCTCAGTTTTAACATATCTATTAAATAGTTTATTTAAACTATCAGTATTATCCTTATTAAGTTTAAGTAAATAATTATTCCATAAAAATAAATCCTCTACAGTTGAATGTAAAGCACCAGCTGCATGTGGCACACTCATATCAATAAAAGTACAATTCTCTAATCCTGCTTCATGATAATCATAACCAGAGGCTTTATTTAACAGTAATTTATTATCCGTTGAGTAACCAGAATCATGCATATTCAAAAAGTTAAATATGTTTTTTTCAACATAATCTTTATATGAAATACCGCTTACCTTTTCAATAATATAACCTAAGAGAATATATCCCGAATTTGAATATGAGTATTTTTCACCTGGAGTGAAGTTCAATTTCTTATACTTGAATTCATCAATCAATTCATATATTGTATGAGATTTTCTCATCATTGAATCAAAAGTTTCATCATCAGTATAATTAAATATCCCTGATGTATGAGTTAATAAATTATGGATAGAGATTTCATCTCCCTTTGGGTAATCAGAAATATATTTATTCAATTTATCATCTATACTTAATAAACCTTTCTTCTCAAGCTGTAATATGGCAGCAGCAGTAAACTGCTTTGTTAAAGAACCAATACGATATTTTGTATCTTTAGTGTTATCAGTTAGAAGTTCATAATTTGACTTATTGTATCCTCTGCTTAAAAGCTTATCTCCATTTACTGAAATAAGAACAGAACCACTAAATTTATTATCTTTTACTAAATCATTAATATAATGTTCAATTTTATTTTCTAAATTTATTTTTATTTCTTTATTTAACATGATGATTTTCATCCAGATTGAAAAAAATTTTTAATCTGGATTCCCCCCCTTTTTGATGAATCAATTTAAAAACTATTATACCAATATATAACAAATAATTCAATATTTATAACATTATTATATAAAAACGAAGATCCTTAACAAGATATATTTACATATTTAAAATTATGTAAACTAAAACAATGTAAACAAAAAACACTAAACAAGTAAATACGCTCAAATTTAATTATGTATCATTTGTGAGGTTTAATAAAAAATTTAGTGATGATATACTGATATCATTAGAAATGGGGGGGAACTTATATAAATGAGTTGGAGAATTTTATGAATATAAGACTTGAACCAATAAATAAGCATAACTATAAAAAATGTATTACAATGGGGAGCTCTGAGTACATGGCAAGTAATATTTTATCTATTGTTCAAGCCTATGTGTTTGATAATTGGTATCCATGTTGTATATATCACCAGGATACTTTAGTAGGGTTTATTATGTATGCTATTGATGAATATGGGGAGTTATGGATGTATAGATTATATATTGATGAAGTACATCAAAATAAAGGATACGGTACAGCGGCAGTAAAGAAATTATTAACACTTGTAAAAGACAAGTATAATTGTAATGAATTTTTCACTAGTACAAGTCCAGAAAATAAAAGAGCGCTTCATGTTTATGAGAATATTGGATTTAAAAGAACAGGGGATATTATGGATAAAGAAGTTATATTAAGGTATAAATATAGTTAAGGATTTATATTTTTTTAGAGTAAAAAATATGTTAAAATCATAAGAAGTATAGGATGAAATTTCTTGTACATACTGATAAGTAGAAAGAGGAGAAGGAAATGCCAAAGATAACAAGTAGAAATAATGATTTTTTAAAAACATATAAAAATAGAACTTCAGAAAAAATATATAATTTATTAGTTGAACTTATGAATGAAGATAGAAGTGACTTGGCAGAAATGGTCACAAAAATTGATTATTTACTAGAATATACTAGCAATTGTATAAAACTTAAAGATTTCAGAGAAGCTAGAGAAACTTTAAGTAAAGCTAAGATTAGAATAGATAAATTAAAAAGTGAAGGTGGAGATACAGAACATCTTAACTATTTATATGAGGGAATAAAGAAGAAGTGTAAATAAGTTAATTAATGGCTATATTTACAAAAAAAAAAAATGATGATAAAATTAATACATGATTATTTACTTAGGGGGGATATGAATGATTAATTATATTTTAAGATTTAGATGTTCTAACAATGATAAAGCTCCAAGCAAAGACTATTAATTGAAGTCGGCTAAAGTTTGCTTGGAGCCTAATAGAAATATAGCTAAAAAGGGTTATTTATTAAATTAGGCTTAACACACATTGTACTACTTCTGTAGTAGTCTTTGCTTATCCGAATATTCATTTAATATTAGGAGGAGCAAAGATATGGGATATGTTAAAGCTAAAAATATTTTACCTGAAGAGGTAATTAAGATAATTCAGGAATATGTAGATGGAGAATATCTATACATTCCAAGAAAAAATGGAAATGAGAAGTCTTGGGGCGAGAAGAACGGAACAAGACGTAGTTTAAAAGAAAGAAATAAAGAGATATTTAATAAGTACAATAGTGGTTGCGCTGTAAGTGAATTAGCAGAGCAATATTTTCTTTCAGAAAAAAGTATAAGCAGAATTATACGAGAAATGAGGAAACTTTGTGCTTAATAAATATTATAGAAATATAAAAGGATACTTTATTATCAATTGTTGATAGTAAAGTATCCTTTTATATTGTAATGAAATTATATAAGTTTTATTAGGTATAAACATTAAGGATTTTTCTTTATCGGTTTAGATCCTAATTTTGACTCTTTTCCTTGAATTAATCTAGATATATTAGCTTTATGTTTATATATAACAAACAACCCAGCAATAATAGAGTAAATCAAGAAGGATTTTTCAGTATTTAATAATAAAGAAATAATTGGTAACAGAAACGCTGCTGATATAGAGCCAAGAGAAACCATTTTAGATACTTTTACAATTGTAAACAAACAAATTGCCAATATAACTCCTACTAATGGATATAATGCAAATATTGTTCCTCCTGAAGTAGCAACTCCTTTTCCACCCTTAAATTTTAGATAAATTGGATAACAGTGGCCAAATACAGCAGAAATAGAGCATATTATGGCTAAATCTAATCCTAAAACAGATTTAACTATTGTCACTAATATAAATCCCTTAAGAAAATCTCCAATGAAAGCTACGGTTCCTGCTTTCTTTCCTAAGGTTCTAAGAACATTAGTAGCACCTGAATTACCACTTCCGTAATTTCTAATGTCAATTTTACCTAAATACTTAGCAGTCAAAAATGAAAAAGGTATACTACCTACTAAGTATCCAAGAAGAATAATGGGTAATATGTAGATACTCATTAAAAAACTCCCTTCAATAATTTGTATGTATTAAATCGTTTGCTTTTATAACTACATTAACTATTATAAAGAAGGTTATGTGTTGAATCAATAAGAAACTGGGAATGGGTTGATTTTGAGTGAGAAAATATAATAATATATATAAAGAATTAGTAACTTGACTATTATATGGAAACATAGTATAATAATTTTAACTACTAAACAAGGTAATATATACCTTATAAACGAGGGGATGAATTAGTTATGGATATTGTTTCAGTAATATTAAATTTATTCATGTTAGTGTTAGTTTTAATAATGATTTCATCAACAATCGATAGTCATAAGAGAGCAAAAATTAATGGAATGATATTATCGAGTTCAATTTTATAGGTAAGAGAAAAGGAAAATATGCAGTTATAGATGATAAAGGAAAGAAGAAAGAATATACAGTTATTTTTAAGAGAAAGGATTATAAACATATAATTGACTTCGTTAATGGACAAGTATAGCAGAAAGGGGATAAGTATGTTGATTTTTCAGGGGATTTTAGCTTGTATTGTAGTGATTTGTACATCATATCTTTGGTTTTTTATGATGAGAAAGCCAAGATTTGATCAAGATTTTGAAGAAGTAAGGTTTAAAACCAATTTCTTAGGAAATAGGTTTGGAGTTTTTCTAAGATATATTTTTTTTATATTGTTGTTGGTTATAATTGGATTGATAGTAAATTCCATTATAACTAAAGAATATCATCAAATTTTCAGTATAATTAATTTTTCAGCATTATATTTTTTTAATATGTTAACTTGTTGTAGTGAATATATAATTACTACAGAAGGTGTTGGTAAATCTGTATTAGGAAGAAAAATTGTATTCTATCATTGGAAAGATATAATTATATTCAAACCTGTAGGAAAGAAAAAAATTTATTTTGAAGTCATAGATGAAAAGGGAATTAAAAGAGAGTTTAATCAATATTTTATGAAAAGAGATTTTCAAGAGAGAGTTGAATATTTAAATGAACATGTATTAATTGATAGAAAGTAACCAGACTATATGACTTTTAGGGGGAGACATTATGGATACAAATCTAATTATAAGCATTATGATGTTGATTGCTTCAGTGTGTATGATAATAGGAACAATGTTAAGTTATAGTGAAATAAAATTTACAGGTGAAGTTAAATTTAAAGGTTTAAACTTAAAAAAAGAAATAATAGCTCTAGAGATGATATTCTTATTAATTATAATTGTACTTATATTTATAGATAATAGTAATAGAATAATATTTTCCTTATGGCAATTAATTTTATTATCTACTATTGTGACTAACGGAATACAAAAATATTTGGTGAGTACTGAAGGTATAGTATTACCTAATGAGTGTAGGAAATTTGAATTTTTCAAGTGGGAAGATATTTTAGAGTTAAGAAATTATAGAAACAGAAGAATTGAGTTGGTAATAATTAATGATCAAGGAAAGAAAGTTAGGAAAAATGTTATATTAAGAAAAAAAGATTATAATGATATAATTGAATTTATAAATCAAAACATTTAAGTTATATGAATTAAATGGTAAAATTAAGATAGTCATATAGTTAGGAGTGGTTATCATGAAAATTTTAATAACAGGCGGAACAGGATTTTTAGCAACGAGATTCAAGAAGAGGTTTGAAAAAGAATATGAAATACTTGCTCTAGGTAGGAATGAGTTAGATATAACAGATGGAGATAATGTTGAAAAAAAGTTTACAGATTTTAATCCAGATATAGTGATACATACAGCTGCTATTGCTGACACTGGTAAATGTGAGAATAATCCTGAATTATCTTATAAAATTAATGTTCAAGGTAGTATAAATGTTGCAAAAGCATGTAAAAATATTAATGCTAAGTTAGTATATATGAGCAGTGAACAAGTATATAATGGAAATGAAGAGAGTGGTCCATATAGTGAAGAAACCTTACCAGTTCCTAATACAGTTTATGGTAAGCATAAATTGAAAGCAGAGGAAGAGATACAGGCTCTTTTACATGAAGTTTGGATATTAAGACTTACATGGCTCTTTGGAATGCCTGAAAGGAACCTCAAAGTGAATAGTAACATACTATTTAATACAATTAAAAATATCATAAGTGGAAAAGAGTTTACAGAACCTGTGAATGAATTCAGAGGTATGACATATGTTTATGATATAGTAGATAATATTCCTAAATTATTTTCTATTCCATATGGGATTTATAACACTGGAAGCGAGAATAATCTTAGCCGTTACCACGTAGTAGAAAGCATAATTAATGTTTTAGGAAGAGATGATTTGAAGGATAATAAATTTAAAAAAGATTTTGAGAGATTTAAAAATAAGCCTAGAGATCTAAGAATTAGTAATGCTAAGTTTAGAGAACAAGGAATAGAATTCTCAAATACAGAAGAGGGAATAGTAAAAGCTCTTAAAGAATATTCATTAATATGATTAAAGTAATTAAAACTTGAAATATGTACTATTATATGATATTGTTAATAAAAGTGAGATTGAAAAATAATCTCTTGTAAGGATGTGTTTTTATGAATATTAGTATTTTAAATAAAATCGAAAAATTACATCATCATCATCACCATATGTAAGCGTTTACTTTTTCTTGAAAAGTGTAAGCGCTAATTGTGTTGCTTACGCTGTTGTGTGATGATCAATAAGAAATGTCACTGCCGGTGTATAGCACAGGCAGTTTTTATTTTATAGGAAAAGAATTTGAAATTATAAGGAGGATAACAATGAAAGTAAATACGAATCCAGTTAGAGGAACTAGAGATTTTCTTCCAGCAGAAGTGGAATTAAGAGATTATGTTAAAGAGACAATTTTAGGAGTATATAAGAAACACGGTTTTACAAGAATTGAAACACCAGCTCTTGAAAATAGCGATATCTTAATGGGAAGTGAAGGGGGAGAAAACATTAAGCTAATATATAAGATATTAAAAAGAGGAGAAAAGCTCAACCTTACAAAGGAAGATCTTCAAGAGAAGGATTTAGTTGATATGGGATTACGTTACGATTTAACACTTCCATTAAGCAGATTCTATGCTAACAATCAAGCTAAACTTCCAGCACAGTTTAAGAGTGTTCAAATTGGAGAGGTGTATAGAGCAGAAAGACCTCAAAAGGGAAGATTCCGTTCTTTTGTACAATGTGATATTGATATTATTGGAGATGAATCTTACGGAGCAGAGCTAGATCTTATTTCAACAACTGCTGAAGCATTATCAAAACTTTCTTTTAAAGGTTTTAAAATAAGAGTTAATGATAGAAGAGTGCTTAGAGCAATGATAATAGGAGCTGGATTCCCAAGTGAGAATGTTGGAAGCATTTGTATAACTCTAGATAAACTTGACAAGATAGGAATGGACGGGGTTAAGAACGAACTTATTAAGAATGAATACAGCGAAGAAGTAATAACTAAGTTTATCAACTCACTTGAAATCTTATCTAAAGAAGGATTTGATCTTGATGGTCTTAAAGATATTGGTGTTGAGGAAGAAGTTATTGCATCATTAAAAGCTGTTATTACAGTTGTTTCTTCACAAAAGGGTGATTTCTCAATAGTATTTGATCCATCTTTAGTTAGAGGAATGGGTTATTATACTGGAATGATATTTGAGATTGAATATAGTGATTTTGGAGTATCTATAGCAGGTGGTGGAAGATATGACAAGATGATTGGAAGATTCATGAAGAATGATGTTCCTGCTGTTGGATTCTCAATAGGATTTGAAAGAATAATTGCAATACTACAAGAGAAAAACTTTGAAATACCATGTAAAGAAGAAAAAACTGCATTGTTATATGATCTTAAGAATGATGAAGTGGTTAAAGTATTTTCATACGCAGATTCTTTAAGAGAAAAAGGAATGGCTGTATCACTTATTCAGAAGCAGAAGAAATTAGGTAAGCAAATTAGTAGATTAGGTGAAGAAGGATACAAATCATTTGTAGTTTATAGAGAAAATCAAGAAGAGATTGAAATAAAAGATATCTAATAAATAATAAGCAGGTTCTCATTGTGAGAACCTGCTTTACTTTGTGCTAAAGTATGAATGAAGGTATTAATATCAGTAAGATTATAATTATCAGTACACCTATTCCCAAAGGGTTTCCAAAATTCACTGTATAGCCAATTCCGAATCTCTTTTCAACAAATATACTTGGGTCATTTTTATTAACATAAAAGACACCTAACTTCCAGAATTTATCGTCATTTCTGCTTTGAGATGTATTAGGTTTTTCAGAGTTTAAATTTAATCTGCTTCCACCTTGACCTGTAAAGAATGCAATATATATCCCACTACAAACAATAACTATAAAGAAAGAAATTGAAATAACTGCAGTTAGTGTTTTATTGAGATTAAAAATATTTAAACTTATTAGATTAAACAAAGATATTATAAATGTTGAATAAAGAACTATAACAAATAAAAATATTGATACTCTTCTTCTAAAAATTCTATCTTTCTTCATTGAGGTTTCAGGATCCGAGGTATCAATCTGCTGCTTTGACCAGCAAATTGTCATATGTGCAAAAAGAACTAGAATAGTTACAAATAGTTGTATTATTGGTGCAGTCATAACAGATGTAGGTGTTTTAGTAATCCAATTATCAGCTTCTCCATATATATTCCAATGAATGGCTATTGAATTTGGAATTGAATCATAATTAATCCATATTAGAATACTTGAGATAGTGATAATTAATATAGGTATTAAATACCAAAGTGGTGATATGGCAACTTTTTTTCTTTTCGAAGAAACATACTCTGTATCTACGTAAACAAATTGTTTTTTATTAATATTCCACTGATTTTTATTTTTTATATATTGAGTCTTTTTGTGACAAATTAGATATACTCCACATATCATTATCATTACAGCAAACAAAGTAATATACATAGGAATAAATAGTATTTTTAAAAATGAAATTCCTATTAAAATTAAGGTTATTGGTGCAATAATTATCAGGAACAGTTTCTTATATAAGGAATAAACTCCAGCTAATTCTTTATCATCAGCTTTTTCAGCGGGAACCCTAATTCCAAAGAATAACTCTTTACGACTCAAAATTGGCATGAAGTAGAATAAAACTATAATAATGAATGCTACGAATAAAGTAATAAAGGAATTAATATTTTCATAATGATTAGTAGAACTTGCAAGCCTAAAACCAGAAATTTCACCTGATTCAAGGAAATATAAATAATATTCAGTGGGCCCTTTACTTCCCTGAACTTTAATATGAACACAAGGTGCATTAAATTTTATAATGAAATTAGAATCTATAACTCCTAAAAATTCTCCATTTATTATTTTTTTCTTAAGAGTTTTAGCATTCTTTGATAAGAAGAAATCTTTCATTGGTTTAGTTAAAGGAATTTTTAAGGTAAGTTCTTCAAGTTCTCCATTACCGAAATAATTAATAAATTCTTCAGCGGTATTCTCCATATTATTTTTTTGATCTTCAGTATAATTTGAAGGTAATTTCTTTTCTAAGTTTTTCTCTGTATTCTTGATAGTGCTGCAAGATGAGAAAAGCACTGTCAAAGTAATCAATATCAAGGATATAAGATATTTCTTATTTATCTTTTTCATAGTTTAAACCCCCAATAAGCAAATTTATTTTGACGAAAAGTCCTTAAAAATATCTTTGCTAAGTTCAATAAATTCTTCTTCTTTTAAACCTTTACATATTGATGAAGCAATAAGTGTCATTAAATCTTCAGTCATTTCCTCTTTGAAAACTGGATCAGAAGTAGTTCTTACTGGAAGAACTGTGGCTCCTTTTCGTCTGTCAACAACGATATATCCTTCTGATTTAAGAAGATTATAGGATTTATTTACTGTATGCATGTTTATTCCTATATCAGAAGCCAGTTGACGTACAGATGGAAGGATTTCACCAGGCCTTAGAGTACCTCGTGCAATACCATGAATAACTTGATTTTTAATTTGTATATATATAGGGATATCGCTTTCAAAATTAATCTTTAGTAACAAGATATCATCTCCTTAAATACAAGTTATGTTTGTTATATTAATTATATAACAGTGCAATTGAATCTTCAATATATAATTAGATTTCAAGTAAAAGGAAAAAAAAATAAAAATAAGAATATAATAAATTATAAAAGGTTAGGGGGTGAAGTTTTGAGCAGTAGAAAAAAAAGAGATGGATATACATTTGATTTAAAATTTTGGACTAAAAAGTATGAAGGACTTAATGAAGAAATATCTAATTATGAAAAAATAAAAAGAATAAACGATGAAAATTTTAAAAATCAAAAAAAAATATTTGATATTTGTGATTTGGCCCAAAATATGGAATCTGTAACACATGAGAATATAATACAATATTTAAGAATGTTTTATGATTTTGAATATAATCAGTATATAGATAGTGCAAAAAAACATATTACTATTAATGACTATAATTCAATAATTAAGAATATGAATATCAATTGGCATTCTAATATTAGTGGTGATAATTGTCCTATCAACGTAAAGTTTGGGGTAGCAAAAAGTAGATTAAATGTAAGAGCATATCCTACTGAAAGAAATGCATACAAGGATTATAATGATAAACATAACAGATTTGTTGAGTCAGCCTTATATTTTGGAGACGGAGTGATAGTTATACACGAGAGTTTAGATTGTAAATGGTATTTAGTGATATGCAGAGATTATGTGGGATGGGTGAAAAAGGATGGAATCAAGCTTTGCTCGAAAGAAAATTTGATTAAGTATCTTGAAGCAGAGGATATTGTAATTTCATGTGGGGCAAATTCAAATGGGTTATATAATTCTAGAAAAATTGAATTGCCATTAGGAACAGTATTACCAATATACCGAGAAAAAGATCAATATTACGAATGTTATATTCCACAATTAGAAGGAAAATTATCAGAAGAAGAGATTGTGATTGTAAGTAAGAAACAAGAAGTAAATAGGGGCTTTTTGAAATTTAACAAGAAAAATATATTAGAACTTTCATTTAAATTATTAGGAGAATCATACTCATGGGGAGGAGAAAATAAAGGACGAGACTGTTCTGCTTATATTCGAGATGTATACAAGTGTTTTGGAATAGTTTTACCGAGAAATGCAAGTGATCAAAAGTCAATTAAAGGTGCTAATATTTTGGATATATCAAAATTAAGAGAAGATGAAAAAATAGCTGCATTGAATAAATATGCTATTGGGTTTCCAATTTTTTTGCCTGGTCATGTTATGATTTATTTAGGAGATGATGATGATGGAAGTGGATATATTATTCATGACTCAGGAGGATTCTATAAGGAAGGAAGAGAGATAGGTGGTAATAAAATAGTAGTTACCGATTTAGAGATTGAGACCAGTAAAGGAGTTAAGTATCTGGATTCAATAGATACAATTCTCTCTTTTGAATAGTTTGGACTGTGTGGAACAAGGGATACATCTAAAGTATCCCTTGATTTTTTACAAAGATAAGAATCTATAAATCCATTTTTAACCATAGAATCAAGAACTATATCTCTTTTCCAAAGTGCTTTTTCTTTATTAATAATTGGATTTAGTGTGTTGGGAGATTGAGGTATACCAGCAAGAAGGGCACTTTCTTCTAAATTCAAATCCCATATATCTTTATTAAAATATTTTTTACTAGCTGCTTGGACACCATAAGTATTTTCACCAAAGTATATAAAGTTTAAATACATTTCTAAAATTTCTTCTTTTGAGTATGTTAATTCTAATTGTATTGATAGTGCAAGTTCTTTTAATTTTCTTGTATAAGTTCTTTCATTACTTAAAAAAGCATTTTTAGCAAGTTGTTGAGTTATTGTACTTCCACCTTCAACAATTTGACCAGCTTTTGCATTATTTATAAATGCACGACCTATTGCTAGTGGATCAAAACCTATATGTGAATAGAAATTTTTATCTTCAACTGAAATTATAGCTTTTTTTAAGTTTATAGGAAGTTTATCCATTGTTACATAGTCATCTCTATGAGCAATTATATTTCTTTTTAAGTTCTTCACATTGTTCCTGATACATTTTTCTTTTAAACCACAAATATTGAAACAAGTGAAGGAAATAAAAACAAGTAAAAAAATCAATATCTTTCTTCTCATTTAAATCAACTCCAAATTTTGGTTATAATCATTTTAATTCTTTTGCTTTAGATATACGCATAGATTGACAAAAAGTTTCAGCTTTTTGGGATATTTTATTTCTTTTAATAAATTATTCATAAATTAATATAAATTAAATTTTAGTAATTTAATAAAAGATGATAAAATATAAATAATAGAATAGAATGTAATGATAACATTATTTATATTGATATAGAGGTGATAAAGTGAAAAAAATTAAAAAGTATTTAAGATTTGCAGCAATTATAGGGCTGCTAGTTACATTACATATTGGTACAGCATTTGCAAGTGATAATGAAATAATTTGGGACAAGTATTTGAAAAGTTATGTTAAGAATGACAAGGTATGGACAATAAAATTCAATATGACATTAGAAGAGGCAGATTCTATAGAAGATTATGTATATGTTCAAGATTCTAAAGGGGATAGGGCACCAGTTAATGTTCAGTTAAAAAATGATACAGTGGTGGTTAGTCCTACAAAAAGTTATGAAAAAGGTGAAACATACAAGCTAATAATAGAAAAAGAACTTAAATCATCAAATGGAGTTCCCCTAAAACAACGAGTAATAATGCCCTTTAATATTGAAGATAATGAAGCTCTTGTTAAAGGGAAGTTAAAATCAGAATTACTATTGGCTCAAAAAGAGGTTGTAATTAAAGAATATAATATTAATAAGGATGAGATAGTTGAGCTTGTTAATGGCATTATTAATAATACTCCTGAAATATTCTATTATGGTGGATTTAGTTACAATTACGAGACATCTCAAGGAATTGTTGATAGTATAATATTCAATTATACATATACCTCACAAGAAATTGAAGATATGAAGATTGAACTTAACACTAAGATTGATTGGATTTTAAACAATGTAGTAAATGATTCTATGAATGATTATGAAAAAGAATTAGCAATTCATGATTATATAATAAACAATGCAGTTTATGACATAGAAAACTTAAATAATAATACATTAAAAGATAGTGCATATTCTATGTATGGAATTTTAATAGAAGGAAAAGCAGTTTGTACAGGTTATGCAAAAACAATGCAGTATTTCCTTGATAAGTTCAATATAGAGAATCAATTGATTTTTGGAAATGCAAATGGTGAAAGTCATGTATGGAATTTAGTAAAATTGAATGGGGCATATTATCATTTAGATGCAACATTTGATGATCCAATATCAAAAGAAGAGAATATTTTAAGAAGAAACTATTTTAATATCTCTGATGAACTTATAAAGAAAAGTCATGTATGGAATGAAGAGGACTATATCAAAGCTATTTCTATGGAGCAAAACTATTTTGTAAAAAATGAATCATATGCAAAAGATGAAGCAGAATTAATCTCATTAATAAAAAAGAAAATCAAGAATAATGAAAAAGACATAAATATCTTGGTTAAGGATATGATTGTAGATATACCTTCTATAGTAAGAAAGTCTGGTTATAAAGGCGCATTTTCATATAGTTTTGATGATGCAATAGGAGTAGTATCTGTTAATCTAAAATAAAGTAAGAACATGGTGGACAGTGTACAGCTGTCCACTTTTTTTTAGTGCAGGCAGTGGGGGCTCTTTTTATTGAGATAGTGTGTTATGGATAAGTTGGTTATTTCATGGTAATATAAAAGATAGACTAGAGATAGATTAAGAATTGAAATAGCTATTCTATATAATTGAAATAATGTGATAGTTTAGATAGATGAGTTATTAAATTTCAATAGTATAGTTAATCATATATAGTCAACAATGAAAGGAGACTAGAATAGTATGAGTAAGTCATTAGTTCTTGCAGAAAAGCCTTCAGTTGGAAGAGAGATTGCAAGAGTTTTAAATTGTAAGAAAAAAGGAAATGGATATTTTGAAGGTGATAAATATATAGTTACTTGGGCTTTAGGACATTTAGTTACTTTAGCTGATCCAGAGGCATATGGAAATCAATATAAGCAGTGGAGTTTGGATACACTTCCTATGCTGCCAAATAGAATGAAATTAAATGTTATAGGAAAGACTGGTAAGCAGTTCACAGCAGTTAAGAAAGTGATGACCAGACCAGATATTAGTGAACTTGTTATTGCTACAGACGCTGGGAGAGAAGGGGAACTTGTAGCACGTCTTATAATAGATAAAGTAGGTTTTAGAAAACCAATAAAACGTCTTTGGATTTCATCGCAGACAGATAAGGCAATAAAGGATGGATTTAAGAATTTAAAACCAGGAAAAAATTATGAGAATTTATATAGAGCAGCAATGTGTAGAGCAGAGGCTGACTGGATTGTTGGACTTAACGTAACGCGTGCTCTAACATGTAAATATAATGCACAATTATCAGCAGGAAGAGTTCAAACGCCTACTGTGGCAATGATAGTTCAGAGAGAAGAAGACATCAATAACTTTAAACCAAAAGATTATTATGGAGTATCAGGGAAAGTAAATGGATTCTCTTTAAACTGGATAAATAAAAAAGGTCAATTGACTACTTTTAATGAAGAAGAAGCAAAGAAAGTTATGATAAAGGTTAAAGGGCAGAGTGGAAAGATAATTGAAGTAACTAAAACAGATAAGAAAAACTATGCACCCGCTTTATACGACTTAACTGAACTTCAGAGAGATGCAAACAAGAGATATGGATACTCAGCTAAACAGACTCTTTCAATTATGCAAAGATTATATGAGCAGCATAAAGTACTTACTTACCCAAGAACGGACTCAAGATATATAACTACTGATATAGTTGAAACACTTCCACAGAGACTAAAGGCTGCATCAATTGGTTCATATGGAAGATTTGCAACACAGATATTAAATGGTAAGATAAGAGCTCATAAGGGGTTTGTGGATAATAGCAGAGTATCAGATCACCATGCAATAATTCCTACTGAGCAGAAGGTTAGCATTGGAAGTCTTAGCAGTGAAGAACTTAAAATTTACGAGCTTGTTGTTAAGAGATTCTTCAGTGTAATGTTACCAGCATTTGAATATGTTCAAACTACAGTAAAAGCTGAGGTTAATGGTGAGCATTTCATAGCTAAAGGGAAAATAGTTAAATCAAAAGGATGGAAGGCTGTTTATGACAGAGATACAGACTTTGATAATGAAGAAGATGATAGAAAGCAAGATTCGGTTAAAGACCAAATGCTACCAGAGATTAATAAAGGAGATGTGATTAAGTTCACATCAGTTGATATTAACAGTGGAAAGACTAAGCCACCAGCAAGATTCAATGAAGCCACATTGTTATCAGCTATGGAGAATCCACATAAATATATACATGTAAACAAAGAACATGCTAAAACCCTTGGGGAGACAGGTGGACTTGGAACAGTTGCTACAAGAGCGGATATTATAGAAAAACTATTTAATTCCTTCGTTATAGAGAAAAAGGGTAAAGAGATATTCCCTACTTCAAAAGGGAAGCAGCTTATTGATTTAGTTCCAGCTGACTTAAAATCACCATTACTTACTGCAAAGTGGGAGAATGAATTAGGCTTGATAAGTAAAGGAAAGATAAATAATAAGAAATTCATTGATAACATGAGAAATTATGCAACAAAGCTTGTTAACGATGTTAAGAGTGGTACAGCAAAGTATACTCATGATAACATGACAAGAGCTAAATGCCCTGAGTGTGGAAAGTACTTACTTGAGGTTAATGGTAAAAGAGGTAAGATGCTAGTATGTCAGGATAGAGAGTGTGGATATAGAAAAGGATTATCTAAAGTTACTAATGCTAGATGTCCAGAATGTCATAAGAAGCTTGAGTTAAGAGGAAAAGGTGAAGGGCAGATATTCGTATGTCCTAACTGCAGCTATAGAGAGAAGCTTTCAGTTTTCCAAAAGAGAAAGAGTGAGAATAATAGTAAAGTAACAAAAAGAGATGTTAATAAATATCTGAAGAAGCAAAAACAAGAGGCGGAAGAACCAATAAACTCAGCATTTGCAGATGCATTGGCAAAACTTAAGTTAGATAAATAGATAAATAGTATAATCAAGTACTTACTTGATTGTACTATTTTTTTTGAAAAAAAAGTATGCGGACCTGGTACGCAGGAAAAAAATGTATTGGGGTCAGACGCTATGGATAGAAATGTTGACAATAGAATATGTTGGAAGTAAAATATAAAAATGTATAATAAATTTATTAAATTGAATCTTTAGGATGGTATAAGTAGAGTGAACAAAAAGACAATTCTTAAAAAATTCTTATTAGGAATAATAAATAGCTTTATAATAATAATTCTTAATGAAATTTTTAATAATGATATAAATAATATTCTTAATGACTGTCATAGGTTTTACTTTCCAGTTACTTTTGGAGTTTTCTTGAGTATTACTATTGTTGTGAAAAATAATATTCGTGAATTACTTAAAAACATAATGTTGTATTCAATTCCATATTATTTTACTTTTATTTTGATTTTATTGGTTAATGGTGTATCATTTAAGATTACTATACTAATTACTATAGGACAAGCATTAGTGGCGTATATCATGTCAATGGAGTTATCTATGCATAATTTTGCAAATAAAAGTGAAAAATCAGCACATAGATCACTATATTTCATAGTTTTAGTTATAAGTATTATTTTCTGTGTGGCAAAGGAAATAAATGAAGGTATAACAATTCTTATAGTTTTATTTTCCTTAGCAACATATTCTACTATAAGTTTTAAAATATATAATTCATATATTAATAAAGGAGGAGAAGGGTTTGAAGAATAAATTTTTGAATTCCAATGAAGAATACGAATTAATCACATTAAGAGAAAGTCATCTTCAACCTCTATTTAGTTGGAATCTTGAAGAAAAAGACTTTGAAAAATATACTTGTCGTCCTTTGAGAATACCCCAGTCATTCGAGGAATACACAAATAAAACATTAAAGGCAATATCTGAAGAGAATCAAAAAATATACATACTAATCAAAAATAAAGAGTATAATAACCCCTTAGGAAAAATTGCATTATTTGATTTTAATCCAAGGAATCATAGTGCTGAATTTGGATATTATATACCTAGTTCCAATAGGGGTCAAGGATTAGGTGTTATTATGTTGTCACTGTTTATACAAGAAATTTTTACAGACGATAAATTAAATCTAAATAAGATATATGCAACAACATCTTCAAATAATATCCCATCTATAAAAATTTTAGAGAAGTTTAGTTTTACATTGGATGGAAGGCTAAGAGAACATTATTGGATTAAAGAAGAAAAATATGATCAACTTAACTATTCCATACTTAAACGTGAATGGAAGGAATAATACTTTGTCTAGTAGAGTTATGTAGAAGAGTATCTGATTTTATCACAATAAAAAATTACTTTATTAGGGAGGCTTTAAAGATGAAAATTAGAAGTTCAGTAAAGGCATTAATAATAAGAGACAAGAAATTACTAACTATTAAGAAAGAAGATGAAAAAGGATATATGTATATCTTGCCGGGTGGCGGTCAAGAGTTTGGAGAAACTTTAATAGATGCAGTTAGGCGTGAAGTAAGAGAAGAAGTTGGAGCAAGTATTTCTAATGAAAATATAGTTTTTGTTAGAGAGTATATTGGGGCGAATCATGAAAATGCGTTAACAGATAAGGATATACATGTTGTAGAACATATATTTTCATGTGAACTTGAGAAAGAAAATATTTATGAGCTAGAACCAGATGAAGATCAAGTGGGAATAGAATGGATTGATATTAATGAGTTGGATACAGTTAGATTTTTTCCAAAGGATTTAGTAGAAAAAATTAGAACTTTGGATTATACAGTTAAAAATGAATTTTATGTTGGTGATTTGAATTAATACAGTAAATGAGAAATTGATGTAATTTTTGAGGTGAATTATGAAGAATAAAAGTACAAATTTAAGTAGATTTTTAAGTATGATTTTACGGCATAAGCCACAAGTGATAGGTATAAAGCTGGACAGAAACGGATGGTGTTCAGTAGAAGAACTATTAGATAAGATGAATGCTTTTGGTAAGAAAATTACAATAGAAGATTTAAATAAAATAGTTAAAACTGACAATAAACAGAGATACTCTTTTAGTGAAGATAAGAAAAGGATTAGAGCAAATCAGGGACATTCCATATATGTTGAACTAGGTTTAAAAGAATCAGTGCCACCGGTCATTCTATTTCATGGTACTGTAGATAGGTTTTTAGATAATATAAAAGATAAAGGATTATTAAAAATGTCCAGGCAACATGTTCATCTAAGTGGTGATATTAAAACTGCTGAGAAGGTAGGTAATAGAAGGGGAACAGCTATCATTCTCAAAATAGAAGCAGGAAAGATGCATAGGGACGGGTTCAAGTTTTATTTATCAGAGAATGGGGTTTGGCTAACGGATTATGTTCCTAGTGAGTATATAATTGTAGAATGGTAAGATTATGAAGAAGAATTGGGGAGTCGTAACATGTCAAATTTAAGCAGATCAGCTAAACACGTACCTGCAGCTGGTGTTATTATAGTAGATGAAAAGAATAGGGTACTACTGCAACGAAGAACTGATAATAATAAATGGAGTATTCCAGGAGGTTGCATGGAATTAGGCGAAACTACAGAGGAAACTGCAAAAAGAGAAGTGTTTGAAGAAACTAATTTAGTTGTTGAGGGGCTTAGCCTATTTAATGTTTATTCTGGAGAAGAACAACATTGGATTTATCCTGATAGAAATGAAGTATATTTTATTAATATTGTCTATATAACAAATAGATTTAACGGTACTATGAAAGTAGATGGAGTTGAAAGTAAGGAATTGAAGTTCTTTGAAATAGATAAATTCCCACAGGAAATTACGCCATCCAATAAGCCTATTTTACGTGATGTAAAAAATAGATTGGTACATATTTTTGAGACTAAAGATAAAAAATAAATGTTTAGAATAGGCAGTGTTAGATTATATTGTTTATATGAGTATGTAAAGGTAGAATTGCTCACATAGACCTTGAATTGGAACCCAAAAGAATAGCAAGAGGAATTATAAAAATGGTTATAATTATATGTAAAAAATATACAAACTAACGATTAAATGATATATTTGGAACCATATATATGACGTCTAATAAATGGGTAGGGGGAATGTTTATGAAACAAAAAAACAGAATAATTCTATTATTGATTTATGACTTGATAATTGCTTTAAGTGCTATCAGAAAAGGAATAAGGATGATAAGGGCAGAAGGAATATTTATGGAATATCCAAAAGAATGGTTAACTAAAGTTCCTTTCCAAAGCTGGTTTGTACCCGGAGTAATAGGAATTTTAATATTTGGAGTAGGAAATATTATTGCAGCTGCATTCTGTTTAAGAAAAGAAGGAAAACAATCGTGGATTATTTCTGGTTTAATGGGAGGAATATTTTTCATAAGCCTGGTTGCTCAGATAATAATCTTAGATGAAGTTTATTTAGCAACGGCACAGTTTTTTATTATAAGCATCATTCAATTATGTTTAAGCGGATATGTATTTTTAGGGGATAGAAAAAGAAAAAGCATTAAGTTGGATAAATAGTTTATTAAATATATTAGATAAAAATGGATTTAATTTACAATAATACTCGTTCAGTGTATCAAGTATGGAAAACTTATTATAAATAAATATTTATAAAATACGAATAAAGGGAACCGAGTAAGGTTCCTTTTTAAATATTATAGTATTAACATTATTTTTAAATATAATCCTAAATAAAAAGATTTTACAATTATATTCATAAAATAGTAAAAACATGGTATAATACAACTCTATCTTAAAAAGAAAAGATAATAAAGAAAGATTACTGAAAAAATAGAAAAGGGGGAACTTCATGATAAAAAGCTTAACCTACACTTCTAAACTATTCTATTCAGAGGACAAAAGGAACGTCATTTTATATTACATCACAGTTATTTTAACAGTACCTTTATTTTTAGGTGAATTAATTTTAACTAGGGAAGTTATCGATACAATTCAGAATGCAACTTCAACATTTTCTTATAAGGAAACCTTATATCTTATTATATTCTTGGTAGTGGTAATATACATAAATACCTTGAATGCATCCATAAAAGCTTTAACATCAACAAGCCTTATAGAAATAGGTTTATATAAAAAAGAAAAACTAATATTAGAAAAATCTTCTAAGCTATCACTTACATATCTTGAATGGCCAAAAATAAAAGCACTTAGAGAAAGAGCAAAAGGGCTGCCTTTATTTGAGCTCTTTGAACAATGGATGAATTCCATTATTGATTTTATTACAATAGGTGCTCTTCTTATAATATTGATCCATTATGAATGTTCATTAGTATCATTAATCGTTTTAACAGGTCTTTTACTACAACTTTTAATAAATAAAAAAATAGTCAAAAATAAAGAGATTATCTATAAAAAACAATCTTCATCTAGATTAATACTCGATTATTTGTTTAATCTTTTAGTTCAAAGAGAGACAATTCAAGAAATTAAAACTTATAACATGTGCCCATACTTGAAAAAGAAATGGAAGAGAATCTTTAAGATGAACTTCAAAGAATTACAGAAAAAAGTCATCGCAGGTGAATTGATTAGTATTCTTCAAAATATTGTAATAGCCATTATGAATGGAGTATGTATAATAATTTTGGTAATAATCAGTTCGAAAAGTGGAAATGGAGCAGGGGTATTTGTAATGCTACTTAAGGTGGTATCTCAATTATTTATATTATTACCTAGATTTTCAGCAAGCTACTCTTCTCTGAAGTCCAGCAGCCTAAGATTTAAAGAGTTTAATGAATTTTTAAATCTTCAAGAGGAAATTAGGGAACAGGGTACATTACCAGAGTGTGAGAAAGGAATGAAAGTAGTTATTAAAGAGCTATCTTTCAAGTATAAAGATAGTAAAAAAGACAATCTTAGAGGAATAGATATGGTGATAAACCCTGGTGAGAAGGTTGCACTTGTTGGGGAAAATGGCTCTGGAAAGTCTACACTGGTTAAAATTATATTAGGATTATATACACCTAAAAATGGATATATTGACTGGTCAATTAGAGGAGAGTCAATAAAAGAAAAAGAAGTAGTGAATGGATCAAGAGTGGTATTTCAAGATTATACAAGATTATTAAGGCCAATCAGAGAAAATATTGCTATTGGGGATATAAAACACCTCAATGATGATAATAAACTTAATAAAGCAATCAATAAGGCTGAGTGTAATGAGTATGTTAAAAGTTTAGATGAACAAATCGGTCCAGAATTTGGAGGTAGAGACTTCTCGGGTGGACAATGGCAAAGGTTGGCTATATCAAGAGCGTATCTCAATGAAAAACAGCTAACAATATTTGATGAACCAACAGCCTCCTTAGATCCTAAAGCTGAATTAAAGGCATTTGAAGCATTTGTGAATCTTAGTGATAATAAAACCTCCATAATAGTAACACATAGACTTTATATGGCAAAAGCTGTAGATAGAATATTTGTACTAGAAGATGGACAAATTGTTGAGAGTGGAACTCATTCAGAATTAATGAAACTTCAGGGGAAATACGAAAAGATGTACATTTCACAATCAGACTTACATGGATAAGAAGGGAACTTTTATGATTAATAAAAAGAATAATATATATAACATAATGTTGATCATTTTCAAGATATTCAAGAGGATGCCATTACTTACTTTTTTAACATTTGTTATTCCCTTTATCGGAGGAATGATTACATTTTTTACATACACAACTCAGGTTGAAATAATAAATATTATAGTAAGTAATGTTGGAGAGGAAAGTTGGAGAGGAATACTTTCAAAGGCAGCTCATCCATTAATAATTTTCACATCTATATATGCAGTACAGGCTATATCAAAGGCATTAACGAACATATTCAAAAACGTAATGAACTCAAAAGTTACATTGTTTTTTAAAAGTGAAATTGTTGATATAATGAACAAGGTTAGTTATGAAAAATTTGATGAGAAAGAATTCTGTGATAAGCTGGAGAGAGCTAAAAGTGTTGTTGGAGAACACCTTGTGGGTATAATGCAAAATTTGGTATTAAGTATAAGTATATCATCATCACTTTTGAGTATCATTTGGTTAGCTGCTACTAGCGGATATTTCATAATAGTGATAGTTGTGGTTGTAATGATGGCTCTCAGTTTATGGTTAAAACTTTCAACTGAGATGAAAGTACGAAAAGTGGGGAGAGAGCTTACCTTTGATGGAAGAATGGGAGATTACCTTTCAAATAAACTTGAAGAATCAAATACTATTAGAGAGATGAAGATATATAATGCTTCAAATTATTTCATAGAACTATGGGGTGGTATAATAACGAAACAACATAGGAAGAGATATGATGCTAGGCGTGATGAAATTAAGATTGGAATGATAGTAACTTTAATACAGACTATAGCAATATTTCTTGTATTATTAATGTTGCTTAATAGAATTAATAGTTTTTCAAAGGTTACAATTGGTACAATTTCAGTTTTGTTTATGGCAATGCTATCTAGTGGATATAAGATAATGAGCTTGACTTGGCCCCTAAGCAAACTATATATAAGCAGTACAAAATTATATGATTTAAATGAGATATTAAAGATGAAAGAAAGCTTTAGGGAAGAAAACAAAATTGAAGATAAGAAAAAGGAAAGGTTATTACCAATTGAATTAAATAGTGTGAGTTTTAAATATTTAAGCAGCAATAAAAAAATAATAAATGATTTAAATCTAAAAATAAACAAAGGAGAGAAAATTGCCATAGTGGGTGAAAATGGTGCAGGTAAGTCAACGTTGGTGAAGTTGATACTGGGGCAATATAAACCTTCAGAAGGTGAAGTTTTATGGAATGGAATCAATAAAATATCTAGTAATCCAGCAGTAGTATTTCAGAATTTTATAAAATTTCAACTTACATTAAGAGAAAATATTGCTTTAGGAAATATTGAAGAATATCACAATGATGAAAAAATAATTGAAACTTTAAAAAAATGTGATTTATATGATTTATACAAGGAACTAGGAAGTCTGGATGTTACTTTAGGAAGAATAAAAGATGGAGGAAGACAATTATCCGGTGGGCAATGGCAAAAGCTTGCCATTGCAAGAGCAGTATTCAATGATGCAGACTTACTTGTGTTTGATGAACCAACATCAGCTATAGATCCAAATGCTGAATTAGAAATATTCAATAGACTTATGAAAATTTGTAAGGACAAGACAGCTGTGTTTATTTCTCATAGATTTGGATGGGCTAAGAATGCTGATAAAATAATTGTGATGGATAAGGGGAAAATTATCGAGATGGGATCTCATGAGGAATTAATAGAGTTAAAAGGAACATATAATAATATGTACAAGCTACAGTCATCATGGTATATATAGAAAGAACAAAGGTAATCTTATTTTAAAATAAAAATGCATGATAAATTATATTATGTATGGTAAAATTAGTATAAAGAATAATCTGAAGTTTATTTACAATCACTATATTAAGTGATATAATATAACTTATAAAAGAGTAGAGGTGATGAGATGGGGAGAAAAAAGGAAAGTCCATTGTTAGTCATTATAATAGGTATAATTTTAGTTGGAATTACTTTTATATATTCTTTGGGACTTGTTACAGGTTTGATTACTCTAACTAATTTTACTTTAGGATTATTAATTGTACTTGCTATAATGTTATTAGTTGTTGGTGCAATTATATATACTGTTATTGAAAGATTAAAAGAATTAAGGGAGGAGAATGAAGATGATTTTAGTAAATACTGATTACATTACAGGTAAAGAATTTGAAATGCTAGGTGTTGCAAAAGGATCTACAATTAGATCAAAACATATTGGGAAAGATATTTTAAGTGGATTTAAAACTATGGTAGGTGGAGAATTAACTGCGTATACTGAAATGATTGATGAAGCTAGAGCTATTGCTACAAAGAGAATGGTAGAGCAAGCTGAACAAATGGGGGCAGACGCTGTAGTAAACATTAGATATGCAACTAGTGCTGTAATGCAAGGTGCTGCAGAGGTAATGGCATACGGAACAGCTGTTAAGTTTAAATAAGTAATAGTTTGACATTTAGAGGATATCTTATGTATTAAAGCATACATAAGATGTCCTTTATTATATGATACAAAGGGTGGATTTAATGAATAATATCTTAAAAGAATCTGATATGTACATACCGTTAAAAAATTTCTTAGAAAAGCAAGGGTTTTCTGTAAAAGGAGAGGTTAAGGAATGTGATATTGTAGGAGAAAGAGATGGTCAAGTTGTCATAGTTGAGATGAAAAAAAGCCTTAACTTTAAACTACTACTGCAAGGAAGCTTGAGACAGAAAATATCGGATAATGTATATTTAGCAATTGAAAAGCCTAAAAAGAGTCATTACACAAAAGAATGGAATGATAAGAAATATCTTTTAAAGAGACTTGAATTAGGGCTAATTTTTGTAAAGAAAGATAAGGTAGAAGTTATTATTGAACCAAAAGAATATAATTTAAAAACAGTTAGAAATAGAAACAAAAAGAAAAGAGAATCTCTTATTAAGGAATTCAATAATAGAGGAGGAGATTTCAATTGGGGTGGTGTAAGCAAAAGTAAAATAGTTACAGCATATCGTGAAGAAACTATTAGAATTGCACACTACGTAAATGAAAATGGTGAGATTTCTATAAAAGAATTATTAAAATTAGGATGTACAGAAAAAACATCAAGCATATTACAAAAAAATTTCTATGATTGGTTTATAAGGGTAAAAAGAGGAACATATTCCCTCACAGATAAAGGGAAAAGAGCTGTGATAGATTATGAAGATGTTATTAAAAATATAAAAGAAAAAGAAATCGAAGAATCTATATAGGCTCTTCGATTTCTATTTACATGGAAGAAAGACTCTTATTTTTCCATTTCCCACTTTTCCATCTAAAATACATTAAGATACCTCTTAAACATTCGTCAATTCCGAATGCAATCCAAATACCGATTAGTCCAAAGTTGCATGTGACTCCTAAGAAATACGCTAAACCTGTGCTGATTAGCCATAAAGAAAGTATACCGATTATTACAGGGAAGATTGTGTCCCCAGTACCTCTAAGTGCGTCGATTACCACAACATTAAATGTTCGTCCAATTTCAACAATGATATCTAAGATTAGTATAGTAGCACCTAAAGTTATTATATATTGGTTATCTGTGAAGATTGTAATTAATTGTTTTCCGAATAAACTCCCAAGTACACTGAGAGAGAGTGTGGCAATGAGTGCAGTTTTAAGTGAAAATGAAAAATTTTTATCTGCTAGTTCGTAATTCTTTTCCCCTTTATATCTGCTTATCATAATTTGATTAGCCTGTCCAATAGCTAAGGATATTGCAAAAAAGAATCTAACAAGAGTCATTACGTAAGTTTTTGTTGTAAATGCATTCTCTCCAATATTATTAAGTATAATTGCAGTCATAAATAGTTGTGCAGCATTATAGTTGATTTTTTCTAAGGCAGATGGTACTCCTAATAAAATCATATCCTTAATAATATCAAAAGGAATGGGAGAAATAAGTTTAAATATATTTATTCGTTCTATAGTTCTAAAAAAGAAAATACATAATATAACTAATCCAATTAATCTACTGAAGGATGTTGCTATAGCTACACCTTTGACTCCTAAGATTGGAAAACCAAAGAATCCAAAGATGAAAACTGCATCTAAAATTGCATTAATAGTATTCATGAAAAGAGTTACCTTCATGGTTATTTTTGTATATCCATGACTTCTAATTATTGAGGATACATTGCTTAATAGTGCTTGAAGAAAAATTGCTCCTCCAACATATAGTAAATAATCATTAGAATATGTGAAAAGTTCCTTAGTAACTCCAATACCATTTAATATTGGTTCTCTAAATTGAATTAAAATAATGCTGCTAACTATTCCGATTATCAAACTAAGTAACATAGATACTGCTGCAATTTTTGATGTTAAAGTTCTTTCTTTTTTACCTAGACTTTGAGCTGTTAAAACAGCTGATGAGCCTGAAATTATTGTAAAGACAAGAGTGAACATCCATATTACTTGAGTTGTAGCACCAACAGCAGAAGCAGCACTATCTGAGTAATTGCTTAGCATCCAAGTATCAATAAAAGCTAATAACATGAACATAATATTTTCAATAAATATGGGCCATGTAAGTTTTAAAAGATCTTTGTATTGTTTTTTCATAAGTAAGCCTTCTTTCTGAGTCAAAAAACTATAATAAAATTAACTTTTAAAATATATCATGTAAGTAGGTAAGGTGCAATATTTTGAAAGTAAGAGGTAAAAATTGTTGCATATGAGGTGAAAAATTGAGGAATCGAATAATTTATTGGTAAGGATTTTCATAAAAATTAATAATTAAATATGTTTGACTTTTTTTCCTATTATTATTGAATTATTTCTCTCATTATGTTATTTTTATACGTGGTTTAAATAATATATGGGAGGCAATATTATGGAAATAAAAAGAATTGAATCAACCGGAAGAATGAGTAGAATAGTGATACATGCAAATACAGTTTATCTTTGTGGACAAACTTGCGGAGATGGTGACAAAGGAATTAAGGAACAAACTCAAGTTGTTCTTGAAAAAATAGAAGATTTATTAGCTAAAGCAGGTTCTAGTAAGGAAAAAATCCTTTCTACAACAATTTATATAAAAGACATGGCTATGTTCAGTGAAATGAACGAAATTTGGGATGCATGGGTATCAAAAGAAAATCAACCTGCAAGAGCATGTGTTGAAGCTAAAATGGCTAGAGAAGAAATTTTAGTAGAAATGTCAGTTATAGCTGCACAGTAATACATAAACTATATATGTATTAAAGATAAGAGGTTTGTCCAATGACAAACCTCTTTAATTTTTTCTTATTTTTCAATTTTTGAAAGTACAACAGTAGAATTTACTAAGTTATTCTCAGTGTAATAATTAGTTATAGTTTTAACTAAACCTACACCTTTAGCATAATAACATTTTTGATAGTTATCATTATCAAAGAAGTTAATTACTTCAATTGCTTTATAAGTTCCACTTGGTGTTGACACTTCAATATCAATAGAAGAAATAAAAGTGGTAGAGTTATTACTGTTAATCCAATAGTTACCTTCTTTTAAAGGGCCAGAGATCATTGGATCACCTAAAAAATTCTCTTCAGATGTTAAATCAGTTAATTCAGTATACTCATCAACATATACTAGTTTAACAGTATTATTTTTCATAGAATAAACTGCTGAATAATCAATATTAGGGTATGAGTATTTTACTTGTGTCTTATCATCTGTAAAATTTTCGAATTCAAGAGAATAAGCTACGTTTCCGTATTCATCAGTGAAATGATATATTGACTTTTCTTGAGGGTAAAAATAATCACTTGCTTCACCTTCAATAGATCTTCCAGATGTTTCAAGGCGAACTATTTCTGATTCGAAGTAATTATAAGAATTTTCAATTTCTGAAAGTTCCTCTTTCATTTCATCAGTATCATTATTAAACTTACTTAATAAACTATTTTTATCTACATAATTATCATCAATTTCAGGTCTATCAATTTTCACTGGTCTATTTATATCATAGTAGCTAGTTTCAACTTCAGCCTGCAGGTTAATCAAATTTTCAACATTAATATCAAAAGCGTATTTTTGGTAAACAATATAACCATTGTGTATAGAAAAAGTAAATGATAGTCCTTTTTCTCCAAATATGTTTGGTAGATTGTCAATTTGAGATAATAGCATTTCTTTGTTTGCAGTTAATTCTCTTAAAATAGAAGTTACATCTATTTCATCTGTTTGGGAAGCAGAGTTTTTAGATAATTCTAAAATATTCTTCATGGCTTCATCATTTGAAACTATACTTTTTAATAGTTTTTTGTAATTTTGATTATCTAAGTTAATTTCATATGTTTCAGCAAACATATTACCATTTCTTCTCTTAAGTTCTTGATAGCCTTTATCAGTTATTATATCTTTTAAAGAATCATCACTACCTAAAGATAAAAGAATATCAAATACTTGTTTGTTCATTTGAATAACTGTTTCCTGATTTTTTAAGACTTGCTCATATAAATTTCTTTGTAATGGGCCATCAGATATTTCGGATAACAGTTCATATAAACTAAATTTTAAGTATTCTTCTTTTTTTGATCCAAGACCTAGAGCAGGCTTTATGAATTTTGGCATTTTGAAATAATACTCTAAACTCAATTCTTTGTCTTTTGATGGCTCAATATAGTATTCAGTATCAAATTTTAAATCCATTACATCAAAATTAATATTTACTAATTTTGTAGGAAGCTTGTCCTTGTTTAAGTTATAAGCACCAGTACTAGTTAAATTAAGATCTAAAGGAAAGGAGTCTTCAAGACCTACTAATTCTCCTGGAAATTCTAAATGTATTTTTGCTGATGAATCAAAAGTGTATGATTTAATTTCAGCTGTTTTAAGAAAAGCTTGTGTAATTTCTCTAGCTCCTTTTGAACAAGATACAAAAGTGAACATTGTTAGAAGTGCTAATGAAATTAGTTTTAAAAAGTTTCTTTGTTTCATATTAATCCTCCGTTTAATTGAAATTTTAATTTTATTAAAGTATACTTTCATATTGTACCAGAATAACAATTAAATTCATAGTAAATATTTTATTGAAAATAATAATTAATACTTTACACAATTATTATGGTAAAAAAAATAAAAAATGGTTATTATAAAAATTAGGTAAATTAAATTATTTCAGTTTTGCTCATTAAAATACAAGAGGTGATATAAAGTGAAAAAAATACTCTGTTATATACTTCTATTATCATGCATTATATTAGCTTCATGTAACATGGAAGAGAAAAATAAAATAAACCATAGCAATGATTTAGAGGAGAAAATAAAAGAGGACGAAAAGAGCGAGAAAGATATTATTGAAGAAATAATTGAGAGTATGACCTTGGAAGAAAAAGTTGGTCAGATGATAATTGGTGGTTTTAATGGAACCAAAATGAATGAGGAATTAAGGAATAAAATATTAGATAAAAAATTAGGGGGAGTAATACTCTTTAATAGAAACATTACAGATAGAGAACAATTATTAACTCTAAATAATGAACTGAACAAATTAAATAATAAAATAGGACTTTTTGTTTCAGTGGATGAAGAAGGCGGACGGGTATCAAGGCTTCCAAAGGATAAAATCCCAATACCATCAAGTTATAAGATTGGACAGTTGGGTAATCCAGATTTATGTAAAGATATTGGGGAAGTAATTGGAGAAGAGTTAAAAATGTATGGTTTTAATATGGATTTTGCACCTGTTATTGATATTTGGAGTAATAAACAGAATAAAGTAATTGGAGATAGGGCTTTTGGTAATAATGCTGAAATTGTGAGTAAATGTGGAGTTTCAATGATAAAGGGGTTCAAAGAAAAAAATATAATTTCAGTTGTGAAGCATTTTCCAGGACATGGGGATACCATAATGGATTCACATAAAGGACTGCCAGTTTTAGAGTATGGTTTAGAGGACTTAAAAAAAAGAGAACTAATACCATTCATAGAAGCAATAAATAATGAAGTAGATGGAATTATGGTGGGGCATCTTATGCTTCCACAAGTTGATAACAGTGGTTACCCAGCCTCATTATCTAAAATATTTATTAAAGATTTATTGAGAAATAAATTAGGATATAATGGATTAATTATTACGGATGATATGGAAATGGGAGCAATAAAAAATAACTTTGGAATAAAAGAGGCTAGTACAAAAGCTGTGAAAGCAGGAGTTGATATTCTTTTGGTATGTCATACTGAAAAAAGTATTACTGCAGCCACTCAAAGTATTATTGAAGCAGTGAAAAATCAGAGTATATCTTTAGAACAAATAGAAGAAAGTGTGAAGAGAATTTTAAAAACTAAGGAAAAGTATGGTATATTAGATTATGAGCAATTTAAATTAAATGTTGTTGATTATAAGGAGTGACGTATATGAGTGTTAACTTAAGGAAGAAGCCTGTTATTATTGATTGTGATCCAGGATATGATGATGCACTAGCGTTAATTTTAGCTCTTGGGAATGATAAACTAAATGTAAGAGCTATAACTACTTGTGCAGGTAATCAGACAGGAGAAAAAATTCTTAAAAATGCCTTGAATATCGTTAATTTTTTAGAGAAAGATATTACAGTTGCATTAGGGGCAAAAAAACCTTTGATGAGAGAACTTGAAATTGCCCCTGAAGTACATGGGGAAACAGGATTAGATGGTGCCGAATTACCTGAATCAGATAGAGAACCAAATAAGGAAAATGCAATTGTTTTAATGAAAAAAATTATTATGGAAAGTAATGAAAAGATAACTATAATTGTAACGGGACCACTAACAAATATTGCCCTATTATTAACTCTTTACCCTGAAATAAAAGATAAAATTTGTGAAATATCTTTAATGGGAGGGGCTTGTTTTGGAGGAAATGTAACTCCAAGTGCTGAGTATAATATAAAAACTGACCCAGAAGCTGCAGAAATTGTATTTAAAAGTGGGATTAACATTACAATGTGTGGTTTAGATGTAACTCATAAAGCGTTATTCACCAAAGATGATTTTGAAGATATAAGGGGAATCGGTAATAAGACAAGTGAATTAGCTTATAGAATATTACTATCATATTCAAAGTATTATGAAGAAAATACAGAATTAGAAGGTATTCCAGTTCACGATGCATGTGCAGTAGCATATGCAATTGATTCCAGCATGTTTGAAACAAAAAAGTGTTTTGTTACAGTGGAAACAAAAGGTGAGTACACAACGGGACAAACTGTAGTTGATTACAGAGATTTATTAAGAAAAGAGAAAAATACTAATGTTGCATTTGATATTGATAAAGGAACCTTTTTGAATTTAATTAAAGATTCTATTAGGAAATTGCCATAGAGAAAAATAAAATGTAACCTTTTCGTAATCTATGAAATGGTTTTATATCATAAAATTATTGTATAAAGATTTCACTTATTGGTAAAAAATATTAGTTTTTGGGAGGATACACATGAAAAAGATTTGTATTGTTGTTATGATTGCTTTAGCATTAGGAGTAACTGGATGCGGAAATAAGAATAATGAAAATAGTAAGAACTTAAATAATAATAAAACTTCAAATGTTACAGAAAAGGAAGAGGTAAAAGATAAAGAAGTAGAGGAAGAGGAAAAGAAAGATGAAACTTCTGAGGAAAAGGAAGAATCAAGAAATGTTTTAAAAACTTACATGGACAAAAAAGAAAAAGAAGGATTCTTTAAATATAATCTAGATTTATCTTTCATAGAGAATGGAACATATAAATATACAGAACTTAAAGATTCTGTTGAAGTTACAGAAGAAGATGGGTACAAATTTGAAGGTGACTTTTATTCAAATAAATATGGAGCTATTGATACTGTAGTAAGATTTAATGAACTATGGCTTGAATATGTAAACAAGGGTAATACAGAAGTTTATAACAGTGTATTGAAGGATAGTGAGGCATATAAAGATATTAAGAGCTTCAATAGAAATGGGTTAAAGGAAGAATTTAAAACTTTCGAGATTGGAGAAGTTAGAAATTTTAATGACTATTATTATGTTTGGACACATGAGGTTATTGAAGAATCAAGAAATGGAGAAGTAACGTTAAGAGAGTATAATTGGATATACAAATTACAGAAAAAAGAAATGGATTTTTATCTTGTGGATTTCACAAGAGATAAGAATTAGTTTTGAACATATGGGCTCGAGGAAATAATCTTTATTTTCCTTGAGTTTTTTATTTGTCAAATAAAAACATATGAAGATTGTATTGATAAAAAATAAAAATACATGTAAAATAAATTAGTCAATAAGCATAAAGGAGAATTGATATGAAATCTAAAATGAAAGATGTTTCTAAGCAGTTAAATAAAGAAGCAATTATGACAATAGGTTTATACATAATCTTTTTTGCATGGTGGTATGTATTTTCATACGGTTTAGGCAATAAAGATGTTAGTCAGTACAACTATATTTTAGGTTTGCCAGAGTGGTTTTTTTATAGTTGCGTGTTAGGATATGTAGGAATATGTATAGCAGTTTTTGTTATGGTAAAGGTATTTTTCAAAGATATTGACTTTGAAGAGAATGATGAAAATTCAAGGGAGAAGAAATAAGATGGGAAAAATATATATACTATTACCTATGATAGGGTATCTAATAGCAATGTTTGCTGTAGCATTATTTTGCAGCAGAATTAAAACAAATAAAGACGGTGAAGGGTTTGTCCAAGAGTATTTCATAGGTGGAAGAACTATGGGTGGATTTGTTTTGGCTATGACTTTGATAGCAACCTATGCAAGTGCTAGCAGCTTTATTGGAGGTCCTGGGGTAGCATATAAGTTGGGATTTGGATGGGTGTTATTAGCAATGATACAGGTGCCAACAGCTTTTTTAACATTAGGTGTATTAGGTAAAAAATTTGCAATAATTTCAAGAAAAATTAATGCAGTTACAATTACAGGCTTTTTAAAAGCTAGATATAAAAGCAACACTGTAGTTATTTTGTCTTCAGTAGCTATCCTTGTATTTTTTGCAGCTACTATGGTAGCACAATTTATAGGTGGAGCTAGATTGTTTCAAAGTGTAACAGGATATTCGTATAGAACAGGACTTATTATTTTTGGGTTATCTGTTGTAATATATACAACTATTGGTGGGTTCAGGGCTGTAGCAATTACAGATGCAATTCAAGGTGTAGTTATGATGATCGCTACTGTATTCCTTTTCTATTCTGTTGTTAAGTTCGGTGGAGGAATGGAGAATATAGTAAGTAAAATTCAAGAAGTATCTCCACAAATGTTAACACCAGATGCTGGAGGTGCAATATCAAAGCCATTTATTCTATCTTTTTGGATTTTAGTAGGATTTGCTGTTCTTGGACTTCCTCAGACATCAATTAGATGTATGGGTTTTAAAGATTCAAAATCATTACATAACGCGATGATAATAGGAACAATTGTTGTAGGATTCTTAATGTTAGGTATGCATATTGTTGGAGTTTTTGGTTCAGTGGTGGTACCAGGCATTGAGGTTGGGGATATGGCGATACCTGAAATAACATTAAAGGTAATGAATCCAGTATTAGCTGGGATTTTCATTGCAGGCCCATTAGCCGCAATAATGTCTACAGTTGATTCCATGTTAATATTAGCATCTGCTACTATTATAAAAGATCTGTATATTAACTTATTTGGTGGTAAAGAAGATGGAAAGATAGTTTCAAAAATGAGTTTTATTATTACTGGAGTAGTAGGAACAATAGTTTTTCTATTGTCATTAAACCCTCAAAGTTCATTAGTGTGGGTTAACTTATTCGCTTTTGGGGGATTAGAGGCTGCTTTCTTATGGCCAACAATTTTAGGGTTATATTGGAAGAGAGCTAATGCTGTAGGAGCCTTATGTTCAATGATATTTGGTGTAGGTGCTTACGTGATTTTCACTTTGAATTCTGTAAAACCTTTGGGTATGCATCAGATTGTACCTACAATAGTAGTATCTTTAGTAGCATTTATAATTGGAAGCTATATGAGTAAAAAACCTGATAAAGAAGTTATGGATATGTTTTTTTATTAAGAGGTGTTGAACACCTCTTTTTCTTTTGCTTTGAGATAAGGAGAAAAAATGTTAAAATATAGATAGAGGAATATTAAGGGGAGGTTAACATATGTATCCATGGGAAAATACTGCGATTACAGGAATCAATACCGAGAAAACTGTTGTACAAGCATTTCATTATAAGAGTATTGATGACGCAATTAATGACGAAAATAAAAGTGTTATTTCCCTGAATGGTAGATGGAAATATCAGATTTTTAAAAACCTATCAAGTGTTGCTGAAAATTTTTATGGGATAGGTTTTGAAGATTCAAATTGGGAAAGAGTATCAGTTCCTTCTATAGTAAAGGAATTTAACAGTGAAGATTCATATAAGCATTTAAATAATGATAGTATGATCAGAAGGAAGTCTTTTAATAAGATTACCGGGAAGTACAATAGAATAATTATTTATAGAAGAAATTTTCATGTAAGCAAACGACATAATTCAGGAGAATTCTACTTATGTTTTGAAGGGATGCTTCATTCATTTAATGTGTATATAAACGGAGAATTTATCGGATATTCTTACGGAAAATTAACACCAATAGAGTTTAAAGTCTCAGATAATATTATGGAAGGAAATAATACTATAGCTATTGAAATGATTGAGTTTTCTGAGAGTACTAACTATCATAGTGAAATTCCGCCACTTATTGGAATTATGAAGAGTATATTTATATATTATGAGCCTAAAATACATATTCGAGATATAAATGTGAAATATAGATTAAAAGAGGAAATAAGTAATTGTGATTTAAAAGTGAAGTTGAATTTAAGAGGAGAATGTATTGATGGGAAAAGTTATTGTTTAGAAGTTATGTTAGGGGAAAGTGGGGAGAGTCTTAAAAAAATCGGAGAAGTAACTTATAAGGATATTTTAGATGAAAAAAATATAAATTTGGAATTTCAGTTAGAAAATATAAAGTTATGGTCATGTGAGAACCCTAAACTATACAATATTTTATTCAGGGTTATTGATGATTGTAATGAAGTAATTACTATAAAAAAACAAGTTATAGGATTTAGAGAGATAGCTATTAAAAATAATATTTTAATGATAAATAGAAAAGCAGCTGAAATCAAAGGGATAAATGGAGGTAACTTATTTAAAAAAGATTATAGATTTCCTGAAAATGAGAAGAGTTTTGAAGAAGAGATAAAAAGACTTAAACAGTTCAATATTAATTCTATAATAGTAAATGAATATCCTTATCCTGAAATGTTTTATAAATATTGTGATATATATGGAATATATGTTGTTGATGAAGCAGAGGTAAGTTGTTTTAATAGACTAATTGGCAGAAAAATTGCTCATGATGAACAACAACTTGTATATTCTAAAGATAGAGTGATTAGTATGATTGAAAGAGGGAAAAATCATCCTAGTATAATAATGTGGTCATTAGGTAGGGTATTAAGTTTTGGAGAAAATATTGAGGAATTATATAAAACAATAAAAGAACGAGATAAAAACCGTCCAGTATTTTATCTTGGTGATAAAGAATTGGCTATCAGTGAGATATTTGCAGTGAAAGAAGCTACTCCTAATTTTCAAAGGGTAACCGGAGAGCTAAAAGAATTAAGTTACCCTGTAAGAGAACGATTAAAAAATATTACAAGAGGATTTGTTACTACTCCCTTAGAGAGATATAGAAACAAACCAATTTTATATTTATCCTATGGTAAATTTTATGATTATCAATTAGGGATGTTAGATGAACATATAAATGAATTTAGAAAGTATGAAAATTGGATTGGTGGATTTTTAAATATCCATTCAAGTAAAATAATTCACAACAATGAAGTTTATGAAACAAAAAAAGGTGAAAAAAAATATCTTTTCATAGACGATGGAATAATAAACCCTATTGCATATGAAATAAAGAAATGTTTTCAATCTATAAATGTAGAAATAATAGATGTTGAAAAGTTGGTATTTGAAATTAAAAATAATTATAAATTTATAAATACAAAAAATATTGATACAAATATTAAGTTTTTAAAAGAGGGAGAAGTGATCAGAACACAGATTATAGAGCATCCAATAATTTCTCCTAGTAAGAGTTGCATAATAGATTTGAATAATATTATTAATGAAGATAATACAAATGATTTTAATCAAATTGAATTCTCCTTTATTTTCAATAAAAATACTGAATATTTTGAAAGAGGAACAGAAGTGGCTTGGGAACAATTTGATTTTAAAAGTGAGATTGAAGAATTGTGTACAGCATCAAAAGAATACAGTAATCTTATTAGTAATGATAAAAAATATAGAAATATAGAAGATTATAAAATTAATAATAAGCCTAATAATCTAAAAATTGAAAATATCTCTGAAAGTTATTTAATTACAGGTGATAATTTTAAAGTCACTGTTTCAAAATTAACTGGTGATATTCTAATGGAGGTTAATAAAGTATTAAATGCTGATAACTATTATTCAATAGAAGTATGTGGTAATAGAAATGAAGAGCATAAAAAAAATAAGAGTTTTTTCTTTAACATTGTTAAAGAATTGAAAAATAAAGTATCCTTTAGCAAACGAATTATTGGTCAAGAAATAATATTAGAGTCAGATTGCATAATTATTTGTTTTGATCTTAAAGATAACTTTTTTGGAAGCTACTTTACGCAAATTTATAAAATATATGATGATGGTAAGATTTACTTCAAGTACATTGATAGAAGAAACAAAAAATCTAAAAGAATTATTCCCAACATTAATATTCATTCTAATGTAAAAAAAGCTGACTGGTATGGTAAAGGACCTTTTGAAAGTTTTCCATGGCTAAAGAAGGGAATGAAATTAGGAAATTACAGAATCAACTTCAATGAGAAAGAATTTATTAGTGGAAGAAGATGTGATGTTAAAAATATTAATTTTATCTTTGAAGAAGGGGTAAATTGTATTATTCAATTTACAAATAAAGTAGATATTGTATTTAATAATAAAGAGATAGTAGAGAATATAAAAAAGGATAAATTGAATATTGATATTTTGAGTAATGAGGAAGTAGAAATAAAGAAAAATAGTATTTTATATTATGAAAGAGATTTATTTAAAAAAGATCATAATCCAGATATAGAATTCATTGTTCAATTAGGAAGTCATTAGAAGGGGGGACCTATGAAATTAGAAATGATAATAATATGATAGTTGTTAGGGGAGTATGTAACTTTAAATTATTGTAATGTTTTAAAGGGGGATATAAAGTGAATAAGAGGAAAATTTTTGGGAGTATTTTATTGATTGTAGGGTTTATAGGTGGAATATATTCAATTATATTTTTTTTAACATATAAAAAAGTTACCCTAGGAATTGATATAATAATTATAATTTCAATCTTAATGTTAATTAATGGAATATTAAAGTTAAATCATAAAAAAAAGTATTTGCTTATAAGGATTTGTGAAAAAGTATTGGATTTTATAGTAATAAGTATAGGGATTATTTTTTTTACAGGAGAAATGTTAATCCAAAATGGAAAATTTAATAATGGAGTAAAAACTAGTGGGAGTATGGTTATAGTAGGGTATACAAATACAGATGATGAAAAAATAATTGAAGACAGAATTGATAGGGCGTACCAAGTTTATGAGGAAATTAACTATTATCCTACTATAATAGTTAGTAATAGAAGTAAGGATTTAGAAAATGAACTTATCTTAGGGAAATACGATGTAAGAGCTATGGAGTTAAGAGAAAAAATGTATGAAAAAGGAGCAAAAAGGTATACAGTAAAAATTGAAAATGAAGGAGAATCTTTGTTTGAAAATTTAAGAAAGGTAAAGAAAATTTTAAATTCTAAATATAGAGATTCTTTTAAATCTATGAGTGTTAGAGTTATAACAAGCGATTATAATGTTTTTTTAGCTAATTTAATTGGACAAGAATTAGGATTAAGTATTCAACCAGAATCTGTGGAAACACCATTACTAAAAGCACCTCAATTTCATGTTATGGAGTATATAGAAATATTTAAAACATTTTTCTTTGAACTTTTGCCCTACATTAGAGTAAGATAGAGTAAAAAATATGAGAAGCAAAGAAACTCACTGCTATCGTAGATAACAGTGAGTTTCTTTTATATAATATTTAATGAATGTAAGAAAATTGCTATTATAGAAAGTGGTGCAATTATTTTAATAATAATTGAATATAAATAGAATAGAATTGGTGAAATTTCCTTGTCGCCATACACTTCCTTTAATACATTCTTTGCTCCCCATACCCAACCAGCAAAAATACATATTAATAAACCGGTAAGAGGTAAAGTGATTTTAGCTGTTATGAAATCAAATAGATCAAAGAAAGTCATTCCTAAAATTTTGAATTCAGAGAGTGTACTAAATGATAATATACTTGGTATTGATAGTAGGAATATTACACTTGCAGATGTAAATGTAGCAATATTTCTAGAGATATTAAATCTCTCATTCACAAATGATACTACAACTTCTAATAATGAAATAGTTGAAGTAATTGCTGCAATTCCTATTAAAGAAAAGAATAATAGACCAAATAAACTACCAAGTGGCATAGATTCAAAAACAGCAGGTAGAGTTATGAAAATTAAGCTTGGACCAGCATCAGGCTGGAAGCCATAAGCAAAAACTGCTGGGAAAATTACTAGTCCTGCTAATAAGGCAATCACCGTATCAGCAATTGTAACCTGAAGAGAAAGCGAAGTTAAATCTTGATCCTTTTTTACGTAACTTCCATAAGTAATTATTATACCCATTGCTAAGCTAAGAGAATAAAAAGCGTGTCCAAGAGCTTCAAGGAAACTTTCTGGAGTTAACTTTGAAAAATCAGGTTTAAATAAGAAATTGACTCCTGTGCTAGCTCCATCAAGAGTTAATGATCTGAACATAAGAACAATTAATAAAACTAATAATAATGGCATTAAAATTTTGCTGTACTTTTCAACCCCTTCTTTAATACCTGCAATAACTATGAATGCAGTAACTGTAATTACAATAAGACTGGATAGTATTGCGCCTGTTGCATTTCCAGCAGTAGAAGTAAAGTAATTAGCTAAATCTGCAGGAGCTACTGTTGAGATTGCACCAGTGGCATATTTGCCAATATATGTGAAAACCCATCCTGCTATCATTATATAAAATGATAATATAAGAAATGGTGTTAATGCTGATAAAATTCCTGTTATAAACCATGGTGTATTAGGTTTTATTTTTTTAAAAGAATCTACAACATTAGCTTGTCCAAATCTTCCTATTGCAAACTCTGTCATCATAAGTGGAAAACCAATTAAAGCTATACATAATAAATAAACCAGAATGAAAGCGGCCCCTCCGTTTTCACCAACTACATATGGGAACTTCCATATGTTCCCTAAACCTATCGCTGACCCAGCAGCTGCTGCAAGTAGGCCCAATTTTGAGCCAAAATTATCCCTTTTCATTGTCAAATCCTCCTTTTGATATTTTCTTTTGTAATTTTTGAATTTTTAATCATGTGAAATTGATAAATAAAAAACCTTCATTCCTATGACGTGTAATCACAATCATAGGGACGAAGGTATAAATTCGTGGTACCACCCTAATTTACAATTTCAAATTGCCTTTAGTCAGATCGAGCATGATTTAAATTCAGATGCTTAATCTTAGTCATATAACGGTGACAACCGGATTGACTTACTAACTTGTGTTTTCAGTCTCACTGCTCAGGAATGATCATTACATATATACATTAATACCGAATCTCAGCTACAACGGTTCTCTGTAATTAAGGAGGTATATATCTTTCTTTCCTTCAACGCATTAAAGTGTTGTTGTTAATATTATATTCATATATAAAGTTCATGTCAATAGGAAAAAATGAATTTTTTTAAAAGGTGACTTGCAAATCAGGATTTTACTCTAACAATAAAACCTTTTTTGAACCAATCTTCAGTATATTCAATTATAACTTTAGAGAAGCTCTCTATAATGTGCTCATCAATTTTAAAGTTCATTCCATCATAAACAAAAACTTTATCAGAAGCTTCTAGTTCCTCCAGAACTACATCGGCATTTAAGCCCGCTCATGTATACCCTTTAACTCTAATTCTAATGGCACAAGGTTCTTTTCCAAGTGAATAATATTCTTTTAACTTTAATTTTGCATTATCTTTTATTTCAAAAATCATTGTCATCCTCCTTAAGGAATATTTAATTATATAATAAAAAAATATAGTTTATTTAGCTAGTTTTTGTTTGCATTTATTAAATTATTTTTATTAAACTATAGAATATAATAATTAGGTTAAGTATTATACATATATCTTGCTAAAATAGTCAATAAGTAATAATATATAGTAGGAACATAAAGTTTTATGATGGTTTAGTATAAGTTACATAATGAAGGGATGGTGAAACTTCAGAATTTTTTCTGAAATATTATGAATAAATTAATTGACTTACATACTCATACAATGGCTGGAGGTCATGGGTATAGCACATTACAAGAAAATATACAGCAAGCCAAAAAAAGAGGATTAAAGATATTAGGATATAGTGAACATGGGCCAAAAATGCCTGGAGGACCTCATATATTTCATATTGCAAATCAAAGAGTAATACCAAGAATTGTTGATGATATAATAATTCTTAAAGGTTGTGAAGCAAATATCATTGATTATGAAGGGAATATTGATATACCTGTTAGTGTAGCAAATAAATTAGATTATATGATAGCTAGTTTGCATGATGTTTGTATTGAGAATGGTGGGGTAGAAAATAATACTAGAGCAATTTTGAAGGCTATGGAAAATCCAAATGTTATGATTATTGGGCATCCAGGAAATCCACAATTTCCTATAAATGAAGAAGCTGTTATTAAAAGAGCTAAAGAATTAAACGTGCTAATTGAAATAAATAATAGTTCATTTGGATCATCAAGACCGGGGAGTAAAGAAAAGTGTATGAATATTGCTAAATTATGTATGGAGCATGATGTTGAAATAGTATTAGGGAGTGATTCTCATATAAGTTATTCTATAGGTGATTTTACTTTAGCAATGAAGGAACTAAAGAAAATTGGTTTTGATGAAAAACTAATAATAAATAATAATTGTGAGAAATTTTTGAAATTCTTGCGCAGTAAGGGCAAAGTAGAGGATATAAAAATTTAGAAAATATATAGTTATATGACTGGAGGAAGGGTTATGGGCACTAATAAATTAAAAGGGCATATTGCATGCTTAATTACTGTAATTATTTGGGGCATGTCATTTGTAAGTATTAAGTATTGTTTAGAGGTTTTTAGACCGATGTCATTAGCTTTTATTAGGTTTTTAATTGCTACTGTTATTTTATTTATTATAACTAGAAAAAGTGAAAAATTTGATAAGATTGATAAAAGGGATATACCTCTTATGGCAATTAGTGGAATAATAGGAATCAGTATTTATTTTTTCTGTGAGAATAATGGTATAGAACATACAGAGGCAAGCATAGCTTCCTTGTTATTGGCAACAATACCTATTTTTACTCTCTTTGCTGATAGAATTGTTTTTAAAGAAAAGCTTACTATTAGAAAGTGGATTGGAATTTTCGTATCTTTTGCTGGAGTAGCTATGATTATAGGTGTGAAAGTTGGTGGAGGAACGGATATAATTGGATATATTTATATGATAGGCGCAGTTTTAGCATGGGTAATATATAGTGTAGCTACAAAACCTCTGGTTGATAAATATAGTCAGATAACAATAGTTTATTATCAATCTATGTTTGGTGCTTTAGCCTTGTTTCCTTTTATTTTTTCAGAAAAGAATAATTGGGAAATGCTCAACTTGTCTATTGTATTGAATGTTCTATATCTAGCTATATTCTGCTCGGTCTTAGGATACATTTGGTATGTATTTTCAGTTAATGAATTAGGTATTTCATTATCATCCTTATATATTAACTTAATGCCTTTAGTTACATTGATAGGAAGTTATTTTATTTTAGGAGAAGCATTTGGTATAAATAAGCTTATTGGAGGGGCATTGGTTATACTTTCTGTATTTATAGTTAGTAATAATAACTTACAGGGTAAAAATGAAGTAGAAGAAACTATATACGAAGTTCATTAATCAATTATTAAGGTGCGTTTTGATACGTACCTTTTATTTTTGTTTACTTGATAAAGAATTAACAAAAGATTGTAAGGCGTTTAAATGGAATTGTAGAGGGATAAATGGAATATTAAGGTATACAACTAAAAATGACAAGAGTTTTTAAGTATAAACAATTAATGATAATGGGTTGTATAGCAAGGGTTTGGAAGGTTATAAAAATAATTTGATAAATTTTTAACAAAAAGTATTTACATGTTAAAATACTTTGTGATATAATTAACATGCAATCGGGGGACAAACTCTTTTGCAAAGTAATTCAATCAGGAAAATATTTAAATTAACATAAATCTTTAATAGAGAGGTGTTTAAAATGGCGGTAAAAACAGTACAGGATTTAAGAAAAAGAATTGAAGAAATTAAAAGAGCTCAAAAAGAGTTTTCAACATTTTCACAAGAAAAGGTTGATGAAATATTTAGACAAGCTGCAATAGCTGCAAATAACTCAAGAATTAAGCTTGCAAAGATGGCAGTTGAAGAAACAGGTATGGGAATTTTAGAAGACAAGGTTATTAAAAATCACTTTGCTTCAGAATATATATATAATCAGTACAAGGATGAGAAAACTTGTGGGGTAATTGAAAAGGACAATGCTTTTGGTATAACAAAAATAGCAGAGCCAATTGGGGTAATAGCGGCAATAGTTCCTACTACTAATCCAACATCAACAGCTATATTTAAAGCATTAATAGCTTTAAAGACTAGAAATGGTATAATATTTTCACCTCACCCAAGAGCTAAAAATGCAACAATTGAAGCAGCAAAAATAGTACTTGATGCAGCTGTGAAAGCAGGAGCACCAGAGGGGATTATAGGTTGGATAGATCAGCCTTCAATCGAAATGTCTCAAGTAGTAATGAGTGAAAGTGATATGATACTTGCAACTGGAGGACCAGGAATGGTTAAAGCAGCATACTCTTCAGGAAAGCCAGCAATTGGAGTTGGTGCAGGTAATACTCCAGCGATAATAGATGATACTGCTCATATTAAAATGGCTGTTAACTCAATATTATTATCTAAGAGTTTTGATAACGGAGTTATTTGCGCATCTGAGCAGTCTGTTTTAGTAATGGATAAGGTATATGATGAAGTAAGAAAGGAATTCGCTGAAAGAGGAGCGTATTTACTTGAAAAAGATGAAATAGATAAAGTTAGAAAAGTAATTTTAATAGATGGCAGATTAAATGCTAATATTGTTGGGCAATCAGCATATAAGATTGCTGAAATGGCTGGGGTAAAAGTTCCAGAAGCAACTAAAGTATTAATCGGAGAAGTTGATTCAGTAGAGTTATCTGAGCCGTTTGCTCACGAAAAATTATCACCAGTATTAGCAATGTATAGAACAAAGACTTTTGATGAAGCATTAGCTAAAGCAGTAAGACTTGTTGAACAGGGTGGTTTTGGACATACATCTGTACTATACACTAATACGAATATTTCTCAAGATAGAGTTGCTAAATTTAGTGATGCTATGAAAACTGGTAGAACAATTATAAATATGCCTTCTTCTCAAGGGGCAATAGGAGATTTATATAACTTCAAGCTGGCGCCATCTCTAACGCTAGGATGTGGTTCATGGGGAGGAAACTCTGTATCAGAGAATGTTGGAGTTAAACACCTATTAAACATTAAAAGTGTTGCCGAGAGGAGAGAAAATATGCTTTGGTTTAGAGTACCAGAAAAAGTTTACTTCAAATATGGTGCATTAGGAGTAGCGTTAAGAGAACTTCAAGATTTAAACAAAAAGAGAGTATTCATAGTAACAGATAGAGTTTTATATAATTTAGGATTTGCAGAAAAGATAACGGAGGTTCTAGATGAATGTGGAATCGACAGTAAAGTATTTATGGATGTAGAACCAGACCCAACATTAGCAACTGCTAAAAAAGGTGCAGAGGAGATGAGAAGTTTCGAGCCAGATACTATTATTGCACTTGGTGGAGGATCTCCAATGGATGCAGCTAAAATTATGTGGGTAATGTATGAGCATCCAGAAGTTAGATTTGAAGATTTAGCAATGAGATTTATGGATATCAGAAAAAGAGTATATAAATTCCCAACACTTGGAGAAAAAGCTATGTTTGTTGCAGTACCAACATCAGCTGGTACTGGATCAGAGGTTACTCCATTTGCAGTTATCACTGATGAAAAAACAGGAGTTAAATACCCATTAGCAGACTATGAGTTAACACCAGATATGGCGATAGTAGATGCTGAGTTAATGATGAATATGCCAAAAAGCTTAACTGCCGCATCAGGAATAGACGCTTTGACTCATGCTTTAGAGGCACATGTTTCAGTATTAGCATCTGATTATACAAATGGGCTAGCTTTAGAAGCTATCAGACTAATATTTAAATATTTACCACAGGCCTACAACGAAGGAACAACTAATATTAAAGCAAGAGAAAAGATGGCTCATGCATCAACAATTGCTGGTATGGCATTTGCCAATGCATTCCTAGGTGTTTGTCACTCAATGGCTCATAAGTTAGGAGCTCAGCATCACATACCTCATGGTGTTGCTAATGGTTTATTGATAAATGAAGTAATTAAGTTTAATGCAGTTGATAATCCAAGAAAACAAGCTGCTTTCCCTCAATACAAATATCCAAATGCTAAGTGGAGATATGCAAGAATTGCAGATTATTTAGGACTTGGTGGAACTACTGATGAAGAGAAAGTAAATGCTTTAATTAAAGCAATTGATGAATTGAAAGAAAAGGTTGATATTCCGAAATCGATAAAAGATACAGGGATTTCAAGAGAGAAGTTCTTCTTAACATTAGATGACATGTCTGTAATGGCATTTGATGATCAATGTACTGGAGCTAACCCAAGATATCCTTTAATAAGTGAAATAAAAGAAATGTATATTAATGCATTCGAAGGTGAGAAGATAAATAAAAAGACAAAAGCCAAGAAATAAACTGACCCTCATGCATTTATAATTAAAAGACCAGAGCCGAAGGCTCTGGTCTATTTTTTATAGATTAATCGCTCTATGTGTTTAATGTTTCGTTTAACAGAATCATGTACGCTTAATCTGTTATCCCCATTCATAAATCCAACTAAAGTACCTCTATAGATCAGGATTATCATTTCGTTTATTTCTTCTTTGTCGGATTCGGAAATAACTCCTTCTTTTATACATTCATCTAATAGCACTGAATTTCTATCATATATACTATCTTGAAGAAACATTGGAAAGAGTTCGTCAACATCAATCTTTAATTCTTCAGGATATATTTCGTAATATTCTTGCATTGTTGAACTAATTGTATTGAATTCGTTGAAGAATATAGTGTTGTATATGTCAGGACTATTATAAGAATTATACAAAAAACATTCCCAAATCTTAAGAAGTTTCTCAGAAGCGGTATTCGCTGATTTCACATAACTAGGCAAACTATAAATATAGTACATTAGATATTTCATGGAAGAAAAGTAAAGAAGATGGTTAAGGTTTTTAAAATAATTATATAGTGTAGCACTGTTGTATCCAGCAAGATCAGCAACTTTCCTTATTGTTACGTTCTTTATTCCTTCATCTTCGATAATCTTTTGGGCTGCTTCTATAAAATAACCCATCATTCTCTTTTTTTTAATTGATTTTTTATCCATTATTACTACCTCGCATTTCTGGTTTTAAATCTAATTTGATTTATAAAATGATGGAAGACGTATCCATGTTTAAAATTCATCGTTAGGTGCCCATTAAAATCCGATTCAATGATAAGTATATCATAATAAATATTTAGTGTGAACCGTAAAACGATAAAGTATTTAAAATGTGAAAATAAAACATAAATAATGACAAAAATTTTAATAATAGGATAAAAAACGATAAATAATATTCTGAATTACAGAAAAAAATTGTTTTTTTTGAATTATTTTTATAAAAACTATTTTAAAAATAAAAAAGGTGTGTTATCATGTTTATAAAGTAATCGTGATTATAAAAGTAATTATGATTACAAAATAATTTAGATTATAAATTCGTAATTACTAATCAAAATTATTAATTAGGCTTATAAGGCTTATAAGATAAAATTTGTCGAAAAGCAAAAGGGGTGTGGAGCATGAAATTAGAAATAGGTAATTTCTATGTAAAAGAAGTTATTTTTGGAGAAGAAAATAGCTATAAGGATGGAATCCTTACAATCAACAAGAAAGAAGCTTTAGATGTTGTTTTTGAGGACGAGCATATTACTGAAGCTGATTTAGTAATTGCAAAGCCAGGAGACAACATAAGAATTGTTCCAGTTAAGGAAGCTATTGAACCAAGATGCAGATTAGATGGCAGAAGTATCTTCCCAGGCGTTACAGGTGATTTAGCTCAATGTGGTGATGGTAGAACACATGCATTAAAAAATTGTAGTGTTTTAGTTGTTGGAAGACACTGGGGTGGATTCCAAGATGGATTAATCGATATGAGCGGAGAGGGTGCTAAATATACACTTTTCTCAGAATTAAACAACATTTGTTTAATCGCTGATACAGATGAAGAGTTCGAAAAAAGAGAGCAGCAGAAGAAGAATAAAGCATTAAGATGGGCTGGTATGAGATTAGCAGAGCATATCGGAAACATAGTTAAAGAGCTTCAACCTGAAGAAGTTGAAGAGTATACTTTTGAAGCTATTACTAAAAGATCAGATGAATTAAAAGATCTTCCAAGTGTTGCTTTAGTATTACAACCTCAATCACAAATGGAAGAGCAAGGATACAATGACTTATGTTACGGATGGGATTGTAACCATATGGTGCCAACGTTAATGAGTCCAACAGAGGTGCTTGATGGAGCTATGATTTCTGGATCATTCATGCCTTGTTCATCAAAATGGTCTACATATGATTTCCAGAACTTCCCTATGATAAAGAGATTATTCAAAGAGCATGGAAAGACAATTAATTTCTTAGGTGTAATCATGTCTAACCTTAACGTTGCTCTTGAGCAAAAACAGAGATCAGCACAATTTGTTGCTCAAATTGCTAAATCAATTGGAGCTGACAGTGCAATTGTTGCAGAAGAAGGATATGGTAACCCAGATGCTGACTTTATAGCAACTATAGTAGCGCTTGAAGATGCTGGAGTAAAAACTATCGGTTTAACTAATGAGTGTACAGGAAGAGATGGTATGTCTCAACCACTTGTTTCATTAGATAGTAAAGCAAATGCAATTGTATCTTGTGGAAATGTTTCTGAGTTAATCGAGCTTCCACCAATGGAGACTGTATTAGGTGAACTTGAGGCTTTAGCAAGAGATGGTCTTTCAGGTGGATGGGCTGATGATGAGTTACTTGGGCCTTCAGTAAGAAAAGATGGTTCTATTATCATGGAGAATAATGCTATGTTCTGTGGAGATAGAGTAACTGGATGGTCAACTAAGAGAATGTCTGAATACTAGGAGGGGTTAAAATGAAAAAAGCGATTTTATATATTAACCAATTTTTCGGGCAAATCGGTGGAGAAGAGCTTGCTGATTTCGAACCTGAAATGAAAGAAGGACTAGTTGGTCCTGCGATGGCTTTAGATGCAGCTTTAAGTGATGTTGCTGAGGTAACTCATACATTAATATGTGGTGATAACTTCATTGGTTCTAATGGTGAAGTAGCAATTGAAAGAATGATTGAGATGTTAAGTGAAGTTGAGTTTGATATCTTCTTTGCTGGACCAGCTTTTAGAGCAGGTAGATATGGTAGTGCTTGTGGTAACATTTGTAAAGCAGTAAAAGAAAAGTTTGGAGTACCTGTTATATCATCAATGAACGATGAAAACCCAGGTGTTGAAATGTTTAAAACAGAAATGCCAATCTTTAAGGGTGCTAAAAGTGCTGCTGGTATGAGAAAAGATGTTAAAGCAATGGCTGATTATGGTAAGAAACTTTTATTAGGTGAAGAATTACTTTCGGCTGATGAAGAAGGATTCTTCCAAAGAGGAAAGAGACATCAAAGATGGTTAAACCCACCAGTGCCTGCAACTGATAGAGTTATTGATATGTTACTTAAGAAAGTTCATGGAGAGGAATATGTAACTGAATTACCTATCCCTGAGCAGGATTTAGTTCCAATAGCTAAGAAGATTGATGATTTATCAAAAGCAAAAATTGCTGTTCTTAACACAGGAGGAATAGTTCCAGTTGAGAATCCAGATAGAATTCAATCAGCTTCTGCAACTAGATGGGGTAAATATGATATATCTCAATTTGATACACTACCATCACAATTTGATCCAAGTGATAAAGATGTTGAATTCAAAGCATTTAAAACAATACACGCTGGATTTGATCCATATGCAGCTGATCATAACCCAGATGTAATAGTGCCACTTGACTCTTTAAGAGTTTATGAGAAAGAAGGAAGAATCGGATCGGTTCATAACTACTTCTATTCAACTGTTGGTACAGGAACTACTCAAGGAGAAGCAGCTAGAATGGGGCAAGAAATTGCTGAAGATTTAAAGAAGCATAATGTTGATGCAGTTATAATGGTTTCTACGTGAGGAACTTGTACTCGTTGCGGAGCAACGATGGTAAAAGAAGTTGAAAAAGCTGGATTTACAGTAGTTCAAATGGCTAACTTAATCCCAGTAGCTCACACTGTTGGTGCTAACAGAATGGTTCCAACAATATCAATTCCATATCCACTTGGAAATCCAAGTGATACACTTGAAGAGCAATTTAAGCTAAGACATCATAGAGTAGGTGTTGCTTTAGAAGCTTTAGAAACTGATATCAAAGAACAGACAGTATTTAAAGTTAAGTTTTAAGATTTAGGGTATATATGACCATAATGTGCAAACTATAAAGTAAAAACAAGTTTGTCATGGTCATAGTACCCATTTCTAAGAGGGCTTTAAATGCCTGTTCGATATGAAGCCCTCTTGGTTAAGAATTTAATCAAAAAATGGGGGGAACATTATGAATAAGAAGAATCAATCAGTTTATTATATCTCCATCGCTATTACATTGTTTTTGATTGTAGTTGGAATTTTTGCTCCAGATACATTCAAGGTGGTAGGAGAATTAGCTTATGAATTCTTTGTAAATAAGTTTTCATGGTTCTATTTAGCAGGGATGTTTGCATTTGTTGTGTTTGCAATTTGGATTGCTTTTAGTAAATACGGGAAGGTTAGACTGGGTCCTGATGATTCAAGACCTGATTATAGCAACGCTTCTTGGTTTGCTATGCTTTTCAGTGCTGGTATGGGAATTGGTTTAGTATTTTGGGGAGTAGCAGAGCCTCTTAACCATTTCGTAACAGCTGGTGGAACAAGTGAAGCTGCAAATTTTGCTATTAAAAAGTCGTTTTTTCACTGGGGATTACATCCATGGGCAAATTATACAATTTTAGCTCTAGGACTTGCATATTTCCAGTTTAGAAAAAACAAGCCAGGTCTCATTAGTACAATATTTATCCCATTAATAGGGGAAAAAGGAGTAAGAGGACCTATTGGTAAGACTATTGATATTCTAGCGATATTTGCAACTGTTGCTGGTATGGCAACGTCTTTAGGTCTTGGAACTTTGCAAATTAACAGTGGTTTAAATCATTTATTCAATGTTCCTAAAACTATGCCAATTGTAGTGACAATCGTTGTAATCATTACTTTCTTCTTTATTATCACTGCTGTTACAGGTGTTGATAAAGGGATTAAAATGATATCTGACCTTAACCTTTGGTTAGCTGGAGGATTAGTTGTTGCAGCATTATTAATTGGTCCAACAATTCAAATAATTGAAACATTAACTAATGGTATGGGAGCATACTTAGGTGATTTTGTTAAGGATAGCTTAAGTATAAATAGTTTTGGAGATAAAAGTTGGTTAGGTGGTTGGACTATTGTTTATTGGGCTTGGTGGATTGCATGGGCACCGTTTGTTGGAACATTCATAGCAAGAATATCTAGAGGTAGAACAATTAGAGAATTTGTTGCTGGTGTTTTAATATTCCCTACAGTAGGATCCGCTGTTTGGTTCAGTATTTTTGGTGCATTAGGAATTCAAGGTAGTATGAATGAAGGAATTGAATTTGCAAAAAATGCAATTTCAGAAACATCTACAGCGTTATTTAAGGTGTTTGAATTGTATCCTTTTGGAATAGTTTTATCTGTAGTTGCAATAATTCTGCTTATTACATTCTTCGTTACATCTGCTAACTCTGCTACTTTTGTACTAGGAATGATGTCTTCAAATGGAGACTTAAACCCATCAAACAAGAAAAAGGTTGTATGGGGAGTTCTTCAATCAACGTTTGCACTTGCTCTGATTTATTCTGGAGCAAAAGGTGGAAATTTCGAAGCAGGATTAAAAATGCTACAAACTGCGTCATTAGCAGCGGCTTTACCATTTGCATTTGTTCTGTGTTTCTGTATGGTTAGTATTATGAAATCATTGAAATCAGATGTGGAAAGTGGAGAACTAAAATTAGAAAAATAGGTATATAAAATTTATGTTCTGAGGACGCTCAGAATTGATTCGCAACAGAATTTTTATTTTACACATTTTATTTTAGCAATAATAATGAACAAAACTTAATCATAGCTTGTAATGCAATGTTAGTGAATTGTATTACTAAGAAATACTTTAATTATTAATTGAATCAAATTTATATGAGTATTATAAAATCTGATTTTTAAGTATACTCAGAAATTAATCTTAACAGAATATCATATTTCAATATATCATTATAGTTATAATGATGAAGATACTTAATCACAGCATGTAATGCAATAATGCTCAATTGTATTACTTATAAATGCTACAAATTAGAAAGTATTCAATATTTTAATTAGAAACATAATAGGGAAACCTACTAGAAAAATACTCAAAGTTTTAAAAAATGCTCAGAATTTTTGTAACAAATATAATATTTTGAATTTTTAGTAGTAGAAATAATTAACAAAACTTAATCATAGCATGTGATGTGATTTTGCTCAATTGCATTACATAAAAAAGTCTTGAAAAAAATATTTCAAATTAGAATCCAACTTTGTGAACTGAACAAAGTTGGATTTTTATTTAATTAAGAAATTATGTAAGATTGACAGTTAAAAGCGGCTTTGTTATAATAAAAAATTAATAATGATTTATAGTATATTTTATTGTATAAATCAAGAAAGGAGAGTCACTGCTTTTTAGTAATGGCTAAACAGTTTATGGATATAAATACTAACATCTATAATGAATATGAAAGCGCTAAGAAAAAGGCAAGGAATGAACAATTAAGGCGTAGAAGTGAAGGGGAAGATGGATTTCTTCTTTCTTTAGATAGAATTATAAAAGATAAAGATATAGTAGCTGAGGTTCCATTAGGAATTAAGTCCATTCCTATAAAAAAAATAGTGGGTACTTATTATTATACAAGAAGTAGAGATTTTTCAAGTGGGTTCTTACCATTAAAAGAACAAAATACTGAATTCGCTGAGAAGTGGAAAAGCCTATGCAAATCCCATCTAGAAGAAGGTATCAGGGATCCAATTAGAGTTTATGAATTTATGAATAAGTACTATGTTATGGAAGGAAATAAAAGGGTAAGTGTTTTAAAGTATTTTGATGGGCATTCCATTGAAGGCGATGTTACAAGATTGATTCCTAAGAAGGATGAAACTGATAAAGAAAATAAACTATACTATGAGTTTCTTGACTTTTCTAATAAAACAGGAATTTATGATATTTGGTTTAAGAAAAGAATTTTCTTTAGAGAATTGTTAAATTATCTTGAAGAGTATAAACCAGATCCAATTCAAGGTAGAGATAAATATGAACATTTTTATAAAAAGTTTTATATACCATTCAGGGTTACATATAAGGAGATAGGTGGAGATAAATTAAAAATCACCACTGGAGATGCTATTTTAGAATATATTAGGATTTATGGTTTATCTAATGAATTCAAGTTTAAACGTAAAGGAAGAGTGGAAAAGCTTTTTGAAGAATTGTTGCTAGCTCAAGATGTATCAAAGGTTGAGATTCAGACAGAACCTTTCGAGGTGTTTAAAGGTAATATGATTACATCAATTACTAACCTTGTTACAAGTACTAAAAAAATAAATGTAGCTTTTTTATATGAAAAAAATATTGATTCTTCTGCATGGGCGTATACTCATGAGAAGGGACGTCGTTTTGCACAGAATATATTAAGTGATAAGATTAATACTTGTTATTTTGATAATATACCTATTGATGACAATGAAGCTTATGAGAAGATAAAAGAAATTGCAGAAAAAGGTTTTGATATTATTTTTACTACTTCTCAAAAAAACTTACGAGCTACATTGAGAGCAGCTCTAAAATATGAACACATCAAATTTTTCTGTTGTTCTCCTGTTCAAGCATTTAGAAATATGAGTACTTATTTTGGGAGATCTCATGAAACTATGTTTTTATTAGGTATGATTGCAGGTGCAATGACAAGAACTAATGTCATCGGTTGTATAGAACAGTATAACCGAACAGCTACAATCACTGGAATAAATGCTTTTGCTTTAGGAGTTAAGTCTGTTAATGATTCAGCAAAAGTAAATGTCATATGGACTGATGATTATGAAAATATTGATAAAAAAATGAAGGATATTAAGCAATTAGGGGATATAGGAGCTGACCTTGTATTGAAACGTGGAGTTACTGAAGGAGGAATGAGCGGAAGAAATATTGCTCTTTATCCTATAGAGTGTGATGAGAAATCAGAATATACCTATGGTGAATACTTATGTACTATAAAGTGGGATTGGGGAAAGTTTTATGAAAAGGTCTTAAGAAATATTACAAATGGAAGTTGGAAAGGTATATTTAGTACTGAGAGTAAACGAGTCAGTTTTATGTGGGGAATAGATTCGGGTATTATAGATATAAAATATCATAAAAGCAGAATTAACTTTCATGTAGGTCGAACAATAAAACTTGTTAGACAGGGAATGATAGATAATCAAATTCATACATTTGAAGGCCCTATATATGATAATAAAAAGGTTTTACGTATTGGAGAAAAGGATTACGCTAGCTATAATAAGATGTTATATATGGATTGGTTTGTTGAAAATGTTACTGGTGATATTCCAAAGAAATACTAGGAAAAGGTGAAAAGTGTGAAAGTACTCTTGGTATCAGATATTGAAAGTAAATATATATGGGATTATTTTGATAGAGAACGATTTAAGGATATTGAATTAATTATCTCATGTGGAGATTTAAAAGAGTCTTATTTAGAGTTTTTAACTACAATGATAAGGGCACCATTATTTTATGTACCTGGAAATCATGATAAGAATTATATAAAAAATCCTCCTGGAGGTTGTACAAACATTGATAATTCCATTGTTATGTATAAGGGCATAAGATTTCTAGGGGTGGGAGGCTCTCACAAATATAATGATGGACCTTTTCAATATACTCAAAAAGGAATGATTAAAAGAATTAAAAGGTTAAAATTTAAACTTTGGAAAAATAAAGGTTTTGATGTGTTGGTTACACACTCACCAGGAAGATGGCTTGGAGATGGAGATGACTTATGCCATCAAGGTTTTGTGGTATTCAATGAATTACTTGAAAAATATAGTCCAAAGTTCTTCTTTCATGGCCACCAACATTTAAATTATGGAAATGATAAAAGGATAATTTCTTATGGGCAAACAACCATAATTAATGCGTACAATTATTATATTATTGATATATAAATAAAAGGCTAAATGTCTAGGTGACATTTAGCCTTTAAAGGTGCATTTATATAATTATAGGAGGAGAGTTATAGTTAAAGTTATAACTATATATATTAGTATGTACATATAATACTAAAAATATTTTTCATCATTGCTGTTATCATCTAGTTGATTAATTTTTCTTAAGAAAAAGAAATAGATATATAATCTAAATAGACATATTAAGCAAATGAAAAATACTAAGGCATAACAATTGTCTATATTACCTTTGCTATAATAAAAAAATATTAGTATTAAAGAAACAAAAATTAAAAACAAGCATTTTACATAATGAAACATTGAATTAAGAGGTTCGCCTAAACCTTTATTTTTTTTTCAATTGAGATAATTAATATAACACTCTTTATGAAATAAAGATGGAACGAAAAAAAGTAAAGCAAGTATTGTATTGTTCTTAGTTTTGATTTCTTTGTTACAAATTCTACAAACAATTTTTTCCATGTTTTCATCACCACCGAATAGATTGAACATTCGTAATTACAAGTATATTATAACATATCTGCTGGAAAATATGTGACTAGAGTGGCAAATTTATATCAAAAATCCAATATAAACATAATCTATATTATTATTAATTATTTCTTTAGGAGTATTCAATGAGATTTAAAACAAAAATAAAGTTTGAGGCTATGGAACTATTGTACAGAGGGAAAAAGTTTTATAGAGAATTAAGTTATAAAAAAGGAAAAAAGTTAATGAAAGGTAGTGATGTTCAAGAGGTTCAAAAGGTACTAAATAAAAAAGGATATAAGTGTAAAATAGATTCAATGTACGGAATTGAAACACAAGAAGCAGTAAGAAAGTTCCAATATGACAATTGTATAAAAGTTGATGGGATAGTTGGTGAAATTACATGGAATATGTTATTTAATTAACAATCCGTGGGGGATTAAGTTGTTAAAATTTAGTTCCCTTAATTTTTTTTAGATTTATACTTATAGTAGATTAATTTTCTTGAAAAAAGTAATAGGTTCGTTTATTATTACTATGTTAAGAGTATTTAATAGTTTTTTTAGATAATAGTTATATATGTAAATACTATATGAAAGAATATAATTAAAGGAGTGGAACATAAAATGAAAAAAATTACATATAAAGAACTTGTGGAAGAAATTATCTCAAATTTTGAAGCGCCTATTAGTTTATTGGAATTAATTGGTGATACTTCAAGATTAATTAATGGATTACCCATAACTTATCTTCTTAGATACATTTCTAAAAAAGAGAATGATAATGAAGAGGGAAATGGAGAGTATTTTATAAAGCATATAAATGATACTCTTCTTAAAATTGAAAAAGATGATAGGGTTTTCATATTAGAACAAGACAGTAGTGATAATGTTTTGAATTTTGATATTGGATAAAAATATGCAATAATTGTCGAAAAAATAGTTGAAATACTTTAAAAGTTCTGTTACAATTTATTTAAGATAAAAAACTGTCGAAATAATGCGTGTTACTGATACGATCAGGCATGAGCGAAGGAATTATGTGGATACAAGTGTATCTCCATATTTTCTTCCTCATGCCTTTTTATTTTATCTAATTTTATCTAACTGTTGCAACGGTTAAAACTTAATAACTTTTTAATGTAAAGGAGAATTATAATGGGTAAAAGGGTCTTTGGTGTTTTACAACAAGTTGGAAAAGCTTTAATGCTACCAGTAGCATTATTACCTGCAGCGGGTATTTTACTTGCTTTAGGTACTATGTTTCAAAATCCTCAGTTCTTAGCTTCAGCACCAATGTTTGAAGCGGTTTGGTTTCAAAAAATAGCTTTAGTTATGGCTGATTGTGGGGGAGTTATTTTTGCAAACTTACCATTATTATTTGCAGTAGGAGTTGCCGTTGGTCTTTCAGGTGGTGAAGGGGTAGCAGGTATAGCAGCAATTGTTGGTTTCTTAATTATGAATAAGACTATGGGTATTTTATCAGGTGTAACTGTTGAAATGGTTAAATCTAATCCTGCTTATGCTTCTGTGTTGGGGATTAATACCCTTCAAACAGGTGTTTTTGGAGGAATCATCATGGGGGTTATAGCTGCTCATGTTTATAAAAAGTATCACACATTAGAATTGCCATCATATTTAGGATTCTTCCAAGGTAAGAGATTTGTTCCAATAATGACAGCGGTTGTTGCAATTTTAACAGGAATAATTATGACATTTATTTGGCCTTATATTCAAGGTGGACTAACTGCATTTTCACAGAGTATGATTGATGCAAACAAAACAGTATCAGCATTTATTTTTGGTATTATTGAAAGAGCTTTAATTCCTTTTGGATTACATCATATATTCTATAATCCTTTCTGGTTCCAGTTTGGAGAGTGGACAAACGCAGCAGGCGAAGTATTTAATGGAGACTTTAATATCTTTATGGCACAATTAAAAGAAGGAGTTCAATTTACTGCAGGTACATTTATGACTGGTAAGTTCCCTTTTATGATGTTTGGTCTTCCAGCGGCTGCACTTGCTATGTATCAAGAAGCAAAATCAAATAAAAAGAAGATTGTGGCGGGTATATTAGTTTCAGCAGCATTAACTTCATTTTTAACAGGTATTACAGAGCCGATTGAATTTACATTCTTATTTGTTGCTCCTGTATTATACGGAATTCACTGTGTATTAGCAGGTTTCTCATTTATGTTAATGCATGTCTTGAATGTTAAGATAGGTATGACATTCTCAGGTGGAGTAATTGACTATTTATTATTCGGTGTTATGCCAAATAGAACGTCTTGGTGGTTAGTTATACCAGTTGGACTAGTATTCGCAGTAGTGTATTATTTCTTATTCAGATTTGCAATAAGAAAATGGAATCTAATGACTCCAGGACGTGAAGAAGATGAAGAAGTGGAAGTTAAGAGTGAATCAGTAGAAGGTGAAGAATTAGCTGCTAAAGTTCTAGAAGCTTTTGGTGGAAAAGAGAATATTTCAAAATTAGAAGCTTGTATAACAAGGTTAAGAGTTACTGTAAATGATATTACAAAAGTAGATAAAGCTCAATTGAAAAAGCTTGGTGCTGCTGGAGTGGTAGAAATTGGAGATAACTTACAAGCTATATTTGGTCCTAAATCAGATACACTTAAGAGTCAAATTAAAGATATAATGAAAAGATAATATTAAATCAATTATATTTAATAACATATAAAATTAAATACATAACCTATCGAGAATTTTTGTTTTCGATAGGTTATTTTAGGTTCTTTTAGGTTATATAATTATATTAACTAGAATAGTTGTCATACTTAAACTAATAAAAAAAATGGAGAATTCTAAGGGAAATATGAACATAAAGGCGAATACATGGTATAATGAAAATGTACAAGCTGATGAGGGGTGATATTGTGAAAAATAATAAAAAGATAATATATTTTTTATTGATAGTTATTTGCTTAAACGCTTTCAATGTATTTGCTGATAACGAAGCAGATTTGAATAATAAAATTAATAGGCTGCAGAAAACCTTAGAGAATAATAAAGGTAATAAAGATGAAATAAATAGATTAATGAATGATATAGAAGTTCAATTAGAGGATTTAAGTATTGAAATTGAAAAACTTGATTATCAACAGGAGAAGATGAATGAGGAAATTGAGAAAAATAAAGAGAATATAATGAAACTTGAAATACAAATAAGTCAACTTGAAAAAGAAATGGAAGAGGAAGAAAAGAGACTTGAGGAAAAAAAGAATACATATGCTAAACAAGCTAAGTTTTTATATGTAAAAGGTATAAGCAGTCAAGTAGAAATGATACTTTCCTCGAAAAGTTGGGATGCAGTTGTTACTAATGTTTCTATAGTAAGAAAGTTAAGTAAATATAATAAAAAATTATTTGATGAAATAACTAAAGGTATGGAAAAAATCGAAAGTGATAGAAAAGAATTAGAAGCAAACAAGAGAAATATTGAGTTGCTATTGGCTGAAAATCAAAAAAAGAATGCAGAAATAGATGCTGCAATAGCAGATAAAAATACTTTAAAGAATAAAGTGGCAGCTAAAAAAGCTGATTATGAGGATACATTAAGATCCTATAATATTGAACAAACTAACACAGAAAAACAAATTCAACAGGCTAAAAGACAGTTAGAAGAATTGAGAAGGAAGGCACAGGAAAAACCCATTAATGTAGGAGATGTCACTGGAGAAAATATTCTTGCTTTAGCTTCAAAGTTCTTAGGTGATCCATATTTATGGGGCGGGACAAGACCTTATGACGGAACTTATAGTTCAGGATTCGACTGTTCTGGGTTAACTCAATATGTTTATGCACAATTTGGTATTACCACAGGTAGAGTTACTTATCAACAAATCAAACACCCTAATGGAAGATATGTTGCAAGAAAAGATTTGAAGATAGGGGATTTGGTATTCTTTGGAACAAAATATGATCCCCATCATGTTGGAATATATGCAGGGAATAATACTTATTTACATGCTCCTAGAACAGGGGATGTAATTAAAATTTCTCCAATGACAAGACGTGATTATGTAGAAGGAAGAAGATTTCTTCCAGACTAATAAAAAAAAACTTGAAATATTATTTAGTATTTGATAAAATGACTTTATAAGAAACTTGTCGAAAAATATAATGCGTGTTACTGATTAGATCAGGCATGAGCAAAGAAAAGTATAATGTGAAAACATTAGAACTTTCTTTACTCATGCCTTTTTCTTTTTATTGATTATATTGATCGTATAAGGGATTCAAGGGAGTGTACACAATGAGCAAAAATATTTTTAGCTTACTTAGCAGAATTTTTGGAAAAAAACAAGGGGAAACAGTTGAAAATTCATCAAATAAAAAAACCACTGATGATATGAATATAAGTTCAAAAGAAACTAAAACTAGTATTGAAGAATTTATTTCCCCATTAGAAGGTAAACTTTTAGAATTAAGTTCAGTGCCTGACGCTGTGTTCTCACAAAAAATGATGGGTGATGGATTTGCCATTGAGCCAGTAAATGGAGAGGTTGTATCTCCTATTACAGGAACGGTAGCAACACTTTTTCATACTAAACATGCTATAGGTTTGGTTTCAGATAATGGAAGAGAAGTTTTAATCCATTTTGGAATTGACACAGTAGCTTTAAATGGAGAAGGTTTCACAGCATATGTTAAGCAAGGAGATAAAGTTAAAGCTGGTGATAAATTACTTAGTGTAGATTTAAATACTGTAAAAGAAAAGGTTCCATCAGTAATAACTCCAATAATTTTTACTAATTTAAAAGAAGGTGAGAGTGTTCAAATTACTCCGAATAAGAAGATAACATTAAAGGAAAAGAATATAGTTACTATCAAATAATCTCATACCTAAATAGCTTAATAAAGTAATATGATAAAAATGTTGAAAATTAATTAGTTAGTATTAAAAAGAGTCGAAATTAAAATCAAAAATATATATGCTTAAATACTCACACAATTTAAAAGTATTATATTAGTGATTTATAGTTTTATAATCTATTTAACTGAAAAATATAAACATTGGAGGACGTTTTGTTAAGGTATAAAATAATTAAAATCTTAAGTAATAATGTTGTTTTAGTATCTGGTGAAAAAAGTGATTATGTTCTTGTAGGAAAAGGAATTGGTTTTGGTAAAAAGAAAGGTAATTACCTTGAAGATGAGAAAAATATTGAGCAAAAGTTTATTTCCATAAAAGGTCTTGATAATAATGATTATGATAGATTCTTTATGAAAATAAATCCAAAGGTTATTGAAGTAATACCAAGTCTAATGAATATTGTAGAAGAAGAAATTGGAGAGAAATTAAGTTCTAATATTAACGTAGGATTAATTGACCATATTAACTTTGCTATAAAGAGAATTAGAGAAGGTATTGAAATTATTAATCCTTTTATGTTTGAAACTAAAGCATTATATCCAGAAGAATATTCAGCTGCAGAAAAAATGGTTGATTTTTTAAATAGTAATTTAGATATTAATATTCCAAAGGATGAAATAGGATTTTTAACATTTTATATTTATTGTGGACGTACTGATAAGAGTAAACAAGAAGCACTGCGTTATTCAAAAATGATGAGTGAAATTATTGATTTTTTAAATAAACGAATGAATATAGAATTAAAAAAGGATTCATTTGATTATAGAAGATTCATTATGCATCTAAGAGGTGTTAAGGATAGGGTCTTATACAATGAAAGCTTGGAGAATTCATTGTTAAAAAAGATTAAGTCAGAGTATCCAATAGAATTTAAAGTGGCCTTTGAAATTTCTAAAATAATGGAGAATTATTTAAAAAAGAAAATTCCATTAGATGAAGTAGGATTTATTACTATGCATATTTATAAAATAACTACAAGGAATAAAAAGAAATAAAAATTTTAGAAATAAAATATACATTAGTAAAGTATAAAAGTAAATATATTATATAACGGAGGATTTTAAAATGGAGAAGATAGTTAAAGTGTTAAATGAGTCAGGATTACATGCAAGACCAGCAGGAGCATTAGTAAAAGAAGCGAGTAAATTTGGAAGTGAGATTTTTATCGAGGCTAAAGGTACAAAAGCTAATGCTAAATCTATTATGAATGTAATGTGTTTAGGATTAAAGAAAGATGATGAAGTTAAAATTATTGCAGAAGGTGCTGATGCGGATGCAGCGATTACAGCAATAAGTGATTTGTTTGAAAATAAATTTGGTGAATAAAAAGCACGCAGAGTGAAAATCACCCATTAAAGTAGACATAGGTAAAAAGAAACCTATATAATTATAAAATGTACCCTATAGAGTAGACACTATAAAAAAAGTCTACTTTATAGGGTATTTTTATGTATAATTAAATAAATGAGAATTCGGGGGATAAAAAATGAGTAAAAAGATATTTACAGAAGAACAAATAGAAACTTTGGCACAAAACAAATACGTAAAAAATGTCACTAATAAAGCAATTACGTATACTGATGAATTCAAAAAAATCTTTATAGCTGAGAATCAGAACGGAAAATTCCCTAGAGAAATATTCGAAGAATGTGGATTTGATGTAGATATCATAGGAATTGAAAGAGTAAGATCATCTGGTAAAAGGTGGAGAGCTGCTTATAGACATAATGGTGTATGTGGTTTAGCTGATACAAGAAGAAACAATTCAGGAAAGCCAACAACTAAAGAGCTTTCTTTAGAGGAGAAATATGCACGACTCCAAGCACAAAATAATTTACTGAAAGCTGAGAACGAACTTCTAAAAAAGCTCGATATGATGGAAAGGATGATGACGCGAAAGAAATAAAAATACTTCCTAAGGACAAGTTTATAATAATAAGAGATACAGTTAAAAAATATAACTTGAAAAATATGATTAGTTATTTATGTAATCTATCGGGCGTATCAAGGTCAGGATACTATAATTATTTTTCTGCAACAGCCATGGAATCAAGAAATAAGCGAGAGCTTTGTGATGAAGTAGCAAAAGACTTGATTTTAAAAGCATACAAGTTCAAGAATCGTAAAAAAGGTGCTCGTCAAATTAAACTGACATTAGACGGTCAGTTTGGTATTGTATATAATTTAAAGCGTATAAGGAGAATAATGAGAAAATACAACATTGTTTGCCCCATAAGGAAGGCTAATCCTTATAGAAGAATGGCGAAAGCCACCCATGAGCACAGAGTTGTCCCTAATTTATTGAATAGAGAGTTTAAACAAAATATCCCCGGAAAAGTACTGCTTACAGATATAACTTATCTAACGTATGGTAATAACAAAAGAGCATATCTATCTACGATTAAAGACGGTTCTACTAATGAGATACTAGCTTATAACGTAGCCACTAGCTTATCGCTAGATATCGCCACTGATACAATATATAAATTATTGAATAATAAAGATATTACTCTTGCCCCTGATGCCTTTATCCATTCAGATCAAGGAGCACATTACACTAGCCCCAATTTCCAAAAGTTAGTGAAAAGTTTTGGATTAGGACAATCAATGTCTAGACGAGGAAATTGTTGGGATAATGCACCTCAAGAATCATTCTTTGGACATTTTAAGGATGAGGCTTACATTAAATCATGCACAGCTCTGGACGAGCTTAAAGATGAAATAGATGAATACATGGATTACTATAACAATTACAGATATCAATGGAATTTAAAGAAGATGACTCCTGTATCATTCAGAAATCATCTTCAAGCTGCTGCATAGTCTTTTTTTATAATGTCCTTGACAAAGGGTACATTTTATTACTTTAAGGGGTGATTTTTTTATAGCAATCTACCATTCCAACCCCAATCAGATATTTCTTGAAAAGTTACAAAGATATTAGCTTTTGGGATTGATAATTCGGTTTCATATAAATTGCAAATAGCTTCTACCATTCTATCTTTATTATTTTTAGGGGCGCTTCCATATAATTTCACCTCTACAAAGGCTATATTATGATTTTTCTCCCCACCAAAAAATATGTTATAGTTATCTTCAAAACCTACCATAAGCCATTGTTCTGTTTTCCCAGGTATAAGGCTTATTAGTTTGCCTAACTCTTGTTTTATATGTGTTTCTTTTTCTTTAGTAAGTGAAATTGAAAGTTTAGAATTTATAAATGGCATAGATACCTCCTAAAAATATTAATAGTTTATTTATTAAAGTAAAGATAATGTTAATATACATTATAACATGAAAAAAAGTTACAATTCAAAATATTACCTAAAAATGATATAATTTTAGTTAGGGAGGTAAGTATATGGATATGAATTTAAAGTTTGTTAATGATAAAAGAATTGAAAGAACTATAGAAAAACTTAAAGAAAATAATATGAATGCTGAATTTGTTAAAACAAAAGAAGAATTATTAAATAAAATTAATGGTATGTTGCAACAGGACATGAGAGTAACTGTAGGTGGTTCAATGACCCTTTTCCAATGTGGAATTATTGAGTTATTAAGAAATTCTAGTGCGAATTTCTTAGATAGATACACAGATGGGTTATCATCTGAAGAAATAAGAAGAATTTACTTTGAGGCTTTCAATTCAGATATTTACTTTACAAGTAGTAATGCAATTACTGAAGAGGGATATCTTTTTAATGTTGATGGAAGAGGTAACAGGGTAGCTGCTATTACATATGGACCTAAAAAAGTTGTTGTTATCGTTGGTGCTAATAAAATTGTTAGGGATGTAGATGAGGCGATAATGAGAAATAGAGAAGTTTCGGGACCTGCTAATGCAAAAAGATTGAATAGGAAAACTCCTTGTACAGTTACAGGAAGGTGCCATGAATGTTCCAGTGATGATAGGATATGTTGTAGTTATGTTTTAACGAAGTATCAACTTGAAAAAGACAGGATAAATGTTTTTATAATGGACGAAAATTTAGGATATTGATTCTGGTAAATATTAATTGTGGGTTCTCTAAGGAGAACCCCTTTTGCATTATATTATTATTTAGTGAAATAATATAATAACATTGAGAGGTGAGAATATGTTTAAATTAGTCAAAATGAGCTTTATATTATTTGCAGTGATTGCCATGTTATCCAATTCGAATGTATATGGAGATGATAATAAGGTATATGAGGATTTTTATCATTCATTAGCATATCACTGGGCTCCAATAATATATCATGATGTTGGAGTTTCATACGGAGAAAGAGGATTAGAAGATATTCCTATGAAATTAAATTTTGATAATGATTGGAAGGGTTGCAACAATTGGGAGAATTTGACCATTAAAAATCAAAGTAATAAAGGATATGATTATAAAGCATATACATATTATTCTGTTGTGGAAACTGAAAGTGATTATTATATTATTTATTCATTATTCCATCCGCGAGATGAAGCAAATCAGGCAGGGAGTATAGATAAACACGAAAATGATATTGAGAGTATAATATTGAATATTAAGAAGAATAATTCTGACAAAGGGGTATTTAATGCAATGATAACCCAATCACACGGATGGTGGAATTATTATAAAAAAGAAGAATTATCTTTTCATAAAAACAAACCTAAAGTCTGGGTGGATTCTGGTGGGCATGCTATATATAATTATAATGGGGAAAGCGCAAGAGGGCTTAAGAAAGATGGAGTAATATTTGTACCTGTAAATAACTTTTCAAGTAGAGAAAGTAATTCCTTTTTTCATTCAATGATACTAAAGGGTAAGCAAAATCAAATTGGAAATTTTAAGCAATCATTTGAGTATGAACTTTTAAGCTTAAATGATATTTATCTAAAAAATCTGAACGATTTTATTAATGGAAATAGAGAGATGTTTATTAATTTTGGAATCTTAAATGGGGATACTCATGGGAAAAACAAGGCGCGTTTTTTATGGGGAAATCAGGAGAGTAAAAAGTATTTTTCTTCTTATGCATGGGAGGATCCGGTAGTTTTTTTTAATAATGGGTTTAAAGATATGTTTAAAAATGTTAGTCATAATTATGTTAAGAATAATAATTACAATTATATAATAGAATTTGATGATATTATTTATACTGGAGGAAAAAAAGACAGTATATATTTGGATATCTACATTGGTGATAATAAAATTGTAAATAATTATGTGTGGGGAAAAAATAATGTAAATAATGAGGAAAAAATTAAAATTAATTTATTTGGAGATGACAATAGAAAGGGGTTTACTATACCAACTAATAAGCTTCTTCTATCAATTCCATATAGTAAAGGTGATTTGATAACTGATGTTCATATAATCATCAGGAGAAAAGGAGGAACATTGACTCATAAAATTGATTATCTAAAGTTTGAAAATATTGAAAACATATCAACAAAATTTAAATATTATGATACAATAAATGAAAAGTGTAAAATAAAGTTAAAATTACAAAAAAATTCAATGTGATTAAGGGGGAAAGCATGTTTAATGAAGAAGAAATACTTAGGAGAGAAGCAAAAAAGAGAGTATTAATAAAAAAGAGTTTTAAAAGTCATAGAAATGCATATATTTTATGTTTGGGATTTCTCTTAATTATTAATCTATGGACTTCTCCTGGTTACTTATGGGTGAGGTGGCCTGCTTTAGGATGGGGATTAGGCTTGGCATTCCACTACAAGAGCACATTACAAAAGCTTAAGTATGGTCATGGATATCAAAAAGAGATTGATAAAGAGATGGAAGAATTAAAAAAAATTAGAGAAAAATCAGACACACAATATCAAAATTATCAATTCACAAATAAAATTAAAGAAAAAGAAGAGAGATAGTTATCTCTCTTCTTCTTTATTATCTGAGTCCTTACGTTTTGGTAATTGGTGGCAGCAATTATTACAATACAGAGGTTTAGAAAATATTCCGCCAGTTACTCGAGTGTTGCAGTATGGACATTTTAAAAACATCATGAGAATAATTCCGATAATTATTAAAGGTAAGGCAACATACCAATGGCTTAAAAATAATAATACGACACCAACAAATGTAAGTAATGCACCAAGTTTTTTTAGCAACATAGATTTGAAATACTTATTAAGATCGATTTTTTTGTCCATATACTATCTCCTTTCATAAATAAATGTTTAAAAATATTTTCTATAAACTGTAATATGTTAGAGTGGTGAAGTGAAAAAATATTCTTTAATAAAGTATATTAACCTAATTTCTAAAATATATTTTTTTTCAAAAAATATTTTAAAATAGATTTGAAAAAAATACTGTTATGCTTTAAAATAGTAATGTGTGAGTATTTATTGCGTATAATAATAAAGTTATTAAGAAAGGATAATGAAAATGATTAAGGGAACGAATGCTTCACCAGGTGTAGCAATAGGTAAAGCTTTATTATTAAAAGAAGAGGAAGTTAAAATCTCAAAGAGCAATAATATTACTGTAAAAGATGAAATACAAAAATTAAATGAATCTGTTGAAAAATCAAAAGTTGAATTAAATAAAATTAAAGAAAAAGTATCAAATGAAATTGGAGAAGAAGAGGCTCAAATTTTCGAATCTCATTTAATGGTTTTAGAAGATCCAGAACTTCTAAGTACAACTATAAATAAAATTGAAAATGAAAAGGTAAATGCTGATTATGCATTAAATGAAGTTGCTAATAATTTTATAACTATCTTTGAAAGTATGGATAATGAATATATGAAGGAAAGAGCTGCTGATATAAAAGATGTTACTGGTAGAGTTTTAAAGCACATCTTAGGAATTAAATCAGTAGACTTATCTTTTTTAGATGGTGAGTATATAATAGTATCTCATGACCTTACACCATCACAAACTGCTGTTATGGATAAGAAGAGTGTTACTGGATTCCTAACTAATATTGGAGGAAGAACTTCTCATAGTGCTATAATGGCAAGAACTCTTGAAATACCTGCAGTTGTTGGTTTAAAGAATGTTACTGAAACTGTGAAAGATGGAGATGTAATTGTATTTAATGGTGATACTGGAGAAGTTGTAATTAATCCAGATGCTGAGACATATGAAGAGTTTAAAAAAATGAAAGTTCAGTTTGAACAAGAGAAAGAAGAATTAAAGAAAATGGTTGGAGTTGCTACAAAAACAATAGACAATAGACATGTTGAATTAGCAGCTAATATTGGTACTCCAAATGACATTGAAGGTGTAATTAAAAATGATGGAGAAGGTGTCGGACTATATAGAACTGAATTTCTATATATGGATAGAAGTAATTTTCCAAATGAGGAAGAGCAATTTATAGCATATAAGAGCGTTCTTGAAGGAATGAAGGGGAAACCTGTTGTTATAAGAACTCTTGACATTGGAGGAGATAAAGAATTAGATTATCTAAAGCTTCCGAAAGAAATGAATCCATTTCTTGGGTATAGAGCTATAAGATTATGTTTAGATAGAGTTGATATTTTTAAAACTCAATTAAGAGCATTATTAAGAGCAAGTATTTATGGGAAATTAAGAATTATGTTCCCTATGATATCTTCTTTAGAAGAACTTTTAAGTGCTAAAGAGATCCTTGAAGAATGTCGACAGGAATTAAATAATGAAGGAATTAAAACTGATAACAACATTGAAATAGGTATGATGATTGAAGTTCCATCTGCTGCTTTAATATCTGATATATTAGCTAAGCATGTAGACTTCTTCAGTATTGGAACAAACGACTTAATTCAGTATACTACTGCGGTAGATAGAATGAATGAAAAAATTCATAATCTATACAATATGTTTAATCCGGCCGTACTTCGTTTGATAAAGTTAGTTATTGATAATGCACATAAAGAAGGAAAATGGGTAGGTATGTGTGGTGAAGCTGCTGGAGATTCAAAAATGATTCCAATATTATTAGGGTTTGGATTAGATGAATTTAGTATGAGTGCAATTTCTATTCTTAAAGCTAGAAAGCAAATTAACAATTTAAGCTTTGAAGAAATGAAAGAGTTTAGTGATAAAATTCTTACTATTGGTTCTGCTGAAGAAATAGAAAAAGAAATAAAAGCAATTTTAAAATAGTTTAACAAAATTTAATAGTAACTAAAAAATAAGTCTAGCAATATATTTTTGGATATATTTACTAGACTTTTATTTATGTTTTAAAATGTATTTAAAAAATAAAAAAATGTATTTGGGATAAGAAGAAAATTAATATTTTATTTTACAAATTAAAATAAAGTGTTACAAATTTTTAAAAATATATTAAAATTGCTCTAGAAATTTGATACAATATAATATAGATATGCTTACATAAAGAAGGACTGTAAATATGAGAAAAAATAAAATGAAATTTTGGATAGGTATAATTGTTATTTTGTTTCTTTTTAATAAAGTGGATATTGCTAATGGGGAAGAAAGTTATAAAAAAAATATTCTCATAATTAATTCATATAATCATGATGAAAAATGGAGTAAAGATATATTTAATGCCATAAAGATGAGTTTTACTAAAGATAATGATGTTATGGTAAGAGGTGAGAGTCTTAATTATCAAGAGTATTTAGAAGAAGAATATCTTGATTCAATAATTGAACTGTTCAATTATAAATATAAGAAATTAAAGATTGATATAATTGTAACAATAGGTGAACCTGCATATAAATTTGTTATTAAAAATGGACAGGGTATTTTTGGAGAAACTCCTCATATTGTAACAGGAATTAATAATATTAACCTTGATGAAATAAATAATATGAACAATGTTATTGCTACGAAATATCAAATAGATATATTAAGTAATATTGAATTAATATACTCGCTACATCCTGAATTGGACAAATTGATTTTTATAGAAGATGTTAACCCACTGTTTGAATGGGATATTGATAGTTCAATAAAAGAACTAGGTCTTATGGAGAGTGAATATAAGAAAATTAAATCTGACGATACTGATTTTATTATCAATGAGGTGAAAAAGATACAGGGGAATAAGGCGATATTACTTTCTCCAATAAACACTATAAATTATGATGTTAAAAAGCCGTATAATAAATTTTCACAGGAGTTAAGTGATTCACTTGAAGTTCCAATGTATACAGGTTGGGGAGGATATACTGGACAAGGTGTTGTTGGGGGGAAGTTACATAGAAGTTATTTTGAAGGTATAGAAGCTGTAAAAATAATTAAACAAATTTTTTTAGGGGAAGATATAAATAACCTAGAATCAGTAGTTGTTAGTAATATAATTAATCAGTTTGATTATCGATTACTTGAAAGATTTAAAATAACAATTGACATGCTTCCTGAAGGGACAATGGTTTTTAATCAGCCTGAAAAATCTGTTGAGATAAACAAGGATTGGTTATTAATTTGGATGGCTGTATTGATAATAGCTTTTGCAGCGCTAATTAAGTATTTATCATTTAATATTTCAAAGAGAAGAATAGCAGAAAAATCAGTTGAAGAAAGTAATGAAATGTTGAGTGAAGTTAAAGAGCATAATAGGATTAAATCAGATTTCTTTGCAAACATTACCCATGATATACGAACTCCTATTAATATAATATTAAGTGTTACTCAGTTAGCGGGGGTATTAGACAAAAAAAATGATGAGAATTTTGATAAGATTAAAAAATATAATGGTACTATAAGAGATAATTGTTTTAGATTATTAAGAATATCTAATAACCTAATAGATATGACTAAGATCGATTCCGGATTTATGAATATGGAATTTAAAAATCATGAGATTATTAGTTTAATTGAAAATATAACCTTGTCTGTAGCAAAGTTAGCGGAAAATAAAGGAATTGAAATAATATTTGATACAGAAGTTGAGGAAAAGATAATTGTATGTGATGGATTGAAAATTGAAAGAGTAATAATGAACTTACTTTCAAATGCAATTAAATTCACAAATGAGAATGGAAACATTGAAGTATATATTTATGAAGATAATAGTGAGGTTGTAATCTCTGTAAAAGATTCTGGAATTGGTATGCCTAAAGATAAGTTGAATTCTATATTTGAAAGATTTGATATGGTTGAAGGAAATCAGGATTGTAATGCATATGGAAGTGGTATTGGACTATTCATAGTTAAGAGTATCGTTGAGAAACATGATGGGAATATTGAAGTGAAAAGTAAGTTAGGTGAAGGTACGGAGTTTATTATAAGGATGCCAAGTATTGTTTATGAAAATCAAGTACCTATATATTATTCAGTCAATAATGATAATGAGAGTAGAATTAATATTGAGTTTTCAGATATTAGTGCCTAGAAATATAATGTTAACAAGAATAATAAAAAAGCGATTTTATCGCTTTTTTTTTATTTTTGTCACAGAACTGTAACTTAAAAGAATTAGAATAATTATAGTAGATATTTAAAGTAAGGAGGAATAAAGAATGAGTGAATTTGATGTAAACAATAACAGAGAAAAAAATTTAAAGGAAAATGATATAGAAAATCAATATTATGAAGGTGGATTTAATAGGAAGAGTGAATTTATTAATGTAGAGAAATATGAGATTAAAGAATCAACTAGAAAGAAAAAAGGGTTGTTAGGAAAAAAAATAATAGCATATATGTTAGCGGGAGTGCTTATAGCAAGTATTGGAGGCGGAGTAGGTTCTTATGCAACTTATTCTGTACTTTCATCTTCAAAAACTAATGAAAATAAATTAGAAGAGCATGTTAATAAAAGTTATTCTGATGAAAATATTAAAATAAATAAAAGTAATGAATTATCAAGAGAAGTGATAACTATACCAGAAATTGTAGAGACAGTTAGTCCAGCAGTTGTAGCTGTTTCTACTAAAGAAGTATCTAGACAAAGTGTTTGGGGATATTCAACTCCTCCTAGAGAGGGGCTTGGCTCTGGAGTAATATTTAATGAAGAAGGTTATATTTTAACAAATTTCCATGTAGTTGATAATATTGTTTCAAATAGAGGAAGTTTGACAGTGATTTTTAATACAGGAAAGGAAGTGAATGCAAAGGTAGTTAATTATGACGAAGAGTATGATATTGCTGTGTTAAAAATTACTGAAGATGTAGAAATACCTGGTGTAGCCAACTTTGGTGATTCAGATGAACTAAGACAAGGAGAACAAGTAGTTGCTATTGGTAATCCAGTAGGGAAAGAATTACTAGGAACTGTAACTTCAGGTATAGTTAGTGCAATAAATAGATCAATTGGTGAAAGAGATATAAAATTTATTCAAACAGATGCAGCTATAAGCCCAGGAAATTCTGGTGGCCCTCTAGTAAATACCAAGGGAGAAGTTATTGGAATTAATACTGAAAAGCGAGTTGGGAATGGTGTGGAAGGTTTAGGATTTGCAATACCTATTAATCAAATAGTACCATTATTAGATGAATTAGTAACTCCAGCATTGAAAATTGGAATTGGGGGAAGGATTGTTACACCTGAATTAGCTAAGGAATATAATATACCAGAAGGCTTTTATGTAAATGAATTATCTGAATTTGGACCAGCTGAAAAATCAGGTATGAGAATAGGTGATATAATAACAGAGATTGATGGAATAAAAATCAAATCTATGGAGGATATAGATTCTGTTAAAGCTAAGCATAAAGCGGGAGACATTGTTAACGTTATTGTTGATAGAGATGGAGAAAAAAAATCTCTCAAGTTAAAATTAGGTGAATTAAACTAAATAAATAATTCTAAGGAGAAAACTTGGGGTTGAGTTTTCTCCTTTCATAATTATTATTTAGTTTTATTTCCTTTAATGTAATTTGTTTTATAAATATGATAAAATAAAATTAATAAAATGTGAGGTGAATGTTATGAAAATAAATTACATAAAATGTCATGGAACGGGGAATATATTTTATCTCATAGATGAGACCAATGAAGTTGTTATTAATGAGAGTGAAAAAAGAGATTTTTCTATAAAAGTATGCAATAAAGATAAAACCGCTGATGGAATTCTTTTTATTGGAAAAGGTAATAGTGGAATAGCAAAAATGAGGATATTTAATTCGGACGGATCTGAAGCTGAAATGTGTGGCAATGGATTAAGATGTGCGGGGCGATATGCTGGAGAAGTTTTTAATTTAAAGGAATTTAAATTTGATACATTGAAAGAAAATTATTTTATCAAAATAAAGAAAAGTGATATATCCAATTTACCTAATGTAGAGGTGGAGATATCAAACATTACTACGGATATAAACTCGATACCTATAAATGGATTTAGTAAAAAAAATTTCAATCAGAAAGTTGCTGTGCTTAGTAAAGATATGTTATATACAGCCGTTAGTATCTCGAATCCTCATCTTGTTACTATAACAGATACTATTGAATGGGATGTTATGGAAGAACAGGGGGAGTTGATTAAGAAGCATCATTCGGTATTTCCGGAAGGTATTAATTTGAGCTTTTTAAAGATTATAAATGAGAATGAGGTATTTGTTAGAACATATGAAAGAGGTGTAGGGTTTACTAAATCATGTGGTACTGGAATGATGTCATCAGTTTTGAACTATTGTTTAAATAAACCTGAGTTATTTGGTCAAAGAATAAAAGTATACAATGATGGTGGAATGGTTCTTATAACTGTTAAGCGAGACGATGAGAAGTTATATAGTGCTAATTTTGAAGGAAATGCATCGTACATTGAGAGTGGCAAGATAAAATATGATAGTGAGGTACTTACCATTAATAAAGAGAAAGAATATCATGATGAAGAAAAAGCTTATTTGAAATTATTAGAAATAAAAGATATGAAGTTGAATGATTAAAATCACTCAAGCATTGCTTGAGTGATTTTTTTTTTCTTAAAATTCTAATATTTCTAGTGTTAAATTTTCAAAACCAGATATAATTTTATCAGCTTTATTTAAAACATTTGCATCCCCTACACCTACTGCGAACATGTTAGCATTTTTAGCACCTTCGACTCCTGCAGCTGCATCTTCAAACACAACACATCTTTCCGGAGATACTTCAAGCTCTTCAGCACCTTTTAAGAAAACTTCAGGGCTTGGCTTAGCTTTAGTTATTCTGTTACCATCTACTATGCAGTCAAATAAGTTAACAATATCAAGTGCTTTAAGAATTCTCATAGAATTTTTACTTGCTGAACCTAATGCAACTTTTATGTTATTTTCTCTAAGTTTAAGTATGAAGTTTTTAACTCCTGGTAAAATTTCGTCTTTTTTCATTACTGAGATATATTCAACATACCATGAATTTTTCTTCTCTGCTAATGCAAGCTTTGTCTCTTCATCTAAAGATTTCTCACCGATTTCAAGTAAAATGTTTAATGAATCCATTCTACTAACGCCTTTAAGTCTCTCATTATCTTCAATACTAAAATCAAATCCTAATTCATTAGCTAATCTTTTCCATGCTAAATAGTGATATTTTGCAGTATCACAAATTACTCCATCTAAATCAAATATACAAGCATCAATATTCATATTAATTCCTCCTATGTGAAACCGTTTGCATAACTATTTTATAATATTAATTAAGAAAAATCAATTAAAAATTTAAAATTCATTATTTTAACAAAATTTATAAGTAACATATTGGTAATAATGTTAACATATTTTTGAATATATAATTATATAGTAGTATCTTATGGAGGTGCAGAGGAGAGTGGTTAAGAAATTTATTATTTCATTAGTTCTAAAAATAATAGGAAAAGTATTAGTGTACTTATATAAGAAAGATGATGAAACTTATTCTAATCTTATGGAATTTACTAATGGTGAATCTTTTAAAATAAAAGTAGCTAATCTAAATATTTTTCTTCAAATTTTAATTAAGGATAAAAGTACTAGGAAGATGGAAGTTATTAAAACTAATAAAAATGACTGCGATATTGAAATTATATTCAAAAATATTAATTATGCTTTTAAGGTTTTTACAGGTAGAAAAAGTATTGACCAAGCATATATAGAACGAGCTTTTATACTTAAGGGGGATATACCCAAAACAATGGGGTTGGTAAGGGCTTTGTATATAGTAGAATACTTGCTTTTTCCAAAGTTAATTTGGAAAAAGATATTAAAAGAGAAGCCGAAAACATCTACTAAAAAAATGAATGTTTATTTGAGAGTTATTAGATAATTTTATTTATGGAGGATTTAATATGGGGAAATACTTTGAATTTTTTAGTCCTGTGAAATTGTTATCAGGAGAAGGGGCGTTAGAAAATATTCCTTATGAATTAAAAATTCTAGGGGCAAGCAAACCATTGATTTTAGCTGCGGAGCCAATTATAGCAAACAAAACTATAGATGTCCTATTAAAATCACTTGAAGATTATAAAATTGATGTTGGTGATGTTATATATGATATTCCAATAGATTCATCTATAGAGGTTGTTAATACAATTTCTAAAATTTATAGAATAGAAGGGTGTGACTCAATTATTGCTATTGGTGGTGGGTCAATAATTGATACAGCTAAAGGGGTTAATATAATTGTATCATTAGGTGGTGAAAGCTTACTTGAATATCAAGGGGTTGATAGTATTGATAAGAATTTAAAGCCCCTTATTGTTGCACCAAGTACCTCAGGTACTGGATCAGAAGCTACTGCAGTTTCGGTAATAGCCAATAAGAAAAAAAATATTAAAATGGAGTTTATTTCATATAAGGTGGTTCCTAATGTAGCTGTGTTAGATCCTAGATTAACTATATCACTTCCTATGAAGCTTACAGCATCAACAGGAATTGATGCCCTTGTGCATGCGATTGAAGCTTATAGTTGTCTTCAAAAAAATATAATAAGTGATATATATGCTAAAGAGGCTATAAAATTATTAGTTAAAAATTTAAATAATGTAATAGTTAGACCAAAAGATAAGGATATTAGATTAAATCTTCTTTTGGGATCCTTTTTAGCTGGCGCAGCATTTTCGAATTCTATGGTGGGGATAGTACATGCTATAGGACATTCGGTGGGGGCTGTTTGTGGTATATCCCACAGTGATGCTATGACGATACTTCTGCTACCTTGTATGAAAAAAAATATTGATTTATGTTCATTGGAATATGGTGAAATATTGGATATTATTAAAGGGGAAAAGCTTATGATTGATAACAAGAGTGAAAAATGTATAGAGGAACTGAAATCTTTATTAGACATGTTACATGATAAAGCTAGAATACCATTGACTCTACGTGAAGTAGGAGTGAAAAAAGAGGATTTTAAGGAAATTGCTAGAATATCAATTAATGACGGGGCGGCTATTTTAAATCCTTTAAACGTCTCTGAACAAGTTGTTTTCGATATTTTAGAAGAAGCTTATTAAAGCTACAAGGGGGTTAAATGATGAAGAAAAAAATTATTATATTAGCTATGATTTTAATTGTTGCTTTTACAGCTACTGGGTGTATACCTGGTGATGGTAGCATATCTAGCACAGATCCAGCAGGCTTTTTCTGGGGAATTTGGCATGGGTGGATAGCACCTATATCTTTAGTAATTGGTATTTTTGATAAAAATATTTCTATTTATGAACCTATAAATAGTGGGTGGTGGTATGATTTGGGATTTTATTGTAGTGTAATTTCTGGATTTGGAGGGTTAACAATTACGAGAAAAAAATATAAGAAAAAGAAGTAATAAAAAATAGACAAGGAAACCCTTGTCTATTTTATGTATTTATCTATAGCAGCTTTTAAATCTTCAATTGCATCTTGATCTTTTTGATTATTATCTGTTAGAAGACAATGATCAATATGTTCTTGTAGAATTACTTTACCAACATTATTTAAAGCGGATTTAACTGCAGAGATCTGAATTAAAATTTCAGAACAGTCACGGTCTTCTTCTACCATTCTTTTTACTGACTGAGCATGACCTATAATTCTTGAAAGTCGATTAATAACTGCTTTTTTACTAGGGTGTTGGTGACTCATTGTATTCTCCTTTATATTCTATTAATTATTCACTATTATACCACACATAGTATATTTTTTTAAAGAATTAAGATTTCTTGAAAATTTAAGGTTATTTTTATATAAATCTACTTAAACTATAATACGGAGGTGGAGAGCAATAGCTCAAAATTATGACAAAAATTTTCGCTCATAGAGGGTATAGTGCAAAGTATCCTGAGAATACTTTATTAGCATTTAAAAAAGCCATTGAATATGGTGTGCATGGAATAGAAACCGATGTCCAGATGAGTAAAGATGGAGAATTAATACTTATACATGATGAAAAGGTTGATCGAACCAGTAATGGTTCAGGATTTATATATAACATGACATATGATGAATTGTTAAAATTAGATTTTGGAGAATGGAAAAGTAGAGTGTTTTATGGTGAAAAGATACCAAAGTTAGTTGAATTACTAGACTTGGTTAAAGGAAATAATATTGAATTAAATTTAGAAATAAAAAATAATCTTGTTTCTTATCCAAATATTGAAGAAAAAATTCTTGCTTTAATAAGTGAATTTAAAATTGAAGATAGAGTAATAATTTCTAGTTTTAATCATGAATCAGTATTAAAAGTAAAAAAAATGAGCAAACAAGTTAGGTGTGGTCCACTACTATATAGTACTTTAATTAACCCGCAGTTATATATTAAAGAATATAATTTTGATACATATCATCCTATGTATAAATCTTTAAATAGTGAAAAAATTAAAGTACTCAAAGATAATAGGATTCCTATATGCACGTATACAGTTGATAATAAAGATGATATAAAATATTTAATAAAGAAAGGTGTTGAAGTAATAATAACTAACGAAGTAGAGGATGCGTTAATGTGTGTGAAAGATAAGTGTTAATAAAGTGTATGATAAGCGATTTAATTATAATGTAATATTATAATAGAAAAATAATTAATAATGGAGGAAAAATGATAATGAACAAAAGAGGGAACAGGTTTAATTTATTCCTTAGCTTTATAGTTATTTTAATGTTTTTTTCTCTAAATAAGGCTTTCGGTGAAAGCCATGATAGAAAGGTAATTGATATTATCACAATTAATGACTTTCACGGAAAGCTAGAAGAAGATAAAAGAGAAGAAGGCAAAAATGTAGGGATGCCTAAGATTATAAGTGCAGTAAAGCAATATAAGGCTAGTAATCCTAATACATTTGTAGTTTGTGGAGGAGATAGTTATCAAGGAAGTGCTATTTCTAACTTAACTTATGGTGCTCCTGTTTCGGAAATGTATAAGGAAATGGGTGTAGTTGCATCAGCAGTTGGAAATCATGAATTTGATTGGGATATTAAACTGATGCATAAATGGTCTAAAGATGGTGGATTTGATTTTTTAGGTGCAAATATTTTTGATAAAAGAACTAATAAGATTGTAGATTGGGCTAAACCGTATAAAGTTATTAAAATTGATGGTGTTAAAATCGGGCTGATTGGGTTAACAACTACTCAAGCTGCATTTGTAAATTTGCCAAGTAAAGTTGAAAATTTTAAATTTGAGCCTTTAAAAGAAAATACAGAAAAATGGGTTAAATACTTAAAAAGCGGAAAAGCTCCAGAAGGTAAAGTGGATGCGGTTATTGCTTTAACTCACGTGGGAGCTTATCAAGATGAAAAGAGTAAAGAAATTTCAGGAGAAATTATAGAGTCTGGAATTGTTGGAATCAAAGGGCTTGATGCTGTTATTGGAGGAGATACTCATCAGTTAGTGGCAGGGAAAGTTAATGATGTTGTAATTCTGCAAGCATATAAAGAGGGGGATGCATTAGGTAAGTTATCTTTGATTTTTGATAAAAAAAATAATTTAACTAGTATCGAACCTAAATTAGACTTGCTCTATAAGAGAAAAGATGAATTAGAAGATGATAAAAAAGGTGAAGAGATATTATATAAATATAGTAAAGACTTAAGGATTATTATTGATGAAGTAGTTGGAATAACAGAAACTGCATTAACTCATGAAAGATTTCAAGAAAGAGGAACTTCTGTTTTAGGTAAGTTTATTACAGATATTATGAGGAAAAATGGAGATGCTCAAATTGCTGTTATTAATGAAGGAGCTTTAAGAACAGCAATTCCGAAGGGGAACGTAACTGTTGGAAAATTATATGAAGTATTGCCATTTGAGAATATTCTTATGAGAATGGAGCTTAAAGGGGGGCAATTAAAAAAAGTTATTGAAAATGGAATTATGAATAGAGGTATTGGGTGGATAGAGATTTCAGGAGCTAAAGTATATTATAACCCAGAGAAGGAAGAGGGTAATAGAATTTTAGAAATAATTCTTGATGATGGTACAAAAGTTGATATGGATAAATACTATAGTGTTGCAACAAATGATTTTATGTTTGTTGGAGGAGATAAATATGACTTTAGTGGAGCGAGAAATGTTGAAAATACAAACAAGAAAATTCTCGATATTGTTATTGAGCACTTTAAAAATGAAAAAACAATAAAATACGAATTTGAGCAACCGTTTATTGTGAAAAAGAAAAATAGTAATATAGAATAAAAAATAGCCACTGATGTTTTGACAGTGGCTATATTCATGTTCAGATGTTAATTGAAATAATGAAAATAAAATAAACATAGTCTATTTTATTGAATTTGTTCTTTCTAAAGGATAAAATTAAGATAAATATTTAGAATAATTGGATAGGTTTGGAGGGAATATTAATGAAATTTTTTATTGGAGTTGATGGCGGTGGTACTAGCACTCGTGTTGCATTAGCAAATATAGATGGTGAGATTTTATCTATAGGAAAGAGTGGGGCTAGTAGTATTGATACAGTTAGTGGAGAGGTAACTGGAAAACATATTTCTGAAGCTCTTCAGAGGTGTTTAGAGAAGTTTAGTCAAAAATATAAGGAAGATATTGAAGAGATAGAATGTTGTTTTGCATCTTTAGGAGGTGTAGATTCAGAGAAGGATAAAGAATATGTTGTGAATATTGTAAAAGAATACACTGGTAATATATTAAGAATTAAAAGAGTTGTTGTGGAGAATGATACTAGGGCAGCTTTAGCTGGAGGATTAGCAGAAAAGAGCGGTGTAATTTTTATTGTTGGGACAGGAGCAGTTTGTTTTGGTATAAATGAAAATATGGAAAGTTGGAAATCAGGCGGTTGGGGGTATAAGATAGATGACTTTGGAAGTGGCTTCTATCTTGGAAGAGAAGCTTTAACTATGATGGTAAAATGTATGGACGGCAGAGAAGAGGATGAGGAGTTCAAAAGAGTTATTAAAAATGCTATTGGTATAAATTCTTTATCTGAGGTTAGTGAAAGACTTTATAAAAGAGATTTTAATAGAACAGACATTGCGAGGATTGCACCTGAAGTTTTAAGACTTGCTGAAAAGAAAAATAAGATAGCGTTAAATATTTTAGATAATGGAGCAGATGAATTAACGCTTATGATGAAATCAGTATGTAATAAGCTTAATATAAAAAATGGAAAATACACAGCCCTTGGTGGAGTAATTGAAGGTTGTGAAATTTATAGAAATAAATTGATTGAAAAAATAAAAGACAATGTGGATGTTGAATATTCAAGGCCTTATATGAGTGCAATAGGAGGAGCTGTGCTATTAAGTCTTTACGAGGTGATTGGAGAAGAGGCTTATGAATTTACTGATGCTATTAGAAGAAGTCTAGCAAAAAACTAAAATAAATTTTCCTAAAGTTATCTTTTAGTTATGTTGATTTGTATATTTGGAAAAAAATAAGAAAATAATATAAATAATATAATGAAGGAGGTTTCTATATGGAAAATATAACTAATTTAATTAATCAAGGCTACAAGATAATGAAGTTTGAAAGAGATATTGATTTAACTAGTGGTCAAGAAGTGGGGGTAGTTGAATTAAAGGCTCTTGATGGTTATTTGATGAAACTGAATTTTGATGATAATTGTGCTGATGAAATGGAAAAGGTTATTTTTAATTACTTGAAGGAAAAATAAATGACTAACTCCCTGGAAAAAATAACGGGGAGTATTTTTTGTTTTTAGGAAATTCAAAATTACTTGAAGAAATTATCGTATGATACACGTCTTTATTATAAAAAAAGTTAAGAATTGTTATAATTATAGGTTGTTAAATGGTAAAAAAGGAAATAGAATATATTAAGAGGGTAAGTATTTTAGTAACTTAGGAGGAAAAAGTATGAAGAAAGTAGCGGTTATTTTTAATGGTGGTACTATTTCTATGAAAGTTGACAGAAAGCTTAAAGCAGCAGTACCTACTTTAAGTGGAGAAGATATTATGGCTATGGTTACAGGAATTGAAAACCATGCTGAAATTGAAACATTTTCTTTTTCGAGTCTACCAAGTCCACATATGACACCTGAATTGATGATGAAATTGTCAAAGATGGTGAGCGAACTACTTGATAGAGAAGAAATTTCAGGGGTGGTTGTAACACATGGTACCGACACATTAGAGGAAACAGCATATTTATTAGATTTAACTATTAATTCTCAAAAGCCTGTTGTTGTTACTGGTTCTATGAGAAATAGTTCGGAATTAGGTTATGATGGCCCTGCTAATTTAGCTGCATCAATAGTTGTAGCAACTTCTCAAGAAGCTGTAGGAAAAGGTGTTCTTGTATGCATGAATAATGAAATAAACTCTGCAAGTGAAGTTACAAAGGAACACTCAATGCACTTAAATACATTCCAAAGTCCAGAATTTGGACCTATTGGAATAGTGGATAGTAATGAGATAATCTTCTACAGAGATAAAGTGCTAAAACAATTCATACCGACTGAAAGCTTAAATGGAAGAGTAGAGTTGGTAAAAGCTGTTGCAGGTGATTCGGGAGCTCTTATTGATTTTTGCATAGATCAGGGAGTGGATGGAATTGTCATTGAAGGTATGGGGAGAGGTAATATTCCTCCTAAGATGGCAGAGGCTGTAAAGCGTGGAATTGAAAGAGGAGTAATTTTTGTATTAGTATCTAGATGTTATAAGGGAAGAGTTATGGATTCTTACGGATATGAAGGTGGAGGAAAAGAACTTAGACAAGCTGGAGTGATTTTTGGTGATAGATTGCCAGGTCAGAAAGCAAGGATAAAACTATTACTAGCTTTGAGTAATACGAATGAAAAAGATGAAATAAGAAAAATGTTCGAAGATAAGCTATACAAAAACGAATAAAAAACAATAAATGCATAAAAACATTCGCAAAAAGTATTGACATAGCTGTCGGAAATTGTTAAGATATAGCTGTGTTAAAAATCAATACGAAGATACTCATATAAATCTGATAATATGGTTCAGAAGTTTCTACCGAATACCGGAAATATTCGACTATGGGAAATCAAACGTGAATGTTACATAGCTAGTGCTGCCTAAGAGTTTTGGGAGTATGGTTATCTACATAAGCTGCTGAGTTCCTCAGCAGCTTTTTCGTTTATTAAAAATAGGAGGGATCTACATGGATAAGTTTTTTAGGTTAGAACAAAATGGGACAACCGTTAAAAGAGAGGTAATTGGGGGGCTTACAACTTTCCTTACTATGGCGTATATTATCATAGTTAATCCATTGATTTTAAGTGGGACAGGAATGGACCAAGGAGCTTTAGTTACTGCTACATGTATTACGGCAGCATTTGCAACTATTTTAATGGGAATAACAGCTAATTTACCTTTAGCATTAGCATCAGGTATGGGACTTAATGCATCTTTCCTTATCTTTAGTCAAAAAATTGGACCAGAAGGATGGAAGGTAGCATTATTAGCAGTTTTAATAGAAGGTATTATCTTTATTATTTTATCATTATTAAAAGTTAGAGAGGCTGTAGTTAATGCTATTCCTAATAATTTAAAAATAGCTGTATCAGCAGGTATAGGATTATTTATAGCTTTCATTGGATTCAAAGGTACTGGTTTGGTTGTTGGTGCTCCACATCCAACATTGGTTACAGCGGGGAAATTCACTCAACCAACAGTGTTAATAACATTATTAGGTATCTTAGTAATTGTTTTATTAGAAACTAAAAAGGTAAGAGGATCAATTTTATGGGGAATTTTAGTTTCAACAGTTGTGGCATGGACCTATGCTATAATTTCACCAGAAAGTGCAGCTCAATACCAAATATTTGTACCAAATAAAATATTTGAATTTAATTCAGTAAGTCCAATTGCTTTTAAGTTCGACTGGTCTTATTTATCAATAGAAAAAATTGGTGCTCTTTTTTCTATCGTAATTGCATTCTTATTTGTTGATTTTTTTGATACTGTAGGAACATTAGTAGGTGTAGCTTCTAAAGCAAATTTGGTAGATAAAGAAGGAAAAGTTAAAAATGCTGGAAAAGCATTATTAGTTGATGCTATTGGTACTACTGTTGGAGCTGTGGTTGGTACTTCAACTGTTACAACGTTTGTTGAGAGTTCAGCAGGGGTTGCTGATGGTGCTAGAACTGGACTAGCTTCAATTGTAACAGGAATACTATTCTTGTTTGCAATGTTCTTTGCTCCAATATTCATTTGTGTTCCGGCTTGTGCAACTGCACCTGCGTTAATAGTTGTTGGATTCTTTATGATACAAAACATTGGAAAAATTGATTTCACTGACTTTACTGAAGGTGTTCCAGCTTTCTTAACAATTTCATTAATGACAGTAATTGGTATTGGAGAAGGCTTAACTTACGGAATAATGAGTTATGGTGTGATTAATGTACTATACAACTTACTTCAAAAGGATTCAGAGAAAAAGAAAAAGGTTTCATGGGTTATTATTATACTAACAATTCTATTCTTAGCTAAGTTAATTTTCTTACATTAAATTTATTAAATATTAAAAAAATACAAAAAACTCAGAGTGTTTTAGCTCTGAGTTTTTTTATGCAAATAATGAAATAATATTATTTTTGAATATTAAGTATTGGATATTATAAATAAAAAAATGTTAACAAAGTGTTAACAAAGTATTGTTATTACTTGACTAAGAATGTATAATAACTTTTATAATTAAAAAGAGGTGATATTAATGGTAAGCAGTATGACTGGATTCGGACGTGATTCAATTATTGAAGCTGGAAAGAGTTTCGTTATTGAAATTAAAAGTGTCAATCATAGATATATGGATTTAAATATTAAGATGCCTAGAGTATATTTAACCCTTGAAGAAAGAATAAGAAGTGTTATAAAAGAGAAGTTAAATAGAGGTAAAATTGATATATACATAAATATGAAAGTTTTTGAAAGAACTGATGTTGAAGCAGTTCTTAATAAAAGTTTAGCAGAGAGTTATGTTAAATGCTTAAAAGAAATTCAAGAATCCTTTGATTTAAGAGATGATGTATCAGTCATAAATATTGCTAGATTCCCTGAAGTTGTAAATATTGAACATAAAGAAGAAGATGTTGAATTAATATGGGAAATTATAAAAAAACCACTCCAAGGAGCATTGGATAAGCACATAGATATGAGATTCAGAGAAGGAGCAAAACTAAAAGAGGATCTTCTTTTAAAATGTTCAAACATTGAAGTCATGTTAAAGGTGATTCAAGAAAAATCATCAACTGTAGTTCTGGAATATAAAGAAAAACTTGAAAACAGATTAAAAGAGATTATCGAAGATAAGAACTACGACGAAGGTAGAGTAGCAATGGAAATTGCTATTATTGCTGATAAGAGTTGTATAGATGAAGAACTAGTCAGATTATCAAGTCATATATCTCAAATTAGAGATACTCTTGAAATGGAAGAGCCTATTGGTAGAAAACTAGATTTCATAGTTCAAGAGATGAATAGAGAAGCTAACACAATTTCTTCTAAATCAAATGACTTAACAATTACTAAGAATATTTTACAAGTAAAAAGTGAAATAGAAAAAATAAGAGAACAAACTCAGAATATTGAATAAGGAGGATATTATGGCTATAAAACTTATAAATATTGGATTTGGTAACATAGTTTCAGCTAACAGACTTGTTGCAATAGTTAGTCCAGAATCTGCACCTATAAAACGTATAATTCAAGAGGCTAGAGACAGAGGTATGCTTATAGATGCTACTTATGGTAGAAGAACTAGAGCCGTAATTATTACTGACAGTGATCATGTTATATTATCAGCAGTTCAACCAGAAACAGTTGCACATAGATTAAGTGCTAAGGATGAAGTACACTCTGAAGAGGTGGATGATTAATATGAAGCGTAAAGGGTTACTTATAGTAATTTCAGGGCCATCTGGTGCTGGTAAAGGAACGATTTGTAAAGAGTTAATTAAAAGAAATAGCGATATATGTATTTCGGTTTCTGCAACAACAAGAGAGCCTAGAAAAGGTGAAATAGATGGAGAAAGTTATTTCTTCATGGGAAAAGATGAATTTAAGGATGATATAGAAAAAGGCAATTTCCTTGAATATGCTGAAGTATATGGGAATTTTTATGGTACTCCTAAAGAAAAGGTTTTTGAGCGACTTGAGAGTGGTCAAGATGTAATTTTAGAGATTGATATTCAAGGAGCATTAAAAGTTAAGGATGTTTATCCTAAAGGAGTATTCATATTTATATTACCACCTTCAATGGAGGAACTGAAAAACAGGATAATTGGTAGAGGTAGCGAAACGCCTGAGTCTCTTATGACAAGATTTAAATCTGCATTTGAAGAATTAAATTTTGTATCAAGATATAATTACGCTGTAGTAAATGATGATGTTGATCTAGCTACATCAAGAATCGAAAATATTATCGAAGCAGAAAAATGTAGAGTAGATAGAGTTGGAAATGAATTAATAAAAGAAATTTGTCAGGAGGTAGATGTTAATGTATAAATCAGATTCAATGATAAACCCTTCAATAGTAGAATTATTAAAATATGTGGATAATAAGTATTCCTTAGTTATAGCTACATCTAAGAGAGCTAGAAAATTAATCGATGGAGAAAGTCCAATAGTAGATATGGATGCGTCTAAGCCACTAACAACTGCAATTGTAGAAGTGAATTCGTCTAAGATGAATATAGATAGTGAAGGTGAAGAACTTTCAACTGAAGATAAATTACTAGAAGATATATTTATTGAAGATTAATATGAAAAAGAAAACTATTGTAATTGGTGTCGCTGGTGGGATTGCAGCTTATAAGGCTTTAGATGTTGTTTCAAGATTGAAAAAAAAGGACTATGATGTTCATGTTATTATGACTAAAAGTGCATGTGAATTTGTAACTCCCCTTAGCTTTCAAGCATTGAGCCAGAATGATGTGGTATATGATATGTTTGAAGAGCCAAAAGCGTGGGAAATACAACATATCTCACTTGCTAAAAAAGCAGACTTGTTATTAGTAGTACCTGCAACTGCCAATATAATTGGTAAAATAGCAAATGGTATAGCAGATGATATGCTATCAACAACTATCATGGCTACAAAGGGCAAAGTGGTTTTTGCTCCTGCTATGAATGTAAATATGTATGATAACCCAATTGTTCAAAATAATATTTCAAAGCTTAAAAATTATGGGTATGGCTTTATTGAACCTGCTAGTGGTAGATTAGCATGTGGTGATGTTGGTAAAGGCAAATTAGCTGATACTGAATTGATTGCAGAGAAGGTTCATAGCTTAATGTACTCAAATAAAGATTTGATTGGTAAAAAGATTCTTATAACAGCGGGACCAACAATTTCAAAAATTGATCCTGTTAGATATATTACGAATCATTCAAGTGGTAAGATGGGATATGAAATCGCCATGGAAGCTAGAGATAGAGGTGCAGAAGTAACGCTTGTATCAGGTCCTACTTCATTAGAAACTCCTTTTGGTATTAATGTTATTAAGGTTGAAACTAATGAAGAAATGTTTGAAGCTGTAATGAATAATCAAATGGAAAGCGATATAATCATTAAAAGTGCTGCAGTAGCAGATTACAAGCCTAAGAAATACAGTACTCAAAAGATTAAAAAAAGTGATGATAATCTTAATATTGAGTTTGAAAAAGACACAGATATTCTTAAAGAGCTTGGTAGAAGAAAAGAACATCAGATTTTGGTAGGATTTGCAGCAGAAAGTGAAAATTTGATTGAAAATGCTCTCAAGAAGATTGAGAAAAAAAATCTGGATTATATTATTGTTAATGATATAAGCAGAAAAGATATTGGATTTAAGAGTAATGAAAATGAGGCTGTTTTAATTACTAAAAGTAAAGAGTGTATTGAATTTGGTAAATGTTCAAAAAGAGAAATGGCTTTTAAAATATTTGAATGTATATTACATGAATAATATATGGCACAAGGCCATAAGTAAACAAAAGTGGCTTTGCCGCTTTTGTTTTTTGTACTTTAAATTTAAGAAGTATAACTTTTGAGGTGATGTTTTGAAATATTGTGGAGTTATTGTAAATAATGAAAGTATAGTTCTAGATAAATTATTTACATATAGGATTCCTGAAAATTTAAGAGGGTTTATTAAAATAGGACAGCACGTTAAAGTCCCTTTTGGAAAGGGAAATAGATTAAAAGATGCTTTTATATTGTCAATTTTTGATGAGTGTGAGAACACTGATAAATTAAAAGAGATAAATAGTATTTGTAGTAGTGAACCTGTTCTTTCCTCTAAAAATATTAGAGTTATAAACCTGATGAAGAAAAGGTATTTATGTACTTACTTAGAAGGGATTAAATTATTTTTACCTAAAGGGCTTTTAAAGGGTAGAAGAGAAAAAATAAAATTAGTCTTATATACAAATAATGACTTGCATGGAAAATATACAGAAGAAAAATATACTTCTATATATAATATAATTAAGCAAAATCAAGGAAGGTATTCAAGAAGTGAACTTAGTAAAGAATTTGATTATTCCCTTTCGTCTATAAATACTCTTGTAAAACATGGTTTTTTGGAAGTAAAAGAACAACGAGTTAATAGAATTGATGAAAGGTTATTTCCACATTTACCACCTAAAAAGCTCACAATGGATCAACAATTAGCTATTGATGAGATAACAACAAGCGAAAGAAATGAATTTTTGCTTCATGGGGTTACTGGTAGTGGAAAAACTGAAATATATATGACTCTTGTACAAAAAATGCTTGAAAAAGGTAAACAATCAATTATACTTGTCCCTGAAATTGCCTTAACCCCTCAAATGGTTGAACGATTTAAAGGAAGGTTTGGTAAAGATATTACAGTATATCATAGTAAACTCTCTGAAGGAGAAAAGTATGATGAGTGGTACAGAGTGAAACAAGGTAAAGTTAAGATTGCCATCGGGGCCAGATCGGCGTTGTTTTTACCTTTTAATGATCTTGGTTTAATTGTTGTTGATGAAGAACATGAAAGTACTTATAAATCTGATAGTGATCCTAAGTATTTAGCTACAGAAATCGCTTTGATTAAAGGTAATATTGAAAATTGTAAAGTTGTTTTAGGATCTGCAACTCCAAATATTGAAACATACTATAAATTTAAACGGAATTTTTGGAAAATCATTTCCCTTGAAAAACGAGTGGATGGGGCAGAAATGCCGAAAATAGAATTGATTGACATGAGAAAAGAATTAGAAAATAATAATAAATCTTTTTTAAGTGTAAAATTGTATGAAGAAATAAATGAACGTCTTGAAAAAAAAGAGCAGATAATTCTTTTTTTAAATAGAAGAGGCTTTTCGACTTTTATTTCTTGTAGGAAATGTGGTCATGTGTTTAAATGTAGCAATTGTGATATTTCGCTGACATATCATCAAAAAAGTGGGATGCTTCATTGTCACTATTGTGGATATAAAGAAAGTTCAACTAAAATATGTCCAGAGTGTGGAAGTAAGTATGTTAAATATTTTGGATTAGGAACAGAAAGAATTCAAGACGAAATGGAAAAGTTATTCCCACAAGCTAGAATTCTACGAATGGATCACGATACAACAAGAAGTAAGGATGCATATGTTAATATATATTCTGATTTTAAGAATAAGAAGGCAGATATATTAATTGGAACACAAATGATTGCAAAAGGATTGGATTTCCCGGATGTTACACTTGTTGGGATTATTTCAGCTGATTTAGCATTGAATCTTCCTGATTTTAGATCAAATGAAAGAACCTTTCAGTTAATAACTCAAGTATCAGGACGTGCAGGAAGAGGGGCAAAAGAAGGTAAAGTTATTTTACAAACCTATAGTCCTGAGAATTATGCAATCTTATATGCTGTAAATAATGATTATAATGGTTTCTTAGAGGAAGAATTGAAGGTAAGAGAACTCATGAACTATCCACCATTTGGAAGAGTTATGATGATAAATATTTACAGCGAAAATGAAAATATGCTGATAAAAAGTGTTCATGAATTTTCTCATAGATTAAAAGCGTATTATGGTGGAAAGTATAATATTTTAGGACCTTGTCCTTCTCATGTTTCAAAAATTAAGAATCAATACAGATGGCAAATTATGATAAAAGGTAATTTGGATTATGTAGATGCTTTTAATATTAAGAATATGGTTTACGATATGAGTAAAAGTACTTATAATAAAATAAAAGTGGGTTTAGATATGAATCCATATAATACTTTGTAAATTAGTTTTTAAAATATAATTAAGATGTTGAAAGGAGAAAGTTATGGCTATAAGACAGATTAGAACTAAAGGTGATGAGGTTTTAAGAAAGAAGAGTAGAGTAATTGAGGAAATAAATGATAGATTATTAATACTTATTGAAGATATGCTAGATACAATGTATGAAGCTGAGGGTGTTGGACTCGCTGCACCTCAAGTTGGTATTTTAAAAAGAGTTGTTGTCATAGATATTGGAGAAGGTCCAATTGTATTAATAAACCCTGAAATCATTGAATCAAGAGGTTCTTATATTGATGTGGAGGGCTGCTTAAGTATTCCAAATGAGCAAGGTTATGTTGAGAGACCTGAATATGTTAAGGTTAAAGCTCTTAATGAGCGTGGTGAGAGCATAATTGTTGAAGGTGAAGATTTCTTAGCAAAAGCTATTTGTCATGAGTTAGACCATTTAGATGGTGTTTTATATATTGATAAGTTGGTTGAAGTGGAGGAAAAATAATGAAGATTGTTTTTATGGGAACACCTGGGTTTGCTGTTCCTTCTTTAGAAAAAATGATAGAAAATTTTAATGTAGAAGCAATTTTTACTCAACCTGATAAACAGAGAGGAAGAGGTAAAAAAATTACGTTCTCTCCAGTTAAAGAAGTTGCTATAAAGCACGGTGTTGAAGTGTTTCAACCTACTGTTTTAAGAAAAGATGAAGAAGCTATTGAAGCTTTAAAGAGAATAAATCCTGATTTTATTGTTGTTGTAGCTTATGGACAGATTCTTAATAAGGTTGTTCTTGATATACCGAAATATGGATGCATTAATCTTCATGCGTCATTACTACCTAAATATAGAGGTGCTGCACCACTGAATTGGGCAATAATAAATGGTGAAAAAGTTAGTGGTAACACAACACAGTTAATGGATATAGGGGTAGATACTGGTGATATGTTAATTAAAGACGAAGTTGAAATACATGATGATATGACTGTTGGTGAACTACATGATAAATTATGCAGTAGTGGTGGAGATTTACTAGTGAGAACATTGAAGGGCATTGTTAGTGGGGAAGTAAAGGGTGTAAAACAAAATGATAATGAATCATCTCATGCACCTAAAATTGATAAAGAACTACAGCATATCAAGTGGAATCAAAGTGCTCAAAGTGTAAAAAATCTAATAAGAGGATTAAGTCCTTATCCAGCAGCTTTCACAAAATATGAGGATAAAAACATAAAAATTTATGAAAGTGAAGTTGTTGAAGGGACAGTAAGTGGAATGCCAGGTAAGATAGTAGATGTAAGTGATCAAGGAATTAAAATTGAGTGTAGTGATAAGTTCTTATTGATAAAGAAAATTCAGTTCCCAGGTAAAAAGCCAATGTACGTAAATGATTTTTTAAGGGGAAATGATTTAGAAAAAGGCATTATTCTTGGATAAGACTATTTCAAGGATATCTATTATATTTTAAAAATTAATGTGCTGCCATTGCAGCACATTAATTTTAAATTAAACTACGAGAGGTAAAATATGAAAAATTCAAGATATGTAATTTATTCAGCTTTAAATGAAATAATCAACAATAAGTCTTACTCAAATGTTACAGTTAATAAGGTTCTTAGAGACAAAGATATAAAAGAAGAGGATAAGGGATTAATAACTGAAGTAATATACGGAACTTTGAGATATCAATATTCAATAGATACTATACTTCAAAAATTTCTAAAGGCTGGAGTTAAGAAAACTAATAAAAAGGTATTAAATATTTTAAGAATGAGTATATATCAAATAAAATATCTTGATAAAATACCTGATTATGCAGTTATAGATGAGGCAGTTAAAATCTGTAAAAAAGATATCTCCTTAAAAGCAAGTCAATTAGTAAATGGTGTTTTAAGAAGTTTTATGAGAGATGGATTTGAGTTCCAACCTAAAGATAGAATTGATGAACTATGTTTTCAGTATTCTTATGAGAGATGGTTTGTTAAGTTATTTATGGGGCAATATGGTGAAAATAGATGTATTGAAATTCTTAAAGGATTAAATTATAGACCGAGTATTAATGTTAGAGTTAATACAATGAAAAAAGATTGTGAATCTGTTAAAAAAGAACTTGTACATATGGGATATAAAATTGAAGAGGGAAAAGTTGCTGAAAATTCTATCGAAATTATAAAGGGTGCAGGAATTGAGAAAAATCCTTTATTTAATGAAGGAAGCATAAGTGTTCAAGATGAAAGTGCAATGTTAACTGTACAGGTAATGGATATTAAAGATGGGATGAAGGTAATAGATCTATGTAGTGCACCAGGTGGTAAATCATGTTATATTGGAGAGTGTTTAAAGAATAGTGGTGAAGTTTTAGCTTTTGATGTTTTTGAGAAAAAATTAGAATTAATTAATGAACATGCTAAAAGACTTGGATTAAAAAATATAAGAACTGAAATTAACGATGGAGAAAAATTAAGAGAAGATTTAATTGATTATGCTGATATTGTTTTAGCAGATGTTCCTTGTTCAGGATTAGGTATTGTGAGAAAGAAGCCAGAGATAAAATGGACTAAGAGTAAAAAACAATTAAATGAAATTGTAGGAATACAAAGAAATATATTAAGTAATGCGGCTAAATATGTTAAAATTAATGGTGAACTAATTTATTCAACATGTACTTTAAATAGAAATGAGAATGATGAGAATATTAGATGGTTTCTTAATAAACATGATAACTTTTGTATAGAAAGTGTTAATTATATAGAAGAAGATAATATTATTAATTCAAATGATGGATTTATTACTATACTACCAGATGAGAAGATGGATGGATTCTTTATCTGTAAATTAAAAAGGATAAGGTGATAATTTGTTTAATATTATAAATTTTAATGAACAAGAGTTAAAAAAATGGATGAAAGAAAATGGAGAACAGGCATTTAGAAGTAAGCAGGTTTTAAATTGGATATATAAAGGTGTTACATCTTTCAACGAGATGAAAAATATTTCAGCTAAAACACAAGAAAATTTGGCAAAAAACTTCTATATAGGAACACCTGAAATAGTTAGGAAGTTAGTATCGGATATTGATGGAACGATAAAATATTTAATGAAGTTACACGATGGAAATATAATTGAATGTGTATTAATGAAATATAAGCATGGTAACAGTATTTGTATATCATCTCAAGTAGGATGTAGAATGGGGTGTAAGTTTTGTGCATCAACAATAGGCGGAAGAGTAAGAGACCTTGATTCAGGGGAGATGCTGGGGCAGATTATTGCAGTTAGCAGAGATATAAATGAAAGGATTTCAAACGTTGTTATGATGGGAAGTGGGGAACCATTAGATAATTATAATAATGTTATTAAATTCTTAGAAGAAGTTGGGAAGGAATATGGATTAAACATTGGAGCTAGACATATTACCTTATCAACATGTGGAATAGTACCTGAGATATTGGAACTAGGTGAGAAAGGCTTACAGATTACTCTTGCAATTTCATTACATGCTTCTAATGATGAAATAAGAAGAAAGAGTATGCCAATAGCAAATAAATATAGCATTGAAGAAGTGATAGAAGCTTGCAAGAGTTATATTCATAAGACTAATAGAAGAGTTACTTTTGAATATGCACTTATTGAGGGACTTAACGATGAGGAAATACACGCTGTAGAATTGTCAGAATTACTGAAAGGGATGTTGTGCCATGTAAATCTAATCCCTGTTAATGAAGTTAAGGAAAGTGGATATAAGAAACCTAACAAGAAGAGAATTGAGAGGTTTAAAAGTATTCTTGAAAAAAATAATATTGAAACAACAGTTCGTAGAGAGATGGGGGCAGATATTAATGCTGCATGTGGTCAGTTAAGGCGTGACTATATGAATGAATAGGGAGGTAGTGTTATTATGGTGGGGATACATAGTGAGGTAGGTAATTATAGGAAAAATAATCAAGATTATGTTGGATATTTTCAATGGGGTGATGGTGGAATATATGTAGTTGCAGATGGAATGGGGGGATATGCAGGCGGTGAGGTGGCTAGTAAAATTGCAGTTGATACTGTAATAGCTGCTTTTAAAGAGGAAATCTCTTCAGCTGTAGATGATGATTTTATAAGGAAGTTAGTGAATTTATGTAATGAAGCTATTATTGAAAAGGGCAAAATTGATGAATCATTACGTGGAATGGGGACTACATTAACATTGTGTTATTTAAATAAAAATAAGGGGATAGTTGCTAATGTAGGAGATAGTTGTTGTTACATATTATCTAGGGGAGAGTTTTATAAAATAACAAAAGATCATTCTCTTGTTCAAGCATTTGTTGATTCAGGAAATCTAACAGAAGAAGAAGCTAAAAAACATCCTAATAAGAATATTATTACAAGATCATTAGGTACAACGGACAAAGTAGAAAGTGATATTTATTTTATAGATGTTGATAAGAATGATAAAATAATGCTGTGTACTGATGGGTTGTCTAACCATATAGATAATGATGTTATGAGAGACGTGCTTTTAAGATTAGATACAAAAGAAGCTGTTAAAGAATTAGTCCATATGAGTAAGAATAATGGCAGTAAGGATAACATATCAGTAATGGTATTTAAAGGAGAGTGCCAAGATGATAGGTAAAAATTTGAACGGTAGATATGAACTCTTGGAAAAAATAGGTGAAGGTGGAATGGCCTATGTTTATAGAGCAAAGTGCCATTTGTTAAATAGAGATGTAGCTATTAAAATTTTGAAAAAAGAATTTTCAAACGATGAAAATATTGTTGGGAAATTTAAGGGTGAAGCTGCGGCTGCTGCAGGCTTATGCGGTAACAATATAGTTAATATATATGATGTTGGAACTGAGAATGATACGAATTATATTGTTATGGAACTTGTTGAAGGAAAAACACTCAAAGAGTTGATACATCAAGAGGGGGCGATTAATGAGAAAAAAGCTATTGATATTGCTATCCAAATTGGTAAGGCTTTGCAAAGTGCTCATAATAAGCGTATAATCCATAGAGATATTAAGCCTCATAATATAATTGTAAACGAAAATGGAGGTATTAAAGTAGCTGATTTTGGTATAGCTAAAGCTATAGATCAATCTACAATAACAAACACGTCTAAGGTTATGGGAACGGCTCATTATTTTTCACCGGAACAAGCAAAAGGAGGATACGTTGATTTTAGAAGCGATATTTACTCTTTTGGTATTGTATTATATGAGATGGTTACAGGGCGAGTTCCATATGATGCTGATAGTATAGTGTCTGTTGCTATAAAACATCTTCAGGAAGAAGTTGTGCCACCAAAAAAAGTTAATGATAAAATATCTGAAGGATTAAACAGTGTAATTTTAAAATGTATTGAGAAAGATCCTGGTTTAAGATATCAAACTGCTGATGAGCTTATCGTTGATTTATATAACCTTAAGAATAATAAAGAAATTATTGTTAAAAAGAAAGTTGAAGATATTCAGCAAACAAGGGTTATGAACGTTATAAAAGATGAAGATATTAAAATTCATAATAAAAACAAAAAGGATTCTAAAAATGACAAGAAAGATAAAAAAAATAAATTAGGTATTATTGTAGGAGTTTCAATAATATTATTATTTGTACTTTCTAGTATTTTAACTTGGGCATTTATTTATTTCAAAGATGACGAAAATAATATTGTTAAAAAAGAGAAAACCATAGTTCCATTTATAGTTGGTCAGAAATTAGAGGATAGTATTAAATTGATAGAAGAGAGAAAGTTAACATATTCTGTTGTTCGTGAGGCTAAAAGTGATCGTGAAAAGGGAACTATAATTAAGTGTACTCCGGAAGAAGGGGTAAAGGTAGAGGAAAATACTGAATTATCTTTGGTTATAAGTAAAGGGTCTGAAGGTGTTAAAGTTAAATCATATAAGGGTTTTAATATTGATACAATTAAAGGTGTGTTGCCATCTCATGATGTAGCATTAGGGAAAATTACTAAGGAACATGCCAATCTTGAAAAGGGTAAAATAATTAATCAATCACCAGAGCCTGGGACAATTGTTGAAAAAGGTTATCAGATTTCATTTGTAGTGAGTAGTGGTCCTGAGATTGAACAAATTAAAGTTCCTATTCTTATAGGAAAGAAAATAAATGAAGCTAAAGAATTGATTGAATCTAAAAAATTAAAAATAGGAGTAATTAGTACTGTAGAAACAAATGATCCTAACAAAGATGGTCTTGTATTTAGCCAGAGTCCTGAAGGTGAATTAGAGGTTACGGAAGAAAGTAAGATTAATCTTAGTCACTATATATTCAAAGAAGATGGAAGAGAGCGGGTTATTGTCCCAAGTTTCATTAATATGCAAGGTATTGAAGCAGATATGAAAGCATTTGAGACAGGGATAAAAGTTGAGATCAAGGGTGAGAGTTTTGATCTAGTAGTAGAACAGAGTGTTGCCCCAGGGGAATGGATCTACGCAGGAGAAACAGTTACATTGACAACAAAAAAGGAAGAAGAGGAGTAAGTTTTTATATGGAAGGAATCATAATTAAAGGAGTAGGTGGCCTTTACACAGTAAAAGTTGAAAAAGAACATTATATATGTAAGGCTAGAGGAAAATTTAGGCACTCTAAAGTGATACCAATTGTTGGTGATAGGGTGTCTATTGCCCTAGAGGATAATGATGAGGGTGTTATTGAAAAAATTCATGAAAGAACAACTGAACTAATCCGTCCGGTTGTTGCAAATGTAAATCAAGCTTTAGTGTTTTTCACAATTAAACATCCAGATCTTAATCATAACCTCTTGTATAAGTTCCTTGTGTTATGTGAGTATAATAATCTAGATATTGTTGTTTGTTTTAATAAAATGGATTTAGTTAATGAAGAGGATAATGCGAATATTATTAGAATTTTAAGAGATGTTGGATATGAAGTGATTGAAATAGCGGCAAAAGAAGGAGTAAACATTGATGCAATTAGAGAGAAGATTGAGAAAAACATTTCTGTTTTCTGTGGACCATCAGGTGTAGGTAAATCTACTACTCTTAATAGTATTGCTAATAGAAAGCTGATGGAAACTGGTGAAATAAGCCATAAATCTAAGCGTGGAAAGCATACAACTAGACATAGTGAACTTATAGAGTATGGAAATGGATTGATTGTGGATACACCAGGATTTTCATCTTTGGATTTGAGTTTTATGGATCAAGATGAACTTAAAGAGTGCTTTCCGGAATTTCATACTGAAGAAAATTGTAAGTTTTCTAATTGCAATCATTATAAAGAACCAGGGTGTGCTGTGAAAAGAGCAGTGGAATCTGGAGAAATAAACAAAGAAAGGTATGATTTTTACATATATACTTTAGAAGAATTAATAAACGGGAGGAAGAAAAAATGGTAAAGATAGCACCGTCAATATTATCAGCGGATTTTTCAAAATTAGGGGAGGATATAAAAAGTATAGATAAGTATGGAGCAGATATGGTTCATATAGATGTAATGGATGGTAAGTTTGTACCAAATATATCTTTTGGATTTCCAATAATTAAATCTATTAGGAGTTTGACAGAATTAGTGTTTGATGTACATCTTATGATTGAAGAACCAACAAGATTTGTAGATGAGTTTATTGCTGCAGGTGCAGATATAATAACTATTCATTATGAAAGTGAAGTACATATTGATAGAGCAATTAATTATATCAAGAGTAAAGGTGTTAAAGTTGGATTATCATTAAATCCAGGAACTCCTGTATCTTTAATTGAAAACTTAATACCATCCTTAGATCTTGTATTAATAATGAGTGTAAACCCTGGATTCGGTGGTCAGAAATTTATACCATATTCATTAAATAAGATTGAAGAAGTAAAAGCATTAGCGAAAAAGTATAATAAAGATGAATTGCTGATTCAAGTAGATGGTGGAGTTGGAGCGCAAAATATTAAGGAAATTTATGAAGCAGGAGCAAATGTTGTGGTTGCTGGCTCAGCTGTATTTAGAAATGGTGAAATTGAAAAAAATATTCAAGCTTTACGAAAGGCTGTTATTTAATGCAAGCACTAATAGTTTGTGCAGGTAATAAGCCTTCAAATGAACTTTTTTTTAATGAATATAAAAACGCTGATATTAAAATAGCTGTTGATGGAGGGAGCAGAGTGTTTTATGAACATAATCTGCTCCCAGATATTCTGTTAGGGGATATGGATTCGTTAGATGAACATATCATAAGTTTTTTTGCTTCAAAGGGAGTTGAAATAAGAAAGTTTAGACCTGAGAAAGATCTTACCGATACGGCAATAGCTGTTGAATATATAATTGAAGAAAAGTTTAGTGAAGCTGTTTTGTTGGGGTGCACAGGAAGTAGATTTGACCACCAATTTGCTAATTTAGTATTACTGAAAAAGATGCATAACAATAATATTCAAGGGATAATAAAAGACAACAATAATGATGTTTTCCTTATTAATAATAATAAGGTGTTAAAGAAAACTCGAAAATATGTTTCTTTTTTTGCTTTAAGTGAGAAAGTAACTGGATTAACTTTAGATGGGTTTAAATACCCATTAAGAGGCTATGAGTTATTAAGAGATGATATTCTATGTACATCTAATGAAATTACTCATGAATGGGGTAATGTTGAGTTTGAGCAGGGAGAACTAATCTGTATATGCAGTGATGATTAGAAAGTTATATACAATTGATTCTTTAATATGGTATAATATAGAAGAAATAATATATAGGTGAGTTTAAGTAATGAAAATAGTAGCAATTAAGTTACCTAAGTTTCTATCTAAAATTGTAAGAATTTTTGTAAGAAAGAAATCATAATTTAACTGTAGAATATGAAGGAAGAAACTATCAGAAAACAAACAAAAGCACAATACATTGTATTGTGCTTCCTTTTTGCAATAAGTACATAAAATCAAAAATGCAGATAAACTGCATTTTCTCTATGTTAACAACTAAACTGCACGCTGTACTTTACCAGAACGTAAACATCTAGTACATACAGATATTCTCTTAGGTGTGCCATTTACGATAGCCTTAACTTTTTGCACGTTTGGCTTCCAGTTCCTGTTTGATCTACGATGTGAGTGAGATAGTTGACCACCGAAAACTACTCCCTTACCGCAACATTCACATTTTCTTGACATACCGACACCTCCTCTAAATTACATAAATCAACTTCAAACAAAAATTATTGTATCATATAAGTTGGTGATTGTTCAAGTGTTTTTTAGTAGAAAATTTGATAAAGAGAGATAATATTAGTAATATAGATTTATTTTCTTGAATTAAAAGGTAGTATAATATAAAATACAATTAAGGTAGTTCATATAAGGAGGAATAAAATGAAGGGAAATATAAACACAGAACTAGGTAAGATATATTACAATGAAGAAGTAATTGCAAATATAGCTGGCTTATCTACAATGGAGTGTTATGGAGTTGTTGGTATGGCTTCAAAGAATGCTACTGATGGAATATGGGAGCTATTAAAAGGAGAAAATCTAAATAAAGGTGTAAAGGTTATATCTAAAGAAGATAAACTCTACATAGAATTATATATCATTGTTGAATATGGAACTAAAATATCTGTAATAGCTAATAACATAATTAAGACAGTTAAGTATAATATAAACAACTTTACAGGACTTTCAGTTGGTGGAGTTACTGTTAATGTTAAAGGTGTTAGGGTTTAAGGAGGAACTTAAATGCAAAAAATATCTATAGATGGAGCAAATTTTTATTATATGTTGATGAATGCTTCAAATAAACTAGAACAAGAAAAAGAGTATGTAAATTCATTGAATGTTTTTCCGGTGCCAGATGGTGATACTGGAACAAATATGTCTCTTACTTTTAAAGCGGCTGCTCAAGAAGTTTCAGGAATGAAAAATGAACCTATAAGTGAAATAGCGAAGAAATTTTCAAGAGGAGCTTTAATGGGAGCAAGAGGAAATTCAGGAGTTATACTATCTCAAATTTTTAGAGGACTTGCTAAGGGATTAGAGAATCTTCATTATGCTTCTTCAGGTGATATTGCCAATGCAATAATGGAGGGAGCTAATTATGCGTATAAAGCAGTAATGCGTCCTACAGAAGGTACAATATTAACAGTAATAAGAGAAGCTGGTGAGTTTGCAATAGCATGTGAAGAAGAAGAAATTGATATTCTTTTAGAAAAAGTGTGTAATCATGCAGAAGATATATTAAATAAGACACCAGATATGCTGCCTGCTTTAAAAGAAGCTAAAGTGGTAGATGCGGGTGGAATGGGTATGTTAATTCTTCTTAAAGGTATGTTAGAGGCAGTTAAATACGATGTAACAGATGAGTTAAAGGATGTAGATGTAAAAGAATATAAATTCGAAGCACGAGCTGCAGAAGCTGAGCAAGAATTTGGATACTGCACAGAGTTCATTGTTTTAACGGAAAATTATGATTTAGACACATTGAAAACTCAATTAAGCGAAATTGGTGATTCAATAGTAGCAGTTGGGATGGAGGATTTTGTAAAAATTCATGTTCATACATTAGAACCTGGAAAGGCTCTTAATATTGGAACAGCTCTTGGTCAACTTACAAAAATTAAAATTGAAAATATGAGTGAGCAACATCAACATACATTAGAGATGGAATCAAGTCAAAGTAGCGATGTTGCTTTAGATGAAAATATTGAAACAAAGAAATTTGGTTTCATTGCAGTAGCTAGAGGTGAGGGGTTAACAAATATCTTTAAAGATCTTAATGTTGATCGTGTAATCGAAGGTGGTCAGACAATGAACCCTAGTACTCAAGATTTAATTGATAGAATTGAAAAAATAAATGCAGAAACTATCTTTATATTACCAAATAACAAAAATATAATGATGGCAGCAGAACAGGCTGTTCATTTAAGTGAAAAGAATATTATAGTTGTTCCTAGTAAAACTATACCTGAAGGGATTGCGGCATTGTCAATTTTTGATGAAAATAGCAGTGCTGAAGAAAATCTTGAAAGTATGATAGAAACAATTGATAATGTTAGTACAGGAAGTGTAACATACGCTGTTAAAGATACTGAGTCAGATGGTAGAGAGATTAAAGCTAATGACGTACTTGGAATAGTAAATGGCAAGATAGAGATTATTGGAAATGATAATCTGGAAGTTTGCTGTGATATAATTGATGCAATGGTTGATGATTTTAGTGAACTAATTACAATTTACTATGGTGAAGATTGTGATAAAGATGCTGTAGAAGAAATGATTGAAGAATTAGAAGAGAAATATCCAGATATGGATATTGAATGTTATGAAGGTAAACAGCCATTATATTATTTCATTGTTTCTGTAGAGTAGAACCCCCTTTGGGTTCTGCTTTATTATTTTTTAGGGAATGAAAGAATTATGAAAAAATAATTTGATAAAAAATAAAAGTGAATTGAGAATTGAGAATGTAGAATGGAGAATGATGGATGTTTCTGCTTACACAGAAACTACATTTTATTGATCTTTAGAGCAATAGATTTTTACTAATTTTATCAATGGATAATATATTGTACTTAAAATACAATGTTTCATCTTAATGAAACGAGTAAAACCACACTGTCCCATGAGCAATAAGATTAAAATTTCTCGAAGAGAAATGTCAATCATTCTCCATTCTCAATTCTCCATTCTCCATTTGTTTTTAAACGCACGCATCGCGTGCTTTATTTAGGAGTGATATTATGAACCTTACCATGGATATAAAATATCTTAAAGGGGTCGGTCCCAAGATGAAAGAAGAGTTGAATAAAGCCGGGATTTTTTCTTTTCTTGATTTACTTCTTTATTTTCCTAGAGATTATGAAAGTGTAGATATTATGAACGATAAAAGTGAGTGGATAGAAAATTCAACAGTTATCGTTGAAGGAACCGTAAAGAAAATTAATAGAGATCTAAGAATTAGAAATAATATGACTATAACTTCAATTAAGTTTGAAAATTCTTATGGTGAATTTTATTGCAAGTGGTTCAATATGCCGTATATTAAGAATAACTTTAAAATTGGCAGTAAGTACGTTCTAAAAGGCAAGGTATACAAATTAAAGGGTGATAAAGGTTTGAATAATGGAAAGATAATACGTAATTCAAATCTAGATAATATGAAAGTTGTTTCAAAATATAACTTGCGTGGTAAATTAACAAATACATTTTTAAATAAAATTATAACAGAATTAGTGAATAACGTAGATGTTCAGGAAAATATTTCAGAAGATATTATTAAGAAGTATAATTTAATTTCTTTAAAAGAGGCTATAATTAACATACATTGTCCACAGGGGAGAGAAATGTTGCTAAGGGCTAAGGAGAGATTAAAGTTTCAGGAGTTGTTTACTTATTCATTAAAAATATTATCATTAAAGAAATACTTCAAAGGTGCTAAAGGAATACAGTATAAAATGTGTGAGGAGTTATCTGTGATAAAAGAGAGATTACCATTTGAGCTTACTGGTGCCCAAAGAAGAACTTTAAGAGAAATACTTTTAGATCAAAAAAATACTTATCCAATGAATAGACTTGTTCAAGGAGATGTTGGTAGTGGAAAAACTGTAGTTGCAATCATATCCATGCTTAATGTGGTTAAAAACGGATATCAAGCTTCTATGATGGCACCTACAGAAATTTTAGCTAGACAACATTATAATGAGACATGTGCTTTGTTAGAGGAGTTTGGAGTTAATATAGAATTGCTTGTTGGAAGTACTACTAAAAAGAACAAAGGAATTATAAAGGAAAAACTGAAAGCAGGAGAAATTGACATTATTATCGGAACACATGCTTTAATTGAGGAAGATGTAGAATTTAATAATCTTGGATTAGTTGTTACTGATGAGCAACATAGATTTGGGGTTAATCAAAGATGCAGATTATCAAAAAAGAAAGATAATGTTGATGTACTAGTAATGACTGCTACTCCAATTCCTAGGACATTATCACTATATCTTTATGGTGATTTGGATGTATCTATTATTGATGAGTTACCTAAAGGGAGAAAAGAAATTATAACAAGGTATACTGAAAAAAAACAAAGTCACAAAGCTTATGAATTTGCACTGAAAGAAATTAATAAGGGCAGACAAGTGTATATTGTATGTCCTCTAGTAGAAGAGAATGAAGAGATGAAGTTAACATCTGTTGAGGAGCATTTTAAGAAATTGAAAGATGATGTTTTTAAGGGTGTAGAAATTGAAATTCTTCATGGAAAAATGAAAGCAAAAGATAAAGATTTTGTGATGAACAGATTTAAGAATGGAGAAATTAAAGCTCTAATATCAACTACAGTTATTGAAGTTGGAGTAAATGTTCCAAATGCAACTGTTATGATTATTGAAAATGCAGAAAGATTTGGATTATCTCAATTACATCAATTAAGAGGAAGAGTTGGAAGAGGGCAATATCAGTCTTATTGTATTTTAGTTCCAGAAGTTAAAAGCGAAGTCACTAGAAGAAGAATGGAAATAATGGTTGAGTCTAATGATGGATTCTATATATCTGAACAAGACTTGAAAATCAGAGGAACAGGTGAACTTTTTGGAGTAAAACAAAGTGGAGAAGATGAATTGTTATTAGCAAATTTAAGAGAAGATTTGAATATATTAAGATGTGCAAATAAAGAAGCACAGCAAGTGATTGATAGCGATAACACTGAATACATTAAAATGAAAAAAGAAATATTAAAAAAATTATCGTCATCAAGTAACTATATATGTTACAATTAATAAAAGTATGAAAATATTTAACAATATTTTGTAAAAATGAATAGAATATGATAAAATAATTAAGAAAACTTGAAGATGAGGTGTTGGAATGAGAATTATTTCAGGTAAGGCGAAGGGAAGAAAGATACTACCGCCTGCAACTATGGTTACTAGACCAACTTTAGATAGAATTAAAGAAGCAATTTTTAATATTTTATATGATAAAGCTATAGACGCTAATGTTGTAGATGTTTTTGCTGGAACAGGCAGTTTGGGATTAGAAGCAGCAAGTAGAGGGGCTAATAAATGTTACCTTTTTGATAGAGATGATGAGACTTTTTCAAGATTAGAGCAGAATATTAAAAACTTAAAGTTTGAAGATGTTTGTACTGCTATTAAAGGAGATTCATACAAAAGTTTAGAAATGTTAGCTAGAAGAGGAGAAAAGTTTGATCTTATTTTCATAGATCCACCTTACGCTAAAGAGATGATTCCTAAGGCAATTGAAATAGTTACTAATGAGAAAGCATTAAAAGATGATGGGTTAATAGTGTGTAAAATTGATAGTGGTGAGGATATTTATGAAGGGAATCAAGATATAATACTTACAGAGAAAAGAAAGTATGGTAACACAACAGTTCTTTTCTATGAATACATGGAGGAATAGTATGAGAGTCGCGGTATTTACAGGAAGTTTTGATCCGATAACTTTAGGGCACTATGATATTATTGAACGGGGAAGTAAGATATTTGATAAAGTTATTGTTTTAGTAATGGTAAATCCAGATAAAAAAGGACTATTTGAACTTGAAGAACGTGTTGAATTAATAAAGAAAACTGTTAGTGATCTGTATAATGTTGAAGTAGACGCATATTGGGGGCTGCTTGTTGATTACATGAAAGAAAGAAATTATAATATCATTATCAAGGGACTTAGAAATACTAATGATTTTAACTATGAATATGATATGGAATCTGCAAATAAAAAATTATACTCAGATGTTGAGACTGTGTTCTTGATGAGTGATAGAAATAAAAGTTTTATTAGCTCTTCAATGGTAAAGCAAATTGCCAAATTTGGTGGAGAGTTAAACGGGTGTGTTAGTAAAGAAGTTGAATGTGCAATTTTAGATAAGATGAGATTATAAGGGGGGAATGAAATGAAGATTGTTGAGTATTTAGAATGCATGCAGGATCTTATAGAAAATGCGTCAAAAGTTCCAATGACAAATAAGGTGATGATAGACAAAGAAGAGATGGTAAGTTTAATCGAACAGATATACAACTATCTTCCAGAGGAGTTTAAGAAGGCACAATGGATAGTACATGAAAAAGAAAGAATTTTAAAGGATGCTACAGAACAAGCTGAAAAAATTAAACAAGAAAGTTACGAATATCATAGAAAAAGGCTTAAAAATCATGATTTAGTTAAAGAGGCTAAACTTAAAACTGAAGCAATGTTATCAAAAGCTGAAAGAAGTGCTACAGTTATCAAAACTGAGGCTACAGACTATGCTGGAGAAATATTACATAATGTGGAGAAGGATGTATCTGAAATTAAAGAAAGAATAATTGAGGATATTAAAAATGATGTAAATAAAAGTTTGAATGATATTGATAAAAAAATGAATGATGTCATAAAAAAATTAGTAGAAAACCAAGAGGAGCTTAGGAGAATGAACTAGCTCCTCTTTTTTTGTGAAATAAAACAGAATATAAATGAAATTGTAAGTATAGAATACAAAACTATATATATTACATTAATTGATTTAAGTTGGTTCTGATGTTGAGTTGAGACCATTAACGAAGAAAAATCGGTAATAGAGACAAAAAGTATAAATACACATACAAGACAAGAAGAAATAACTCCTTGTAGTATTTTAGCTAAAAAATATTTCTTAAAAGATAACCTTTTATTATAAACTAATGAGTAAACCTGTGAAAATATTGAAAGTCCGCTAAAGGAGATTAGAAAACTTATTAGGATTAATTTTAACAATACAGAGGTTTCGGTATTAGAAATCATTGTGATTCCATTAGTTATTTCAATAAGTCCAAATAACGTTTTTCCAAATAATGAATCAAAAGTTGGAAAAACATCTAAAATATACTGATTCATATATTCAATAAGTACTGAAAAAAATGTTATATATGCACATACTATCAAAGAAGTATTAAGCGCTCCTTCGATGCTTTGTTTAATGGCATTGCCCACATTGACCTTATTTTTTTTAATATCACAAAAGTTAATATAAGAAGATGAATTCTTTGATGAAAATATGTATCCTGTTATATAACATGTTATTACATTTATGAAAAACAATATGTATCCTAATTTGATGTTTTTAAGAAGAACTCCGCCAACTACACCTATTACAAATAATGGACTGGCATTTGAAGCGACTATTAAGGTGGTTGTTGCATTATCATAGTTTAAATGGTCTTCGTTACTAATGGCTCCAGTATATTTAGCTCCTAATGGAAAGCCGCATATTAGGCTTACTATTAAAGGAAAACTTGCGCACGAAGGAAGATGTAAAGGTTTACATAAAAATCTACCAAATAGCTTCGAATAAACATTTATACCATTAAAACTTAATATTAAACCTGAAATCACTGTAAATGGAAACAATGAAGGGAATACTGAATTATAGAATAATGATACCCCGTGATGTGCTGAAGTGATACAGAGTTTAGGGTTTAATAAAATTAATATTAGTGTAATTGTTAGAAGAAATATTATAAGATTTAAAAACTTATTTTTTGTTTTGAAAATAATAAAACCTGTAACTAAAATAAAAAATAATACTATTATCATGTTAACACTCCTTAAGAATTATAGTATTAAATATATTTTAATTACAGGAATTATATTACAATAATTATTTTATTATATAAGGCTTTCTATAGAAATCATCTCCATATTTAACATTATTATTTAATAATGAGTATAAATTTGTAGCATTAATGTCGTTATGCAAAATTGAGTTATGCTTTTTAGTTACAGAAGCTATTAGGGGAATATCTATGTTTTTTTTAATACTATTTAGTATTTCTTTTCCTTTAGTATTAAAACCAAGCACTCTTATATAATTAGGTTCAACAGTTCTTAATTTTTTGTAAGGAATATTATCAAATCCTAAGTACAATTGGAAAAGTAAACGATAGATTCTAGTAAAGGTATATCTTTTAGACTTTATTTTATTAATAGCTTCTTCAAGTGAATTGCTTTTGATGAAAGCATCAAGTATTCTATTTCCCATTCCTTCTTCTATATCTGGTAAAGAAAGGAGTGAATCAGGATTCATTATTATTTTATATTTAATATATGAGAAAGCCTTTTCAGGATTAACATAGTCATAGTCATTTGTTTTAAGTTGAATTAAACTTTCAAATACATTTCTAGGTAGAAAAGTAGAAAGATTTTGTAATTCATCGTTTTGGTAAATGAATTTTCTGATTGAAGTTGCGCTTGCAAATTCGTTTGATAGTTCAGTTTCGTTGTAAGATGAACCCTTGCGTTGTATAGTGTAAGGGATTAAAGAACTATTTAGTTTTATTAAGCTTTTACAATATTCAATTCCTAAAATATTATTTGAAGAGTTTAAAATAGTATTTAGGTGGTCAGAACTAATGTTTAATAGCGAATTATTAAGTATGTATTGAGATAGAGCAAAGCTTCTAGCGGTTGGGAAACTAGTTCCGGTGCCAAGGTGCTGCTTTAAGTGGTGTTTATATTGCATAGGCTCTTCGACTAAAATTTTTGCTATGGTTTTAAGGGTGTTAATATCGCCAAGCTCGCTACCAAAACAAATATTATTTATGCATCCAAGTGAATTAAGAGTGGCTACTGAACCATATGCGAAAAATTCAGCTGAAGAGATTGCATATACAGTTGGTAGTTCAAGTAAAAGATCGATACCGTTATCTATAGCAAATTTAGTTCTTTCCCATTTATCTATGATTGCAGGAACGCCTCTTTGAACAAAATTTCCACTCATAACGCATACAATAGCATCGCTAGAGGTAAGTTCCTTAGATTTTTTTAAGTGATATATATGACCGTTATGTAATGGATTATATTCTGTAATTATACCGGTAATGTTCATAAGTTTCTCTCCTGTATAAATATTTGTGTTTAAAAAAATAATATCATATAAGGATTAATTTCAGCAAGTTGTTCTACTTGAATACTTCATTGGATAAAATTGCAAAATAAACAAAAATTCAAAGAAATTCTTCATATTTTAATTTTAACCTTGAAAAAGAAAACTTCTGGGTTTATATTAGTATAGAGTGATAATTGTGCAGGAGGGGAAATATTATGGAACTTATGAATGATATTTGGAAAAAAGCCCAAAGTGATATCAAAAGAATTGTTCTGCCAGAAGGTGACGAAGAAAGAACTTTAATTGCAAGTGAAATCATTGCAGAAAAAGGTCTGGCTCAAGTTGTTTTAGTAGGTGATTTAGAAACTATTAAAAAGAATGCAGAAAAATTAGAAGTAAACCTTGATAAGGTTGAAGTTGTTGATCCAAAAACAGATGATAAAAGATCAGAATATGTAAATGCTTTTTATGAACTAAGAAAGCATAAAGGTGTAGATATTGAAAAAGCAGAAGCTATCTTAAACGATCCGTTATATTATGCTAATATGATGTTAAAGATGGACGATGTTCATGGATTAGTTGCTGGAGCAGTGCATACAACTGGAGATACATTAAAACCAGGAATGCAAATTATTAAGACTGCACCAGGTATAAATGTTGTATCAAGCTTTTTTATAATGAGTGTTCCAAATTGTGAGTATGGTAAAGATGGATTAATGTTATTTGCTGATTGTGCAGTTAATCCTAACCCTACAAAGGAACAATTGGCTTCTATTGCTATTAGTACAGCTGATAATGCTAAAAGTTTAGCAGAAGTAGAACCAAAAGTTGCAATGTTATCTTTCTCAACAATGGGTAGTGCTAGTCATGAATTAGTTGATAAAGTAAATGAAGCAACAAAGATTGCTAAAGAAGCAAGACCAGATTTAGCTATAGATGGAGAATTACAATTGGATGCAGCTATAGTTCCTTCAGTTGCATCAAAAAAAGCACCAAACAGCGAAGTTGCAGGAAAAGCTAATGTTTTGGTTTTCCCTGATTTACAAGCAGGTAATATAGGATATAAGCTTGTTCAAAGATTGGCAAATGCAGAAGCAGTAGGACCAATTTGTCAAGGATTTGCTAAACCTATCAATGACCTTTCAAGAGGCTGTAGTGTAAATGATATTGTTAATGTTGTTGCAGTAACGGCTGTTCAAGCTCAAAACTGTAAATAATTTAATATATTTAGGAGGCAAAAATATGAAAATTTTAGTTGTAAACTGTGGTAGTTCATCACTTAAATATCAGTTAATTGATATGAGTAATGAAAATTCCTTAGCACAAGGATTAGTAGAAAGAATAGGAATTGAAGGTTCTAAATTAACTCAAAAGGTTAATGGAGAAAAGTACATAATAGAGCAACCAATGGCTAGCCACCAAGATGCTATAAAACTTGTATTAGAAGCTTTAGTTGATGAGACACATGGTGTTATCAAGAGCATGGATGAAATTTCAGCTGTTGGACATAGAGTTGTTCACGGTGGAGAGAATTATGCAGAATCTGTATTAATTGATGATGAAGTAATGAAGGCGTTAGAAGAGTGTGTAAAACTTGCACCACTTCACAACCCTCCAAATATTACTGGAATCAATGCTTGTAAAGCTTTAATGCCAAATACTCCAATGGTTGCAGTATTTGATACAGCATTCCACCAAACTATGCCAGATAAAGCATTTATGTATGCTCTTCCATATGAGTTATATGAGAAGCATGGTATAAGAAGATATGGTATGCATGGTACTTCACATAGATATGTATCTCAAAGAGTTGCAGAAGTTGTTGGAAAGCCAATGGAAGAATTAAAAATAATTACTTGTCATTTAGGTAATGGAGCAAGTTGTGCGGCTATTAATAAAGGTAAGTCTGTTGATACATCAATGGGATTCACTCCTTTAGAAGGTTTAGTAATGGGAACAAGATGTGGTGATATTGATCCTGCTATAGTTCCATTTATTCAAAAGGCTGAAAATTTAACTGCTCAAGAAGTTGATACTCTTATGAATAAGAAATCAGGGGTATTTGGTTTATCAGGTGTAAGCAGTGACTTCAGAGATATTGAAGATGCTGAAGCTAAAGGAAATGATAGAGCTAGATTAGCTTTAGAAGTATTCTACTACAGAGTTAAGAAGTATATCGGTGCATATACTGCTGCTATGGGTGGAGTTGATGTAATCGTATTTACTGCAGGTTTAGGTGAGAACTCTAAAGAGTGTAGAGAATTTGTTTGTGAAGGTCTAGAATACCTTGGTGTTAAGATTGATAAAGAGAAGAATAACTTCAGAGGTGAAGAGAGACTTATTACTACAGATGATTCTACAGTTAAGGTATATGCTATTCCTACTAATGAAGAATTAATGATAGCTAAAGATACAAAAGTTATTGTTGATGCTCTTTAATCACTAGTTTTAGTATTATTTGACTGCTAGGAAAACAGTGTTCGTCAAAATTCGAACACTGTTTTTATAAAATAGTCTTGACTTTTGATGGTATTATTTATATAATAAATTGTGCTTGTGCTATTACTAGCATTAATAATAGGAGATGACAGTATGTTATTTAACTTAAGTAAACTGTGTAATAAAAGTGTTATGAAACTTTCAGTTAATGAAAAAATTAATTTGGATAAGATTAATGCTTTTGGTGAAGAAATTATCTTTAACGCACCTGTTGATCTAAAAGGAACATTTATCAATAAAGATGAATACATAGAATTTAACGGGGAAGTCTCATGTAACTTGAAACTCATTTGTTCTAAATGTCTTGAGACATTTGATGAAACTTTTGAGGTGAAGATAGATGAAAAGTTTTCACGATTTGAAGTGGAGGATTCTTTTGAAATTCCTGCGAGTTGTGAAATTGACTTAGGTAGGATAATTGAAGAGAACATAGTTGGTTATTTACCTATTCAAAAAAGATGTAGTGAGAGTTGCAAAGGTCTTTGTCCTATATGTGGAATAAATCTTAACCTTCATACATGTGAGTGTAAACCAATTGTTGAAGAAGAAGAGGAAGAAAAAATAGACCCAAGATTTGCTAAGCTGCAAAACTTTTTTAACAAAAATTAAACATAAAGATGATATTGTTAAGGAGGTGTAATTATGGCTCATCCAAAGAGAAAAACTTCTAATGCAAGAAGAGATAGAAGAAGAGCACAAAACTTTAAGTTAAGTGCACCAGGTATCGTAGAATGCCCACAATGCCACGAGGTAAAGTTAGCTCACAGAGTATGTAAGAGATGTGGACACTACAAAGGTAAGGAAGTAGTTTCTAACGATAATTAATAAGATTATAGAAGAAAGTCTTTAAGACTTTCTTTTGTTTTATCTTAATTTAAGTCGATATATGATTTTCACTATAGACTATAAGCATTCATTAATATATAATTAAATTGAAAAAGTAATAATGAGAGGTATAAAAATGAAAATTGTTGTTGACGGTATGGGTGGAGATAATTCACCATCAGAAATTGTAAAAGGGTGTATAGATTTTCTTAATGAAAGTCAAAAAGAAGTACATATATATATCACTGGTCCTGAAAAGAAAATTAAGGAGGAACTTGAGAAGTATCCTAATAATAACAATATAACTATTGTAGATGCTTCTGAGGTTATATCATGTAACGAACCTCCAGCTATGGCGGTTAGAAAGAAAAAAGATTCTTCTATGGTTAAAGCCTTAAGAATGGTAAGAGATGGAGAAGCGGATGCTATTATATCAGCTGGTAGTACAGGAGCTTTATTAACAGGGGCAACTTTAATAATTGGAAGAATTAAGGGAATTAAAAGGGCGGCTTTAGCACCACTTATGCCAGGTAAAAATGGTCCATTTATGCTGCTGGACGTTGGTGCGAATGTGGATTGTAAACCAGAAAACTTGACACAATTTGCATTAATGGGTAAAGCATATTTTGAAAGTGTAATGAATGTAAGCAACCCTAAGGTTGGATTAGTTAATATAGGAACAGAAGAAGAAAAGGGTAATGAGTTAGCTAAAGAATCTTATAAGTTACTTAAAGAAGAAAATATTAATTTTCATGGCAATGTTGAACCAAGGGATATGGTTAGTGGTGATGTTCACGTTGTTGTTGCAGATGGATTTGTTGGAAATTCAATATTGAAAGCTATAGAAGGTGTATCTTCATTAATATTGGGAAGATTAAAAGATGGAATATATTCGTCCCTTAAAACGAAAATTGGAGGTGCACTATTAAAGCCAGTGTTTAAAAAGTTCAAAAAAGATTTTGATTATAGAGAATATGGAGGAACACCTTTCTTAGGTGTAAAAGGTGTTTGTATAAAAGCACATGGAAGTTCGGATGCTAAGGCTATTAAAAATGCTATAAAACAATCCGTATTATTCTATGATAAAAAGGTTATTGATAAAATAAAAGCTGAATTTCAAAATAATTAAAATAAGTATATAATATGTAATAATAAAAGTAGTTATGAGGGTTAATAGAAATATAGATATCTCAGTTAATGAAATTATATACACTTTTTTCTAAGGTGTGTCTAAATCAAATTACACAGTAGAATCTATATGTTTAAATTTAAAGAATAATTTAACAAAATATTTTGGAGGGATAATTATGATATTTGAAAAGATTAAAGGGATTATTGCAGATCGATTAGGAATTGATGAAAGTGAAATTAAATTAGAATCTAATTTTGTTGATGATTTAGGGGCAGATTCTCTAGATGTTGTTGAATTGGTTATGGCATTAGAAGAAGAATTTGAAATAGAAATTCCTGACGAAGATGCAGAAAAAGTAGGGTCTGTAAATGACGTAGTTAAATACGTATCAAGCAAAATAGAAGAATAATAAGTCCCGCTTTGCGGGACTTGAACTTTAATAACACATAGTAGTTAGGAGAACAATAATGATTCATAAAAAAAAGATTATTAGTGAACTAGAAAATAAACTGGGAATAAGTTTCAATAATAAAGAATTGATATTAACAGGTTTGACGCATAGTTCATACGCAAATCTAAAAAAAGAAGTTAAATATAATGAGAGAATGGAATATCTTGGAGATGCTGTGTTGGAGTTAATTATATCTGAACATTTATTTAAAAGATGTGAGGATAAATCAGAAGGAGATCTTACAAAGACTAGAGCCTTGATAGTTTGTGAAAACTCTCTATATGAAATAGCGAATGGATGGAATTTAGGAAAGTATATTCTTATGAGTAAGGGTGAAGAGAGCACAGGTGGAAGAAACAGATCTTCTATATTATCAAACTGTGTTGAGGCAGTAATTGCTGCTGTATATCTTGATAAAGGAATTGATTTCACTAAAGAGTTTGTTCTAAAAAGTTTTGAAGATATAATTAATAAAGCTATAGAAAATAAGATAGTTTTAGATTATAAAACAAAACTACAAGAAATACTTCAACAAAATGGGGTAATAGACATCTCATATGAATTATCTAAGTTAGAAGGTCCGCCACACAGACCTAAATTCTTTATAAATTTAAAAGTTGATAAAGAGTTAAAAGGAAAAGGTGAAGGGTACACAAAGAAAGAAGCAGAACAAAATGCTGCCAAAGCATATGTACAACTATTGGAGGAGTTTAATGAGTAAAAGTTATTATATAATTCCTGTGTTTGTACCTCATGAAGGGTGCCCTCATGATTGTGCTTTTTGTAATCAACATTCTATAACAGGTAATAGAGAAGAAATTTCAACATCAAAAATACGAATGATGATTGAAGAGTATCTTCAAAGTATAAATACGAAAAAAGATAAAGAAGCAGTTGTTGAAATATCTTTTTTTGGAGGAACATTTACTGGTATTGATATTAAAAAACAGAAAATGTTATTAAATATTGCAAAAGAATATAAATCAAAAGGAAAAATAAAATATATACGTCTTTCAACACGTCCAGATTATATTAATGATGAAATATTAAAAAATCTTAAAGATTATGATGTTGATATAATTGAATTAGGGGCTCAATCATTTGATGATGAAGTATTAAAAGCTGCTAATAGAGGGCATACAGCTGAGGATATTGAAAAAGCCAGCAGATTAATTAAAGAATATGGTTTTACTCTTGGTATTCAATTGATGTTAGGATTACCAAAGGCGGATTTTCATAGAGATTTTTATTCAGCTAAAAAAGCAGTTGAAGTTAAACCAGACTTTACAAGGTTGTATCCAGCATTGGTTATAAAGAATACTGAGATGGAATCTATGTATGAAACTGGAGAGTATACTCCATATACAATTGAAGAATGTATAGAAATAACTAAAAAGATTTTTGCGTTTTTTGAGGTGAATGATATCAAGGTAATACGAATAGGGCTACAGCCAACTACAGAAATATCTTCAGGTTCTGATTTGGTAAGTGGACCTTTTCATCCGGCAATTAGAGAGTTGATTGAGGGATCTCTTATCAATGATATGATTTCAAGTAGTATCATTGACCTGAAAGAAGATGTTAAATTGATTGTAAATCAGAAAGATTTATCTAAATTGTATTGTTGGAAAAAAAAGTTTTTCAATAAATTATTGTTAAACTTTGATGGGAATTTAAAAGTAGAAACCAGCGAAGAAATTAAACGAAATGAATTCGTTGTACAATGTAGAAAAAAAATAATAAAGCTAGAATTAAGAGATTACTTAAATGAATTAGTAAAAAAAATAATGGGGGATGAGTTTAATGAAAAGAAAAAGAAAAGAGAAAATAGTTAGATATACATTATTAGGAATTACAGCAGTGTTCGTAATAGGGACTGTACTATCCCTTGTTGCGCAATTATTCTAATATTGATGTAGGTGAAATTTTATGTTTTTAAAATCAATTGAAGTTAGAGGGTTTAAATCCTTTGCTGATAAGACTGAATTAGAATTCAAAAAAGGTGTTACTGCAGTTATCGGACCAAATGGAAGTGGGAAAAGTAATATTTCTGATGCTGTGAGATGGGTTCTGGGTGAACAAAGTGTAAAAAGCTTAAGAGGAGCAAAAATGCAGGATGTAATTTTTGCGGGAACTCAATTTAGAAAGCCTGTTGGGCTTGCACAAGTTTCCTTAATACTAGATAATTCTGATAGTGAGCTACAGATTGATTATTCGCAGGTTAAAATTACAAGAAGATTATATAGATCAGGTGAAAGCGAATATTTAATTAATAATACTAAGTGTAGACTAAAAGACGTACAAGAATTATTTATGGATACTGGAATAGGTAAAGAGGGATACTCACTTATAGGGCAAGGTAAAATTGATGCGATTCTTAGTGGGCACAATGAAGATAGAAGATTATTGCTTGAAGAGGCTGCTGGTATTGTTAAATATAAAACTAGAAAAAAAGAAGCAGAGAGAAGATTAAAAAATACAGAAGAAAATCTTATCAGGATTAATGATGTATTATCTACTATAGAAGATAGAGTGGAACCTTTAAGAATAGATAAAGAAAAAGCAGAAGAGTTCATTGAATTAAGTTCGGCATTAAAGACAAGAGAAGTTAATGTAATATTATCAACACTTGAGAAAAATGAAAGTAGTCATAAGAAGAATGAAGAAATATTAACTGAAATTAATGAAGAACTAATGAATTCTAAAAAAATACTGGATAATTCTCGAAATGAATTGAATTCTTGGAATGAAGCTCTTGAACAATTTGAAAAAGAATATGCTAGTGAAAGACAAAAATATTATTCAGAGAAAAATTTAAAAGAAAAATTGAATGGTGAAATTAATCTTTTAAAAGAGAGAATAAAAAATGCTGATCAAGTAATTGAAAAAGAAGAAAAAGAAATAATTTCCTTAAATGAAAAATTCAATAAGTTTACAGGTGAAAAGAGTGTCTACACTAATGATTTAGATGAATTGAATCGTTCAAAAGAAGAAATTGAAGAGAAAAAAATATATTATGATAAGAAGATAGTTGAACTATCGTCTAAAATTGAATTATCTAGCAAGAAAATAGTAAAGATAACTGAAGAAATTGAAAAAGTTAAAGAAGAATTATTTAATAAGAAAAACAGTTATTTTGTAATTGAAAAAGAATTAAAAGATTTTAATGATAAAAAAGTTGAACTTACACAGAGAATTTCTAATTTTGATATGTCTTTAAAAATCAAAGAAAAAACAAAGTTAGAACTTATCAATAAAACTGAAGTTATTGATAATCAGATTAGCGGATGGAAGACTACTATTGAAGAGAATAATAAGAGTATTTTATCTGAAAAAAAAGAAAAGTTGAAATTAGAAAAAAATATTGATGAATTAAATAGAGAATTCAACGCATGTGAAGCAAAAAAGAATGCGTTAAATAATCTTGAGGAACAATATGAAGGGTATAATAAATCTGTCCAAAGATTAATGCGAGAGGTTCATAAATTTATTCCTGAATATAAAGATAAGTGTTGGGTGTTAGGTGAGATAGTAAAAACACCTAAGAATTACGAACTTGCAATTGAAATTGCACTTGGTGGAGCTATTTCTAATGTAATTACTGAGAATGAGGTGATTGCAAAGCGTTTAATCCACACTTTGAAAAATAAGAAAATAGGAAGAGCTACGTTTTTGCCTATTGATATTGTTAAAGGAAAAAGGGTTAACATTGATAATAACATCAAAGGCATGAAAGGGTACATTGGTATTGCTAGTGATTTAGTATCTTTCAATAAGAAGTATACTAATGCAATTGAATATACTCTAGGAAGAACAGTAATAGCTGATAATATGGACAATGGGTTGGCCATCGGTAAAAAAGGTGGACTAAATTTTAGAATAGTTACACTTGATGGAGAAGTTATAAATCCTGGAGGTTCTTTGACTGGTGGAAGTATATATAATAAAAATAATTCAATCATGGGTAGAAAAAGAGAGATTGAAGAATTGAATGTACGAAGTGAAGAACTTAAAAAAAGAATTGAAGAATTAAAAGAACATAGAAAAGATTTTGAAAAAAATATTGAAATATTAGATGAAAAAAATCTTAATATTAAAGATTTGATTCATAGCGAAGAATTAGAAAGAGCTAAAATTAGAACTAGAATCAAAGGGATAGATGAAGAAAAAGTTAATCTTATGAAAGAAGTAGCTAGTGGGAAAGAATCTTTGAATGTGATTATTAATGAAATAGTTAGTCGAAAAGACGAGTTATCAAGCTTTGAAGAAAAAAATAGTGGTCTAACTAAAATGCTTGAAATAAGTGAAAAAAATATAGAGTTATTAAGAAATGAGAAAATTCAAATGGAAGAAGAGAAAAAAATAGCTGATAAGGAATTAACTGAAATTAGAATCACTGAAGCTGAAACTGTTCAAAAGATAACTAACAAAACTAGTGAGATTAATAGGATTACTATTGAACTTAATTCTATAAATGAAAGAAAACATGACTTAGATAAAGAAGTGCAAAAATCATACATGGATAAAGAAATTAGTTCTAAAAAGATTTCTGAAGATATTGAAACAGTTAAGAATATTGAAGAATATTTAATAAAAGCTGATGAAATATTTAAAGAGAATGAGGATAAAAAAATTAAGATTAAAGATTATATTAAAAAATACTCTGAAGATTTAATGAATGAAGAGAAAAATGTTGAATTAATTAATAAAAATCTTAATAAAGTTGAAATCAATAAAGCTAAGCTAGAGAGTGAGAGGGAGAATATATTCCAAAGGTTAAATGAAGATTTTGACTTAACTTTAGCTGAAGCAAAAGATTTTAAAGATGAAAATATTGATATTTCTGTAGCAACAAAAGAGATTAAAGTGCTTAAAGAAAAAATATCTAAATTAGGCACTGTAAATCTTGGGGCTATTGAAGAATATAAAGAAGTTAAAGAAAAGTTTGAATTTATGAGTACTCAAAGAGAAGACTTGATAAACTCAAAAGATGAGTTGTTAAAGTTGATAGATGAGATGACAGATGAAATGAGAACCCTTTTTAAAGAAAATTTTGAAATAATGAGAAAAAACTTCGATGCAACATTTAAAGAATTATTTAAGGGTGGTAGTGCTGATTTGATACTTAGTGAAGGTGATGAGCTGCAAGCTAATATTGAAATTAATGTTCAACCACCAGGAAAAAAGCTTCAAAATATTTCCCTAATGTCAGGTGGAGAAAAAGTATTATCTGCAATTGCACTTTTGTTTGCAATTCTTAAAATGAAGCCAACGCCATTCTGTATTTTGGATGAGATTGAGGCTGCTTTGGATGATGCAAACGTATTTAGATATGCAGAGTTTTTAAAAAAATTCTCTGAAAATATTCAATTTATTGTTATAACTCATAGAAAGGGAACTATGCACATGAGTGACGTTATTTATGGGGTTACAATGGAAGAAAAAGGTGTTTCTAAAATACTGTCAATGGATTTAAATAATAATGCAATTCAGGTATAGATAATCCGTAGGAAAATTAATTTATACTTGTCCAAAATCTCAAAGTATTAATGAGTTATGGACTTGTATAAATTAATATTTGAGTTGGAATATCTGTATAGTTTGGAGGAAAAATATGTTTGGAAAATTATTTGGTAAACTTAAAAGTGGTTTAGAGAAAACAAGAGATTCTATAACAGATAAGGTGAATGAGGTATTAAAACTTGCAGTAACTATTGATGAAGATCTTTACGAAGAACTTGAAGAAATTCTTGTTATGGCGGATATTGGTTTTGACACTACTGTAGACATCATTGAGAGATTAAAAAAGAAAATTAAAGAAGAGAAAATTAGTGAACCTTCTGAGGTTAAGCCGTGTTTGAGAAGAGTTATTGTAGAGATGCTTGAAGAAGACGCTGAGGAAATTGAAGAAGAATTTCCTAAGGTTCTTTTAATTATTGGTGTAAATGGGGCAGGGAAAACTACTTCAATTGGTAAGATTGCAAGTAGATATAAAGAAAGTGGTAAAAAAGTTTTGTTAGCAGCTGGAGATACATTTAGAGCTGCTGCCATTGATCAATTAGAAGTATGGGCAAATAGAGCAGAGGTAGATATAATTAAACATAAAGAAGGGGCAGACCCTGGTGCAGTAATATTTGATGCGATTTCAGCTGGAAAATCAAGAGGTTCTGACATATTAATATGTGATACAGCAGGAAGGTTGCATAATAAAAAGAATCTTATGAAGGAATTAGCTAAGATTAATAAAATTGTTGAAAGTGAATTCAGTGGAGCGCAAAAGGAAACATATCTAGTGCTTGATGCAACAACAGGTCAAAACGCTGTTTCACAAGCAAAGGAATTTATGGAAGCGAGTAAAATTGATGGTATTATACTTACTAAGCTAGATGGTACTGCTAAAGGTGGTATAGTTATATCAATAAAAAATACATTAAATATTCCAGTGAAGTATATTGGAGTTGGAGAAGGTATAGAAGATTTACAAGAATTTGATGCATCTGAATTTGTTAATGCACTTTTTGATTAATTTTTAAAAGTGTTAAGTAAAAATACTTGACAGCCGTGGTTTAATCTGTTAATATTAATATCGTTGTCGGGTTATGGGTGTTAAGTAAAAATACTTGACAGCATCATTCTAATCTGTTAATATAAATATCGTTGTCAGGTTATTAGGTTGGTGATAATTATGGATAAGAGGTTTGAGATTTCATTTCTGTTAGATTGCTATGGAGCATTATTAACAGAAAATCAAAAAAATGTGATGGAATTGTATTATAATGCTGATTTGTCCTTGGCAGAGATAGCGGAGAATACAGGGAAAAGCCGTCAAGCTGTTCATGATCTAATAAAAAGAAGTGAAAAAACTTTGTATGATTATGAATCAAAGTTATCTTATCTTAATAAAAGATTATCGGTGGACAAATTAACTGCTAAAGTAAATGACAGTATAGATGACATTACCAGTGAAGATGAAATTAACAGAGAAAAGTTGCTGGGTTGTCTAAATGATGTGTTGAAATTCTTAAATGAAATTTATTAGGAGGTTCCTATATGGCATTTGAAGGATTAGCGTCAAAATTACAAGAAGCTATGAAAAAGCTTAAAGGTAAAGGAAAATTAACAGAAAAAGATATTAAATTGGCCATGAGGGAAGTTAAACTAGCACTTTTGGAAGCTGATGTTAATTTCAAAGTAGTAAAAAACTTTGTAAAGACAGTGGGAGAAAAATGCAACGGAAGCGAAGTAATGGAGAGTCTTACGCCTGGTCAACAGGTAGTTAAGATTGTTAATGATGAGCTTTCTTCTTTAATGGGTGATGAGACTAAAGAAATAAATTTAAAAGCAAATGGCATTTCAGTAATTATGCTAGTAGGTTTGCAAGGTGCAGGTAAAACAACAATGGGTGGTAAGCTCGCTATGCATCTTAGAAAGAAAAATAAAAGACCTTTACTTGTAGCGTGTGATATTTATAGACCAGCTGCGATTAAACAATTGCAAGTTGTAGGTAAATCCATAGATGTTCCTGTATTTAGTATGGGAGATAAGGTGAGTCCTGTAGATATTGCAAAAGCAGCTATTGAACATGCAAAAGCAAATGACAACAACGTTGTTATTATAGATACAGCAGGAAGACTTCATATTGATGAAGAACTTATGCAAGAACTTAAGGATGTAAAAGAATGTGTAGATCCAGATGAAATTCTACTTGTTGTAGATTCTATGACTGGGCAAGATGCAGTAAATGTTGCTACTACATTTGATGAGTTATTAAACATTGATGGTGTTATACTTACAAAACTTGATGGTGATACTCGTGGTGGAGCTGCATTATCAATTAAGGCAATGACTGGAAAAGCAATTAAGTTTGCTGGAGTTGGAGAAAAACTTAATGACTTAGAGGTATTCCATCCAGATAGAATGGCTTCGAGAATTCTGGGAATGGGAGATGTATTATCTCTTATTGAAAAAGCACAAAGTGCTATTGATGAGAAAGAAGCTGAAGAATTGTCTAACAGAATGATGAATGAAGAATTCAATTTTGAAGACTACCTTTCAGCAATGAAGCAAATGAAAAAATTAGGCCCATTAGGTAAGATTATGGAAATGGTTCCTGGAGTTAATAAATCAATGATGAGTAATTTAGATATGGAAGCTTCTGAAAAAGAAATGAAGCGTGTTGAAGCGATGATTAATTCTATGACAGTTGCTGAAAGAAGAAAACCTAGTCTTATTAAGAGCTCATCATCAAGAAAAAAGAGAATTGCTAGAGGCGCAGGAGTAAATGTTGCTGCAATTAATAAGCTGCTTAAAGGGTATGAACAATCAAAGAAAATGATGAAGCAGTTTAAAGGAATGAGTCAAGGTTTTGGAAAGAAAGCTTCTAAAGGTTTATTTGGGAAATTCCCATTTTAATATAAGCAAATGAAAAATTTAAGGAGGTGAATTTATAATGGCAGTTAAAATCAGATTAAAGAGAATGGGTGCTAAGAAAGCTCCTTTCTATAGAGTGGTAGTTGCAGATTCAAGAGCTCCAAGAGATGGTAGAAACATCGAAGAGATCGGATACTACAACCCAGTTGCAGAGCCTAAAGTAATCAAGATTGATGAAGAAAAGGCAGCTAAGTGGTTAAGCAATGGTGCACAACCAACAGAAACTGTTAAGAAATTATTTAACAAAGTAGGAATCAACAAATAGTATATAATGTTGAATGGAGGCGTATCTCGATGAAAGAATTGCTAGAGGTAATAGCCAAATCTCTTGTAGATAATCCAGAGATGGTTGAAGTTAATGAAGTTTCTGGTGAACAATCCATAATTCTTGAGCTAAAAGTATCTCAAGATGATATGGGTAAAGTAATAGGTAAGCAAGGCAGAATAGCTAAGGCTATTAGAACTGTTGTTAAAGCTTGCGCTATCAAAGAGAATAAAAGAGTAGTAGTAGAAATAATATAAAGAGTTAGGGCTTCCTAACTCTTATTTTGTATAAAAAAGTATATTATTAGTAAATAATATTGTACATATACAATTTAAGTACATTATAGAGATTCCTTTACGAAAATTAATTTATACTTGTTCCAAAAGCTCGGCGTATCAACGAGTTATGGACACGTATAAATTATGATTTGAGTTGGAATCTCTATAAAGATGTATATTAATATATTAAAATTTAAACAGTTTGAGGTGTGGTATGAAGAACGAAACTTTAGTAATCGGGAAGATAACGAAAGCTCATGGTATTAGAGGAGAAGTGAAGGTGATACCGCTTACTGATGATCTTAAGAGATTCAAAAAGCTTAAAACAGTTATAATTGACGATAAAGAAGTTATAGTAGAAGGTGTTAAACTTCAGAGTACTAAAGCTATTTTGAAATTAGAAGGTTTCAATAGAATTGAAGATACTGCTGTGCTTAGAGATAAGTATATTTCAGTTAATAGAGAAGATGCTGTTGAACTTGAAGAAGGAGAATATTATATAGCTGATTTAATTGGTTGTATGGTGTTTGATGAAAATGGTCTTCAATTAGGTAAAATATATGATGTAATAAGCACTGGTAGTAATGATGTTTATTGGATTAAAGATCAGAAAAAGAAGGATATTTTAGTTCCTGTATTAAAAGAAATTGTATTAAATGTAGATATTGATTCAGAAAAAATAATTATCAAGCCTATAAAAGAGTGGATGGATGAATGAAGATAGATATTTTAACACTTTTTCCTGAGATGTTCGAAGTATTTAATCATAGTATTATGAAAAGGGCACAGGAAAGTGGGCATTTAGAATTGAGTATTGTGAATATTAGAGATTACTCTGAAAATAAACATAAAAAAGCAGATGATTATCCTTATGGAGGAGGAGCAGGCATGGTTATGACTCCTCAACCCATAGTTGATTGCATTAGGAAGGTAAAAGAGAATAATAAGGGGAAAGTGATATTTTTAGGACCTAGAGGTAAAAGTTTTAATCATAAAAAAGCTCAAGAACTATCTAAGGAAGAATCGTTAATATTCCTCTGTGGTCATTATGAGGGTATAGATGAGCGAACAAGGAAATATATAGATGAAGAAATTTCCATAGGTGACTTTATACTTACTGGAGGGGAAATGGCATGTCTACCAATTGTTGATAGTATAAGTAGATTAATTCCAGGAGTTCTTGGCAGCGAAGAAAGTTTTATGGATGAATCTTTTTATAATGGGTTGCTAGAATATCCTCAATACACAAGACCTGCAGATTTTGAAGGTGATAAGGTTCCTGATGTTTTATTGTCAGGTCATCATGACAATATTAGAAAATGGAGAAAAATTAAATCTTTAGAAATTACAAAGAAGTACAGAAAAGATTTGTATGATAAGTATGTTATGACTAAAGAAGATATAAAATTGTTGAAAAATAAAAAAAAATACTTGAAAGATTAAAATATGTATGTTAATATAATACTTGTGCGATTTCAGGCGGTCCTCTGATAGAAAATCTATTATAGAACGTCTAAATATAAGAAGGAGGTTGTACAAATGCAAGATATAATAAGAGCTATTGAAAAAGAACAAATTAGAACTGATTTACCAGAGTTTCACGTTGGTGATACTGTAAAAGTTCACGTAAGAATTACTGAAGGTAAAAAAGAAAGAATTCAGATTTTCGAAGGTACTGTTATTAAGAGACAAAACGGTGGAATTAGAGAAACTTTCACTGTAAGAAGAGTTGCTTACGGTACTGGTGTAGAGAGAACTTTCCCAGTTAACACACCTTTCATTGAAAAGATTGAAATTGTTAGATTAGGTAAAGTAAGAAGAGCTAAGTTATTCTACTTAAGAGACAGAGTAGGTAAAGCTGCTAAAGTTAAAGAGAAAATCGTAAGAAAGTAATTCAAGAGGGGCTTTAGGCCCCTTTTTTGATTATAAATATACACTTTTATAAGGAGGGAGAAAACTATGCATGGAATAGAAAGTGTTAATAGTATAAAAAATATTAACTGGTATCCTGGGCATATGGCAAAAACTAAAAGAAAGATTCAGGAAGAACTTAAGCTTGTAGATATTGTTATAGAGATTAGGGATGCAAGAATCGTTGAAGCTAGTAAGAATCCTGAAATTGATAAAATTTGCAAAGGTAAGCCAAGAGTAATATTACTAAATAAGTACGATCTGGCTGAAGATAAAGTAACTAATAAGTGGGTAGAAAAATTAAAGGAAGATAATGTTGAGGTTGTATTAACTAACTGCGTTAAAGGATATGGAATAAATGAAATAAAAAAAGCTATTGATAAATTAATGAAAGATAAAAGAGAGAGAATGGAAAGCAAAGGGGTATTGAACTTTGTGACAAGAGCTATGGTTGTAGGTATACCAAATGTAGGAAAGTCTTCATTTATTAATAGAATGGCTAAAGGTAAGAGAGCAAAGACGGGTGATATGCCTGGTGTTACAAGATCCAATCAATGGATAAAGACGGATTTAGGTATTGAATTGTTAGACACTCCTGGGGTTTTATGGCCTAAGTTTAAAGATCAAGTTGTTGCTCAGAATCTAGCTTTCACAGGGGCAATTAAAGACGAAATTCTGAATATAGAAGATTTAGCATATAAATTGTTAGAAAGACTAGTTGTTGATTATCCAGAAAATCTTCAAGAGAGATATAAATTAGATTATGTATCAGATGATCCATTAGAAACTATGGAAGAAATAGCAAGAAAAAGAGGTTGTCTTCTTAAAAAAGGTGAGATTAATTACGATAGAGTGTCAGTTATTATTTTAGATGAATTCAGGGGAGGGAAAATTGGCAAAATCTCTATAGAGAAGCCATAGGTATATGATTAAAGATCTTGGGTCATTAAAAGTTAAAGAAATAAAAGATATTGTTAAAATAGAACTAGAGAAAATGTATGCATCTAAAGATGTTGATAATATAACCAAATTAGTCTCTGTTTTAGATGAAGATGGGCGAAGTGCAGTAAAGTCTTTGAAAGTAAAGTGTGAGAAGGAAATCACTAAACTACTGAATGAGATTGAAAGAGTAAAAAAACTATATGAGTTTGATATTAACCACAATAATGGGGTGATTATTGCAGGTGTTGATGAAGTTGGCAGGGGGCCATTAGCTGGACCGATAGTTGGAGCAGCTGTAGTTTTAGATTATAGTTCACTAGAAGTAGAGAACTTGATATTGGGAATAAATGACTCTAAAAAAATTAAAGAGTGTGAAAGAGAAAGATTGTATGATGAAATAATTAAAAGGTGTGTTGACTATAAAATTGTAGGAATAGATAATGGGACTATTGATAGTCAAGGTATTGCTTGGTGTAACAATGAAATTTTTAAGAATTCAATATTAGGTTTAGATGTTAAACCGGATAAAGTACTTTGTGATGGATATTCCATAAAGAATTTTAATATTGATAATGAGGCAGTAATTAAAGGTGATACTAAGAGTGCTGCTATTGCTTGTGCATCTATTCTAGCTAAAGTATATAGAGATAGAATTATGAAAGAATACTCAAAAAAGTATCCGGAATATGACTTTGAAAGTAATGTTGGGTATGGAACACAAAAGCATATTGAAGCGTTGAGAAAATGTGGTCATACGGATATTCACAGAAAGTCATTTATAAGAAATCTAATAAATGTATAATAAATGTTAATATTTTTTTAAATAAAGGATTCCAATTATTTGGAATCCTTTATTTATTTAATAAAAAGTTTACAATATAATTACCAAATTATATCTTTTACATGGTCAATAGAATATTTAATACCATCATTAGCAATATTAATTAGATCTATACGACCATTCTTATTAGGAAAATATTTATTTAAATATATTGAAGCTGAACGTCTGATTCTATATAATTGCTTTTTTGTAACTGAAGGATAAATACTAAAAGTATCATTAAATTTACTTTTAATTTCTATAAAGCATATACAGTTATTTTTTACATCGTGAGCTATTATATCAATCTCTCCTAGCTTATGTTTGTAATTATTTTCAATGATTATGTAATCATTAGATTCAAGATAAGAACCAACGATATTTTCATTTATACTTCCAAAAGTTTTCTTATAAGATTTCATTTTTAACTCCTTATTTGTTCTTTATTCTTTATAGAGTGATTTATCTATCTATAAGTATTGACTAAAACAAAAAATAAAAACATATGTTTCATAATTGATATAAAAATGAACATATTGTCAATAATTATGATTGTAAATTATAATTAGGAGGAATTATATGGCAATTAATGTGAAAAGTGTTTGTATTGAGGGAATCGGTGGTCAGCGTATTCAAGTAGAAGTTGAAGTATCAAAAGGACTAACAGCTTTTAATATTGTTGGACTTGGAAGCACAGAAGTGAAAGAAGCAAAAGATAGAGTTAGAGCAGCTATCGAAAATTCTAATTTAAATTTTCCTGCCGGACGCGTAACTGTCAATCTTGCACCAGCTGATGTGAGAAAAGAAGGGACGTTATTTGATTTACCAATTGCAGTTGCATTATTATGTATAGAATATGGTATTTCTATTGAAGGGGTTGAGAGTGATATTATCTTTGGAGAACTATCATTAAATGGTGACATTAGGAGTATTAAAGGAGCGTTCACATTAACAAAGAGTTTGAGTGAAATAGGAGAAAAGAAATTTATAATTCCATATGGTAATCTAAAAGAATGTTTAACAATTGAAGGAATTGAGATATATCCATTTACTACGTTAAGAGAAGTTTTTATGTATATAAAATATAGAGATATGAAAGGGATAAAAAGTAGAAAACCTACTGAAAAATTTGATATGGATTACGATGTTGATATGAATGAAGTTATTGGAAATGAATATGGTAAAAGAGCATTAGAAGTAGCGGCTGCGGGGAAGCATAACATATTGATATTAGGTCCACCAGGTTGTGGAAAAAGTATGTTAGCCAGTAGATTGTATACAATATTGCCAAAGCTTACATATAAAGAAAGTTTAGAAGTTACAAGTATTTACTCAGCTGTAGGAAAGATGTCTAAAGAAGGGTTAATGAAGAAACGACCATTTAGAGCACCTCATAATAGTATAACTAAGTTAGGTCTTATTGGAGGAGGGAGAAATTTATCTCCAGGAGAAATAACATTAGCTCATAAGGGAGTATTATTTATAGATGAATTTTTAGAACTAGAAAGAGGTAAAATAGAAACATTAAGACAACCTATTGAAGATAAGAAGATTCAGATTAATAAAAACTTGAAATATATTGAATATCCTTGTGATTTTATATTTATTGCAACTTCTAACCTATGTCCTTGTGGATATTCTGGTGGTGACGATAGTGAATGCAAATGTTCATTATCACAAATAAATAAATATAGATCGAAGCTATCTGGGCCAATAATGGATAGATTTGATTTGATTATTTTTTTGAGTAATAAATTAAAAAATATAGGTGAGAATTCAATAAAAGGCGATGCTTCAAAGATTATACAGAAAAGAATTGAAAAGGCTTGGGAAGTGCAGAAAAAACGATATAAAAATGATCAATTTAACAGCAGTGCCTCAATGAAATTATTAAAAAAGAATCATGTAGTTTCTGATGAGTTAATTGCGTATTTATGTGATGTATGTAAAAAAATTAAAATTACCAATAGAGGATTCGTTAAGATTTTGAAGATAGCACGAACTATAGCGGATTTAGAGGGAAGTGAAGAGATTGAATATAGTCATATATCAGAGGCTATAAACTATAGGCAAGGTATTTACAGTATCGTAAAGTGAGGTAAGGATAATGGTAAAATTGTTTTTTCATACATGGTTGAGTATGACTGGATTAAATCATCGTATTAAGAAAGATATTTTAAATGAAGTTATAGAAGAGGAAAATTATAATAAAATGACATTAAATGATTGCAAAAGGATAATAAATTACTTTCAACTTAAATATTCTTGCAAGAAAAGGGTTGAGATTAAAATAATAGAGGAAATATATAAGAAATCTTTAAAAATGAATATTTCATCTATAGACTTAAATGATAAATACTATCCAAAATTGTTGAAAGAAATATATGATCCGCCAAGTGTGTTGTTTTATAGAGGAAAGATAGACTCAATAAATGAAAAAGAGAATCTTTCCATTGTAGGTTCAAGAAAGAGTTCTCATTATGGTGAAGAAGTAATAAAGGGAATAGTAAAGTATTTAAGAGAATATAATGTAAATACTATAAGCGGTGGAGCATTAGGAATAGATTCCTTATGTCATAATTATTCTATAAAAAACAAATTGGACACATTTGCTGTTTTAGGGAGTGGATTGGATGTATTATATCCGTATACTAATAAGAAAATGTTTGAAAATATTATTCATAATGGTGGTGCAATAATAAGTGAATTTGTATTAGGCACAAAACCAATGAGATATAATTTTCCTAAGAGGAATAGAGTTATTAGCGGAATAAGTCAGTTACTTTTAATAGTTGAAGCAAGTTGCAAAAGTGGAAGTTTAATAACTATGGGGCAGGCACTGGAGCAAGGAAGAGATGTAATGGCGGTTCCGGGAAATATTTTTTCTGAGAGTTCAAAGGGATGTAATAAGATAATTAGTGAAGGGGCTTATGTATATAATGATATAACAGATATAACAGAAATATTGAAAATTCATAAAAAAAAGTGTATTATAGACAAAGATGACTATGAAAAAAAAACCAGTAGTTCTAAGATTTTTTCGATTTTATCGGATATTCCTATGCATTTTGATGAAATAAAAAAAATTACTGAGATTGACATAAGGGTACTTTATAGTTTATTATTTGAAATGCAGATAAATGATTTAATAAGCTGTATCAATGGAAATTTTTATGTTAAAAAATACAAGATAAAATAACAAAAAAATCTAGAAAAATGTAGCCATTTAAATTATTACAGTATGATAAATAATCTATTGGAAATTTTGAGGATAATTAGATTAAATAATATATAGAAATCGGAGGGGTTATGATGGGACAAAAACTAGTTATAGTTGAGTCGCCAGCAAAAGCTAAAACTATAAAAAAATATTTAGGAAAAAACTATGTAGTTGAAGCTACAATGGGTCACGTAAGGGATTTGCCTAAAAGTCAATTAGGTGTTGATATAGAAAATGATTTTGAACCAAAATACATAACCATAAGAGGAAAAGGTGATGTATTAAGTACATTAAGAAAAGCAGCTAAGAAAAGTGATAAAGTCTATCTGGCTACCGACCCAGATAGAGAAGGTGAAGCTATTTCTTGGCATTTAGTTAAAGCTCTTAAAATGGATGAAAAAGAAAAAATAAGAATAGAATTTAATGAGATTACAAAAACAGCAGTTAAAAATGCAATTAAAAATCCTAGAGAAATAAGAGATAATGTAGTTAATGCACAACAAGCAAGAAGAATATTAGATAGACTTGTTGGATATGAGATTAGTCCTATATTATGGAGAAAAATCAAGTGGGGTCTAAGTGCTGGTAGAGTACAATCAGCAGCATTGAAAATTATATGTGATAGAGAAGAAGATATTAAGGCCTTTGAACCTAAAGAATATTGGACAATAGAAGGATTGGCATATAAAGATAAAAAGAAGGATGATTTTCAAATAAAATTAGCTCAAAAGAATGGTAAAAAAATTGAATTGAATGATGAGAAGGAAACAAATGAAGTTTTAAAAGAACTTAATAAAGGAAAGTATATTATTGATGAAATAAAAACTTCAAAAAAAGCAAAGTCACCTTCTGCTCCATTTACAACAAGTACATTACAACAAGAAGCTTATAAAAAACTTGGATATAGTACAAAAAGAACAATGTCTAATGCTCAAAAATTATATGAAGGTATAGATATTAAAGGATTTGGGACTGTTGGATTGATAACTTATATGAGAACAGATTCCGTAAGAATTTCTGAAGAGGCGCAAACAGCTGCATTAGAATTTATAAAAGAAAATATTGGAGATAAGTATATACCAGAAGAGAAGAGGATTTACAAGACTAAGAAGAAGAATACACAAGACGCTCATGAAGCTATCAGACCAAGTAATGTTAATATTACTCCTGAAATAGCTAAAGATTCATTAAGTAAAGATGAGTACAAATTGTATAACTTAATCTGGCAAAGATTTATGGCTAGCCAAATGAGTGATTGTATCATGGATAATACTACAGTTAATATTATAAATGGGGATTACTTACTAAAAGCTAGAGGATCGGTAATTCTTTTTGATGGATTTACAAAAATATATTCCACTAGTGACGAAGAGAAAAAGAAACTTTTACCTAAATTAGCTAAGGATGATATTCTGATTTTAGAGAAGATGGAAGGTATTCAACATTTTACACAACCACCTGCTAAGTTCTCTGAAGCCTCGTTGGTTAAAACCTTGGAAGAAAACGGCATAGGTAGACCAAGTACATATTCACCTACTATATCAACTCTATTAAGTAGGAAATATGTAGAAAGGGATAAGAAAACACTTCAACCAACAGAATTGGGAGAAATAGTTAATAAAATTGTTGGAGAATATTTTAAGTTTATAGTTGATATAGATTTTACTGCTGAACTTGAAAGAAAGCTAGATTGTATTGAAGAAGGGACCGCAGAATGGAGAAAAACTGTAGCTACTCTTTATGAACCTTTAAAAGAAGCGGTAGAGATTGCAGAAAAAGAAATTGCTAAGATTACAATAGAGGATAAAGTTACAGATATTCTATGTGACAAATGTGGTAGAAATATGGTAATAAAGCAAGGTAGATTTGGAGAGTTCCTAGCATGTCCGGGATATCCAGAATGTAAAAATACAAAGGCAATAACAAAAGAATTAGATGTTAATTGTCCATTGTGCGGTAATGTTATAGTTGAAAAAAGAAGTAAAAAGGGTAAGACTTTTTATGGATGTAGTAATTATCCAGAATGTAACTATGTAAGTTGGTATGAACCTGTAAATAAACCGTGCCCAGAATGTGGAGAGTTATTAGTTAAAAGGTATTCAAAAAAGAGTGGTGAATATTTAAGCTGTCCAAATAAAGAATGTGATTACACAGAAAAAGATAAGAATTAACAGTAAATTGAATGAAACTAGTATTAATTATGTCGAAAATTTAAAAAAAATGTTGAATATTAATTGAAGGTATGATATTATAATTAACTGTGATTCGTTATTATCAAGATTAGTTTTTTGATTTAATTTTGAATTTTTGAACAATACTATTAATATATATACTAACGAGGAGGATATTATAATGTCATTATTAGACAAAACGAGAATGTTGAATAGAATATTGCAAAAATCAGGAGCAGAACCCGTTTCTTTTATGGATATTTGTAAACTATTAAGCGAAGTATTAGAAAGTAATGTTTATGTAACTAGTAGAAAAGGTAAGATTCTTGGTTATAATCTTTTCAGTGGTTTTGAATGTGAAAAGATGAAAAATGATATTTTAGAAGAAATGAGATTTCCAGAAGAGTATAATTCAAAGTTATTGGATATCCATGAAACTAAAGCTAATGTAACAAATTCTGAAATTTGCGTATTTGATGAAGAAGAAAGTTGCATTCACGAAGGTAGAATTACAACTATTGTTCCTATTATGGGTAACAGAGAGAGATTAGGAACTTTAATTATTTCAAAATTTTCTAAAGAATTCAATGAAGATGATTTAGTAATTTCTGAATATAGTGCAACAATAGTTGGTTTAGAAATATTAAGAGCTAAAAATGAAGATATGGAAAAGGAAGCAAGAAAGAAAGCTGTTGTTCAACTTGCAATTGGAACTCTTTCATACTCAGAACTTGAAGCTGTTGAACATATTTTTAATGAATTAGATGGAGAAGAAGGATTATTAGTAGCATCAAAAATTGCTGATAAAGTTGGCATAACTAGATCGGTTATAGTTAATGCATTAAGAAAGTTTGAAAGTGCTGGTGTAATTGAGTCGAGATCATTAGGAATGAAAGGGACTCACATTAAAATCCTTAATAATAAATTAATTGAAGAACTTAATAAGATGAAATAAAAAAAGCAGATCAACTGCTTTTTTTTTATTTATTAAATAATTCTGAAATAAGCTATAGAGATTTATTTTGAAATTTTACTTATGCACTTTATAAATTGACTGGTTCAATTTAACAAAAATATTTAATATATGATATAAGCAACGTTACATGTGATGTTCTCTTCGTAAAAATTATTCAATTTCCTAAAGAATAAAAGATTATCTATGATAAGTTAATGAAAGGCGCATTTGTTAATATTCCATCAAAGATACGATTGAGGTAATAAAAAGTATGAAATTGGGTTAATATAATAAATAAAACTATAATATGGTACAAAAAAGTGAAATTTTTGTTGAAGTACATAAGAGCATGTGGTATACTCAATAAGGTAAAAAAAATACGCACACACTTTGATTCAAATGAAGGTGCTTCGCGGCAAGGATTTCGTGAGGTGAAAAGTGTGGAGGTAAAACCTAAGGAGGATTTAAAATGGCAGTTATTTCTATGAAACAATTATTAGAAGCTGGTGTACATTTCGGACACCAAACAAGAAGATGGAACCCTAAGATGGCTCCATATATATTCACAGAGAGAAATGGTATCTATATCATTGATCTTCAAAAAACAGCTAAGAAGACAGAGGAAGCTTATGATTTCATAAGATCTGTTGTAGCTGAAGGTAAAGAAGTATTATTTGTTGGAACTAAGAAGCAAGCACAAGAAGCTGTAGCTAGTGAAGCTACTAAAGCTGGAATGCACTTTGTTCAAAACAGATGGTTAGGTGGAATGTTAACTAACTTTAAAACTATCAAGAAGAGAATTGGTAGATTAGATGAGCTTGATAGAATGGAAGAAGAGGGAATCTTTGATGTTTTACCTAAGAAAGAAGTTGCTCAATTAAAGCTTGAAAGAGAAAAGCTTGAGAAAAACTTAGGTGGAATAAGAAATATGGATGTTTCTAAAATTGGTGCAATGTTCGTTGTTGACCCAAGAAAAGAAAAGAATGCTGTTTCAGAAGCTAAAATATTAGGAATCCCAGTTGTATCTATCGTTGACACAAACTGTGATCCAGATCCAATTGATTATGTTATTCCAGGTAATGATGATGCAATCAGAGCTGTTAAGCTTATTGCTTCTAAAATGGCTGAAGCTATCTTAGAAGGTAAGCAAGGTGAACAATTAGCTGAATAATAAGCCACTTAATTGAAATGGAGGAATAAATATGATTACTGCTAGTATGGTAAAAGAATTAAGAGAGCTTACTGGTGCAGGAATGATGAACTGCAAAAAAGCTCTTAATGAAGCAGAAGGTAACATTGAAAGAGCAGTTGAGATTTTAAGAGAAAAAGGATTAGCTGCTGCTGCTAAAAAGGCAGGAAGAGTTGCTGCTGAGGGAATAGTAAAAACTTTCATTACTGAAGATGGTAAGAAAGCTGCAATCGTTGAAGTAAACTGTGAAACTGATTTCGTTGCTGCTAACGAAGCATTTATGGCTTTTGCTGATAACATTGCTAAGCAAGTTGCTTTAAATGAGTATGCTGATATCGAAGAGTTAAAGGCTGCTAAATATATTGCTGATGAAGCTATGACTGTTGCTGATGCTTTAACAGCTTTAATAGCTAAATTAGGTGAAAACATGGATCTTAGAAGATTCCAGAAGTTAAGCGTTGAAAATGGAGCAATCAACAGTTATATCCACGGTGGTGGTAAAATTGGTGTTCTTGTTGAATTAGAAAGTAACACTGATAAGGTTGAAGAAGTAAAAGCATTAGCTAGAGAGGTAGCTATGCAAGTTGCTGCTGCTAATCCATTATTCTTAGATAGAAACTCTGTTGATCAAGAAAAAATTGAAAAAGAGAGAGAAATCTATAAAGTTCAAGCTCTAAACGAAGGTAAACCAGAAAAAATCGTTGATAAAATGGTTGAAGGTAGAATTAACAAATACCTTAAAGAAGTATGCCTAGTTGATCAACTTTGGGTTAAAAATGGAGATCTTACTATTTCTAAGCTTCTTGAAGAAGAAGGAAAGAAATTAGGTGCTGAAATTAGTGTTAAGGCATTTGTAAGATTTGAAAAAGGCGAAGGTATTGAGAAAAAAGAAGAGAATTTTGCTGAAGAAGTTCAAAGACAGCTTAGCAAGTAATAGAAGAGAGAACACTAGCGTGTTCTCTTTTTTTCAAATAATTAGCAATTCTTGACATTTGGAGGTATAATATTAATATGAGTACTGGAAAATATAAAAGAGTTATGTTGAAACTATCAGGTGAAGCATTGTCTGGCCCTAAAGGATATGGGATAGATTTTGATATAGTTAAAAATATATCAGAGCAGATTAAAGAAATAGTTGATATGGGAATTGAATGTGGAATTGTAGTTGGTGCCGGGAACATATGGAGAGGCAGAAATGGAAGTGATATGGACAGAACTACTGCTGACTATATGGGAATGATGGCAACGTGTATCAATGCCCTTGCGATGCAAGATTCACTTGAAAGTATGGGAGTTCAAACTAGGGTTCAAACAGCAATTGAGATGAGAGAAGTAGCGGAACCATTTATAAGAAGAAGAGCTATGAGACACTTGGAAAAAGGAAGAGTTGTAATTTTTGCTTCTGGAACAGGGAATCCATATTTCTCAACTGATACAGCAGCTGCATTAAGAGCGGCTGAAATAGAGGCTGATATAATTTTATTGGCTAAAAATGTTGATGGAGTATATGATAAGGATCCGAATAAGTATGATGATGCAAAGAAATTTGATTCTTTAAGATACATAGAAGTATTAGAAAAAGGATTACAGGTTATGGATTCAACCGCAACATCTCTTTGCATGGATAATGAAATACCAATTTTAGTATTTGCATTAGAAAAACCAGATAATATAAAACTAGCTGTTCAAGGTGAACAGATAGGAACATTAGTAAAATAATACGGGGGTGTATTTATGATAAAAGATATTATGAGCAATATGGATACAAAAATGAAAAAGACAATTAAAGTACTTAATGAAGAACTTGCTTCTATGAAAGCAGGAAGAGCTAACCCTAAGATGCTTGATAAAATTGAAGCTGAATATTATGGTAGCATGACACCGCTAAGTCAATTAGCAAATATTTCAGTTCCAGAGCCAAGAATTTTATTAATAACTCCTTATGATAAGACTGCTTTGAAAGAAATTGAAAAAGCAATACTTAAATCAGATTTAGGATTAAATCCTAGTAATGATGGTAGTGTAATAAGATTAATGGTTCCAGAATTAACTGAGGAAACAAGAAAAAATCTTGTTAAATCAATTAAAAAACATGGAGAAGATTCAAAAATTGCCTTAAGATCTATAAGACATGATGCACTTAACAAGATTAAATCATTGAAAAAAGACAATGAAATAACAGAAGATGACGCTAAAGATGTTGAAAAGGATATACAAAAAGAAATAGATAAGTTTGTAAAAGAAATTGATGGTCTAATTTCTGCTAAAGAAAACGATGTAATGAAAGTGTAATTTAAAGACTGCAAACTCAGAACCTATTAGAGGATTTCTGAGTTTGTTAGTTATATAAAGAATTTACTTTTAAACTTGGTTGATTCAATTTTTAGAAATAAACTGAAAAAGGTGATATATTTGGGCATTTTTAATAGAAAACAAAAAAAAGTAGATAATAAATTCTCTATAATACCATCACATATTGCTATAATTATGGATGGAAATGGGCGATGGGCTAAAAAAAGAGGACTGCCAAGAACTTTAGGGCACAAAGCTGGAGTTGAAGCAATTAGAGAAATTGTTAAGGAATGTAGTAAGATTGGTATTGAATACTTGACTTTTTACGCTTTTTCAACAGAAAATTGGAAAAGACCTCAAGATGAAGTTAATGGGTTAATGAAACTACTTGTTCAATACTTAAAAGGTGAGTTTAAAGAGTTAGATAGAAATAATGTTGTAATCAATTATATAGGAAATATATCAAAATTGCCGGAAATATGCCAAGAAGAATTGATAAAAGCTAAAAATTTAACAAAGAATAACACTGGGTTGACTCTTAATTTAGCTTTGAATTATGGGGGTAGAGATGAAATTGTTTACTCTTTTAAAAATATTCTTAAAGCTTATGACCAAGGAGAATTTTCAATTGAAGAGTTAAATGAAGAGATGATTAGCAATAATTTATACACTAAAGGCATACCAGATCCAGAATTAATGATAAGAACTAGTGGTGAAGAGAGATTAAGTAATTTTCTTATATGGCAGCTAGCTTATTCAGAGTTTTACTTCACAGATGTTCTTTGGCCAGATTTTAAAAAAGATGATTTATATCTAGCATTAAAAACATTTGAAAGACGTGATAGAAGATTTGGTGGATTGAAATAAGGAGTGTTTAATATGAATAAAAGATATATTGGGGCAGTTATTTATTTGATTCCAACTTTATTAATAATATTATTAGGTGGAGATTTCCTAAGATATGGATTGCTAATAATGTCTTTAATGGGATTGAATGAATTTTATAATGCTTTTAGAAAAAAGAACATAAATCCATTTGCAATTATTGGGTATGCTTCAACTATTATATATTATTATTATCTAGGTAAGAGTACTAATATGGTATTTTTGGGATTTCTCGTGATGTCTATAGTTATGATATTATTAGTTTTACCTATGTTTTATGAAAATTGTACTATAATTGATTCCGCTGTAACTTTATTTGGTATATTTTATGTTACAGCATTAATAAGCTTAATATATTTAATAGGTGTAAAAGAAAATGGTGTATATTTAATTTGGGTAATTTTTATTAGTTCATGGAGTTGCGATACTATGGCTTACTTTATTGGAAAAAATATAGGTACTAAAAAAATTGCGCCCAAAATAAGCCCTAAAAAGACTATAGAAGGATCAATAGGTGGGTTTTTAGCATCTACAATCGCAACAGGGATATACGGGTACATAATAATAAATTTCTTTAACATAAATATAAATCTTATTCATTTTATTATTATTGGTATGATTTGTGGAGTATTAAATCAAATAGGTGATTTAACAGCATCGTCTATTAAGAGAAATATGGATATTAAGGATTTTAGTAATCTAATTCCAGGGCATGGAGGAATTTTAGATAGATTTGATAGCATAATTTTTGCATCTGCTGTAGTATATTATTATATATCAATAATTATAGGGATGTAGGAGTGAATAAAAGAAAAAGAATTTTTATTGAAGTTGTAGTATTGTTTGGAATTTTTGCGTTAGGAGCGGTTTTTATAAATCATTTTTTTAAACCAATGATTTTATTTGTGATCCTTCTAATCGTAGCGATTCCTATAGATGGAATATTAAAGAAGAAGATAACAAATGCTAATATAAGGGCTACTATTATGATTTTAATTATAAATACAATAGTAGTTCTTTTGATAATGTTTATTGGTGGTTTTTTTTATAACAAGATTATTTATATTTTAAGATGTGGAGCTGTAAACGTTGTAAATAATATTAAAATTCTGTTAATAAATCTGGAAAATAATATTAAATATGAAGAGATAATGACTAAGTTATATAGTCAATTAACGAACTTAAGTGGTATAATCTTAACTAAAGGGGCTACTTATACTACAAATAGCCTTAGTACATATGTTTTTGCAAATATTATGCTTTTCTTTGCATTAAAAGATAAAGAAGCAATTACAAAATTTATGAGTGCATTAATAGGTTATCGAGCATTAAGTTTTTTTAGAGTAAAGCTTAATGAATTTAGAGTATATTTTAAAATTCAACTTATGCTTGTTGGATTTTCAGCTCTTCAAATAACTTTAGGTTTCATGGTTTTAGGTATAAAGGATTTCTTATCATATGGAATAATTTGTGGATTACTTGATATACTTCCAATTGTAGGAATGTTATTAGTTTTTGTACCTTTAATTTTGATTAATCTATATTATAAAAAATATATTCTTGTTATTGGATTAGGAATTTTATACTTATATATATCAATAACAAGAGAGATACTACAGACGAAATTTGCTAGTAGTTCTTTGAATATTCATCCCTTGGTATTATTTGTTTCAGTGTATATGGGATATCAGATTCAAGGATTTACTGGTTCTATTATGTTGCTATTTTGTGCTATAAGTATTAAAGAATGGATAAAAGGATACAATATACAAGACTATAATGGAGGCAAAATATGAAAAATATAGGTATTATTGGCGCTACAGGCTCAATAGGCAGTCAAACAATTGAAGTTTTAAGAGAAAACAGAGAGGCATTTAATTTAACAAGTATTAGTGCGCATAGTAACTATAAAAAAACAATTGAAATTATTGATGAATTTTCACCAGAAGTTGTTGTTGTTACTGAAGAAAAAGCTTATGGAATAATAAAAGATTATTGTAAAGAACATAACAAAAAAATAGACCTTTACAGTGGTGTGAATGCATTAGAAAAGGTAAGTGAAATTAAAGAGAATGATATACTTGTTACCTCAGTAGTAGGAATGGTAGGACTAAAGCCAACAATGAAGGCTATTGAGAATGGAACAACGATTGCTCTAGCAAATAAAGAAACTTTGGTAGCAGGTGGTATTCATGTAATGGAAGCTGCAAGAAAAGGAAATGTTGATATTCTACCTGTAGACTCAGAGCATAATGCTCTTTTTCAATGCCTGCAAGGTGAGAAAAAACAGGATATCAAGAGGTTACATATAACTGCATCAGGTGGACCTTTCAGAGGAAGAAAAAAAGAAGAACTAATTAATATTACTCCAGAGGATGCTGTAAGACATCCTAAGTGGAATATGGGTATGAAAATAAGTGTTGATTCTTCAACATTAATGAATAAAGGATTGGAAGTAATTGAGGCACATTGGCTGTATGGGGTAGATTATGATAAAATTAATGTGGTTGTTCACCCAGAGAGTATAATACATTCTATGGTTGAGTATAAAGACAATAGTGTTATTGCGCAATTAAGCAACCCAGATATGAAACTCCCGATACAATATGCTCTTACTTATCCAGAAAGGATTGACTGCAATATTAAAGAGCTTAATCTTTTTGATGTTGGTCAATTAACTTTTTTAAAACCTGATACAGAGACATTCGATTGTTTGAAATTAGCGTATCAGGCAGGAAAAGCAGGTGGTAACGCAGGAGTAATATTGAATACTAGTAACGAAGTTGCAGTAGATTTATTTTTAAAAGGTTCTATAAAGTATCTTGAAATTAACGAAATTGTTGAAAGATGTTTAAATAATTATGAGTATATGTCTAAGCCGTCATTAGATGATATTATTCATATAGATAAAAGAATTAGAAAAGATTTATATGATTTATATTTAGGAGGAAAATAATATGAGTTTGGAAAGTATAGTAAAAGCTATTCCATTAATATTAATGGGGCTCTTAGGTTTTGGAGTATTGGTTATATGGCATGAATTAGGTCATTTTCTATTAGCAAAGTTAAATGGAGTTAAAGTTGAAGAGTTTTCAGTAGGGATGGGTAAAAGGCTTTTCGGTGTGAAAGGTAAGGAAACAGAATATAATGTTAGAATGCTGCCAATTGGTGGATATGTTAAGATGCTTGGTGAAGAAGGTGAATGCGACGATGAGAGAGCCTTTGCAAATAAAGCGAATTGGAGAAGATTAACTATTGTTGCCGCAGGGCCAATATTTAACTTCATACTAGCAATAGTTCTTTTTGGAGGGGTTTATAGTTATACTGGAACTGCGGTACCGAATGTTGGTGAATTGGTAAAAGATGGTGTTGCTATAAACTCTGGAATAAAAGTAGGAGATAAAATTATTGAACTTAATGATAAAAAAATAGATACATGGACTGATTTCATGGTTATTATGAGTGAGAATAAGGGTGAAGCAGTAGACATAAAGGTCAATAGAGATGGAGAGGTTTTGGAATTTAATATAATTCCTAAGGAAGTCGAAGAAGATGGTGTTAAAAGTTATAAAGTAGGTATTGGTTGGGAAGTAATTAAACCTTCTTTTGGTGAAGCGTTAAAATATGGTGTTTTGGATGTGAAGAGTAATATTAAACAAACATTTGGTTTTTTTGGTAAAGCTTTTAAAGGTCAGGCTTCAAAAGATGATGTTGGTGGACCTGTAACAATAATTAAATTAACTGGGAAAGTTGCAAAATTAGGAATATTACCATTTATTAAGTTTATGGCTTTTATAAGTGTGCAGCTTGCAATCTTTAATATACTTCCTTTCCCTGCTTTAGATGGTGGGTGGATAGTAATACTTATTCTGCAAATGATCACAGGGAAGAAATTTAATGAGGATGTTGTTGGAAAGATAAACTATGTTGGTTTTATGATATTACTTGGACTAATGGTATTAGTTACAGTTAAAGACGTTCTATATCCTGCATTTTAAAGGAAGTGATTAGAGTGAGAAAAAAAACTAGAAGAATAAAAATTGGTGATATATTCATTGGAGATGGAGAAAAAATTGCTGTTCAATCAATGACAAATACAGATACACGAGATGTTAAAGCAACTGTAGAACAGATAAAAGAGTTGGAGGTTGCAGGGTGTGATATTGTTAGATGTGCTGTACCGGATATGGTAGCTGCAGAAGCTTTAAGTGAAATAGTTAAAAGTGTCAACTTGCCAATTGTTGCAGATATTCATTTTGACTATAGATTAGCATTGAAAGCAATTGAGAGTGGCGTAAGTAAGATTAGAATCAATCCAGGGAATATTGGTAGTGAAGATAGAGTTAGAGCAGTTGTGGAAGCCGCAAAAGAAAAGAATATTCCTATAAGAATAGGTGTAAATTCTGGTTCTTTAGAAAAAGACATACTTGAAAAATATGGGGCACCTGTACCAGAAGCACTTGTAGAGAGTGCCTTAAGACATGTCAGCATTCTAGAAAAACTAGATTTTAATGATATTGTTATATCCATAAAATGTTCTGATGTGTATAAAACAATAGAATGTTACAGATTAATGAGTGATAAAGTTGATTATCCTTTACATCTTGGAGTTACAGAATCAGGTACGCCATGGAGAGGAACAATAAAATCAGCTATTGGTATTGGAACTCTTCTTAGTGAAGGAATAGGAGATACATTAAGAGTATCATTAACAGGTGATGTTGTTGAAGAAGTTAAAGTTGGACGAGAGATTTTAAAATCATTAAATCTTTTAAAAGAGGGTATAGAATTTATATCCTGTCCAACGTGTGGAAGAACAGAAATAGATCTTATAGGAATTGCCAAGGAAGTGGAAGAACGTTTAGAATCTGTTAATAAAAATATTAGAGTAGCAGTTATGGGGTGTGTTGTCAACGGACCTGGAGAAGCTAGGGAAGCTGATATTGGCATAGCTGGAGGTAAAGGAGTAGGGCTCATATTTAAAAAAGGTGAGATTGTAAAAAAAGTGCCTGAGGAAGAATTGGTTGATGAGCTTATTGCACAAATTGAACAATTGTAATATGATATATAGAGGATGGGGTTTACCTATTCTCTTTTTTATATTTTTCTGATAAAACTTTAAAATATTCTAAAGTATAAAAAATAATAAGAGAAAACATTAATGGAGAATGTAGAATGTAGAATGGAGAATGATTGACATTTCTCTTCGAGAAATTTTAATTTTATAGTTCTTTAAATAATAAATGATACTCCTTTCATTGCTTATGAAAGTTTATATTTTAACTACTATATTTTTTTAGATAAAATGAATAAAATACTATTATTCTTTTAGAACGATAAAATGTAGTTTCGGCGTAAGTAGAAACATCCATCATTATACATTCTCAATTATCAATTATACATTTGGTTTTAGCACGCTATGCGTGCCTTTCTTGCTTAAAGCAAGGAATGTTTGATTGCTATGGAGGAGAACATGGGTAAATATCTTAATGAATTGATAAAGATTAAAGAAGATGGTCTTGCAAGTATCCTTAGCGATGTTGAGGTAAGTAAGGTTGTCTTGTCTAAGAAGACAAAGAAGGTAAAAGTTGAATTAAAACATAATATTGAAATTGATGATATTGATAAAGAAAGAATTGAGAAATTATTAGGTGGAGTATTGCTTGGAAATGAAAATATGCAGGTATTGTGGTGTAGAGATATTTCTGGAGTTAGCTTAGATGAAGTATGTGAAAAATATTGGTGTGATTTATTAGCTGCTGTTGGTAGGAAAGCACCAGTATGTAAAGGAGCATTAATTAACTGTACAAAAGAGATAGTAGGAGATCGTATTAATATTTCTCTTGATAATGAGTTTTTATATGACAAATTAATGGAGAAAAGAGTTGAACCTTTAATTAGTGATACTATTAGAAGCATTTTCGGTGTGAGTTGCTCTGTGAAATTAATAAATGATAATAATGTAATAGGATTAGAGGAATATAGAAAAAGTAAAAAAGTTGAAAATAAATATTTGGTACAGGAAGTCTTCTCTAATATAGGGGTTAACCCTCAAAAGGATTCAGCTAAAAGCGAAGAAAAGAAACCAGAACCTAAGAAAAGAATTTCTACGAATACTAAATCTGATGATAAGAGTGTAATATTAGGAAGAAGTATAACGGTAGATTCCATGGATATAATTGATATCGACGAAACATCAGGTGTTGTTGCAATTGAAGGTGAAGTATTTGCTGTTAATATTAAAGAAACAAGAACTGGTAAGAAGATATTAATGTTTAATATAACTGATTATACAAGTTCAATTACTGTAAAAATATTCTTAAAACCAAAGGATGAGGAAGCAGTACTTGAAGAAGTGAAAAAAGGTTTTGTATGTAAGGTCAGAGGGGAAGCGCTATTAGATACATTCTCAAGAGAAATAGTAATAATGGGAAGAGACATATCAAAGTTACAGAAAATCGAGAAAATGGACACGGCAAGTGAGAAGAGAGTTGAACTGCACCTGCATACGCAAATGAGTTCAATGGATGCAGTTGTTTCTGCAAGTGATATTGTTAAAAGAGCTGCGAAATGGGGGCATAAAGCAGTTGCTATTACAGACCATGGTGTTGCCCAGGCATACCCAGAAGCTATGGACGCTGCTAAGAAACATGGTATAAAAGTTATTTATGGTGTAGAGGGATATTTAGTTAATGATGGTGAGCCTATAGTATTAGATAGTTTTAATGTATTAAAAGAAGAAAGTGTTGATAGTAATTTTGTTGTATTTGATATTGAAACTACAGGTTTTTCTCCTAAGAATGATAGGATTATTGAAATAGGTGCTGTAAAAATTCAAGAAGGAAAAATAACTGATAGATTTAATGTTTTTGTAAATCCTGAAAGGAAAATTCCATTTGAAATAATTGAACTTACCGGAATTAATAATGATATGGTTAAGGATGCAAAGACGATAGAAGAGGTTATGCCAGAATTTCTAGAATTTATTGAAGGTGCTGTTGTTGTTGCACATAATGCATCATTTGATTGTTCTTTTATAAATACAAATTGCAATAGACTTAATTTGGAATTTAAGAATGCAACAATAGATACAGTGGCTTTATGTAAATATGTTTTACCAGAATTGAAGACATACAAACTGAAGACTATATCGAAGCATTTAGGTATATCTTTAGAGAACCATCATAGAGCTGTAGATGATGCAGAAGCCACTGCTGAGATATTTATTCATTGTATGAAAACAATTAGTGAGACCAAGGAGTTGAAATACTTAAAAGATATAAACACTGCATACTCTAACGAGTTCAATGTATTAAAAGCTCCTACTCATCACATTATATTAATGGCAAGAAATCAAGCAGGACTAAAGAATATATATAAAATGATATCCAAATCAAACCTTGATTATTTCTTTAGAAGACCAAGAATGCCAAAGAGTATGATTATGGAACATAGAGATGGGATTATTGTGGGTTCTGCATGTGAAGCAGGAGAGTTATATAAAGCTGTTCTTGCAGGTAAAAGTAAAGAGGAGTTAAAAGAAATTGCTTCATTCTATGATTACTTAGAAATACAACCAATAGGCAATAATGAATTTATGATAAAAAAAGGTATAGTAAATGGAGTTTCGGAATTACAGGAAATTAATAAAACCATTTATGAACTAGGACTTGAAATGGATAAACCTGTTGTTGCAACAGGGGACGTACATTTCATGGATCCTCACGATGAAGTTTATAGGAAAATTCTAATGGCTAGTAAAGGATTCTCTGATGCTGAAGACCAGCCGCCATTATATTTTAAAACTACTGATGAGATGTTAAAAGAGTTTAGATATCTAGGTTCTCAAGGGGCACATGAAGTAGTTGTTAAGAATCCTAATATTGTTGCAGATTGGACTGAGGTGATTAAACCTATACCAGATGAAACTTTCACACCTAAGATTGAAGGTGCGGAAGAGGAACTGGAATCCATGTGTTGGGCAAAGGCAAGAAGCATTTATGGAGAGAATCTTCCAGAGATTGTTTCAGAGAGGTTAGAAAAAGAATTAACATCTATTATTGGAAATGGATATGCAGTACTTTATTTAATAGCACAGAAACTAGTTGCTAAATCATATGCTGATGGATATCTTGTTGGTTCAAGAGGATCTGTAGGATCATCATTTGCGGCTACAATGTCAGATATTACTGAGGTTAATGGATTGCCACCTCATTATGTGTGTGGAAAGTGTAAACACAGTGAGTTTATAGCTGATGGTAGTGTTGGTGCTGGAGTAGATATGGAAGATAAAGAATGTCCCAAGTGTGGAGAGATGTTAAATAAGGATGGATTTGACATTCCATTTGAGACTTTCCTTGGGTTTAAAGGAGATAAAGAACCAGATATTGATCTTAACTTCTCAGGAGATAACCAAGGGGATATTCATAAGTATTGTGAAGTTCTCTTTGGAAAGGGCTATACATTTAAAGCTGGAACAATTGGTACTGTAGCAGATAAAACTGCCTATGGATATGTTATGAATTATTTAAAAGATAAAGATATGGTTCTTCCAGGTGCAGAGGTTGATAGGTTGTCAAAAGGATTGACTGGAGCCAAGAGAACTTCTGGTCAACACCCAGGTGGGATAATGGTTGTTCCTAGTGATCAAGAAATCTTTAATTTTTGTCCAATACAGCGTCCGGCTGATGACCCAACATCAGATATAATAACAACACATTTTGACTATCATTCGATTAGTGGTAGATTACTTAAGCTTGATATACTTGGACACGATGATCCAACAGTTCTGAGAATGCTCAAAGATATAACTGGAATAGATCCTCAGAATGTTCCTTTAGGTGATGAAAAAGTGTTATCTTTATTTACATCAACAAAAGCTTTGGGAATAACAGAAGAAGACCTTGGATGTCCTGTTGGATGTTATGGAATTCCGGAGTTTGGAACAAAATTTGTTAGACAGATGTTATTGGATACTAAACCTAAAACTTTTTCAGATCTAGTAAGAATATCCGGGCTCTCTCATGGTACGGATGTTTGGTTGAATAATGCGCAATATTTTATTAAGGAAGGGTATACTACACTTAAGGATTGTATCTCTACAAGAGACGACATAATGGTTTATCTAATATACAAAGGTCTTGAACCTGCAACAGCATTTACAATAATGGAGAAGGTAAGAAAAGGTAAAGGTGTTAGTGAGGAATTTGAGAAAATTATGAAAGAAAATAATGTACCTGATTGGTATATTGAATCTTGTAAAAGGATCAAGTACATGTTCCCTAAAGGTCACGCTGCCGCATATGTTATGATGGCAATAAGGATTGCTTATTTTAAAGTGTATAAACCACAAGCGTATTATTGTGCATATTTTACTGTTAGAGCTGATGAATTTGATGGAAACTTAATTATTAAAGGTCAAGATGCTGTATTAGCAAAGATGGAAGAAATTAATGAAGCGGGTAATGGTGCAAGTAATAAAGATAAGGGATTATTAACTACATTAGAATTGGTACATGAAATGCGTTTAAGAGGAATTGAATTTCTCCCAGTAGATTTATATATTTCTCATCCAACTGAGTTTACTATAGAGGATGAGAAAATAAGGATGCCTATTAGTGCTATTGAAGGTGTAGGTGAAAATGCAGCTAAAAGTATTGGTGAAGCAAGAGTTAATGGGGAGTTTTTATCTAAAGAAGACCTTAGAAAAAGAGCTAAAGTTACTAAGACTGTTATAGAGGGTCTGGATCAACATGGTTGTTTAGAAGGAATGCCAGAAAGTAATCAACTTTCATTCTTCTAAAAATAAGATAATTCTTCCTTGAAAATGAATTTTTTCTATGTTACAATGAATAATAGAAAATACAATAGAAAACTTTTCATAAATAGAGTGGAGCTTATCTCCACTCTATTTGTTTAATTGAAATGGAAAAAGGAGGTAAACAAGTGATTACAGAAGCAAAACTCAATGAATTAAGAGAGAACGTTAAAACTATAGTAAATAATGAAGGGTTCGAGTTATACCATATAGAATACGTAAAAGAGAACAATGAATTTTATTTAAGAATATATATTGATTCTGAGAGCGGAGTTACAATTAATGATTGTGTTGATGTTACTAGAAAGTTAAGCAATGATTATCTTGATGTAGAAGATCCTATAGATGAAGCATACATTCTTGAAATCTCATCTCCAGGAATAGAGAGAGTATTATATACTAAGGAACACTATAGAAGATATATAAATCATGAGGTGAAATTGTCCTTATCTAAATTACATTGTGGTAAAAAGAAGTTTGAAGGGGTTTTAAAAGATTTTAATGACAATGAAGTAATTATTGAAGGCGAAGATGTGTGGACTATTCCAAATGATAAAATTAAGAGAATTAAACTAAAAGGGGAGTTTTAATAATGAATGAAGAATTTGTAAGTGCATTAAAAGAAATTGTAAAAATCAAAGGAATTAGCGAAGATTTTTTATTTAATGCTGTAGAAGATGCATTGGTTTCTGCATACAAAAAGAACTATTCAAAGGTATCAAATAGCACACACAATGTAAGGGTAACAATTGATAGGGAAGACGGGGAAATTCATGTTTATGCTCAGAAAACTGTAGTAGATGAAGTTTTTGATGAAACTGTAGAAATTACTCTTGAGGATGCTAAACTTGTTAGTTCAAGATATCAAATGGATGATGTAGTTGAGATAGAGGTAACTCCAAGAGAATTTGGAAGAGTAGCAGCACAAAATGCAAAACAAGTTGTTATTCAAAGAATTAAAGAAGCTGAAAGAAATGTTATATACAATGAATACCTTGAGAAAGAGTATGATATTATAACTGGAGTAATAATTAGAAAAGAAAGAGGAAACGTATTTGTTAATTTAGGGAAGATAGAAGCTATCTTAGGTCCTAATGAACAAATTCCAACTGAAGGTTATGACTTTAATGAAAAAATTAAGTTATATATTGTAGAAGTTAAAAAGACAACTAAAGGACCTCAAATTGTTGTTTCAAGAACACATCCAGGGTTGGTTAGACGTTTATTTGAACTTGAGGTTCCAGAAATATTTAATGGAATAGTTGAAATTAAAGGAATTTCTCGTGAAGCTGGTTCAAGAAGTAAAGTAGCAGTATACTCTCATGATGAAAATATTGATCCAATGGGTTCATGTGTTGGACCAAAGGGTAGCAGAGTTCAAAGCATTGTTAATGAACTTAATAACGAGAAGATTGATATAGTTAAGTGGAGTAAGGATCCTGAAGTGTTTATTTCAAATGCTTTGAGTCCTGCTAAAGTATACAGCGTTGATATATTAGATGAAGAAAATAAAATAGCTAGTGTAGTTGTTGATGATAGTCAACTTTCTCTTGCAATAGGAAAAGAAGGGCAAAATGTTAGATTAGCAGCTAAACTTACAGGTTGGAAGATTGATATCAAAAGCAAATCTCAAATAGGCGAATAAATTTGAGGTGATTTAAATGAAAACAAGAAAGATTTCTCAAAGAATGTGTATAGGTTGCGGAGAGATGAAGCCTAAAAAAGAACTTATTAGAATAGTTAAAAATAAAGAAGGGGAAGTATCAATAGATAAAGTTGGTAAAAAACCTGGACGTGGCGCATATGTATGCAACAGTATAGAATGTTTAGAAAAAGGTATAAAAAGTAGAAGAGTAGAACGAAGTTTTAAAATGAAGATCGATCAGGAAATTTATGATAAGCTAAAGGAAGAAATAATTAATGAATAAATTTTATAACCTCATTGGAATGGCTAAAAAAGCTGGAAAAGTTTCAGTGGGATACAATAAATGTGAGGAAGCGATTTTGGGAAATAGAGCTTCATTGGTAATAACTAGTGAAGAATTATCTCAAAACTCACTTAAGAAATTTAAAAATAGTTGTGAAAAATACAATGTTAAAATGATTTCGAATGCTTCCGGTGAAGAATTGAGTAGAATGCTCGGTAATGATAGAATCATAAAAGTAGTATCCATAGATAATAAAGGTTTCTCTAGAAAACTATGGGAACTATGGGAAGAAAATAGTAAATGCGGGGGTGACCATATTGACAAAAATTAGAGTTTATGAGTTAGCGAAGGAATTAAACGTACCAAGTAAAGAGTTAATAAACATTTTGTTAGAAGAGTTCGGTGTAAAGGTTAAGAACCATATGAGTGTTATTGAGGAAGAAGACGCGGAGTTAATTAAAGAATTATTTGGGTCAATTGAAGAAGAGTCTGAAGTTGTTGAGATGTATGAAAACATTGAAAATGAGAATGTACTTAAAAATATTAAAAAAGTTAAGAATAAGAAAACAACTAAAAAAGCAGGTCAAAAGGAAGAAGAGCAGGAAGATGAATTATTAGAATTCATTGAAATAGAAGAAACTATTTCAGTTAGTGAACTTTCTGAAAAACTTAAGAAACCAGTTACTGAAGTTATCAGAGAACTTATCTTTGTTGGTGTAATGGCTGGTATTAATCAAGAGATAGATTTTGAAACTGCAGAAAAATTATGTGCAAAATTCGAAGTTCAGGCTATTAAAAAAGAAGAAGAAGAAGGTGCAGTAGAGGAAGATACTGATATAGAAGAAGATGTAAATGGAGTTAAACGTCCACCAATTATTACAGTAATGGGACACGTTGACCATGGTAAAACTTCATTATTAGATGCTATTAAGCAAACAGATGTTACTTCAACAGAAGCAGGAGGAATAACTCAACATATTGGTGCTTATACTGTTAAGGTAAATAATGAAACATTAACTTTCTTAGATACTCCAGGACATGAAGCTTTCACAGCTATGCGTGCTAGAGGTGCTAAAATTACTGACTTAGTTATATTAGTTGTTGCAGCTGATGATGGAATAATGCCACAAACTATAGAGGCAATCAATCACTGTAAAGCAGCTGAGGTTCCAATGATTGTTGCAATAAATAAAATGGATAAAGTAGGAGCTAACCCAGATAGAGTTAAACAAGAATTAACTGAGCATGGACTTGTTGCTGAAGACTGGGGTGGAGATGTAATATGTGTTCCTGTATCTGCTCATACAAAAGAGGGATTAGATCAATTACTAGAAATGGTTGTTCTTTCATCTGAAATGATGGAACTTCAAGCTGATCCAGATAGAAATGGTAAAGGAACAGTAGTTGAAGCTAGACTTGATAAAGGTAGAGGAGCAGTTGCTACACTACTTGTTCAAAACGGAACATTAAGAGTTGGAGATTCAATATATGTTGGTACAACATATGGTAGAATTAGAGCAATGTTTAACGATAAAGGTGAAAAAATTCAAGAAGCAGGCCCATCAATGCCAGCTGAAATTCTTGGATTATCTGATGTTCCTAGTTCAGGAGAAAGATTTGTAGTTGCTAAAGACGAAAAGACTGCTAGAGCTAGAGCTGAAAAGAAAGCAGAAGCATTAAGACAAGAAAAATTCAAGAAGAGTCATAAAGTATCACTTGAAGATCTTTATAGTCAGATTCAAGAAGGTAAAGTTAAAGAACTTGATATAATTGTAAAAGCAGATGTTCAAGGATCAGTTGAGGCAATAATTCAATCACTTGAAAAATTATCTACTGATACAGTTAAAGTTAGAGTTATTCATGGAGCTGTTGGTGCAATTTCAGAAACAGATGTTACTCTAGCTAGTGCTTCAAATGCATTAGTAATTGGATTCAATGTTAGACCAACAGTTAATGCATCATCAATGGCAGAAAAGGAAGAAGTTGAAATCAAGACTTATAGAATAATATATGATGCTTTAGATGACATAAAATCTGCAATGGTTGGATTACTAGATCCTGAATATAAAGAGGTTGTTTTAGGTACACTAGAGGTTAGAGAGACTTATAAGGTTTCTAATGTTGGAACAATTGCTGGATGTTATGTTCAAACTGGTAAGATTACTAGACACAGTAAAGTTCGTATTATCAGACAAGGAATTGTTATTTTAGATACTGAATTAGGTTCATTAAAGAGATTTAAAGATGATGTTAAAGAAGTTAACACTGGGTATGAATGTGGTGTAACTATTGAAAGATTCAATGATATAAAGATTGGAGATTTAATTGAAGCTTATATTATAGAAGAAATAAAAGTAAAAAGCTTATAATAATCTACATTAATATATAGAAAATGAAACCACTTTAATCTTAAAATTTATATTTTAAGATTAAGGTGGTAATCTATATAGAATGAACTAAATTTTGTGACCATTGATTTTTGCTGTAAAAGCTAAGGTTAATATCTGTATTAGGTTTCAATATTTCATTCTATATCTAGTTTCAAAGGAGATGAAAATATGGGTAAACACAGAAGTGGTAGAATAAACGAAGAAATTAGAAAAAATGTAAGTGCTATAATTAACTCTAAGGTAAAAGATCCTAGATTAGCAGGTATGATAAGTGTTACAAGAGTTGATGTTACTAATGACTTTAGCTATGCTAAGGTTTTTGTAAGTATCTTTGGAAGTGAAAAAGAAAAAAGCGATTCTATGAAAGCTTTGAAAAAAAGTGAAGGATTTATAAGAAAAGAGCTGGGAAGAACAATAAGTATGAGACATATTCCACAGGTTATTATTGAGCTTGATGAAGGGCTAGAATACGGTATGAACATTGAAAGAATATTAAAAGAAATAAAGGACAAATAATATGGATTCTAAGCTGAATAGAGAGATAATTCTAAATGCTGATAAGGTAGTGATAACTGGGCATACGTCTTTAGATGGTGATTCTATCGGTAGTTCCTTAGGTTTGTATGGAATTTTAAAGAAAATAAAGAATGAAGTTCATGTGGTATATAAAGAAGTTCCTCCTAAAGAATTTTCATTTTTACCTTATTTCAGCAACATTAAAGTTACCGAAGAAGATATCATTGATGAAAATGATATTTTAATTGTACTAGACTGTGGAAATGTTGAAAGAATTAACTTAAATATAAACGTTGATAAATTTAGAAATAATATTATAAATATAGATCATCATAAATCTAATGAAGAATATGGAGTTATTAATTGGGTAGATTCAAGTAGGGCTGCTGTTGGAGAGATGATATTTGAATTAGCACAACTTTTAGGATTAGAGATTGATGAAAATATAAGTAGTTGTTTATACACATCACTGCTTACAGATACAGGATCTTTTAAATATAGCAATACAACAGAAAGAACTCATGAAATTGCAGGAAAATTAATTTCAACTGGTATTAATTTTACTGAAATCCATGATAAAATATACGAGAATAAATCTTTAAAGCAGATAAAATTATATGCAACTGTAATTGAGAGTATGGAAATGCATTATAATAATAAACTATGTATTATGGAAATAAAGCAAAGTGATATAGAAAAACTAGAAGCAGAGAATGAAGATCTTGGAGATTTAATAAATTTAGGTACAAAAATAGATACTGTTGAAGCTGTAATGTTGATAAAAAGCAATTCTGAATACAAGAAAGTTAGCTTAAGATCAAAGAATTATATTGATGTTTGTAAAGTGGCAGGCTTATTTGGTGGTGGTGGACATATTAGAGCCGCTGGATTTAGAAGTGATCTCTCAACAGAGGAAATCAAGGAGAAAATAATAAATTATCTAAAAGGACTTATATAGATGAATGGAATAATCAATATAAACAAACCAAAGGGAATAACATCTTTTGATGTTGTTCGAATTATCAAAAAAACATTAAAAATGAAAAAGGTAGGTCATACTGGAACTCTAGATCCAATGGCAGAAGGGGTTCTGCCAATTTGCATTGGAAAAGCTACAAAATTTGCTGAGCTAATTATGTCTGAAGAAAAGGTTTATAGGGCAGAAATGAAGTTGGGAGAGATTACAGATACTTATGACATTGAAGGAGAAATTACAGAGACTTTTGATTTTTCACATGTAACTGAAGAAGAAGTTATTAAAGTTGTAAACTCATTCATTAAAACCTACGAGCAAATTCCACCAATTTACTCAGCTATTAAAGTTGCCGGAAAAAGGTTGTATGAGTATGCAAGAGAAGGTAAAGAAGTTGAGATAAAAGGAAGAAAAATAACTATACATAATATTAACAATATTGAAGTGAATCTTCCTTATATTAAATTTGATGTAAAATGTTCTAAAGGTACATATATCAGAAGTCTGTGCTTTGATATTGGAAAAGAGCTAAATGCTGGAGGGGTTATGACCTCTCTTATAAGGCTTAAGAGTGGTATTTTTAATATTGAAGATTCTGTTGAGATAAGTGAAATTGAGAAGAAGGATATTCAAGATAATATTATCTCAATAGAAAATATTTTCAGCCATCTTAATGAGCTTAATCTTAATGAAAAATTTTCTAAATTAGTTAGTAATGGAGTTGTTATCAAAGATAAAGCTCTTATAAGTTCGTTAGAAAAGAATAAACAATACAGAGTGTATAGTTTTGAAAGAGAATTTATTGGGCTGGGAGAGCTTGGTGAAAATGGATTCAAGATATTCAAAAGATATAGTTAGGTGATGTTTATGAAAATATTAAAAGATGATGTTGGGATACATGAAAATACTGTAATAGTTCTTGGAAGTTTTGATGGGATACATATTGGACATAGAAAATTAATTGAAACTGCAATTGAAATTGGACAAATGTCTAGAATGAAGAGTATGGTATATACTTTTGCTAACCATCCATTGAGTGTAATTAATTCTCATAGAACTCCAAAACTATTAATGAGTAATAAAGTAAAAATAGAGTATTTTGAAAAACTTGGAGTTGATATTTTGGCTCTAATAGAGTTTAATAAAGAATTTATGGAAATAAGTCCTGAAGACTTTATTAAACTTTTAACAGAAAAATATGGAGCAAAGCATATAATTGTTGGGTACAACTATCGTTTTGGATATAAGAATCTTGGCGATGTTGAGTTATTAAGAAGTATGCAGGAAAATCTAGGGTTTGAACTGCATGTGGTTGAACCAGTAAAATTAGGCGGTACTCCAGTAAGTAGTACATTTATACGAGGATTAATAATAGAGGGTGAGATTTCAGTAGCTAATGAATTCTTAGGCCATAGTTTTGTTATTGATGGAAAAATTATTCGAGGAAAACAAATCGGTCGAACAATCGGTTTTCCAACAATAAATTTAGATTATAATTTAGAAAATTTAGTTCCAAGGGGTGGAGTTTATTACACTGTTGCGGAAATTGAGGGAGAATATTTCAAAGGAATAACAAATGTAGGGTATAATCCAACGGTGAATGGAAATAAATTAAGTATAGAGACTTATCTCTTGGATTTTAATAAAGATGTATATGATTATTATTTTAAGCTTCACTTTATTGAGCGAATTAGAGATGAGAAAAAATTTGAAAATATTGAATTGCTAAAGAAGCAAATTCAGAGAGATAAAGAATATGTAGAACAACAAGTTATGTGGTTTTAAAAAAATGTTTTACATTTAATTAATTATCTGTTATAATTGCAAAGAACCCTATTCTAAGATTTGCGATTCACCAACGTTATCTTGGATAGTGGGGATATTTTTGGAGGTGTAGAAATGGATAAAGCAACTAAATTAGAAATTATCAAAGAGTACGGAAAATGTGAAGGAGACACTGGTTCTGCAGAAGTACAAGTAGCATTACTTACTCACAGAATTAAGCATTTAACAGAGCATTTAAAAATGCACAAGAAAGACCATCACTCAAGAAGAGGATTAATGATGATGATCGGTCAAAGAAAGAGATTCCTTAAGTACATCAAGAATAGAGACATTAACGAGTATCGTGCTTTAATCAAGAGATTAGGAATAAGAAAATAATTAAAAGAGTGGCAATGCCGCTCTTTATTTGTATATTCACTAGACATAATATTATAAATTTTATAATAAAATTTATAACTTTGACAATAATATAAATAGTAATATTATATATAAAAATTATTATATACACAATTTATTTGAAAAATATTAAAAATTGATGAAAATATGGTATAATATATATCTATGGGAAATTTCTAAAATGAATTGGAAATATAAATTTTGATATAATACATAGGAATTTGGAGGTAAAATATGAGTCATGTACTAGAAACTTCGTTCGCTGGAAGAACGTTGAAAGTAGAATGCGGAAAAACAGGCATGTTATCTGACTGTGCAATGTTTGTTAGCTATGGCGATACAGTTATAATGGTAAATGTTAACGCATCTAAAGAGCCAAGAGAAGGCATTGACTTCTTTCCATTAAGTGTTGAGTATGAAGAAAGACTATATTCAGTAGGTAAAATACCTGGTGGATTTATAAAAAGAGAAGGAAAACCATCTGAAAAATCTGTTCTAAGTGCAAGAGCGATTGACAGACCATTAAGACCACTATTCCCAAAAGGGTATAGAAATGATGTTCAAATCGTATGTACTGTAATGTCTGTTGAACAGGATAACTTACCAGAGTTTATTGCAATGAATGCTGCTTCATTAGCATTATGTGCATCAAGTATTCCTTTTACTTCTCCTGTAGCAACAGTATCTATTGGTTTAATTGATGGAGAATTTATAGTTTTCCCAAATGTTGAACAAAGAGAACAGAGTATTATGCAATTAACTGTTTGTGCTACAAAAGATAGAGTTATGATGGTAGAAGCAGGCGGAGATGAAATTGATGAAGAAACAATGATAGATGCTATCAAATTTGGATTTGATCAATGTCAGGAATTAATTAAATTCCAAGAAGAAGTAGTAGCGAAATGTGGTAAAGAAAAACCAGAGCCAATATTACATAAAGTTGATGAGACAATTGAAGCAGAGGTTCGTGAGTTTGCTTTTGAAATGACAAAAGAAGCTATGTATATCATTGATAAAGATGAACGTGCTGCTAAGATGAACATAGTTAGAGAAAAAGTAGATGAAGAATTCGGTGAAAAATATGCCGATAATCGTTCTGATGTTGCAGATACATTATATAAGATTCAAAAAGATGTAGTTAGAAACATGCTTCTTAATGAAAGAAGAAGACCAGATGGAAGAGCTTTTGATGAAGTAAGACATCTGGAAAGTGAAGTATCATTATTACCTAGAACTCATGGTAGTGGATTATTTACAAGAGGATTAACACAAGTAATGACTGTAGCTACATTAGGAGCTCTAGGAGATGCACAAACATTAGATGGTCTTGGAGCTGAAAGTTCTAAGAGATATATGCATCATTATAATTTCCCTTCATATAGTGTTGGTGAAACTAGACCGATGAGAGGTCCAGGTAGAAGAGAGATTGGACATGGAGCACTAGCTGAAAGAGCACTTGAGCCATTAATACCAAGTGAAGAGGAATTCCCATATACAATTAGATTAGTTTCTGAAGTTCTAAGTTCAAATGGTTCTACTTCACAAGCAAGTGTATGTGCTAGTACATTAGCTTTATTAGATGCAGGGGTTCCAATTAAGAGACCAGCAGCGGGTATAGCTATGGGATTAATAACTAGCGAAGATTTATCTCAAGAAGCTGTTATGACAGATATCCAAGGGTTAGAAGATTTCTTTGCAGATATGGACTTTAAAGTTGCAGGAACTGAGAAAGGTATTACTTCTATCCAAGTAGATACTAAAATAGCAGGATTATCTGAAACAATAATTAAAGATGCTATATATGGAGCAAAGAAAGCTAGATTACAAATTCTTGATGTTATGAAGAAATGTATACCTACTCATAGAGAGGAACTTTCTAAATATGCTCCAAGAATGCATAGTTTACAAGTAGATCCTGATAAGATTAGAACAATTATCGGACCAGGTGGAAAAACAATAAAAGGTATTATAGCTGAAACAGGAGTGTCTATTGATACAAATGATGATGGAAAAGTTGTTGTAATGTCAAATGACGCTGAAAATGCTGAAAAAGCTTTAGCAATGATAAAAGAACTTATAAGAGAAGTTGAAGTAGGTGAAATTTATCTAGGTAAAGTTACTAAAATTACTAATTTCGGTGCATTTGTTGAAGTTTTACCTGGTAAAGAGGGTCTTGTTCATATTTCTAAACTTGACCATAAGAGAGTTGCTAAAGTTGAGGATGTAGTTACTGTTGGTGATGAAATTCTTGTTAAGGTAACAGAAATTGATGCTCAAGGCAGAGTTAATCTTTCTAGAAAAGATGCAATTGAAAAAAGTGAAAAAGATAATAAAGAAGAAAAATAATGAGGAGGGCAGAAATGCCTTTTTCTTTTAAATTAAAAAAGGAGAATACTTATGTATAATATTTATTCTTTAAAGAATGGGTTGAGAGTTGTTACAGAAAAGATTGAATATGTAAATTCCGTTAGTGTTGGTATTTGGATGAAAATAGGTGCGAGAAATGAGAAAAAAGAAGAAACAGGTATTTCACATTTCATTGAGCACATGCTTTTTAAAGGTACAGAAACCAAAAGTGCAATGGATATTGTTAAATCAATTGAAGATGTAGGTGGACATATTAATGCTTTTACAGGTAAGGAAACTACATGTATATATGTTCGCGCTTTAAATACTCATGAAAAATTATGTGTTGAAACTTTAGCTGATATGATTTTTAATTCACTATTCAATGAGGATGATATTGAAAAGGAAAAGATGGTTATTGGCGAAGAAATAAACATGAATGATGATTCTCCAGAAGATTTATTAACAGATCTTCAATGTAGAGCTATGTGGGGAGATGGGTCATTAGCAAATACAATATTAGGAACAAAAGAAGCAATTGGAAAATTGAATAGAGAAAAAATAAAAAAATATATAAAAGAGAACTATATTCCTGAAAATTGTGTTATTTCAATATGTGGTAATTTTTCGGATGATATGGGTAAGCTTATTGAAGAGAATTTTGCACATTGGAATAATCAAAATAACTTAGTTAGAACATATGATGTTCCAGTTAAGGTGAATAACAATATTTTTAAACCTAAAGAGATTGAACAACTTCACATAAACATGGGATTAGAGGGTGTTCAACTAGGTAGTGATGATATTTATCCCCTTGCAATATTAACTAATAGATTTGGTGGTGGGGCATCATCAATTTTATTCCAAAAAGTAAGGGAAGAACAAGGGTTATGTTACTCTGTATATGCATTTAATTCAGCATATGTTAATACAGGTGCACTAAACATTTATGGTGCTCTTAGTCCAAATACTGTTCAGCAATTTATTGATATTACAACAGAAGAAGTTGATAAATTTAGTAAATTTAAGTTTAGTAAGGAAGAACTATATAAAGCTAAAGAACAACTAAAAGGGGGATATTTGCTTGCTCTTGAGAATACAAGCAATAGAATGTTCAGTAATGGAAGAACCCTGCTTATGAATGATAAAGTAAAGACTCCTGATGAGATATTAGGGAAAATTGAAGCAATAGATAATGATAGAATAGAAGTTATGATGGATAGAATCTTTAAAAAGGGTATTCTTAACTACACTTTTGTTGGAAGTGGTGAAGATAAAGTATCTGTTGATAATTTAAAAATTCTTAAATAAATATATATGTATAATAGATTACCTTCTTACATAAGTATTAATAATAATACTTATGATCAGGAGGTTAATTTTTTTATGGATAAAAAGCGTAAATATTTTAGTGATATGGAAAAGTATGAGATTATAAATATTAATGATGGAGATAAATATAGCTATCTTGGACATAATGATGTTATTATTGATGAGGACGGAAATCTTAAAAAAATCATGTTAGGTGGCTCTGAAGGTAAGATATCATTGTTTACAAATAAGGTTCCTACTGTTGAAATACCATGGGATAAGGTGAGAAAAATCGGAAGTAAAACAATCATAATTGATTTTGAAGGTGAATTAGATAAATAGCACTTTTTGCAATATAAATCTCACTAAAAGTATTACATTATATAAATAATGAGGTTATAATATAAATAAAACTACTTCTTTTAAAATTGAAGTAGTTTTATTTATATTAATTCGAATAGACTTTATACACAAAAATATCATTAATAAATATTATATAATAAAGGACTCTGGAGGATAACATGAAGATTGTAGTTCAAAAATTTGGAGGTACTTCTGTTGCTACCCCTGAAAGAAGAAGTTTACTAATAGATAAAGTTAAAAAAGCTATTGATAGAGGAGAATTACCAGTTGTGGTTGTTTCAGCTATGGGAAGAAAGGGTGATCCTTATGCTACAGATACACTTCTATCACAAATAAATCCTAAATTAAAAACAGAACAGCCTAGATCTGTAGATATGCTCATGAGTTGCGGAGAAATTATCAGTTCGGTAGTAACAAGTTCTGAGATGTTAATGAAAGGAATAAATGCAATTCCTTTAACAGGTGGTCAAGCAGGTATTATAACTGATGAAAACTTTATGGAAGCTGATTTTATCACTGTTGATACTGAAAACATTAAAAGTTTATTAAAGGAAGGAAAAGTACCAGTTATTGCTGGATTTCAAGGTAGAACAAAAAAATGGGACATTACAACAATAGGAAGAGGAGGAAGTGATGTTACTGCTTCTTTAATTGGCGCTTATTTAAAAGCAGATCGTGTTGAGATTTATACAGATGTTGACGGAATACTTACATCAGATCCTAATATAGTCCCAAATGCTTCATTGATTAAAACTATTAGTTATGAAGAAAGTTTTCAATTTGCTTATGAGGGTGCAAAGGTTATTCACCCACGAGCTGTTGAGATTGCTCAAAATCATAACTTACCACTTCTTATAAAAAACACACTTTCCAATAGCGAAGGTACTTTGATCAATAATGATATTTATCTTGATAAAAAGAGAATAATTACTGGAATTGCTAGCAAAAGTGATAGAGTACAGGTAACAGTTGAATACGAAGGTGATGAAAGCTATTATTCAATGTTTACAATTTTAGGAGAACATGATATAAGTTTAGACTTAATAAATGTTTTTCCGAAACAAAAGATATTTACAATTGATAGTGATAAATTAACTCAACTTAAAGAAATATTTAACAATATGAATCTAAAATTTGAGTATAAAAAGAATTGCTGTAAGATTGCTTTAATTGGAGCGGGTATGAGAGGAACGCCAGGAGTTATGGCAAGAATTTTAACTGCTCTAACTAGAGAAAAAATCGAAGTTCTGCAAACAGCCGACTCTCATAACACTATTTGGTGTTTAGTAAATGAAAAAGATAGAGATAAATCTATAATAGCTCTGCATAAAGAATTCCAACTTTAGGCGAATAGGTACACCTCTTAATGGATACAATATGTTTGTTAGGAGGTGTATTTTTATGTCTAAAGAAATACATATAAAGGAAACTAAAGGAGAGAGTACTGCAAATCTTTCAGAAGAAGCATCAAATATAAAAGAATTAGGTGTAAGTGAAGTACCAAAGGCTGATGATAAAAGTATCCATGTACTACCGATTATCGGGACTATTGAAGGGCATATGGTTCAACCACCACAAACTAAAACAACTAAATATGAACACGTAATTCCACAACTAGTTTCTATTGAAAGAGATAGTTCTGTAAAAGGGATTTTAATTATATTAAATACCGTAGGTGGAGATGTGGAAGCTGGCTTAGCTATATCAGAAATGATAAATAGTCTAAGTAAACCAACTGTATCATTGGTTATAGGAGGCGGGCATTCAATAGGTGTTCCATTAGCGACTTCAGCAAAATATAGTTTTATTTCTCCAACAGCTACTATGATTGTTCATCCAATAAGAATGAATGGATTGGTTTTAGGTGTTCCACAAACATTTGAATATTTTAGAAAAATGCAAGAAAGAATAACTAATTTTATTGTTAGAACATCAAATATAAGTGAAGATGAGTTTAATCGTCTCATGTTACAGACTGATGAATTACTTAATGATATGGGAACAATACTAATTGGAGAAAAAGCTGTTGAGTATGGTTTAATTGATGAGGTTGGCGGTATAAGAAAGGCAATTGATAAGTTGAATAAGTTAATAGAAGAAACTGAAGAAAAATAAACATGATTACAGAACCTGAGTTCTTTTAAGAATTTAGGTTTTATTTTTATGTTCTATTTGAAATTTATTTAACTTGGTAGGAATTATTATAGTAAATGTAGAATAGTAAAAAAGGAGGTGAAATGATGGCTAAGAGAAAAACAACAAAAACCAAAAGAAAAGAAACAAGACAACCAACAAAAAAAGCAAAAGGAAAAGGGGAAATTAATAAAAATAATGATACTATAGGGATAGTACTTATAACAATCGGAATAATAATGTTACTAAGCATATTATCAAATTATGTAGGAGGTCTATCCATGGGGAGCTTCGGAGAAAGCTCTTTTAAAATCATGACAAGCCTCTTTGGGATAGGATCATTTATTGTGCCGATTTTAGTTATGGCAGTTGGATATATGTACATAATTTCTAAAAATAAAGTTAAATACTCAAGAAAATTTTTTGGTATAATCTTGATTGTAATTAATATTATGATACTTTTAAATATTTTTAAATATGATACTTTTTATAATCCTGCTGATATGAAAACTGCTATTGAAAAAATATATGATAGTGGAACTGCTTTTCATGGAGGTATAATTTCATTTATTATAACAGTTCCACTTTGTACAATATTCGGTAAAACCGGCGGTATTCTTATAGTGTTTGCGGGATTTTTAATTGGAGGCATATTTGCTACAGAGATGGAAATGCACCAGTTGTTTTCTGCAATAACATCCTATATTTCTTCACGTAAAGCCGAAAGAGCTAAACGAGTTGAAGAAGTACATGAAGAAAATAATATTTCAGAAGTAGAAAAAAAATCATATGAAAAAGAGTACAGCTCAAATAATGATAACAGAATTAAAATAATAGATTTTGTTAAATCAAATACATTAGATGAAACTGCTGTTACTGAAAATCATAATAAAAACGAGGATGTTGTTTCTAGAGAAATGAATGTTGAAAGTGAAGAGAATATTCCAGTTATTAAAGACTCGATGGATCATAAAGAAGTTAGAATGAAATCTAATCAAAAAGAAAAAGAAATTAAGGAGCAAGATATAGAGAGTATAGAAGAATATGTAAAAGAAGAAATAATTACAAATTCAATAATCCGTGACTCAGAAAAAAAAGAGTATGTTTTTCCTGGTATTGATTTCTTAAATGAAAATAAAGAAGGGCAACAAAGTAAAAGTGATAAAAGAGAACTTTTACAAGATGCAAATAAACTAGCAAGTACATTGAAAAGCTTTGGGGTTAAAGCTAAGGTTGTACAAGTAACAAAAGGCCCATCAGTAACTCGTTTCGAAATACAACCAGAGGTGGGGGTTAAAGTATCTAAGATAGTTAATTTATCAGATGACATAGCACTTAATTTAGCAGCACCATCAATAAGAATAGAAGCACCAATTCCAGGAAAAGCTGCTGTTGGTATTGAAGTTCCAAATAGAAAGTTGTTACCTGTATTGTTTAGAGAGATAATTGAGAGTTCTGTATTCCAAGAAGATAAAGGTAATCTTATTATTGGATTAGGAAAAGATATTGCAGGGAAATGTATAACAACCGATGTTGCTAAAATGCCACACGTACTTGTTGCTGGAGCAACTGGGTCAGGAAAATCAGTATGTATAAACTCATTGATAATAAGTTTGCTTTATAAATATACTCCAGAAGAGGTTAAGTTATTAATGATTGATCCTAAGGTTGTAGAGTTAAATGTTTACAACGGTATACCACATCTATTAATACCAGTTGTTACTGATTCAAGAAAAGCTGCTGGAGCATTAAGTTGGGCTGTAGGTGAAATGGAGAGAAGATATCAAGCATTTGCAGATAATGGGGTTAAGAATATTGAGGGATATAATGAACTTTACTCTAAAGGTATAATTGAAGAAAAAATGCCGTTCATTGTAATAATAATTGATGAGTTAGCAGATTTAATGATGGTTGCTCCAAAGGATGTAGAGGGTTATATTGCAAGATTAGCTCAAAAGGCTAGAGCATCAGGAATGCATCTTGTAATAGCTACTCAAAGACCATCTGTAGATGTTATTACTGGTATGATTAAAGCGAATATTCCATCTAGAATAGCTTTTGCAGTGTCAAGTCAGGTTGACTCAAGAACAATTATTGATTCATCTGGTGCTGAAAAGTTATTAGGTAAGGGGGATATGTTATTCCTTCCAATTGGCGCTTCAAAGCCAACAAGAATTCAAGGGGCATTCATATCTGAGAGTGAAGTTGAAGAAGTAGTGAACTTTATTAAAGTAGATCAATGCGAAAATGAATACAAAGAGGATATTATTGAAGCCATTGATAATAATACTAAATATGAAGGTGAGGAAAAAACTGATGTAGATCCCCTTTTAAATGAAGCTATTGAATTTGTTATTAAGCAGCAAAAGGCATCAACTTCGATGTTACAAAGAAAGTTCAAGGTGGGTTATAATAGAGCAGCAAGAATTATAGATGAGATGGAAGAACGCGGAGTTATATCAGGTCCAAATGGAAGCAAGCCAAGACAAATTCTAATGGGGTCTGAAGACATAGATTAAAATGCTTTTGTGAAAATATATGAATTTTATGTTATAATATAGATTGTTTGATTTAATTACAAAGTTAACGGAGGAAGAAATGAAAGATATAAAAGTTGGTTTAATAAATTTAGGTTGCGATAAAAACAGGATTGATTCAGAGATTATGTTGGGTAGAATAAGCAAGGAACTTGTTCTTACAAATAATATAGAGGAAGCTCATGTTCTTATAATAAATACATGTGGGTTCATTGAGGCCTCAAAACAAGAATCTATAAATACTATTTTAGAAATGGCTAATTACAAAGAAGGAAATTGTAAGGTTTTAATTGCTACAGGATGTTTAACACAAAGATATGGAGATGAATTATTAGAATTAATGCCAGAACTAGATGCGATTCTAGGGGTTAATGACTATGATAAGATTCTTGAGGTTATTGAAAAAGCATATACAACTGATGAAAAGATAGTTTTATGCAGTACAGAAGCTGAAGATGTAAATGAAGGAGATAGGATAATTACCACAGGTGCTCATTCTGCATATCTTAGAATTGCAGAAGGGTGTGATAACAAGTGTGCATATTGTGCTATTCCTGCAATTAGAGGTAAGTATAGAAGTAGAACTAAAGAGAGTATAATTGACGAAGCTAAGAGTTTAGCAAAGCAGGGTGTAAAAGAAGTTATTCTTGTAGCTCAAGATACTACTTGTTATGGAAAAGATATTTACGGCAAGAAAGTATTACATGAGCTTGTAAGGGAGATTAGTTCAATAGATGGTATTGAGTGGATTAGAATACTATATTGTTATGCCGAAGAAATAACTGATGAGCTAATCAAAGAAATTAAAGAGAATGATAAGGTATGTAAATACTTAGATATACCTATGCAGCATATTAGTGATAATATTCTAAAGAAAATGAGAAGAAGAGGTAGAAGAACTCAAATTGAAAGTAATATAAGAAAGCTTAGAAAAGAGATTCCAAATATTATTCTAAGAACAACATTTATAGTTGGATTCCCTGGTGAAACAGATGAAGATTTTACAGAATTATATGAGTTCATTAAAGATGTAAAATTTGATAGAGTGGGTGTATTTAAATACTCAAAAGAAGAAGGCACAGAAGCATATAATATGGAAGATCAAATTGAAGAAGATATTAAAATTGAAAGAGAAGAAAAGTTAATGCTTCTTCAACAGGAAATCTCATATGATAAGAATCAATCGTTGATTGGAGAAACATTTAAGGTAATAGTTGATAACTTTGATGGAGAAGTGTATGTAGGTAGAAACTTTGGAATGGCACCAGAAGTAGATGGAGACGTTATTATAAGCTGTGAAGAAGAATTGACTCTTGGAAGTTTTATAAACGTTAAAATCACTGGTGCCATGGAATATGATCTAGTTGGGGTGATTGTTAATGAATCTTGCGAATAAGCTTACGGTTTTAAGAATAATAATGGTACCAATATTTTTAGTTTTTATTTCAATTGAAACTATTCCTTACGGAGTAGAGATTGCTACAGGGATATTCATTCTAGCAGCACTAACTGATAAATTAGATGGTTATATAGCAAGATCAAGGAATATGATAACTGATTTTGGAAAATTCATGGATCCTCTTGCAGATAAATTATTAGTTACAGCTGCTTTAGTAGCACTGACTTATATGAGAATTATACCAGCATGGATAGTTGTAGTGATTATTTCAAGAGAATTTGCGGTATCAGGTTTAAGAACTTTAGCGGCTAATAAAGGGGTTGTAATAGCTGCAAGTTGGTGGGGGAAAATTAAAACAGTAATACAATTTTGTGCAATAATTTTAGCTTTGATTAACATTGTAATGGAGAGTACTGTTCTTGCAAGTATAACATCTGTTGCTATTTATGCTGCAGCAATCATTACACTAATATCAGGTTGGGATTATTTTGCTAAGAACAGCGAGGTTATCGCTAGTAAATAATGAACTGATAGTAGAGAACTATGATTCTATTGCGCCATAGAAAAACACTGCGACATAAAACATAACTGAACAGTTGAAAATGGAAAGTGGAAAACGATGGAGGTTTTGCTCCGCAAAACTACATTTTATTGTTATTTAGAACAAGAGGTGTTTACTCATTTTATCTTTAGATAAAATATTGTAATTTAGAATACAAGGTTTCATTTAGATGAAACGAGTAAGCTATTCTTGTCCGAAGAGCAATATGATTAAAATTTCTCGAAGAGAAATATCCTACGTTTTCAACTTTCAATTTTCCACTTTCAACTTGAGTTTTTAAAGCACAATAGTTTCGTATTATGTATAAAGAAACTAAAATAAATAAAGTAGGTATAAAACAACAGAAACGGTCAATATTTAAAGATAGCTCCTAAATTTTAGGAGCTTTAGATTTTATTGGTTAGTGGGAACTTTTGTTATAAACTTGTTGACTAATAAAAATTAATAAGGTATAATTGTTTATAGAACGAGTGTTCGATGTAATGGAGGTGAACCCATAGGGGATTATTATGAATAGTGAGAAATTAAAAGCAATAGAATCAGCGATGGGACAGATAGAGAAGCAGTTTGGTAAAGGCTCAATAATGAAACTAGGGGAGAAAAAGGCTGTAAATATAGGCGCAATCTCAACTGGAAGTTTAAGTTTAGATATAGCATTAGGTGTAGGTGGAGTTCCAAAAGGAAGAATAATTGAAATTTATGGACCAGAAAGTTCTGGTAAAACAACAGTTGCATTACATATAATTGCAGAAGCTCAAAAAACAGGTGGAGCTGTAGCATTTGTAGATGCAGAACATGCACTTGATCCAATTTACGCAGGTAACTTAGGTGTTGATGTAGATAATCTGATAGTATCTCAACCAGATACTGGAGAACAAGCACTTGAAATTACAGAAGCTCTTGTAAGAAGTGGAGCTATTGATGTAATCGTAGTTGACTCAGTTGCAGCTTTAGTACCTAAAGCTGAGATTGAAGGGGAAATGGGAGCTTCTCATGTTGGATTGCAAGCGAGACTTATGTCACAAGCTCTTAGAAAGTTAGCGGGAAGTATTAGTAAATCTAACACAGTAGCGATATTTATTAACCAGCTTAGAGAAAAAGTTGGAGTAATGTTTGGAAATCCTGAAACAACTCCAGGAGGAAGAGCATTAAAGTTCTATTCATCTGTTAGATTAGATGTAAGAAGAAGTGACACAATAAAACAAGGTGATGAATTTAAAGGTAACAGAACAAAAGTTAAGATTATAAAGAATAAAGTAGCACCACCTTTTAAAACAGCAGAATTTGATATTATGTATGGTCAAGGAATTTCCAAAGAAGGAAATTTAGTAGATGTAGGTGTTAAAGAAGAAATCATTCAAAAGAGTGGAGCTTGGTTTGCATATGGAGATATCAGATTGGGTCAAGGAAGAGAAAATGCTAAAAATTTCTTAGCTGAAAATATTGATATTGCTATGGAAATTGAAAGTAGAATTAGAGCAAAATATAATCTACCAGTTTCTGATGTTAATGCAGACAACAGTGAAGATAAAAAAGAAAAAAAAGCTAAATAATAAGTCGCAGTAGGTTACATTTACCTACTGCTATTATTTTTATGAAAATTAATATGATATATATTTTTAAGGTTTAACATGATAATGTCAAATTTTCACTTTTATAAATATTGACATCACTTGACATAAAAGAGAAAGTAATATAAAATAAGTACAAATGCATAATAAAAAAAAGTTGCCAATTTTTAAAACACCTTTTAACTTAAAAATATATTGACATTAATATTCAGGGAGGTGTTTATTATGCCATATGCAATACCAGCAATAATAGTTCTACTTCTATTAATCGCTATTTTCATTGGTTTTAGAAGCTTCATATATTATCAGAAGAATAAATCAATTGCTAATATAGCAAAGTCTGAAGAGAAAGCTAAAGAAATCGTAGAGAATGCAAAAAAAGAGGCGGAATCTCAAAAAAAGGAAGCAATAATTGAAGCAAAAGAAGAGGTTCACAAACTTAGAAATGACTTAGAAAAAGAGTCGAGAGAGAGAAGGAATGAACTTCAGAGACTTGAAAGAAGAGTAATTCAAAGAGAAGAAGTATTAGACAAAAAAAGTGATTCTCTTGAAAAGAAAGAAGAATCTCTTACTAAAAAGAGTGAAAATCTTACTAATCTTGAAAAAGAAGTGGGAGTTCTTGTTGACAAACAAAGAGAGGAACTTGAAAGAATATCAGGTTTAACTAGTGAAGAAGCAAAAGACGTTCTTCTAAGTGAGATAGAAAAAGAAGTTAAACATGATGCTGCTATGATGATTAAAGATGTTGAAAGTAAAGCTAAAGAAGAAGCTGATAAAAAGGCTAGAGAAATTATTACCTGTGCTATACAAAGATGTGCAGCTGACCATGTAGCTGAATCAACTGTAAACGTGGTTGCGCTTCCTAATGATGAAATGAAGGGTAGAATCATAGGAAGAGAAGGAAGAAACATTAGAACATTAGAAACACTAACAGGAATTGACTTGATTATTGATGATACTCCAGAAGCTGTTATAATTTCTGGTTTTGATCCAATAAGAAGGGAAGTTGCTAAAATAGCTCTTGAAAAATTGATAGCTGATGGAAGAATTCATCCAGCTAGAATTGAAGAGATGGTAGAAAAAGCACAAAAAGAAATTGAATTAGCCATTAAAGAAGAAGGCGAACAGGCCACTTTTGAAACAGGCGTTCATGGATTACATTTAGAATTAGTAAAATTATTAGGAAGATTAAAATTCAGAACTAGTTATGGGCAGAATGTATTAAAACATTCTATTGAAGTAGCTTATCTAGCTTCAATCATGGCATCTGAATTAGGGATCGATCCAACTATTGCAAAGAGAGCTGGATTACTTCATGATATCGGTAAAGCAGTAGATCACGAAATGGAAGGACCACATGCATTGTTAGGAGCAGAGATTGCTAAGAAATTTAAGGAATCACCTGCTGTAGTAAATGCTATTGGAGCTCACCATGGTGATTTAGAGCAAACTTCTATAGAAGCAGTACTAGTTCAAGCGGCTGATGCTATTTCAGCAGCAAGACCAGGTGCAAGAAGAGAGACTTTAGAAGCTTATATCAAGCGTTTAGAGAAACTTGAAGAAATAGCAAATTCATTTGAAGGTGTTGATAAATCATTTGCTATTCAAGCGGGAAGAGAAGTTAGAATAATGGTTAAGCCAGATGAAGTTGATGATTTAGGATCTGTTGAAATGGCTAGAAGCATTATTAAGAGAATTGAAGATGAGATTGAATATCCAGGACAAATAAAAGTTAATGTAATTAGAGAAACAAGAGCAGTTGAATATGCGAAATAATCCTCTTTTATAAGAGGATTTTTTTTATACATAAAAGGATTATTGAGTTTAATAATTAAGTGATATTTTGTACTTGGTTTGTGATGTGATAAATAAATCTATAATATGGATTAAAAGTTCTTAAATAAAAAATATCAACAGAGCAAATGAGTCTGTTGATATTTTTCCATGTTTTAACCAAGATCTACAGGATCTGTGTAGAATTCCTCATCTTTTTTTGTTTTCTTCTTGTAATTAGGATTTTGAGCTTTGCTCTCATATTTTTTTACATCTTTTCTTTCTTTTTTCTTAGTCATAAAGTTCTCCTTTATTAGAATTGTTATAAAAATATTATTAGTGATTTTACGTGTTTTATTCAAGTGTTTATGGAATCAAGTTGTAATATTCCTTTTTATAGGTGACTGAAAATAAAAAAAATAAAAATTATCTTTAAAAATGAAATTTATCCATCATTTTGAAAGTAACTTTACAAGATTTTATTTACAATGGATGAAGGAAGTGTTATAGTAATATCATAAAAAGAAAAAACAAGTAAAAGGGGAAATACATATGGAACTTTCAAGTAAAGCTAAAAAAATATCTCCATCATTAACATTAGCGATAACTGCTAAAGCAAAAGAGTTAAAGGCTAATGGAGTGGACGTAGTAAGTTTTGGAGCTGGAGAACCAGATTTTGATACACCTCAAAATATTCAAGAGGCTGGTATAAAAGCAATTAAAGAAGGATTAACAAGATATACTGCTGTTGCAGGTATAGTTGATTTGAAAAAAGCTATTACTGAAAAATTTCAAAAAGATAATGGTCTTAATTATAAGCAATCACAAATAATTGTTTCAACTGGAGCAAAGCAGAGTTTAGCAAACGCTTTCCAAGCTATTTTAAATCCTGGAGATGAAGTTATAATTCCTGCACCTTATTGGGTAAGTTATCCGGAGTTAATTAAACTAGCAGATGGAGTACCTGTAATAGTTGAAACAAAAGAAGAAAATGAATTCAAGTATGATATTAATGAATTAAAAGCAGCAATAAATGATAAAACTAAAGCTATCCTTGTTAATAGTCCTAATAATCCAACTGGTACAGTTTATGGTAAAGAGGACCTTGAAAAGATTGCAGAACTAGCTAAAGAGCATGATTTAGTTATTATTTCAGATGAAATATATGAAAAACTTTTATATGGAACAGAAAAACACATTAGTATTGCTAGTCTTAGTGAAGATGCATATAACAGAACAATAGTTATTAATGGAGTATCAAAGGCTTATGCTATGACTGGTTGGAGAATTGGTTATGCTGCTGCAAGTGAAGAAATAACTAAGTTAATGACTAGTTTACAGAGTCATATGACATCTAATCCGAATTCTGTGGCACAATATGCTGCGTTAGAAGCATTAACTGGAGATCAGAGTGATGTGAATAATATGGTTAAGGCTTTTGAGAAGAGAAGAGATTTTATGGTGGAAACAGTAAATAAGATTGATAGTGTTTCTTGTATAAAACCAAAAGGTGCATTCTATGTTATGGTTAATATTAGTGAAACTTTTGGAAAAACATTTAATGGAAAAGTGATAAATACTTCAATGGAATTCGCTGAAGCAATACTTGAAGATGAAAAAGTAGCTGTTATTCCTGGAATAGCATTTGGTATGGAAGGATATATCAGATTATCATACGCAACTTCTATGGAACTTATAACTGAAGGTCTAAAAAGACTTGAAAACTTCATAAAAAAAATGCAATAATATAAATATAAAGTAAACAACTTCAATAGAGGTTGTTTATTTTTTTAAATTATAATGTGCCTAAAAGGAGATATTATTGTGACGCAATCATTGATAAAAACAGGTGGGAATATTGTTAAATTTAATAAACATTTCATTGAACATTTCCTTGAAATAAAAAGAAGAAATAGTGAATATACATCTATAAGCTACGAAAGAGATATTAAAGATTTTTTTAATGTTAAATCAATAGCGCATATTACTCTTGAGGATATAATAAATGTTAATATATTTGATGTAGAAGCATATATGATGGATCTGCATAGGGAAGGAAAATCTTCAGCTACAATAAATAGAAAAATATCATCATTAAGTTCTTTATATAAATGGCTTTTAAAATATCAGGATAATAGAACTGGGGTTTCAATAATAAAATATAATCCTTTTGGAAGTTTAAAGGATGAGAAACCTAAGGTTAATAATAAAGAGACTGAGTTTTTAACATTAGAGGAGAGTAAAATATTAATTGATTCTATTGATGATACAACTATATTAGGTATGAGGAATAAGGCTATATTAACACTTGCAATTACCACAGCTTTGAGAAAATCAGAAATAATCAATATTAAACTAAAGGATATAAAGAAACTTCACGGTTATGATGTTATAGAAGTAATAAGAAAAGGTAATAAAAAAGACATTGTTAAAATTCAACCAAATGTATTGAATTTAATCTCTACATATATAGATAATACAAATAGAAGTTTTGAGAAGAATGAAAACGACTATTTATTTATTGGACATTCCAGGAACGGAAAAAATAAAGAAAAATTAGATCCTAGTACTTTAAATTATATGATAAAGAAATGTTGTGAAAGAGCAGGTATAAAGAAGAAACTAAAAGTTCACTCCACCAGACATACAGCTATAACACTTGCAATTACTTCTGGAGCTTCAATAGAGAAGGTTAGGGATTTTGCAGCTCATAAAAATATTGCAACTACAAATAGGTATGTTCACTCAATAGACAAGCTTAAGGACAATGCTGGAGATCTTATTGATCTTTTTGAGTAGAAACTTAATATAAAATAGCCACTTGCAAATTAAACAAGTGGCATTATATTTCCTCCTATGAAGAACATAATAATCTATGTATTAAAATTAAATAATTAAAAGAATTAGTATACAAGGGGAAAAATAGAGGGAAAGTCAAACTTCCCCTCTATTATATTATACCATAAAAACCACAAAAAAAATAGACTTACAATTTGTGTATATTTATTATATCATAGTAACTGTCTCTTTAAATGGAGGAAGGGATAAGTCAAACAGAACTTATTATCTGAAAATGGAGGGATTCTAATGGAGTTATCTAAAAATGAATGGAAAATTGAAGAGGATAGACTTGAGAGAATAAAAGGTGTAATCAATAATCAATTGCGAGATACAGAAAAGAGCAGAAAGAAAGCCTTTAATCAAGGTATGGAGTTAGGAAAGGATTTTTGGGATAATGATGTAATAGCACCTGAAAATTCAAAGGATTTAAAAGCAATTGTAGATATAACACAAAATATACAAGCTGTAAAAAGAGAGCAGCAAAAAGTTGAGATAACAAGTAACACACTAAGGAAATTAAAACTTCTACAGGATAATCTATACTTTGGAAGAATCGATTTTGAAGAATGTGGAGTTGATGATAAGGAATCCATATATATTGGATCTGGGACATTAATAGATGATTTAGATATATTAATCTATGATTGGCGTTCTCCTGTGTGTGGAATGTTCTATGAGTATGAGATGGGAAAGGCTGATTATGAGTGCCCAGAAGGGCAAATAGAAGGAGATATAACACTTAAAAGACAGTATAGTATAAGTGATGGAAAGATAAAATATATGTTTAATACTGATCTAAAGATAGATGACGATATTCTCCAGAAAAGTTTAAGTAATAATTGTGATGAGAATATGAGAACAATCATAAAATCTATTCAAAAAGAACAAAACAGGGTAATTAGAAATAAAAATGAAGATATTCTTATTGTACAGGGACCTGCTGGAAGTGGTAAAACATCCATTGCACTTCATAGAGCTGCTTATGTATTGTATAAATACCGAGATAGAGGACTTAAATCTGATAATATTGTAATATTCTCACCAAACGAAATCTTTAATGATTATATATCCGAAGTGCTTCCTGAACTTGGTGAAGATAAAATATCTCAAACTACATTTATGGAATATGCCATAGGTTCATTAAGAGGGAGATATGAAATAGAAGATGGATATGAACAAATGGAGCAAATTCTTTCAATTGAAGGAAATAAATCTAATAAATTAAGAAAAGATAGTATTAAGTTTAAAGGAACACTGGAATTTCAGAAGATTATTAGCAGGTACATTAAACATCTTGAACAGAACAATATTAAATTTAAAGATATTTATTTCAAGGAATGGAGAATCATCACTGGGGATGAGTTGAATGATCTTTATTATAACACATATGGAAAGTGGCCTATTAAGTATAGGTATAAAGAGATGGTTAAGGATATTGAATATAGGATAAAGAAAAGTAACATAAAGAAATTGAGATATGAACAGCTTGAAAAAGAATTCGATAAAGAGAACAAATACTGTTACGAAGGCAGAGAATCAATAAGCGATTTATTAAATAGAGAGATGGTTAGTTTTAGAAATTACATTAATAATCTATTGTCAATTAAAGAAATAGAAGTTTATAAAAAACTAATAAGAGATAGAGAGTTATTCAATAAGATGGCAAGAGGAATTGAACTGCCGGTAGCTATTAGAGAGATACTAAGGAGAACCATAAGCAATCTTAATAGCAATAAAATTGAATTTGAAGATATAACACCATTGTTATATATAAAACATGTTCTTGGGGATATGAAAAATACAACAAATATAAAGTACGTTATCATAGATGAAGCTCAGGATTATTCACCATTTCAATATAAGTTATTTAAAGAGTTATATCCTAAAGCTGGATTTACGATTTTAGGGGATATTAACCAATCTATTAATCCATATGTTAACACTATTGATTATAGTATTATATCTGATATTTTTAATCACAAGAGTTCTAATATAATAGAGTTACAAAAGAGTTATCGTTCAACAAAAGAAATATCAGACTTTACAAGGAGAATAATCAACAACGAGAAAATTCTTAATGTGTCAAGAGCTGGAGAAAAGCCAAAATTAATAAAAGCTAGTAATTATAATGAGAAAATAAAGAGAATTAAAAAGGATATTGAATCTATGGTAAGTGGGGGAATAGAGTCTATAGCAATAATTTGTAGAACAGCAGCAACTGCCTCTAAGGTATATAGAGATTTAAAAGAAAGAGAAGTTGTTAATATAAACTTAATTAAAAAGGAAGATGAAAAGTTTAAAAGTGGAATAAATATCGTACCGTCTTATCTTTCTAAAGGTCTTGAATTTGATAGTGTAATTATATTTGATGGTGACGAACATGTTTATTCTAAAGAGGAAGAAAGACTCTTATTTTATACAATCTGTACAAGAGCTTTACACAAACTAAGTATTTATTATAAAGGGAATCCAAGTAGGTTTATTAATCATATTGATGATGATTTACTCATGCAAGGATAAGCATATTAAGATTCAACTCACGAACAAATAAGGTAGTGTCAAAAGTATATGAAAATTGATAAGGAATATAAGGATTTAAAGACAAGAAGATTAATTTAGTTGAGAATGGAAAATTGAAAATGGAAAACGAAGGATATTTCTCTCCGAGAAATTGAAAAGATTAATATTTTTTATCCCGAAAGGGATGTGTGATTCTAAAAAAGGGTATGGCAAATAAACCTATGATATAGGTCGATTTTAAAATAATGCGATATTAAGATTGGCAGTATGACTCAGCTAATTTCATTAATTTGCACCAACGTGCAGGCATGGTTTCCAACTCTTCAAGTTCTGGAATTATTACAGGAACTTTTTGTTCTAAGCTTGCATGAGGTTTCAAGAAATTGAAGTATGTACAAAAAAGAATTATATGAGTTATAGAGCCGTTTGAGCTATTGTAGCCATTAGTAGTCTTATAACTTCTCTTAAAGGTTCTGTTTAATCGTTCAATAATCTGTTTTAAAGGACGATATTCAGCTGAAACTTCATCATCATTGGTAAGTCCAATTACTTGCATGACATCAAAATTAATATCGTGATTAGCGAAGAAAACTTCTGCTAACAGATATATTGGATTACCATCAACTACTAGTTTAAGGCTTTCAGGAAGTTTTTCGTACTTAGTGATAACATCGTAGATGGCTCTACAAGCTAAGAAAGTATCGCGATTAGGCGAAACTCTATACGAGAGAATTATCTTTTTAACAGCATCAAAGAAGAAACATATATAGTTCCATTTACCATTGACTTTGATGTATGTTTCATCGCCGCATATAGATTCTGTTGGATTATAGGGATAGTTGTCCACCATTGGTTTTAGTAGAACAGAAGCAGCTGCAGCGTAGTTTAGCACAGTTTGATGTGATATTTTAACACAATGAACTTCTCTCATGATAGCTGCTGTTTTTCTTGAAGATAATCCGTAATTTACGTAGTAAGTCATTATTAAGCCAAATACGTGGGATGATGAATACATCTTGGATAAGGATATATTACTTTGCACAGGACTATCGCCCTTTAGAGATGCAAAATCGAAATCAAATTCTCTAAATATATATCTAACTTTAGTGTCATAGGGTTTTTCTTTGGTAATAGACTTTAAGTTGTTTTTATAAAAAGAACAGTTGTTGTTTCGGCATTTGTAAATGGTAAAATTACTACGATTTTTAATTCGTTCTAAAAATTTATTGCAATGAGGACACTTAAATCTTACCTGCTTATCATAAAGGTTTTTAGTGTTAAAGTTAGTGGAACAGACTTTGCATTTATATTGACCACGCCCTCCATTGTTATCGTATAGATAAATATTTGGAGCATTGCATTTAGGACAACTGATTTTAGAACTCACGTGAGAACGTCCTTTTTGAGTTCTAACAGGAGCTAACTCTTTACCTTTGAGTTTATAATGCTCCGATAGGAGTTCTCTGTAATCTAACCTTTCAGGTTTCACAATTATTGGTTTATCATCCACTTGTATTTTCCTGTAAGGTTTATCTAAAGTATCAGAATTGGGGATCTTATTGAGTCCTTTTCCAGTCAATAAAATAATGAGTAGATTTATAACTTGCTTAAGAAAAACAATATACAAAACTAAATAATAATTAATCATGTTAAAAACTTGCCTCCTTATCTTTGGTTATATATTTTTTTTCGCAAACTAAAATTAACACCTTTAGAGGGAGGGGGCAAGTCTAATATAGATAAAGTATTGAAAATCAAGGGGTTACGTCGAAAGTACCATTAAAACTTTTGACAATACCACAAATAATAATGGGGGAAATATATGAATTTTAAGTTGTTCAAAAATAAAAATTTTACATTTTTTCTATTAGGTCAAGGAACATCTACTTTAGGAACAATGGGATTACATTTTGCTACTGCTTATTATGTGCTTAAGATAACGGGGTCTGCAAGTAAATTTGCATCTATAGTAGCATTAGGTATGATTCCTAACCTTATCTTAGCACCTATAGCAGGACTGGTTGCAGATAGAGTTAATAGAAAAAAGTTAATAATTTTTGGCGATTTAGTAAGAGGGATATTAGATATTGTATTATTTATATATGCAATATTCGGGGAGATAAATATTGTAATACTCTATATGTTAGTTATTTTTTTATCCGTCTGTGAAGTTTTTTTTGCACCAGCATTTTCAACAATATTACCTTCAATTATACCTAAAGAAGATTTAACAGAGGCAATAGCAATTAAAAGAACTATTGGAAGGTTGATAACAGTAAGTACACCGATAATTGCTGCTATGTTATTTGAAGCATGGGGTTTTAGAATAATGTTACTTTTAGATGGGGTTACCTATTTAATTTCATCATTAATTGAATGTTTTTTAGAAATTCCAAAATTAAATAACCTGAAAGAAAAAGGAAAGCTTAAAAATGACTTCATTGATGGAATTAAAGTATTGTTTATAGATAAAAAGATAACTTGTTTACTAATAAATAATATTCTTACTAATGGTTTCCTAATAACATTTATATTTATTGGATTTCCATTTATGATTTTAGAGCTTTTAGGTGGCAGTAGAATAGATTATGGAACAGTTCAAAGTATAGCATTTATTGGTTCTCTTATGTCTGTGATTGTAATAGGGGTAATGAAGAAACGATGCAGTATAGAAAAGTGTATCAATATTGCTTTAATCTTGATTGTGTTCTCCTGTGGAATTTTATTATTATTATTAAACAGTACATTTTTTAAATCTATACAGAATAGATCTGAAGCTATAACATTATTCTTTGGAGTAAGTATTTTCATATTCTATTTATTTAATGCTTTCTGGGGAGTGTTTTATAGTTCCCTATATCAAACTTCCATACCCAGTGATAAGCTTGGAAGATATGCTGCAGCTGAGGGAGGACTTATTACTATTGCCAGATTGATTGGATTAAAAATGTATGGATATTTATTTGATGTAGAAGGTTTGATAATTCCAATGGGGGTATTGGTGGTTGGTATAATACTAAAATTAATAGTACAACTGTTATTCAATAAAGAAGTAAAATTTAACTTAAATAAATAAAAATATAGAAATAAATGTGGTAATAAAATGGAAAATATTTCCTGGGTAATATTTTCACTATATTTTGATTTAATGAAATCAATAATTGAAGATTATAAAGTTAGTAATGAACTAAAAAATTAAACATGATATATTGGTATTTACAGGTAAAAAATATGTTTTTTGTAAATATATTAGGGGGATAAAAATGAATATTAAGTACAATCAAGGAGATAAAGATTTATTAAACCAAATAAAACCATTATGGGAGAAATTAAACGAGCATCATATTGAGAAGTCAGAGCATTTTAAAGAGAGATTTAGAAGTTTTACCTTTGATTCACGTATATGTAAGTTAGTTGAAAATGACAATAGAAAAATAAATATTATTATTGCAAGTGACGGTGACCAAAATATAGGTTATTGCTTAGCATCTGTGTTGGAACCTTATGGGGAAATTGAATCTCTATATATTAATCCTATGTATAGAGGATTAAATATTGGAGAGAAGCTAATGAATGATTCACTTCAATGGATAAATAGTCATGAAGTTGATGACATTATGATAGGGGTAGCGGGAGGTAATGAAGAAGCATTCGGGTTTTATGAAAAGTTTGGATTCTATCAAAGAGTTACAAAGTTAGGCTTGAAAAAAGAATAAATCAAAATAAAAGATTAATAAATAATCAATCATAAGCTACTTCCTTATTAGGGAGTAGTTTTTATTTGGTTTGTTCAATAATGTAAAAAGTTGAAGTAAATACAAAAATGGAATATAATTAAAATGATTATATTTGAAATTAGTTGAATAAGAGGTGTAAAATGGAAAAATTGAATGAAAAAAAAGTAATTAATTATTATTTAAATAAAATTGAAAAGGAAGAAATTCAATTTTTAAAAAATAAAACTATATATAAAGAAAGAATTAAGAAATTAATTATTTCTTTAAGAGATGAAGAATTATTACATAATAAGATAGAAATATCGAAGGAACTCTGGAAACAATTATTTGAGGCTGCTATGAGTTCTATAGATCCTGATAAAAGAGGGTTTGATGACTTGTTTGAATATTTCGATAAGTATGTGGAGTTTGAGGAGCTTATTTTTGCGTCAGATTCATTTTATAGAGATCATACAATGCATTGTTTATGGGTGTATTTTTTAGGTGAATACATAAAAAGTGAAGAAGAATTTAATTTTATTACATGCAAAATGGAAAAAGAATATCAAAGAATAAAGTTGCTCAAAGAAGAGTTTGAAAAATTTGAAGGAATTATTGATTTTTCAAATATGCTTAATATAATAGATGAGTTCATAAAAAGTGTAATACATCATGATGCTGAAAGATGTATTATTGCATTAACTCATGATCTTGGATATCCTATAAAAAAAATTAACAAAATAAATAAAAGTATCAGTAAAGTACTTCCCTATTATGGTATAAATAATTATAATGAGTTCATCTTTGATTATACAGATATTCAAGGAAAATTAATTGAAGAATTCATACAATTTATAGCATCGGAATGTGAGATGGAATTTAAAGTCCAAAGCGATGATGATTATTTGAGTAAAAAAATACTAAAGAAGATATTATTAAATAGTGAAAATGGATTAATTAAATTCAATTTTGAAGAAATTTCTCTTTTAACAGAAGAAGAAAAAATTCAAGTTAAAAATATGTTTGACCTTAAAATTGAATGGAAAAAGGTGCTAAATAATAATTTGAGATATTATGAGGATTTTGAGAGTTATAGTCATGGAATAATGAGTGCCTTTTTATTACTAAAGACTGTAGGAAGTTTTAGTAAAATAAATTTGAAATACTCAGATTTGAATAATATCAAGCTCCTTGACTTTAATTTAGTTAATCTAATGTGTAAGCAAAATATCCTACGAGCAATAACTGATCATAACTGTAAAAACTACCAGATTACTTCAATAAAAGAGAATTCGGATTTTTTAATATTAATGGACGAGCTAGAAGAATTTTCTAGAATATCAAGAGCTAATCAAAATAGACAGTTCATAAATGAATTTTGCAAAAGTAATATTTACACTGAAGATGGATATTTGATTATAGATTTTATTTTTAATAATAAAGATATTGATAATTTAGATCCTGAAATGGCATTCAAAGGGCGTTGTAAGAGATTCCTCACATTGTTCAATATTCCTGAATTAGATGAAGATTTAAAGATAAAACTTAGATGTATAGGAGAATTGGACTATGATAAGAATGTGTATGAATTAACATTAAGCAAAAAATACGCAAATATTAAGATAAATGATGAGGAGAAGGATATTCCTACATATCTGAAGTCTAATCAATTTTATTCTAAAGAAGAATATATGTTATTATAAGTTAAAGGGGAAAAACAAATGGATAGATTTTTATTAATTAGAGATATTGTTGATGATTACATAGAGAAAATTGAAGTTGATAAAAATAAAAATTTAGTAGCAATTCATCAAAGGGAGGCAATGAGAGAAGATAGCAATATATTCTCTTAAGGTAATTAAAACATGGATAAGTATAAAAATGAGAAAAGAACAGTAGGTAACATTTTATTGATTATAGGAGTAATTTTCATTAGTTACTGCATTATATATACAATAAAATTTGGAAGGTTTAACTTTGGGTTAGGAATCATAAGTATATTGTCAATACTTTCATGTATTGATGGGGTCATAAAGAAGTACATCATAAATAAGGAAAAGTTTATTAAAATTTGTGAGATTATTTTTGATGGAATTTTAATAGTATCATTAATATTCTTTCTTTTTGGTGAATTGTTGATTCAAAGTGGTCTTAGGGAGAAAAGTAAATTTAAAGTGAATAATATGATAGTTTTAGGATGTGGACTCGAAGAAGATGGTGAACCATCAAAAATGATGAAAAATCGATTAAATGCTGCAATTGCGTATCTAAGTGAAAGCGAAATTAAAACCATAATTGTTAGTGGGGGGCAAGGTGCTGATGAAAAATTTACAGAAGCTTCAGTAATGAAAAAGTATCTAGTGGATAAAGGAATCAATAGTGAGATAATTATTGAAGAAAATAAATCCACAAGCACCTTCGAAAATCTTGAATTTTCAAAAGGGATATTAGAAAAAATTCAAATGAATAACAGTGAAAAATATAATATTGTAATTGCTACAAGTGATTTTCATATGTTTAGGACTAAGTTAATAGCAAAAAAACTTGGGTTTAATGTAGAGGGAGTAGATTCTTCTGTTAAGCTTATAGAGATACCGTATAGGCATGTTAGGGAGTATTTTGCAATTGTAAATACAATAATAAATGATTTAAGATAAAAACAGAGTACCTTATTGAAGGTATTCTGTTTTTATCTTTAATTAATAAATGTATTATTTACACGTTTAGATTTAATAAAGTATGGAATCCAAATACTTGCTGTAATAGATGCTCTTATAATCTCAGAAAAAGAAATAGTATCTGTTTCATAAAGCATAGGAATTTGCACTATTAATATGTGATCAATTATTGCAGTAATTATTACAAACATGTACATAAATATCATGAGTTTTGGAAAAGCTTTTTTCTTATTAAAGAAATATATAATTGAAGCAATGAGTATTAATAAAAGAATGATATTTACTGAAATTTCAAATATTATACCAGGTTTCCACATCTTATGATAGTACTCGGAATGTACATTAGTAAGTAGAAACCATTCTTCTCCTGTTACAAATAAATAGAGATCATATATACGCTTTATTGTTGAAAATAAAGAAATAAAAAGTCCAATTCCTACCAGTGTTAACCAACCACCTAAACCTTGTAGTTCTTTTTCTTCATCAATATTTTTTTCATCTTCTAAATATTGCTCTTGATACTCGTCCATTAATAATCCTCCTTAATGTCAATGTGAATTTCTAAATAAGACATATTATAACAGATATTGGACTGGTTGTTAATAAAAAGATATTATAAATGTACACTCATATATAATTATGATATACTTTTATATGATTATTAAGTAAAATATCACAATAAAAGATTAATATTTACAACAATAAGACTTACAAGAGAAGGGGTTTTCAAACGGAGATTAATACTGAAACAGAGAGACTTATGTGTTATCTTCCAAAAAGTAAAAAGTTCATCAAGGAGAATCATGAATATTCTAGAGAATTTATAGATCGCTTAAAGAGTGAAATTCAGATATAGAGATAAAGTTCTTTAGAATTGCATGTTCAATAAATAGAAGTAATGGAGGGATATAATGAAAAACAAAAGAAAAAAGAATAGAGATCTATTAACAGGAAGTGTTGGTAAACACTTAATTAGGATGACTATACCAACTATTGGCGGAATGTTAGCTTTCACAGTATTCAATATAACAGATACTTTATTTGTATCAAAGTTAGGTACAAATGCTTTAGCCGCGATGGGATTTACATTTCCAATAGTTATGATTGTAGGAGCGTTCTCATCAGGAATAAGTATAGGAGCAGCTTCAGTATTGTCTAGAGCCATGGGGAATAAGGATCACCATTTAATGAATAGGATTGCAACTGATGGAATTCTTCTATCTGTCTTATCAGTATTATTCATTTCTACTATTGGGTTACTAACTATGAATCCCATATTTACTGCGTTAGGTGCGAATAAGGAAACATTACCTCTAGTTAAAGAGTATATGACTGTTTGGTATTTAGGAGTTGTGGCGGTTGTAATGCCTCCAGTAGGAGATTCTGCAATGAGAGCCATGGGAGATATGATTAGACCGTTTATCGTGATGATGGTGTGTGCAGTCTTAAACATTATATTAGATCCAATTTTAATCTTTGGATTATTTGGATTTCCTAAGATGGGTATGGCAGGGGCTGCTTTAGCTACAGTTATCTCAAGAACTGCAGGAATGATAACTACATTATCATTTGTACATTTCCACTATGGTTTAATTGATTTTAAGTATAAAGATTTAAAGGAATTAATATCTTCATGGGGAAAGATATTGCATGTAGGAATTCCAAGTGCAGTTGTTAGGTTATTTCCTCAATTGGTACGAACAACTTTAACAAAGATTGCAGCGACTGTTGGAGGAACTGTTGCTGTGGCAGCGATTGCAACTGGGACAAGAGTGGAGAGTTTTGCAACAGTTGTAAGTATGGCAATAGGTACAGCAATAGTACCTATAATTGGACAGAATTGGGGAGCGCAAAAATATCATAGAGTTGATGAAACTAGAAAATTAGTAAATAAAACGGCTGTTATTTATGGAATAATAGTATTTTTGATTTCATTACCTCTTGCTGAACCTGTGAGTAAAATATTTACCGATGATCCAAGTGTTTTGGAATTGACCAAATGGTATTTATGGATTGTTCTTTTTGCTTCAGGAGGGTTAAATTTATATAACTGGACTAGTGGACAGTTGAATTCAGTAGGGAAACCTCTTTGGGTAATGGTAATCAATATCGCTGGTTCATTAGGAATATTAATACCAGCTTTATATATAGGATCAAAAATAAATGGGTATGTTGGAATGTTAGTTGGTTTAGGAGTTGGACAGATAATTATTGGTGCAGTTTCTGTGAAGATTGGTAAGAAAGAGTTGAAAGGGGAGCAAAATGAAAGTACCTACAATAGAGAAATCAATTGAATATATTAATTATGCTAAGAGTACAAATCCTGGTGAGTGGATAGATCACTCATATAATGTAGCTATAGCTGCTAGGTCTATTGCAAATGAATGTAGTGATTTAGATGGAAATATAGCCTATGTTTTAGGGCTACTTCATGATATAGGCAGACACGAAGGTCGAGTGCAATTGCATCATACTGTAAGTGGTTATAACTTTCTGATGAAAGACGGATATGAAGATGCAGCAAGGATAGCTATAACCCATTCTTTTGTTATTCCTGATATTAGAGTTTATGGTGGGAAGTCTGATTGTACAGAAGAAGAAATAATGTTTATTAAGAAGTATTTAAATAAGGTGACATATAATGATTATGATAAACTTATTCAACTGTGTGATAATATATCTTTGCCAGAAGGTGTATGTCTAATGGAAAAAAGGTTGTTAGATGTTGTAATGAGATATGGGTTTAACGATTTTACATTAAAAAAATGGGAAAAGTATTTAGAGTTAAGAGATTATTTTAGTAATAAAATAGGGAAGTCAATTTATAAAGTTCTAGAAGGTGTAGTTGAAACAACATTTGACTTTGATTATAAATAAAACAACTAATAATTTTAAGCTTTACAAAGAACTATTAAGAGTACTTTGTAAAGCTTTTCTTGTATACGATTTTTTAGTTTGCTCAAAAATAGTTCTTAACTATTTTTGAGGTGTTTCTAATAGTTACCTCCTGATACAATATAAGTATAAACTTAGGAAACCCTTCTGTAATTCGGAGGGTTTCCTAGTATGGAATCAAGATAATGAAGATATATGATATATTCAATCTAATGATATTAAGAAAGGAGAAACAGTATAAAAGAAAAAAGGAGAAAATACAAAAATGTTAGAAAGAATTAAAGAAAACATAGTAGCTTATATAGATAATACAGGTAAAAAATTTAATGGATCTATACTTGTTTCAGTAAATGGTGAAAAGTTGATTAGCAATGGTTATGGATATGCAAATTTTGAATTAGATGTAAAGAACACAGAGAAAACAAAGTTCCGCATATGCTCAATAACTAAGCAGTTTACTGCGGTTGCTATAATGCAATTAGTTGAAAAAGGGTTGCTTAGTGTGGATGATACATTGGACAAGTTTATAGTGGACTATCCAAAAGGAAATGAAATAACTATTCATCATCTACTAACGCATACTTCAGGTATAGTTAATTTTACTACACTAAAAGAATATTCTATAATAATGGTAAATAAATATACAATTGAAGAATTAATTGAAATTTTTAAGCAGTTACCTTTAAATTTTGAACCGGGTTTAAAATTTGAATATTCAAATTCAGGATATATTATACTGAGTTACATAATTGAAAAGGTGACTAATAAAAAATATGGAGAATATATACAAGAGTATATTTTTGATAAACTCTCAATGAAGAATTCAGGTGATGATATCCAATCTAAGATTTTGAAAAATAGAGCTAATGGTTACTGCAAAGATAAAGATAGTAAAGAACTATGTAATTCAGAGTATATAGATATGAGTCACGTTAAAGGTGATGGAGGATTATATTCTACTATTGAAGATCTACACATTTGGAACAAGGCGCTATTTAGTGGGAATGTAATTAGTAAGGAATCTTTAAAGGCAATTACTACACCTTACATTGCACAAGATGATAGTAATAGTTATGGATATGGATTAGATTTAGGAACTGAAGAAATTTCAGGGAAATTAAGAAATATAATATACCATGGTGGGGAGATTAATGGTTTTCATTGCACCAATGAAGTATTTTTAGATGAGAATGTAGAAATTATAGCATTGTCAAATATAAGGGATGGGTTTGTTTTTGAGCTAGTAGAAAATATTGAAGAGATTATTTTAAAGGAGTTTTAAGGAGGAAAAATAATATGCTATTAGATAAAAATATTATTACCGAAAGATTTATTCTTCGTAATATAGTAGAAGATGATGCAAAAGATGTTTGGGAGATATGGAGTAATAGTGAGAATGAGAAATTCATGGGAGACCCTTATGAATCACTAGAAGAGATTGTATCTATATGTCAGAGCACAAAAAATTGTAATAGCTACTTAACAGTTGCAACTTTAAAAGATACTGGTGAAATTATTGGAACTTGTTGCTTTGGTCCTACAAAACAAAAAAACGAGTGGGGCTTGGGTTATTCAATTAAACAAGAACATTGGAGTAAAGGCTATGCTACAGAAATTGTAAAAGGAGTTATTAAATTTGGATGTGGTTTACGGATTACAGATTTTGTAGCAGATTGTGCTATAGAAAATTCTGCATCTGGGAGGGTATTGCAAAAATGTGGATTTAACTTAGATAGTATAAGTACTTTTAAACAGTCTAAGACAAATAAAATCTTTGAATCACATGTGTATAAGCTGCATGTAGATTAAGAAATTTTATAGGAACAATTTTTAAAAATTAACTAAAGCTATTCCATACTTTTGGGGTAGCTTTATTGTTAATTATCAATTTATATTTGTACTGTTGTTTTTAAAACTTTAGTATCTTCTACTCTAATTTTATAATAGGCAGAAAGCAATTAAGATAAGTTTATAATTACTTTGTGTTTAAGTATAAATATGGTATAATATGGGTTAATATTAAGAATTAGACTTATTAATAGGGGAGTGGGATGATGAAAGCATTTGAAAAACTAGCGAAATTTTATAATAAAGGTTGGGGTGAATTAAGTTCATTATATATGAAATTAGTTGATTATACTATTGAAAAGTACAATTTGAGTACTGATAAAGCTCTTGATGTGGCATGTGGAACAGGAATGCTCGCAGCAGATTTATCAAATAAAGGATTTAAAGTAACTGGAGTTGATCTATCTGAGGATATGATCCATGAAGCAACACGAAATAATCCAGAATTGAAGTTTCATGTTGGTGATATGAGAAACTTTAATATAAACGATAAATTTAATCTAATAACATGTGCATTTGATTCAATAAATTATTTAACAGATAGCAGTATGATGAAAGAAGCGATTCAGAACATATATAAGCACCTTAGTGATGGGGGTATTTTTATTGTAGATATTAATACACCTGCACTTTATGAGGACAAGCATCATGGTACTCTTCATAGAGAGTTTGAAAATATTAAGTTTGATCAAATTCTAGAGTATGATAAAATGCAAAGAATTGGGGTAACGACATTTGATTTTGGAGAGGGCCAAAAGGAAGTACATACTCAAAAAGCTTATACAGTAGAGGAGATGGAAGGCTTTTTAGGTGAAGTTGGATTTAATATACTAGAGAAATTTAAAGACTTTAAACTATCACTAGTAGATGAAAGAGCATATAAAGTTATATTTATTGCAAGAAAGTAGGATAATGTAACTTATTACAGCCTAATTGAATTTAAGTAACTAATGGGGGGATAATATGCAGTATTTAAAAAAGATAGTAGGTGAAAAGTGTTATTTGGCACCAGTGGATGATAGTTTGACTGAAAAGGTAGCAATATGGAGTAATGATTTGAGGGTTTCAATTAGAACAGGGGATATTTCAGATATGATTACTTATGAGACACAAAAAGAATACTTGAATAGTATGAACCAAAGGGGATATGCATTTTATATTGTAGATAATACTGATAATGAAGCAATAGGGATTATTCGATTAATGAGAGTTAATCACATAAATAGAAATGCAGTATTGGGAATATTTATTGGTGAAAGTACAAATAGGAATAGTGGTATTGGCACTGAAGCCACTAAATTAATATTAGATTTTGCTTTTAATGTAATTAATTTAAGAAATGTTATGATAGAAACCTTTTCTTTTAATCATAGAGCTATTAAGGTATGTAAAAAAGTTGGGTTTAAGGAAATTGGAAGAAGAAGAAATGCTATCATATATGGTGATAATGAGTTTGATGAAGTTTTTATGGATATATTGAATACAGAATTCTCAGATTCAATCATTTGTGAAGCTCTTAAATAGACAATAGGATATTTTAATTTATATTAAAAACTTACTTATGAAAAAACGTGAGACTTAAATATCTATTAAGTTTCACGTTTTTATTTGTGTGAATATATATTGGAAAATACAAGTAAATATTTACATCCAAATAAGTAAAGATAAATGTTGAAATTTTGTTTTAAAAAGGATATTATAAGGATATAAAGTAAAAAATGTATATAATACAATAAATTTGAAGAAAGGGGATATAAATGAATATTGTCATTGGTTTTGGGGATAAGACTATGTCAATTGATATAGAAGGAAGTTACGGCATTATAAAAGATAAGATGTTATTGAATTACCTATCTGGGGAAATGTTAAACACAAGAACGCATTATTTAAAAGTAAAAAATGAAAACGGTAAAGAATTGTTTATGAATCTAATTAAGATAGTAAATTCTATTTGTTATAAACTAAGTGATAAAATTGATAGATTAGAAGAATATAATCCCACTTTTAACTTATACTCATCAAAAGAGAGTTTCTGGACGGTAGAAGAAATTGAGTATAAGCTCGATGTTTTACCTAAAGAAAAGTTTGATTTTAAAGAATTTAAAAAACTTTTTGAAGAAAATAATGAGGGAAATTACTATTCTGGGGAAATAGCTACTGTTAATAGTTTTGAAAGATATTTAAATCTTAAGACAACAGGAAAAGAAACATACCTTGTTCTACTTGGAAAAAAAGGTTGGAAAAGAAAACAAGCAATAAAAACTAAAAAAACAAAAATTGGTGATATTCTAACTAGAACAGTAAAAATTACTGAACTAAATAAAGAAAACTTTGTTAATTGTGTCGAGGAATTGACAGGTGAAGAATTTTCAAATGTTGAAATGAACTATATGCCGTCATTTTATAAGAGAAAAGATAGGGTTGTTTGTGTAGATAAAAAAAATGGATATGTCTTTGGAGTAAGTTATTCTCAAGCTCAGACAATAGACAAGACTAAAAGTAAGTTTAACCAAATTGAAGTAGAGTTTTGGAGCAGGATTGTAGCTGATGGTGAACCTAGTGAATTTTCATGGGATAAAGTAAAAGAAAGTCACTTTAAACTCATAAAGGATATTCAGAACAAACTAACTAAGGCAAATTATACATATGTACAGGGGGAGAAAAAATATGAGTGGTTATCAAAATTGGGAAAAACAAATAGGAGATTTGAAATTGAAAGAATTATATAATAGGGATAAAGTGAGGGATATTATAAAAATTACAGATTGGGATTTTGCCTCAAAAAATGAAGATGATGATTTTCATACTGATGTAGTTTTTTTACAAGTTGCATGTGGTGAAATAGAAAAAGAAATTGGTGACTCACATGAAAAGGCATTAATATTCTATAATGGATATTGTGGAGAATTTTATTTTGAAAAAAATAATACAAAAAGATTATGTAATACTATAATAAAAAAAATTTTAAATGATCAAAAATTTAGATTAGAATTTAACGATAATATTTATAAAGTATCGGACGATATGATGAATGTATTTCATAAATATGAAAGAAGTGATTTAAAGAATTTATCGAACAAAGCACTGCTAGAATTATATAAAGAGCAATTGTATGCTCAAATTGAATTATATAAAAAATGTTGGATAGCTGAAATTATTCAAGTTCCAGAGGTAGGTTTAACAGATTATCTGGTTAAATATCTAAAAGCTTTAAAGTTAAATGAACAAGATGCTGAAAAGGCTTTCTATGATTTATGTAGATGTAACAAAGATTCTGTTTATGTAGAAGAAGAAAAACTGATAATAAAGTTAGCAGAGGAAGTATTACATGATAGTGATTTAATAGAAAAATTCAATAATCCAATTAAATATCTTAGGACTTACATTCCAAAGTGGTTATATGATGAGATTATATCAATAAGAGATAAATATGGTTATTTAGGATATCATGGATTTGCTGATAGAGAGCCATATTCAATTGATATATATTTAGAAAGAATTAAGGAATATGTTATTAATCCTTCAAAAATTAAAATGGAGATTAAAAAATGGAGTAGGGATAATACCAAGTACAAAGACTTAGACAATTTGAAAGAAAAAATTGATAATAAGCATTTAGAAATTTTTGAAATGTATGGAGAACTTGCTGTTTCTAAGGCATATAGAAGATTAGCTCAGTTAAAGAATTTTTATTATTTAGATGAGATGTTAGGTATCTTTTCAAGAAGGTTAAATATTCCTGAAAGTACATTAAGATTTTTATTACCGGAAGAGGTAATTGCGTTATTTGATTTCAAACTATCTGATCAATACTTGCTAAGTTGTAATAAAAGAAGTAAAGAAATGGCTTTTTTAATTGATAATAAAAATAAAATAATTTTAAATGATATTTCTGTGAAAGAAATAAAAGAACTTATTTTAGAAAAAGAAAAAAAAGAAGAAAAAGTTGAAAAAATATTAAAAGGAAGATCAGCATGTATGGGAGTATGTAGAGGTAGAGCTGTTGTGGTAGAGAGAAATAAAGAGGTTCAAGATTTTAATTATGGAGATATTTTGGTATCATTAGAAGCTGATCCTGATTTGATACCTATTATGAAGAAGGCGGGAGCAATAGTTACTGATCAAGGAGGGATTACTTGTCATGCAGCTGTAATTGCAAGAGAATTTAATATTCCATGTGTTATAGGTACAATTAAAGCAACAAAAATGATAAAGAATGGTGATAATTTATTTGTTGATGCAAATAAAGGAGAAGTAACAATTGTTTAATACAAATGATGAGTTTACTAAAAAACTTATTTCAATTGCTATACCAGTTGCGCTACAAAGTCTAATCTCAACATCTTTAAATTTAATTGATAGCATAATGATCGGGGTAATGAAAGAAAGCTCATTAGCAGCAGTAGGCATTGCCAATAAATATTATTACTTTTTTATATTGATTGTTTATGGTATTTGTAGTGGAACTGCAATTTTTACATCCCAATTTTGGGGGAAAAGAGATATAAAAAATATCAAAAAGGTTATGGCAATTAATGTGATATCAGTTTTAATTATAAGTATAATATTTACATTGGGAGCACAGTTATTTTCAAAAGAAATAATCAAGATATTCTTAAAAGAGAGTATTGTAATAAACCTTGGAAGTGATTACTTAAAGATTGTTTCTTTTAGTTATATAATAACCAGTATTTCTATGGCCTTTGCAACATCCTTCAGAAGTATTGGTAAAGCAAAAGTCATGATGTACTATAGTGTTATAGCTCTAATATGTAATACAATATTAAATTATATATTCATTTTTGGCAAACTTGGAATATCACCAAAAGGAGTTCAAGGAGCAGCATATGCGACGGTAATAGCAAGAATAATTGAATTGTCCTTAATATTAAGTTTCACTTACATTAAAAATACACCTCTTAAACTAGGGAGTAAGGATTTATTGAGTATTAGAGTTTCTTTAGTTAAGAGCGTTTATAAAAGAGCTCTTCCAGTTGTAATTAATGAAGGGCTTTGGTCTCTAGGAACTATCATATATTGTATTGCTTACGGTGAAATTGGTGCAGGTGCAATTGCTTTGATTCAAATAAGTGATGTTCTTCAGAATTTTTTTATGATTATTGGAAAGGGAATATCTACTTCTGCATCAGTTATGATTGGGAATTTAGTTGGTAAAGGTGATTACAAAAAAGTAATTGATTACACAAAAAAAATTTTAAAGCTAGGAACTTTAAGTGGATTTTTAATGGGGTTTATATTAATAATAATGGCACCATTCTTTATTAATTATTATAATATTAGTGATGTGCTTAAAATTGAAGGAATAAAAACATTGCGGGTTATTGGTATTTTCTTAGGGATAAAAATATTAAATGTTATAACTATATCGGGAATCTTTAGAGGTGCTGGAGAAACAGTATTTTCAAGCATTTTAGATGTTATGACAGTTTGGTTTATTGGAATACCAATGGCGTTTTTAAGTGTTATTGTCTTTGATTTTCCTCTTCATATTGTTGTGGGTATTGTGGCATTAGAAGAAGTAGTCAAGAGTATTGTAGCATTCAAAAGAATTTATTCTAATAAGTGGATTAAAAATATTGTTGATGAATTTAGCTAAAAGAAGTGATAGATGATATCTATCACTTTTTTTGAAGTATCTTTTTAAGGCTACCTAATAAATAGAGCGTTTTTAACAAAGTTAAGAATACCCTCAATAACTTTTTCAGTATCATCTAATGTTTCTCTTCCAAGAAAAACCTTCATTCTCTCTTTGTAATAATCAGAAGTGAAAGAAAATTGAAACATAATAATGAGATTATCAAGACAGAAGGAAAGTACTTTCTCATCAATATCTGTAGATATTATTCCATCTACTCGTGCTTTTTTTATTGCTTTACAATATAAGTTAGCGGTAATTGATTCAAGTTTAAAGGAAAGTTTATCTGCAAAAGATGAAAGACTTTGAGTTGTAATATTAAGATATATTTGATTTATCTCAGGATATTCTATTGCATAATCTTTTGCTATTCTAAGAAGTTTTTCAAAAGTATGAAAAAAATCACCTTCATTAATATCAATTTCTTCTAGCGCTTTTTCTAAAATATAAAAGCACTCATCCACCACAGTTAAAAATAATGATTCTTTCGAATCAAAATAGCTATACATAGACCCTATACTTATACCTGCTTGTTTAGCAATAATATTAATATTGGTAGCATTATATCCTTTAGAGGCAAATTCTGAGATTGCTACATTGAGAATTTTATCTCTTCTATGTTTTGAAATTTTCTCAAAAGTACTTTTATAGAATTTTTCTTTTGATTTCTTTTCATTACGAATATCAATTGTAATATCCATGGTATCCTCCTTAGGTATTTATAAATAAACTATGAAACAACTAGTCTTTAGATTGAATTGCCTAAAGCATAGGCTGCTTTAATAGCTTCAAGTACTCTTCCTGTTGAGAAAGAATCACCAATATTGTATATTTCAGAAGCAATTCTATTTTGTGTACATTTATAGTATAAATCATCTTTTGACTGGGAACCAGTGCATATAATTACTTTATCAGTATTAATTGTAATTAACTTGTTATTTTCTTTTATTTTTCTTTTAAAAGGGTTCACAATGTTATCTGGGAGAATTGGAGTCCACGTTATATATGGATCAGGTACAGTATTAGAAATATTTTGAGATATTTCTATTGAATCTATATTTATTTTTTTAACAGTTGAGCAATTTATTAGATTTACTCCATTTTTATGAAGATTATAAATCATATAGTGTCTATTTGATGTGCATGTTTTTTTCATAAAATAAGGTGTTATTTCTACTATTGTAACTTTTTTATTCATTTCAGAGCTCAACATATGAGCTATTTCACAGCCAACATCTGACCCTCCAATTATAACAATTTCTCTATCATTATTAACCAAAGATTTATTATTTAGAAATTGGTTTCCGCTAATAACATTAGGTAGTGTAATACCTTCTATATGAGGTTTCAATGGTTCGCTGCCCGTACATAGGATTAGTGCATCAAAATTTTCTTTTTTAAGTGTATCTTCTGTAACTGTTGTATTAAAGAGAGTTTTTAGTTTATATGACTTTTCAGTTCTCTTTAATTCACTATTAAGGTAATTTATATAATTGATTAAATCAAACTTGATTTTTGGTGTTGAACCAGAAATTAACATACCTCCAGCTTTGTTATTTTTATCGTATATAGTAACGTAATGTCCACGTTTAGCAGCAGTGCAAGCGAAAATTACTCCTGCAGGACCTGCACCAATTACTCCAATTTTTTTAGAGATAAGGGCAGGGGATAGGTCATTATTATATTTATGTTCAAAAGCTGTACGTGGGTTTACGGCACAGTGAGGATGACCTCCAATAGCCAGTTGACCTAAGCATCCTTCATGATCTCCAATACAAGGAATTATTTCATCTACTCTGCCTGAATACACCTTTTTTGCCCAAAATGGGTCAGCAAGGAGTGGTCTAGCAAGCATAATCATATCGCATTTATTTTCTCTAAGGGTTCTTTCTGCCAGATCAGGATATCCTAATTTTCCAACTGCTATAATAGGAACAGGTAAGCCTACATTAGATTTTATATCTTTATCTTTCAAGTATCTTTTTACCATATGAGCAAGCTCTATATACAATCCTGGAGGCATTCCATTGGGCGGATGAGGCAACCACCAATTCTCATAACCTCCTAAGTCTACATCAAAAGAATCAACACCAGCTTCAACTAGATTTTTCATATACTCTAATGTCATATCTGCAGTTCGACCATTGTTAAATTTTTTTAATATTTTGTTTGTTTTCATTCTTTCACCGTATGTTTCATTTAATACTAAAGAAAGATCTATTCTATAATGGATTGGATAGAATTTGCCACATCTTTTTCTAATTTCCTTTACCATATCAAGTCCGAAGTTCTGCCAATTAGCATAGGAACCAAGTCTTCTTCTGTTATAAGCAGGGTCAGTCATTTGTTCAATAAGATATCCTGAATGACCATGAAGATACACACCATCTATACCTAATTCTTTTGAGTCAGCAGCTATTTGACCAGTATGCTTTATTATTCTCTTACAGTGCATATCTGTAATAGCTCTGCATGGAATTTCAGGAATATACCAATTAGGATTACAAGATGCAGAGATAGGAAGTTTCTTTTTCTTAGTTAAACATTCAGGATTTCCAACTCGTCCCATACCAGGAGCAAGCTGAATAAAAAATCTTGAACCATAGGCATGACAACCTTCTATAAGCTCTCGCCATCCAGCATAGGAAGATCTATGACTATCAAGCCTTGGAAAGATTCCTGTGCTATTTAAATCCTCATATGAAGGATCATCTTTCCAATGGACAGGTGTCATGCCACTTGTTATAAGTCCAACTCCTCCCTTAGCACGTTCTATGAAATAATGAATCATCTTTTCGCTCGGTTTCCCAGTTTCATCAGCCATACTAACATTTCCCATTGGTCCCATAACAATTCGATTTTTAATTTTAAGTTTATTTATTTGTATTGGTTCAAATAGCTTTTTATATGGAAATAGATTCGAAGTCATTTTCCCATCTTCTAGTCTTTTAGGATCATTAAACCAAGAATCAAAATTCATCATTAGTTCTTCAATTTGCTTTTGATATATATCCATTAAATTATTCCTCCATATAATACTTTTTGAATTTACCCTTTGCCATTATATTCCCAAGTAATCCTCCTAGAATACGAATTATTGGATAATTTATTTTAAGATCAATAAGTTCTATGAGATTACCATCTGGATCTTTTAAGAATATCCAATCAGTTCCTTCAGTTTTCTGGGGTTCCATAAAAAAGAATACTCCTTTAGATTTAAGATTCTTATACCACTTAGGTATATTCTTCACATCCAATGTAAAGTGGGTATATCCAGGTTTATTCCATTCCACATGACTTGAAGGGGAGGGGTTATTAAATTCAAATATTTCAAGGACACCACCTTTAGGAACTCTTAAAAAACCAAATCTTATACTGGTATTGTGAAGTTTATAAAGAGGGTAAAGTTCTTCAACCTCTTTTGTGCTAAGTGTTTGTTCTGATATAAGTTTAAAGCCAAACATTGTTGAATACCACTTTACAGCTTTTTCAAAATTAGATACTGTAAGTCCAACATGACTTATAGAGCGTATCTTCATATTTAAACCCTCCAAAATTATTTTGCATAAGAACCTACTAAGGTCATAAATTCACCTAATTGAGCCCCAAATTCAGGAGCACCTTGCATAATCAATTTCTCGCTTATTGTAGATTCAATAAGATTATCTGTTTCAAGGAGTATACCTAGGGCGCTGTCTACAGAGTCAAAATACATAGTAAAGAAAGGTTTAGAGCGTTTATACATTCCTCTAGCAGCTTTGCTTTTCCCAGCTTTAATTCTAATGTAGGCTGATAATTCTGGTCTATCTTGTACAGTCCATGCGTAAACTCTATCAGGGCTTCTTTTTACCCACTTTGAAACATCAGGATGGCCAGCTTTATTTAATTGACTTATTCCAGAGGAAAGTAGGTAAAAATATAATTGAACAAGTAGTTCTTTTTCATTAGTTTTTTTGGGTGGGGAAGTTGCACCAAGGAAATTTGACATAGTAATTAGTGATGAGAAAGTACTGATTAATAGTCCTAAATTTTTAAATCCTTTGATTTTAGGCAATTTTTTGCTTTTTCCTCTAAAAAAATTATTGAGCGCTGGTATGCTTTTAAATTCAAGTTCAATATCAGGAGAGGATGTTGTACCTTTTATAACAGTCCATGAGCCATTCTCAATTTTATAATGAGTTCCTACTTTACATTCAGAATCTTTAGCACTTATCTGTATTAATGCAGTTTTATTCTTAAACTTTTTCTTTAAACTATCTTTGTTTTCTACGATGACCTTTAATAAAGGTAGTACAGCATTTAAGAAAATCCTATTTGCATAAAGCTCTTCCATAGCTATCATAATTACACCTCATCTTCCCAATCATCATCTTCTTCAAAATCTTTCCCCATTAACTCTCTGACATTCTCTAATATTCCATTTGTATCTATTTTATAATGAGACATTAAATCTTCATGCAAACCAATTATTGAAAATTCATCAGGAATTCCTAAACGTTTAAAAGCACATGCTTTTCCACCTTCAGCAATAACTTCAGCCACAGCACTTCCAAGGCCACCTAATACATTATGATCTTCAACTGTGATAATTCTTCTGGTATCATGTACGGCTTTCATTATTGCATCTGCATCAATAGGTTTAATTGTATGCATATTTATAACTCTGACTTTTATTCCATCCATAGTATCAAGTATTTTAGCTGCTTCAACTGCTTGATAAACACAGGAACCACAAGCAATTATTGTTATATCAGTTCCATCAACCATTTGGACTGATTTACCTATTTCAAAGCCATAATTCATCTTATTATAGAGCTTTTGATCAAAACCACGATTAATTCGAATATATATAGGACCATTAGTTTCATATGCAGCTTGAACAGCATTAGCAGTTTCTATTCCATCTGCAGGAACAATAACTTTGCAGTTTGCCATAGCTCTCATGATTGAAAGATCTTCAGTACAATGGTGAGTAGAACCTGCTTGACCAAAAGAGAGACCGGCATGAGTTGCAATCATTTTAACATTTAGATTTTGATAGCAAATATCTGTGTGAACCTGATCAAGTGCTCTCATGGAAGTGAAAATGGCAAAGGTTGAGACAAAAGGGACAAGACCTGCACTAGCCATGCCGGCAGCAACTCCGAACATATTTTGCTCTGCAATTCCCAGATTAAAGAAACGTTCAGGAAATTGTTTTTCGAAAACACCAATCTTAGTTGATTTTGCTAAATCTGCGGATAAACCAACTACTTCAGGATGTTGTTCACCAAGGTCACATAAGACTTTACCATATATTTCAGCAGTTGATAAGTTAGCTGCATCAAGCATTGTATAAGTTAAACCAGGCATTATTTGACCTCCTTTATTCTCTCTTGATAATATTTTTCAAGGCTTTGTTTGGCTTGTTTATACTTTTCAGAATCAAAGGAACCATAGTGCCAGCGATAGTCATCTTCCATAAAGTCGATTCCACAGCCTTTTGTTGTATTTGCTAGAATTAATACAGGAGCAGACTCTTCTTGAAGAGCAAAGTCGATTGCGTTGGACAATTCATTAAAACTATGACCATTTACTTCTTTAACAATGAAACCAAATGATTTCCACTTATCTGCAAAAGGTTCCAGTTTCATAACATTTTCTGTAGGTCCATCAATCATGCATCTATTTCTATCAACAATTGTAATAAGGTTAGTGACATTATAATGAGAGGCAGACATTGCAGCTTCCCACACAGAACCTTCATCACATTCTCCATCTCCTAGAAGGCAGTAAGTTATATAATGCTTTTTATGAAGTCTTGCAGCTAGAGCATTTCCTATTGCTATAGGCAGTCCATGACCAAGAGAGCCACTTGATGCATCAACTCCAGGTACTTTTAGGGAATCTAAGTGCATCCCTAATTTTGATCCTGTGTGATTATACTCTTTTAATAACTCCTTATCAAAATATCCTTTATCAGCTAGAACAGGGGCAAAGCCAACTCCTACATGACCTTTACTTAATATAAATCTATCTCTATCCTCCCAAAGGGGATTATTAGGGTCGATATTCATATATTTATGATAGAGAATCGTAAAAATATCTATAGAGCTAAGTGAACCACCTATATGACCACTTCCAGCCCAAACTACAGTGTCGACACAAAGTTTTCTTAATTCATGAGCTTTTCTTTCAAGTTTTAGTAATTCTTGATTTGATAATGGCATATTATTCTTCCTTTCTAAATAATATTTTTACTTACACCACTAACTATAATTATTTGAGTTCAGGATGGTTAGCTTTAACTACTTTAAAGGCTTCATTTGCTATTTCATGGGTAAGTTTTATATCTTCATCGCTGAGGGCACAATTTATAAATAAATTATGATGAGCTGTAAAGAATGCACCTCGTCTAACACATTCAGCAATCCATTCTTGATGGAGTAAAAGTGAATCGTCATTAGCTATTCTCATGTACCACATAGAAGGAATACCGGTTATTTTTAAATCGAAGCCATAATTTTTCCCTATTTGAACTAGTCCATCAGTAAGTTTTTCACCTTTTTCTTGCATTATTTTAGGGCCGTTAATGTCTTTTAACTTTTTTATACATGCTATACCAGCAGCAAAAGGAGCGGCTGAAAGCCAATAGCTTCCTGTATACATTACAGATGAAGCAGCATCTCTTAGAGCTTCTGTACCACATAGAGTTGAGAAGTTCCAACCGTTTCCTAAGGCTTTACAGAAGCACATTAAATCTGCTTTGAAACCAAAGTAGTGGTCTGAACCAGCCATGTCTAATCTGAAACCGCAGCGGACATCGTCAATAGCGAGTACAATACCGTTGTCTGTACATAACTTTCGTATTTTTTGCCAGTAATCTTTTTCTGGAAGTTCATTATCTTGGAAAACAGGGTGGTGATAAGGAGTAGCCATAAAACATGCGATTTCTCCAGGGTTATCATTTACAAGCTGTTCAACTTCCTCGTAGTTATTCCAGTTTACGTATAAGTTATTAGCAACATCTTCTTCAACTATACCAGGACATCCTAGTTTCTGAGTCCAAGGTGCAACCCCATGATAGCCACCTTTAACAAGAATCGTTTTCTTCCTTCCTGTGGCAGCTTTTGCTACCATAAGAGCAAAGCTAGTAACATCCCCACCATTTTTAGCAAAGAAAGCCCAATCAGCCATCGTAACAGTATCTACCATCAATTCAGCAAATTCTATCATTTTACTTGATGGAGCTGTAGTACAGTTACCAAACTTTAATTGTTCTTTTACAGCATTATCTACATCATCATCGTTATATCCTAAAACATTTGGACCATAGGCGCACATGTAATCTATGAATCTATTTCCATCTACATCCCAGAAGTAAGGTCCTTTAGCACATTCCGAGAAAAAAGGGTAGGCGCTTGTAGGAATATAACATCCTTCTACAGGACCGAGATGGCCATATATGCCTGTTGGAATAACTTTTAGCGCTCTTTTAAACAATTCTAGATTCTTATCGTAGTTATATACTTTCATAGTAAACTCCTTTCAACATCACTGTAGGTATGATGGTACTTGACCAAGTAATTTGTTAAGATTATCTAGCATGGGGATGAATCCTCTCATTTGGAGTCTTCCTGTGGCAATACAGGTATAAGAATCAAGGTTTCCATTTAAAACAGCGTTAGCAGTTTCAATGTCCGAGAATATCATAGATGCTCTAGGGGAAGAGGCAGTACCTTTTATTGCTTCTAAGTGGCCGTTTTTAGCTAATATCTGTATAGAAGGACCACCATTTAATACAGAAACAGAGATTAACCCATTAGGAATTCTACTAGCGTTTAATTTTCCTATTCTATCTGAATTACCTATTTCACAAAGAGCAAAGAAAGCAGTATATGATGTTAAAATTGTATTTATTTTTATATATGAATTATTTTTTAGAAGTTCTTCTGTAGGTTTTAAGTAGTAGGTAAGCTTATTTGTAAGTGTGATAAATTCGTTGGTGAGGAATTTGATTTTAGTAAATCCTTTTATAGGGATTGGCTTCCCATTACCTTCTATCATAGAATTGAAATGCTCTGGTGACTTGAAGTATAGCTTTAAGTTGCATTTTCCGCTGCCTCTCTTAAACATACATTTGTTATCTTTAAATGATAGGACAGCACTAGGTCCGTTTTTAACAGAAAATTGAATTGAAATATTCTTTCCTTTAATAAGATTTTTCATGTCACTGTCTAATTCGCATAGATCTTCAAGATTACGTAATATGGCATAGAGATTAATATTAGCCTTAGTCAATTGATCAGTCATTTTTGACCTCCCTTCATAATATAAACTAATTATCTTATATAGAACGAGTACTCACTCTATATTATGATTTATAAATGAATAGTAGAACGAAATTTCTAAAATTATTAAGATATATACTTTGTTGGATAAATACTTGTAAAAACAAGAGGATTAATGAATAAAGTTTATAGTGTTAAATAATTATTTTGATTTTTAATAGAAAAGCATGAGATGAATAAGTTGCAAATAAGTTCCTTTAAAGGTGATTTACTTTCAAAATTAAAGAAATAATTTTAAATTAGCATAATTGAATTGTTGATGTAATATAGATATATTAAATATCCGATAAATTACCTCCGGAGGGTGAATTTAAATACTAAATAGGGGGATATAAATGAAAAAAAGGATTATATCATTATTGCTAATGGCTTCATTAATTTCTACAAGTGGATTTGCAACCATAAACGCTAAAAATATTAATAAGAATAATGAGCAAAAGAAAATTCTTAACAAATGGAAAGAAAAAACAAAGGATAAATCAAAATTTAAAGTTCATTGGGATGCGAAAAAGAATGTTCCAGATTTTGTTAAGGGGAAATTATCAGACAAGCCAATAAAAACAGAGAAGGAAGTTAAGGACTTCTTGAAAAATAATAAGGCTGCTTTCAGTATCCAAGCAGGGGAGTTTGAGATTAAAAAGATAGAAAAAGATAAGTTGGGTAATACACACTTTAGGACAATATTAACAGTTGATAATATTCCTGTCTATGGTAGTGAGATGTTAGTTCATACTGATAATAATGGATTTGCATATGTTATAAATGGTGAGCCTAGCAGTAATTTAGAAGAAATAAAGTGGAATAAAAAGATAAAGATTTCTGAACAAGAAGCAATCATAATTGCTGAGAAAATACTAGAGTTAAAAAATAAGAATAATTATGTAGCTGAGCCTACTGTTGATTTATATTTATATGAGTACAATAATAAAATGTATGTATCATACCTTATACAACTTAGATTTATAGAACCGTATATAGCGAACTGGCAAATATTTATAGATGCTCAGTCTGGAAATCTTATTGATAAATACAATGCAGCGACAAATGGTAGTCCGCAAATTGGGATAGGTATAGATGGGTTTGGTAATCAAGTTCAAATAAATACTTACTTAGATAATGGGATGTATTATTTAATTGATGATACAAAACCAATGAGTGGTCAAATAAAAACTTATGATATGAATTATGATAGATATTATAACGCTCCAGGTACTTTGGTATCTGACGCAGATAACAACTTCGATTCTCAATCACATAGAGCGGCTGTTAGTGCTCATTACTTTATAGGAAAAGTGTATGACTACTATTATAACGAATTTAACAGAAATAGTTATGATAATCAAGGAGCTACAATAATATCAAATGTTCACTGTGCAGGAGCGGATGGAGAGAAATACTGGAATAATGCGGCGTGGATTGGGACGCAAATGGTTTATGGGGATGGAGATGGAACAACATTCTCGAATTTATCTGGAGCCTTTGATGTTGTTGCTCATGAATTTACACATGCTGTAACTGATAATTCTTCAGATCTTGAGTATAGATTCCAGTCAGGGGCATTAAATGAAGCTGTTTCAGATATTATTGGTGTTGCAGTTGAAAATGAAGCTAACGACTGGTTAGTTGGTGAAGATTGCTATACGCCAAGTACGCCAGGTGACGCCTTAAGAAGTATGGCAGATCCTACTTTATATAATCAACCAGCACATATGGATGATTATGAGAACTATGATATAAGTTATGATAATGGTGGAGTTCATATTAATTCAGGGATAATTAATAAGGCTGCCTATAACATAGGAACCGTAATAGGTATGTATAAGATGGGTCAAATATTCTATAGAGCTAATAATATTTATTATACTTCAACATCTGACTTTATGGATGCTAGGAACGGAACTCTTCAGGCGGCAGAAGATCTTTATGGCGCAAATAGTCAGGAGTATCAAGTTGTAGATAGTGGTTTTGCAGCAGTAGGGTTAGGTGGGGGTTCAGGAACTACAGACCCTTATGAAGATAATGATACTATGAACACTGCTTATGGACCTTTGGAAAGTGGTGTGGCTTACGAATCGTACATTTCAACAAGTACAGATGATGATTATTATTACTTTAACACTACAAATAATGGAACAATTACAGTTTCATTAAGTAATCTGGCTGGAGATTATGATTTATATCTTTATAATTCAAACGGTACACAATTAGCAAAATCTGAAAATGCATCAACAAGAAATGAGAGTATTAATTATACGGCTTCTCAGATCGGTAAGTTCTATATAAAAGTAATTGGATACAATGGAGCTTATAGTACTTCAAAGTTATATAACTTAAATGTTACCTATCCTACAGGAACGCCATCAGAAGAACAGTGGCATTACGAAAATTTAGTAATAGAAAGTCCTCATAACTACACAAATAATTACAATCATACGGAGACTTATTCTAAATTAGGGGCATCGAAGGTTGCAGTTCATTTTGTGTCAATTGATACTGAAAAAAGCTATGACTTTGTTTATATCAAAGATAAAAATAATAACACTATTAAGACTTATGACGGTCAATTAAGTGATTTTTGGGTTACGGTAGATGGTGATACAATAAATATTAACTTAGTAAGCGATTACTCAATTACTGCTTATGGATATAAAATTGATCAGGTAGGATATTACGATAGTACTCCTCTATTAAATGGGGGAGAAAACTTTAAATCTGTTATTACTGAAGAGAACTCGAATATTGAGTCAACTATAGATAGCACAAAGAAAATTAAGAAAAAGAAAGATAAATAATTAGGTATTATGAGGAGAATTTTGCGGCTGCACATATTTATGTGCAGCTTAATTTATTTGTTGTTAATATTTTAACAAGACAAACAATGAAATTTAGCTTCAATTATTAAATACAGTAATCAATTTATAAAATTATGTCGATAAAAACAATGAAATTTAAGATTAATATTTAATGTGAATAAAAAAATATATTATTTCTTTCATGATTAGACAATTTTTGCAGTTGAAGTACCAGTGTGAAGTAATTAAGTAAAGTTAAATGATTACAATATAAAATTACGAAATAATAAATAAATATATTACGTTCTAATTTATTATAAATTATATTTAATAAAGTACTGTATATACGCTGGTAAGAGTGTTAAAAAAGAAAGATTAAACATAAAAACAAAAAGAAAAATGTCAAAAATTCATGTTAAATAAATATTTATTCTTTACATTAGCGTGGTTTTGCATTAAAATAAAATTATAGAATATTCTACATATTAATCCTAGGAAGTAAATATGTACCAAACGTAATTTAGGGGGAGTTTGATGAAAAAAAGAATATTACCGATTATTTTAATAGCAACATTAATGACAACTACGAGTTTTTCTAGCATAAGCGCAAAGAATATCGATAAGAACAAAGAGCAAAAATTAATTATTACTAAGTGGAAGAATAATACTAAGGACAAATCAAAATTTAAGATCCATTGGGATAAGAAAAATAATGTCCCTGGTTTTGTAAAGGGTAAATTATCAGAAAAGCCAATTAAATCAAAAAATGAAGTTAAAGACTTTTTAAAGAAAAATAAAGCTGCTTTCAATATTAAAGCAGGAGAGTTTAAAATTGAAAAAGTAGAATCTGATAAATTAGGAAAAACACATTATAGAACTATATTAACAGTTGATAATATTCCTGTTTATGGTAGCGAAATGATACTTCATACAGATAATCAAGGAATTGTTTATGCAATCAATGGTGAACCAAAAAGTAATTTGGAGAATAAGAAATATAGTAATCATGTAAAAATTTCACCAAAAGATGCTATCAAACTTGCTGAGCAAATATTAGAGCTTAAAGATAATAATTATGTGGCAGAACCTAGTGCAGATTTATATTTATATGAATTTAATAACAAAATGCACGTAGCGTATCTTGTACAATTGAAATTTATATCACCATATATTGCGAACTGGCAAGTATTTATAGACGCTGAAAGTGGACAAGTTATTGAAAAATTTAATGCTTCAACTAACGTTGGAACAGCACAAGTAGGAACTGGTATAGATGGTTTTGGTAACCAAGTTCAAATAAATACGTTTTTAGAGAATGGGACTTATTATCTAATAGATGATACAAAGTCAATGAGTGGTAGAATTGAAACTTATGATTTGAATTATGATAGATATTATAATGCCCCAGGTACTTTAGTATCAGATGATGATAATCATTTTGATACTCAAGCACAAAGGGCAGCTGTAAGTGCTCACTATAATATAGGAAAAGTTTATGATTTTTATTATAATGAATATGGCAGAAATAGTTTTGATAACCAAGGAGGTACTATTATTTCTAATGTTCATGCTGCTGGAGAATATGGTGAAACAAATTGGAACAATGCAGCTTGGATAGGTACACAAATGGTGTTTGGAGATGGAGATGGAACAAAATTCTCTAATTTATCAGGAGCATTGGATGTAGTTGCTCATGAGTTTACTCATGCCGTAACTAATAAATCATCAAATCTTGAATATAAGTTCCAATCAGGGGCTTTAAATGAAGCTATGTCAGATATTATGGCTGTAGCAATTGAAAATGAAATAGGCGACTGGTTGATTGGTGAAGATTGTTATACACCTGGAGTAGATGGGGATGCATTAAGAAGTATGGCAGACCCTACAATAAATGGTCTACCTGCACACATGGATGATTTCATGTACTTAACTCTTGAGCAAGACAAAGGTGGAGTTCATTATAACTGTGGTATAATCCTTAAGGCGGCTTATAATGCTGGTTCAATTATTGGCATGGATAAAATGGGACAAATTTTCTACAGAGCTAATACTGTGTACTATACAACTACTTCTGATTTTGCAGATGGAAGAAATGGAGCACTACAAGCAGCAGAGGATCTTTATGGAGCTGATAGTGCTGAATATCAAGCAATTGATAATGGATTTACAGCTGTTGGATTGGGTGATGTACCAGTTCAAGATAAACCTTATGAAGATAATGATACTTTAAGCACTGCATATGGACCATTAGTAAGTGGTACAAACTATCAGGCTTATATTGAGAATTCAACTGATGATGATTATTATTATTTTAACGCATTAGGAAAAGGAACTATTTCAGTTTCTTTAAGTAACTTAGCAGGAGACTATGATTTATATTTATACAATTCAAGCGGTAGAGTAGTTGCTAAATCAGAGAACTCTTCAACAAATAATGAAGCGATAACCTTCAGCATAAGAAGAGGAGATAAGTATTACGTTAGAGTTGTTGGATACAATGGAGCATATAGTACTTCAAAACTTTATAATTTAAAAGTTGTTTTTCCTAACTAAAATATTATAGTTAGAATCATAACCCCTTTATACTAAAATAAAGGGGTTATTTTTATACACATTTCATAAATTAATTTTTCTTTGGAGTTAGGAATTTCTTATATTAATCTATCATTGAATTCTTTTTCTTTTTTATCATCTAACTTATTTTTGATAGCAGTAAATTCTTCTGCTGATAACTTTGTGAAGTTCATGATTTCAATCATTCCCTTTCCGTGTCTTAATAGATCTCTTACCATATCAACTTTATCTTCGTGATCGCCTTTCATAATAACACCCCTTTTTTTAAATATCACTCTTAGTTTGTTTTTAATATGTTATCTTTATTCATAGGATTTATAATATAATAATATTGAATATGAGAATGTTAGTGTAATCTATCATTATATTCTTTTTTATGTTTACTTTGAAGTTTGTTTCTGATTTCAAGAAATTCTTCAGCTGACAGTTTAGTGATTTTCATGATTTCAGTCATTCCTTTTCCTTCTCGTAAAAAGTTTCTTACTCTATCAACTGTTCCTTCGTGATTATGTCTCATAAAAGCACCCCTTAATAAAATTTTATTATTAGTTTGCTCTAATAAAATGGCTTTATTCAGGAATATCAAATATTACGTATATGAAATCCCATTATTATTGCAATCAATATATCAAATTAACAATTTTGTAAATATTTATTAACTATTAGATGGAATATACGTTATATAATAGAATTGAGTTTTAAAATATATATTTTTATGGATAAAGGAGCATTTCATGAAAAATCGTAAAAGGGTGAAAAGAATATTACTCAGTATCATAATTATTTTAGCAATAGGAGTTTTGACAATAGGTATGGCACCAGTTAGTTTTGATTCAGTAATTTCTAAAAATGATTTTAAGAAGAGGATTGCAGACGATTATAAACTACATTTAGGAGAGTTATTTTTAAATAATCATGAGCACAATTCAATGATAAGCTATATGGTTGTCCCTGATATTGAGGAGCTTGTTCAAAATATGGAATGGGAAGGTCGTATAATTAAAACAAAATCAACTGTGAAGTTCGAGGGAGAAGAGTATATAGTTGAATATGTAGGGAAAAGATATTGGATTAAGCAGTACAATTGGGATTTAGTTAATATTACTAAGAAAGAGATAGATAATAATACAAGTAATATTAAGATAGATCAAGAAGCAGATGTTGCTAAGGAAAAGAAGGAAACTGAGACTACAAAAAAAGTTACAGATCATGAACCTGTTGAAGAAGATTCTATTAAAGAGAATGACATTACTGAGGAGAAAGAGGTTAAATATGAGACTTCTAAAGAAAAAGATAATTCAGAAGAGGTAAGTAGACAAGTGTTAACAAATGTAGACTATGAAAAGAATAGTCTTATTAATGAATTGGGATTAGAGGAGATAAGTAAAGATACTATAGCCATAATAATTAATAATCCAAAAGAAATATTAAAGAAGGTAAGTAAACTTGAGGAGTTTAAATATGATGAATATAATGAATCTTTATTAATAATACCAATATATAATCAAATGAGAATAGAATTAGTAACTTTAGAATTTGAAGAAAAGATAAAAGAGAAAGATGTAATATTTACAGCTCAAAATCTATCAGATGGTTATGGCTTGCATTTATTTGCATTAAGGCCATGTGGCATGCCAAGTTTGAAAATAAAAATAAATGCTAATGGTATTGGTGGGGAGTATCTATTAGATTATGACGGAAGAGATGGGACTCCTCAAATAGAGTTTATTAAAGTAAAAAAAGAGTAATCAAGGGGGAATTAAATGAATTTAGAGATTGAAAAGGTACATACAAAGGATGAAGAGGTATTTAGAAATTTATTTCAATTATTTGCTTATGACTTTAGTGAAATGATGGGGATGGATGTATTAGATAATGGGAAATATCCAGAACTGAGTGATATGGATGATTATTATAGTAAAGATAATTATATATCTTATTTCATTAAGGTAGATGGTAAATTAGCTGGGGTTGCAGTTTTAAGATTTGATGATGATAGTAATTATTTTAGGCATTTTTTCATTATGAGAAAGTATAGACGAAGGAAGCTTGGTAAAAATTCTGTATATAAAATTTTTAAAACACATCCAGGAAAATGGAGAGTTTCAGCTTTTGATTATAATAAGCCTGCAATAAATTTTTGGAAAAATGTTTTTGATGTTTATACTGAAGGTGAATTTATTCAACAAAGACGAAGTGATGATAAGGGAGTTGAATTTGCATTTAAAAATATACAAGATTAAAAAGAATTAATAAGTAAATTGAGGAAGGAAAAATGAAAAAATATTTTAGTTTAGTTATAATAATGATATCAATTATAATGCTAATAGGGTGTAATTCAGGTAATAATTCATACAAAGTACCAAAAGATGCTCCAGAAATACAAATAACTATAATTAGTTCAGATTCCCGTGAAAGCCTCACAAAAGAAGTTCCATCAATAATTTTACTGAATCAATGGAATAATTGCATCTATGATAGATTATCATCTGTACAGGCAATTAATGAGGAATATAAAGAGGGAAGAGAAGTACCAAAAGGGAAAGTAGGTAATTTGATAAAGATTGATTTTGGAGAATTTAGGCCAGAAACTATTAAGTTAAGGAAGGAATATAGAGAGCTGAATGACAATTTTGAAGGTTCAACTTCTTATAACATATCAATGAAAAATCAAGAAGACTCAATATATACTTTTAAATTAGGTAAAAATAAAGCTGATGCACCTACAAATCAGTATGTTTATACTATAACTGCAACATGGGGTGATAATTCATCAGATTATGCTTTTTGTATTGAAGTAGATGAAAAGTAAATGTATGTAAAGATAAAAAGTCTCTAGTGATATGATTACTAGAGATTCTTTATCTTATATAATTAAAATAGCTGCTGATGTTCCAATAAATAATACTAAAACTAGATATAATAATTTTGTTTCTAATTTTTCTTTAGCGAAATTATGACCAACAGTTCTTGATACTCCAAATATTCCTATTAGACACATTAAAACAGTATGGGCTCCTGATAAGTATAAGTTTTTTGCGAGTAAGATAATGACTGCTTTTAAACCGCCTGTTATCAGTAGAACAATAAATAATATCATTAAAACTAGAGCAATTATATTTTGAGCTGTAGAAGGTTTCTTAAAAAATTTCAAAATAAAAATATAAAACCATGCAATGTATATATAGAAAAAGAATATTACACTTGCAAATAGGAAAATTTTTATATAGAATGTTAACTCTAGAAAAATACTTAATCTGATATATTCGATTCTATGAATTTGTTCAATAATAAAAGCGAATATAGGGGCAATAATGCAGTAACTGAAAGCTACTATACTGTTACTCAATACAATTTGAAATGGTGTTTTAGGGATTAACATTCCATGTTCTCGATTTATAACAGTATCTTCAGACAAATGATGCATTTTATATAAAAAAGTTATAATAAATGCTATACATAGGAGCATTGCTTTTATTCCTAAAAGGTCGGTATCTTTAGGTCCTAAAAGATTAAATATCTCTATCACAGCAATAAGTAATACTGCACCAATAATTGATAAACTAATTCCTATCAAATCTCTTCTATAATCATATTTTAATAATTTTATCATATCATCACCTCTTTAAAAACGTTTTCAACAGATTTGCCTTTACTTATACGTAACTCCTCGCAATCATGATATCCAAGAATAGAACCATCTTTAATAAAGACTACTTTATCTAACATACGCTCAACATCTGGGATAATATGTGTTGCGATGATAGTAGTTGATTCAGTGTTTAAATTATCTAGGATTATATCAATCACTTTATCCCTTAAGAGGGTATCCATTCCTCCAAGAGGTTCATCTAAGAGATAAAGTTCAGCCTCTCTAGAAATAGTTAATGCCAGTCTAAGAAGTTGAGTCATACCTTTTGAAAGATTCTTAATTCTCTTTTTATATGGTATATCAAGATCAAAGTTGTTTAGGATATTATCGAATTTTTCTTTATTAAAATCATCATACATTTCATTATAAAAATGTACTATATCCTTTACCTTCATCCATTTTGGTATGGCATTGTTTTCAGTAAGAATAGAAACAAATGCTTTAGTTTTTTCACTTGGCTCCAAGCTATTAATTCTAATTTCTCCTTCCTTAAAAGGCATAATCCCAGCAGCAATATTAAATAATGTAGTTTTACCGCTCCCACTAGGACCTAATAAACCAACAATTTGTCCTTTTTCTATTTCAAGATTTATATTGTTCAATGCTTTTTTCTTACCATAAAATTTTGATAAATTATGAATATCTAACATCTTAATCTCCTTCCACAAAAGAATTTATAACTTCTATCATTTCTTCTTTATTAAAACCCATATTTTTCATTCTAGTTGAGAATTCCAATATTATTTCTTTAGCTAAATCCTCTCTAAGGTCATTAATTTTCAATTTATCTTCTGTTACAAAAGAGCCCATTCCTCTTTTGGTAAAAATTATATTAGAACTTTCTAAATCCTTGTATGCTCTTTGAACAGTATTGGGATTAACTTTAAGTTCCTTTGCCAATTCTCTTACTGAAGGCATTTTATCTCCCTCCTTTAAGTCTCTTTTTACAATCTTTTCTTTTAAAAAATTTAAAATTTGAATGTATACAGGGATATTATTATCAAATTCAATCAAAGTATCACCTCCAAGTGAATACTGTATTAAGACTATAATACACGGTGTATTAAATACATAATACACCTAAAAAATGCAATTGTCAATACATGTTATTAATATTATTTTATTCCTGAATTACAATATCATATAATGAACTGTTTGGTTTGTACGAAGAATTCTAATATGGATTTAGACTATATATATTGTTTTGTTATTAAATATCCCTTTGTATTTTTATATGTAAATTACACAAAATAATAGTAAATATTTTTTTCTAGGAGTTTACTTATGAAAAATCTAAGAAATATAAGAGTAGGAGCATTTATAGGAACTTTGGTAATTATGCTAATTCTTCAAAAGATTATACCCAGGCGTAAATTTGAATTTAATTTTTGGAAGAGAGATTTAAGTAATATGGCAATAGTAATATTGAACAACCTAGTAATTTTTATTTTGCTTCCTTTAGTTCCAATTAAAATGGCTTTTATAGCTCAAGAAAAGGGTATAGGACTATTCAATAAAATAAATATAGTTACTGGTGTTAAGGTAGCAATAGAAGTAATACTATTAGATCTACTATTATACTGGCAGCATCGGATATTTCATAAAGTAGGATTTCTGTGGAAACTTCATAAAATGCATCATGTGGATTTAGAACTTGATTCCACAACTGGAGTAAGATTTCACACAATAGAAATAATTATTTCTACATTATTGAAGATAGGACTAATAGCGTTAATTGGTGCGTCACCAGTCTCAGTAGTTATATTTGAAATTATTTTAAACTCAGCTTCCATGTTTAATCATGGAAACATTTATCTATCTTCAAAAGTAGATAACATACTAAGAAAGATATTAATTACTCCTGATATGCATAGAGTACATCATTCAATTTATAAAAATGAAAGAGATAAAAATTTTGGATTCAGTGTTCCTTGGTGGGATTTTATTTTTAAATCATATAAAGCACAACCTAAAGATGGTCACTTAAAAATGAAATTGGGAGTTGAGGATATGCCAAAAGAAAGATATACATATTTTCCTGGAATGCTCTTATTACCATTTTTAAAGAAAAACTAATCTTTTTATTTATTTTTTGACGAGAATTGGGTATAATTCATAATGGTGATATTAAAACAAAAGAAATGTTGGAGGTGTACATATTGGATTTTAATATTTTAAAACCATTAATGGTATCTTATGGAGGAAAATTAATACTTGCGCTAATCGCTTTAGCTGTAGGTTTAAAATTAATTAAATTTCTATTGAAGACTATTAAAAAAGGACTTGAAAAAAGCAGTGTTGATAAATCTTTATATTCATTTTTAATGTCAGCAACTAAAATTACTTTGTATGTCGTACTAGTAATAAGTATAGCATCTATGTTAGGAGCTGATATGACATCGTTTATTGCACTTGTAGGTTCTGCAGGTTTAGCAGTAGGATTAGCTCTACAAGGAAGTCTTTCGAACTTAGCTGGAGGAGTTTTAATACTATTTTTAAGACCATTTAAAGCTGGAGATTATATTGAAGTAGCTGGACATTCTGGTACTGTTGAAGATGTTCAATTGTTTTATACAATTTTAAATACTCCTGATAACAAGAGAATTTTTATTCCTAATGGGGAATTAGCTAATAGCAGTTCAGTTAATTACTCAGCTCATTCAACTAGAAGAGTTGATTTTAAATTTGGAGTAGGTTATGAGGATGATATTCTTAAAGTTAAGAAGATTTTAAATAAAATTGCTGAGAACCATGAATTGGTTTTACAAGACCCAGCACCGCAGGTATTTTTATCTGAGCATGGAGATAGTTCTGTAAACTTCTCTCTTAGATTGTGGTGTAAAACAGAAGATTACTGGAAAATTTACTTTGAAATAATGGAAATTGTTAAATTAGAATTTGATAAAGAAGGAATTAACATTCCTTATCCTCAGATGGATGTACATTTAATCAATAAATAAAGTATGAAACTAAGCTGTATATTAAATATAGTATATAGATATAGGATAATAGTTTAATATGACTATTAATTCTATATCTTTTTTTATACATTAGAATAATTAAAGGTATATATTATAATAAGCACAAGTATTTACCTCTGTACAGGTTAAAAGACAAATGGATGAAGATAATAAAGATATCATCTTTTGGTTATTTTTACAATCATATGATATAATTCACATATAATTTAAAGTTGTTTTAATACAGAGTTTGTTTGTTTTATGAATTTAAAAATTTATAGTTAAAGTTCCGGAATAGTGAAATATTGTGTTATAAAATAGGAGGAATAATATGAGTAAAGATGATAGTAAAGAGGAAATTATTTTTCAAAATATTGTTAAGGCTTATCATGGTGTAAGAATACTATTGAATAAAAAGTTTAAGGAAGACTATGTATTGACAAAAGGATTTAAAAAATATAATGATTTAGAAGAAGCGCTTATGGATTTTATGAATTTTGAAAATAGCATAAACAATATTAAAGATTGTAATAGTTTTATTAAATCCAAGGTTGTAGCAACTCAATATTATTTAAATACCTTACTAGGTAAAGAGATTAAATACGAAGAATATGTAAAAAAAACTATAGGTGTATCTGTTGAGTATAATGATGATAGGTATATATTAGAGTTAAAAAGGACAATAGGACAGAAACTTAATGATATTGGAATGAAATACACTAAAGAAGATATTTCGAAGTATTTTTACAATATTAAAATAAGTGAAAATGAATTTAAAAATTTTATAAAGAAAGAAATGAAAAGGCTTATAAATAAGGCGGAAAATTATTTGGGTATAAAGTTTAATGAATCTATAGACATTCAATTTATAGATAAAGATATTCCTTATAGTTATTATTTGAGTATAGCAGAAAGTGGATTTACTTTAATGGTTAATCGAAATATAAGTAATTCTAAATTCAATATAGCTTCATTAAAATATGCTATTATGCATGAAATTTGTGGACATGCATTTCAATTGAGTTCTTGGAAAAATGAAATCCATAAAAAAAAGATTAATCAAATCTGCGGTTGTGAAGAAGATTATGGACCAGAGATTTTCCAATTAGAAGGAGTAGGAGAATCCATTGTATATTTTATATTTGATGATGAAATAGATGAGTATATGGAAATTGAATTACTGCTTGATGAATTACACCATTTAGTCCAAAACAATTCTTATATTATGTATAATATGGGGGAAAGCATGGACAAATGTGTTAATTATTATTCTTCTAACTATATTTTAGCAGATAAATCAAAAGTAGAACAAAGATTAAAACAAGTTAAAGAAGATGCATTTTATAGAGCTAATTTATTTGTTTATGGAAGCTGCTTAAGTTTGTTTAAAAGAATAGCTATAAGTTTAAATTATGATAAAAAGAAGGAATTTTTTAGAACAATGTATTTAAACCCAATGACTTATGACCAAATTATAAATTATTATGAAGAGTTAAAGGGGTAAAACTAATATTATTTTAAACATAGCATTCATATGTTGCGTAATAATACATAAGTAACAATATAATTAATTAAGGCATAATAAAAGAGTAGAACTAAACCGCTGATAAACAGCGGTGGCAGACGAGAGCTATCGCTAAAGTTTTGCATAAAAATAAAGTGGTACTTGTATAAAATACCACTTTAATATATCTAACACTTCATCTATCATTAAACTAACGACAGTACTAAAGATAAAGGAGTGTTAAGATGTCAGAATATTTGTTAAAATTGAATATGGACTTAGAACTTAAAGGTTACAGCCCATTAACTTGTAAGTATTATGTTGGAAATGTAAAACGATTCTCAGATTTTTATGATAAATCACCAGAATTACTTGGTGATGAACAAATTCGAGAATACTTACATTATTGTATCACAAAGCGTAAGCTAAGTGAAGGAACAGTAAATGGCATTTATAGTGCACTGAAATTTTTCTATGAGACTACTCTCGAAAGAGATTGGAGAGTAAAGAAAGTGTTTAGGACTAAGAAGGCGAAAAAGATTCCTGTAGTTTTAGCTAAACAAGAAGTTAAAGAAATATTTGATTCTGTAGATAATTTAAAACATAAAGCAATACTCATGACTGTATATGCCGCAGGCTTAAGAGTGAGTGAGGTTGTTAAGCTAAGGATAGATGATATAGATAGTAAAAATATGCAACTGCTTATACGAAAAGGTAAAGGTAAAAAAGATAGATATGCTATGCTTTCTAAGACTAATCTAGAAATTTTAAGAGTTTATTGGAAGAGATATCAACCACAGCATTTTCTGTTTGAAGGGAAAGAACCAAATTCACACATAGCAGTTCGAACTGTTCAAAGAATATTTGAGAACGCCAAAAATAAAAGTGGCATAACAAAAAAAGCTTCAGTTCATACATTAAGGCATAGTTTTGCTACTCATTTATTAGAAGCTGGAACAGATATATGTTATATTCAGAAACTTTTAGGGCATACTCGTATTTCTTCCACTACTATATATCTTCATATTAGAAGAATGGACTTGCTTAATATAGAAAGTCCTTTGGATACTTTGTAATGATAGGATTATCAAGGTTTGAAGTACAAGATATATTTAGGGAGTATGGAGTGGAATATAGAAGAAATCATAAATTACCACTATATCAATGTAAAGCTATGAGCGCTATTGAAAACTGTCGTACATCAGCTCTTGGTGGGCATATTGATGAATGTAATTCTTGTGGTCATATAAGAATTTCTTATAATTCCTGTAGAAATAGACATTGTCCTAAATGTCAAAGTCTTGCTAAAGAAAAATGGCTTGAAGAAAGAAAAAAAGATCTTCTACCTGTAGGATATTTTCATATAGTTTTTACAATTCCATCAGAATTAAATGCGATAGCATTAGTGAATTCTAAAAAAGTATACTCATTATTTTTCAAAGCTGTATCAGAAACACTACTGGAGCTCGCGAAAGATACTAAATATTTAGGAGCTGAGATTGGTTTCACAACAATACTTCACACTTGGGGGCAGAATTTAATGTACCACCCACATATTCATTGTATAGTTCCAAGTGGGGGATTATCGTTAGATAATACTAGATGGATTAATTCAAAGAAAGATTTTTTTATCCCTATTAAGGTTCTTTCAAGAAAATTTAGAGGAAAATTTCTTGCTTATTTTAAGCAAGCTTATTATAACAATGAATTCAAGCTAGTTAATACTATTGAAGAATTAAGTCAAAAGCATATATTCCTATGTTGGATAAATGAATTATATTCGAAAGAATGGGTGATTTATTCAAAAGCACCATTTAAGAGTGCAGAGTTTGTTTTAGAATATCTTGGGCGTTATACCCATAGAGTTGCAATATCAAATAACAGAATTGTTAATGTTCAAAATGGATTAGTTACTTTTAAATGGCGTGATTATAAAGATAATAATAAACAAAAATTCATGACTTTAAAGGTTGATGAATTTATAAGACGATTTTTAATGCATATATTGCCATATAATTTTGTTAAGATAAGGCATTACGGTATTATCAGTAATAGAAACAGAAATACAAAACTTAAGAAATGTAAAATACTTTTAGGGGTTTATTCCGAAAGGAATATCGATTTTCTGAAAAAACTAAGTGTACAAGAACTATTAATGAAATTAACTGGAGTTGATTTATCAAAGTGTCCATGTTGTAAAAAAGGTGAAATGAATCATAAAGAAAAACTTGAGCCTAAAATTTGCTCACCACCTTTGAATAAAAAACAAAAAAATTAAGCTGTATTAAGCAAGGGAAGAATATGTAGTGTTATATTTCATATATTTGGCTTTGTATGATATCTAAGGGCTATCGCCCATATATTTGATTAAAATTTCAAGTATAGCTGATCTTTTGAGAAGGATAATAAGTTTTGAATCCCCATAAGGCTGCTACGCGGCTTCGTTCAACAATTGTTTCGGAAATTGAGCACCTAATTTATTCTCTGGTCCTAGCATCTTGATAAAGTATGCTAGTTTTGTTATTGCTCAACTTCCGAATACAATACTACTCGAAGTATGCAATAAGAAACTTGTAAAAATACATAATGATATATTTTAAAATCACAAGAAAAGGAGACAAGTAAATCTGTCTCCTTTTTACATAAAATATATTCAAATGTAAATATGTTAGATTTAATAAGCATTTTTAAAATAGATTTTGATAATATATACCTATCTTTTTTATTTATTAATAATTGTAATGGAAACAGGTTGATGGGAAATGAAATATATGGTAATGTATACCATATATAGAATTATAGAAATCACGATAATAGAAAGATACTATTAATAATATTAAGGGGTGATACCTTGGGATTTAAAAGGATACAAGATTATGGTGTGAAAATTGGAAATCTAAAGTGTGGCGAAAACAATCTTATAACAGATGTTAAGGGAGTAAAAGTTGGTCATACTACTTTAAATAACGGAGATATAACAACAGGAGTAACAACAATTATACCTCATGGAGGAAATATATATAAGGAAAAGCTAATAGCTGCATCTCATGTTATTAATGGGTTTGGAAAAACTATAGGAACCATACAGATAGAAGAACTAGGAACATTAGAAACACCTATAGTCTTAACAAATACATTAAGTGTAGGTACTGCAAGTGATGCTCTAATCGAATACATGCTTTCATTTAATGAGGATATTGGAATATCAACAGGAACGGTTAATCCAGTAGTATGTGAGTGCAATGATGGTTATTTAAATGATATTAGAGGAAGACATATAAAAAAAGAACATATTTTTGATAGTATTAATAACTCTGGTAGTATATTTGAAGAGGGAGCAGTTGGGGCAGGAACAGGTATGACTTGCTATGGGCTTAAAGGTGGCATTGGATCATCTTCAAGAATTGTTGAACTTGAGGGTAATGATTATACAGTTGGTATTTTGGTTCTTTCAAATTTCGGTATCAAAGAGAATTTTATTTTGAATGGGCTAAGAGCTGGAGAGAAAATATGGAATCAATCATCTGATAGGATAGAAGAAGAAAAAGGATCAATAATAATAATTTTAGCAACAGATATTCCACTTTCATATAGACAATTGAAGAGAGTTATAAAAAGATCTTCAGTAGCAATTGCAAGAACAGGTTCTTTTTCAGGAAATGGGAGTGGTGAAATTACAATAGGTTTTACAACCGCAAACAGAATAAATCATTATGAAGAAAGTGACATTGTAAATATAAAAATATTAAATGAAAATATGATTGATAAAGTGTTCCTAGCAGTAGCAGATGCTTGTGAAGAAGCCATACTAAATTCTATTATATGTTCTGATACAACTACAGGTAGAGATGGACATATAAGAAAATCCTTGGTAGAATATTTAAATAAATTAGATTTAGAATAGATATTAATATGAAATATCAATAAGGTGGTTACCATGGAAAATAAATTACCGATTATTTACAATACAAATATTGAATGCAGAACTTCACTAATAGTTGAAATTATTGGAGTTATTAATGCTATCATATGTGAAAAAAATAAATTTCATAATCACGAGAGTATAATAACTTTTAAAAACTTATTACATGAAGATGATATGAAGATTATTAATATACTTAATCAAAGTCACTTTAAAGGAAGAAGTTTAACAGAGTTTTTATTTGTAAATGAACATTATGAAAGCCCTGACCTCTTTTGTGAACATATAAAAAGTATAAATGAAGAGGATTTTATCTATCTATTTTATAGTGAGATGATATCAAAAGAAGAGATTAAAGAGATTAGAAATCATAAGTTAGATTTACGAGAATATATTAAAAAACATAAATGGATTAATGAGAAAGAATTTGAGTTTTTAGATGATTTATTCTTTAAAACTCAATTGCTTCGTGATGGTTGTTGTGAAATAATCAAAAAATTAAGCGAAGTTGTTAAAGAATCAATGAGCAAATATTATTCTTTATATCATGAGAGTCTTAAAGAGATGGATGAAAAGATTAAATTTAATTCTCCACTTAATTTCGCTCAAGAAATAATGGGTAAAACTTTTCAAAGAGTATATGATTTTAGAAAATATATTTTTATTCCTTCATATTATATGCAATTAGGGCCAGCAAGATATTTTAGTACTTCAACCCAGATTCTTATAAAACCTTTAGAAGTCTTTAAAGAAGAATTCGCTGGAGAAGAAATCTCAAAAGCCTTAAAAGTAATGAGTGACCCAACTAGAATTGAACTTATTAAAATTATTAGCAATAATTCTTATTATGGAAAAGAACTAGCTGATAAGCTTAATGTAAAGACTCCAACAATATCACATCATTTAGAGTCATTGAAAAGTGTTGGTCTCTTACATGAGGAGAAAATTAAGAATATTAGATACGTTTCATTGAATAAGAAAAGATATAGTGAAATATTAAAGGCTCTTAATCAATTTATTGTGAAGTAAGCAATAATTCTGAGAATACAATTTAATAAAGCATATATGAGGAATACACATTAAAGGAAAACTTTAATGTGTATTTTTTTTGTGAAAATATTGACAGTTTTGATAAAAACATATATTATATAAACATCTAATATATATTAGATGCGCATTTAATGTATTTAAATTATATCAAAAGGGGGAAAATCATCTTTATTTTAACGAGGGATAAGGGAGGAACTAATGAATGATGATGACATAGTTTTTTCATATGAAATATAAATAGGACAAGTTTTAAGTAAATATTTTTATACTTGAATTTTGAAAGTTTTATACATATAAAAGAATAAAAATGAAAGGAAGTGAGTTTTTAGTGGGTTTGTATATTTTAATACACTCTCACTAAGGTTGATTATGGGAAATGTCATAGAGGTTAAAAATCTTAAGAGAAATTATGAAACAACAGTAGGTATCCTAAAAAGAGAACAAAAAGTAGTACAAGCACTAAAAGGAGTATCTTTTAATGTTAAAAAGGGAGAAATATTTGGATTACTAGGTCCTAATGGCGCAGGAAAAACTACAACAATAAAAATCCTAACAACATTACTAGCTCCTTCAGAAGGAGAAGCAAAAGTATTAGGATATAAATCCTTTGGTGAAGAAAAGAAGTTAAGACATAAAATAAACTTTATATTTGGTGGGGAACGTAGTTTATATTGGAGATTATCAGCAAGAAATAATCTTAGTTATTTTATGGATCTTTATGGAATAGATGATAATGTTAAAGAAAATAGGATTAATGAATTATTGAAGTTAGTTGGACTTGAAGGAAAGGGAGATATAAAAGTAGAGGCATATTCAAAGGGGATGAAACAGAGATTACAGATAGCTAGAGGACTGATAAATAAACCAGAAATATTATTCTTAGATGAACCAACAATAGGGTTAGACCCAGCAGGTGCAAGGGACTTGCGAGATATAATTAAAAAATTATCAAAAGAAGGGACAACTATATTGTTAACAACACATTATATGCAAGAAGCAGAAGAACTCTGTGACAGAATCGGATTTATAAATGGAGGTAAATTAGTTGCACTTGATACAGTATCTAATTTAAGAAAATTATCTAATAAAGGAAGTATTATTCATTGTATTGTTGGAGATTTTAATGAGGCGCTTCAGATGGAACTACTTAAAATTGAAGGTGTAAACTCAATTAATGTAAAAGAGAAAAAAGGGGAAAACAACTTGTATATTGAAACACTTAAACCTCATGAAATAATAAATAAGGTAACAAATATACTCAAAGACTGTCAGATGAAAAGCTTTAGTATTAGAGAAGTTACTTTGGAAGATATATACTTAAAAATAGTAGGTGAAAAAAATGAATAGTTTTAAAGTCATCGCATCAAGTAGTTTATTACAAATGAAGCAATCCATTAGTAGGTCAATGTTTAGATTTTGTGTAATAGTACAACCAATCATGACAGCTTTTATTATGTTCATGGTATATAAGGATAGAGGATATGAAGATTATGTTGCCTATGTTATGTTAGGTACTGCAATAAGCAGTTTATGGGGAACTATTAGTTATTCATCAGCAGGTGATATTGAACGTGAACGATATATGGGAGCTCTTCAAGTTATCTTTACCGCACCTGCAAGATTTAGAACAATTATGTTAGGAAAAGTTCTAGGAAATACAGTATGGGGAATAGTTTCAATGATAATAAGTTTTGTTTTTGTACTATTAGCATTTTCAGTTCCTCTTATTATTAAGCATCCTGTTCTTTTTATAATAATATCTCTAATAGGAATTATATCTTTTATTGCTGTTGCAATGATGTTATCTGCAATGTTGGCAATATCTAGAAGTACAAGAGTTCTTATGAATATTATGGAGTACCCTATATTAATATTATGTGGAATAATGTTTCCTATAGAAATAATACCAGTATATATTAGATGGATATCTTATTTGCTATCTCCAACATTCGTTGTTAAATTGCTTAGGATGTGTGTATTTGGAATAGAAGATTGGAGTCTATTTTATAATCTTTCTTTAACACTTATAGTGGTAACAATTGTATATATAGGAATATCTATAATAGGGTATAGAATGATAGATACTAAAGCTAGAATAAATGCTTCATTGGAGGTGCATTAATATGAAAAGATTTATCAGGCAGTCTCTTTTCTCATTCAAATCTCTTTTTGGTTATTTAAGTCCAAAAACATATTTACTTATGAAAATAATAGATCCTATGCTTCAAATGATATATTTTTCACTGCTAATTAAATTTGTATATAAAACAAATGATATGACACCTTGGATAATAGGTAATGCATTTATTCTGTGTTGCAGAAATACAGTTTTTGGTATCGGAACAAGTTTGATAGGTGAAAGATATAGCGGAACTCTGAAATTGATTATAGGGTCTCCAGCAAATAAGTTTAAAGTTTTTATGAGTAGAGGTATATTTCATATAATAGATTCTGCTATTACAGTGACTATTGGATTAATAACAGGATATTTAATTTTTAATTTTTATATTCCTATTGATAGATTGATGATTTTTATTCTATCAGTATTAGTATGTATGTTCAGTGCTGTAGGATTAGGATTATGTATAAGTGTATTTGGACTTCTTACAAGAGATATTCATTTATTTCTTAATACAATCTCAATGTTGTTATTTGCTTTAACAGGAGCTATATTCCCACTTGAACGTTTACCATTATTTTTATCAAAAATAGCGTATTTGCTACCTATAACTAGAAGCATAGAGTGTGCAAGATTAATTGCAAGTGGTGGAGAATTATCTAGGATATTAAGGCTTATGGGAGGAGAAATGTTAATAGGAATAATTTTCATTGTATTTGGTTATGTAGTACTAAATATAGTTGAAAAAATCTCAATTAATAAGGCTACATTAGATATATATTAAAATAAGAATAATCAATCTTATCAAGAATAAAATTGATTATTCTTAAGTATTATGATATAATTTAGTCAGAAAATTATGAAAATTGGATAGGTTATTGATACACAATGGTGTGTATTCTAAAATGCAATGAAGCTTGTAAGGGAATTACTTATTATTCCTTTACGAGCTTTTCTTTTTATCAATATTTAAGTTTTGGTATGCAAATGTTCAGATAGTAATATAAAGGTGAGGTGTGTAGTTATGGATTTGTTAGATCAAATATATAATGCAGGAGTTGTTGGGGCTGGTGGAGCTGGTTTCCCTACTCATATTAAATTGAATTGCAAAGTAGAATACTTGATTTTGAATGGATCGGAATGTGAACCATTACTGGCTACAGATAAATATTTAATGAGAACAAAGGGAAAAGAAATAATTGGCACATTGGATAAAATTGCAGAAACAATTGAAGCAAAAAAAGTCGTTATTGCATTAAAACTTAAATATAAGAGAGAAATAGAGAGTCTTAAATTAGCAATAGAAGAACTTAACTCAAAAATAGAAATACATTGTTTAGATAATTTTTATCCTGCAGGAGATGAACAAATTTTAGTATATGAAATTACAGGAAGGACTGTTCCTCCTGCTGGTATTCCATTACACGTAGGTGCAGTTGTATCTAATGTTGGAACTGTTGTAAATATTCATGAAGCCTTAAAAGGTAATCCTGTTATTAATAATCACGTATCAGTTTTGGGAGAGGTTAAAAATCCAAGTATACTAAAAGTTCCTATTGGTACTTCCATACTAAAGTGCATAGAAAAAGCAGGAGGTGCAACATTGGATGATTATAATATAATTTTAGGTGGTCCAATGATGGGTAAAATACTATATAAATCAGAATTAGAACAAAGTGTAATTACAAAAACTAATGGAGCAATTATTGTTATACCTAGTAATCATTATTTAGTGAATAGAGATAAAATTTCTCTAGAGCATATAATTAATCGGGCAAAATCTGCTTGTATACAATGTTCGTATTGTACAGAACTTTGTCCGAGATATTTAATTGGACATCCTTTACAACCTCATAAAATTATGAGAGCAATAACTCATTCAAAATATGGAGATAGTATAAAATCAGCTCAATTATGTTGTGAATGTGGTGTATGTGAATTATATGCATGCCCAATGGGGTTATCACCTCGTCAAGTAAATATTTATTTTAAAAATGAATTAAGAAATAAAGGGTTCAGGTACAAGAATACTGAGAGTGAATTGGAAGCTAGAGAGGAACGAGAAAATAGAAAAATACCCACTAAGCGACTTATGTCGAGAATTGATATTACAAAATACTCTGGGCAAAAGCTTGAAGATTCCAAAGAAGTATCTATTTCATTTGTTAAAATACCACTAAGACAACATATTGGTAAAGGTGCTACTTCGCTTGTTAATGTTGGGGATAAAGTTGAAAAAGGTGAATTAATCGGATGTGTTGAGAAGGATCAACTAGGAGCAAATGTCCATGCTAGCATAGGGGGCAAAATAATTGAAGTGTCTGATTCCATAGTTATTCAAAGTGAAAATTCGGAGGGGGAAGAATAATGAGCACAATAGGCATGATTGAACTTAACAGTATTGCAAAAGGGATTGAAACAGCAGATATTATGGTAAAAGCTGCTGAAGTTGATTTAATAATGTCAAAACCTATATGTCCTGGAAAGTATTTAATTCTAATAACAGGAGATGTAGGGGCTGTTAATTCATCATTAGAAGCAGGAATAGATAATGGTAGCCAGTATATTGTAGATAAATTATTACTACCAAGAGTTCATCCACAACTTTTAAAAGCTATTAATCAATCAACTTATATAGATGATGTTAATGCTGTAGGAGTATTAGAATACTATAGTATTGCAACAGCGATAGTAGGAGCTGATGCAGCTGCTAAAGCTGCAAGAATTCAGTTGATAGAAGTAAGACTGGGAGTTGGGGTTGGTGGTAAAGGCTTTGTAACTCTTTGTGGAGATGTTAGTGCTGTAAGTGAGGCAATAGATGTAGGTGCTAATATTGGTAGTGAAAATGGAATGTTAGTAAATAAGGTTGTTATTCCATCACCAACAAAGGAAGTTTTTTATAAATTACTTTAGATTATCAGAATAATTCAATCAGGTAATAAATAAGTGAAAATTCAGAATATTTTAACAGTAATATTGACATTAATTTCCCATATGATATAATATAGGTATAATTAAATAGGTTATAATTAATTGCACAATGGCGTGCGTTAACTAGAAAAGCAATGGGGCTTCATAAAACATTAGGTTGTTTTTATGATGCTCTTTATTTTATATTAATAGTACTATAAAACGGGGTGACAATTTTGGAAGAAAAACAAAGAATAATTCAAGAATATGTTCCTGGGAAACAGGTAACCCTTGCACATATAATTGCACATCCGAATAAGAATGTATATAAAAAACTAGGGCTCTCCGATGAATATAGTGAGGCCATTGGGATAATGACCATCACACCTAGTGAAGCTGCCATAATAGCTGCTGATGTATCAACAAAAGCAGCTGGTGTTGAAATTGGCTTTGTGGATAGATTTAGCGGGTCACTTGTGATAGTTGGTGATGTTGCTAGTGTTGAAGCGGCAGTTAAGGAAGTAATAAATATGCTTAGTAATGTTCTGTCATTTTCAGCTTCAAAGATCACTAAGTCATAGGGGGAAAAAAGTTGAAAAAACTTATTTTAATTGGAAAAACAGGGTGTGGTAAAACAACATTGACCCAAGTGCTTCATGATGAAAACATTGACTATAAAAAGACTCAAGCAATAGAATATACTAAAAATATTATAGATACACCTGGTGAATATATAGAGAATAGGGCATTATATAGAGCGCTTATAGTATCATCTGCAGATTGTGATGTAATTGCCTTAATTCAAGATTGTTCTCAAGAGGAAAGCATATTTCCACCAAATTTTGCCTCAATATTTGCAAAACCAGTTATAGGAATAATTACAAAAATGGACCTTTGTGATGATGAGGAAAGTTATAAAAAAGCAACTAATTTTTTAAAAATAGCTGGGGTAAGTAAAATTTTCAAAACAAGCTCTATCAACAAGAATGGAATTAACGAGATTAAAAATGTTCTAAATTAACAAATATGATGATAAATTAGTAAAAGAACGATTATTTAGATTTTCGTAATATTCTTTAAAAGAGGTGGAAAATGTGAAGAAAAAAATAGTAATAGCCGACGATGAGCCTATTACAAGAATTGATTTAAGAGAAATTTTAGAGGAAGCTAACTACGATGTAGTAGGAGAAGCTACCGATGGATTTGATGCAGTTGAACTCTGCAAAAAACATTTACCAGATCTAGTTCTCATGGATATTAAAATGCCATTACTTGATGGTATAAATGCTGCAAACATTATCATGGAAGAAGAATTAGCAAATTCAGTGATATTACTTACGGCATATAGTGGGAAAGAATTTATTGAAAAAGCTAAAGTGGCTGGTGTCATGGGATATTTGGTCAAGCCTATTGATGATAAATCATTGCTTCCAGCAGTTGAAATTGCTCTCTCAAAGGGTAAAGAGATTAAGAAGATGAAGAAAGACATTAAAAAAGCTAATGAAAAATTAGAAGCAAGAAAGAAGATAGAAAAAGCTAAAGGTATTTTGATGAGAAAGAATGGTATGAATGAAGATGAAGCCTATAATAAAATTCGAGCATTAAGCATGAACAAAAGGGTTTCCATGAAAGAAATTGCTGATATTCTTATCATGAGTAACAGTATAAATAATAGATAGGGGATATTTATATGAACAGTTTACGAGAATTATGTTATATGTATACCAATCTAAGTGATGGGGATATAACAAAGCTTGAACATATATCTGAAGTTTTACCTTTCATAGCAAACTTAGCAGAGGCTGATGTTTTCATAGACTGTCCAACAATTGATACAAATGAGGCAATTGTGGTTGCTGAAGCAAAACCTTCAAATCATTATTCAATGTATAAAAATTCTGTAGTAGGACAGCTAGCTTTAAGAGAAAATGAACCTGCAGCACTAAGAACTCTTGAAATAGGTATGCCTACAAGGGATCTGAAAGCTCTAACACAGGAATGTATGAATGTAAGACAGACTGTTGAACCCATAAAGAATGATAATGACAGAACAATTGGTGTTTTAATAATTGAGAAGGATCTAACAGAAAAGAATAGTGATAATAAAAATATAGAGTTATTTGCTGAAACAAGCAAGCTTCTAGGAAATAAGATACATAACAATAGCAATAATGAGGGGAATATAACTTATCATATTGATGATGCTATTATAATCTTTGATGAAAATGGAGTTGTTAGGTTCGTAAATCCTGTTGCAGAGAAACTCTATGAGAAATTAGGATATAGAGATAAGCTATTAGGAATGGATTTTGATAATATATCTTTAGATAATAAGTTATTACATGAGATATGCGGAAAAAGTCAATTTGATTCTTCAGAAGTTAATATAGGAAATCTAACCTTACAGGTTAAATATATATTTCAAAATAGTAAAGTTTTAAACTTAGTTATGTTAATAAAGGATATAACAGATATGAAACAAAAAGAAAAGGAACTCATTCTGAAGTCAGTTGCTATAAAAGAGATACATCATAGAGTTAAGAATAACCTCCAAACTATAGCAAGTTTATTAAGACTTCAATCAAGACGTATAGATAATACTCAAATAAAAAATGCACTTGATGAGAGCATGAACAGAATATTGAGTATAGCAGCAACTCATGAGATACTAGCACAGGAAGGTATTGATGAGGTAGATATAAAAGAGGTTATTCAGCAGATAAAGTATAGCTTAAGTAGATGCTTTAATATAGGTAATGATAAAATTAATATAATTGTAGAAGGTGATGGATTTAAGATTGACTCAGACAAATCAACTTCTATAGCTCTTATCGTGAATGAACTTTTACAGAATTCTCTTAAATATGCCTTTGAAGAAAGAAAAGGCGGAGAGATTAACATCAAGATTCAAAAGGGGAAGGTTTACTCAAGTATATCAGTTGTTGATAACGGTATGGGATTTAATACTGATTTGATAAGCAATAAGAGTCTTGGACTTAATATAGTAAAGGCTTTGGTAAAAGACAAGTTACATGGAAAATTTAATATAGTCTCTAATTGTAATGGGACTAAAATATTATTTGATTTTAAAAACTAATATTTAATGAACACAATGAGGTGTTTATTTAAGAAGGCGATGAAGCCCAGAGCTAATAGAATAGCTCTGGGCTTTTATAGTTAGATTACAATACTTTATTTAAGTTGAAGGGGTGATTGAGTGAAAGAGGATATACTCAGTGTTGGTATAGACATCGGCACATCAACTACACAACTTGTTTTTAGCAGGATATCAATAGAAAATACAGCCTCTAGCTTTTCAATCCCAAGGATAAAGATAGTTGATAAACAGGTTATCTACAGGAGCAATATTTACTTCACGCCACTAATATCAAACAAAACTATCAATGGGATGAAAGTAAGAGAAATAATAGAAAAAGAATATGCATTTGCTGGAGTTAAACCTTCAGATGTGAAGACTGGTGCGGTAATCATAACAGGAGAGACAGCAAGGAAGGAAAACGCTAATGAGGTACTTCAGACGTTAAGTGGACTTGCTGGTGATTTTGTTGTTGCAACTGCTGGACCTGATCTGGAGTCAATAATTGCTGGTAAAGGTGCTGGGGCAGATCTCATATCAAAGAAAGAAGGATGTACAGTTGTAAATCTTGATATTGGAGGAGGGACAACAAATTTATCTGTATTCAGAGATGGAGAAGTAGCGGATACTGGATGTTTAGATATAGGGGGAAGACTTATAAAAATTGATAAAACAACTAATAGAATAACTTACATTGCATCAAAAATTAAAGAATTAGCTAAAACCGAAGGAATTAATATAGATGAAGGACAAATTGCTGAAAAACATAAGTTGAAGAGAGTTACTCAAGGTATGGTGAGATTATTGGAAGAATCTTTAAATCTCAGAATAAGGACAGAGATGTATGAGAGGATTATTACAAACAAAGGATTAAGAGATGATTATTCAATAGATTTTATAACATTTTCTGGAGGAGTTGCTGATTATATCAACATAGATGAAGATGATGTTTTTAAATTCGGTGATATTGGGGTAATGTTAGGTCAATGTATAAGGAATTCCAGTATAGGAAGGCAAATAAAGGTGAGAGAATCTATTGAAACCATTAGAGCAACTGTTGTTGGGGCAGGTTCTCATACAACTGATATTAGTGGTAGTACTATAACTTACTCCGAAGAAATACTTCCAATTATGAATTTACCCATATTAAAGCTATCAAATGAAGATGAAAATAATGGACTTACTGTCTTAGAAAATTCCTTAAAAGAAAAACTGAAGTGGTTTGACGTTGACAATGAGAGTCAACAAGTAGGTATTGCATTAAAAGGACCTAAAAATCCTACATTCACTGATATTCAGGAATTATCCCAATCTGTTATAAAGGGGATAGATGCACAGCTTAAAAAAGATTATCCTGTAATACTAATCTTAGAGAATGATATTGCAAAGGTAGTAGGACAGACTATATATAAACAGCTTAAGTTTAAGAAGAAAGTTATATGTATAGATAGTATAAAGGTTGAAAATGGTGACTACATGGATATTGGAAAACCATTAGTAAATGGAAGGGTGGTGCCTGTAGTAATAAAAACATTAGTATTTAATTCGTAAATTAGATTCTAAAAAGGGGGAATGAACGTGATTTTAAAAACAAAGCTATTTGGTAAAGTTTATCAGTTTGGAACTGTTAAAGATGTGTTGGCTAAAGCAAATGAGATAAAATCTGGGGATAAGTTAGCTGGTGTAGCTGCAAAAACTGCAGAAGAAAGAATAGCAGCTAAGGCTGTATTAGGGAATATGCTGTTAACTGATCTAAGAAATAATCCAGTTGTACCTTATGAAATGGATGAGGTAACAAGAATAATACAGGACGATGTTAATGAATCAATCTACGAGGAAATTAAGAATTGGTCAGTATCTGAGTTAAGGGAGTGGATTCTTGATGAGAACACTACCGGTGCTGATATTAAAAGAATCAGTAGAGGGCTTACTAGTGAAATGGTAGCAGCAGTTACAAAACTTATGTCTAACCTAGATCTTGTTTATGGTGCTAAAAAGATAAGAGTTACTGCTCATTGTAATACAACGATAGGTTTAGAGGGAACCTTCTCAGCTCGTTTACAACCAAATCATCCAACAGACGATGTTGATGGTATACTTGCATCATTATTTGAAGGATTATCATACGGTGTTGGGGATGCAGTAATTGGATTAAATCCAGTTGATGACTCAGTAGGAAGTGTAGTTAAGATATTAAAGAAATTTGATGAAATAAAAAGGAAATTTGAAATTCCAACTCAACAATGTGTTCTAGCACACGTTACAACACAGATGGAAGCGGTGAGGCAAGGAGCACCAACAGATCTTATATTCCAGAGTATCGCAGGTTCACAAAAAGGAAATGAAGCTTTCGGTGTTACTGCAGATATGCTTGAGGAAGCAAGACAATTGGTATTAAAGCAAGGAACCTCAGTTGGTCCAAATGTAATGTATTTTGAAACAGGGCAAGGTTCTGAGTTATCATCAGAAGCCCATCATGATGCAGACCAGGTAACAATGGAAGCAAGATGTTATGGTTTTGCTAAGAGATTTCAACCATATATAGTTAATACAGTAGTTGGGTTTATAGGACCTGAATATCTATATGATAGTAAACAAGTCATAAGGGCTGGTCTTGAGGATCACTTTATGGGTAAGTTAACTGGAATATCAATGGGGTGTGATGCTTGTTATACAAATCACATGAAGGCAGACCAGAATGATATTGAGAATCTGGCAGTACTGCTTGTAGCAGCAGGTTGTAATTATGTAATGGGAATTCCTCATGGTGATGATGTAATGCTTAATTATCAATGTACTGGATATCATGAGACTCCTGCTTTAAGAGAACTATTTGGATTAAAACCTATAAAGGAATTTGATATGTGGCTGGAGAAGATGGGTATTACTCGTAATGGAAAATTAACTTCGAAAGCTGGAGACGCTTCTATATTTCTTAATAAATAAAAGGGGGGAAAGAGATGTTTTCAGAGAATGATTTAAAGAAATTAGTTGAACAAGTTTTAATAGAGATGACCTCTAAAGAGACTGTAGAGACTGAAAAGGTTAAAGAAACAGAATGCTGTGAAATAAGCAATGAAGTATTACCGGATCTTCTTGAAGTGGATATTAAAAAGCAGCTTCTAGTAAAGAATCCTGAAGATATGCAAGGGTATCTAAAGATGAAAGAACATACTCCAGCAAGAGTTGGTATTGGAAGATGTGGTCCAAGATATTTGACAGAGACAATGTTGAGATTTAGAGCGGATCATGCAGCTGCACAGGATGCTGTATTCAATGATGTATCTCAGGAATTTATTGATGAGACTAAAGTTTTCGCTGTTAAAACAAAGTGCATAGATAAAGATGAATACTTGACTAGGCCTGATCTTGGGAAACAGTTTGAAAATGATCAAATAGCAATATTTAAAGAAAAGTGTGTGAAAAAACCACAGGTTCAGATATATTTTTCAGATGGGTTAAGTTCAACAGCTATAGAGGCAAATGTTAAAGATGTATTACCTGCTATTATCCAAGGACTTGAAGGTTACGGAATAACAGTGGGAACACCTTTCTTTGTTAAATATGGAAGGGTTGGTGCGATGGATGTTATTTCAGAGGAGCTTGAGGCCGAGGTGACTTGTGTGCTCATCGGTGAGAGACCAGGGCTTGTAACTGCTGAGAGCATGAGTGCTTATATCACGTACAAGGGCACAGTAGGAATGGCAGAAGCCAGAAGAACAGTAGTGTCAAATATTCATATGGGTGGTACACCGCCAGTTGAGGCAGGAGCACATATTGCGGATATTATTAAACTAATGCTAGAGAAAAAAGCTAGTGGAACAGATTTGAAATTATAATTTAGGAGGCAGAATTCATGAAAAATGACGCTTTAAAAACAACCATATTAAGTGTAAAGATCATACCTAATGTGAATCCAGATATGGCAAAAGAGCTTAATCTTGATCCAGAGCATAGAAGTATAGGTATGGTTACAACAGATTGTGATGATGTTGGTTATACAGCAATAGATGAGGCTACCAAAAAGGCTGATGTAAAAGTTGTATATGCAAAATCAATGTATGCAGGAGCTGGTAATGCAAGTACAAAATTAGCTGGTGAATTCATAGGAATCTTAGCAGGGCCAACTCCAGCTGAGGTTAGAAGTGGATTGAATGCTGTAGTAGATTTTATTGAAAGCGGTGCCGCATCTTTCTTTAGTGCAAATGATGATGATAGTATTCCTTACTATGCTCAGTGTATATCAAGAACAGGTTCATATCTATCAGAAACAGCTGGAGTAAAAGAAGGAGAGGCTTTGGCTTATCTTATAGCTCCACCAATAGAAGCATTGTATGCTCTAGATGCAGCTATGAAAGCAGCAGCTGTTGAGATGAAAGCTTTCTTTGGACCTCCTTCTGAAACAAACTTTGCAGGGGGATTATTAACAGGAAGTCAATCAGCGTGTAAAGCTGCTTGTGATGCATTTGCATTAGCAGTTAAATCTGTAGCAGATAATCCTTCAGATTATTAGAAAAGGTAGTACCCATGAATAGATCTGCATTGGGTTTAGTTGAAACCTACGGATACATTGGTGCTGTGGAGGCATTGGACGTGGCTCTTAAATCTGCGAATGTGAAGTTATTAGGATGTGAGTATGTTAAAGGTGGAATAGTGACAATAAAAATCACTGGTGATGTAGCCGCTGTTAAGTCCGCTGTTGAGGGGGCATCAATAGCAGCTGCGAATATAGGAAATCTTATTTCCACCCATGTTATCGCAAGGGTTTCAGATGAGGTATTCAAAATGATTCAAAAGGATTTTATGATAGAAGAACTAGAGTGGCATGCATGTGATGAAGACATTAAAAATCAAATAGAAATTCCAAATGAAGAAAAAGAAGTTTTAGAAGAAGATTTTGATAAAGACGAAGAGATTGAAATAGACAGGGAAGAACTACAAAAGATGAAGGTAACTGAGATCAGGACTCTTGCAAGAAAATTAGAAATTAAATCAATGACTAAGAAAGAAATTAAGTTTGGAAAGAAAGAAGAGCTTATAGAGGCTATCCTCAATCATAAAGAAAGGGGGGATAAATAATGGATATAATAGATAGAGATTTGCAATCCATACAGGAAATAAGATGTATTGTACGAAAGGCTAAGGAAGCCCAAAAAAAAGTAAGAGATATGAGTCAAGAAGAAATAGACAAGATAGTAAAAGCTATGGCTGATGCTTCTTTGGAGCATGGAGAGAGATTAGCAAAATTAGCATGGAAAGAGACGGGATTTGGTTTGTGGGAAGATAAGATTTTAAAGAATATGTTCGCTAGTAAAAATGTTTATGAACATATAAAAGATATGAAGACTGTTGGAATAATTAATGAAGATAAGAAGAATAAAATAGTTGATGTAGCAACACCAGTTGGTGTTATTGCTGCACTTATTCCTTCTACTAATCCCACATCAACAACAATATTTAAAGCATTGGTATCAATAAAAGCTGGGAATGCTGTTGTGTTTTCACCTCATCCTAATGCTAAAAACTGTATTATTGAGACTGCAAAGGTACTTGTACATGCAGCATCAGTAGCTGGAGCACCAGAGGGGTTAATTGGATATTCCACAACACCTACTCTTGAAGGAACTAAGGAGCTTATGTGTCATAAAGATGTGTCACTTATATTAGCTACTGGTGGTGAAGCTATGGTAAAAGCTGCATACAGTTCAGGAACACCAGCAATTGGGGTTGGACCTGGTAATGGACCAGCTTTCATAGAGAAGAGTGCAGACATTCCACTTTCTGTTAAAAGGATTTTAGATAGTAAAACCTTTGATAATGGAGTGATATGTGCATCAGAACAGTCAATAGTTGTTGAGAGAAGTATTAAAGAAGAGGTTATTTCAGAACTTAAGAAACAGGGAGCTTATTTCTTAAGTGAAGAAGAATCAGAAAGGTTGTCACAGTTTATCTTAAGAGCCAATGGAACAATGAATCCAAAGATAGTTGGAAAAAGTGTTAAGAAGATCGCATATATGGCAAAGCTAGATATTCCAGATGATACTAGAGTATTAATATCAGAGCAATTTACTGTTAGCAGAGATAATCCATATTCAAGAGAAAAATTAGCACCAATCTTAGCATTTTACTGTGAAGATGATTGGGAAAAGGGATGTGAAAGATGTATTGAGCTACTCAGGAATGAAGGAATAGGCCATACTTTAATAATTCATTCTCAAAATGAAGATATTATAAAGGAATTTGCTTTAAAAAAACCAGTATCAAGAATTCTTGTAAACACACCAGGAGCTATAGGAGGAATTGGAGCATCAACTAATTTAGTTCCATCATTAACACTTGGATGTGGAGCAGTTGGAGGAAGTGCAACTTCAGATAATGTAGGTCCTATGAATCTAATAAATATAAGAAGGATGGCTTACGGTACCAGGGAGATTGAAGATTTAAGAAACAATGAATCAAACCAAAAGAAACTGGAAATTCCAGATGAGCTTATGGAGTTAATTATAAATAGAGTGATAGAAAAATTAAAATAATAGGAGGAATTTATAATGGCAAATACAAATGCTTTAGGAATGATCGAAACAAAAGGTTTAGTTGGTGCAGTAGAGGCTGCAGATGCAATGGTTAAGGCTGCGAATGTAACATTGATAGGAAAGGTTCAGGTTGGTGGAGGATTAGTTACAGTAATGGTAAGAGGAGATGTTGGGGCAGTTAAAGCTGCAACAGATGCTGGTGCGGCAGCGGCAGAAAGAGTTGGAGAGTTGCTTTCAGTTCATGTAATCCCAAGACCACACAATGAAGTGGAATGTATCCTTCCTAAGTTAGAAGGTTAATATAATACCCGGGCTTGTAAAGGTCCGGGACATATATACATTCAATAAAGGGTGTGAAGATATGAGTGTATTAACAGAATCTAAACTAAGAATGGAACTCAAAAAGAAGGATATTAGAGAGTTTAAGATAAATAAGAAAGATATAGTTACGCCATCTGCAAGGGCATTTCTTAGTGAGAAGAATATAAAGCTGATTATAATGGATGAAGTAGTAAAAGAAGGAGATGAACCCCAAAATACCACGAAAGAGAATAATGAAGATAGGTCAATAATTCCTAAATATGAGAGGGTTGAAGGGGGATTTTTTCAGAGTAAGCCAGAGTTTATGACACATCTATATGGTAATAAACTAGTTTATAAGGATCATCCTACAATTGTTTTGCGAGGAAAACTAGATAGTTTTCAAGCTAAGTTATTAGAGACACAAATTCTAGCTCATAAGAATAAGAAGATTGCTTTAGTTAAGGATCTTGATGGAGTACTTGCCACTGTGAGAGGAATATTAAGAGCTGAGGTGCTTGGAGAAGAATTAAAAGAATTTAATCTACTCAATATGAAGGAAGACGAAATTAGAGATATTTCACATCATCCCGAAAAATATTTTAACAAAGAGCATGTATTCCCAAACTATGAAATGGGAGAGATTGCCTTGTGTTTGAACTCTTTAAGAACAGGAATAAGAGAGGTTGAAATATATGCACTTAAAGCATTTAAGGATAGAGATGGCGAAGTGAAGAGAAAGGATATTATGATGTGTCTTAATCGATTAAGCAGCTGTTTCTATGTAATGATGCTCAAATTAAATGCTGGACAGTATTAGTGTGAGGTGATATATGATGGATGATATGAATTCAAAAGTTAATTATATTGTTGATGAAGTTATTAAAAGAATCAGTAGGGAGATGACAATTCCAGTTGAATTATCAGGAAGGCATGTACATCTATCTAAAGAGAGTGTGGACATTCTCTTTGGTAAAGGATATGAGCTTACGCCTAAACGGGAGCTTTCTCAACCTGGACAATATCTCTGTCATGAAAAGGTGACATTGATTGGTCCAAATGGAACATTTCATAATGTAGCCGTTCTTGGTCCAATAAGATCAATAACACAAGTTGAGCTATCCAAAACAGATTGTCGCTCCTTAGGTATAGAAGCGCCAGTTAGAGAATCAGGAGATATAAAGGGAAGTGCATCAATAGTAATTTTAGGTCAAAAAGGTATATTGATGATACAAGAAGGAGTTATTGTAGCAAAGAGACATCTTCATATTACACCTGAGGATGCTAAGCGATTCAATGTTAAGGATAAGGAAATCATAGGAATTGAGATAATAAGCGACAGATCAATGGTCTTAAATAATGTGGTAGTTAGGGTAAATGAGAACTACAGAACAAGAATTCACATGGATTATGATGAGGGGAATGCTTGCTCATACGAGAAAGGAACCACAGCCAAAATAATAAAGAATGAAGGGACTAAAAGTAATGAGTAGCCTAGATAGAGCAGATAGTTTAATCGAAGCAGTTGAAAGGACTATTAAAGAACCAGTAAAGGTTTGTAATGGTGATGAGTTTCTTGTAGGTGTGGATTTAGGTACAGCGTATACTGTTATTGTTGTACTTGATAAGAATAAAAAACCAATAGCTTGTGAAATGGAATTTGCACAGGTTATAAGAGATGGTTTAGTTGTTGATTATATAGGAGCATTAAACATAGTAAAAAGATTAAAGGGAAAAATTGAAGATAAATTAGGAATTGAACTAACTAAAGCTGCTATAGCTGTTCCACCAGGAACTGGAGAGCGGGATACTCAAACTCATAAATATGTAGTTGAGGGAGCTGGCATGGATGTTATAGGAGTACTAGATGAACCAACAGCTGCTAATGCAGTTTTAGAAGTTAAAAATGGAGTTGTTGTAGATGTGGGTGGTGGAACAACTGGGCTTTCTGTATTTGAGAATGGAAAAGTAGTTTACACCGCGGATGAACCTACAGGAGGAACTCAGTTTTCACTTGTAATTGCAGGAGGATACGGAGTAAGTTTTGAAGAAGCAGAGAGAAGAAAAAAATTAAAAGAAAATCATACAGAAATCTTTACTATGGTAACACCTGTAATCCAGAAGATAGCTTCTATTATTAAAAGACATATAAAGGATTATAATATAAAAAAAATCTATCTAGTTGGAGGTACATGCTGTTTATCAGGTATTGAAAAAGTTATTCAAAAGGAAACTGGGATTGAAACTGTAAAACCATCAAATCCTTTTTTAGTGACTCCTTTAGGAATTGCAATGAATTGCACTATTAGTTAGGAGGTGAAGTTAAATGGATATGGAGAAATTAGTTAATTCAATTACTGAGGAAGTCATGATAAGAATTAAAGAACTTCAGAATGAGGGAAATGAAAAAAAACAGCGAATCTTACTGGCATCGTCTAATGACAGTGAAATTTATAAGTCAATTTTAAATAAATTATATGAATTTCCTAGAAAAGTAGACACGCTAGAGAATTTTGAACATGAGTTGGATTGCTATGAAGATATAATATTATGCGGCTTAGACAATAGAGAACTAGCTAATCTTGCATTAGGAGTGGACTGTGGTCAAAAGGAGCATATAGCAATTATGGGGATTCTGAAAGGAAAGAGAATTTTCTTAATAGAAGAGGGAATTGAATATAGGTCATATCATAATACTGCAAATAAAGTATTCTTTTCAATTTATAAGGAATATGAAAGAAGACTTTGTAGTTATGGAATAACTCTTCTAAGAAAAGATAATATTTTAAAAGCATTAAATAGCAAAAATGTTTGTTCTAAAGTACAATGTGGTTGTGAATTGGAATTACAGAATGAATTAACTGATATAGTTGAAGAAACTGATGTAGTAGACTTTACTAATAAAAAACTTATTTCAGAAGCGGATTTAAAGAAAATGTTTAGAAATGGAATTAAGTCCATTAAAATTCATAAAAGAACAGTTCTAACACCACTAGCAAAAGATTTTATAAGGATAAACCATATTAATGTAAATAAAGTTCATTGACTATTTTGAGAGGATGAAGGATATGATTATTGGTAATGTTATAGGGAATGTGTGGGCTACACGTAAGGATGAGAAATTAAATGGGTTAAAATTTCTTGTTATAAAGCCTATAAATTATACTAGTAATAACGACGCTTCTGTATTTGTAGCTGTCGACTCTGTTGGGGCAGGTATTGGAGAAACAGTTCTTGTAGTTAAAGGAAGTTCAGCAAGAGTATCTCTATCAGAGGAGACTATACCAGTTGATGCAACAATAGTGGGTATAATTGATACAGTTGATATAGATGAAAGTATTATAGAATAACTAAGTTGGGAGTAATTCTATAATCAGATATGACTTATTATAATGGTTCCATAATAAGATTTAAATAAAAAGTTATACTAAATTTTTATCAAGGGGGAGAATTATGGGTATTAATGAAATTATATTGTATATAATGGTAATATTTATGGTGCTTGGAGCACTAGATAAGATTATTGGAAACAAATTTGGGTTAGGAGAGCAATTTGAAGAAGGTATTATGGCAATGGGAGCTTTGGCAATTGCTATGGTAGGGGTTGTATCTTTAGCACCTGTACTTGCTAATATATTAAAACCTGTCATTGTTCCTGTATACACAGCTTTAGGGGCAGACCCCTCAATGTTTGCAACAACTTTATTAGCAAATGATATGGGAGGATATCCACTAGCTATGGAAATGGCTCAAACTACAGAAGCAGGGAAATTTGCAGGATTAATATTAGGGTCTATGATGGGACCTACAATAGTTTTCACTATTCCAGTTGCACTTGGAATTATAAAAAAGGAAGATCACCCATATTTGGCTAAAGGTATTCTAGCAGGTATGATTACGATACCTATAGGATGTTTTATAGGTGGTTTAGTTGCAGGATTTTCAGTATCAATGATTCTTCGTAATCTTGTTCCAATTATTATATTTGCAGCACTTATTGCACTAGGATTATGGAAAATACCTGGGAAGATGATTAAAGGGTTCACTATATTTGGAAAAGGAGTTACAGCAGTTATTGCAATTGGATTAGCGGCTATCATAACTGAAACTTTAACTGGATTTGTTGTAATACCAGGAATGGCACCTATATCAGATGGTATAGAAATAGTTGGAGCAATTGCTATTGTTCTTGCTGGAGCTTATCCATTAGTTTATGTTATAACTAAAGTTTTTAAGAAACCTTTAATGAAGGTAGGGGGATTATTAGGAATGGGTGAAGTTGCAGCAGCTGGAATGATAGCAACTTTAGCTAATAATATACCAATGTTTGGTATGATGAAGGATATGGATGAAAGAGGTAAAATATTAAATGTAGCATTTGCAGTTAGTGCAGCTTTTGTTTTTGGAGATCACTTAGGTTTCACTGCTGGAGTTGATAAAGAGATGATTACTGCAATGATAGCTGGAAAGCTTATAGCTGGTATTACTGCTGTTGGGGTAGCATGTTTAATAGCTCCAAAGGCTGCAGCATCTAAAAAAGAAAAGAAACAAGTTGAGGCATAAGAATAAAATAGAGGTGTTTTAACTATGAAAGACATTGATAGAAAATTACTTGAAGATATGATTAGAAAAGTCATATCTGAAAAGTTAGTTGAAAATAACACAAAGGAGAATATATCTGAATTCGAAAAACATGTAGATTCAAGTGGTATTTTATCTATAAAAACCAGTACAGTTATTCCTGAAAAATTTGATACAGGTGTAGAAGGAGATAAGGTCTATCTAAAAGATGTAATCAATATTGAAGAAAGTCCAAGACTTGGGTGTGGTATTATGGAAATGGAAGAGACTGCGTTTGAATGGACATTAAATTATGATGAAATCGATTATGTTATAGAAGGAACATTAGAAATAATAATTGACGGAAGAAAAGTAGTAGGGAATAAAGGAGATATAATTTTTATTCCTAAAAATTCATATATACAATTCTCGGTTCCCGAATATGCTAAGTTTATGTATGTCACATATCCAGCTGATTGGGCAGAACAAGCGAAGTAATAATATTATAAACAAAAGCTATCAAAATGATTAATCACTTTGATAGCTTTAATATTGCCAAGTAAAGATTAAACTGAAATTACTTGATTTTAAAAGCTTGTACTAACTCTCGTAATCTTATTGCCATTTGCCCTAATTCTTCTGCAGTAGCTGAATTTTCTTCAGAAGTAGCTGCTTGCTCTTCAGCTGATGCATTCATTTCCTCAGTACTACTTGTAAAGCTTTCAATCATTTCAGATACATTATTAACAGAACTGTTTGCCTCTTGTCCTTTTTCTTCAATTCTTATCATTCCAGAAGAAACATTATTTATTTGATTTAATGTATCCTTAATAGATAATAATATTTTATTGAAAATATCACCAGTATCTTTAATAACTGATTGACCTGAAATTACTTCTTCTTTTGTATTTTCCATTGATAATACAACTAATTCAGTTTTACTCTGCATAGCTATTATTAATTCACTAATTTCCTGAGTTGCAATTTGAGAGTGTTCTGCTAACTTTCGTACTTCCTCAGCTACAACAGTAAAACCTTTTCCTCTCTCTCCAGCACTTGCTGCTTCTATTGCTGCATTTAAAGCTAATAAATTTGTTTGCTTTGAAATGCCTGAGATTACTTCTAATATGTCTCCAATTTTTTGTGACATTCCATTAAGTTCAATAATTACTTTATTAGTATCTATTGTAGTGGCAGATATTACATTCATTTGATTCACAGCTTTATTAAGAACATCTTTTCCAACGTTAGCCTTTTGTGAAATATCATTTGCTAAAAAGTTCATTTTATCAGAATTATTTTTAACATCTACAACTATATTCATAAGAGATGAGATTGAATCATTAGTATTTTGAATATCAATACTCTGTTTCTCAGCACCTACTGCAACATTTTCAACTATTACAGATAATTCTTCAGATATTTTTGCATTTTCTTCAGATGCAATTGATAGATTATTACTAGCTGTAGTAACATCATCTACTGTAGTTATAACTTCTTCAATTAGATTTCTTAAATGTTCCTGCATATCTTTTAATGCTGAAGATAATTCGCCTGTCTCATCCTTAGAAGGAATTTTAATTTCTTCTGTTAAATCACCTAAAGCTATTCTTTGTGCAACTTTGACCATTTTTTTAATTGGTTTAGTAATTAAGTTAGATATGATTATTGATAAAAGAATAGCAATTATTACAATACCAATAATTAAAATTAAGGTTTCTCTTGTAACCTGGTTTAGCTCATTATATATTGAATTATCAATTATTACACAAATATCTTCATACAAAGGTTCAAGTTGATGAATCACACCTCGATATTTACCTATTAAACCTTCTGTATTTTTAAGACCTATTTGCTTATCAGTTGAAACCACTCTATCAAACCTAGTTTTATATTCATTTACTAAATTAGTTAAGTTTAATTTAATATTTTCATCATATGATGCTTGATCTAAAATTAACTTAAAATTCATAACTTCATTAGCCAATTCTTCAGTATAAGTTAAATCTTTTCTAATCAAATAATCCTTTTCATATCTTCTTAATTTTAGCATTGATATTTGTAACTTATCATTGCTATCTAAAGAATTTAATGTTCTCTCGATGTTATGTACAGCTTCTCTAAGTTCACCCACAACACCATGTTCTTTGTATCCTTTTTCTTTAGTTGTATTAACTACCTCAATGAAAAAATCATGGTAATTATTAATTAAATTTTTCATTTCATTTAACTTTTCTATTGCTTGTTTTTGATTTTTTATTACATCACTGCTACTAATTATATCAATTTCTTTTAATATATTGTTGTAATTGTCCGTGAACTTTTTTATGTAACCGCTTTCACCAGTTTTAAAAAATTCACTGTTGTTACTATCTATTAGTAGAAAATCTTTCTCATTCTTTCTCATTTCAAGCATGTACGTTAGTATTCTTTCACTACTAACAACTAGAGGCATCTTTTTATCAACAACGTCTTGTAATGTATTAAATAGAAGTCCACCAAGTATTCCTATAAAAAAAATGACTATAAAAAAGCCAGAAAGTATTTTCTTTCTTATTTTCCAATCTTTAAACTTAAACATAAAATTCCTCCTCTTTAACAATCTTTAGTAATAATAAGCAAAAATTTGATTATAGGCCAAAATATATTATACTACATTTTTCAGCATAAAATGTAAAAAAATTATAAATTTTGGTGATTCATTTTTTAAAATATTTTATTAATGTACTTCTCTTGATAAAATTGATTAAAGGGAATATAATCAATGTAGAAATATTTAAGTAATTATTAAATTATTACCATACATTTGCAATTAATGTTGAAGGGAGAATAATATGTTTGATTCTAACTATAGAACTACTAATAAAACAGCTTGGCAAGGAAGAATCGATAGCCAAACAGACTTTGATGCTTTTAGATGGCACCAATGGGTAAAGAATATTGATTTAAACAAAATGGATTTAGAACCCTTTACTGGTAAACTGGGATTTGCTTTTATTGGTTTTTGTTGTGATGAAGGAGTTAAGCGTAACAAAGGTAGAACAGGAGCAGCTAGAGGACCAAGAAGTATTAGAAAAGAATTAGCTAATCTACCATGTCGTTTTTCTCAAGAAGTTAAACTTTTTGATGCAGGTAATATTTTTTGTGAAAACATTACTCTTGAAGAAAGTCAAGCATTGCTTTCACAAGCTATAGATAAAATTCTAAGTCTAAATCTTTTCCCTATCGTTTTAGGGGGAGGGCATGAAGTGGCTTTTGGACATTATAATGGTATACGTAAGCATTTTTCCAATAACAATGCTAAACCCAATATAGGAATAATAAACTTTGATGCACATTTTGATTTAAGACCTTATCCAAATGGTGGAACATCGGGAACTATGTTTAGACAAATAGCAGATATATGTAATGATGAAAACTTAAATTATTCTTATTTTGCTTTAGGGATTCAAAAGCATCGTAACACAGTAAATTTATTTAAAACAGCTGATGAACTAGGTGCAAAGTACATAGTAGCAAAGGATATCGTTGATAGTGATATTTGGAGGTTATTAGATAAATTAGATGATTTCATAAAACTCCAAGATCATATTTATATTACGATTTGTACAGATGTGTTTTCTTCAGCATACGCACCTGGAGTAAGTGCTACACAACCACTTGGATTAGATCCTGAAAGAGTATTAAAATTTCTTAAATATATATTTAAGTCGAATAAAGTGATAAGTTTTGATATTGCAGAAGTTTCACCAAGATTTGATCAGGATAATACAACTTCAAACTTAGCATCAGTATTGATTTTTACTGTGATTGAAACTCTTTGTAGAATTAATAACTTGGCTTTATTAGATTAAACTGTGAATAGACATTAGTTCTTCAAAATGTAAAGGAAACAATAGGGCTATATTTACATAAAAAAATAACAATAATATACGAAGCTTGTAGAGGAATGATTTTTTATTCCTTGCATGCTTCTTTTTATTTTAGTTAACTGATGTATAACGAATGTTAGTCATTCATACATAGTAAAATTTGGGTTACGTACAACTTTAGTAATTATGTGGTATACTAAAGATAATAAAATATCTTAAGAGGTGTTTTGATGAAATTATCAACAAAAGTAAAAAGAATCTCAAGTTTTCTTTCAATAATATTCAGTTTATTAATAATAATTATCTTAGCAAGTTTTGTTTTTCAAATGTCATATATTAAATTCAATAAAGATGCTGAAGTTCTTAGAGAAGCATATTATGCAGAACATAGAGAGTTAATAAGAGATGAAGTATATAGAGTTTATGATTTTATTGAATATCACAAATCTATGACAGAGGAAAGATTAAAAAAAGAAATTAAGGAAAGAGTATATGAAGCTATAAGTATAGTTAGTAATATTTATGATAACAATAAAAATAAAACTCAAGAGGAAATAGATAAATTAATTAAAGATGCGTTATGTGACATTAGATTTAATAATGGTACTGGTTATTATTTTGCAAATAGATTAGATGGGACAGGCATCTTAAATTCTCCAGGTCCTAATTTGGATGGTCATAATTTAATAAACTTTCAAAATAGTGATGGAGTTTATGTTTTAAAGGATATAATTGAATTAGTGGAAAAGCAAGGAGAAGGTTTTTATGAGTATACATGGACAAAACCTGACATAACTGGAAATAATTACAGGAAGATATCTTATGTAAAGTACTTTAAACCACTTGATATGTATATTGGAACAGGTCTTTATATAGACGATGTGGAGGAAATTGTAAAAAAAGAAGTGTTAGAAAGAATTTCTAAAATAAGATATAGAAATGGTGGATATTTCTTTGTAACAACCTATGATGGAACAGCATTGGTATTCGCCCAAGATGATCTTGTAGGTAAAGATATTAGCAATATTAAAGATATTAATAATGTAGAGATTCATAAGGAAGAGAAAAAAGTAATTGATGCTTTTGGTCAAGGATATGTTGAATATGTTTGGCCTAAACCCGATGAAGAAGGAGTATATCCCAAAATTACCTTTGTTAAAGGAATTCAGGATTGGAAATGGATTTTAGGTACTGGGGCGTATACAGATGATATTGAAAAAACTCTTGAGATTAAAAAGGAAAAGCTAAAAAAAGAAATTAGATTAGCAGTTTTTAAAATTTCTCTAATAATATTTTTAATTGGATTAATTATTTCATTTATCCAAGTATACTTACTAAAATGGGCAGAACGTGGTATAAAAGAAGAAGAAAAGATATATGAAATTTTGACTAATCTATCTGAAGATGGGATATTTATTTTAGAAGCAAGTGGTAAAATAATTGAATGTAATCATAAGGGTTTACAAATGATTTCATATAATAAAAATGAAATAAATAGACTAAATTTTAAAGATATAATCATGTCACCTTTATTTAATGAAGGAATTATTGAGAACAATTTAGAAACCTATATTAAAGATAAAAATAATAAGACAATGCCTGTAGATCTTCATATTAAAAGTATAAAAATAAAAAGAAAAAAGAAATTCATAGCATATGCTAGAGATTTAACAAAAAGAAGGCTTTATGAAGAGACTTTAAAACATAAAGCTATGACAGATGAACTTACAAATGTATATAATAGAAGATTTATTTTAACTCAATTAAACTCAGAAATTGAAATTGTTAAAGAAATTGGAAATTCTACATCAGTTGTACTTTTAGATGTAGATAAATTCAAAACACTAAATGACACATATGGTCATATCTTTGGAGATAAGGTACTAAAAGAATTATGTACAATTTTCACAGACAATTTAAGAAATACTGATTTTATTGGGAGATATGGTGGGGAGGAATTTATAATTATTCTACCAAACACTAATAAAACAATAGCATTTAAAATAATAGAGCGAATAAAAAATTCTTTTGAACAGTTTAAGTGGGATGAAGATGAAAAGCTAAAGATTACTTTTAGTGCAGGAATAGTAGAAGTTGATGCAAATACAATTGATAAGAATGTGACAGATTATATTGAAGAAGCAGACAAGTTATTATATAAAGCTAAAGAAAATGGTAGGAATAGAATAGAAATCAATTAAAGTACGGGCTTCCGTGCTTTTTTTGATATTAGGTTATAATTAAATGCCGATTTACATTATAAAAATATTTGGACATATGAATTTTAATGAGATAATATAGATGTATAGGTAAAAATTTCAATAATATTTTATTAAGAGGAAGGGGATTTGGTAGTGTCAAAAGTATATGAAAATTGATAAGGAATATAAGGATTTAAAGACAAGAAGATTAATTTAGTTGAGAATGGAAAATTGAAAATGGAAAACGAAGGATATTTCTCTCCGAGAAATTGAAATGATTAATATTTTTTATCCCGATAGGGATGTGTGATTCTAAAAAAGGGTATGGCAAACAAACCTATGTATAGGTCGATTTTAAAATAATGCGATATTAAGATTGGCAGTATGACTCAGCTAATTTCATTAATTTGCACCAACGTGCAGGCATAGTTTCCAACTCTTCAAGTTCTGGAATTATTACAGGAACTTTTTGTTCTAAGCTTGCAGGAGGTTTCAAGAATTGAAGTATGTACAAAAAAGAATTATATGAGTTATAGAGCCATTTGAGCTATTGTAGCCATTAGTAGTCTTATAACTTCTCTTAAAGGTTCTGTTCAATCGTTCTATAATCTGTTTTAAAGGACGATATTCAGCAGAAACTTCATCATCATTTGTAAGTCCAATTACTTGTACGATATCGAAATTAATATCATTATTAGCGAAGAAAACTTCTGCTAACAGATATATTGGATTACCATCGACTACTAGTTTAAGGCTATCAGGAAGCTTTTCGTACTTAGTGATAACATCGTAGATGGCTCTACAAGCTAAGAAAGTATCGCGATGAGGCGAAACTCTATACGAGAGAATTATCTTTTTAACAGCATCAAAGAAGAAACATATATAGTTCCATTTACCATTAACCTTAATGTATGTTTCGTCACCACATATAGATTCTGTTGGATTGTATGGATAGTTGTCCAACATTGGTTTTAGCAAAACTGAAGCAGCTTCTGCATAGTTTAAAACAGTTTGATGCGATATCTTTACACCATGAACTTCTCTCATTATGGCTGCTGTTTTTCTTGAAGATAGTCCGTAATTTACGTAGTAAGTCATTATCAAGCCAAATACATGAGATGAGGAATACATCTTAGATAATGAGATGTTACTTTGCACAGGACTATCGCCCTTTAGAGAGGCTAAATCAAAATCAAATTCTCTAAATATATATCTAACTTTAGTATCATAGGGTTTTTCTTTAAATGCTTGACGTTCCTCTTTTGTCATAGACTTTAGGTTATTTTTATAAAAAGAACAGTTGTTATTTCTGCATTTGTAAATGGTAAAATTACTACGATTTTTTATGCTATCTAGAAATTTATTACAATGGGGACACTTAAACCTTACCTGTTTATCATAAAGGTTTTTAGGATTAAATTTAGTGGAACAAACTTTGCATTTACATTGTCCTCGTCCACCATTATTATCGTATAGATAAATATTTGGAGCAGAACATTTAGGACAGCTGATTTTAGAATCTACGTGAGAACGTCCTTTTTGAGGTCTAACAGGAGCTAATTGCTTGCCTTTAAGTTTATGGTGCTCCGCTAGGAGTTCTGTGTAATTAAACCTTTCAGGTTTCACGATTATTGGCTTATCATCTATTTGGAAGTCTCTGAAAGGTTTATTTAAAGGATCCGAGTTGGGAATCTTATTAAGTCCTTTTCCGGTCAATAAAATAATTAGTAGGTTTATAACTTGTTTAAGAAAAACAATATACAAAACTAAAAATGAATTAATCATGTTAAAAGCTTGCCTCCTTATCTTTGGTGATATATTTTCTTTTCGCAAACTAAAATTAACACCTTTAGAGGGAGGGGGCAAGTCTAATATAGATAAAGTATTGAAAATAAAGGGGTTACGTCGGAAGTACCATTAAAACTTTTGACAATACCGGGGATTTTATGGGGAAAATTCTATGTTTTATTTACGATGATATGGCAGATTTTGAAATGACATTACCAGGAACAGCTATTTCATGGCTTAAGAAAGAATTAGTTACAATTGCTTATAAGAATAAAGCTGTTCAGAGTAGACCAGGATTTAAGTATCTTCCACATGCCACTGTGAAAGAGGCTCTGGATTTTGATGATATTGATGGCTTAATTATTCCAGGTGGATGGGGAGATGAACAAAAAACGGAGTTAACGGAATTAATTCAAAAGCTAAATAAAGGTGATAAAATGCTTGCTGCTATATGCGCTGGTCCAAAATTCTTAGCAAGAGCTGGAGTATTAAATGATAAGAAATATACCACAACTTTAACATAACTAGCAGAAGTCTCCCATCTTCTATAAGTGGGAGATGAATGCGTAATCTTAATACTTTTACATGGATAAAAAATCATAAACGTGAAATAATAAGAATGAATGTTCTTGAGATTCATTAGTATTGTATTCAAAAGTAAAGGTGTTGAAAGCAGTGAAAATCAACAAAGCGTATAAATTCAGAATATATCCAAATGAAAATCAAATAGAGATTATTGAAAAATCTTTTGGTTGTTCAAGATATGTATATAATCATTTCTTAAACCAAAGGAATGAAATATATAAAGCTGAAAAAAGATGTATGAAATATACAGAACAACAAAATCAATTACCAAGTATGAAAAAAGAACTTGTGTGGCTTAAAGAAGTTGATAGTACATCACTGCAGATGTCACTAAGAAATCTTGATGCTGCATTCAAAAATTTCTTTGAAGGTAGAGCAGACAGACCAAAATTCAAAAGTAAAAGAGAAAACTATAAATCATATACAAGTAATTTTGTGAATAACAATATTGAAATAAAAAAAGATAAAATAAAACTGCCTAAATTGAAATATGTTAATGCAAAAATTCATAGATATGTTGAAGATAGAGTAATAAACGCTACTGTTTCTAAAACATCAAGTGGTAAATATTTTGTATCTATATGTGTTGAAACAAAGATAGAGTCATTAAAAAAAGTATCGGGGAATGTTGGTATAGACTTAGGGTTATGTCATTTTGCAATATTATCAAATGGTGAAAAGATTCAAAATCCTAAGTATCTAAAAAAGTCATTAGATAAATTGGCAAAGGAACAAAGAAAATTAAGTAGTAAAGAAAAAGACAGTAACAATTGGAATAAGCAAAGAATAAAGGTTGCTAGACTACATGAACGTATATCTAATCAAAGATTAGACTTCATCCATAAGTTATCTAAAAGAATTATAAGCGATAATCAAGTTATAATTCTTGAAGATTTATCAGTTAAAAATATGATGAAGAATGATAAATTAGCTCAAAGTATTTCAGATGTAAGTTGGTATAAATTTGTTACTATTCTAGATTATAAAGCAAAATGGCATGGAAGAAAAATTCATAAAATAAATAGATGGTATCCATCATCTAAAACATGCAATAATTGTGGTCATGTTTTAGATGAAATGCCACTGCATATAAGAGAATGGAAATGTCCTAAATGCGATAGCATTCATGATAGGGATATAAATGCCAGTAGGAATATCTTAAAGAAAGGGTTATTAGAAATAGCCTAAAAAAATAAGAACCGTAGGTCTTACGGGGATAGCCTGTGGAGAAAGTAGATTGCGAAATCTGTGAAGCAGGAAAAGTTCTTGGATATACCAAGAAGCCCCCACTTCAGCGTGAGTAAGTGGAGGGAGAGTTCACCAGCTGAACATCTTAAATCACAGGGTGTAGAAGATTTCTTTCCTAGAGAAAACTTTCTAAGTGAAAAAGTTGTGAGAGATAAGAACATTGTTACTGCTGTAGGAAATGCTTTTATTGACTTTTCCATGGAAATTCTTGATTATTTCGAAGCTTTCGAAGGGGCAGATAATAACGCTGATAAAGAAACATTTGCTAAGCATTATAAAGGTTTATAAGTTATCAAATAGGGTCATTTGTGAGTTGAAAACTCATTGAATGCCCTTATTGATTTGCCATTGAAACTTGGGAAAAGGGGAGGCTTTATGGTTATAAAAACAGAAAAATCTAAGGCTATTAAAGAGTTTTTAGAAAAGGATTTGTTAATAAACTTAAATATGCTAGGGATAATTGAAAATGTACCTGAAGCAGAGATATACATAGATAATGTGGAAAATCCTAAAGGTGTATTTATTAAAAAAGATTATTTTAATTATATTTATTCTAAAGAAGATAGTTTTATTGATGAAGTTTGTGATAATTTCATTAAAGATGGTTACTATGGATTTTCAGGAGTAGAGGAAACTATAGCAAAGAAAATTCAAGAAAAGTATCAAGTTCATTGGGAGAATCCATGTTATCTATACTATATGCCAAAAGAAAATCTAAATTTAGAATTAATAAAAAATGAAGTGCAAAATGTAGATATTAAAGATGCAGAAATTATTGATGAATTCTATGAATTTAGAAATCCTGGAAGTATTGATGCAATAAAAAAAGATATTGAGAACAGACCATCTTCAGCACTATATATAAATGATGAAATCGTCTGTTGGGTTTTGACTCATGATGATAATTCCATGGGAATAATGTATACAAAAGAAGAACATAGAAGAAAGGGTTACGCAGTTGACACTGCCGTTGATTTAGCACATAAGACACTTGAAATAGGGCGAATTCCTTATCTTCAGATTGTTACTAGAAATAAAAAATCACCAGGTCTTGCAAAGAAATGTGGTTTTGTTGAAATGGGAATAGTTTCTTGGTTTGGAATAATTGCAGGAACTCCAAAGGAAGTAATCGATTAGTTTATTGTATTAAAGGGAATCTTACTAAAGATTCCCTTTACTTATATTTCTATATAAATTTCAAATAGGAAATACTATAAGTAATTCTAAAATAATAGACTCATCATATTGAAGGGAATGAATGTATATGCAGTATATACGAAAGAATATGCATAAAAACATATACCTTAAATTCTATTATAAAATTATTTTTATTACGATTGAATAAAGGGGAAGTGGCTTGCAAAGCTGTTTTTGATGATAATGATTTAACTATGAATAAAATACCAGTAAAAAAACTCTTGCATATTTATGCGTATTTTGTGTATAATCATTTACATGAAGAACACAAAACATAGGAGGAGTAAAAATGAAAGGAATTTATGGAAAGTTATTAAGTTTATTAATTGTTGGAATGGTAATGTTCTCTTTATCATCATGTGGTAAAGAAGTAAGTGTTGAGGGAGAAAATAAAAAAGCAAAATTAGTATTAGGTACAAGCGCTGACTATGCTCCATATGAGTTTCATAAAGAGATAGACGGCAAAGATACTATAGTAGGTTTTGATATTGATATTGCAAAAGCAATTGCAGAAGATTTAGACATGGAACTTGAGATTAAAGATATGAGCTTTGATGGATTGTTAGAAGCATTAGTTACAGGGAAAATTGATATTATTATAGCTGGTATGACACCTACACCAGAGAGAGCTGAGAATGTTGATTTTTCAAAGATTTATTATACAGCTGTTAATAATATTTTAATCAATAAAGAAAATATGGACAAGATATCTACTTTAGAAGATTTAAAAGGAAAAAAAATCGGAGTTCAAAAAGGATCTGTACAAGAAGCTTTAGTTACTGAACAAATTAAGGAAGCTGAGTTTAAAAGCTTAACAAAAATTACAGATTTAATACTTGAATTAAAGCACGGAAAAGTTGATGCTATAGTAATTGAGAATCCTGTGGCTGAAGCTTATGTTGAGAAAAACCAAGATTTAATGATTACTGATATGAAATTTGATGTTAATTCAGAAGAACTAGGTTCTGCTGTTGCAGCCGCTAAAGGATCTGATGAGCTTATAGAGGCAATTAATAAAACAATAGATAAATTAATTGCAGAAGGAAAAATCAACGAATTTATTGTTGAAGCAAATAATCTTTTAGAAGATTAGGAGGAGAAAAATGGATTTTAGTTTCTTACCAAAGTATTATACCTTCTTTTTAGAGGGAGGAAAAAACACATTAATAATAGCGTTATTTACTGTACTATTTGGAACTGCTTTAGGATTAGTATTAAGTTTAATGAAGTTATCTTCTAATAAGCTTGTTAAATTTATATCTACATCTTATATAGAGTTTATGAGAGGTACACCGATACTTGTTCAATTATATATAGTTTATTACGGGCTTCCAGTAATAGGGATTGAGTTGCCAGATATACTAGCTGGTATTGTAACTCTCTCCCTAAACAGTGGAGCATATGTAGCAGAGGTAATAAGAGCTGGAATAAATGCAGTTGATAAAGGTCAAACAGAGGCTGCTAGAAGTTTAGGTATGTCAAATTCCTTAACTATGAAGGAAATAATAATACCTCAAGCATTTAAAAATATTTTACCTGCACTAGGGAATGAATTTATAACTATTATTAAGGAATCATCAATAGTTTCAGTAATAGGGATACATGAACTTATGTATAAGGCTAATACTGTTAGAGGAAATATATTCAGACCTTTTGAACCATTGATAATTGTAGCTTTAATGTATTTCATACTTACATTTACATGTTCTAAGTTATTAGGAATAGCTGAAGGGAGGCTAAAAAGAGTTGATTCACATTAGTAATTTGCATAAAAAATTCGGGAAAAATCACGTACTTAAAGGAATAAATAATCAAATAGATAAAGGTGAAGTTGTTGTAGTTATTGGACCATCTGGTTCAGGGAAAAGTACCTTTTTAAGATGCTTAAATCTATTAGAAGAGCCAACAGATGGCAAAATAGAATTTCAAGGAACCAATATAGTTGATAAGAACACTAATATAAATAGTATAAGAGAAAATATGGGTATGGTTTTTCAACAGTTTAATTTGTTTCCTCATAAAACCGTATTAGAGAATATCACAATAGCTCCAATAAAAGTAAAGGGAGTTGAAAAGACTCAGGCTGAAAAAAATGCTTATGAACTTCTCAATAAAGTAGGATTAGGAGATAAAGCTGAAGCATATCCATCTTCACTTTCAGGGGGACAAAAACAGCGTGTGGCAATAGCTAGAGCTTTAGCTATGGAACCAGAAGTTATGCTTTTTGACGAACCAACCTCAGCATTAGATCCTGAAATGGTAGGAGAAGTTTTAAGTGTAATGAAGGAGTTAGCTGCAGAGGGAATGACAATGGTAATTGTAACTCATGAAATGGGATTTGCAAGAGAAGTAGGGGATAGAGTAATTTTCATGGATCAAGGGAATATCATTGAAGAAGCAACGCCAAGTGAAATATTCAATAATCCTAGACATAATAGAACTAAAGAATTTTTAAATAAGGTATTATAACAAGCTTAAGAGAATAATCTTTTTAAGCTTGTTTTTTTATTTTTCAGGAAATTGCTCATTTTTCATTATGTATTGTTCTTGAGCCATAAGTATTGTATTAATATGGTAAAATTGATTTAGATGAGTAAAAATGATATGGGGGTATTAATTATGGAGAGTATTTTTCACAAAGAAATTATGGAAGTTCTATATAAGTTTCAAAAGGGGTATACTGAAAGAAATTTAAAGAATGCAGAGGCATATACTGAAGAACTGTTTACAAGAGATGCTGATTTAAGAGTAATGGGTACAAGTCCAGGGGAAGTTTGTTTAGGTTTTGATGAAGTAAAAGAATTAATTGAAGGGGATTGGGAATATTGGGGAGATGTATGTTGTGATTTAAACAATCCAATAATAATGAACTTAGGTGAAGATATTGCTTTTGTAGCATTAAAAGGAAGTGTAAAGCTAGAGCTTAATTTTGATATTGAGAAATTGGAATCGCACAAAGAATTTATTTTTGATCAAATTAATTTTGATAATTTAGATTCAAGAGAATTAAAAAGTAAAACTATATTACTTAATTGGATTCTAACACAATGGGGAATAAGCAATGTTGAAAAAAGTGAACAGTATTTACCCGTAATAATTACAGGCTTACTAAAAAAGTATGAAAATAGGTGGAAATTTAAACAGATGCAATTCTCTATATCAACACTTAATGTTCCAGATTATTTGTATATGAGAGAAGATGAGAACACAAAAGCAAAAGAGAAATTAAAGAATTTTAAAGAGTATTGTTATGGCGAAACTTATGAAATTGAAAGTTTATTAAGTTCTTTACAAAATCATTGGAATCAAAATGAGTTGGATGGAACAATAATTTATAGTAAGTTGTTTGATAAAGAGAGAACATTGATAATTTCTCCTGAAGGGAAATTAGTTACAAATGAGGAAGAATGTATTAAGACTCTTAATTACTTAAAAGATATATGGCATGAACTTAATCTAGATATAGAATCTTCTCTTATAAATTCTGAAAATAATACAGCGTGGACTTTAACATTAGCTACAGTTAAAACTAAAATATCTAAAGAAAACTTACTTCGATCTTTACTAAATGAAAGTAAGAATATAATAAACAGCAATGGTGATATTAAAAACAAATATTTAACAATTCTAAGGCATATATCATCTGTACTTATGGTAGAGAATCAGGGGGAAGAGTTTGAAATTCCTGTTAGAGTTGAAACTGTTTTTTCTAAAAAGGATTCATGGAAAATTAAATATATCCAAGTATCATATGGATACGAGTGGATTTATGAGAATAGAACTGAAAGATTGAACTTGTGGGGGAAATAAATTAATTAAAGAGTTTTATACTGAAATTATTAAAGTTTTTAAAGAACTTATGAAATAAAAACTATAAAAATAAACTCCCGTACCATAATTGGCAAGGGAGTTATTTTTTTATATTAAAAAATAGTAACTATGAATTTCCTAATATAGCACTTTTAACTTTATTAAAAGCATAATCAAGAGTAGAATCTAGATTGTTATTGTTTTTTCCTCCACCTTGTGCGGAGAAGTCACTTCCTCCGCCATTACCATCAATTAAGGTAATTGCATCCTTTAAAAGTTTGTTCATGCTAATAATTTTAAGATTTTTGGTACATGAGAATATTAGCTGAGCTTTATCATCTGATCTTACTCCAAATAATACAATTACATTTGGATAACTAGTTAACTTTGATGCAAGAAGATTTGCATGTTTTACATCAACCTTATCATCTATTAGTTTAATAACATTTATATCTTCAATATTCTCAGATGAATTAATCATATTTTGAACTTCGTATTCAGCAATTTGTGTTTTTAATAAATTCTTTTCTGAAAGCGCTTTTTTAAGATCGTTTTTTAAACTTTCAACTTCTTCAAGAACATTACTATCTGAACATTTTAAAAGCATTGAGATTTTTTCCAGTGATTCATATTTACTAATAAAGTTAGAAACTGCTCTTGAACCGCAAAGGAAATAAATTCTTGTATTAGCTCCTTGAGGAGCAGATTTAGTAACTTTGAAAGCTTGCAATTCAATAGTTGAATTAGGATGGATTCCATTACAAGGAATTGAACAAACATCTCCAACTTTTAGAATTCTAATTTTTCCTCCAGCTTTTTTATCAATATTCTTTAGTTTTAATTTCTTTAATTCTGATTTTGTAGGATATAATATTTCTACCTTGATATTATCTAAAATAATTTTATTAACCATTTCTTCAGCTTTTTTTACTTCCTCATTTCCAATTATCCTATCAATCTCAATATAAGACTCGTCATCTCCTATATGAACTTTAACAGTATTTCCGTTGAATAGCTCTAATAAAGAAGCTGATATAAGATGCTGTCCTAGATGCTGCTGCATATAGTCAAACTTCTTATCCCAATCAATGGTACATTTGACTTTGTGAATTTTTATGGGTTTTACTTCAACTACATGATAAATTTTTTCATTCTCTTCATATACATAAAGTACTGGAGCACCGTTAATGGAGCCAGTATCACATGGCTGCTCTTCACATAGTGGATAGAAATAAGTTTCATCTAATTCAACGTGATACTTATTATCTTTCTCAAGTACATTTATAATTTCAGCTGTAAATTCTTTTTTATATGGATTATCAAAATAAGTTTTTGGCAATATGTACAACTCCTTCAAAAGTAAAGTATTTAACATAATTTATATATACAATATATTATAGCTTAAATTGTGGGAATATCCTATGTATTTAATAAGTTTAATCAATATGAAAATTTCAGGATATCTTTTAAAGATGAGACAAAAATCAATTAAGATAGTTTCCTATTTTTAATATTATTTCATTTATAATCTCAGTTTGACATTAATGTAAATATTATGATATTTTATAAATGAACTCTTACGGAGTTTATTTTTTGTACATATTAATCATATATGACTAATATGTTGTTCACATGAAATTTGACTAAATAATTGGGGGATATACACATGAAAAAAATTAATTTTAAAGTGCTTTACATTGAAATCACACACTTCTGTAATCAAAGCTGCAAGCATTGTTATCTTGATTGTAGTTCAGAGAAGGAATTGTATCCAATGAATACACAAGAAATCAAGAAAATAATTACTGACTTTAAAAATCAAGGGGGATGGTACGTAGTACTAACAGGTGGAGAACCATTTGCAAGAAAGGATATTTTTGAAATATTAGATTGTATAGAGGAAAATAATTTGAAGTTCAATGTAGCATCAAATTGCTTGGCACTAAATGAAGAAAAGATAAAAAAACTTGGAGCATATAAGTGTTTAGATGTTATACACACAAGTATATTAGGAAGTAATGAAGAAGAACATAATTATATTTCAAATAGTAAAGGTTATAATAATGTTCTAAGATGTTTAAAACTCTTCGAAAAGTACAATATTAAGGTGTATATTCAGATTACATTAGCTAAAGAGTATATAGATAAGATGGAATATATTGTAGATAATCTTTCGGAAATCAATGGAACGATAAAATTTACACCAATCACAAATTTAGGAATTAAAAAAGATGATTATTTATATGAAAAGTTAGTAATAAAAGAAGAGGATTATAGTAGATTCTATGACAAATATAATAAATTAAAAGAGAAATATGGAGAGTTGATAGAACACTCTAACTTATTCACTTATGAAGAGGTAAATAAGGAAATTGAATATTTCAAAGATAAGGAACTATATTCTCTTGATTATAGATGCTTAGTTGTTAGACCTGATGGAGAAAAAAGTTTTTCATTTGTGTTGAACAACCCTGTTAGCTATGGTTCTGCTTTAGAAGGAATAGAGGTTGATATGGATGATAGGTTAATCAAATATATTGATACTCTTAGAGAAGTTGACAAAGAAATATTAAAGATTGCAAAAGATAAAGGTATGGTAAACTATGATGTACTTATGAATAATTTAATTGAAAAAGCTTATGCAAATAACAATTAAATTAGATTATTTTTGGTAATAAATGTTTTAGAAATCGACTAAATTAAACAAATAATGGTTCAAGCACTGCAAAAATTGTAAGAATTCACTTTTTCTTTTACGAAGTTTGTATTATAATAGAAATATATATAATTTCTCGTAGTGAAGTGGGGGAGTAAGATGGAAAAAGCTAAAAAGTGTATTGTAATAATTAAAGACGATTTTAAAAACGTATTTTTAGTTCAAAAAAAGGGGAAGCGTACAGAACCTAAAATGTGGCAGCTTTTAGAAGTTGAAGTTAGTGGAAGATCAACTGAAGATAAAAGTATTGAAAAAATGATAAAAAAGAATATAAGTTCAATACTCTTCAATAAAACAGCTATTAAGGATTATGTACTTGATGAGGAAACTGGTGATATCTTAAGAATATATACTGGTCAGTTGAAAGAAAGAATCACATTACATAAAGATTTTGTTAAGAACACATGGATAGGGGAAAATAAGTTAGAAGATATGGACATTATCCCTGAACATAAGGAAATATTAAAAGATTACTTTAACACTGAAATTTAAAAATTATATCAACATGTATTACATAAGAGTTATCTATAGATAGGCATTAAGTTTATCTTTGGATAACTCTTTTTATATTTATAAAATTAAATATTTATAAATATAAATGTATCTTAAGTTAAGAATAAGTATAGATATAACTTATGATGAGGTGAGATACATGCGATTATTTGGAACCATGAAAATAAACAAAAAAGGAAATTTAGAAATTGGTGGAGTTGATTCAATTGAGCTTGTTCAGGAATATAAAACCCCTTTATATGTAGTTGATGAAGAATTTGTAAGAGAAAATTGCAGAGAATTCAAGGAAAATTTTATATTGAATGGAATTGAAACTGAAGTTATATACGCCTCTAAAGCCTTCTTAAATATGGAAATATGTAGATTAATAAATGAAGAGAAGCTTTCTCTAGATGTTGTATCAGGAGGAGAATTATATACTGCTATTAAATCTGGTTTTCCTGCTGAAAAAATATATATGCATGGTAATAATAAAACTGAAAATGAACTAAAAATGGCCCTTGAAACTGGAGTAGGAAGAATAATAGTAGATAATCTTAACGAATTAGATTTATTAGAAGATCTATGTGATAGATTAGATAAAAAAATAGATGTCTTATTAAGGGTTAATCCTGGAATTGAAGCACATACACATGAGTATATTCAGACATCTAAAAACGATTCAAAATTTGGAGAATCGATTTTTAGTAAAGATATTTATGAGTTTGTGAAGAAATTTCAGCATAGCAGCAGGGTCACATTGAAAGGATTTCATTGTCATATAGGCTCACAAATATTTGAGGAAAATTTCTTTCATCAGGGAACTTTAGTAATGCTTGATTTTATAAAAAAAATTAAAAATGAGTGTAATTTCGTAACAGAGGAATTAAATCTAGGTGGAGGGTTTGGGGTATATTATTCCTATGAGGATGAACCAATTAATGTTGAATCCTGTCTAAAGGGCATGCTGAAAATAATAAGTGATAAAATTAATGAGCTAGGTCTTAATATACCAAAAGTTATGATTGAACCTGGAAGAGCAATCATAGCTAATGGGGGAATTACATTATATGAAGTTGGTGGAATAAAGAATACATTTGGTGGTATAAATTACATATTTGTAGATGGTGGTATGACGGATAATCCTCGAACAGCGCTATATGGAGCAAAATATGATGCTGTAGTTGCTAATAAAATGAACGAGGAAAATAAAAATTTATATACAGTTGCAGGAAAATGCTGCGAATCTGGTGATATATTAGTTAAAAACATTAAGTTGCCAAAAGTTGAGAGAAAAGATATCCTTGCTGTTATGAGTACTGGTGCCTATAACTATAGCATGTCTAGTAATTATAATAGAATCCCTCGACCAGCAGTAGTTTTTGTAAAGAACAGAGAAGCTAAATTAGCAGTTAAAAGAGAAACCTATGAGGACATTTTGAGAAATGATTTATGATGATATTAAAGGAGGGAATCCTATGGGGATAGTAGTTCAAAAATATGGTGGAACTTCAGTAGGTGATATTGAGAAGATTAAAAATGTTGCCAAAAGAGTAGCTGAGAGAAAAAAAGAAGGTAATGATATAGTAGTTGTTGTTTCTGCAATGGGTAAAACAACTGATAAGCTCGTAGATATGGCAAAATCAATAACGGAGAATCCATGTAAAAGAGAGATGGATATGTTACTTTCAACAGGAGAACAGATTACTATCGCGCTGCTATCAATGGCGTTAAAAGAGTACGGATATGACTCAATCTCATTAACTGGATCTCAAGCTGGAATAGTAACTGAAGGAATTCATACAAAGAACCGTATTAAACTCGTGGAGACAGATAAAATTAAGACTCATTTAGATTATGGAAAAATTGTAGTTGTAGCAGGTTTCCAGGGAGTTAATGAAAAGGGAGATATAACTACTTTAGGGCGTGGAGGATCAGATACCACTGCTGTAGCGTTAGCAGCAAAACTAAATTGTACATGTGAAATTTATACTGATGTTGATGGAGTCTACACTGTTGATCCCAGGATATTTCCAAATGCTAAAAAGTTAAAGGCCATAAGTTATGAAGAAATGATGGAAATGGCTAGTATGGGAGCAGGTGTACTAGAAACAAGAGCAGTTGAGATAGCTTTTAAATATAAAATTCCTATTTATCTGGCTATAAACACTGGAAATGTGGAAGGAACATATGTTAAGGAGAAGGATAAAGAGATGGAGAAAAAAGCGATTACTGGACTAACAGTTACAGATGATATATTAATGATTACGATAAATAAAGTAGAATATACTTCTAAAAATATTGCCTTAATATTTGATGTTTTAGCAAGAAATAATGTGAATATTGATATGATAAGTCAGACTGCACCACATGATAATTATGTAAATGTATCTTTTACAGCATCTAAAGATGATATTTTTACAATAAAAGAAGTAATTAAAGAATTAGAGAATGATCTTCAAGGAATTGATGTGGATTTCGAGTCTAATATATCCAAAATTTCAGTTGTTGGTATAGGAATGATGAATCAATCTGGTGTAGCTGCAATGGTTTTTAAAGTGTTTTCTGAAAATAATATTGATTTTAAACAAGTTACAACTTCAGAAATTAGCATTTCATATACAATTGATTCAAGTGATAGAGATAAGGCTGTGAACGTATTGGCAAAAGCGTTAAATTTGTAGCAAATATATCTCATATTATCAATATATTGTTGTTCCTACAGTCAAATATGATTTAGCTACAAAGTGGATAGCTCTTGCTATCCTTTTTTGTTCAATATAGTAATTCATATAGCAAATAATATACAATTGTAGATTATTTTACATAATAGAAGAGTTTATTGTATAATAAAGTAATATAAGTTTAAGATCATTGAGTTTATATCTTTTTTTATAAATGGAGTAATGTATTTAGGAGGTTTATTTTATGAATAAGCGAGAAGAAGCTTTAATGTTATTTGATAAAGGGTTTAATTGTAGCCAAGCTGTTTTTAGTGTATTTTGTGAAGAATTTGGACTAGATAAAAATATAGCATTAAAGGTTTCAACAGGTTTTGGTGGGGGACTGCGTAATGGTGAAATATGTGGTGCTGTTTCAGGAGCAATAATGGCAGTTGGTCTAAAGGAAGGACACTGTATTGAAAATGATTTAGATTCAAAAGATAGAGCTTATTCACATACTAGAGACTTTATTGATAGATTTAAAGAAAGAAATAATACGATAATTTGTAGGGAGTTATTAGGTCATGATATTTCTAATGAGGAAGAATTACAAATTATTAAAGACAGAGGATTATTTAACACTATATGTCCTAAAGTAATAGTAGATGCTGTTGAAATATTAGAGGATTTTCTTTGTTTAGATAATAAGGAATTTGGTGAAAAGGTACCAAATGTAGAGTATAAGGAGCGAGTTGCTGTATATGCTTTAATAGTAGACAATTCTAAAAATATAGCAGTTATTAATACTAGTAGGGGGAACTTTTTGCCAGGTGGAGGGTTAGAAATCAATGAAACACTACAGGAGTGCCTGCATAGAGAAATTATAGAGGAAACAGGATATAAAATTGAAATAGATAGATTTATCTGTAAAGCAGTACTATACGAATATTCTCCAAAGTTAAAACGTTACATTAAAGGGATTGGATACTTTTACAAAGCTGATTTATTAGAAAAGGCATGTGATGCAAAAGAAGAAGATCATAACCTATCATGGTTGAGAATAGACGATGCAAAAAACAACATGCTTTTAGAACATCAAGCATGGGCAATTGAGCAAATTAGTAATTTATAAGAAAATGTATTAATTTTAAAATAAGGTTAGGAGAAAATCATTATGCCAAAAGTCAAATTAACAATATTAGAAAGTAAGTGTAGAGGTAATTATCATAAAAAAGGTGATATTCATATTGTGGAGGATATTTGTCCACCTATCTGTCATGAGTTATGGCAATGTATGTATCCTTGTATATATACTCTATTAAATAATGGAGATTTAGATTATGGTAACACTAAAGCAAAAAAGTTTCAAATGAGATGCCCTGATAACGGTAGAGTTTTAATTCAAGGGGAAGTATATGATGAAGTGATAAAAGATTTAGAGAAATGGCAGCTTAAAGATTAAAAAAATATTTAACTATATAAAGGAGAAATTAATATGTGGATGATAAAATGGAACATTGTAAGTAGAGGTCAAAAAGATTATTTAAGAGAATTTTTTAATGATGGTAAAATATTAAAATTCGAATTTGAGGAAGATGCTTTACGTTTCTTAGAAAGATTAAGAGAATTAAATAATAATAAAGAGATATTTATTAGTTATACTGTTTGCAGATTTGCAGGGGATAGAAAAGAAAAATACAGATTAGTAAAATCCACTACTTTTGAAAGAACTGTTGAGGATGTTATAGCATATATCAATCATATTTAATTGGACAAGGCATTTTACGTAATTACATTGAATGATGAAAGGGGACATTCTACTATGATAAAAGGAAAGTTGATTAATTTAAGAACTATGAGACAAGAAGATATTGATGAAATATTTTGTTTAACTAGTGATTTATCTCAAAGAGGTGAGTATTGGGATGTTCGATTATCTAGTGAACCATCTTTCAAAAAACGATTTCAAGAAACAGGATGTTGGAATGATACTTTCGGTACAATGATTATTACAAATAAAGAAGGTAGATTGTTAGGAGAAATATCTTATTTTAAAGGGGTATGGTATCTACCAGGATATGAAGTAGGTTATAGAATATATAGAGATGAAGATAAAGGAAAAGGATACACCTCTGAAGCACTCAGACTATTCACAGCATATTTATTTGAACTAAAACCAATTAAACGCCTTGAGATTCAAGTATCAGTAGGAAATATACCAAGTCGCAAAGTTGCTGAGAAAGTAGGATTCAAGTATGAGGGATTAAAGAGGCAAGCTGTTTTTAGTAAAGGAAAGTATGAAGATATAGAGTTGTTTTCTCTTCTTAGAGAGGAATGTCTAAGTTTAAGTGAAGTATTGTAATATATTAAGAAAAATAATGATTATAAAAGAAGCTATTCCTACTCTTAAAGGAATAGCTTTTATATTTTATTTAAAACTGTTTATAATCAAGTCGTTTTTTTATTCAAGCATATTGAATATAAGATAAAAAATCTAGATTAAAAATGATTATAAAAGGAATATATTGAATAATATAGAAATATTAATCGGTGGTCTATTTTGTAGAATCTCTATGTGAATAAGAATACCTAAACATATGTTTAGGGAGAGGGAGTAAGTGTGTTATGGAAAGAAATGAATTTTACGAAGCTATAGCAAATAAAATTTCTAAGGAAAAACAAAATCATAAGCCTCTTCTTGTAGGGATAAATGGAGTGGACACTTCGGGTAAATCAACATTTACCAAAGAGCTTGTTAAATATCTGTCTGAATTAGGTTTTAAAACTCAGATAATTTTTATGGACGATTTCCATAATCCATCACAAGTTAGAAATAGCGGAAAGGATCCCATCAATTCATATCTTAATAATGCTTTTAATCTAGAAAAAATTGAAAATGAACTATTAAAATCAATTTCTTTAGGTGGGAAGGTAGATAAAGAACTTCTACTGTTAAATCTAGAAAATGATGAGTATGATATAACCAAAAGATATATCATAGATAAGGAAACCATAGTATTATTTGAGGGGGTATTACTTTATAGAGAGCCGCTTGATAAGTATTTTGATTTGAGAATCTTTATAGATATTTCTTTTGATGAAGTGTTAAAAAGAGCTAGGAAAAGAGATACTGACTTATTTGGTGATAGAGTTATACAAAGATACAAAGAAAAATATATTCCTGTACAAAAAATCTATTTAGAAAAATTCACACCTAAAGAAAAAAGCAATATTATTATTGATAATGAAAAATACATGAATCCTAATATTATAAAAGTTAATTAGCTAAAAATATGAAAAGATGCAAAGTACGCAATAGTCTTATAAAGATAAATACCTGGTAGGCACTTCTTTAAAAAGAAAGATGGAGAATTAACTACACATTATATACATGTAGAACAAATTAATGGTAAGTTATGGAGTAATCATATTTTGTTTCGGGATTACTTAAATAAAAACCCAGAAATTAATATTGAATATTCTAATCTTAAGAAATGTTTAGAAAAGGATTTTTTCGAAAACAGAAATAATTATGCCATAGGAAAAGATCCCTTTATCGAAAAAGTTATCGAAACAGTCGAAAGAGAAAATAGAACTATATTAAAATAAATAGATATAGAATGTACTATACTATATAGTATAAGGAGAATCAATAATGAAAGATTATATAAAATGGATAAGAAGCAAAGTAGGTCATGAAACAATAATTTTGAATTTCTCAGGTGCATGTATTACAAATGAAAGAGGAGAGATATTGCTTCAAAAAAGAAGCGATAAAGAAGAACTTTGGGGGTTTCCAGGTGGAGCTCTTGAAATTGGAGAATCTATCGAAGAAGCTATGATTAGAGAAGTTAAAGAAGAAACAGGATTAGATGTTAATGTTGAATATCTAATTGGAGTGTATTCAAAATATTTTAGTAAATACCCTAATGGGGATAGCGCACAATCAATAGTCTATTTCTTTAAATGTAATGTGGCTAGTGGGGATTTGGTTATTGATAATAAAGAGACATTTGATTTACGGTTCTTTGATAAAAATAATATACCTAAATTATTTATTCAGCAACATACAGACATGTTAAATGATTATCTACAAGATAGAAAAGGGGTATTTAAATAAGATTACTTAATTAAGCAATCATAAATAATTAGAAGATATATAATCATATCAAGGTATTTATCAATATTAAAGGGTGAAAAAATATAATATATAGTATTATGACTATTTGTTAAATAACTTTTGAGCATTTTCAAGCAATTCAAATGTATCAATTATTTTTCCCATGTGTGAATACTTTTTTAGATGAGTTCCATTTAAAAATATATCTATTTTATTGGATTTACAATCATCATGCAAGCTGTTAATCAATTTATTTAGTTCTTCACTTGAATAATCTTTTTTATCTATAAATTTCTGAGCTATTATATGGTTGCTTTTAATGTAACTTAAAATAAACATTCTACATGATTTAGAAATGGAAATGTAATCATCAATATTGCTAGAGGTTAATAGAACACATTGATCAACAAAAAACACTTTTTTAGGAGCTAATGTAGTAAACATGAAATCATCTATAAGTCGTTTCTCAATGGACATAGTATCATCCTCTGCAAGTATGTATATTTCTGGTTTAAAAATCTTTTCACTTAAAGTGTTTAAGTTTTCATATACTATTGGTTTTATTTTCTTTTTCATATTATCAGTATCAAAGATATTAACATAAAAGGGGATATTGGGATATGTTTTTAAATCCTTGAATGAATATTCAATTAAATTACTTTGATCATTTATACTTATTAGCATCTTATTATCTCTAAAAATCACAAAAAATCTATTTTTCATAATACACCTTCTTCAAGTTTTACTTAAATAACTCTAGTTTTATTATTTCCATAAAAAAATATAATGATTTAAATTTTTAATATATATGATTGGAAATATTTTGGGTAAAGATAGATGAAAATAAAATTTACACATCATTAGTAGCGCAATAGGAAAATATTTCGAACATTTCCTGGGAAATATTGGAATATAAATTAGTAATTATATTGCTCTTAAATTAAAATTCAAATGTTTATTGGAGGAAAAGAATATGATTGTAGGGAAATTAATTGGAAAGGGTGCCACAGCAGATGTCTATAACTGGAGCGAAAATAGTATTATAAAAATCTTCAAAGAACATGAGCCTGATGAATTAATAGAAAGAGAAATTCATAATACAATAGCGTTAGAAAATTGCTCATTTAATTATCCTAAGTTTATTCAACAGCTGAAATGGGAAGGGAAAAGAGCTGTTATTTATGAAAAAGTAACTGGCGATTCTATGTTAAATCAAATTGAAAGGTCACCTCTCAATTATAAAAAGATTGCACGTAAGTTAGCTCATCTTCATTTAAAGGTACATGAAAATCAAGTTGAGGGTATACAAGAGCAGTATGTATATTTCAAAAAGCGTATTTCATATACGAGAGATTTAACTGATGAAAAAAAAGAGAAATTATTTAAATTAATTGATATGATGCCTGTGGGAAATAATCTATGTCACGGTGATTTCCATCCTGATAATATTATTTGTAGTGAAAAAGGTGATTATATTATTGATTGGGCTGATTGCTGTATTGGTAATAGATGTGCAGATGTAGCAAGAACAATATTAACATTAAGAACTGCTTCAATACCTGATCATACTCCTAAATTCAAAAGAAAAATAATTCAATTTATTCGGAATAGATTTTCCAAAGAATATATTAATGAGTATTTACGATTGTCAGAGCTAACTAAAGAAGAAATTATTCAATGGAATGTTATAGTAGCAGCATTTCGTCTTTGTGGTGCAGCAGGAGATGAAAAAAGTGTAATTTTAAAAATTATAAATAGTTATTTTGAACAAGACTCAAAGTCCTTTGAATCTTGAGAATATAGTTAGACTATCCTTTGGTAAAAGAATATAAGTGTAATAAGATATCTCTATTAGAGTCTATAAATTTTGCTTATATCTGATTTGATTAAATTATAATAGTTAATAGTATTTTCAGATTGTAGGAAGACGTGATCTTCATACAAATATTGTGAGGTACCACTTGGTGACAAAACACTTGCACTAATTAAGCTGTTGTTAGAGTGCCGCGAAGAAATACCGAAGCTTTTCACTTATTTACTACGGAGAGAGTTGACCTCATCACAGAAAGAGCAGTTCAACATTTGACTAAGCGCCTAAGTAAATTAAGTGGCATTGAATTTAGCCCTCATACATTATGACATGCTTACTGCAAAAGACTTGCAGATAAAACGGGTCAAATCAAGTTGTTACAGATTTAGCGGGTCACTCAATTATAAATGCTACACGTATTTATGTTAAACCAAGTAAGGAAGAACCTAAAGTGTATGTCAATGATGTAGAATTTTAAGGGGTATTAATAAGAAAAAGAAGTATCAGTCAAAATATAAGTGGTAAACAAAGCCGGTTGCTTTTTTATCCTTTTTGTGGACAGTATATTAGACACCACCTAAAGGTAGTGTCTTTAGTTAGAGCAATATTATACAGCAGACAAGCTATAGACTCGGTTAGCTGACTAATGTGTTGTGGCTTGTACGTAGGATTGACATTTATCTGCCACAACGAACTTTGATGCCTTGTTAAATACAGCGGCAACTACTATCAATATAGTTTTTTACTTAACTTAAACATTATTTAGTAGTATATCATGGATTATAGTGATTCTATAGAATATGTATAAATAGTGTCAGTTTTGAGGAATCCTAAAGACTCATACAATTTTTTTGCTGGTATATTTCTCATTACAACTTGAAGAGTAATTTCGTTTATCCCAAATAGAAATGCTTCATTTATTGATTTTTCTAATAAACTCTTTGCATATCCTTGTCTTCGATGATTTGAATCTGTTTCTATAAAGAGTATATCTTTCTTTTTATCTCCATATACTGAACTAACAACTGAACCAACTAGTTCATCTTTATCTAGTGCAATTAGAATATCAAATTTATTTAGGTTTGATAATAAACGTTCACCAGTCCAATAAACATTCTTGTGATTTTCATCATGAACCCTACAAAATGATTTATAATACTTTTCAGTAATAGGAACTATTAACTTATTTTCTTTTGAAGGTTGAAAATCATCATTAACAAGCTTCATTTTTATATCTGGTGAAATACAGCTTGCACCAATACTTTGCATAAAATAAATTGCTTCTTTATTTTCTTGAGAATAAACCGCATCTAAATGAAATCCAGCATACTTTTCTTTTATATATGTATAAAATAGCATAGCTATTTCTTGAAAGTTTTCCGCAGCATATAACCCCTTTGTTATTTCTATATATTTATCATTAGTTTCTACCAATATAGCTAAAACTCCTACAATTTTATCTTGTTCAGTGCATACTAAGACTTTGTCATCTTCATTTTTTATCCTTTTTCTAAAATTAGAAAGTATTTTTTTATAAAAGGTAGTAATAGTTTCACAGTTATCTATCTTCATTCGATTGACATTGCTTGCATATTGTGCTGCTTCTTCAAGCCTTGTTTCATCTATACTAAGAATCATCATATTGAATCGCCTCTTTCCTTATATATTTAGTTCAAATAAAAGTTTTATAAATAAGATGAATTATTTTTATACAAGAAACTTATAAAATAAGCCCCAAAAGTCTAGCCCCGATATTGCCATTGCATATAACTCTAAAAGTTTACGACGTTACGTAGTGAGTTTTTATATATAATAGGATACAATACAAAGAAAAAATGCACAAATTACTATTTAATTATATCACATTTTTCCATATTCGTTTAAATTACTCTATTATTGTAGATTGTGAAAGGTTACATAAAGTTTAAAAAACAAAACACAACCACCCAAACCATTGATATTAAAATGTTTATAGTTAGTGTCTTTAAAGACTACTCTACCCATGTGGAACTGTGGTTAAGTTAAGTAAGAAATAGCAATGGTTTTTGGATTTTAACTTGTACTAAAGAAGTGCGTTAGTAGCCATAATGTCGCCATGAGATTTTCATGGCGACATTTTTAATACTAGAATAATTTAACAGAATATTTATTAATAGAAAAATGTGAAATGTGAAGTATTCGTCTTCAATGACTATAGCTTTAATGAAGAAAAACATACATTTATTTAGATTTTATTTAAGATTATAAATTAAAATAGTATAATAAATTTAAACAATGTGTATTTAAACTAATTATACATTTATTTACACATTAATGAAGTAAAATGTAAACTATTTAGGAGGCAATAATGAATTGTGAATCATGTAAAATTAATGAAATTGAAGTAATAGAAAAAAATGATGATGAACAGCAACCGTATTTATTATGTAAAGAATGTCATAAAAAATTAGTGACTTTATCATTAAGACCTTTAGAATGGTATAATCTAGCCGTAATACATAGCCCACATGAGTCTTATCTTTATGATGATTTTTATGATGATGGTATAGCATGTGCTGCAGAAGAGGATGTGATAGAAGCAGAAAAGTATCCTTGTCCTACATTAATAGATGTATGTAATGATATGAATGATTTATTGGATTATTGTATGACAAAATATTTTGTTTATGAAGAAGAATTAAGGCATTTTGCAATGTTTGATAAAGAAGATCTTAATAATGAAATAAAGAATAGATTTGAAAATACAAATAATATGTTGATAAAGTCAAGATTAATTGAAATTTGTGGCAAGTGTTTAGGGAGGGTATGTCAAGAGTGGATTATTAAACTATGGGAAAATATAGATATGGAGTTACTAGTGTCAATATCAAATGCTACAGCATATGCATTACCAGAGAATGAGGGCATTCAATTAGTTCTTGATGCATTAGATAAAATATCTTATAAAGAGTTACCACATATTGCTTATGTTTGTTTGTATAAATTTAATTCATCAGAAGTATTGAAGTGGATAGAGAAAAAAGTTAAAAGTCCTGTAAAAGATCAATTGGGTAGACTAGCCGCAGTTTCAAAGCCTGATTGGGATATAATTAGTAGATGGATAGATATGGGGAGACCATATAGTTTAGTTGCGCTAGATACTTTATATAATATTATGCCACCAGCATATAAGTCTGAAGTACATGAGGAACTAAATCCTAAACTATTGAATCCAATTTCTGTAGAGTTAATGACAGCTAAATTAAAAGAATATGAAAGTATAGACAGTGTTCCACGTGTGAAAAGGATAGTGAAATCAATAATAATTAACTGGAATAAAATTATTTAATAGTATGAGTATTCTATAAAAATGATTACAGATGAAGAGAATTAAAAAGAATAAGATTAAGAGAAAAAGATGTGAAAGTAGACAAGCATTTTCCTAAGCCCCATAAAGGGATACAACGATACAATACTTTGGACCAAATAGGAGTGGACCTTAAGGGTAGAGTCAGCTGAAGTGATTTCACAAAATATCTTATCTAACTAATTACATTAAAAATTAATATTAATGTAAAAAGAATAGAATTTACTACGATTAGGGGATAAAGAAGATGAGTTATCTTTATTCTCAAACCATAAATAGGATGAAAAATTCCAGTAGTAGCATTTGTTCATGAAATGCTACTACTGGAATTATTTTGTTTGAGAATGAAATGGTCATTATTTGCTAACTGATATGGAATTTCTCCAAATTGTATTCAACCCTTAAATCTAGTAAAATATAACTATTAAACAGAGATATGGGATACTAAGTTCTTTATATAGAGGGAGGCTAGTTATGTTTGAATATTATGAAGGTTATGAAATAGATGGGTCAGATACAAGCTATAACATTTTAACACCAGAAAAAGAGAGATTAAAAGAAGTTGTTAATTATTATCTTAATTTAAAAATAATTAGAAAAGATATTCCTATAAAAATTACTCGAGTTAATTCTGAACGAAGAGGAAAGCTTTATAAAAAGTCATATTATAAGCATGAATTGGATTTGATGTGGGAAGAGATATATAGTTCATCAATCAAGTCCTTTGAAATCTCCTATACATATGTTAATCCGTATAACCTCTATCCAGAAATAAAGAGAGAGTTGATAACAACTACTGTCAAGAACTCTGGGTTAAAAGAAGAAAAGCTGGTTCAACCAGTTTTCGCACCTAATTATTATACACAAGGTTATATGGAGTTTTTTTTAGAAACAGATATTGCTAAAAAAAGGTATACAGAATTTAATGAGATATGTGGGGATGAATACTGTGATAGACAAAAAGATAATCCAATTAGGTTTGTAGATGTTTATTGTGCCTTGGGGGGACCTATTGTTTTAAAGTATTATGCATTACATAAGATTGCCGAGGCTTTTCCAGAATTAGAAATTGATGCGGAAGCTAATATTGCAAATATATCATGGTATGATACTAATCTAGAAGATTTTTTATATGAAGAAATTGATTTATTATCAAATAATTTATATATGACAATTGATCGTATATTGAATCTTGAGTGTGTTAAAACAAATAAAGAAAATCCATTTATAAATGTCTATCACTGTAATGATAAAGAAAAGTATAAACAATTTCGTTATGAGTCAATCTCCTATAAAGAGAAAGAGCCTAAGGTTTTAGGTCATATTGACACAGAATTAGAATGTTTGATGGGATTATGTGAAAAATTTCATGATAGGACTTTAAGAGGTCATATTGAATTTGCTAAACAAATTGCACCATTAGGGTTTGTTACAGATTACGAATTCTATAGGTGCACGTCTATAGGTATACAAATCATTAAACCTAATTCAAACTCAATTAACAATGGAATAATATATTTTATTAGAAAAAATTATGACATTCAGTTAAAGCTTCTAGTTCCACAAAAGCTTAGGTCATATTTTGAACAGATGCTTGATTTATGATAGGGGATGACAAATAATATGCAAGTTAAACAATACAATAATAAGCTTTACCTATTTGAAAAAAGAACAGGAATGACAGGGGTATTTTCCTCTAAGGAAAAAGAATTATTAGTTAAGTATGCAAAAGATGGTATTAAAACTCCATTTATAGACCGATTACATAGTCTTGGTATACTTACCAAAAACTTTGGTTCAAATGATATTATAAAAGTAGTAAAGGAAGGTAAGGATAATTTACGTCTTGATGCTCTGCATATTGACATAACAAACACATGTCCACTAAACTGCCCTCAATGTTATAAAGAGGCGGCTAATGCGATTCAGATGCCACTACAAGTTTTTAGGTCCTGTGTTGATGAAGCACAGACGCTTAAGCTTTTTCAGATTGCGATTGGGGGTGGGGAACCATTAGTTCATTCTCAAATTGTAGACTTTGTGGAGTATGTTTCAAAGACAGAAATGTCCATTACAATGACAACAAGTGGTTATGGTTTAACACAGAAATTATTAGATAAACTTATTAAAGCAGGATTAAACCATATGCAGGTGTCTCTTAATTCAATTTATAAAATTGTAAATGAAATATCTAGAGATGGGTTTCATCATGCTATCCATGCAATTAAAATTCTTAGTAATACAGATTTATCTTTTGGTATTAATATAGTTATTCGTAAAGATAACTTAGATACTTTCATAGAAACAGTTGAGTATGCAAAAAAAATGGGTGCAAAAAATATAAATCTTTTACGGTACAAACCATCTCCTACAGAAAATTATAGAGATTACGCACTATCTAGAGAAGAGTTTTATCAATTAGCTAGATGGATAAAACAAGTAAAAGGAATTAAAATTAAAGTGGATTCAGCATATTCTAATCTGCTGATTTATCTTAATAATGGACGTGTTAATAAAGAACGCTCAGGTTGTATGGCAGGTAAAAGCTTTATAGCAATTTCTTCCGATAGTACTTTTAAACCATGTAGTCATCTTAAGGTGAAAGAAAAAGCTAATTCGATTTATGAATACTATACAAAAAGTAAGTTCATACAGGTTCTAAAGAATAAAACATATCACATAGAAAGTTTGTGTAATACATGTAAATACATAGAAGAATGTGGTGGGTGCATGGCTATTTGTGATTCACTTTATAAAGATTCAATGAGGGGAGAGATGGAGTGCCCTACATACTTGGAGTAATGCTATGTTTGAGTATTTTGGCGAATATGATCTAGAAGCAATAAAAAATGTTTCAAAAACTACGAAGAACAGGAAAGATTTGAAGAATCATTCGTTGAATAGTTCAATTCAGATAACACTTAGATATAGAAATGAAAAGGAATTTCAAGAAGATTTAAAGGAATTTGAGAGATACAAAAACTTATATGAACCTTATGGAAAATATGGATTAAGGGGATATAAATATGATGTAGGTAATTTTGGTTTTCTAGATCTTGAAATGAGCGATTATTTAACGTAACTAGCAGAAGTCTCCTATCTTCTATAAGTGGGAGATGAATGCGTAATCTTAATACTTTTACATGGATAAAAAATCATAAATGTGAAATAATAAGAATGAATGTTCTATGATTCATTATGATTGTAATGAAAAGTAAAGGTGTTGAAAGTAATGAAAATCAACAAAGCATATAAATTCAGAATGTATCCAAATGAAAATCAAATAAAGATTATTGAAAAATCTTTTGGTTGTTCAAGATATGTATATAATCATTTCTTAAACCAAAGGAATGAAATATATAAAGCTGAAAAAAGATGTATGAAATATAAAGAACAACAAAATCAATTACCAAGTATGAAAAAAGAACTTGTATGGCTTAAAGAAGTTGATAGTACATCACTGCAGATGTCACTAAGAAATCTTGATGCTGCATTCAAAAATTTCTTTGAAGGTAGAGCAGACAGACCAAAATTCAAAAGTAAAAGAGACAACTATAAAACATATACAAGTAATTTTGTGAATAACAATATTGAAATAAAAAAAGATAAAATAAAACTGCCTAAATTGAAATATGTTAATGCAAAAATTCATAGATATGTTGAAGGTAGAGTAATAAACGCTACTGTTTCTAAAACATCAAGTGGTAAATATTTTGTATCTATATGTGTTGAAACAAAGATAGAGCCATTAAAAAAAGTATCGGGGAATGTTGGTATAGACTTAGGGTTATGTCATTTTGCAATATTATCAAATGGTGAAAAGATTGAAAATCCTAAGTATCTAAAAAAGTCATTAGATAAATTGGCAAAGGAACAAAGAAAATTAAGTAGTAAAGAAAAAGACAGTAACAATTGGAATAAGCAAAGAATAAAGGTTGCTAGACTACATGAACGTATATCTAATCAAAGATTAGACTTCATCCATAAGCTATCTAAAAGAATTATAAGCGATAATCAAGTTATAATTCTTGAAGATTTATCAGTTAAAAATATGATGAAGAATGATAAATTAGCTCAAAGTATTTCAGATGCAAGTTGGTATAAATTTGTTACTATTCTAGATTATAAGGCAAAATGGTATGGAAGAAAAATTCATAAAATAAATAGATGGTATCCATCATCTAAAACATGCAATAATTGTGGTCACGTTTTAGATGAAATGCCAATGCAAATAAGAGAATGGAAATGTACTAAATGCGATAGCATTCATGATAGGGATATAAATGCCAGTAGGAATATCTTGAAGCAAGGGTTATTAGAAATAGCCTAAAAAAATAAGAACCGTAGGTCTTACGGAGATAGCCTGTGGAGAAAGTAGATTGCGAAATCTGTGAAGCAGGAAAAGTTCTTGGATATACCAAGAAGCCCCCACTTCAGCGTGAGTAAGTGGAGGGAGAGTTCACAAGAGTCTGTAAGAAATGGTATTGCTTCTGAAATGTATTATAAATATTATGAAGCAGAATGGGACATTTGGCATGCTGGCTATACAGAATTTAAGAAAATTGAAAATGAATTGACAAAGTAAATGATTTACTAGTAAGTAAGCTTTGGTATAAGGTTATGACTAACATGTGCCTCTAGGATGTGAAAGTTTTTTTATGTAGTTTTAAAGATAAAGGATTATGAGTAAAGCATATAATGTAGGTTGCATAATGAGTGAATATTAACAATAAGGAATATTAAATGTGATTGTCGCCACACTGTCACCCACAGAAAAATTACCCATCGACAGGAGTTATGAAGATCAGCCTGAGAAGGAAGATTACATTAAACATTCTAGTACAGGTACGGTCAAACCGCCATAGCACACTTTATCGATGTTGACAATATAGTACTAAAGCAATATTATGTAATATAAAGGTGGGAATAGTAACAACTGGTTTTTTTTGCCGACATCGCCGGAAACGAGTGTGGGACAAGCTTTGAAGACACACTTGGTTTTGCCATAGGTCTATATATACTTTTTCTTTTCTATATGATAATATCATTAATTCCTTCCTACGACAACTATCTTACCACCTGGGGAGTATTTATATTTTCGCCAGAAAATAGCATTATTCTCTTGACTCTTCCTTTGGGTAATCCTTTATACTAAGTTTATCATTACAATTAAGAAAAGAGGTGAAAACAAATGAACAACCTAATCAAAATCAGAGATGTGTCAAGCAAGTATGACATAACAGCCCGAACACTGCGTTATTATGAGGACATGGGATTACTGTCCAGCACTAGAAGTGATGACTACAAATATAGAATGTACGACGAAAATGCTGTTAGGCGGCTTGAACAAATACTAATTTTACGCAAGTTGAATATCAGTATAAAAGACATTCAACGTGTTTTCAATACTTCCGGTACTGATGTAGTTTTAGAAGTGCTTGGGAAAAAAGTGGAGAGAATAGACGATGAGGTTGCACTTTTACATGAGTTGAAGGGGATCGTCCTAAATTTTATACACGAAATCGAACAAGTCAACTTTGCAGACAACTCTGACATAAAACTGCTGTATAACAAGGCTAAAGAGATTGAAACAAATTTATTAAGCGTTGATTATATTGGCAAGCCCTCCAATGTAAACCGATTGATTAAAATAACTGAAAAATTAGATAAAAAAATTCCTGATATAATGGTGGTTAGGATACCGGAATTCAAAGGGGTAACGTGCGGGGAACAACCGTGGGAGGAAATGTTCAAAGAAGGCGGATATATGTATCAATTATGGCAGTACTGTCATTTGTATAAAAGTATAATTTTCGATTGTTTTGATTTTTTGATTTCTAGAAATGACAAAGCTGAATGGATATGTGCCGTTAAAGATTGTGTTACCGATGTGGATGTAACTCCTTTTAAACTGTTCGATTTTCCGGGAGGGTTATACGCTATGGCAGTGAGTATAGACGAAGATAACGAGAGCATACATAAAGTGGAAGATAAAGTTCGCCAATGGATTGAAACCACAAATTTTGAGCTTGACAAAGATCGGGATATTATGTTCAATATGCCTTACTTATATGAAGATGGAAGAGATACTGCCTATAAAGACATAGAAAAAGGACTTGGCTATAAACAGATGCAAAGATATTTTCCTATAAAGCTGAAAGATGATATTTAAGCGCTTTTATAAACTATAATGAAAATTACAACATTAGAGTAGTTAAAAAGATAATTTTGAGGGAAAAACAAAATGAAAGGAGAATTACTCATGGAAAAAACAATGGGGGATATGGCAAAATGCCTGAAACAACTAATACCAGTGAATATTCCTGAAACATATACAATCAAATCTATGTTTAAAGAAATTTCAGAGGAAGAGGACATACGAAAAGGTGTACTTGCTTTCAGAGAGTTTTTATATAGATTTTGTGATCGTTTAATCGCTGACAAAAGTTTATGTGATATACCTAAGAAAGGTAAGAACAAGTTTTCAGATGAAACAACTTTGTCAGTGGAGTTTCCGTTCTTAAATAATATTAGAAGTATACTATTGAATATAGGTCAGCATGGTATATTATCCGAGAAATGTGATTCTCTGTTGGTTAATGACTGGGAAATGCTTAGCCTCAAAAGATCACTCAATAAAAATTCAACTACAAAAATTTCTGTTCCTCAAATGATTAAAAGTATGCGTTTTCTCACTGAATGCGGTATTGATTTTGATGGTATTGACTTGAGTGTGAAAAAACCTGATGTATCAAATATTGATGCAATAAGAATTACTTATCCGGATAATCACATTATGCTTACTGGATGGAAGGTTTTGGGGATTGCTCAGAATGAACTATCATCCCGTAAAAATGACGATATTTTACTGAGATGCGATTACAGGATGCTGAAAGATGAGGATATACAAGTCGACTCTATTATGAAAGACTTTGTCTATCACTTATCTGTTCCTTTAAAAGAGTTTGTTTTAAAATTTCACGAACATTATCTGGAATCTGGAATGAAATGCAATGTAGAATTAGGGTTCATGTGTATTCATGTTATCTACTCGTATAAAGGTAAATCAATCTTGAGGTTTTCCACATCCTTGCATAACGGTTACCGTATGATCCTTAAAACAAAAAACACCTCAAAATATGCTGATGTGATCGAGGAATTCCCTGTGTCTTTACGGGAAAAGATCTTTAAAGGATATGGATGCGATAGAAAAAATGGTACCGGTCACGGCAATTGCCAAAAAGGGTGTGAAGGATTTCGTTTTTCTTTGGATGAATCATTACTTGATATAAGTCAGGAATTAGAAATATGGCTAGATAGCGAGCTGGCAAGTATGCAAAAAAATAAGAAAGGTTAGAAAACACCTCGCGGTACTATGGTGTGAATAGTAACCTAATTGGTTCTAAAAATATCAGTAAAAAATCCTCATAAAAATTCATAGAATATTTGTATTTGACAAAAATTATATGTAGTGATAAAATTATGGTAATAAAAATAAAGGCAAAGAAGAGAAGTAGTAAATATACTTGTATTGTTCAGAGAGAAGATGGTTGGTGCGAATCTTCACAATCAATATATTGAAGCAGTCTCGGAGCTTTGAACCGAAATAATAGTAGGCTTCAACGGAAATCCACCGTTATCATAGGATAGAGTATCGGTAATATGAGTTGCCCGTACTTGATGAGTGTAGAGATTATCTCTGAATTTAGGTGGTACCACGGATTAAGAATTCGCCCTAAGCTATTAAAGCTTAGGGCTTTTTATATGCAATCTTATAAGAAAGGATGATGGTTATGTTAGCAAATGAATTAAGACAACTTTATGTATCATACTACAAAGAAAGGGGACATCAGGTAGCCGCAGCTGCATCTTTAGTGCCTGAAAATGATGCAAGTGTATTATATACCACAGCTGGCATGCAACCACTTGTTCCTTATCTTTTAGGAAAAGAGCATCCATTAGGGAAACGTCTTGTGAATGTACAAAGATGTGTAAGAACAGGAGATATAGAGGAGGTAGGTGATGATTATCACTTAACTGTCTTTGAAATGCTGGGAAACTGGTCTTTAGGTGATTATTTTAAAAAAGAGGCAATTACCATGAGTTTTGAATTTCTTACAGAGAAACTTAATATACCTGTTTCTAGACTTGCAGTAACTGTTTACAAAGGAAATGATAAAGTGCCATATGATGCTGAAGCTACTCAGACATGGTTAGAGCTAGGATTAAGTAAAGAACAGATTTTTTATTATGGAGATGATGAAAACTGGTGGGGACCGGCTGGTGAGACTGGTCCATGTGGTCCTGATTCAGAAATGTTTTATGTTAATGATTTACCTGATTGTAGCGAGGAGTGTGGACCAGCATGTGGTTGTGGAAAGTATGTTGAATTGGGGAATAATGTTTTTATGACATATAACAAAGATAAAGATGGAAATCTTACTGAATTAAAGCAAAAGAACGTTGATGTGGGTTTAGGATTTGAAAGATTATTAATCCTAGCAAATAGTCTACAAAATGTATATGAAACAGATTTATTTGTTCCATTAATCAATAAATTGGAAGAAATAAGCGAGGTATCATATGATAAAAGTAATGAAAAGATTTATAGAATCATATGTGAACATACTAGGGCTGCTGTATTTATTCTTGCTGATCCAAAGAATATTGTTCCATCAAATTCAGAACAAGGTTATATACTTAGACGACTTATTCGACGTACTATTCGAATGATTCATAAGTTAGGTGTTAAAAAGAATATATTACCTGAATTAGCTCAAGAAGTTATTGAAATATATGGTGAAGCATATCCTGAGGTTAAGTTATGCAGCGAAAATATCATTAAAGAATTAAAGATGGAATATGATAAATTCAATAAAACTCTTCAAAGTGGATTGAAAATGGCAAACAAATATTTTGGAAAATTACAAGTTGGTGAATGTTTGAACGGTCAACAAGCTTTTAAATTATTTGATACCTATGGTTTCCCTATTGAATTCACATTAGAACTAGCAGGGGAAAAAGAAATTCTTGTTGACGTAGAGGGGTTTAAAGCAAAGTTTGAAGAGCACCAGGAGAAATCCAGAAGTGGAGGTGCTGGGAAATTCAAAGGAGGGTTGGCAGAACATAATCGTAACAGTATTAGACTACACACCGCAACGCATTTGCTCAATAGTGCGCTGCGTCAAGTTCTAGGAGATTCGGTTTTTCAAAGAGGAAGCCACATTAATTCTGAACGACTAAGATTTGATTTTTGTTTTCATAGAAAGTTATCTGATGAAGAGATAAGTCAGGTAGAAAGCATTGTTAATAAGGCTATCAAGGAGGAACTTGATGTTAATTGTATGGAAATGAATGTAGAAGATGCTAAAGAAAGTGGAGCAATAGGAATATTTGAATCAAAATATGGTGACGTTGTTAAAGTTTATGATATTCCAGGATATTCTTTAGAAATATGTGGTGGACCTCATGTTTCTAATACAGCTGAGCTTGGGTATTTTAAAATAACTAAAGAGCAAAGTTCTTCTTCAGGTGTAAGAAGAATAAAAGCTATTGTTGATTTGGATTAATATAGGTTTGGTATAAACTAACAGTTGAGTTTTTCGTTATTCTAAAATATGTGGTTAGTGTATTTAACTCAAACATCTTATACAATAGTATTCAGAAGTAATTGATCTGTTAAGTCTGTAAGATGAAAGGAGTCTATTATGAAAAAAATTGGTAACGGAAAAGTAAGAGATATTTATGAGGTAGATGAAAATAGCTTAATGCTTGTTGTGTCTGATAGAATATCTGCATGGGACAATATTATGCCTCAGGATATAAAGGGAAAAGGGATTATACTTAACCAAATATCTGCATTTTGGTTTGATTATGTTTCTGATATAATTCCAAATCATATAATTACTAAAAAGTTCGAAGAATTTCCAGAGGAATTCCAAAAAGAAGAGTTCCGAGGCAGAAGTATGTGGGTTAAAAAGTTAAAAATGCTTCCGGTTGAGTGTGTTGTGCGTGGTTATATTGCTGGTTCGGCTTGGAAAGACTATAACAATACTGGTGAAGTATGTGGAATAAAAATCTCACAGAATATGGAAGAGAGCGAAAGCTTTGAAGAAGTGTTATTCTCACCCGCTGCAAAAGCAGAAATGGGCGGGCACGATGAAAATATTTCCTTTGAAAAAGCAGTTGAACTAATAGGTTTAGAATTAGCTGAAAAAGTAAAAGCGATCTCAATTGCAGTTTACAATAAATGTGCAAGTTATGCTTTGACAAGAGGAATTATTTTGGCAGACACAAAATTTGAGTTTGGTTTGGATGAGAATGGGGAATTAGTACTTGGGGATGAAGTTTTGACACCAGATTCCAGCCGTTTTTGGCCACTTGATAAATATGAGGTGGGTAGGGAACAAGAAAGTTTTGATAAGCAATACCTTAGGGATTGGTTAAAAGCAAAGGGATATGTAGATAAAGCACCTGATGTTTTACCACAGGAGGTTTTGGATATTACAAAAGAAAAATATTTAAACTGTTATGAGAAAATAACAGGTAGAAAATTTGAATATTAAATTTTACTTTGAGAATTTGTTTTAATGTATATAGGGGGGAAACAATGAAGGATGTTGTTGGTTCAAATATAGCACGTTATCGAAAAGAACGAAACTTAACACAAGAGGAACTGGCAAAACAGCTTAGTATAACATATCAAGCTATAAGTAAATGGGAAAACGGGCAAACAAAACCAGATATATCTCTTCTTCCGGTTCTGGCATCTATACTTAATGTTAGCATAGATAGTCTTATGGGGTATTCCCATAATTTTGACCCTCGTTCTTATTATGAAGACGTCTACAATAAAGATGAATACTTTTGGGGAGTACAGCCGTCCACTATGTGCCTAAAAGTATTAGAATTGATGCCCCCTACAAAATCATTAAGTTTACTTGATATAGGATGTGGGGAAGGAAAAGATTCCGTTTTTTTTGCACGTTGCGGATATAAAGTCAGTGCATTTGATATTTCAGATGCTGGTATCCAAAAAACCAAAAGATTAGCTGAAAAAGCAAATGTATATGTTGATGCGTTTAAAGCTAATATATGGGATTTTAGGTTAGAAAAAAAATATGATATTCTATTTTCAAATGGTGTTTTGCACCATTTGAAATCTGAATTAAGAGAAGAAATATTTGCAAATTATAAAGAATTTACAGAAGACGGGGGATTAAATGCACTACAGTGTTTGGTTGAAAAACCATTTATCAGTCATGTACCAGGAAAATACAGTAATTCTGAACATTGGAAATCAGGGCAACTGTTCACGTTATATCATGACTGGTTCATAGAAGAATGTTCTGAATATGTATTTGATTGTAATTCATCAGGGATTCCTCATAAGCATGCTGCTAACAGAATGTATGCGAGGAAGATTATATAGAACTTGGGGGTATTAAGGAGATATAGAGTAAGGTAGTGGCATAGCCGCTGCCTTTTTTTGTATCTTTATATAAAAGAATGAATAATATGGATTTATATAGTAAAATAAGTATATACATATGGCATATAAAAATAACTTTTCAATTACTTATAAAAACTAAGACGAAAAAACTAATGGCAGAGTCATAGCTCCGCCATTTATAGTATAGATAAAATATAGATATTCGAATTATTTTATCTTATCATTAAGGTAATCATACGTAATGATAGCTTCCTTAGTGTCGATAGTAAATACTCCACCTCCATCATACGTATAAATTCTCACTTGATAAGATACTTTTCCGTATAATTCAAGAAGTATATCATTTGCTGATGTATCCATTCTGGGTAATATTGTAAAAACAACTGGTACTGTATAAGAATCGAAATTCATTGGATGATAAAATGTTGAGTTAATTTTAACTCTATAATGAGATGCAGCGCTAAGTTCTTTTTCCACTCCACCTTCCATGCTTTTACCAAATAAGTTATCCAAAGACCATGTAATTGGTAAGAATTTTCCTACTGTATCTAAAAAAATGTAATATAGTAATTTTTGATGGGGATCTGAAACTTCTTCTACATCAGGTGATACTCCCACTACGGTAGTTCTTCCATCTAAGGACTTAATACCTAAAGTTATACTATCAACTCCGTTACATTCTATTGAATAATATTGATCTTCTACATTAACATTATTTGTATATGAAAACAAGTCAAGAAGCATTTGTCTTTGTTCATTAGATTTACCTCTATAAGCTCTCATAAATACACCTGTTTTATCAATACCACTATCAATTAGAGCGGTCTTATAACCTTCGTATGTAAATTCAGGATACGTCTCTCCTCCACCATCTTCTACTGGAATGTAAAGATTCTTTACATCTTCTCCTGTTGTTTTGATTGCTGGAATAGTATTTTTCTTTATTAATGATTGATTCAATATAGGTTGTCCAATATTGAAAAACATTCCTGAATCAAGGTTGTCATTCTGAATAGTTAATGCAAGAAAATATCTTTCCTTATCAAATAACTTTTCAAATCTAATTATTGAAGGAAATTTTTCGCCATTTATAAATGCATCGCCCCTAATAATACCGTATAGCATCATATTTCCATCAATGTTTATTTTCTTAACTTTATCTTTAAAGTTAAGAATTACATTTTGACTATTTAATACAAATTCCCCACTTAATGAAACTTCAAACTCATCATTTTTCTCTGTTTGCTCAATAATAGTATCATAATCAAATAGTATATTAGATTGCTTAATCACCTCATCTTTTGATAAATTAAAGTTTTCTTTGAGTAAACTTACCGAGTTTCCTATTTCCCCCATAAATTTTAAGTTCAAAGACTTGCCTTTACCGTGATTAACTTTTCTGGACACAGCAAAAGCAGGAACAGAAAGATTAATTAATAATAAGAAAACCATAGTAAAAATTATCTTTTTTTTCATATTTTTACACCCCTTTCTACGATATTATATAATGTTTTTAGTTATATGTAAATAAATTTTTTTATATATTTAACTTATTCTTTGAAATAAAATATTTAAGCAAGTAATTACGCACTTTCTTATTGCATAATATTATTAATTAGTATAAAATGTAAATAATAACTATGCTTGTTTGTTGATATTTTTTTTTACTATTATAAAATTCAATTCATATTTACTGATCTTATATAGATTTAAGTTATATAATACTGTTTTGAAAGGTAGGTGTAATTTTCTGAAGTGCAAATAATAAAACACTCAGAATAAATTTATGAATTTCATTAGAAAAATAACAACCAAACACTTTTTCATTATTGCTATTTGTTTATTGGTTCTTTTAAGTTTTTTTAAACTCTACTCTTATTCAGCAAAATATAAAGCAAAATTAGGAACTGTTTATATAAAGCAGCTAGAATTAATAAAATTTCACAGTTATTTTTTAGAAGAAAATATTTTAAATAATAATCTTTCAAAGGAACAATGGAATAAAGATTTTAACAGTATTCAAAATTATACTATGACATTATTTTGGAATGAGGATACAACTTTCGTATCCGATTTGTTTCAATGGAATAACTTTTTTAATAAATATGGAAATTACGAAGAAATAATTTCAGATGAGAATAAACAAAAGGAACTTATATCTGAATTAAAACACATAAATAAATATCTTGAAAGAATCATAACAGAAGCTTATGATTATCAAAAATCAGAGCTTAGATATTCTTTTTTTTATAAAGAATATAAAAATCGATTTTTTTATGACTATTTAAATAAAACTTCCATAGAGGATTATACTGAGTAAATTTATTCCTAACACTTATTATAATGTTGAGCTCTTTGCCAAAGTATATCGAAAATACTGGTAAATAGAGAATAAAAATAATATTTACTAGGTGTTAGTTGTATTGTTGAATTGAGATACGTGATGAATCTAAATTTACTGAAAAATGAAATAATTGTGTAAACAAAAAGAGAATCTTAGTATATACTTTGATAGCTAATAGTATTACTTATGTACTTGGATTAATTATGTTTAAAATATATTAACTATAAGAGAAATGAGATGGGGGATTAAATGCACTACAGTGTTTGGTTGAAAAACCATTTATTATGTATTTGATTGTAATTCATCAGGGATTCCTCATAAGCATGCTGCTAACAGAATGTATGCGAGGAAGATTAATCAGAAATCCACCATAACAAAGTGAGCAAGCCTTTCGTAAATTAGTGAATTCAAAGGATTCGAGCACTTTCGTGTGAAATTGATACGTTGTTTCATAATGCCACTATTTCATGGGTGAAACACCAACTTCTTGAGCTGATAAAATCTCTCTTGTTAGTCATCGAAAATATTTCTTTCTTTAATATAGAAAAAATTAATATTCCAATTTCAAAGAAATAAACTGTTAAGTGTAGCAGTTAATACTATTAAGAGGCTAATTCAAAATGAGTTTCAAATCATTTTGAGATTTAGTCTCTTTAACGTAACTAGCAAAAGTCTCCCATCTTCTATAAGTGGAGATGAATGCGTAACCTTAATACTTTTACATGGATAAAAAATCATAAATGTGAAATAATAAGAATGAATGTTCTTAAGATTCATTATGATTGTGTTGAAGAGTAAAGGTGTTGAAAGTAATGAAAATCAATAAAGCGTATAAATTCAGAATATATCCAAATGAAAATCAAATAGAGATTATTGAAAAATCTTTTGGTTGTTCAAGATATGTATATAATCATTTCTTAAACCAAAGGAATGAAATATATAAAGCAGAAAAAAGATGTATGAAATATACAGAACAACAAAATCAATTACCAAGTATGAAAAAAGAACTTGTATGGCTTAAAGAAGTTGATAGTACATCACTGCAGATGTCAATAAGAAATCTTGATGCTGCATTCAAAAATTTCTTTGAAGGTAGAGCAGACAGACCAAAATTCAAAAGTAAAAGAGACAACTATAAAACATATACAAGTAATTTTGTGAATAACAATATTGAAATTAAAAAAAATAAAATAAAACTGCCTAAATTGAAATATGTTAATGCAAAAATTCATAGATATTTTGAAGGTAGAGTAATAAATGCTACTGTTTCTAAAACATCAAGTGGTAAATATTTTGTATCTATATGTGTTGAAACAAAGATAGAGCCATTAAAAAAAGTATCGGGGAATGTTGGTATAGACTTAGGGTTATGTCATTTTGCAATATTATCAAATGGTGAAAAGATTGAAAATCCTAAGTATCTAAAAAAGTCATTAGATAAATTGGCAAAGGAACAAAGAAAATTAAGTAGTAAAGAAAAAGACAGTAACAATTGGAATAAGCAAAGAATAAAGGTTGCTAGACTACATGAACGTATATCTAATCAAAGATTAGACTTCATCCATAAGCTATCTAAAAGAATTATAAGCGATAATCAAGTTATAATTCTTGAAGATTTATCAGTTAAAAATATGATGAAGAATGATAAATTAGCTCAAAGTATTTCAGATGCAAGTTGGTATAAATTTGTTACTATTCTAGATTATAAGGCAAAATGGTATGGAAGAAAAATTCATAAAATAAATAGATGGTATCCATCATCTAAAACATGCAATAATTGTGATCATGTTTTAGATGAAATGCCAATGCATATAAGAGAATGGAAATGTCCTAAATGCGATAGCATTCATGATAGGGATATAAATGCCAGTAGGAATATCTTGAAGCAAGGGTTATTAGAAATAGCCTAAAAAAATAAGAACCGTAGGTCTTACGGGGATAGCCTGTGGAGAAAGTAGATTGCGAAATCTGTGAAGCAGGAAAAGTTCTTGGATACACCAAGAAGCCCCCACTTCAGCGTGAGTAAGTGGAGGGTAGTTCACTTATATTTGTAGATAATTTATAATTTTACAAAGTCTAATTCAAGCGATTATGGTTGAATCTTCACTGTCTTTTTGTGTTTTGTAAATTGTATGGTTTGAAATTTGAGTTGCCTTTTTTTATCTGTTTAATATTAGCAAAAAATAAATAATCAATTCCTTTAAGTTTAATTTCTAGGAATTGATTATTTACCAAATTCTAATTTAATCAGAAATACATTTTCTTCTATTAAAAACATTCCCTTCTTACTAATTTTACTTCTAAAAATCAAATCATCTCTAAAGATTGAGAATTAAATAAAATCTCTAAATCCTTAATTCTTTTTTCATTTCTAATTAAATATATTTTTAATAAAGCTTTAAAAGGTATTACTTTGAAAACACAGTTACTTGTAGATTAACTTTCTAATTATAACATAAATGATTTAAAAAATCTACAAGTTATCTGAATCTTCTTAACTTTCATTCTTGCTTTTTTCTTAGGCTGTATATGTTGCTTTGCTAGTTATTGAGTGAATTTTAGTAGCAACAAGTAATTTACATTCCATTCCAATTTCTTGAAGTACCTATGGGGTGATTATAAGACTCCTATCTTCTATAAGTGGGTTTTCCTATATTGAGTTGGTGTCATCCCATAAAATGATTTAAACTTTTTTGTGAAATAATATGTATAGTTAAAACCAGTTGCTTCAGAAATCTCAGTAACGTTCATTTGTGATCTAAGGAGTAAGTTCGCGGCCTTTTCAAGTCGTTTATTTTCCCTTACTTTAGAAAATGTTGCTCTTACTTCAGTAGAAAACTTTTTAGATACGTACTTATAATTTAAATCTAACTTATCACATATATCATTGAGGGAAGACTTGTCTAGAATGTTGTTCTCTAAATATTCTAAAAGTAATTTAGTACTCTCAGAGTAATCAGTATTCTTTTCAAGATTTTTGATCTTTTGTTTGTAATATTTCAGTATTTTAAACTGAAATAACAATATATCATTAGGTGAATTGAGTTTTTCAACTTCTCTGATAAACATATCAGAAGCACTGAATGCTTCCTCAGAACTCATCCCCAATTTAATAGCAGACCGTGCAATAATTGTTGTACCAACAATAACCCTGTTCTTTTGACTTCTAATAGGATTATCTGCAAGAGGCGGCAGTATAAGAGATCTAAAACTCTTCCCTAACATGGTAACAATATCAATGTCTTTAGTAAGGGCATCATTAAAGAGCTTTTCCTCTGTATATAAAGAATGATGTTTGATTCTTCTGCCAGTATCTATTTTTATTTCTTCATAGTCAGCAGATTCTTTATAGTGTAAGTCAATCTCTTTTAACTGCATTTGTCTTTGAGAATTAGATGCAATAATCATCAACTCCATGAAACTGGATAATTGACTTTGTCTGATAAGAGGTAGTCTCTCATAATACTTTATGAACTTAAGATTTTCTTGAAGCGTATTATCAGTCAAAGCAGTATTAATCTTCATAGGACCCATAAATAAAGTACCTGAATAATTTGATTTGAAATACAGGTGTACATAAAAAAGAATTTCATTACATTCGAGATAAAGTATTCCGGAAGTCATATCAGTATTATTAGAACTCTCTAAAATTTTATTACGAATATAGCCATCACATGGCTCTAACAAAGTTTGTTCAATAGCTAGTTCTCCTAACTCGTAATTCTTATCAAAATAATTGACATAATAACCAGTAGTCATTGTTAACATAGTACAGACTTGGTCTATGTGTCTTTCAATCAACTGTCCTTTAGAATTATATAACATGTTCCCTCCTAAACGAAAATGTATTATATATGACGATTATATATTATCTTTTAGATTTTATATTAGTATACAATAAAATTAATCAGAAAAGAAGGGGAGGAATTATGAAGTCTAAAAAACTTTTATTTGTGTTATTAGGAGCATTTACATTGGGTATGTTAATATTTGAAACAGTACTCTATGGGGGACATAAAAGAAGCAGCAAACTAATTAAGGAGAAACAGCAACATGTTATATAAAGAACTAATCGAAAAAATGACATTGGAAGAAAAAGCTTCTTTGATGTCAGGCGCTAACTTTTGGAATACAAAAGCCATTCCACGTTTGAACATACCATCAATTATGCTTACTGATGGTCCTCATGGTCTTAGAAAACAAGGGGGAAAAGCAGATCATCTAGGCCTTAACAAAAGTATTCCAGCAACATGTTTTCCAACAGCTGCTACACTTGCAAACAGTTGGGATACAGAACTCATAAAAAAAGTGGGTGAATATATAGGAAATGAAGCTTCCAATGAAAACGTGAACGTGTTACTTGGACCAGGTCTTAACATAAAAAGAAATCCATTGTGTGGTAGAAATTTTGAGTATTTTTCAGAAGATCCCTACCTTACAGGAAAACTATCGGCAGCAATGATTCAAGGGATACAAAAAACAGGTGTTTCTGCATGTCCCAAACATTTTGCAGTAAACAGTCAAGAAACAAGAAGAATGATTGTGGACGAAATAGTAGATGAAAGAGCACTACACGAGCTGTATTTAGAAGGCTTCAGATATGCAGTAGAAGACGGTAAACCTAAGACAATCATGACATCTTATAACAAAGTTAACGGTGTGTATGCTAATGAAAATACCTATTTGCTTAAAAATGTGTTAAAGGACCAATGGGGTTTTGACGGTTTAATCGTTACAGATTGGGGTGGCAACAATAACCGTGTAGAAGGTTTAAAAGCAGGTAACCAGTTGGAAATGCCATCTACAAATGGCATGACAGATCAAGAGATTGTTGAAGCAGTAAAAAACAATGAATTAGAAGAAGCTATACTTGATGAACGTGTGGAGTCATTATTACGTATAGTATTTGATACACATAAACATACACACTGTACAAAAACTATCTCAGAAGAAACACAACACAAAATGGCAATAGAAGCTGCATGTAAATCTTTAGTACTGTTAAAGAATGAAGGAATGCTGCCACTTAAAGATAGAAACCAAAAAATTGCTATAATCGGAGATTTTGCAGATAAACCAAGATACCAAGGTGCAGGCAGTTCACTCATTGTACCAACAAAGATAGATAGTCTACTTAATGAAATCAAAAAATCATCTTTGAATGTTATTGGTTATGAAAAAGGATTTAAAAGATTAGGTGGCCATAGCAAAACACTTCAAAATAAGGCATGTTATTTAGCAAAACAATCTGACATAGTATTACTCTTCTTAGGATTAGACGAAGGCAGTGAAGCAGAGGGTATAGATAGAAAACATATGAGACTCTCTGATAATCAACTTCTGTTATTGGATAAATTGCATGAAGTGAATGGAAATATTGTACTCATTCTTGCCGGTGGATCACCTATTGAGATGCCTTTTATAGAAAAAGTAAAAGCAGTGTTGCACAGTTATTTACCAGGACAAGGTGGCGGTAGTGCTATTGTAAAAGTATTAACAGGTGATATAAATCCATCAGGTAAACTGTCAGAAAGTTATCCTATATCTTACTCAGATGTACCTTCAAGTAAAATATATCCTGGAAAATACCTGACATCAGAACATCGTGAAAGTATTTTTATTGGGTATAGATATTATGACACTGCTAAAAAAGAAATATTATTTCCATTTGGTTATGGTTTGTCTTATACATCTTATGAATATAAGAACTTAATTTTCAATGGGAAAACAGCATCCTTTAGTATAAGAAATACAGGGGAGTATGAAGGAGAAGAAATAGTTCAACTCTATGTAAAACCATTAGATAGAAAAGTATTTTCTGCAGAAAAAGAACTCAAAGGTTTTGTGAAAGTACCTTTAAAACCAAATGAAGAAAAACAAATCATTATACCACTGGATAAACATGCTTTTTCATACTACCATGTGGATCAAAAAAAATGGGTAGAAGCAAGTGGTGAGTATGAAATACTGATTGGTGCATCATCACGTGATATTAGACTGTCATCAAAACTGACAAAAACAGGAGACAGTACAGTACCATATGAAAATATAGATGTTTTAATTTATGACTCATGTGATGTTCACAACATTAAAACAGAAGATTTCGAGAAATTGTATGGTAAAAAAATGCCAAACTCAAATTGGGATGAAAGTAAAATTTTAGATAGAAACGATATCGTAGAACAGTCTAAATATGGGGGCATATTTGGTAAATGTTTGTATGCACTCATTCCGTTTATTAAAAATTTGCTTTCATTCATGAAAAAACCAATCACATCTAATAATGTCATGTTTATTTTAGAAATGCCCTTCAGGAGTATCGCAAGAATGTCTGGTGGCAGAATGAATATGGAAATGTTAGATGGTTTTATAGAAATGGTGAATGGACATTTCTTTAAAGGTTTATTCAAAATGATAAAATATAAATGGTTTATAAAGAGGGGGAGAAAATGAGTAATCGAAAAGAAATCAAACAAAAGGCAAAAGAAAAGTTTCTTTTAGACAAAGCGAAGCAAAAAGAAAGAAAGTTAGAAATATCAAAACTGTCTGCTGAACAAAAAAAGCTCGAAAAAAACAATGACAGACTAGAAAAAAAGAAAAATAAAAAAGAACGAAAACTTGATTTAAAGAATATGGACAAACAAGAAAGAAAGTTAAACAAACGCCATGACAAATATTATAAAAAGTTAAAACGTAGACCTATAAAATATTCTATAATAGCACTTTTGATGGTTGTGATTGTTTTTGTTGGTTATACTTTTGGACCGGTTATTGGTGACATCTCTAATTTGATGAGTATTGAACTGACAAATGATACCCCAGAAGCTATTGAAGCTTTAGAACACGGTGAAGAAGTTGCTGAAATGATATCAGATGAAGGGATTGTACTTTTAAAAAATGATGAAGACTTTTTACCATTAACAGACAAATCTTTAAATGTATTTGGTTTTTCTGCATTGAACTTCAGATTAAGTGGTGGTGGTTCTGGTGGTGCTGACCAAAGTAGAGCAGTCAGTTTGTTTGATGGTTTGTCAAACTCAAATATTTCGTACAATACTACTTTATATGACTACTATAATGATAATAGAGCATTAACAGGAAAGGAAAAATCAACAGGCCTAGGTCAAGTACTGGATATGTTTATGGGCAAGGAATTGATTAATGAACCAGATATAAAGTACTTAACAGAGGAAATGATTAAAGAGGCTCAAAGTTACTCAAGTAATGCTATGGTTGTTATTTCAAGTTCCAGTGTGGAAGCATCAGATGCAACTGTTGAAGATTTAAGACTATCCAAAAATCAAAGAGATCTATTAGAAACTGTTACTGCGAATTTTGAAAATGTTATTGTGATCATCAATGCAGGAAACACATTAGAACTAGCATTTTTAGAAGAGTATCCAGAAATAAAAGCAGCACTTTGGGTTGGTACACCAGGTTCTAGAGGCGCGAATTCATTAGGTAAAATCTTAACAGGAGAAGTAAATCCTTCAGGGAGATTAACAGACACATATGTATACGATGTAAGCAGTCACCCTTCAGTAGTAAACTTCGGCGATTATGAATACACAAACATTGATGGTATAGGATTCATGAACTATGAAGAAGGCATTTATGTAGGTTATCGCTATTTCGAAACATACTATCAAAAGGATGAAGCCGGTTATGAAAAAACAGTACAATATCCATTTGGATATGGTTTAAGTTACACAGACTTTGAATGGAAAGTACTCAGTGAAAATTTTGATGATGAAACAATTAGTATAGATATTGAAGTAACAAATACAGGGGAAGTACCAGGTAAAGATGTTGTACAAGTATACTTTAAACCACCATATTATGAAGGTGGCATTGAAAAATCATCTATCGAACTTGCAGGCTATGAAAAAACTAAACTTTTAAATCAAGGAGAATCAGAAGTAGTTACCATCTCATTTGATAAAAGAGATATGTCTTCATACGATATGGAGCAAGAAGCATATGTCCTTGAAGCAGGAGATTATGAAATAAAAATCAGTAATAATGTTCACAAACATATACTAAGTCTTCCATATGAAATAAAAGAAACGATTATATACAAAGAAGATGAAGTAACAGGAACAGAACTAAAAAATTTATTTGGTTATGCAGATGGTAATTTAAGATACTTGTCTAGAAATGACTGGGAAAACACATATCCAAATATTGAAGATACAGTATATGAAGCAGAAGTATCTTTAGTAGAAAAATTCTATGCAAGACCAGAAAAATCTGATTTAGAAGAACCTACAACAGGTGCAGAAAATAATATTCTACTAAAAGACTTAAAGGGATTAGAATATGATGATCCTAAATGGCAATTATATTTAGACCAATTCACTGTAGATGAAATGAAAGCACTGGTTACAAATGGGGCCTATAGAACTGTTGGCGTAGAGAGACTTGGTCTGCCAAGTAGTTTGCTTTTAGATGGTCCAGCAGGGATTAACTTCTTCTTTAAACAAAACACAGCAGCAGCTTATCCCACAGAAATTGTAATTGCATCCACGTGGAATGATGATTTGGCTTATAAAATGGGTGAAGCAATAGGTATGGAAGCTAACGCTTATGGTGTAGACGGTTGGTATGCTCCTGGTATGAACATTCATAGATCACCACTTGGTGGAAGAAATTTTGAATACCTATCAGAAGATCCATTACTGTCAGGAAAAATAAGTGCAAATATGGTAGCAGGTGCACAATCAAAAGACATCCTTGTCTTTATGAAACACTTTGCTTTAAATGAACAAGAAGTTAATGCAAGATCAGGTATCATGATATGGGCAAACGAACAAGCTATAAGAGAGTTGTACTTACGACCATTTGAAATCACAGTAAAAGAAGCAGAGGTGACTGGTGTGATGTCAAGTTTCGTTCATTTCGGGCATAAATGGGCAGGAGGAAATCCTGAGTTATTAGAAGATGTTCTTAGAGAAGAGTGGGGCTTTGTAGGTGTTGTATCCACAGATGCAGTACTAGGAGATTTTATGGACCTTAACTTAGCTATGAGATATGGAAATGACTTAATGTTAAGTGTTGCACCGACTTTCCTTGAAAGAGATTTTGACAAGTTGTACAAAGAAGATCCTTCAGGCTTTTTAACAGGTGTAAGGGAACGTGTACACAATATATGTTACGCACTACTTAACTATACAAATCTAATAGAATAAAAAGGTGCGCAGTTACACAAATATAATTAAATATATTAGCATAAAATAAATATTATAGAAAATATATCAAAAATTTCTTGGAGGTGAAAACAATTCAGGAAGGAAATAAATATACAGGTGCAATGGAAACAAAGTGTCTTATTATAGCCTACTCATATCATCATAATAATACCGCAAAAATTGCAAGTATATTTTCAGAGGTACTGAATGCAAAGGTAAAGACCCCAGAGCAGGTGATTTTGGAAGAGTTACAGGAGTATGATCTTATAGGTTTTGGAGCAGGCATAGATAGTGGAAAACACTATAAACCTCTAATTGACCTTGCAAATAAAGTGCCAAAGGTAAATCAAAAGAATGCATTTATATTCTCAACAAGTGCTGTACAAGGTGAAAAGAAAGTTAAAAAGGACCACTCATGTTTAAGAAAAATTCTAGAATCAAAGGGGTACACGATTTTAGATGAGTTTAGCTGTAAAGGGTTTAATACTAATAGTTTTCTTAAATTTTTTGGTGGGATGAATAAAGGAAGACCAAATAATGAAGATATACAAAATGCTAAAAAATTTGCTAAAAGCTTGCAGAATGGCACTGTTTTATAAATTATACTTAACTGCATAATTAATGGTGTTAAAGTAAGAGTTGGTATTTGATAGGGTATAAGGGAATATGTTATTTATATATTAATATTAAGTAGAAAAAGACTATGAAACTTCATAGTCTTTTTGTGTTTTGTAAATTGAAATATTTGAAATTGAGGTTGATTATTAATGTGCCTAATATTAGCCAAAAAATAAATAATCAATTCCTTTAAGTTTAATTTCTAGGAATTGATTATTTACCAAATTCTAATTTAATCAGAAATACATTTTCTTCTATTAAAAACATTCCCTTCTTACTAATTTTACTTCAAAAAATCAAATCATCTCTAAAGATTGAGAATTAAATAAAATCTTTAAATCCTTAATTCTTTTACATTTCTAATTAAATATATCTTTATTAAAGCTTTAAAAGGTATTACTTTGAAAACACTGTTACTTATAGATTAACTTTCTTAAGATTGATTATAAATTAGAATTTGTAGAAAAGATTTATCTTTTCTTAAATTAATTATAACATAAATGATTTAAAAAATCTATGGAATATTCTGAATTTTCTTAACTTCTATTCTTGCAAAAAGTAATAGTTGTTGTTTATTTTTTTATTAGACGAATATGGATTTGAGTATATAAAAAATAATAAAATACAAATACTAAATGTAATCAGAAAAATAATATAAATGATATATTATTCCAAATGTCTTTTATAAAATTCTGAGTGATTATTTAGTATATGAGATAAAAAAAGAGGAGGTATGAATAATGAAGGATTATGAATTTGCAAATTTGACTGAAGATCAAAAGTTAATATTACAAAATGCTGAAAAAACTTTGAATGAAGGAAGAAAAGAACCAATTTTGATTATTGCTTATGATTCAAAAGAATAAGGTACTTTTATAAATTAATAGTTTATGTACTATACTTTATATAAATGATAAATTACTAACATTACAAGTTAACAACGTAAAAATGCACAAGGGTACGGTTGTCTTGTGCATTTTTAATAAACAATATTACTCTTTATGCTCAACATCTCCTGGTACATCCATCAGATGAAATTTCCCTTCACCTTTCAAATAACAATTGAAGAATTCAAGAGTAAGTTTATTGATTGTTTTTAAGCAATATTCAGTATCTGTTTCTGATTTCTTCTGATTTAAAAAATGTGTTAATAATGGACTGGTAAGTGCTAAATCGGTCAGTGATAAATGTCCAACCCCCTGGATATATGCATTAAAAGCAATTGCATCTGTATCAGAGAGAAGTGTATAATTTTCTGCATATTGACTCCATTCGGAAAGATGACTCCACGAGGAGTCCGAGTACACATTAAGTACAGGCACTGGATATATCTCATCTGTAAAAATAAACCCATCATCATCTACACCCTCAATGTCATCTAAAAACGGGGATTCTAAAGCCATTACAGCACTTACATCATCACGCCTTCTTCCAATTCCAAGTGCAGCTGAGCCACCGAGAGAATGTCCCATGACGCCTATTTTCCCTTTGTCAACAAGTTTATATACCTTATCTGCATCATTGTTATTGTCTTCTGTAAGTATATAATCTATCACAAAATTTATATCTCCTTTTCGAATTCCCATCCACTTTTGAAAATATTCATAACTTTGTTGTTTATGGGAATGGGCATCTTGAGCTTTGATCTCCTTTATATATTCCATATTAATCCAGGTTTTATTTCCCTTCACATCCGTAGTGAATAATGATTGGAATGTATGATCTATGGAAGCAACAACATACCCATGAGAGGCAAGTTCCTTGAAAAGCGACTCATTGCTTGTTCTTATTCCAAAGCTACCATGGGAAAACACGATAAGGGGATATTTTGCATCAGTCGCTTCAGGATACCAGAACTCAACGTTTAGTTTTCTGTTTTCTCCTGTATTAGTGTAGGTTTCCACTCGATTTTTATCGGTATATGTATAAAGGTCGGTTGCAATCTTAAACTCACCGGTTGTTTCTATCATTTCATACTTAGGAAATAAAAAAATTGGAATCAACGCAATAATGATAAGTAAAACATTAGATATGGTTTTTATAATGATTCTTCGACATTTATATTCTTTCTTATCAGACTTGTTACGTATCAAAGTCAACACACTAAATACTGCCCAAACAAACAACAGCACTGCAATAGATTTCCATCGAAAATTCAATTTGATAATAGACATTAATGTAAATACAATGAATACAGCAAAAATGCTTATACGCATAATGCTTCTAGTCCTTTTCTGATTTGATTTAGAGCAGATACAATATACTGCAAAGGTAGTCTCGATAATAACTGCAATAAATAATATAATTATTCCCATAGATTTTCCCCCCAATCTATATGGTTTTCATTGATATATATTATATCTAACTTTTACAATGCTCTTGGATGATATCATGTTGTTTTTTTCTAAAGTTCTATTACGTCAGACATTAAATAGAATATTCACTAAATAGCCATTTAATTATATCATGTATTTTACAAATTTGTAAGAATGTATAAAACTTAAGTGCATTCTAGGCTATGTAATAATGTCAATAGACATAAGAAAAATTGGATTAATATAGTATGAAGCAAATTATAAGTATAACTTAGAATAGTTTCAAATATAATATGGTGGCAATAACACGTAAACCCTTGATATATGCTAAGGGAGAACGTATGTAAAATAAGCAGGGGATTAATAAATACAGAAAATAAAATGCAAAAAAATTGGCATTAAATTAGCATTGAAAATTTATTATAAAACTTGGAAAAAAAACTATTGCTTTATTAAAATTTAAAAAGTATAATTAATCAGATGGAAGTTTAATAATTATAAATATCATGTTTAGTAATTGTAAATATTCATCTGATTTTCGAGTTATTTTGCAGTGGTAAAAACAAATTTATCGCACAAACATAGTAACAATACATGGATTAAGCTGGTTAAATCATTTAATGAATTATTTTAACAAAATCTATAATTACATATTTCAGGAGGGAAACATATATGACTATTAAAGGATGGATTTTATACAGTCCATTTAAAGAGAGAGTTAAACAAGATAGTTATGAAAATCTTAGATTTTTAGAAGTTGCAAAAGAAAATGACATTGAACTAAAGATATTGCATCCAGAGCAATTTGACTTAATTGTAACAAAAAGAGATGAAAAATCAGTATTCTTAGATGGTGAACCAGCAGATATCCCAGACTTTGTTATACCTAGATTAGGTGCGCATACTTCATATTTTTCACTTGCAATTCTTAGACAACTTGAAAAATTAGGTGTTCATATTGTAAATGCACCGGATAATATAGAGATGGTAAAGGATAAATTATATACTCAACAAATGCTAGCAACTAATAATCTCCCTGTTCCAAAGACTATGCTTATTAGATTTCCAGTTAATGAGGAGTTAGTTAAGAAGTATTTAGGATATCCAGTAGTAGTAAAGAGTATTAGTGGTTCTCAAGGAAGTGGAGTTTATCTAACTCATGATCAAAGTGATTTTAGAGATCTTATGCAGCTTATGACAACTACTAAGACAAGCATGAATTTTATCTTACAAGAATTCATAAAAGATAGTTTTGGCAAAGATTTAAGGGTATTTGTAGTTGGAGGTAGAGCAGTTGCTTGTATGGAAAGATGTTCAGGAGATGGAGGTTTTAAAGCTAATTTTTCACAAGGTGGAAAGGTGAAAAATTATGAGATGAATGCAGAGATAGAATGGTTAGCTACTGAGAGTGCAAAAATATTAGGATTAGATGTAGCTGGAATAGATTTATTATTTGATGGAGAACATTACAAAATTTGCGAAGCTAATTCGTCACCTGGATTTCAAGGATTAGAAGCAGCGACAGGAATTAATACTGCTAAAGAAATATTTGATTACTTAAAAATTAGATTAAATTTATTATAGATAGATTAAATAAAAGTATTTTGATTAGGAAAATGTTCAAAAAACTACATGATATTGATAAGGAGATATATTATGAGAAATGAAGATATCAAAATTACCAAAGAGGAACTAAAAAAAATTTTTAGAAGAGTTGATAAAAGTAATAACATGAATTTTGAAACATTAGAAGAGCTTTTGAAAGATGAATACTTAGATAATAGTTTAGTTTTTGAAATCATAGACAATCTTGAAACAGGATATGGGTTCTCCTGTGAAGCGGACTTAGATGATATTACAGAAGATGAGATTGAAGCATTAGTAGACACTATTAATAATATTTAAAAACTGATTAGCAATTATGATTTTTAGGGGGGAGCTAAATGAAGGTTGCAATTATTTACAATAAGGATTTTAATGGAGTTATTAATAGGTTTGGGCTTCAAAATAGAGAAATTTATTCAGAAGATAGTGTAAAGAGAGTTTTCAAAGCATTAGAGTCAGGGGGACATAATGTAAATATAATTGATGGTAACATGTATGTAGCCGAAAGTCTTCAAGAATTTATGCCAAAGGTTCTTGAGGGAGAAAAGATGGGAATGGTATTTAATATGGCTTATGGTATACAGGGGGAAAGTAGATATACTCATATACCCGCCTTTTTAGAAATGTTAGGAGTTCCTTATGTAGGTTCAAATCCATCAGGACACTCACTTGCACTGGATAAAGTGTTTACTAAAATTGTTTTGCAAAAATATTCTATTCCAACTCCAGAATTTTGGGTATTTAATTCACATAAAGATGAAATAAAGGATATGGAATATCCATGCATTGCTAAACCGAAAATGGAGTCAGTATCATTTGGATTAAAGGTTGTATATAATGATGATGAGTTAAGGGAGTCAGTTGAATTTATTACTAATGAATTTAAACAACAAGTTTTGGTAGAAAGGTTTATTAGAGGAAGAGAATTTTGCGTTGGATTGTTAGGTAATGGTGAAGATTTAGAAGCATTTCCAGTATTAGAGATAGATTTGGATAATAACCCTGATGCAATTCAAACATGTGATGATAAAAAATATGCCCCTAAAAACAAAATTTGCCCTGCAGATATTTCAGAAGAATTGGCAAATGAAATGATTGAACTTAGTAAGAAAGCTTTTAATGTGTTACATTTAAAAGATTTTGCAAGAGTTGATATTAGGTTAGATGAGAATGGAAATATATATATATTAGAAATAAATTCTATGGCTAGCTTAGGAAGAACTGGTTCATATGTTCATGCAGCGAGTGTAGCAGGATATAGTTTTGAGAAATTAGTCAATAAAATATTGGAAGTGGCAGGTAAAAGGTATTTTATAGAAAATAATGAGAATGAACCAAACGAGAGTTCACAGAGTATAAATGTTAAAATACGAAGTTATTTGAGTGAAAATCAAGAAAATTTTGAAAATTTAACAAAGAAAGCAGTTGATTTGAATACTTACGTTAGGAATATTGAGGGAGTTAATACTTTTTCTGATTTAATTATAAAAAATTTAACCCCATTAGGTTTCAAGTCAACAATTATACCCCAAATAGAAATTGGTGACTTTGTATTTTTAACAAATTGTGAAGAAGAAGAGTATGATGTGTTAATTTTAGGAAATACAGATGATAATGTGAAATTGCCCAAGCATAAAAATTTCGAAAAAAATCAAAACAAATTATATGGAACTGGAATATGGAAATACAAAGGAACTATTATCTCACAAATAGCAGCATTAAAGGCTCTTGATAAACTGAAACTTTTAAAAGAAATAAAAATTGGCATATTACTAACAAGTGATAATTCTATCCAAGGAAAATTTTCAAAGGATATAATAAAGAATATCTCACAAAAAGCTAAGATGGTTATAGGATCAAATGGAAGTAATTCAGAAGGAGGAATAATAACATCCAGATCAGGCTCTGCGATTTATGAGTGTTATATGAATCTTTTAAACAAGGAGGGAGCTTTTGATTCTTCGGAAGCAGTTGCACTATTATCTAAATGTATATCAAAGTGGTCGAGTATGAGTAAGCGAGAAGATGGTTTAATTGTGCTTCCAGAGGATATAAACATTCAATCAAGAATCATAAATTCTTATTCAAATGGATATGTAAGGTTGAATGTTAGATTTAATAATAATGAAGATATAAAAGATTTGGATGAAAGAATTAGGAATGTAATCCCTAAGAAACTAAAGAATAAATTTCAAATCTATATCAAAGGGGGAGTTACAAGACCGGCTATGCAAAGCAATAAGATTTCTAATGAACTATTTGAGAATCTTAAAAAAATTGCAAATAAGATAGATGTTAGATTGAAGGAAGAACATGTATGGGAATCATCAAATATTTGTTATGTTAGTGATTCAATTCCTACCATTGATGGTATAGGTCCAACAGGTTGTAAAGTTAACGATAATTTAGAGTTCATTTACAAACATAGCATTCTTGAGAAAGCATATCTTATAGCCTTAATATTATATGATGCAAAAAAATAAGATATAGAAAATTTAAGAGTTAAGAATAGTAGCTATCTATTTGTGTATGAATGAAGCTACTATTTTTTATGGTTAAAATTAATCCAAATATTATTACCAATTCACTCATAGTAATAGTTATATATTTATATAATTTAGTAATAGTATTTATATGAGAAAGGATAGAGTTATGTTAGAAGGGAAATGTCCAGTGACAGGACGAACAAGCAAAGCAGTAGCCGGAGGGGGACCAGCTAATGAGTATTGGTGGCCAAATCAGCTTAAGCTTAATATTCTTCGTCAAAACTCAGAACTAAGTAATCCTATGTCTAAAGATTTTAACTACGCTGAAGAATTTAAAAAATTAGATTATTATGAACTAAAGAATGATTTATATAAGTTGATGACAGATTCTAAGGAATGGTGGCCTGCTGATTATGGTCACTATGGACCATTTTTTATTCGTATGGCTTGGCATAGTGCTGGAACATATAGAGTAGGTGATGGTAGAGGAGGTGGAGGGTTAGGATTACAACGTTTCCCACCACTTAATAGCTGGCCAGACAATATAAATTTAGATAAAGCTCGTCGTTTACTTTGGCCTATTAAAAAGAAATATGGAAATAAAATATCTTGGGCTGATCTTATGATATTGACAGGTAACGTTGCATTTGAATCTATGGGATTAAAGACAATTGGTTTTGGTGGTGGCAGAGTAGATGTTTGGGAACCACAGCAGGATATTTACTGGGGGAGTGAAAAAGAATGGCTTGCAGCTGAGCGTAATAAAGATGATAAAAAACTTGAAAATCCTCTTGCTGCTACACAAATGGGCTTAATTTATGTAAACCCAGAGGGACCAAATGGAAATCCAGACCCTAAGGCATCGGCCCATGATGTAAGAGTAACATTCTCTCGTATGGCAATGAATGATGAGGAAACTGTTGCGCTTATAGTAGGTGGTCATACTTTTGGTAAATGTCATGGTGCTGCATCACCTTCATATGTTGGACCAGAACCAGAAGCTGCACCTATTGAACAGCAAGGGTTGGGGTGGCAAAATAGCTATAAATCTGGTAAGGGCCCAGATACCATAAGTAGTGGGATTGAAGGCGCATGGAAAGCAGAGCCTACAAAGTGGACAATGGGTTATTTAAAAACATTACTCAAATATCAATGGGAATTAGTTAAAAGTCCCGCAGGAGCATATCAATGGCTAGCAAAAGATGTAGATGAAGAGGATATGGTAGTTGACGCCTATGATCCATTAAAAAAGCATAGACCTATGATGACAACAGCAGATTTAGGACTTATTTATGATCCTATTTACAAACCAATAGCAAGGTATTATCTAGAAAATCCAAAAAAATTAGCAGATGATTTTGCCAGGGCTTGGTTTAAATTAACCCATAGAGATATGGGACCAATATCAAGGTATCTTGGTCCAGAAGTTCCAAAAGAAAGCTTTATTTGGCAAGACCCAGTGCCAAAAGTTAACTATAAGTTAATTAATAAAAAGAATATTTTAGAGCTTAAGAAAAAGATTTTAGCTTCAGGCTTGTCAATATCAGAACTTGTTACAACAGCTTGGAAATCAGCATCAACATTTCGTGGTTCAGATAAGCGTGGAGGGACAAATGGGGCAAGAATACGCCTAAAGCCACAAAGGCAATGGCAAATTAATGAGCCAGAAGAGCTTAGCAAGGTTTTAAATATTCTAGAAAAAATTCAAATGAGTTTTAATAGGTCACATTCAAAGGATAAGAAGGTTTCTTTAGCTGATATTATTGTATTAGGTGGATGTGCTGGTATTGAACAAGCTGCAAAAAATGCAGGGTATAACATTACTGTTCCTTTTACTCCAGGACGAACTGATGCAACCCAAGAGGAAACAGATATAAAGTCATTTAGTTATCTTGAACTTAAGGCAGATGGATTTAGAAACTATATAAAAGATAAATATGAAGTAACATCTGATGAAATGTTAATTGATAGAGCACAATTATTAACACTAACTATTCCAGAAATGACAGTATTAATTGGTGGTATGCGTGTTTTAAACACAAATTATAAAGGATCAAAGGATGGTGTGTTTACAAAGAAGGAAGAATGTCTTACAAATGATTTCTTTGTAAACCTTCTTGATATTAATACCCTGTGGAAGGCGTTACCTGAAAATAAGGAAAAATTTATAGGTTTCGATAGAGAAACAGGGAGGAAGATGTGGACAGCAACAAGAGTTGATCTAATATTTGGATCAAATTCACAACTTCGCGCAGTTGCTGAGGTATATGCATCTAATGGCAATGAGAAAAAGTTCTTACTAGATTTTGTAGCTGCATGGAATAAGGTAATGAATGCAGACCGTTTTGATGTTGAAGAATAATATTAAATAACATTGATTATTTTCAGAAATACCAGAGGGGTATAATAAATTTCTAAAGGAATTTATTATACCCCTCTGGTATTTATTAGTATTAACTCTTATATTTTTTACGAGAAAGAGACAAACCTATATACCACTTATTAATGCTATATATAGTCCTTAATCATACTTACTTTGCTAAATATACTTTGCATCGTTATCCAGTTATCTTTTTTTATTTGTAATATACATAAAAGTATTTAGGGAAAATTATTAAACTATTTTTATCTAAATAAAAAGAAGATACAATAAATAATCTTACAAAATTTTAATAATCTTACAAAAGCTTAAGTTATAAATAGGTTAGTGAACATGATAAATTTCATACATAATCCATATAATGTATAAATATCTAATAGTGTATGATTAAAATAATTTATAAGTTATAAAAGGGGGAAAGGAATTGTGAAAGAAAGTAAAAGGGGTTTATTAGGATGTATACTTTTTTTGATATTAATAACTTTTACTTCTTGTGGGGACATAATTGCTAAACAAGAGAAAGCGCCCATATTGTTAGCTGATAGAAAAATTGATTTCATGACAGAGGTGGCGATTAAGAAAGATATTGAGGATAAGTTTGAAGTTGATGGGAGAGTATATAGTAGCAAAATTCAAAAGCTATCTTTTAAGAAAGCAGGAAAATTATTATATTATGATGTTTATGTAGGTAAAGAAGTTAAGAAAGGAGAACTTCTGGCAGCTATTGATATTAGTGAAATTGAACATAAAATAAAAATTTCTAAGCTTAAAGTTGAACAAGAAGAAATAAAATTAGTTTTAGCAAAAAGAACTGGGGATCAGCATAAAATTAAAGAGGCAGAAATAGCTTTAAAAATTGCAAACATGGAATTAAAAAAATTAAACCAATATCTTGATAATAGTACTCTAGTAGCTGAAGTAGATGGAATAATATCTTCTGTTAGTAAAAAAGATATAGGGTCTATAGTTAATCCTAATATTACCATGATAAGTATTATGGATACCAATGAATTAGGGGTTAAATTTAATCTTAATAAAACACAATTAGAACAAATTAAAGTTGGAGATTCTATTGAAATTGTTATAGATGATAATGATTATAAAACAGAGATAGTTAATATAAAGAAGAATCAAGTTATTGCAGAAATGCCTAAGGAATTAGAAGGAAGATTGAAAATTGCTTATAAAATTAAAGTGAAAAAATCTTTAAAGACAATAAAAGATGCTATTTTAGTTCCCAAAATAGCAATATATAAAGATTCAACAGGAGCTAGTAAAGTTCAAGTTTTAGAAGATGAAAAAATAATTACTAAGAGTGTTAAATTAGGGGTTGAACTGGATGATTATTTTCAGATATTAGAAGGGGTTAAAGAAGGTCAGGAAATTATTGTTAAATAGGAGGTGAAAAAATGCTATTCAGGTTATTAAAAAAAATCAGTAAGAATTATGGTGTTTTTTTATCGTTATTCTTTGGGATTATTTTATCTTTAGTAATAATTAACTGTACTGTAATATATGGAAATTCATTAAAAGATTCCTTATTTCAAAAAATATTAACGAATTATGAAAGGAAGCATGGTGAAACTGCTGGTACTGTTCTTATTCACAATAACAATATGGACTTACATGAGGGATTTTCTAAAGAGGTAGAGAATTATAATAAATTAGTTTTAGATAGATTTAATATGAATATAAATACAGGACGAAGTATGGCAATTGCAGAGTATAGTGTTTTTTGGGATGAAGATACAGATATAACTAAACGAGGTTTTTATAATCGAGATTATCAACTAATAAGTATAAAGGATTTTAAAGATCATATTGATATAATTCAAGGGAGAATTTTCAATAATTCTTTTGTACAAGGGAATAAAAATGTTGTAGAAGTTGTAGTTGATAAAAAGACTATGATAGATTTAAGGTTAGAAATAGATAAGCTATATAGAATGGAGTTAGTTGACAAAATTAAGCACGAAAGTATATTAAATCTGCTTGATCAAAAACTTAGTTTAAAACAAAGAACGAATTATTTCAAAATCGTTGGAGTTTATGAATTAAAAGAGAATGATGTATTTTGGAGAAAAGGTATATGGAAGAATATTGATAATAGTTTTGTGGTCCATGAAAATGTTTTGAGCCAATTATGTAGAAATGAAAAAGGGAAAATTAAACTTAGTAGTGAATATTTTATTGATTTTTCTAAGTTTAAATATTCAGACAGAAATGAATTTCTCAATGAACTCTACAAGGCTGAAGATGAATATAGTATTATAAATTCTCAGTTCGTTCTTAATATAAAAAGTTTAATTAATGATGATAATAAAAACTTTAGATTAGTTAATAATATGCTTTGGATTATACAAATACCAGTGCTTGCAATTTTATTTTTGTATATTTTAATGATAACTGGAGTAATTGTTGAGAGAGATAAAGATGAGATTGCACTTTTAAAAAGTAGGGGGGCAACAAGTTTTAATATATTAAGTAATTATTTATTTGATGGGGTTGTTATATTAGCTGTTGGATTATTAGTTGCGCCAGTTTTTTCTTTATTTGCTGCAAAATATATGAGTACTACTAGTGGTTTTTTAGAGTTTAATGGAGAGTATTCAAGAAATATATATTTCACTAAAAATAATATATATTTTTCAATAGTTACAAGTATAGTTTTTTTATGTGCCTTATTTATTCCTGTAATTAAAGCAACTAGAGTAGGGATAGTTAATAGAAGACAATCTAAGGTTAGAATAAAATTTTCAACTTGGAAGAAAACTTTTATTGATTTTATTTTAATTGGTGTTGGTTTCTATGGATTTAATTTATTTATGAATTCTCGAAATGTGGCAAATGATATTAAGCTTGATATAAACTTTATATCATTAGATCCATTAATTTTTATATCAGCTACAGCTTTTTCATTTGGATTGAGTTTATTTTTTCTTAGAATATATCCATATTTGATTAAGTTCATACTTAAAACATTTAAAAAGATTATGCCAGCCCATTTGTTTGTTTTATTTTCTAACTTAGGTAGAAAAGGGGATAAAAGAGAGTATACTATGTTATTTATAATGATAATGATTAGCTCATCTATATTTAATTTAAAAATTGCACGTACTATTAATACAAATGTTCTAGATAACGTAAAATATATGTCTGGTTCTGAAATCAAAATGGTTGGACATTGGGTAAAAGATAGAGGGCATGATTTTAAAGGGAGTCAAGAAATTGAAGGAGATTCACATGAAGCATTCGAATCAATGGATGCAATATTTGACGTTACTCATTATACAGAACTTATTGAACCAGATTATTCACAATTTGAAAGTTTACAGTCCTTAGAAACAATAGCAAAAGTAATGAAAATTCAAAATATAAACCTTAAATATTCAGGTTTAACTATTGATAGGGTAAACATTATTGCAATTGAGCCAAAACAGTTCGGCGAAGTCGCGTATATGAGAGAAGACTTGACACCAGTACATTGGTATAATTATTTGAATATTCTAGCTAAACAGCCAGAAGCAATATTTTTGAGTTCAAATATGAAAGACTTGAAAAAACGTGAAATAAAGCCAGGTGACTTAATTGAAGTTGAAATTCATGGATTAAAAGAAAATCTTATTTTTGGTGGTTATATTGATTATTGGCCAGAATATCAGAATAAAAATGAGTACATTCTTGTGGGTAATTTTAACTACATTTATTCAAGGTTAGCTAGATGGCCATATGAAATTTGGGGAAAGTTAAAAGAAGGTAAAAAAGAAAGTGACCTTCTCAAGGAACTAGAAGAAAAATCTATAACTATAGCAGAATTTTCAAGTATCAGTGAATTTACCAAGGAAAATATTTTTATAAAAGCTGTTAACGCTTCTATAACTATTTCTTTTATATTATCAATGATAGTAACCCTTTTAGGCTTCATGATTTATTGGTGTATTTGCATAAAAGAAAGAGAATTACAATTTGGAATATTAAGGTCATTAGGTTTAAAGATACGAAAAATATATACCATGATATTTGTAGAGCAAATACTAGTTACTGGAACATCATTAATAGTTGGTATTGGTATAGGTCAATTCATCAGTAGTAAGTTTTTACCGGTAGTTACTGAAATAGTATTTGGTAATAGTTTAGTATTGCCAATAGTTGATTATATAGCAAATAGTGATTATTTACTTATTGTTGCTATATTCATTATATCTGTTATTTTCGTTTTAGTTATTATTCTAAAATATATCTCTACTATTAAAATTAGCCAAGCAATTAAAATAGGAGAGGATTAAGTTCTAGGTGATTATTAAGAATATAAGAAGATAATTGAGAATTTGATAATTTTGAGATAGTGGACAATAACTGAAGGAGGATATAGTTGTGAGAAAAAGGATATATTTAGCCTTATGTGTTAGTATATTTTTTATGTTTACCTCATGTAAAAAAAATGAACAACCATCAAATTTAGCTGATTTGAAGTGTTTAAGTAATGTAACAGTAAAACATGAAACAGTAAAAGTAACAAGAGGTGATTTAAAGGAAATCATTGAAGAAAAATCAATAGTTGTTTTACCGAGAGTGAATATAGATGTTAGATTTGAATATGATGTTATTTTGAAAAAAGTTCATGTTAAATATGATCAGATCATTAAGAAGGGAGAGTTAATTGCTGAATTAGATACACAAAAAATTGAGGAAGATATTGAATTTCAAGAATTTCGAGTTGAACAAGAGAAAGTACTTTATAATAAGATGAAAAGTTCTGGAAACAGTAAAGAGGAAATAAAGATTCAAGAGTTAGAGATAAAAATATTAGAAGAGAAATTAAAAAAATTAATACAAGATAAGGATAAGTTTAAAATTTATGCACAAACCGATTGTTATATTATTAAAGGTGATCTTATTACTGGGCGAGAAGTTGAAGCTGGAGATAGTTTATTTGTTATTGCAGATGCATCAAAATTTATAATAAAAAATCGTAATAAGATAGATATGTCCAAGTTTACTAATGTTAAAATTGGTGATTATGCAAAACTTACTCATGAAAACCAAACGTTTACTGGTGAGGTTTGTTTTATATCTTTTGATGAACAGAATTTGGGGGAAATACACTTTAGAGTAAATGATGGTATTTCATTTGGCAGAAAAAAATTTGATGCTGTACGACTAATTGCTAATTTCGATTCTGTAATATTAAAAGATGTATTAACCGTACCTAGATCAGCTGTCAAAGGTTTTCCAAAAAAATATGTAGAAACAATTAAAGATGGAATAAGACGATTAAGATATATTAAGTGTGGTGTTTTAGGATATAATGATGAAAATCAAATAACTATCCAAGTGATTGGTGGATTAAGGGAAGGTGAAGATGTAATTCTTAAAACAGAGAGTACTTTGAATGGGGAACTATGATATTAATACGGTAGTGTCAAAAGTATTGAAAATCAAGGGGTTACGTCGAAAGTACCATTAAAACTTTTGACAATACCATTAATACTTGGGGAGGAAGAATATGAAAGAAATCATTATTGAGACAAGATCCGTTACTAAGCAATTTAAAAATGGAAATATAATTGTTAATGCACTACAAGATGTTTCAATAAAAACTTATAAAGGTAAATTAACTATATTAAAGGGACGGTCTGGAGCAGGAAAAACTACTTTAATGAATATTATGGCAACTATGGACAAACCAACAACAGGAGAAGTTATTTTTAAAGGAACTAAAATTAGTGATTTAAGTAATGATAAAAAAGATGATTTAAGAAGAACAAATATGGGAATTGTGTTTCAATCAGGAGCGTTAATATCAACTTTAACTGCAAGGGAAAATGTAGAACTAGGATATAAAATTTCAGGAAAAAAAATAAGAAATATTTCTAAAAGAATTGATGTGGTATTAGATTTAGTAGGGATGAAAAAAAGAGCACAACATTTTCCATATGAGTTATCAGGGGGAGAGGCTCAAAGAATTGCGATTGCAAGAGGAATAATTCATAAACCAGAAGTATTATTTGTTGATGAACCTACTTCAGCACTAGACTCAAAAACTGCAATAAGAGTTGTTAGAGTATTTAAAAAGCTTGTTGAAGAAGATGGAGTAAGTATTATAATGAGCACTCATGACCCAGAAATGATTGAAATAGCTGATGAGGTATACACTTTAAGTGATGGGGTGATTGTTGATGAGTAATGAGAATTTAATTTATTGTGAGAATTTAATAAAAATATATAAAACTGACGAAACAGAAGTTGTTGCTCTACAGGGATTAGATTTAACGGTTAAAAAGGGCGAGATGATGGCTATTATAGGAAACAGTGGTAGTGGAAAATCAACCTTGATGAATATGATTGGTGGGCTTGATAGAGCTAGTGCTGGGAAATTAATTGTTGATGGTAAAGATTTATTTAAAATAAAGGATAATGAATTAATAGAATATAAAAGAGATACTGTAGGATTTGTTTGGCAAAATAATGCTAGGAATCTTATGCCGTATTTATCAGCTGAAGAAAACATAGAATATATTATGAGTATGAAGAAGGGTAATAATAAAAAAGAAAAAGCTCATGAATTATTAAAAATGGTAAATATGTATCATAGAAGAAAAAATAATTTAAGTCAACTTTCTGGTGGAGAGCAACAGAGGGTTGCAATTGCAATTGCATTATGTAATTCGCCAAAACTTTTACTTGCTGACGAACCAACTGGCTCAGTAGATACTAAAACAAGTGAAAGTATCATAGATGTTTTTAGGAAAGTCAATAAAGAACTAGGTGTAACAGTAGTTCTTGTATCACATGATAGGAATATTTCTAAAATGGTTGATAGAGTTGTAGCTATCAGTGACGGAAGGACAAGTAAGGAATTTATTAAGAGAGTTAATATTAAGGAAAGATTTGCAGATATTGATAAGGAATTAGAAAGCAATACACATGATGAAGTAGCTGTTATTGATAAAAGGGGAAGAATTCATATTCCGGATGATTATATTCAAGAATTAAATATAAAAGGCAAAGTAAAGATGGAAATTCAGGATAAAAAGATAACAATAGCTCCTTATATAGAAGGATAGAGGTAAGTGGAAATTTATTGATGTTGATATATTTAATTATAAATATCCCATAGATATAACTGATTCAACTGATATTTTAAATATTAATGTATGACAAAGAAATCACTGATTTTATTTATTTAGGACTGTACTCAGCATGGCCTAAATTTTAAATCAAACTCTACAAGAAGGTAGTGAGCTAATTATTAAAGAACGTAGTTATTGGACGTTCTTTTTTTGTGCAATTAAGAGGGCACGGTGACAATTACCAAGACAGGTGCGTATTAAAAAGAATATATATACATAGACAATGCCATGTAGAGGTAATCGTGTTATAATTTTGTAGTAAGCATAATAAGGATAACTTAATTATATCCCGTTTTTACAATGTAATTATGCTTAATCTATTAAAATCCATGGAGGAGGAGTATTATGAAATCATTACATACCTTATATTTCAGCCCAACAGGAACGACTAAAAGGACTGTATCAGCTATAGCAGAGGCAATTGGTGAGGTGTTAAATAGTTATGATATAACACTACCTCAAAATAGAGTAACAACACCTGTTTTTGGAAAAGATGATTTAATTATAATTGGTATGCCAGTTTATGCATGACGACTTCCAATTTTGATTGATGAATATATAAAAAAGATAAAGGGAGAAAATACTCTAGTTGTTTTAGTAGTAGTATATGGTAATCGTGAGTATGATGATTCCTTGATAGAGATGAAAGACATATTTAGTAGTAATGGTTTCATTCCTATTGCTGGAGGTTCTTTTATTGGGGAGCATTCATACACTAAAGAGGTAGGTACAAAGCGTCCTGACTAAAAAGATATTTCAAGGGCAAAAGCCTTTGGCATTGAGATAAAAAAAATTCTTGAATCTGATGTGAATTTTCAGGAAAGAGATTTAAAAGTGAAAGGGAAGGTTCCTTTTAGAAAGAGAAATCAATCATTACCTTTGGGGCCAACTGTATGTGAGAACTGCACCAAGTGTGGTATTTGTGTAGATCATTGCCCCGCTGGTGCCTTGGCTATTAATGATAGTGTTCAAGTTAATCATGAGCTTTGTATTCGTTGTAACAGTTGTGTAAAAAGATGCAGCAAAAAGGCAATTGATTTCGACGAGAGGTTACATCATGTTAGACAATGGCTCGAAGACAATTGCAGAATTGAAAGGAAAGAGCCAGAGACATTTTTTATTTTTTAGTTAAATATAAAATTGACCTATATATTTTAATGAAAAGTTAGCTTCAAGTAATTTGCATTACGTTCCAATTTCTTGAGCAGTTCTGGGGTACTTACTTTTAAATATTAAGTAAAGTCTAGGGTATGTTACGGTTAAATGTTCAATTTAAGCAATATCTATTGAGTTAAATATACAATTTGCACTTAGGAGTTGCAGAATAGAACTTCTAGGTTGGTAGTGTAAATTATATAATCAAATTAGCCAAAAATTATAATCTCAAACTACACAAATTTGTACATTTTTTAGTATAATATTTCAAAAAAAGTTAGGAGAAATATTATGAGAAAAGATGTGTCAAATCAAATAAATTTAATAAGAGAGGAGATAGATTTATTGAATAAAAGCGAATTAGCTAGACGATTTAATTGCGATAGAAGAACAATCGATAAGTACTTAACAGAATCAAATAGTTCTACAAGAAAACCTAGAGTTATTAATGGGAAACTTGATGATTATAAAGAAATAGTTAAAGATAAAGCTGATAACTATGGATCTACTTCAATGGCTATATTCAAATTTATACAGAAAAAAGGCTATACAGGAGGATACCAAACAGTAAATAGTTTTGTGAAAAAACATAGAAAATCACAGGTGAAAAAAGCAACAATAAGGTTTGATACAAGTCCAGGACTTCAAGCTCAAGTAGATTGGAAAGAAAGTATAAAAATGATTAATAAGGAAGGTGAAGTATTTGAAGTAAATATATTTTTGATGGTTCTAGGATATTCAAGACTAAAATATTTGAAATTAACAATGGATAGAACTCAAAAAACTCTGTTTGAATGTTTATTTGAAGCTTTTAGATATTATCAAGGGATACCTAAAGAAATACTTTTCGATAATATGTCCACGGTAGTGGATAGGAATACTACTTCTTTTAAAAATGTATCCATAAATAAAAATTTCAAATACTTCTCTATGGATGCTGGGTTTGATGTAATCACATGTAGACCATATAGGCCTCAAACTAAAGGTAAAGTAGAAACTCTAGCGAAGCTAGTGGACAGGCTAACGCCTTTTAATGAAGAATTCAATACATTTGAAGATTTAGAGAAGATAGTAGAATCATTTAATCATGATATTAATAGTGAAATTTCACAAGCAACGAACGAGGTACCATTTATAAGATTTGAAAAAGAAAAAGAGTATTTAAACCCGTTACCTACAATGGATATCCTTCTATCATATTTCCACCACGAAAAAGAATATAAGGTATCTAATGAATCCATGATTAGATATAAAGGTAAAAAATACTCCGTTCCAACCTGTTATATAGGTTGTTATTTAACCGTTTCAGAAATAGAATCTGAACTTTATATTTATTATACTAAAGATTTAGTTGCTTGTCATAAGATATCCGATAAAACTTTTCACTATAAAAAAGATCATGCAAAAGAAATACTACTTTCAAATGCTCTGAGCCATTATGCAGAAGATGATGTAGAACTTTTTATTGAAGAAAACTTAAAGAATATGGATATTTTTTTAGAGGAGTGATTAAATGAGTAATTATAACAAACTACTTAATAACCTTGAAACACTGAAATTAGAGAAATTTAGAAGTTTTCTGCCAAACTTCTTAGATGAAATAACTAATAAGGATCTTACATTTATTGATGCTTTATTAGCATTGACAGAGAAAGAATTAGAATTTAGAAATGAGAGAGCTTCAAGGATTCAGATAGCTGTATCTGCATTTCCTTTTGAAAAAACTTTGTCAGATTTTGATTTCGATTTTCAACCTTCAATAAACAAAACTCAAATATTAGATTTAGAGAGTTTAAGGTTCATTGAAAATAAAGAAAACATACTATTCTTTGGTTCTTCAGGGGTTGGAAAAACTCACTTAGCTGTAGCACTTGGTGTTGCTGCAGCTAAGAAAAGACATTTAACTTATTTTATATCATGTCATGATTTAATTATGCAGCTCAACAAAGCTCATGCGGAGAATAGATTAGAAACAAAATTAAAACACTATGCAAAGTACAAGTTATTAATTATTGATGAAATAGGTTATCTACCAATTGATAAACAAGGTGCTAACCTATTGTTTCAATTAATAAATAAGAGATACGAGAAAAATTCAACTATTATAACTACCAATCAACCTTTTAGTAAATGGGGTGAAGTTTTTTCAGATATTACACTTGCTAACGCAATATTGGATAGACTGATTCATCATTCAAGTATTGTTAAAATCACTGGACCATCCTATAGATTAAAAGGAAAGATAGAGGTAATGGAAAGTAAGAAAATCAAAAATCAATAATTATAATAATTGTACATTTTGAGATTATAATTTTTGTGCATTTTGGGATTGACATTTACAGGTAGTATATATGGTGTTACTATGATAATCTATTACTACTAATAGAAGGGGGCGTAGTTGGATGAAGTTATCTGAAAAAATTAAATACCTAAGAAATGTGAAAAATATGTCACAAGAAGATCTTGCAGAAAAATGCTCTGTGAGTAGACAATCAATTTCGAAGTGGGAATTGGACATCGCTTTGCCAGAAACAGAGAAGCTTTTAGATTTGAGTTATATTTTTGGAGTATCACTTGATGTCTTGCTAAAAGAGGAACTTTTAGTTGATGGTATTGTTAATAATGAGTTTTGTGGTCTATCACTGGAGAATGAAAATACTGGTATCTATGAAGGAATTCTTATAAAAGAGGGAATCGATGATGAAAGCATATTGGACTTTCTTGATGTGAACAAAGTGGAATTGTGGAAAACAAATAATTATCCTCGTTACTGGACTGTTATTACATTTTCATCAAATACTTTAGATTTACCTGAGAGATTATCAAAAGTACTCATTAATGACGAAAGAAAAGGAGGCAATTGGTTCGTCGATTTCAAAAGAAACAATATTAAATATGTAGTGTTTAGGAACAAAGTCTTAAAGTATTCTATAGGAAATAAGGAAGAAAAAAATGATGTTGTTGAGGAGTGTAGAAAGCAGGGGATTCCAGATAATCAAATGAATTGGGCAGAGTAATACTTTGCTGAAATTACGCAGAAGAGATATCTGAGAAAGTACCAACTAACTAAAAACCGCAGTATAATCAAGTGTGGTAAACCGTATCAGAAGTAAGTGATATTTATAAACTACTACAATAAGTGAGGAGATTAACGTGAAATCAAAGTTTGATGAAGTACTAAATAAAGTAATTATTAGTTTTAATTCTGACAATAATGTAATTGGGGCTGTGCTCTACGGCTCTTTTGCAAAAGGGATTTACCATAGCCACAGCGATATTGATTTAATAGTGATTGCCACAGAAACAGAGCATAAAATGACATGTAAAATAATTGACAAAATTCCTGTTCAGATGCTATGGCTAACGGCTGAGATGTTCAAAGAAAAGGCAGCAAAAGAGGTTAGAACGAAACCAATAGCTAAAGATTTTAAAGTATTAATAGACAAGAAAAACTGGATTGAAGAGTATATTAAATCAGATCAAGTGTATAATACTTGGAAAGCACCAATTAAGATTCACGATAAGTTAAGATTGAAAAAGTCAATAGATTTTCAGTTAAGCATATCTCAGTTAAAGGGATTTAAAGAACTTGGAAAAAATGTTGAAATTGAAATGTTTATCAGCGAGTATACCTTTCTAGGCTTAGATTTGTTTTATGACAAGAACGGTTGGTTCATTGAATCAAAAAAACACATTTTGGATGATGTAAAAAACAGAAGTCCCAAATTAGCAAAGTTAATTTTCGATACATATAATTCTAATGAGTTAGAGGACAAGATGTCATGCTATGAGGAGTTTTACGATTTCATAATGTCATGTATAGATGAACCACCAAGAGAATATAGTATTACATTATAAAACCGTTGTTTAGAATGGTACGGTGAACCGTACCTTAAATAGGTTCGGTTCTCAATGTATCAAGTCATAAAAATTTGATTAATAAAAACTATAAGGTTCTAGAAAAAATCAATCCAAGATTTGCTGAAAAATTTAACCTTATAAAGGAAAGTGAATTGAAGAGTTAGAAATGTTAGATTGACTTACAGAAATTACTGAATAAATTTAGGAGGATTAGATGACCAACTATTATTACAAAGAAAATGACAATTTTAGTGAACTTCAATTAAAAGGATTTATCAAAGATGCCTTTGATGATAAAAATATTAATATAAAAACTTTCTCAATTCTTAATAAAGACTGTGTATTAAGCAAGTTTTCAATTTCTCCATACACATTTGACGAAAATAATCTTATGTTTTCACTGACAAAGTCAATTACATCTCTTGGAATTGGCATTGCAGTGGATAAGGGATATTTAGAACTTGATTCTAAAGTAGTAGATTTTTTTTCAGATAAATTACCTAAAACAGTTAGTGAAAATCTATCTCTGATGACTGTTGAAGATTTACTTACTATGTCATCAGGTATACATGAAAATACATACGCCGACTTATTTTATAAAGAGGATTGGGTAGAAGCGTTTCTTGCACAGGATTTTCCGCATACCCCTGGAACATACTACAGATATAGCACCCACGGTTCACATATGCTTTCCGCAATAATTGAAAAGGCTACAGGTCAGAAATTGGATGATTTTATGGACAAGTATTTCTTTACAAAGATGGATATACCAAAACCTCAATGGGAGTATTGTCTACAAGGTATCACATGTGGAGGTATGGGATTAAGTATGTCTGCAAATTCACTTCGTAAAATTGGATTTTTGCTTCTTAATGAGGGGGTGTACCAAGGTGAACAGGTAATATCTAAAGAGTATTTGGAAAAGGCAACATGTAAAAAAATATTCAAAGTAACAGAAAAGGATCCAGAAACAAAAATTTATTCAGGAATCCATTATGGATATCAGTTACACATAAATAAATTCAATCATTACAGAATGGATGGTGGTTTTGGTCAAATATGTCTTATAATGCCTGAAAAAGAACTGGCTTTTATTGTAACATCTCAGAATTCAAAAATTGAACCATTAATGGAATGCATATACAAACACTTTTATTTTACACCATCAGCTTCATATGAAGATAGGAGTTTACCTAAACTAAGCTATAATTATGATCAGTATTCTAATAAAATTGAGTCTTTAGAATCACTTGGGAATATGTCCATTAAACTTGAAAAGAATCCATTAAATATTGATAATGTTTTTATAAAAAGTCATAAGGAAAAACTTAATATTGAGCTGCGAGTTAAAGACTCAAGTATTAAGCTTGATTTTAGTGCAGATGGACCATATAAGGGAAAGTCTTACTTTATCAAGGATGTTATGTGGCATAATCAGAATTATTTGTCATATATGAATTGGGATAATGGTACTCTGGATTTGTTGGTTGTTTATCTAGAGACACCGTATGTTGTTAATTACATTTTTAAATTTTCTGATGATTGTGTGATTATGGATTTCAAAATTAATAAATCATTGACACTTAATGACTTTACTGCAAAAGGAAAAGTTTGTAACTCCTTATAGAAAATATAGATTTTAATATTGGAGATGATGAAATGAAAAATAATGTATCAAGTATAGAATATGAAATCTATGGAGATAAAGGCCCATTGATAGTTATTGAGAACGGTCTTGGAAACTCCATTTATCTTTGGTATAAGGTAGTGGAGTCTTTAAAAAATGAAGTACGTATTCTTTTATATCATAGAAAGGGATATGGAAATAGTGAAGATTATAAAAGCGAAAGAACAGTGGCAAATATTTCTAATGAGTTGAATGAGCTATTAGATAATATAGGTATTGATGAAGAATTTATATTACTAGGTTTTTCTTTTGGAGGAATGATAGCACAGTATTATGCCATGAATAATCAAGAAAGACTTAATGGTCTTATTTTATTGGATTCTACGTCCAAAGATTATGAGAAACTAATAGAGGATAGAACACCAACATTAAATAGTATGTTTTCAGTAAAAGCATTGACAGATAATTGGATGTCAACTTATAGATTAAGTCCCGAGGAATTTTCAAAGAGCATGGGAGAACGAGAAAATAAAGATGAACACTTACCTGATGACTTGCACGAGAAGATGATGAGTTTCATGAAAAATCAAAGACTTTATAAAACTATTTCAGATGAAATGCTGTGTTACAAAAAATCTAGCAAGGGAATAGAAGCAAAGTATAAACAACTTAATATTGAATTAATAGTCCTTTCAAGAGATCCTGAAGAATCCATTAAAAATTATGTAAACTATGAGCTACCAGAAAAAGAAGCAATAGTTTTTGAAGAAATATCATCTGCTCTTCAAAGAGACCTTTTATCTTTGTCATGTAAATCTAAACAAATAATAGCTAAAGGGAGTGATCATTGCATCATGGATGAAAAACCCACTTATGTTATCGATAGTATTAGGGAAATGGTTAGAAAATCCAAATCTTAATTCATGGGGCGTGGGTGATTGGTGGCTCCATGGTGACAGCGAAATTCATTTTGAAAGGGAGAATGAAAATTGAAGGTAAATGAAAAAAAACTTATAGATACTTTATTGAAATTTCAAGAAGGATATAGTAACAGAGATATTACGAAGATAGATGAGTTTATTTCGGAGCTATTTATTGATTCGGAAGAAGTTCTGATAATTGGTACAGCTTATGATGAATGGTGCAAAGGGTTAAAACAGTTAAAAGAACTCCTATATATTGATTGGTTCTACTGGGGTAATTTTAAATTAGATATTGATAATGCACATATATATTGTACCGATAAATTTGCTACAGTTTCTACAACTGGAATTTTGCAAAAAGAATTTCAGGAGGAAAAAGTTATAAAACATACATTAGGGAAAATTGAAGATGTTTTAAAATCAGAATGTAATGAGAAAGAAAAACTTTTAAAATCTTTGAAGTCAATTTCGTACTATCTACATGAAGAGAATATTGGTGATGATGTAAAGAGAAGAGTTAGGTTTTCAGCTGTTCTAAATAAAGAAGAAGATGCATGGAAATTTGTTAGTATTCATTTTTCATATCCAGTTGCACCACCTACTGATGTGAAATTAATATAAACACAAGTCAATCTTGTAAAACCTGACTATATGTAAAGTGAATAATATACTTAAATGCAAATATATGGTACAATATTTATAACATATATATTAAATAAGGGGTAACAAGATGAAGAAATTGATATTTTTATTAATGAGTCTTTTATTAGCGTTTTCAAGAATGAGTTCAATTGATGTAGAAACTGGGAGTAATGAAATAATAATTGACACTAATGAAATAGTAACTGAGACTATTGAAGATGAAACTGGGCTTTATAATGTTAACATCAAAATATTTGATATTAACAATAGTAAATTAAGCCTTAATAAAGCAACTTTTCATGTAGAAACTAGAGATATTTCAATCAATATTGATGGTAATAGTATTTATGGATATGGATTTTCTGATTTATTAAATGCGAATATTAATAGTGAATATCTTAATATATCAACTTCTATCGAAGATGATATTACATTTATAGTTAATTGTGATATGGGAGACTACCATTATTATATTGAAGAAACTATTCCATATGAAGACTTAATTATCAATGGAACCCTCAATCTAACGTATAATCTATCAGACATGAATGAAATAACTTTAAGTACTGATTTTGATGGTAAAAAAGATGGGCAGTTTAAATACTTTTTATATAAAGTTGATGAAAATAAAATAGCTAAATCAGATGAAATTTCTGGTGGATGGGGAGTATTTGATGACCCAACATCTAAGAAGGTATATATATCTGATGGAACATATAATGTTACTTTTATTAATGAATTTCAAACAACTCATAGAGTGTATAAAAAGAATAACATTATTGCAGCAGACAAGTTGAAAATTAAAGTAAATCCTAGGGGTAAAGACTTTAATCATCATATTTTGAATATATCTGAGATTTATGATCATTATCCTTATTACGGTATTGAATGCTTTCTATCATACAATGAAAATATAGATATTTGGAATTCTAGAAATGCTTCTAATAAATTGGAACTATATATGCATAAAGATATTGCTCAAAGTAATATGTCGGTATATTTATCTAATAAAAGCGAAAATAGGTACAATAAGAGTGTTACTATTGGACTTTATGATGAAATTACATTAGCTACTAAATATCATTATTCAGAAATATTGAGCTCACTGCATAAGGATGGAAAATATGGTATTAATATTAGAATGACTGATGATAATGGTAATAAATTAAGGTTTATTCAGATTAACAGAACAGATGACGTATATATTAAAATTTATAATAAAGAAACAGATGAACTGGTTTTTGAAGACGGATTTAGTAGTTATTGGGATAATCTAGAGTATAATCTTGATGAAAGTAAATCCTATACAGCTAAAGTATTTTCAAAAACAGATCCAAATGTTAATGGAATCTCTTATTTTGATTTAACATTTAATAAAGCTGGGAGACCACTTTTTAAATTGAAGGAGATTGATTATAATAATGAATTATAAGATATATATGATAGAAAGGTAGCACTGATTAAATTCAATGCTACCTTTTATAAATATAGTTATTAATCTTACTTAACTTATAGTACGTCTTGGTTATAAGTTATCCTTACCATAATACTTTAACAGCTGTTCAATTTTATGTGAACATCTTTTTCCTTTGCAGCCGCATGAGCCAGAACCGGTTACTTTATTAATCTCCTCAACAGTGCTGGCACCTTCTTTTATAGCATTTTTTATTTTAGATCTTGATATAGCGTTACATATACATACCTTTGTCAATTTATCTAAAATTTCTTGGTTTACTTTTTTATCCATGATTAAGAGGTATATTCTGCTGGAGGATTACCAGAAAAATCAGCAATAACAGCTTTTGCATCCTCAAGATAGAAAATTTCAAAAGTTGGATTTTCTGCTGTTTGGTAAATTGATTTTACAAGTTCACTGTGTTCAATGATAGCTTTCTTGATTTCAATATCATTTGAAAAAACAGCTTTCCCACTTAATCTAATCCATGCAAATGTAGGACTAGAAACAGAGAGTTCAACATAGGGACATTCTTTTATTTCCGCATAAACATCCTTCTGATTACTTGTACAGAAATATAGTTTGCCTTTTTGTTCAAGCATAAATTGGAAAGGACGTACCTTCGGTTTACCATCTAATCCAATTGTTGCGAAATACTGTACAGGGTTTTTAATCAAAAATTTTACTACTTCATTCATTGCATATACCTCCTGAATTTATATTTTTTCATATTAAAAATTGATCATTAATAATTAGAATTTACGATTTTTGATTTTCTAGTAGTAATAAATAACATTCTATTAAATTGTATTTCTTTGATTTTTCGTGTTCACAGTTATATAATAAATCCAAAGGTAAATAACAGCAAGTAGGCACCTTTAAGTGCTATAGGTACCCAGAGGTAACTAATAGGAGGAATTCAAATGAAAAAAGATTTGCCTAAATGTCCTGTAGAAATAACACTTGCATTGATAGGTGAAAAGTGGAAGGTATTAATATTACGAGATCTTATAAATGGAACAAAGCGATTTGGAGAATTAAAAGCCTCAATTGGCTCTATTAGCCAAAAAGTTCTCACTCAACAATTGAGATCTATGGAAGAACATGGGTTGGTAACAAGAAAAGTCTATGCTGAGGTTCCTCCTAAGGTGGAATATTCATTAACAAAACTTGGGACAAGTCTTAAACCCATACTTGATTCTATGTGGAATTGGGGAGAGAAGTACAAAAAACAAATAGATGAGTAAAATTTCTGTCGTTTATTGCCCCTAAAGGTGACTAAAACACTTTTAGGAGTTTTTCTATTTATAATAGTTTTGAATTGTTTCATTATGATAGTTTTTGGTCGTAGAATAACATTACAAAAATGAAGAAAGAATTATATAATGAGGGTAGTTTTTAGTGAAGAGAGGTAATCTTATGAATAAGGTAGAACGAATAAAGTTTAGAAATAAGAAAAAAAATAAAGGTTTCGAAATTATTTCTTTGAAAAGTTTTTTTGAAGCTGCCAATACTTCCTTCATTAGAAAACATTTTCGTACTGATTTTTACAATTTGATTTTCGTTACAGAAGGTAAAATCGTTCATGAAATTGATTTTATAGAATATACAGTTAGAGCAGGAGAAATTTTAATTATTTCAAAGGATCGTGTTCATAGATATAGTGAGTTTGAGAATATAGATGGTTATCTAATCATGTTTACAGAGGGATTTCTATGTGAATTTCTAAGTAATGATACTACAGAAGTAAAAGAGTTGTTTAGGGAAAGTTATTTGAATCCACTTGTAAATTTTATAGTTTTATATACTTCAACTTTAACAAAGCTTTTAGATGTTATTCATGATATGTACAGAAATGTTGATGAGGTTGTGAATTATAAGGTAATTGCTTCAGCTTTCAAAACACTTGTATCCATAATATTGAATAGCAGCTTGAGAGAAGATACTTCAAGACAAATAAAAAATGAAATTTTTATACAGTTTACTAAATTAGTAGAAGAAAATATTCATAAAGAGAAAAGGGTAGAAGGTTATGCTAATATGATGCATGTGTCTAAAAAGACAGTTAATTTAATGACACGAAAAGCTATTGATATGTCTGCAAAGCAATATATTATTAATCAGCTTATTTTGAAAATTAAACTTAAACTATGTTTTGAACAAAAAAGTATTAATGAAATTGCATATGAATTAGGTTTTACTGAGGCAGCTAATATGACTAGGTTTTTTAAAAAATACACAGGGCTTAGTCCTAGAAGATTTAGAAGTATCACTCGGAAAGAAAATAGCTGGATAAAGAATAAAAGCATGGATTTGAATTTAATTGAAGAATCTATTGAGAAACATGTATTTCATATAACCTCTATGGCACAAGTTTCTCCACATATACATGAAGGGCTTGATGAAATATTTTATTGTATAAAGGGTTCCGGTTTCGCAGTATTAGAGGATAGGGAAGTAGAGTTGAATGTAGGAGACTTATTCATTGCTCCAGCTGGAACAATGCATTCCCTTAGGAGCGATGGGGATCTCTATGTAACTGCGTTTCTTATTCCTGTAGTGGATTAAGATGAGAATATTTATATAATAAAAGAAGGTTGGCGTAGAGTAGTATTTGTCGGGCCTGACGGAGAATTGATAGAATTTAGAGGGTAATAGTTACTAAATATGAACCTATCTGTGTAAATTTTGTATAAGATGTATCAATGAATGTAACTATGCAGACTTGAAGTCAATTTTGATTTCAAGTCTTTAGTTTTTTTAAGTAATGGTAATAAATATAGTTGGTTCAGTAGCAATCTTAATACCTACTTTATTTATAGGTTCAAAAATAAATGGATATATAGAAATGTTACTTGGTCTTGGTATTGAACAAATTATAATAGGTGCAATAGCTGTGAGTATTGGTGAAAATCAGTTGAAAGTGGATTAGAATTAAACTAACTACTATAGAATTTGCTCTCTGTTATAAATAATTGAAGGGAGGGGGTATTATGACATCTATTAAACGCATCAAATATAGAAATAGTATGAAAGAGGATTCTGATTTCGAGATTGTAGATCTACAACTATTTTTTGCTACTAGACCCCACTGGCATTTGAAGCGAGATAATCGGATTGATTTTTGGGTGATTATCTATATTACAGATGGAGAAGGATACCATGTTGTAGATTTTGACAGATATGCATATAAAGCTGGTGATGTGATTATTGTTCAGAAGAATCAGGTTCAGAATTTTGAGATTAATAATCTTGCTAAAGGTTATGTGATACATATTAATGAGCCTTTCTTTTTTGAAGGTGAAGGCATAAGTAGTAAAACATTTCTTGAATTTTTTGACCGACCCTATAAATCACCAATTTTATCCATAGATAATTCTGTTGAGACAATGAATAGAGCAATAATCGAGTTGATTTATAAAGAGTATATGAAAATCAATGAGGAGAGTAATGAAGATTTGATCAGGTCTTTGTTTCAAAGTTTTATATTATCTTTAAATGAATTTTATTATAAAAGTAAACAGTCGGCAGAAACAGCTGTATTTCGAACATACAACCAGTTTCGTCAGTTGGTTGAGGCTAATTATACTGAGAAAAAGACAGTTGAAGATTATGCTCAGATGATGCTTGTATCTAAGAAGACAATAAACTATGCGACTAGGACTATTGTAGGTTTATCTGCTAAACAATATATAATTAATAGGATTATTCTTGAAATCAAAAGATATCTGAGTCAGGGCGAGTTACTAATTTATGAAATATCAGATTTGCTAGGTTTTGATGAGCCGGCAAATATGACTAAGTTTTTTAAAAGATTTGAAGGAGTATCCCCTAAGGCATTTCGGAAAGAGCATAGTGTAAGATAACTAAGGTGTTATTTTTATAAGTTTTGTTATCATTGTATCAAAGACTTTCTAATTTTGGATTTATAAGCTAAGTAGCGTCAATCATTTGATTGACGCTACTTTTATACGTTCTATACCTTTAAATTTTATAATAGTTCATTAGATGACTTGGCTCATAAAAGGTTTCATTATAACAGCTTTTGGTTTCAGAATAATATTACAAAGAAGAGTAAAGATTGATAAAATAATAACAAATAAAGTGTAAATAAAGATCAAAAGGAGAGAAAGTATGGATATAAATTTAATAAAAGAAGCTATTGAGACAAAGGTATATCATATACCTTCTGATTTGATAGTTCCACATCATAGACATGAAGATAGAGATGAAATATTTTATTGCATAAAAGGGTCAGGGTTTGGCATATCTGAAGATGGAGAAGTAGAACTGAATGTAGGAGATTCATTTGTCGCCCCTGCTGGAACAATACATTCTATGAGAAGTGATGGAGAGATGTATGTAGTAGCGGTTCTTATACCTGTAAATAGAATTATTTGTCACTGTAAACAAGTGAGTTATGTTGATATTAGGAAAGCAATGGTTGGCGGTGCTCGTACTTTAGAGGAAATTCAAGAACTTACAGGCGCAGGGACAGGTTGCGGTGGATGTATTGGAGAGGTAGAAAGAATATTATCAATAGCATGCGGATGTAAAGGTGTTTCTATGGAAACCGTTGTCAATGCAGTTAAAGATGGAGCAGACACCATTGAAAAAGTTGGTGAAGCAACAGGCGCAGGTACTGATTGTGGAAGATGTAAACTTCTTTTACAAAACATAATTGATACTAAAAAGTAATTATTGAAAGTAATAATGAAGTAATAAGATTAAATAGTGTAACTATAAAGGCTTGAAATAAATTACGATTTCAAGCCTTTAGTTATTTTAAATGTGAGATTAGTTAATATTACTGGTTCTTTATATATGTCTATATTGTTGTATATAAAATTTTATGGTGATAAAATAGTAATAATGGAAATAAAAGGATTCATAAGGGAGTGAGTTTATGTATAAGGCGGTACTATTTGACTTAGATGGCGTATTAACTGTTGATGCAACAGGTACTACTTCGATTATAAAGTATTTTGTTAACGAAATAAAAATAAATGAGGAAACATTTACAAAAGCATATAGAAAATATAATAGGGATTTGTTATATGGAAGGGTAAAGCATACTGACGTATGGGATAGTATATGTTCAGAAATAGGAAAAGAGCTTGATATACAAGTGCTATATGATTCATTTATTGCAACGCCAATGGACTTTGAAATTCTTGATATAGCAAAAAGTTTAAAAGCAAAGGGATATGTCGTAGGAATCGTAACAGATAATAAAAGCGACAGAGTGGAATACATCTCCAGGGAACATAGTTTCAATGAAATTTTTGATGTCATAGTAATTTCAGATACAATAGGATCTGGGAAAAAGGAAAGTAAAATATTTGAAGAAACATTGTGTCAAATTGAACTAGACTATGAAAACTGTATACTTATAGATAACAATACAGATAATCTTGTTGTTCCAGCAGCTGAGGGAATGCACACAATATATTTTGATCATAATAAAAGAGATATAAAACAATTAAAAGAGCAGTTATATACGCTTGGATGTAAGTAGAGAAGAATGAAAAGGATACTGTATTATCAGATTATGATAATACAGTATCCTTTAATTTTAAATATTATTACATACATTAAATACTCAAGTTTAGTTATGTATTATTCGTGAGGTTTTAATCAAAAAAAGTGTATGTTACTATTGATTGTAAGCTAGTAGTGTGAAAGAAATAGTAGATATGATGCATTTTAAAATAAATATTTTCAACATGACTTTATTAAGGAGGTTTAAATAATGGTAGATTTAGATAGGAAAAATATATCAGTTTTTAGTATTGTTAAAATATGCGCTAGATATTCACCTATGCTGTTTGTAATGTGTCTCGCTTTAACAGTGATGGATGGTTTACTAGTGCCTATGATGCTTCTGGTTGTTGCAAATTTCATTGATTCTGCAATAACATTAGCTTCAAATGAACCACAAACTTATATAATGATGAAAAATGCCATATTTATGGGGGTGGGCTATTTCTATATGCAGCTTAGTCAAGAATTAAAATTGTACTTCTATGACTTATTTGAAGATACACTTAGAAACAAATTAAAGCCAGAGATCATAAAAAAACAATTCTCTATGGATTATTTACTATTCGAGTCAACTCATACACAGGATTTACTATTAAGAGTAACTAAGAATATAGAAATGAGATTTATTAAAATTCTTAAATCAAGTAATTCGATTGTCACCTTAGCCATACAAGTAATTGGTATCTTATTTACCTTGTACAAATATAATTGGTGGATAGTAATCATATTTGTTTTCATTATAATTCCAATAATTTTATTAACTTTTAAGGGTGGTAAAGTGATCTATGAGTCAGAGAAAAAGGTTGGTTTCATAACAAGACAGATGAATTACCTATCTGATGTATTGTCAAATAGAGAAGCTAGTGCTGAAAGAACACTATTTAACTATTCGCATACAATTAATAAAAGATTCAAAGATGCCCATCTTTATAGATCGAATTTTAACACAAAGACATTAGCACGTGAAACTTTAAGAATCAAATTATGTAATATAGTGATAAATATATTTACCATTATATTAATTGTTACATTATCTCGACAAGTATACAATAACCTATTAAGTGTTGGTTTTTTTACATCAATAGTAGGTTGTATGATAAATTTAACAAAGGTTATTTCAGTTCAATTATCAGAGCTTATCTTGGACTTTTCCTCACATAATGAATATGTAAAGGATTTCAAAGAGTTTATCCAGCTGGAAGAAAACAAAGAAGTATTTGATAATAACCGTGAAGAATTGAAGTTTGAAAGTTTACATATTAAAAATTTATTCTTTAAATATAAAGACTCCAAAGATTATATAATCAAAGGATTAAATTTATACTTGGAAAAAGGTAAATCATACTCTCTAGTGGGTTTAAATGGAGCAGGAAAAACAACTTTAATTAAAATACTAGTGGGCTTATATAGGGATTTTGAAGGTGAAATTTTGATAAATGGTAAGGATATAAAAAGTTACACCTTTGCTGAGCTGCGAAGCATGTTTTCACTTGTTTCTCAAGACTATGCAAAATATTATGTTTCTCTCAAAGATAATATTGCTTTTAATAAACCTGAAGCAGATATTAATTCAGTAATAGAAAAGCTAGAATTAGGTGATCTCATTCGTGATTTACCAGATGGGGAAAATAGCTATTTAGGTAAAATGTATGATAATGGAATAGATATCTCAGGGGGACAGTGGCAAAGAATAGCCATAGCTCGTGCTCTATATAAAAATTCACCATTTGTCATTTTAGATGAACCAACATCCAGTTTGAGCCCCACTGCTGAGAGTAGAGTTTACAGTAATTTTTCAAAAATAGCTAAGGATAAAACTTTATTGATGATTAGCCACAGGTTAGGTTCAACAAAAATATCAGATGAGATAATAGTACTTGATAGTGGTAGAATCGCTGAGCTGGGTTCTCATGAAGAATTGATGAACAATGATAATATATATGCCAAATTGTTTAACAAGCAAAAGGAGATGTATTATGAGTAAAAGAAAAAGAATGTCTAATAGTAATATCTTTATCAAATTAATCAAATACACATGGCGTGCAAGTCCCCTTACTTTTTCTGCGCTTGTGGTTGCATCATTGCTGTTTAGCGTTTTACGTTACGGGGAGATAGTAGTATTACAATCACTGTTTTCAAATATACTGGAGGTTGTTAAGGGAGCACCATTTGATATCATGATAAAGCCAATATTAGCTATATTAGTTATCTTAATCCTTAATCCAGTTGCTGAATGGTTAGAGTTTCTAGCACAAGGCTACTTTTGGAGACGGGGCAATGGGTACATGCAATCACTATATCATGATCGAATCAATAGAATGGATTTAATTGATTATGAAGATGTAGAAAATTATGATGACTTTAAGAAGGCAAGCATAGGAAATCAAGAAGCACCAAATGGAATCCGTGTTATAGTACAAATATTGTTTTTATACGTGCCTTTTATATTGATAACATCAATATATCTGATTAACATAAAACCTATGTTGGTACTTGCCATAGTATTGATATTTATTCCAGTTTTTATTTCCGAATTAATTAGAATGAGTAATAATTATGATTTTGAAGATAAAATTGCAAATAGAAGAAGAAGGACTGAATACTTTGAGAATTGTATTGTATCAAAGGAAAATTTTAAAGAAACATTAATCAATGGGTCCTTTAACTACTTCTATAACCAATTTTTAAATTCTAACAAAAAATTCAGTAAAGCCTTTGTTGAGGTTAAAAACAAGCTTCTAAAAATTGCTGTAGTAATGCGTATTATTAATACATTAGGCTACATCTGTGTACTAGCTTTATTAGTTTATTATTTATATAATGGTTCTATTTCAGTAGGGCAATTTGCAGCTATTTATTATTCTATAGAGAAAATTACTTCTATGTTAAAGAAGCTTATTGAAAATATTGGTGAAGCTTTGGTGGGGATTTCAAGTACATCTTTTCTTATTAGATTTTTAAATGAAGAAAAAGAGAGTGAAAGAGAAGGGGAACTCTCTAAGGAAGATGATATTGTATTGAAAGACGTGTCTTTTAGATATCCAAATGCCAAGGAAAAGGCATTGTCAAATATAAACCTAACCATAAAAGCAGGCACATCATTAGCGATTGTTGGAGAAAATGGTTCAGGAAAAAGTACATTAACAAAAATAATCATGGGATTATATAATCCATCACAAGGAGTGGTGGAGTATGGTAAAGAGAACATTGCAAAATACTCAAACTCATCAAAATTTAGTAATATTAGTGCAGTATTTCAAAATTTCATAAAGTATAAATTACCTGCTGAAGATAATATAAGAATTAGCCATATCTCCTCACAAGAGGAAATTGAAAATGCTTCCTCAAAAATCAATCTAAGTTTTGAGGATTATAAAATCAATAATGATACTATTTTATCAAGAGAGTTTGGTGGACAAGAACTTTCAGGCGGTCAATGGCAGCGTATTGCTATAGCACGTGGCTTATATCGTCCACATGATTTAATTGTTTTAGATGAACCAACTGCAGCTATCGATCCTATTGAAGAGGCAAATGTTTTTAGTACTTTTAAGAATCTGAGTGATGATAAGACATGTATTTTCGTTACTCATAGATTGGGGTCAACTCAAATCGCTGATAAAATTGTTGTATTGGAGAATGGGAAGATAGTGGAAGAAGGAACAAACCAAGAGTTAATTGATCTAAAAGGTAAGTATTTTGATTTATTAGAATCTCAAGCTAAGTGGTATGTACGATGATATGTTTTCTACTATCCCATTAGTTTTTTAATGATTTTCAGGTAAAATATCTATGATGGGAATGGTTTAAAGAGATTTATCAACAAAAAACTCAAATAATTTCGTATTAAGGGATGTATATTTATGGTAGTATATAGAAGAAGGAGCTTAGTTTCTTCGTAAATCCAAGAAAAATGGATTTTAAGTCACATTAAGGCAGAATTTAGGTGATACATTATAAGCAAGACAAGTACTTATGAGGTGTAAACATGATAATAAACTGGAAACCCAATAGAGATTCAGATAAATCTCTATATAATCAAATATACAACTACATAATAAATCAGATATCAAATGGTGACTGGTACATTGATTCAAGACTCCCTTCAGAAAGAAAACTTGCTGAAGCTATGGAAGTAAATCGTAGCACAATAAGTAACGTATTGGATGAATTAAAATCTGAAGGAGTACTTATATCTAGAGGAAGCAAGGGGACTTTTGTAGCAAACAATACTTGGTCAATCTTAGCTTCAATATCACAGCCTAACTGGAAAAAGTATCTTGATCAGGGTATTCATAAACCAAATCAAACTACAATCCAAATGATAAATAAATACGAGTTTGAAGATGGCATGATCAGACTTGGTACAGGAGAAATATCTTCAGAATTGTTTCCTTCTGAATATGTAAATGAAATAATGTCAAATTTACCCTTAAACTCCCTTAATTACGAAGAACCCCTTGGTTACAAGCCACTAAGGGAAGCAATATGTAAGTATTTGAGCAAGTTTGATATCCAGTTAAAACCTGAGCAGGTCCTGATAGTATCTGGTTCATTACAGGCTCTGAGTCTAATTTCAATTGGTTTACTGCAGCCAGGTTCCACAGTATTTGTAGAAAAACCTTCCTATCTGAAATCACTCCATATCTTTCAGTCTGCAGGCATGAAATTGAAGGAAATCTTGATGGATGAAGATGGTATTGACTTAAATGATTTAAGAAAGAAACTAAATAAATCCGGGACCAATATGTTATATACAATCCCTACTTTTCACAATCCTACAGGAATTGTTATGAATGAATCAAAACGCAAACAATTGATGGAAATAATTAAAGAATTTCAGTTACCTGTTATAGAAGATGATGCATATGCAGACTTGTGGTTTTCAAAGGCTCCACCAAAACCACTTAAATCAATGGATGATTCTGGGAGTGTCTTATACACAGGAACTCTATCAAAATCATTTTCTCCCGGTCTTAGAATTGGTTGGATAGCAGGTTCAGAGTCTGTCATTGAGAGGCTTGCTGATATAAAAATGCAAACTGATTATGGTTCGAGCTCTATATCTCAATTGATTGCATATGAATGGTTTGACAAAGGATACCATGAGAGATATCAGATTGATTTGAAATCATCATTGAAATCCAAATGTAACCTAGTTTTGGAGCTGTTGTCAACTTATTTTAGTGACATCGCCAAATGGGAGAAACCCAATGGGGGATTTTATATATGGGTCACACTAAAGAAAGATATTAATATGTTTAAGCTTTTTGAAGATGCTCTAAAATCAAAACTTCTTATAAACCCAGGATATATCTACGACTTCAACGAAAACAACTCCATAAGACTCTCTATAGCATACGCAACTAAATCAGAGCTTGAATATGGAATAAAAAAATTATCTGAAATAATAAGAAAATATTACTGATCCATCTTTAAGAAGTTAAATCTTGGATGGGTCAGATTTTTTATGCTTGGATGGTTTCTAGACTGCTCAATAATGTTATATTAAATAAGAGGTGATTAAATGAGTACATTTATACAAGGGTGGCTTCTAGGAATAGCATATGTGGCACCTATAGGAATGCAAAATATGTATCTAATAAATACATCCATAGAAAAAAGTAGATCAAGAGCACTGCAAGTAGCACTTGTAATGATTTTTTTTGATATTACATTAGCTTTAGCATGTTTTATGGGTATAGGTTTAGTCCTAGAACATGTTAAAATTTTAAGAGTCATAGTTATGGGAATCGGTAGTATAGCCGTCATGTATATTGGCTATTCACTGATTGTTGCTAAACCCAGCATGGAATCAAACAATGATTTTGAAAAACCTATTATGAAAATAATAGTATCTTGTTTTATGGTTACTTGGTTGAATCCACAAGCTATAATAGACGGAACACTTTTACTGGGTGGTTTTAGAGCAACACTTGAAAATACCAATGCTTCACTTTTTATATTTGGAGTTGCGGTAGCTTCCACAATGTGGTTTTTAAGTATATCTACTCTTGTTTCGAAGTTCAAAAATGTATTTAATATTAAAATACTGAAAACTATAAATGTATTATGTGGTTCCATACTGGTTTTCTTCGGACTAAAACTTGGCATATCATTTATCGGGACTTTCTTTTGATATTGTACATCATATACTAGTGAAAGGGTGATACGGATGCGTTTAAATGATAGTAAAAAGCAATATTTAGCAGACATAAGTCTTGTTGTGTTTGCAATTTTACAAGGTGCTGCTTTTGTTGCAGGTAAAGATGCGTTGGATTCAATAACGCCAATGTTTCTGTTGGCTTTTCGATTTGGGATTGCAGCACTTTTCTTGTATGGATTCCTCTTTAAGTGGATTGGAAAATTAACCAAGGAAGATATTGTTAAAGGAGTGATTGTTGGAACTGTACTTTTTTTTGCTTTTACTGCACAAACATATGGTTTATTATTTACAACCGCTTCGAAGCAAGGATTTTTATTAGCTACATATGTTGTGATGGTACCGTTCCTATACTGGCTTGTTCATAGGAAACGTCCTCAATTAAAAGTTTTTGTAGGAAGTGTAATCACTATTATTGCAATTTATTTAATCTCTTTGCAAGGCTCATTATCCTTAGAGTTGGGTGATGCTCTATCACTTCTCAGTGCTTTTTTATTCGGTGCACATATTTTATCCATTGAGTATTTTACGAAACATATGAATGTGTTCAAATTAGCCTTTATTCAGATTATGGTAGCATTTGTATGGTCGCTGCTTACTGCTTTTATAACGGAGCCAATTCCAGTTATAATGAGCGGTAGAGTCTGGTATTCGCTATTGTTCTTGGGAATATTCTCAACCTTTGTTTGTTTTACAATTCAGACTGTTGCTCAAAAATACACATCATCTACTCATGCGTCTATTATCATGTCCATGGAATCTGTGTTTGCTGCAATTCTTGGCGTAATGTTACTAGGAGAGAGTATGACGATAAATATAATAATAGGATGCTGTTTGATATTCGTTGCTGTTCTCTTTATTGAATTGGATATTAAACCTTTTGGAATAGGAAAATCTGAAGATGCATCTATAAAGGGCGTTGATTAGTAGATTTAAAGGACTTTAAGATTGATATTCGTTCACAGCAAATGCGATTTCTATAATGTGAGTATGTAAAGTTTATTTATAATTATTTAACGTAACTAGCATTCATCTCCCATCTTCTATAAGTGGGAGATGAATGCGTAAAAATAACTTGCTTCTATTATTTTTGCATTAAAATATAATCAGTAGTTAATAATAGAAATGGGTGATAATAATCAAATTAGATACAAATAATCATTCAGTGTTCTTGTTGCAGTATCATCTTGTATTAGTTATAAAGTATAGAAGAGAAGTAATAAAGAAATATATTCAAAATCAAGGTAAAAAGTGAGGTGAGGGAGTTGTTAAAAGCTTATAAATATAGAATCTATCCTAATTCAGAGCAAAGATTATATTTTGCTAAAACATTTGGTTGTACTAGATTCATATACAATAAAATGTTAGCTGATAGGATAAAATCTTATGAAGAAAACAAAGATTTAGACATAAAAAAAGTGAAATATCCAACTCCTGCACAATATAAAAAAGAATTCCCTTGGTTAAAAGAAGTTGATAGTTTAGCTTTAGCCAATGCCCAATTAAACTTGAATAAAGCTTATAAAAATTTCTTTAGGGATAAATCCGTAGGATTTACTAAGTTCAAAAGTAAGAAAAGTAATTATCGCAGTTACACAACTAATAATCAAAACGGAACTGTATGTATTGAAAATGAATATATTAAGATTCCTAAATTGAAATCTATGATTAAAATAAAATTGCATCGACAATTCACTGGATTAATTAAGAGTTGTACTATAACAAAAACACCAAGTAATAAATACTATGTTTCAATATTGGTTGATACTGAAAATATAAAGTTGCCAAAAGTAGAAAATAAAATAGGGGTTGATGTTGGTTTGAAAGAGTTTGCTATATGCTCCAATGGTGATAGATATGACAATCCTAAATGGTTAAGAAAATCAGAAAAAAGGCTTAAAAAACTACAAAAGGACTTATCAAGAAAGAAAAAAGGAAGTAATAACAGATATAAAGCTAGATTAAAAGTCGCAAGACTCCATGAGAAGATTACCAATCAAAGAAAAGATTTTTTACACAAGTTATCTACTAAACTAATCTGTGAAAACCAAACAATAGTTATAGAAAACTTAAAAGTAAAGAATATGATGAAGAATGATAAGCTATCAAAGGCAATAGGTGAGGTATCATGGTTTGAGTTTAGAAGAATGTTAGAATATAAGGCAGAATGGAATGACAAAAAGATAGTTATAGCACCATCGAATTATGCTAGTAGTCAATTATGTTCTGAATGTGGTTATAAAAACAAAGAAGTGAAAAAATTAGGGCTCAGAGAGTGGATTTGTCCTAACTGTAATGCGAAACATGATAGAGATATAAATGCAAGTAAAAATCTACTGAAACTAGCTATATAGTTTTGGTAATAACTAAGGTCGGTGCGACCTTGTAAGCTTGGGTAAACTTGCTCTATTGGGAGTATTGACCAAGAAGCCCCCACTTCAATGAAGTAAGTGGAGGGTAGTTCACTACCTTTAGATTATTAATTAGATATGTAATAATTTTAGTTACAATTATTATTGTTTAAAGGAGATTGATATATGAATAATAACAGACCTGAATGCGAAGTAGTAAAAACAGTTGCTGAAAAGTATTTAGCTCACATTATCAGTGTAGAACCTGTTCGTAAAGGTACTTCCACATATGTGTACCGTGTGACAACAAACTCAGGAACATATTATCTGCGTTTTTTACCAGAGGATGCCAGTTTTGCAACTGAAGTGTTAGCACATAATGCTCTGTTCGATGCCGGTGTTAATGTACCACGAGTCATTGGATTCGAGGATAAAAATGAAGAAACGGGGCTCTCTTTTATGCTAGTTGATGAGATTCCTGGTATTTGTATAGAAGATAGTGGTCCACAAGCAGATTATTCAGATATACTACGAGAAGCTGGAAGACAGCTAGCACGCATACACAGTATACCTGTGGATGGTTTTGGTTGGATTAATAAAGGTTCTTATGATGCACTTAAAGGTGAAAAGCATAGCTTTGATGAATATTTTAGCGAACACATGGAAAATGATTTAGAGGCTCTTCACCAATATCCTTTCTCAGATGAAGAGAGAACACAAATAAGAGAGCTTATGATGACAGCAAGGAAAATGCTTAACGTAGAAAAGGCTGTTCTTGTACATGGTGATTTTGATATATCACACATTTTCCATACAGAGGGTAGTTACAGTGGTATCATAGACTTTGGAGATATACGAGGGAATAATCGTCTCTATGATCTAGCCACATTTGTTGGTTTCTATCAGGCTAGAAGGTTATACTCCTATTTGTTAGAAGGATATTGTGAGATAGCTCATCTAACTGACGAGGACTTATATGCCACAGAACTTATGGCTTTATTTATTATACTTAGATTTTTAGGTAGAAAGGTAAACTCTAATTTCCGTGAGCATTGGTACAGATTGGCAAGGAAACAACTAGAGCACATAAATATCATTTCAAATTAGGTTCTGTTGATTATAAAGTGAACATAATAGAACACAGTTATACTTTCTGGGTTGATATAGGCGACCAGATTCCAATTTTGGGAGAAGATCCTGAAATAAAAGAAAATCCCATTTTGTTTGGTATTGATTGGCTTTCTTTAAATGAGATTTGTGAACGTGATAGAGCATATATATGGGCTGCAGGACTACTGTCTATTAAAGAATTTGCAGATGAATTAATAACTTGGGATGATGATATTAGTTATCCATCTTATAAAACTTATAAAAAATAGTATTGTGAAAAATTAGGTATTTACAAATTTTTCACAATACTATATAATATTACATATCGTAAATAACATAATATTCTAAAAACTGTGATGGAGACAGTAGGTATTTTCTGAAGGTTACAGCGAGTTGGGTATGGTGTAAGCCAACACTATTAGGGAAATATTGAACATCACTCCAGAGTTTCAGGCTGAAATCATTAACATAGATATTAGAGCAGTTAAACTGTATATCTATGAGAGTAGGTTCTGACGGTATTCTACCGTTAAAAGGAACGCATATGTTGGTATGTCGTATCAGGTGGTACAGCGGAATTATACTTTCGCCCTGTTATAGGGGTGGAAGTTTTTTTATTTTAAAATACTCCCTAAACACCTCGACATTCCTAAAAATTGGATAGGAGGTGAGAGTATGAGTGAAGGTGAAATTAGTGGTGACATTCATATTAGAGAATTTTGGATTATAAATAAGGGAGGAAGATTTAAATGAGTAAATACAGTACAAAACCTGATTTTGTAAATATGGAACATGAAATGATAAACTTTTGGAAAGATCATAACTGCTTTGAGAAATTAAAAGATAAAAATAAGGATAATAAACCTTTTAGATTCCTTGATGGACCTATAACTGCAAATAATCCAATGGGTATACATCATGCCTGGGGAAGAACAATAAAGGATGTTTTCTTAAGATATAAAGCTTTAAATGGGTATTCATGTCATTATAGAAATGGATTTGATGCACAAGGCTTATGGGTCGAGGTGGAAGTTGAAAAGGAACTAGGATTTAAAGATAAAAGAGATATAGAAAAGTATGGAATGGAGAACTTTACTAATAAATGTGTTGAGAGAGTTACAAAGTTCTCAGGGGTAATAACTGAGCAGTCTAAACGTCTTGGTCAGTGGATGGATTGGGAGAATTCATATTACACTCATACTGATGAGAATATAGAGGGAATATGGACATTTCTACAAAAGTGTCACCAAAATGGATGGATAAAACAGGCATATCGCCCTATGCCATGGTGTCCTAGATGTGGAACTTCATTATCAGCTCATGAGATGTCTGGTTCATACCATGAAGTTGAGCATACTGCAGTATATGTAAAACTGCCATTAAAGGAAAAGCCTTGGGATATGTTAGTGTGGACGACTACACCATGGACTTTATCTTCCAATGTTGCCTTAGCTGTAAATGCTGAAATAGAGTATGCTGTAGTTAACTATGGTGGAGAGAGACCTTTAGTTTTAGCTAAAAATGCACTAAAGCTTCTTAAAAGAAAAGTAACAGTAGTAGAGACATTTATGGGTAGTGAGCTTGAGGGAATGCACTATGAAACATGTTTTCCATCACTTCCAGTTCAAAAGGAATTAGATCATAAAATAGTTTTATGGGATATGGTTTCAGCTGAAGAAGGCTGTGGAGTTGTCCATATAGCACCAGGTTGTGGAGCAGAGGACTTTGAACTTGGTCAGAATTTAGACTTAGAGGCTATATGTCCAATAGATGAATCAGGAACTTTTATGGAAGGCTATGATTGGTTAACTGGAATGAAAGCTTCAGAAGCTGCGCAGCTTGTATTTGATAAGCTAGAGGAGCAAGGAAAACTCTTTGAAACTCATAAATATACACATAGTTATCCAGTGTGCTGGAGATGTAAAACAGAGGTTTTATTCAGACTGGTACAGGAATGGTATATAAAGACTGATGAGATAAAACCAAGGCTTTTAAAGGCTGCTAGTGAGGTTAAATGGGAACCGGAATATATAGGTAAAAGAATGCAGAACTGGCTTATGAACATGGGGGACTGGAATATATCTCGTAAGCGTTTTTATGGGTTACCACTTCCATTCTATCAATGTAAAAAATGCGGAAAGCTTACTGTTGTAGGATCAAAAGAAGAATTAAGAAACTTAGGAGGAAGTAAGGTTGACGAGCTTCCAGAACTTCATAGACCTTGGATAGATAGTGTAAAGATAAAGTGTCCTCATTGTGAAGCAGAGGTTTCAAGAGTTAGTGCAGTAGGAGACGTTTGGCTTGATGCTGGAATAGTACCATTTACAACATTAGGTTACTTTAAAGATAGAGAAAAGTGGAAGAGTTATTTCCCAGCAGAGTGGGTAACAGAAATGAGAGAACAGGTAAGACTATGGTTCTACTCATTGCTATTTATGAGTGTTACCCTGGTAGACAAAGCTCCTTATGAGAAAGTTCTTGCCTATAATAGTGTAGTTGCAGAGGATGGAACAAGATTTTCAAAAACAGGCTTTATGATAAAGTTTGATGAAGCAGCTGAAAAAATAGGAGCAGATACAGTGAGATATCTCTTTGCAGGTGCTAATGTATCTAGCGATGTTAGATTCGGTTATAACCTTGGTGAGGAAGCAAAAAGAAAACTATTAGGCTTCTGGAATGTGTATGTTTTCTTTATGACATATGCAGAGCTTGAAAAGCCTGATATAGAAAACTTTGATTTTGCTGCATGTACTGATGTAACTGATAAATGGCTTCTTGTAAGAACTAATAAATTTATACAAAATTCTACTGCCTCTTTAGAAAATTATAAAACAGCTGAAGTAATAGATGAATTTGAAGCTTATGTTGATGATATATCAAACTGGTATGTGAGATGCAACAGACGTAGGTTCTGGAAGCAGGAGAAATCTAAAGATAAGTTAGCTGCTTATGGATGCTTATATAAAGCATTAAAAACAGCAGTTCAAGTAATGGCTCCAATAATACCTTTTATGACAGAATATATGTGGCAGAACATGGTGAGAAAATTTGAAAGGAACTCAGAAGAATCAATACATTTAAGCAGTTGGCCCGTACCAATACCTAATGTAGAAGATAATGATTTGCTAAAGGAAACTGAGACAGTAAGAAAAGTAATAGGATTATCACTTAAGGTGAGAAATGAGAATCAACTTAAGGTTAAGCAGCCACTTTCTGTTATGTATGTTAATTCAAGCTCAGAGAATAAAACTGCTGTAAGTAAAATGCTTCATATAGTAAAGGATGAGCTAAATATAAAGGAAGTAGAGTTCTTAAATGATTTCAGTACTCTTAATACAAGATATCTTACACTAAACTTTAAAAATGCAGGAGCTGTCTTTAAAGAAAGAGTTCAAGAATTAAAGAAAGCACTTGATAATATAACTTATGAAGAAATGATGTATATAATATCAAAATTTGATGTAGGAGAAAAGGCTAATTTACCTAGCTTTGGAGATGATGAGCTAGAGAAGGACTTATTTATAGAGAAAACAAAGTACAAGGAAAATATATCAGCTGCTTCTGATAATGATATATGTGTAGCACTTAAAACAGATCTCACTGAAGAACTTATACTTGAAGGATTATACAGAGAGCTTTTACGTCAGTGTCAGGTTCTACGAAAAGAAGCTAATTTGCGTATAGAGCAGAGAATAGTTCTTGGAATAAAATGTAGCAGTGAAAGAATGAAAGTAGTAGTTGAAAAGTACAGAGAAAATATAGCTGAGGAAACATTGGCTCTTAAACTTATGGAAGATATAGATAATCCATTAATGGTTAAAGGGGTAACGATAGGGGAATATGAAGTTAATTTACAGATAGGATTATAGAGAAATAGACTTAGTTATAAACAAATAAGAAAAGAGTAAAAGGGGAGAGTTGATATGCTAACACCATTTGTAAAAGAAGATAATTTTTTTAATGAGAAGCCATTTTTAAATGACGAGGTTCAATTTAATTTGATGCACAGAATCGCTGATGATTCAAATGCGTTATTATTAAGAGCAGAAGACAATAGAGCAATAGCTGCTCGTTCAACTAGTAAACATCCAATGTGGTTATGGACAGAGCCAAAGCTTAGCACTACTGAGGTGCAAGATGTTATTAAGGAAGTCAATATGCTTTTAGCGAATGAAGAATCCTTTGAACTTGTTGCAACTCATGAAATCATAGAGCTATTCTCAAAGGAGTTTGGTGGGCATTCTGAAGAAGTTATGGAGATGGAATCCTATCATTGTCCAGAAGTTTTGATGCCTGATTCAATTTCTGGAGTGATGAAAAAATCATCTATGGAGGATGTGGAAATAATTGCTGAATATTGCAAAGGCTTTATTTATTGGGGATTCGGTAAAGAGGTAACAAGAGAGAGTCAGCTAAAAGGAGCTGAAAGCTTAATAAAATCAGGCAATTTATATGTGCTTAAAGTTAATGGTAGTATTGTTTCTATGGCATATATAGCACACAGAGCACCAAGACATGCTCGTATCAACTATGTGTATACACCGCCAAAACATCGTAAAAATGGATATGCCAGTGAATTAGTAGCTTACCTAAGTAAAGTAATACTAGATGAAGGACTTACACCAAACCTTTATACTGATCTTTCTAATAGTACCTCTAACAAGGTGTACAAATCAGTTGGATATATAGAGTGTGGAAAGGTTAGGCATTATAGATTTAGTAGAACTAAAGCAGAATAAATTTAAAATGAGTTCATAGCAATGACTCCTTTCTTTATATTTGTGTGGTCAGAGACTCAATTATAACAGAAAACAGGGGTCATTGTTTTTTATATAAAAAACTATCAAAATTCCTAGAAATTAAGGATATAGAAACAAATAAAGGTGTGTAAACTTTATTATAATGATAATGTATTTATGTATTGCATATGAATGAAATATAACAAGGAAAAATTTATAATTATTAAAGGGTTTGAAGGAGTGATGAAAATGAAAACTTTGTTCGATCTAAGAAAGAAAGAAGATGGTGGAATGTTAGAGGACATCCAAAATCTTTATGATGAACCTTTAGAGATTGTCAGATTAGGAGATAAATCCATATCTTCATGCATTGGCTGTTGGAACTGTTGGGTCAAGACCCCTGGTAGATGTGTAATGAAAGATGAAATGGCTGAATTCTATCCAAATTATATAAACAGTGATACTGTCATCTTACTAATTGATACAGTACAAGGATTTATCAGCCATCAAGCTAAAGCTTTTTTTGACAGGACAATTCCACACTACCATCCATATATAGAACTTGTAGATGGAGAATGTCATCATGTTGCTAGATATAATAACTATCCTGATATGGTATTTTATTATGATACTGAAGATTTAACAAATCAAGAAGAACAGGTTATTGAAGATTATTTGTATCGTACTGCTTACCATTTTCAATCTAAAGCCTATCGAATTGTAAAAGATGGCAGTCTTCAATTACGATCCTTAGAAGCAAGGAAGGCTAAGAGACATGTTGTGGATTTTGCATCAATTGAACCCATGGAAAAACTAGTGATTTACAATGGTTCTCCTAGAATGAGTGGCAGCAATTCTGCACTTATACTAAAAAAAGCTATTGAAGCCCTTTGCGATAGAGTTGATATTCGAGATTTAAAGGAATGTGATAAATGGGATGAATGGGCAGAGAATTTTAAAAGTGAGAAACATGTTATGTTCTTCATGCCTTTATATGTCCACGCTATGCCTTCTCACGTAATGGGATTTATTGAGAAACTTCAAGTTTCCAACGGAAGTATTAGTTTTTTTGTACAATCTGGTTTTCCTGAAAGTAGTCAATCTCACTATCTTGAGGCATACTTTGAACAATTAGCTCTAAGGTTGGGAAGAACATATTTAGGTACAGCCATTAAGGGAGGGGTGGAAGGTTTACAGATTAGGCCGGCTAAGGATCAGGATAGAATAATGGAACCAATGATAAAGGCCATTGAGAATTTAGTGTACAAAGGAAATTTCAACAGAACAAGTATTGATAAATTAGCCATGCCAATTCGATTGGGAATGGGCAGGAAAATCCTCTTTAAGTTACTTAGCAAGATTGGACTAATTAATTTTTTCTGGAATAAACAGCTTAAAGAAAATCAAGCATATGAAAAACGTTTTAATTGCCCTTACTTATCTTTACCTAAAGAGAGCTAACGCATATTGATTGCTGTAATTCAAATACATTTAGTAAGGATAAATTGGAATATTGTTTCCTTATAGACAGTATATTAGACACCACCATACAGGTAGTGTCTTTTTATGTTCCACTGCAAAAGTATTCTTTAATTACTTAACTCACTCTAGCCTTAACTAACTCTCTAATATTTGTACTGATAAACTTTTTCATCCCCATCAAATTTTCCAGTATCCTTGAATTCTAATGATTTATATAAATTAATTGAAGGTTCATTATTTCTTTCTAATGAAAGGTTTATATACTTTGCTCCAATTTTCTCATAGATACTCATTGCTATTTTACAAGCTATTTTTCCATAACCTTTTCCTTGATGCTCCTTATCAATCATAATTCTCCAAGTATAATTATCAGGCTCATTTAACCATAAATCATTACGAAGCATAATAAATCCTACTGGACAATCATCCGAATAAATTAAATATGGTAAATTTTTAGTGGGATTAACATATGCTTGTTTTCTCTATGGAGATAGTAGAGAAGCTTGGTGACGTTTATAAGATAAGAATAGAGCATAAACAGGATGAAAATATACAAGGATATGCCCAATCAAATATTGGGATAAATCACAAAAAAGCTTACGTGGAGTTTTCTCCTAAGAGTAAAGAACTTAGCTTTCTAGAGGATAATACTTTAACAGATTATTTAAAGGAAAACGAATATCAGTTTAGAAAGTTACTACATAATAAAAGACCTAGAAGCTACTATGTTGGATTTAAATTGATCTTTTCTTTTAGGGATAAAAAGGATGTAGCTGGCTTTAATGATAGGAAAAAGATAGTGGTTTTAGATAAAAGTGGGTATGAGGTAGATAGCTATGTTATGGATAAGGGAGATGATAGGATTCATAAAATATATACTGATGGTAGCTTTTTAGAGAAACAGAATAAAGGAGCCTTTGCTCTTATAATTGAGGATTTAGAAGGAAATTATAAAACTCACTCTGAGAAAGTTTTTGAAAGTGGCAGCAGTCAAACAGAGCTTATGGCCGCTATGAAGGGATTAGAGATTCTCAAAGATGTTGAAAAGATTAGAATAGTTACTGATAGTCAATATGTAAGAAAAGGGTTAACAGAGTGGATATTTTGCTGGAAGATAAATGGATGGCTTACTGCTAATGGTGAAAAGGTTAAGGACATAGATAACTGGGTTAAATTCGATAAACTTACAGAAGGAAAATACATTGAGTTTCAATGGGTAAAAGGACATTCAGATCATTTTGAAAATACACTTTGTGATCTTTATGCGAAGGAAGCTACAAAATAGATAAATATATTTTTCAGTTAAATAATTTAAAATTAACAAATGAATTTTAAAACTGAACCCTAGTTTTTAAAAAACAACTAGGATTAGAACTACAGTTCACTAAAATTGAAGAATTTTTAAGTTCCCTCAGGCTAATGTCGTGAGGGAACTTTTGTTTAGGTACAGTTTATATTCCTTTAGTTTTGTGAGTTCTTTTTTAATTTATGCTACTAAAAAATTTGTATTTAAATATTTTATTTCAAAAAACCACTTGCAGTTGACGTTACGTCATCTGGTATTATTTAAACATGAATTATGTGAAGAAAGAAGTAAGTTACCCATAATTTTCATGTGATGTTCATTTTGTATGGAGAACAACTTACTTCGAAATATAAAGATTGTTTGGAGGGATATATTATGAAGATAAACTCAATGTTCGCTGAAGAATTAAGAATCATAACTATACCTGAAATGAGGGTTGCAGTTTGTAATATTGTAAGTGAAGCACCAGAGGAAGATGCATTAAACATAGTTTTGGAATGGGCAGAAAGTGAAAAAATAATGGGAACTGCTCGTATCTTTGGATTTAATACTAGTCCATATTCTAAAGAGAGTAATGAGTATGGTTGGGCAGCTTGTGTAACTATTCCAGAAGATATTGATTTACCAGAATATCTTGAAGAGAAAAGGATGTCAGGGGGTCTCTATGCCTCACTTAGTTGTGTAAATGAAATATATGATTCATGGCAGAAAGTGATGAAGTTGTTAAAAGAAAATACTGAGTATGTATTTGATGAAACTCGTTTAGGTCTTGAGGAACATATAAGTAAAGGCGGGATAAAAGGGAATAGAGAATTTTACATAAATCTTTTAGAGCCAGTAAAAGAAATAGGCAATTAGAAGTGATTAATAAGGGGGTGCTAGTATGAGTAATGAAATTAGAAAAATGTATGAAGAAGCTCTTGATTCTATTATGAATCAAATGAAAAAGGATAAATATGTTATTGGTGTGCTACTTGGGGGAAGCTTATCCTATGATGTTGTATGGGAAAAATCAGATATTGATTTGATAGTAATTGTTGAAGATACAAAGAAACCATATAAATTCCATAGTTTTACTGAGAACAATATAATTATAAATGCTTCCATTTATAATCGAAATAAATTCATGAGGCTATTTGAATCACAACTAAGCAGCAGTCGTTTCCATTCATTTATATCGAAGTCTACTCTTTTGTTTTCAAAAGATGAGTCATTAACAGAATACTATAACAATATGATTAATGTTGGTGAGAATGACAACAACATGATTCTTGTATTATATGGTGCAATGGCTGTGGCACATTTAGCTAAGGCACAAAAATGGTTACTAATAAAAGATGACTATATGTACAGCTACTATGAAATAACACATTTGATAAGAATACTTGCAGATATTGAAGTTGTTCTTAACAATGAAATACCTACAAGAGAGGCCATACATAGAGCTTTAAAATATAATGATAACTTTTTTAGGAAGTTATATATAGATTTAGCGCAAGAAGAAAAAAATCCAAAGAATATTTGTAAGGCTATTGAGTTAATACAAAAATATCTTGAAGAAAGAACTTGTAAGTTATTCAATCCCATATTGGAATTATTATCGGATTATGGGGACTTAATTGGCGCTACAGAATTACATGAGCGATTATCTAAAAAAATGGATATCGATAAGGCTTTATTAATTGAAGCTTTTGAATGGCTGGTAGAAAAAGAAAAGATACAAAAATCTTCTTTACCTGTGAGAATAACAACAAAAAGTAGAATTCAAGTTGAAGAAGTAGCATATTGCATATAAGGAGATGTTAGTATGATTAAAAACTTAGAAATTAAAGGTGCACGAGTGAATAATCTAAAGGATATAAGTGTTAATATACCTAAAAATGCTCTTACTGTGGTTACTGGTGTTAGTGGCTCGGGAAAATCCTCCCTTGTATTTGATGTAATATTTAGTGAAGGGCAAAGAAGATTCTTATCATCTTTGAATACATACGCAAGAAGGTTTGCTCCACTATTAAAAAAGCCTGATGTTGATTTTGTTTTTGGATTATCTCCAGTATTAGCTATATCACAGAAGAAAGGGATAAACAATCCAAGATCAACGGTTGGGACTATGACAGATATTTCTGACTATCTAAGAGTTCTTTTCTCATCTCTAGGAACTATTAATTGTCCATATTGTTCACATGAATTTGAATCAAAAACTACAAATCAGATTGTTGAACACATTTTAACTTTACCAGAGGGAACAACTGTAGAAATATATGCTCCAGTTAATAAAGTATATGGTGAAGATTATGATTATTTATTTGATGAGATAAGATCAAAAGGATATAGGAAATTTAGAGTTGATGGTGTATTACTTGATTCTGGAAAGAAACATGGATTAGATGATAACAAGGAATATAGAATTGAGGTATTAATTGATAAATTTGTTATTAAGGATTCAATACATAAGCAGCTTACTGAAACTATAAATAATGGTTTATTTATTGGTGAATGCTTCTTATGTATAGACATTTATGGAGAAAAAATTGACGAAAATGCTTTAACAGAATTTTATAATAGATTTGGCTGTAAGGATCACCATATAGTTGTTGGAGAACTTTTACCATACTATTTTACACCTAATGAGTCAGATAGCGCATGTAGTACATGTCGTGGAACAGGCATATATCGCAAGGCTGAACCTAGGTTAGTTGTTGACAAATGGAATAAGACAATTAGACAAGGCGCTTTAACAAATACATTTCTAAGCATTAAACATCCTGGTAAATATATGATGCTATATAGTTTGGCTCAACATTATAATTTCAGTCTTGATATACCTTTTAAAGAGTTACCATTAGAAGCACAAAATGTGTTGTTTTATGGAACTAATGGAGAAAAAATAAAACAAATCAGACCAGATGATGTTTCAAAGAAGCATCCTGATGAAGGAAAATTTTTACGCTACAGTGGAATTATAAATCAATTAGATAAAGCATATAGAATATCTAGCAGGAAAGGTGATGCTGAGTATAATTATGATTTTATATATAAAAAGCATATGTCAGAGCAAGTGTGTCCAGAATGTAATGGTACAAAACTTAAAAGACAGAGAATGCTGGTAAATATTAATGGTAAAAATATATACGAACTAGGGGAAATGCCTATAGATGAGCTGGTAGATTTTCTAGAAAGTACATCTATACCTCTTAATAAAAAGCAGATAGGGGATCAAATATTAAAAGAAATAACTAGCCGCCTTAAATTGCTTTTAGATGTAGGTTTAAATTATATAAATTTAAACAGAAGAGGTGATAGTGTATCTGGAGGAGAATTACAGAGGATTCGTCTATCTACTCAGCTTAGTTCAGGACTTTCTGGAATGTTGTATGTACTTGATGAACCAAGCATCGGTCTCCATTCCAGGGACAGTAATAAAATAATCAAGACTTTGAAGCAACTAGTAGATGCAGGTAATACTGTATTAGTAGTTGAACATGATATGGACACTATTGCCGCAGCAGATCATATAATTGAAGTTGGTCCTGGTCCTGGTAATTATGGTGGACAGATAATGGCAGAAGGAAATATTAATGAAATTTCTAAAGATAAAAAATCTCTCACTGGACAATATCTGAGTGGTAGTAAGAATATCCCTTTGCCTCAAACAAGAAGAGAATCAAATGGTAACTATATTAGCATAAGGGGAGCTCGTGAAAATAACCTGAAAAATGTTAATGTGGATATTCCTTTAGGTGTATTTATTTGTGTCACTGGGGTTTCAGGCTCAGGTAAGAGTAGTCTTATAAATAGCGTTCTGCATAAAGGTCTACATTCAAAATTATATGATATAAGGACAACACCTGGGAAACATGATTCAATAGAAGGGTATGAATGTATTAATAATGTAATTAATATAGATCAATCACCTATAGGTAGAAATTCTCGTTCAAATCCAGCTACTTATATTGGTTTCTTTAATAAAATACGTGACTTGTTTGCAGATACTGATGATGCGAAGAAATGGGGTTATGAGAAATCACATTTTAGTTCAAATAATAAAGATGGACGTTGTGATGAATGTGCTGGAAACGGTCTATTGATAACAGAACTTCAATTTATGCCTGATGTAGAAACTGTATGTCCTGCATGTAAGGGTACAGGCTTTAGTAAGGATATTCTAAAAGTTAAGTATAGAGGTAAAAATATTTCTGAAGTCCTAAATATGTCAGTAGAAGAAGCACTTCAATTTTTCAGTGATCATAAATATATAGAACATAAACTTAAAGTAATGGCTGAGTTAGGATTAGGATATATAAAACTCGGTCAGTCTTCCAGTACCCTTTCTGGAGGCGAAGCTCAGAGAATTAAACTTGCTTCAGAGCTTGGTAAAATAAAAAGAGGGGCTCATAACCTTTATATTCTTGATGAGCCTACAACTGGCTTGCATCTGTCTGATATAAAGTATCTTTTAAATAGTCTAAGTAAACTGGTGAATGCTGGACATACGGTATTAGTTATTGAACATCATATGGATGTTATAAAATCATCAGATCACATAATTGATATAGGTCCAGAAGCAGGTAAATTAGGAGGATATGTAGTAGCTGAAGGGACTCCTGAAGAAATTATGAATGTTTCTGAATCGTATACAGCTCAGTTTCTAAGAAAAGTATTGTAGTATATCTTAATCAAGTGTGTCAAGCTATGTTTAAAAATAGTTTTGAATATACATCAATTTTAAAGGGAAGCCATTTTGACTTCCCTTGATACACCTTTTATGAGAAATATAACTTAACTGATAATGGTCATAATCTACAAATCATTACTAAATGTATATGCAATTCCCAGTCCATCATCATAAATATCATCTACATCTAAATGTTTCTTAAAATTATTCCCAACCATTTCTTTTATTACTGATTCCCAGAATAGATGTGATATTGAATTATTAGGATGGAGAGTTAGCTCCCATTTACCTGGATGCATCTCAAATACTTTCTTAGCTGCATATTTTCCTATTCCACTTCTACGATATTTCTTCATAACAAAGAACTCACTCATAAAAAGCGTATCTTTATCTTTAGATACATAACAATAATCACATACCATAGCAAACCCTGCGAGTTTGTCATTAACTTTTATAAAATATGGGAATCTTTGCTTTTCTGTCCAATAGTAATCTAAATATGTATACCCATATAACCCAAGAAAATTCACATCACTATTTTCATACTCTGAAAAGTCATATTCATACAACTCGATTAATCGTGCTAATATTTCTCGTTCCTCTTGAGCTACCTTTACAATTTCTATATTCATAATAAACTTTCCCCTTTTCTTATGATGTATAAACTTTTTTATTACAGATGATTTACAATTTTATAATAAATTATAGATAGTCTGCACTCTAATTATAACTTAATTCCAATATAATGTAAAAGCTGGTAAAGGTTTTTCTAGAACACTAGCATTGATAAGTACTGTGGGTTAAATATATAATAAAAGTATTACTGTAGTTTAGTTTTAGAAAGTTACTTATTCACTTTTTAATTAAGGGGTTGAGTTTATGAAAAGGGTTAACAGAGTGGATATTTTGCTGGAAGATAAATGGATGGCTTACTGCTAATGGTGAAAAGGTTAAGGACATAGATAACTGGGTTAAATTCGATAAACTTACAGAAGGAAAATACATTGAGTTTCAGTGGGTAAAAGGACATTCAGATCATTTTGAAAATACACTTTGTGATCTTTATGCGAAGGATGCTATAAATTAGATAAAGGAGTAATTAATTTTATGATACAAAAAGGTTAATAAATTAAAAATATTAAAAATCGACAAAAAATACTTGAATATCAGAATATTAGTGTTATAATACTTATTATAATTTAACTCGTATATGCTTGGTAATTGGTCCAAGCGTTTCTACCAGCTAACCGTAAATTAGCGGACTACGAGGAGTTGTTTGTATCATGGTGATATAATATTTTCTTTTTATAGATATCTGAGAGTATTAAATAACGTTATGGTATATTTTATAGCAACACCTCGAACTTTTTTTGAGGTGTTGCTATTTTTTTTAAGAAATTATGACATAAGGAGATCAAGTACATGAACAAAGAAAAGATGCACCAAAGAGAAATTAACTTAACTTATGAAGTAGAGGATAATCCATCATTATTTAAAAAGATATTGTTTGGATTTCAGCACATTTTTGCTGCTTTTGGAGGAATAGTAGTTGTACCACTTGTATTATCAAGTGCTTTAGGATTAGATGCAAAAACTACAACAGCAGTTATAAGTGCATCAATATTGGCAGCAGGTTTAGCAACTATTGTACAAGCTAAGGGTTTTGGCCCTGTTGGTTTTAAGACATCATGCATAATGGGGACAGACTTTACTTTTGTATCTCCATCTATATCAGTAGGTACTGTTTTAGGATTACCAGGAATAATTGGCGCCACAATTTTAGGGGCAATTTTTGAAATTATTTTGAGTTATTTTATTAGACCTTTAATGAAATTGTTTCCACCAATAGTTACAGGGACAGTTGTATGTTTAATTGGACTTACCTTATTACCAGTTTCTATAGATTGGGCAGCAGGAGGTTATGGTTCAGCTGATTATGGAAGTATGTTGAATATTTCAATTACAATGTTAGTTTTAATTTTAACTTTAGTATTAAATAATTATGGAAAAGGTATGATAAGTAGTGCCTCAATATTAATTGGAATGATAGTAGGATACTTGGTATGTATACCATTAGGATTAGTTGATTTTACAGCAGTACAACAAGCAAGTTGGGTATCGTTTCCGAATATATTTGAATATGGTGTTATATTTGATTTTAAGGCTCTATTAGCATTTATTCCAGCATACTTTGTAACAACTATTGAAACTGTTGGTTGTTTGAAGGCAGTAGGAGAAGCTTCAAATATTGACATGAATGATAAAAGGATAGGCTCAGGCGTACTGGCAGATGGGGTTGGCAGTATTATAGGAGGAGCAGTTGGTGCATTTCCAAACACTTCATTTAGCCAAAATGTAGGAGTAATATCATTAACAAAGGTAGCAAGTCGTCATGTAGCTGTAATGGCGGGTATATTGATGGTTGCATTAGGTTTTTTACCTAAGCTCGCAGCTTTAATAAGTGGAATTCCTCAACCAGTACTAGGTGGAGTAGGTATAGTAATGTTTGGAACAGTTGCAGCTGCAGGTATAAAAACATTAAGCAGAGTAAAATTAACAGATAGAAATCTTTTGATAATTGCTACATCTATAGGATTAGGTTTAGGTGTAACATTTAGACCAGATGTAATTGCACAACTGCCTGAAGGACTAAAAATGATATTTGCATCAGGAATATCAACAGGAACAATAACAGCTTTAGTTTTAAATCTAGTATTAAAAGAAAAGGCTATAAAAATAGAAGAAAATAGAGATGCATTAGGAGAGGTAATATAATGGATAGTTTAAAAGAACGTATATTAAAAGAAGGAAAAGCGTTAGATGAAACTGTATTAAAGGTTGATTCTTTTTTAAATCATGGTGTTGACCCTAAATTAATGTATGATATGGGTACACATTTTAAAAAATATTTCGAGAAACATGGAATCACAAAAATATTTACAATAGAGAGTTCAGGAATTGCTCCAGCTGTAATGACAGCAATGCAAATGGATTTAAGTATGGTTACATTAAAAAAGCAAAAGTCTAAAATTTTAAATGGTGGAGTTTATCAAACAACAGTGCATTCCTTTACTAAGGGATTAGATTACGAACTTACCTTATCTAAGGATTACATTTCAAAGATTGATAAAGTTCTTATTATAGATGATTTCCTGGCAAATGGTGAAGCAGCTTTAGGAGCTATCAGGCTAGTGGAAGAAGCCGGTGCTACTGTTGGAGGAGTTGGAATTGTAATAGAAAAATCATTTCAACCAGGTAGGAAAATGCTAGATGAAAAAGGGTATGATGTGTATTCATTAGCAAGAATTAGTAAACTTCAAAAGGGTTCAATTGAATTTTATTAGAAAAAGTAATATAAAGTAGATAAAGACTATGAAGAATCTAAGTGACTTAGAACTTCATAGTCTTTTTGCGTTAAGTAAATTCTATTGTCCAAATAGCTTAATTATGCATTGGTATATTTGTAATGATTTGGAAGGTTAACTTATAAATATGTAGAATAGTACAATAGAATATTTATTTACTAACTTAGGTTCTATTAAATATGGAAATTTTTAATAACTTTAGGATTTCTTAATAATTGGAATGTTAAAATTGAATCATCAAATGATACAAGGAGGTGGAGTAATGATACTCAAAATGTTGAAAAAAGATTTACTAAGAAATAAGGTAATATCAATAGCTATTTTCACATTTATAATGTTATCAGCTCTTTTTATTGCAAGTGGCACAAATATGATTATAGATTTAAACAATTCATTTGGGTTTCTAATTAAAGAAGCTAGTGCACCACATTTTGTTCAGTATCATTCAGGTGATATCGACCAGGAAATTATTGATAACTGGAGTAAAAACAATCCCTTAGTAAAACAGCACCAAACCTGTGAAACACTTAAGATTGAGGGATCAAAAATTTATTTAAACAGCAACAAAGAATCTGAACACAATACAGTAATGGACTTAATATTTCTTAAGCAAAATGAATCTTTTGATTATTTATTGAACTTAAATAATCAAAGGATAATAGTTAACGATGGTGCAATTGCTGTTCCTATTCTCTATATGCAAGAGAATGGTTTGAAGGTTGGAGATAATATTTTAATTAAAGATGAAAATATAGAATTATCATATAAAATTACTGATTTTGTAAGGGATGTTCAAATGAACTCTTCACTTGTGAGCTCTAAAAGATTTGTTGTGAGTGAATCAGACTTTGAAAAATTAAAGAAAAATTTTGGAGAAATTGAATATGAAATTGAATTCCAACTTCATGATTTAAAGGATATATCTGAATTTTCAAATCAGTATGAGGCATCAAATCTTCCACATAAAGGGATACCTATTGACTTAGGAATAATAAAAATCCTAAACAGTGTAACAGATGGGCTAATAGCGGCAGTAATTGTTTTAATTTCACTACTGATAAATCTAATCGCACTTTTATGTTTAAGATTTACAATCCTTTCAACAATGGAAGAAGATTATCGTGAAATAGGCGTAATGAAAGCTATAGGTATAATACCTAAGGATATAAAACGTATCTACATGTATAAATACTCGTTCATTGCAATTAGCGCATCTATTGTTGGATTTATTATATCTATTATTTTAAATAAAAAATTTTCACAAAATATAATGTTATATTTTGGAAGTGCTCCGAAGTCCATTAATGAGTTCTTACTACCAATATTTGCAGCCTTCTCTATTGCTATTATTGTTATAGTCTTTTGTAGGATAATCCTAAGACGATTTGGAAGAATTTCAGCAATTGAAGCTATACGGATGGGTAATACTGGTGAAACCTACAAAAGCAGTAAAGTATTAGCACTTTATAGACGTTCATTTATTAATCCTAATATCTTTTTAGGAGTGAGAGATGTTATTTTACGATTTAAGTTATATGTATTATTATTTTTCGTGTTTATCCTGTGTACTTTTATTATTATTGTTCCTCTGAATTTTTTTAATACAATCCAATCATCAAATGTTAGCACATATATGGGAATTGAGAAAAGTGATATATTCATTGATTTGCGTCTATCGGACAAAACAATTGAACTGTTTGATGAAATGGTTAAATATGTTGAACAAGATTCTGATGTTGTACGTTCTGTAGCATTTATAACTTGTCAATATGATGTTATTAATAAAGATGGCAGCAAGGAGAGTCTGTCAGTTGGAACTGGAGATTTTTCAGTGATGTCCCTTAAATATGTCAAAGGCTTAGCGCCAAAGCTTAACAACGAGATTGCCCTATCATTTTTAAGTGCAGATGAATTAGAAAAAAACGTGGGTGATGAACTTGATCTTTTGATAAAGGGTGAAATTAGAAAGATGATTGTTACTGGTATCTATCAAGACATTACCAATGGGGGGAGAACTGCAAAAGCAAATATTGAAACTGATCATGATAGAGCTTTATGGTATAACCTTAATATTGATGTAAAAAATGATGTGAAAGGAAAGGTTGATGAATATAAAAAACTATTTAAAGAAGCAAAGATTATTGAATCAGAAGATTTCATGAATCAGACTTTTGATAATACCATAAGTCAGCTTAAGCTAGTAATAATAGTGGCTATAGTTTTAGCAATTCTTGTGGCAATGTTGATTACTTCATTATTTTTAAAAATGCTCATTGCAAAGGATTCATCTCAAATAGCCATTATGAGGAGTATAGGTGTAACATTAAGGGATATCCGAGTACAGTACATTACTAAATCACTAGTGGTTCTAAACTTAGGTATTGTTATTGGAACAATTATGGCGAATTATTTAGGAGAAAAATTATTTAGTATTGTGCTTTCTTTCAGAGGTGCACCTAACTTTAAATTTGAGGTAAATCCTCTTCAAGCTTATGTATTAAGTCCTGTGATACTGATGGTTATCGTAACAATAACAACACTAATTAGTATTGCATCAATAAAACAATTAAATATTTCGGATATAAATCAGGAATAAATGAGGTGATTAAATGAGTAATATATTGGAAGTAAGGAATTTATGTAAAACCTACGTGGTAAATAAGAGACAAAACCATGTTCTTAAAAATATTAACTTAACTATTAAGGAAGGGGAGTTTGTATCTGTGATGGGGCCTTCTGGTTCGGGTAAATCTACATTATTATATAATGTAAGTGGAATGGATAAAATGACAGCTGGAGATGTTTTATTTGATGGTGAGAATATCGGTAATTTATCGGAAAAGGAACTGTCAAAACTGCGCTTGAATAAGATGGGGTTTGTATTTCAACAAATAAACCTGCTAAAAAACTTAGGAATTATCGATAATGTAATAATGTCAGCTTATATGGCTAAAGAACGAAAACGAAAAGACATTAATAAACATGCCATTGAGTTAATGAAAAGAACAGGTATTATTGAATTAGCTGATCATGATATTACTCAAGCATCAGGAGGACAATTACAAAGAGCTGCTATTTGTAGAGCATTAATTAATAATCCAAAAGTTATTTTTGGTGATGAGCCTACAGGTTCTTTAAATTCAAAAACAGCCGCTGAAATTATGGATATATTTAATGAAATTAATGAAAGTGGAACAACGATTATGTTGGTAACACATGATATAAAGGTAGCATCGAAAACAGAACGAGTATTATATATGATTGATGGTAAGATTGAAGGGGAATTTATCTTAGGTAAATATGACAAAGAGGACGATGACAGTAAGCAAAGAGATGTTAAACTAACCCAGTGGCTGATGGATATGGGGTGGTAAAGAATAGGAGGAGTGTAATGGAGCAGATATTATTAGTTGAAGATGAAAAGGAATTAGCACTAGTTACAAGAGATTATTTTAATAAAAAAGGGTATCAAGTAAAAATAATCGAAGATGGGAAAGCTGCTTTAGATTATTTGATGTTAAACCCAGTTAAACTGCTTATATTAGACATAATGCTGCCAGAGGTAGATGGTTTAACCATTTGTGAAGAAGTTAGAAAAAAATCCAACATTCCTATTATTATTATTAGTGCTAAAACAGGAGAAGATGCTAGGATTATTGGTATCGAATTAGGTGCTGATGATTATATTGAAAAGCCATATTCAGTTAAGGAACTTTTTGTTCGAGTAAAATCCCAGCTTAAAAGAGCTTATGAAATGACCATTGAAATGGATAAATTGGTAGATGGGGATTTAACCATTGATATAGTTGGAAGGCAAGTATATATTAAAGGAGAGAGACTTTTGTTAGCTACAAAAGAATTTGAACTTCTTAAGATACTGGTTGAAAACAAGGGACGTGTAATTCATAAAGAAAAGCTTTTTAATATGGTATGGGGGACTGATTGCTTTAGCGAATTCTCAACACTAACAGTTCATATCAATAAGTTAAGAGAAAAAATTGAAAAGAAGCCTAAAGATCCTAAATACATCGTGACAGTATGGGGTGTAGGGTATAGATATGAAGGTATGATATGAAAAGAAAATTTTTATTTATAACTGCTTGTTGGTTAATATCCATGATAATTCTAATCCTTTCAGCATCAAAAAACTCTTATAATATTGATGGTAGCTTTAAAGTATCTATAAATAGAATACAGCAAAGTTTAACAACTGATTTAGAAAAGAATATTCAATTAATTAATGCTTTAAATAAGGAAGAACTGCCTTTAATAAATAGAATAGAAATAATTGATTATAGGCATAAAACTTATGATGAAAGTAATAGATTTTTTAATGTTGGTACTATTAAAAATGAAACAGTTGTTTTTAAACCCATTGAAGGAACAAATTATATAGTTAAGTATAGTATTGAGAATAATCCCCATGAGACAAATTATGCGTTTTTATGGTGTGTAATGATACTCACAGGTGCATACTTTACTTTTATGATTCATATTTTAATGCTTAATAAAAATATTATTAAGCCTATGAATAAACTTTCTAGTATAACAAAGCAAATGGCCAGGGGTTACTTAGGAGAAGTAACCCTTCAATACAAGAACAAAGATTTGAAAGACTTCATATGGGGTTTGGATATGCTTAGAGTACAGTTATCATATGAAAGAGAAAAAAAAGTAGAGTTAGAAAAGCAGAGAAGGACTTTGGTTGCGGGTTTATCCCATGATATTAGAACGCCTCTATCTTCAGTAAAGAACTATGTAATAGCCTTAAAAGAAGAACTTTATGATAGTAGAGAAGATAAAAATAATGCTTTTCAAATTATACTTGATAAAGTAGAAGTTATAGAAAAACTTACTAAAGAATTGCTAGAAAGTTCATCAAAAGATATAAATCATATTGAAGTTATACCAAAAGAAACATATATGTTTGAGATTAAAAATAGATTAAATAGAATTATTCATCAAAAAACTGATTTACTACATATGGATTACTTTGAAGGAGAACTAGATGAAAACCTAATGGTGTTGGTTGACTTTGAGCGATTACAAGAAGTTTTTGATAATCTTGTTGAAAATGCTATAAAGTATGGTGACTTAAAAAGCATTAAGGTTAGTTATAGTACAGAAGATAATCATCAATTAATAGAAATCCATAATACTGGAACCTCAATACCCAAAAAAGAAGTTAAGTACATTTTCAACAGTTATTATAGAGGCTCTAATGTAAATGATAAACCAGGTTGTGGATTAGGGCTATATATTTCAAAACAAATCATGAGAAATATGCAGGGTGATATTTATACAAAGAATACTGAAACCGGTGTAAGTTTTGTCATTGTGATTAAACAAGCTTGATAAGTTAATTATAATGACATATTATTTAGTAATAAAAAGAAAAAGAGACTTATCTATAACAAAAAACGTTATATATAGGTCTCACTATTTAAAACTAATCCAGATAAAATAGCAATATATTGACTAGGTATAAGGTTCTAGAGTTGATAGTTTTGATATTAATTTGTAGAACAACAACCACTACCTTTTCTAGAAGGGGATTTCTCATCTATAGGTACTGAATTATCAATATTATCCAAGTCATCTGTTACTTTAATTATCCCATCAATCATACCCATCCAACAACTGAAATTTATATCATTATTACCAGGAGTAAATTCTATTATATTTTCACCTTCACTTAATTTTTTTTGTATATCATATGAAGGAACGATTATTTCATTATTACATGTTGTTAATCCTTTCCCATCTATTACCCATTTTACAGGGATACCTTTTTGGACATAGAGCACATTTGGGAGATATCCACTGTAGTCCGCAGTCATTTTAAGTATTTGGTAGCCATCTTTAATTTCTGCTTTAGTATAATTTATTTGGATATTCTCACTTCTATTAGATAAAAATCCTAGTTTTGAAGAAAAATTAACTCCTGATAAGAGAGCTCCTCTATTTATCATTATGAACCCAAGAATAATTACAAGTACACCACTTAATTTTAAAATTTTCCTTGAATAACTTTTGTTTAACATAGTAACTGCTATACCAAAAGAAAGCATTAAGGGAACAGTACCTAGTGAGAATGCAAACATTGATAGTGCACCTTTAATAGCACTACCAGTACCTAAAGCATAAAGCTGCATTGTTTGTAGTGGTCCACACGGCATAAAACCATTGAGAATCCCTACAATAAAAGGAGCTTTAGTTTTTTTATTAGATGAACATATTGACCATGGAAGTTTTATATGTAATTTTCTAAATATTTTAAAACCAGCTAGATTGAAACCCATAATTATCATAAATAATCCTGCAAAAATAGTTATAGCAGATTTTGCATATAACGATATAGAAAAAATTGAGCCTATAGCACCAACAACTCCACCAAGTATCGTATAAGAAATCACTCTTCCTAAATTATATAATAATGCTGGTGTAAGAGGAACTAACTTGTTCTTTTTGATAGATGATATACTTTGTGAAAGCATTATTCCTCCACACATTCCAACGCAATGAAGAGATGTGAAAAGGCCCACAATAAATAAAACAATAAGTGCCGATCCTTGTTGAAGTTTTGACTCCATATTAAATGAGCCTGAATATTTACCTAATATTATTATGATTGCAGCAATAGCTAATATACCTATAATATTTTTAAAATCTAAATTCTTTGAATGTGGACTTGCAATTTCATATCCAGATTTAATAATTGCTTCTTCTATTAATGTACAAGTACATATCTCAGAATTGTATTCAACACTTACAGAAGAATTCCTATAACTTGCTTTTGCATTTATAACACCCTCAACCTGTCTTACATCACTTTCAATTAAAATTTCACAGGAAGAACAGTGCATACCTTGAACCTTGAAAATTTGTCGTTTTACTGACATTAATTTCCCCCCTATTTGATTAATAATATAAACTAAAATAATACCTAAGTAAAAATATGGTAATCAATTTAATATAAGTATATCAAAAGAATGTGTGATTTTTATGAAGAAATAAAATGCTTATTCTTAAAATTTCAAATAGTATAAAGCAAACTTTTTTAAGCATACTATAAATGTGTTAAAACTAATCGATAAAAGGAGATAAAAACATATGATTAAAACAGAAACATTAAATGCTACTTATCAAAAATGCATCGATATTTGTATAGAATGTGCTCAAGTATGCGAACATTGTGCTCATGCATGTTTAAATGAACCAGATCCTAAAGCAATGACTAGATGTATTAAATTAGACAGAGATTGTGCTGAAATATGCCGTCTTGCAGCTCAATTTATGATTAGAGATAGTGAATTTGCTATAGAAGCATGCGAATTATGTGCTAAAATATGTAAAGCATGTGCAGATGAATGTGCTAAACATCCAGTTGATCATTGTAAAAGATGTGAAGATGTTTGTAATCGTTGTGCTGATGAATGTAAGAACATGGCAAGATAATTGTTATAATGGTATAAATAAAATACTACATGTAAAACTCCTAAAATTTAGGAGTTTTTTATGTATACTTATATTTTTTTAGATATTTTTTCATAAAGGTCATTGGCACAGATAGCAGTTAAAGCTTCACCATCAACTATTGCAAATGGACCTTTCCCACATAAACCACATTCATCAACACATGGAGCAACTTCCACATGAGCATCTTTATGATTTTCTTTAATTCTGTTTAAAACCTCTTCAGTTCCTAAGCTAAGATTATGTTGACAAAATATTATTTTTGACATATCAAACCTCCTGTTATAAAATATTTAACCCACCCCATAAGGGGGGTGGTAAACTAAGATTATCATGGATAAATCTGTATGTCAATATATAAATATATTAACTGTCGATTTCGACAAAAAAGAATGAAATTAACACCATAATTTAAATAACATTTTAATAATATTTAAAATTACAAACAACTTCATAATTATCACACAATTTAATGATATAATAATTGATATTTAACAATTTTTATTTGAAATAATAATTTATGATTTAATAAAGTGTTGCTAAAAAAAGTATAAGGGGGAAGTATGAGGAAGAAAATCGAAAAGATAAGAAATATTATTCAGTTATTTTCCATAATTGTTTTTACAGGTTTATTTGGTTTAATTCTACATAATTTTCGTAAAGTGTATGAGAGTATTTTAGATGGGGTAAGTAACTTTAATGTACAGGCGTTATTTATGGTATTACCATTGATAGGGATTACTTTAATATTTGGAAGATTCTTTTGTGGGTGGTTATGTGCTTTTGGAGCGATAAATGATTTTATTTATAAGATTTCCAAGAAAGTACTTAAAGTAAATATTAAAGTAAATAAAAAAGTTGATTCCACTTTAAAATCTATAAAATATATATACTTTTTAGGAATTGTAGTTTTCACATGGACATTAGGAAATAATTTTCTAAGTACTTATGATCCATGGAGTGCGTATGCTAATATAAAGTATTTGCCATCAAGTTTTATAAATAAACCTAGTGCATTTTTAATTTTAATCTCTACGTTAATCGGAGCTGCCTTTATTGAAAGGTTTTTTTGTAGATATTTATGTCCATTAGGAGCTATTCAATCAATGATATCTAAATTAAAAATCTCAAATATTAGTAAGAATACAAGTATTTGTGGTAAATGTACTCTTTGTACTAAAAAATGTCCAATGGGGATAAATCTTAAAGGAAAAGAAAGTATAATCAGCAGTGAATGTATTAGTTGTCTAAATTGTGTATCTAATTGTCCTAAGAAAAATGCAAACAAGAAAATTATTGGCTTGAAAACACCGCCTATTATTTTTGTAGTGTTTGGATTAATAATTTTCTTAATGTCATATTTATCTGAAGCATCAATTATTCAAAGTTTACCTGAAAATAAGAAAGTAGTTAGTGAAGAAAAAATATTAACACATAAGAATATAGACAACTCTAATAATGAAAATAAAGTAGATAATAATTTTAGTGATGATTCTTCAATAATAGAAGAAATGAATAAAATAAATACAAATATTAAAAGTAATGAAAAGAGTAATTATAAAGAATACATGGAAGAATCTAATTATAGCAACAAATTAGACGAGAATATAGATGAGAAAATAGAAGACAAAAAAGAAAATAAGATTTATAATGATGGTACATTTAGAGGAATAGAACTTGATCTAACAGTAGAAGTTACTCTATATAGTGATGAGATAGTTAACATTGAAATAATATCTCATGGAGAGGAAATTGGTTATTTTGAAGAAACTTTTGAGGTAATTCCAAAGGCGATTCTTAAAAGTCAGTCAACAGGAGTAGATGTAGTATCTGGTGCTACAGATACAAGTGAGCGATTATTGGATGCAATAAGGGATGCTCTTTATAGAGCTAAAATTCCCAAATAATAATTAAGTTTATAAGGTGTATGCAAAATTGTATACACTTTTTTTATACACATAATTCCTCCATAATTTAATGATAGACTCTAAGAAATAAATGAAATTAACAATAGAATGTAGTAAATATTCTAGGAAGGGGATAAAAGTGAATAAGAAATTAAAGAGTTTTTTATCTGCATTAATTTTATCAACAATATTAAGTTCTAATTTTTCTGTGTTAGCACACTCCAGTTCAGAACAAATTAAAGAAAAAGCACAATACCTAAATAATCAAAATAGCAATTTAGAGGAAATACAAGATAAAATTGATGAGTTGAGTAAAATAATTACTATCTTGGAGTTAAGTATTGTGGGAGAGCAATTTGAAATAAACAAGAATATTAATGAAAATAAGGAACTGAAAAAAAGTATAACGAATTATGAAAATGATATTTTAAATTTATTGAATGAAAGAGAAAATAATAAAGAGCTATATGAAGAGACTTTAAAGAATATAGATAGTTTTGAATTCTCTGAGGATACAGAGAAGTTATTTTTAAATAAATTAAACTATCAATATACAGTAGTACAAGAAAAAATTGAAGATTTAATAAGAAAGAAAATAGTAAAAAAAGATGGATTAGAAAAAGATTATTTGGAAAAAGAAAATAGAATTACTGAGAGTAAAAAGTTACTGTCAAAATTTGAAGAAGAACTACATAATAATGAATTTCAGCTTAAAGATTTTCAGATTAAAAAAGATAACATTTTCTTAGATATAAAAAATACTGAAAAAGTTATTGATGATATTTTGAGTAGAGTAAATAATCAATTAAATATTAAAGGGGAAGAGATTATAACATATGCAAAAAGCTTTTTAGGCACACCTTACTTATGGGGTGGAACAAAACCAGAAACAGGCTTTGATTGTTCAGGATTTATACAATATGTGTATAAAGATTTTGGTATAAAACTAGGGAGGACAACCTATAATCAGATAAAAGATGGAACTCATATACAGAAAGAAAATCTTAAACCAGGGGATTTGGTGTTCTTTGGAAGCTGGAATAATCCATATCATAATGGGATTTATGTAGGAGATGGCAAGTTTATTCATTCTCCGAAAACAGGTGATGTTATTAAAATATCAAAATTGAATGTGATGAATTTTTTAACTGGAGTGAGAGTAATTAAATAAAAGTGTAATTACACTTAAAAAACTCATAAAAATCACATATATTTTTGATATTGTTTTAATAAATAATCTCGAATATTTAAGAATGAAGGGAGTATTAAAAATGGGATTCTGTGATTTTGGTTATGGAATTAGAGGTATGGGAAGTATGATGTTTTTAGGATGGATTTTTATTGCTGTAATAATGTACTTATTATTTACCAATAAAAATAGTACATATCTTGAAAGAAGAAATGTTTATGATGACTCGGCTCTTAGAGTTTTAAATGAAAGATATGCTTCAGGAGAAATTTCAGAAGAAGAATATCAAAAAATTAGAAAGAATATTAGCTAGAGAGTTAATCTCTAGCTTTTATAATAAGTGAAGATTAATTGATAATAATAAAACTAAAGAGAAGTATATGAGGTGGAAATATGAAAGAGGAAAAAAGAATATTAGTTGTAGATGATGAAGATAAAATCTTAGAAGTAGTTGAAGCTTATTTAATAAAAGAGGGGTTTATGGTTACTACTGCTAAAGATGGTGAAACAGCTTTTAATTTGTTTAAGAATGATAAATTCCATTTAATTATTTTAGATTTAATGATGCCTTATCTTTCAGGTGAAGAGGTATGCAGTAAAATAAGAGCAATTTCTGATATACCTATAATAATGCTTACAGCTAAAATTGAAGAAGATGATAAAATTGAAGGATTAGCCTTAGGGGCTGATGATTATGTAACAAAACCTTTTAGTGTGAGAGAATTAGTTGGAAGAGTAAATGCTTTATTAAGGAGAACATATCGAGATGATAATCCTATGGCTGATTATTTGACTTTTAATGAAGGTGATCTAGAAGTAGATATAAAGAAAATGAAAGTTAGGAAGAAGGGAGAGAATGTTTCTTTAACTCCTAAAGAGTTTAAGGTTCTTGTTGCATTGTTAACAAGTCCAGGAATTGTATTTACAAGAGAACAATTAGTAATGAAAGCTTTTGGTATTGAGTATGAAGGGTTTGATAGAAATATTGATACGTATATAAAAAATATTAGACGTAAAATCGAGGATAATCCAAAAGTGAATAAATATATTTCTACTGTTTATGGAGTAGGATATAAATTTGGAGGGGAATAGATGAACCTGGTTAAAAACTTATCCTTAGGATTTTTACTTACTATTCTTATTTCAATATCCATAACAGGTTTTATTTCAAATTATATGATTGATAAGAAGTTTGACCAATATTTGATGGATGAGCATAAAACAAAAGCATTGAAGTTTAAGTCCTTAGTTACAGAATTATATAATGAAGAAGAAGGGTTTTCAGAGTCGGATTTTTCTGAAATACATAGATTTGCAATGTTAGAAGACTTTTATATACAAGTATTGAATAATAATGGTGAAAAGATTATAGAAACTGATATCATGAATATCCATCACAAAAAAATGATGGAGTTTATGATGCCAGATAGTGGAAAGATGAAATTAGGAGAATATATTGAAGAAAGCTATGAACTGATTAGTAATGGGAAAAGTATAGGGAAGATAATAATTGGATATTATGGAACTGCTAATTTAACCCTTGGAGGAGTAGAATTTAAAACAACATTAAATAGTTCCTTTTTTATTTCTGTTTTAATTGCTTTGATTATTGGGTTATGTATTAGTATTATCATTGCGAAAAAGATAGCAACTCCTTTAGTGAAAATAACCAAGATTTCCAATGAAATGAGAAAAGGAAATTTGGAAGCAAGAGTAAATATTAAGAGTAATACTAAAGAGATAGGAGAGTTGTCTAATTCTATTAATTATCTGGCAGAGACTCTTCAAAAAGAGGATAAACTAAGAAAGAGATTAACAGCAGATATGGCACATGAAATTAGGACACCACTTACTAATGTAAAAACTCACATTGAAGCTCTTATTGATGGAATTTTCGAGCCAACTAAAGAGAGGTTTGAAAGCTTTTATGAAGAAATAGAAAGGTTAATCAAACTTGTTGAAAAATTACGAGATATTGCAAAGTTAGAAGAAGCTAATTTGCATTTAAGTAAAACAGAATACAACCTTTCTAAAGACATTGTAAAAGTGATAGATTCATTTAAACCGGTGTTTAAAAAGAAAGATGCGCAGATTATTTCTCTTATTGATCAAGAAGTATATGTAATTATGGATAGAGATAAATTAAAACAGATTATGTATAATTTAATTTCAAATGCATTTAAGTTCATTGAAAAAAATGGGAAAGTGGAGGTATCTCTTAAAGAAGAAAAAGAGAATATTGTAATTGAAGTAAAAGATGATGGAATAGGCATATCAGAGCATGAAATACCGTATATATTTGAAAGGTTTTATAGAAGTGATATATCAAGAAGCAAGAAAACTGGTGGAACAGGAATAGGATTGACAATTACAAAAGCACTTATTGACGCTCACAGAGGTTCAATTAATGTTACAAGCAGACTTGGAGAAGGAAGTGTTTTTACAGTAAAGATTCCTAAATAACTACTTAAATCATAAAAGAATATATATAAGATTAAATGATTGAAAGCAGAAGTTAAAGTATTGTTTAGCTTCTGCTTTCTCTATTATTTATAATTAAATCAAAATCTACATAATTGCTCCATAATCTTTCAATATAATGAACTTGTAAAGAAGAAGTAAAACAATATAAAGGAGTGATTAAGAGCATGGGAATTTCACAAATATTATATATTCTTTTAATTGGATTTGTTATGTACAACATGATAAAAAGAGGTGGATGCTGCGGAAGTCATAGTCATAGACACAGAAGTTCAAGAGGGGGATGTTGTGGCGAACATAGTCATCATGGAGAAAGACACAATGAATGGAATCAAGAAAATCATAATTACTCAAATGATATGGAAGTAGAGAATAACAATCAAGAAGGGCAGAAAAGAATCGGATATTAAGAATAAAATTTTTAAGATATATAAATTAAATATTAATTAAAAACTCAGGAGGTAAGTTATTATGAAAAAAAAAATAGCGGTAATAATGATGTCAGGTATGTTAGTCGCTGGAGGATTCACAGCAAAATTAGCCTATGGGACAACAAATAATGAAAAGAATGCAGAGCATTCTAAACCTAAGGCTGAATTACTTGTTGAACAGAAAGATGATAGGAAAGATAAAATCGACATTAGTGACGAGGATTTCAGAGAATATCTAGAGTATAAAAAGAATAAAAAAGAAAATGGCTATGATAAAATGATAAAGATCATGAAAAAGTATGATTACAAAGATATGGCTAAATTTATGAAAAATAATGATTATGAAGCTATGGATGAATTTATGAGTAATATGACAGAAGACGATTATGAAAATATGATTGAGATAATGAGAGAAAGTGGTTATGAAAGTATGGCAAGAATGATGGAGTCTATGGATTTAGATGAAATGCTTGAAATGCATAATTCAATGGGTGGCGCAGCTAGTTGTCATGGAGATTCAAATATGATGAGTGGTTCTAGATTTAACAATTAATAAATAACGCTTAATAAATGAGATTCACTTAATATTGTTGATATATACTCCCTACACAATACACCAACAAAAACAGTGAATCTCATTTTAAAATATAGTATTTAATAATAAGGAGAGTATGCACTTGAAGAAGAAAAAAGAGGTAAAGACTTCATTAATCATTATTCTCTCAGTTTTAGTATTCATTATTCCTGGGCTATTTTTATTTTACTTGAATGATAGTAAAGCTAAGGATAATGAGAGTACATTATCAAATAATGAAGAGATAATTGAAATTATAAAGGATAATAATGATAGTGATTCAAGAAAAGATTTTGATAAATTTAATGAAATTGAAGAGATAATTGAGAATAAAATTGTTAGTTCAGATAGTCAGGGTGAAGTTGACATAATTGGAACACTGCTTAATGTTATAGAAGATGATGAAGATTATATTATAATCCAGCTCCAATTCAATACACATACAGTGGATTTTAGTCAGTATGATTTCAGTGAAATGGCAACATTTAAAACAAGCGATGGGATTGAAATTAACAAGGAAATTTTATGGGAATCAGAAGGATATGGGCATCATTTTATGGGATATTATAAGATACCAAAAGTTATTGAAAATAAGGAATTAATAACTGACAAAACAGAATTTATAGAACTAACTATAAAAGGATTAGATAATGTAGAAAATAGGCTTTTGAAATGGGAGCAAGATATTTTACAATTAATACTAAAAAGCTAGTAATATTAGAAAATTAACATTACAGAAATTATACATCGAAAGGAGAAAAGAGAAATGAAGTTTAGAGAAAAAAGTAATATATTTAAGTTCGGATTCATGATGATGTTATGCTGTCTATTGCCAATAATTTTAGTAGGTGCACTACCTTTGTTAGGAATAAAATCAGCATCATTAGCTTTTTTACCATTTCTAATATGTCCTTTAATGCATATTGGAATGATATTTATGATAGGAAAAGGTGTAAAAGGAAAGTCATGTTGTAGTAAAAGAGATAATAAAGAAATAGAAATGGAGAATGAACAATAGATGAATTTAAATGGGGGAAAGGAAAAACGTAAAAAAGTGGAAAAAAGATATGTTATTCCAATATATTTATCAATATTCTTTTTAACACTGTCGTTATTTATATATGAAGTTTTGCTAACAAGACTATTTTCAGTTATTTTGAGTAATAATATGGTCTTTTTAGTAGTTTCATTTGCTATCTTAGGCAGTGGTTTAGGTGGAATTTATGGTTATGTTCAGTTTAATAAAAGTAAATATAATAAATCTAAGAAGGGTGAAAATAAAAGATATATTAAAGATCTAGTTAAAATATCATGGTTATTGCCTATAAGTATCATTGGGACTATTGGTATAATGTATAAATCACCTTATTTATCATCAAGTTTAATTTATATTATGATTGGTATGATTCCATTTATTATAGGAGGAGCAATCATATCAATTATTTTTAAAGAATATAGAGAAAACAGTAATAAGCTATATTTTATGGATTTAATAGGGGCTGCTCTTGGAAGCCTACTTGTATTGAAAATAATGAATTCCTTCGGTTTCATGTTCAGTGTAGTATTAACAACTATTCTGTCAATGATAGGAGTTATTTTAATATTAATTCATTATAGGTTTAAAAAGTATGTATTAATAAATAGTTTTATAGTTGTAATATTAACAGCTCTTTTAATTCAAGGAAACTTTATTAGAAGTGTTGAAAACGGATTTACTGCGTATTATTCAAGTCCAAACACTGTAATAGATTATTTGAGGAACAGTTCTTCATATAAATCATTGGGAATATCTTACTCAAAATGGGATGCAATATCGAGAACTGATGTTTTAGTAACATCAGATGAAAATGAAAAGATAATAGTAACTGACGGAGCTGCTTCTGCACCAATACTTAAATTTGATGGTGATTTAAATAAAATTGCCTATTTGAAGAAAGAAGTTAATTATATTCCATTTGCAATTGGAGAAAATAAGGATGCTCTTGTTATAGGTTCTGGAGGAGGAAAAGATGTCTTATTTGCTCTATTAGGTGGAGGAAAGATTATAGATGCAGTTGAAATAAATGGCTCATCAATAGATGCAGTAAATAAATTCAAAGAATTTAGTGGTAACATTTATGGAAGACCAGAAGTAAATGTTTATAACCAAGATGGAAGAAGATTTATCGAAAATACTAAAGAGGTTTATGATAATATTTATCTTTCAATGGTAATGACAAATGCAGTAGAGAATAATATGTTTTCATTATCTGAAAACTATCTATATACCTATGAGGCTTTTGAGGAATACTTTGATCATTTAAAAGATCAAGGGAAATTAAGTTTAATGGTACATGAAGAAAAAGAAATGATAAGAATCATAAACACTGGTATAAAGGTTCTTTTAGATAGAGGGATTCCTCAAGAAGAGGTTACAGAGTATTTTACAGTTATAAATGGAGTAGGAATGGAACATTTAGCATCACATGGAAACATGATAATGATGCCATTAGTAATTTTCAAAAATAATCCATTTACTGATGTAGAAATTGAAAATGTAAAAACTATGGCAAATGAATCAAAATATCAGGTTATTCATTATCCAGGAAGAGAATACGGACCATATAAAGATATTAAGGAAAATAAAATAACTTATAAGAAAATGCTTAAAAAGTTTAATGTAAAGGTAAGTCCTATTACTGATAATAGTCCTTTTTATTATAATTATAACTCTCTTGTACCTAATGAAATTATAATCTTAATTTCAGGATTAATGGTGATTTGGTTAATTATTAGTAAGGTATTCTTTAGAAAAAAGGAAATAAGAGTGATTTCAAGACATTTTATTATAATTGGACTTGCTTATATGCTTATCGAAATACCGATTGTACAAAAGTTATCATTATACTTGGAAAATCCATCTATAGCCTTTAGTTTTGTGCTATTTAGTATCTTAGTAAGTAGTGGTATAGGTAGTGCATTAAGTGGAACAAAACTTATTAAAAAGTACATGATGGAATCTTCTATTTATTTAGTGGTTACTGGAATAAGTGTATTAACTACATTATTAACAATTGATAAAGTAACTCTTATAACTAATGACTTTGGATTATATGGAAAGTTCTTTGTTGTATTTTTAACATTATTGCCGATGGGAACTTTAATGGGTATGCCTTTCCCTACAGGAATTAATAAAGTAAACAAGATAAAACATAGTAGCAATGCTATTCCACTAATGTGGGCAGCTAATGGTATATTCTCAGTTATAGGTTCTGTTTTAGCAGTAAGTTTATCAATGAATGTAGGATTTAATACAACAATAATTATTGGAGGTTTATGTTATTTATTACTATACAACATAAATCCATTTAAGGAATTAGGATTGAAATAAGGAGGGCAGAGGATTGTTGAATTATTTAAAATAGGACATTTTTCACTATACTTATTTGGTGTAACTATAGCAATAGCTATGGTTATAGGAATGATTGTAATGCTAAGTGAAGTTAAAAGAAAAGGTTTAGACACAGACAAGGCATTAGATCTAACGATTTATACAATAATTGCATCTGTAATTGGTGCCAGACTGTATTATATAATCGCTTTTAACTTAAAATATTATATAAGCAATCCATTAGAAGTATTTGCCCTCAGAAGCGGTGGATTATCTATTCAAGGCGGTTTAATAGCTGGGATTGGTTTTGCATTAATCTATACAAAGATAAAAAAGATATCATTTTGGAAAACTGCTGATGCATTTGCCCCAGCAATAATAATTGGACAGGCTATAGGAAGAATCGGTTGTGATGTTTTTGGAAGACCAATGGGTAATAGTTATCCATGGGGTGTTATGGTAAATTCGCAACTATTACATCCTGTTCAGTTGTATGAGGCAGGATTAAATCTATTATTATTTATTTACTTAATGAGAAAAAGAAGTAAAGTTAAATATAATGGAGAATTGTTCATTAAATATATTATTGGCTTCTCCTTAATTAGAGGATTTGTTGAATTCTTCAGATTTAATCCAATAGTAGTTGGTCCATTCACAGTTGTACATGTAACAAGTTTAATTATAATTATCATTACTCTAATTATTAATAATAAGATCAAAAAGAATCAAAGCGTTCTGAAAATTATAAATGAAGAAGCAATAAATATTCCATTGTTACATTTTATTTTAATTGCTCTTTTAGGTGCATTTAGTATCTGGTTTTATTATTTTATACATGGATAGAATTATAGGATGGATTATTAGAAACTAACTAAAGGAATATATAGTGGTATATAAGTTATGTTTAGTAGAGATATTATAAATATATATATGCAACTCAATATCTTATAAAATAAAGCTTGTTGCAAAACAGGAGGGATTCAAATGATCGAAAAAATCTTTAAAATAGAAGGTATGACATGTGCCACATGTGCTAAGTCGGTAGAGAGAGCATGTAAGAAGCTGTTCGGTGTTGTAGAAGCAAATGTTAATATTGCAACAGAGAAACTTAATATTACCTTTGATGAATCAAAAGTTAGTATTAAAGATATACAGAGTGCAATTGAAAAGGCTGGATACAAAGCTGTAACGGATTCCCTTAGGAAAACTTTTAAAGTTATAGGAATGACATGAGCATCATGTGCACAAGCCGTGGAACGTGCTGTGAAAAAGTTAGATGGAGTTACAGATGTAAATGTTAACTTAGCCTCAGAAAAATTAAATATTTCTTATGAAAAAGAAAAAGTAAGTATTTCAGAAATAAAAGAGGCAGTTTCAAATGCAGGTTATAAAGTGTTAGAAGAAGTTTCAAAGGATGAAGATAAAGAAAAGAAAGAGAGAGCTATAAAACAACTGTGGATGAGATTTATAATATCAGCAATATTTGCGATTCCATTACTAATTATTGCAATGGGTCCTATGGTAGGATTAAGGCTACCTAATGTAATAAACCCTTCAGTAAATCCTGAAGGATTTGGAGTTGTTCAGTTAGTATTAGTTATTCCTGTTATAGTTGCAGGATATAAATTCTTTGAAGTTGGATTTAAGTCATTAATTAAAGGAAGCCCAAACATGGATTCTTTAATAGCTCTAGGAAGTGCAGCTGCATTCTTATATGGAATATTTGGAGTATATCAAATTTATCAAGGTAATTTAAAGTATGCACATGACTTATACTTTGAATCGGCAGGGGTAATACTTACTTTAATAACATTAGGAAAATATCTAGAGACACTCACTAAAGGAAAAACCTCTGAAGCTATAAAAAAACTAATGGGATTAGCACCAAAAACAGCTATAGTAATAAGAGATGGTAAAGAAGTAGCAATACCAATAGATGAGGTAGTAGTAGGAGATACATTATTAGTTAAACCAGGGGAAAAGATACCTGTGGATGGTGAAGTAATTGAGGGAATGACATCAGTTGATGAATCAATGCTTACAGGAGAAAGTATACCTGTAGAAAAGACTTCTGGAAGTAAAGTAATTGGAGCAAGTATTAATAAGAATGGCTCAATAAAATATAAAGCTACAAGAGTTGGTAAGGATACTGCACTAGCTCAAATTATAAAATTAGTTGAAGAAGCTCAAGGATCAAAAGCTCCTATAGCTAAACTAGCTGATGTTATTTCAGGATATTTTGTACCAGTTGTTATTGTTTTAGCAATAGTATCAGGTGTAGCTTGGTTGATTGCTGGAAAATCAGCAATATTCGCCCTTACAATCTTCATCTCTGTACTAGTAATAGCTTGTCCGTGTGCTTTGGGATTAGCTACACCAACGGCAATCATGGTTGGTACAGGTAAAGGGGCTGAAAATGGTGTTCTTATAAAGAGTGGAACAGCATTAGAAACAGCTCATAAAATAAAAACTATTGTTTTTGACAAAACAGGAACTATAACAGAAGGAAAACCTAAGGTTACTGATATTATTACTATAGATAATTTTGATAAAAATGATTTGTTACAGATTGCTGCATCTGCAGAAAAAGGATCAGAGCATCCATTAGGTGAAGCAATAGTTAAAGAAGCAGATTATAAAGGAATAGAATTAAAAAAACTAAGCAATTTTAAAGCTATCCCTGGTCATGGAATAGAGGTTATCATAGAAAATCAAAATATTATACTAGGTAATAGAAAATTAATGATTGATACTAATATTAATTTGAGAGATTTGGAAGATGCATCACATAAACTAGCCGGAGAAGGTAAAACTCCAATGTTTATTGCAATAGACAAGAATATTATTGGAATTATAGCTGTTGCAGATACAGTTAAAGAAAGCAGTAAAAAAGCAATAGATAAACTTCATGATATGGGGCTAAAGGTAGCAATGATAACAGGAGATAATAAAAAGACTGCTGAGGCTATCGCAAAGGAGGTTGGTATTGATACAGTATTGGCAGAAGTGTTGCCAGAAGACAAAGCCAATGAAGTAAAGAAGCTTCAAAAAGAAGGAAAAAAAGTTGCAATGGTTGGTGATGGAATTAACGATGCTCCAGCTTTAGCGCAAGCGGATATAGGTATTGCAATTGGCTCAGGTACTGACGTAGCTATGGAATCTGCTGATATTGTTCTAATGAGAAGTGATTTGATGGATGTGCCAACAGCTATTCAGTTAAGTAAAATGACAATAAAAAACATTAAGCAAAATCTATTTTGGGCATTTGCATATAATACTCTAGGAATTCCAGTAGCAATGGGTATTCTATATATTTTTGGAGGTCCTTTACTAAATCCCATGATTGCAGCTGGAGCTATGAGTCTTAGTTCTGTATCAGTATTAATGAATGCACTAAGATTAAAAGGGTTTAAACCAGTTAAATAATAATTAAGAGGGAAAAATTTATTTAAAGGAGGGTATTTATGCATTTTAAGGATCAATATTCATACGGATTGTGGATTCAGTAGTTTTAATATCCTTATGTTCGGAGGATTTGTTTATTTTGCTTTTAAACCAAGAACCAAAAGAGATTGGAGAACATTAGGAGCATTTTAGGCATTTTTAGTGGCATTATTTAGTGAAATGTTTGGGTATCCATTAACAATTTACATTTTGACTTCTGTCTTAGGTGATAAGTACCCTGTTTTAGATCCATTTACACATTTAAATGGTCATTTGTGGGTTGCTCTTGGAGGCGGCTCAAAAGTTCTATATTCAATATTACATCCTTTAAGTAATATTTTCTGGAATTTTTATAATTGCAATAGGATGGAAGGGAATACATTCAGGAAATGGTGAATTAGTTACTAATGGTATATATCGATTTGTTCGCCATCCACAATATAGTGGGTTTACATTAACTATTTTAGGATTTCTAATTCAATGGCCAACAATTATTACACTAATAATGGCTCCTACACTTTTAATTATGTATTAAAGATTATCAAATAAAGAAGAAGGGGTTATGATTGATACATTTGGTTATGATTATTTAGAATATAAAAAGGAGGGGCCAGCATTTATCCCTAAGAAATGGATAACTTTTCGCGATTTATCAGAAATTTTATATGTCTTTAGACAATCGTAATAAGTTAAAGTATAAAACCTTAATTATTAATATAATTAGAAGAAAATTTCTTATAGTACTTTGAAATATGAATCTATGAACAAGTTGGGGAATAGTAAGGAGAGTAGATATATCGGAAGGAGAAGGGGATGAAATACTTGAAGTTAGTCATGAATTGGATAATCTTATTAATAGTTATTTCTTTATTCAAAACACTTATAAGAAAACAATTCTAGATTAGTATTTTTAAGTTACTATTATTACTGTATTATCGGGATTCAAAGAAAAGAAAGAAAAAAATAAATATGTTAAAAAAGTGAACCTCTTATGATTTTGGTGGGGTTCACTTTTCGGTATAAATTTATAATTTTATTAAAGCGAAATATACGTTTTTAGCGAATGTATATTAATTATGAGAAAATATTAATCAGATTATTAAAATTAGAAACTTCTATACATTAGCAGTTTCAATTTTAGAATTTAAAGGTTTAAATGTTGTAATTTTTCTTTTATATGTATACAGAAGAATAATACTTCCTGTTAAGATTAACAACAGGATGGATGCACCACTAAAATAAAAAAATTCTTGTGGTAGTATATCTATAACTGGGTCTGTAGTTGGGTCAAGATGCCAGTAATCATTATTAAAAAATATTTTATGAAATATTGTAAAACTTTTATCTAAATTAATACTAGCAAGTACTCCTAGTAAAATTGGAGTTGCTGTTGATGCTATAACTGACCATTTTAAAAATCTAAAATAACCTCTTTTTATAAGTATTAATCCTAAAAGACTTAATGAGCCTGATATATAGAAAATGATTTGAATTACATCATATATTTTTTTTACTTCAATAAAGTGTATTTCACCATTTGTGGAAGAAGGTAAAGTAGGAAGATTGAAATCATATGAATTACTATATAAATTATCTACAAGGGAATTATAGTTTTGTACCATTTCACTTTTTTTCATTCCTGATGTATCTTCTATTTTTAAATTTTTAATACTAAAAGCATATATCCCTTTGTTTAATGTACTTAAATTAACGGATAAAGTTATCACAAATAGTGTTAAACTTAAAGCAGTTAAAATCTGACATAAAAAGATATATGGTTTATTTTTATCGTCTTGTTTTATATTGTTTGACATTAAAGCCCTCCTTTGTTTGAATTATAACATAAATGATGAAATAAATGAACTATTTTGAAATAAAACATAAAAAAATGTAAAATGATTGATTATTGATAAATAGGGTTTTGTTTCTAGGATGTTCTAAATTAAAATTATTTAAAAAACTTATTATAAAAAATTTTCACGTAGATTTAAAATTATGAATAAATTTATGTGAGATTCTTAAGAAAATTAATGTAGGTTTAATATCATCTTCACATGCTAGGGAATTATATTATATTGAAAATATTAAAGATATGAGTTATTTGTAGTTTTAGAATTTGTTATTGTATTATCAGATTTTGCGAGTGAATAAATGTAAATTATTGTAGTATAATAATTACAACAATGTATGGAACGAACTAACTAATTAATCTGGATAATGCTTACATCCCTAAGCTATGGGAGTTAACGAATATTATATATGGCGTGAATAGTTGGACCTCTTTGTTTTTTCCAGGGGGTTATTTTAAAGTTAATAAAAATTATTTATATTATGAAATGTAATTAAAAACTAAAGTGGATATTTATAAAGTAATATAAATATTTAGGTAAGTAAAAAAATCCTTACCAATCTCCATAAAATTCACATATTTTTATGTTAGCATTGCACTGTATATATTTTTTATATGGAGGAATATGCTTTGAAAAAAATGCCATTACATAAGTCATTTGCAATATATAGTTTTCTAGCAGCCTTAATAAGTGCTCTTTTGTTAGTTTATGCAATAAATAAACACATGGAAAATGATTACATTGAGTATATTGAAGAAATCACATATTTATCACTTAATAATATTATTGAAGATGAAATTAAATTAACAGATACTGAGAATCTAATAATTGAAGTAAATTCTAAAAATTTAGATTCAAAATTAGAATCTGTGTTTGAAAATTACAATATTATTGGGATTAGAATATGGAACATAGAAGGTGAAGTATTTTATTCAAATATGAAAGATAGTATAGAAATAAAATATAAAGATGATAAAAATTTAAGACAAGCTTTTTCCAATGTATCTAATAGTGTAATTACTAAAGGAGTTATTAATAAGGAAGCTAATAATAAAAATAAGAAATTTAAAGTAATTAAAATGTACATACCATTTATTCAAAATAACAAAGTGATTAGTGTAAGTGAGGTTATAAAATCTTATGAGGATATTGGAGTACATATAAGAACAATAACAAAAATTATAGCATCAATTATATTTCTTGGACTTTTAATACTTTATCTTTTTTTAATGAAAGTAATGTATAACACATCAAAAAAGTTGTTCTACCAAAATCAATGTCTAATGAAGAATTCCAAGGAATTGAGAGGTGCATATTCAAAACTACAGAAATCCTATAAAAATACTATTATAACACTATCAAATGCTATAGATGCACGAGATCCCTACACTGCAGGGCATTCAAAGAGAGTTGCTAAAATATCTGTAGAAATAGGAAAAAATATGACTTTCTCAAACAAGGATTTAGAAAGTCTTGAGCTTGCTGCATTACTTCATGATGTTGGGAAGATAGGGATTTCAGATGCCATACTTAATAAACCTGGAAAACTAACAGAAGATGAATTTAATAAAATAAAAGAACATCCAGAAATAGGAGTTAATATTTTGAAAGACATTGAGTCCTTTCAAAACATATTACAAATAATAAAGTTTCATCATGAGAGAATTGCTGGTGGGGGATATCCATTAGGAATTAAGGGTAATGAGATACCATTAGAATCTAGAATTATTGCTGTTGCAGATGCATATGATGCTATGACATCAGATAGAACATATAGAAAAGGTCTTCCACATAATGTAGCAATAGAAGAATTGACTAAGTATAGAAATATTCAATTTGATAAAGATGTTGTTGATACAGTTCTTAAAATAGAAGATAAAATAAAAAGATTTTTGTAAATCAAGTGAGTTAAAACATAATCATATAATATATAAGAAAATAACATACCCACTGTATTGTGTCCATGTTATTTTCTTATATGCCCTTTAATTATCTTTAAGAAGGTATTTTAAAATAATTTTAGATGTTAAAAAAGTTAATGGAAATAAAATAAGCAGTTGTAAAACAGGTAATAGACCAATATTAGTTTTATAGAAAAGAGGCATAGCTTTTGTATAACCCCACCTATTAGTGTATAATGCATTTGCTTCAAAATAGAAACTAAATGTTAATGAATAAAGAATTATAATAATATACTCTTTTAATTCCCATCTGTACAGAAACCAAACACAATCTTTATTTACTATAGAAAGAATTAAATATAAAATAACTGTCATCATAATATCACCAAAGGTAGCACTTAACATCAAAAAAATGTGACCTGTGCTATCTTCCACATCATAGAATACTTCACACTGAAAATATTCCCATATACTATGAAAGAATAATGATAATACTGTTATTAAACATAAAATTTTAAAGAATCTTCTCATATTAGTAACTCCAAATTTTTAAAATTGTTTTTGAATAAAAGTAATCGTCTTTTAAAGTGAATTATATATAAGTTTTATTTTGCCCTTTTAAAAGTTTTTTATGGTAAATATATTACAGAAAAAAATAATAAAAAACGACATAATTGCTCCATAATTACTTAATATAATTAAGTTATAGAACTGATTGGAATTGACCATTACAATCAGTTAAATAAGATTCACTCAATATTGTTGATATATTCCCCATATTCCCAGTATCAGCAAATAAGTGAATCTTATTTTTATATTTAAAATCAATTTATACATGTAATTTCGTCATAAAATCCCCACAATTGTGTGATACACTATGAAATGACTTGTTCTAATGGAATTATTTACATAAAGAAGTCTTAGATATAAAAATTATAAGTAATATAATAATTAAATTTTACAGAGAGTTTATTATATTTAAAATTGTAATTTTGAAAAGGGGATATAGAATGAACAGTATAAGAAAAAAATTATTTTTAGGATTTAGTATAATCTTAGTTTTACTTATTATTTTAGGGGTTGTTGGATTAGCTCAAATAAAAAGTATAAATAATAATATGAGTTCTATGTATAATGATCAAGTTAAAGGAGTTTATCATATTAAAGAAGCTCAGTATTTTATAGCAAAAGTACAACGCGCAGAAAAAAATGTATTATTAGCTACAACATTAGAAGAAAAAAAAGAGCATTCAAAGCATTTTGAAACAATGTACTCAGAAGGTATACTAAAAAATTTAAATAAATTTAAAGAGGAAGCTGAAGATAGCCATAGTGGTGAAATTGAAGAATTAGTCGATAAAATAAATAAACTAAAAAAAATTCAAGGTGAAGTGATTAAAAATAGTTTCGATAAAAATGATGAAAAAGCTTTAGAGTTATCCAAGCAAAGTATGTTATTGTCGGATGAAATAGAAAGGTTAACTGGTGACTTATCAGATCATAAATACGAAGAAGTATTCACTAGTTATGAGGAAAGTATTAGAATATATAATAGTGCTGTTATTTTAGTTATTATATCAATAATTGCTGCAATATTTTTTATTGTAATACTATCAGTATCAATTTCATCTTCGATTGTAAAACCTTTGAATAAAGGAGTGCAATTAGCAAAAAGCATATCAGAAGGAAATCTCAAAGATAAGATATTAGTAAAATCTAGAGACGAAATAGGTGTTTTGATTAAAGCCCTAAATAATACTGGAGAGAAATTAAAAGAAATTGTTTCAAATATCAAAATTTCATCTGCAGATATGGAAGAGAGTAATAAAGAATTGTCTTATACAACAGAAGAGTCTAGTAAGTTTATGAATGAAATAGGATATAAAATTTCTGAAATATCAAATAGTATACAGGAAGTCGTGGAATATGTAGAAGATGTTGAGGAAAATGTGCATAGTATATCAAAAAGTGCTAGTGATATATCAAACTACACTAATGAGATAAATAGTGATTTTCAAATATTAAGTGAATCAGCAATTAAAGGAAAAGAATCAGTTGATCAAATAGTAAATGTTATTGTTGAAGTAGAAATAGCAACAAAAGAAGTAAAAGGTTCAATAAATGAACTAAGTGAATTATCCTCAAAGATTAATGACATTACAGATATTATAAAAGGTATATCGGACCAAACTAACATGCTTGCTTTAAATGCAGCTATTGAAGCATCAAGAGCTGGAGAACAAGGTAAAGGGTTTACTGTAGTTGCAGAACAAGTGAAAAATCTTGCTCAAGAGAGTGCAGAATCAGCGATTGCTATCGAAGATATGATTATTGAGGTGCAAAATAAAGCTGAAATAGCAGTGAAAAGTATAGGTCTAGCAGAAAATAAAGTTAGAGAAAGTACTTCAATTGCAAAAAAAACAGATGTGAATATTTCTGGAATGATGAAGGGGATTGAATTACTAAGTAAAAAGATAGAGGAAATATCTAAACATACTGTTAAACAGTCTGAATCAACAGAAATAGTAGCCACTACTATAAAGAATGTAGTTATAAATGCTGAAAATGTTTCAAAATCGACTCAAAGTATAAATGAGAATGTTAATGAGCAAATAGCAGTAATAGAAGAAATCAGTGCTACATCAAGTAATTTATATTCAATGACAGAAAAACTTAATAAATTAATTGAATACTTTAAAATATAAAGATATGGCTGACTTTATTGAGTTTTTTTCATGAAACTTAATTAGGTCCCCTTAATTTTCCACTATATTATATTTTTTAAGGAACGATAATTAAGTATGATGACTAAAAACAATAAAACTCTAAAAAAACTCCAAACAATAACATTAGTTATAATATTTTTATTATTGGGATATGCGCTGTGGTTTACAGCTTCAATAATATCAATTAACTTAGATGAAATTGTTTTTGCGAGGCAATTAGAAGATGATACAGTTATAAAAGGTGATAAAAGAAAAAAAATTGACACGCCTGGTTATTCAGAAGGGATGGAATTGTCAGCTCAGAATGGGTCTTCTAAAGATGAACTAAGTAATTTCACTGAGGAAGAACTAAGTGATATAGGAAAGCCTAAATCTAATAAGGAGGCAATAAATACAAAAAACTCTAAGAATGAAAATGAAGATGCAAAAGAAATTTTAGAAGAGAAACAACTCAATAAAGAAAATAATACTTCAAGCAATTACAATAATAAAAGAAATGAAGAAACAGAAAATAAAGAGAATCAGAATATTATAGATAAAAAAAATTTAACCTTAGAAAAGATTAAGGTCTACTTAAGGGGAACAGAGTTAGCTGGATTAGAAGAAAGCTTGTATAAAATATCAAAGAAATATAAATTAAATCCAATATTCACAACTGCAGTAGCAGCATTAGAAAGTGAGTATGGTACTGCAGCGCTTGCTAAAAATAAAAATAATTTGTTTGCATATAATGAAAATAAGAAAATAACTACTAATCATGAATATAAGTCGTTTACTGATGAAAATAAATTAGAAAGCTACTTCAAAGGTGCCTTAAAGGGTACAGGTAAGTATTTTATAAAATTTGGAGAAAAATACGAAATAGATCCCTTATTTGTTGCAGCTATAGCTGTGCATGAAACTGGAAATGGAGAATCCTATGCTATAAAATATTTAAATAATCCAGGGGGAATTATGAATCATGAAACTAATTGGAGTACACTTGTAAAGTTTACTTCTTTAGAAACAGGTATAAAAAGAATGTTTGATAATTTGAAAAAAAATTATTTTGACAAAGGGTTAGATTCAGTTTCAGAGATTGGTAATAAATATGCTCCTATAGGTGCCCTTAATGACCCTAAGAATAAAAATAAATATTGGATTCCAAATGTCACGAAGATTTATAAATTATTGGAAGGAAATAACTTGAATTCTTCATATGAAAATGTATTAAGTGATAGCAACGCAGGACAAACTTCATATGAGGATTTTGAAGACTTTACAACAAAGGAAGAGTCTATTGAGGCTTTCGCTAAACTCATAAGAACCCAATACCTTAATAATGGAATACAAAACCTAACAGTTATAGGGGAAAGATATAGCGATGACGCTAATTGGGGAAAAAACGTTGACATAATAATGAAGAAAATAGAAAAAACAGTAACTGATGAAAATCACAAGGTTATAGATAAGGAAAAATTAACATTAAATAAGATTAAGTCTTACTTAAGAGGAACAGAGTTAGAGGGGTTAGAAGAAAACTTCTATAAAATATCAAGGAAATATAAAATAAATCCAATCTTCACAACGGCAGTAGCCATATTAGAAAGCGAGGATGATCCTTCAGAGCGGTCATTTACAACAAAAGAAGAGTCTATTGAGGCTTTCGCTAAACTCATAAGAACCCAATACCTTAATAATGGAATGCAAAACCTAATAGTTTTAGGGGAAAGATATAGTGGTGACGCTAATTGGGGAAAAAACATTGATAAAATAATGAAGAAAATTGAAAAGTCTAGACCTTAAAAAGCACAGGAAACTGTGCTTTTGTTGTTCAAGTTTGTGTACTATTGGAAGATTAGGAACAAGTAAATCCTATTGATTTACTAGAGTTCTTTTTCTGATATTAAAGTCAAATAAGTTTACCTAGTAATAAATCAAAAGCTAGTCTTCAACCTCTAAATAAGGTGATATATCTTGAAATTCCTCATATTCTTCAAATTCTTTATATTTCTCAAGCTGCACTAATGGTGTTAATTCTAAAGGTTCTTCAAAGTGATTTTCCAACTTTAAGCCGTTTCCAAAAGTAGGTTTAGGGGGTTGTATTCCTAACTCATGTAAAAAAAATGTAGGTCCTTTTACTGCATAATGTTTAGTACTTTCCTCATGTCTTTCTTCATACTCATATTTCTCAATATCTTCATTGTTTTTAATAGGTACATACTCTTCATATTCTTGAAACTCTAACAAAGGCGGGAGTTGCACATACTCATTTGTAAAATCGTCACTTATAGGAGCTTCAATAGGAGGCATACCCGTTTCATGATACCATTTAGTATGTTCATACTTATATTCTTGACGATATTTCGAGTTACTTACACCATGTTCTTTTTTTAGTTCTTCTTTTTCATACCATTTCATTTCATTTTTGTCGAAGAAATTTATAATAAAAATTTTTTCATTCATTATTAAACTCCTAAAATTGATATAATTATTTTTAATGTTATTTATACTACAACATAAATCAAAGTTTTAAAGAAGATGCATGTAAAAATTTATACTTATGTAGAATGAGGATGCTTTATACTAATTCTTTTTATAATTAGTATATTATTAAAATTCTATTAAGTGATATGTTTTAGGTGACTCTATTAAACATATTAAAGATTTACATATGATTAAAATATTAAAATTAACGTTAAAAATGAATCATTTAAAATTTGGGGAATATCTTATAATGTAAGTATTTTTTGAAAGGAGAACTATAATGCACGCCCCTTTATTAATAGTTATTCAAAACTGTGAATCCATGTGTGAGTATATGGTTACATTTTTTGGTGAAGATGATGATTGTGAATTAAGAAAAAAACAGATTCGTTTACTGCGAGACTGTGCGGATGCTTGTACTCTAGCTGCAAAATATATTGCCCGTCACAGTTTATTTTCAAAATATTCGGCTGATTTTGTTGCGTTTATATGCGATAAGTGTGCCAAAGAATGTGAAAAATTCGGCGATAGAGAGTCACAAAATTGTGCTGAAATGTGTTTGAAATGTGCAAAAGAATGTAAAGATTATTCAATGATACTATAATATAATTTGCATTGAATACTATGTATTTCAACTATAAAAACAGATACATATAAAAAGAGAAACGATTTAAACAACTTTGAAAACAAATGATAATATCATTTAAGAATAGTAAAGGCAATTTCGAAAAAAAATCAAGAATGAAAGAAGAGAAAGACTTTGAAGAAAGCTATTTTGGCTAAAACTTCACAGTCTTTTTGTATTTTATGAATTACATTGTAATAGTTAAGATTAAAATATAAGAATATTATCGTATTAATAGTTTTTAAGAAGGGTAATTCAATAAATTGTAGAATAATTCAATTTAATGATGTTTTTTTATTATTATTTACTTAGGAGTTGGAATAATGAATTATCTATTTGAAACAAGACGTTTAGGGGTTAGACGGTTTCAGCAATCTGATGTATCAAAGATTTATATGCATCATAAGGAAGAAAGTTTGAAAAAATGGATTCCTAATGAGAGTTATGAAACTATTGATGAAGCAAGGGAAGCTATTGAGTTTTTTAATGAAAATAGTGACGAAGGTGAACTTCCCTTTGTTCTGGCAATTGAATTAAAAGAAAATAACGAGCTTATCGGTGACGCAGGTATTAATGAGTCACCTGGAGGAATTGAAATAGGCTATTCAATTTGTGAGGCATATCAAGGCAATGGATATGCTACAGAAGCATTGCAAGGATTTACAAAGTATGCAGTACAAAATTTTTCGTTTACTGAATTATACGGAAGAGTTGTACAAGGTAATAATGCATCATGTCGTGTACTAGAAAAAGCAGGATATAAGTATGTAAATGAGGAGTTTGATGCAGATGATGACCCATATGGAAAAGGAATGCTGGTATATAAACTTGAAGTATAAACACATAGGATAGATCTTATAGAAATTATGGATATACCAATTAGGTTAAATCTAAATTTTTATGAACGAGAGGAGGCAAGTATTTTATGAGAATTGCAGTAGTAGCAGATATACATAGTAATCATATTGCTTTTGAAGCAGTATTGAATGATATACGTAATAGAGATATAGATATGATTTTTTTTCTAGGTGATTATATTTTTGGAGGTAGTGGCTCAAATGAAACTGTTGATTTGCTAATGCGTTATCAAAAGCAAAGTCAAAAGAATTTAATCATATCAGGTAATATTGATGAATTAATAACTCCAATAGAAGAAAATGCTGATTGGATATATGAGGTTAATAAGCAAATATACAACGAACTAGGTTTAAAACGTGTATCATTTTTGAAGTCACTTCCATCAAATATTTTGATAGAAAAGGAAGGCATCTCTATGTATTTGTGCCATAATCCATCAGATATCGAAGTCTTTACAGTAATTGATAGTTTAAAAAGAGAAAATAATATTCCTAATATGAAAGGTCTTGCTGATATTGCTAATAACATGGAGAGCGATGTTTGTATTTTTGGGCATTATCATTTGTTCATGGATGAAGAAGTGAATGGGAAAAGGTTTATATGTCCTAGTTCTGTAGGGATGCCATTTAATGGAGATACAAGAGCACAATATATTATATTAGATATTTTTGAAGGCAATATTACATCATCAAGACAGTATGTTGAATATGACAGATTAAAACTAGTAGAGGATTTTGAGAAAAATGGATATTTTGAAAAATATCGCAATTGGTCGATGAATATGGTTACTACCATATTAACAGCACATAATTACTTTGGTACACAAGATCATAATAAGTAAGCAATAGTGTATAAAGACATATCATAATGTTTAATTATATTGGGGGGAGATAAATGAAAATACAAAGTGAAGCAAAATTCACTGTATTTGAAGCAACGAGTATGATTGTTGGACATAGTATTGGTACAGGAATTATCGCAGTACCTTATTTAGCAACTAAAAACAGTCTTAAAGATGTTATTTGGATGGTAATACTAGCATATGTGATTAATGTTATATTGCACTTACTTATTGCTGAGTTGTCGTATAATAATGGTGGTGTTCAGCTTGTTAAAAGTTTTGAAGGTGAATTATTTAAAGGGAAATCTAAAAAAATCTTTAGTTGGGTTATGTTTACTGTTTATGGATTAGCAATTATTGTTGGTGTTAGTGGTAATATTAATGGTGGAGCACAAATAATAGTGAATTGGCTCAATGTACCATTTTCTATGGCTCAGTTAATATATTATCTTTTAGCTGGTATCGTAGTTTTTATGGGAATGAAGGCTGTAGGAATTGCCCAAAAGTATACAGTAACAGTTTTGATGTTAATCGTTGTGGCCATGAGCATTGGAACTTTTATACAACCGCTAAATGAACTGCATACATCTAAAATGCATATCAATAATATGTTGGGGTTATATAGCATGGTTGTTTTCGCAACTTCTGCTAACCAAGCTGTTATCCAGTCAGTAAAAGGATTGAATGGTAATGTTAAAAAAATCAGGACTTCGATTTTCTTAGGCTTTGCAATATCATCATTTTTTGTATTAATTGTAACGACAACTGTTTTGTTAGGGGTAAAGGGTCCATTAGATAAGGAACTTGCTTATCTTCAATTAGGTGAGAGTATCGGGCGCTGGGCTGCTATTCTTGCAGGGTTATTTTCATTATTTGCGCTCTTAACTACATTTTGGTCTAACACATTAAGTCTTCGTGATGTTGTCCATGAACAAATTGAGATAAATAATAAGGTTTGTTGGTTATTAGCTACAATACCTTCCTTATTATTTGCGATATTTGGTGTTAATAGTTTTATTATTTTAACAAGAATAATGTCGGGAGTAGTAGTACTTGTTGCTGTAATGCTTATATTTACATATAACAAATCAAGAAAAAAAGCTGGAGCTAGTCCAATATGTGGCATGTTTGGAACATTGCCATTTCAAGTTATCATGGTAATATCTACAGTAATTTGTGCAGTAGGAGCCATGTTACCTTTAACGTAATAAATCGGAGGAATTAGCATATGTATAACAATCCTATGTTTTACAGAGATAAAGATAATCATTTTGTTTTAAAAACAGGTGAAAAACCTTATAAAATATTACAATTAACTGATTTACATTTTGGATTTGGAATATTATCTAAAAAGCAAGATAAATTAGCAGCGGCAGCTGTAACAAAACTAGTTAAAGAAACAAAACCTGATTTAATTATTCTAACGGGAGATAGTATCTTTCCATACATATTAAAAGCAGGCACTAGAAATAATATCAAACAGGCTAAAAAACTAGTAGAATTTATGGATTCCTTTAAGGTTCCCTATGCCTACTTATTTGGTAATCATGACATTGAAATGGGTTCAAAAGGTGATAAAAATCAAATTGCAGATATTATTATTGAGGGTAAATACAGCATTTTTGCTAAAGGGGACAGAAGTCTCACTGGTCTAGGTAATTACATAATAAAGTTACATAATTACCAAGATCAATTGTTAATGGCACTTGTTATTTTAGACTCAAATATGTACAGGGATGGTTGGTACTATAGTGGATTTGATTGCATTCGTGAAGAGCAAACAGCATGGTGTATGAAAGAATTGTCCAAGCTTAAAAAACAAAATCTTGATTTAAAAGCTTTAGCCTTTTTCCATATGCCACTACCAGAATTCAAGGAAGCTTATGAGAAAATGAAACTTGGAGATAAAAGTGTTAAATATAATTTTGGGAGTATTGGAGAAAGTAATGATTATTTTGGAATATCAAAATATAAGCCGAACTTCTTTGAAAAGGCAATAGAGAATGGAATAATCAAAGGAATTTTCTGTGGTCATGATCATTTAAACACTCTTTCATTAACTTATAGGGGCATCATGATGACATATGGTATGTCAATTGACTTCTTAGGATATTCAAATATTAGTAAAAAATATACCCAAAGAGGTGGGACTTTAATTACTGTAAATAATGATGTTTCATTTAGTGTAGATCCTGTTCCTCTTACAACTGTAGTTTCTAACTTTGTTAGAGGGCAAAACAAATAATTTTTACGACTCTAATATAGATTAGAGTCGTTTTATTATTTATTTAAGAAGAGTATTTTTGAGTTTTATGTATTTCTCTTGTAATCTTGGAGCGCTATATCTATCCTTAGGCTTAACATCTTCAACAGCACTAATATATTTCTTAATAATAGAATCAAAATTTGATGATTCTACTAATTTAAAATATGAGAATTGTTTAAATTTTAATTGCCTTAATTTTTTCTTGAAGTATGAAGATTTATCCATCCAAACAAACTGCTTACTTATATTTTTCTGATTAAATCCAGTTGCATATGCACCAGGTTCAATTAATACAATTGGTATGCTAACCTTTTTTAACTCCTTAAGTTCATTGTTTAAGCATGATGCAATGCACTCTAATGCAAATTTTGTAGAGCTGTAGGGTGATAAAAAAGGAACAGGAGATAACCCAGCTAAAGAAGATATGAATATAATTCTTCCAGATTTTTTACGAATCATGCGCTTGAGAGCGAGTTGAGTAAGCTCTAATGTTGCAAATACATTTGTTTCAAAGGTTTCTCTAAATTTATCTATAGGAATTTCACAAACTGATCCAGAATCTCCAATAGCAGCATTGTTAATCAAAACATCTATATGCAAATCTTTTATTAAAAGTCTATCTTCAGGACTTAATATATCTAATTTAAAACTTTGTAAAGTCAGCTTCAAATCTTTACTAAGTTCATTTATTTTTTTAGCTTGTTCATCACTGTGGGTTGTAGCATACACAAAATGTCCTCTTTTTGCTAAAGCAAATGCAGCAGCATTACCTAATCCAGAACCACAGCCAGTAATAAAGATAGTTTTCATTATATTCACCTCTATGTATAAAGTTAGCATAAAAAATACTTTTATACGAAAAATAATCTTACTGCTAATTGAGGAGTATCTTCTAGCTATTTTTAAATGAGAATATACCACGAAAGTTAAATAATAAAGATTAATATTTAATGGAACAAATGAATTATATAAAAAATAGCATATAAGCGAGAATGAATATCATTCGCTGTATTAATTATCAGATTTTGGGTATTATAAAAAATATAAAATATTCAGTTGTGGATTATCAATTGAGAACCGCAATGGATAATTCTCAGGTTAAGTTTTATATAAAATTTTTGCTTGACACTAATAATCTGTATAATTCCCAATGATAAGAGTCGAATTATGAAAATAAAACTAAAAAATATATTTAATTTCATAAAAAAGGTGATATAATACTCTTAATAGAAATAATTAATTACAAAATAAGTATTATTAAATGAGAATAATGCTAAAAGGAGAAGCTTTATGTTTGGATTAACATCCCAGATAATGATAGGGTATTACTTGGCAAGTAAAATGCTTAAAAGTAATAAAAAAGACGGGAGTAAGAATATTCCTCTTCCAAGCTTTAAAAATATTATAGAAGTTAAACATTTTTTGGCTGGAAGGGTGCGTATTTATGCGCCTAAACTTGTTAATAATGAGACGGATAAAAATTTACTATCAACTCAGTTTTCTAAGATAGATGGTATAAATGAATTTCAAGTTAATACACTAACAGGAAGTATTCTTGTTCTTTATGACATAAATAAAGTAGATGCAGGAATATTATATTCTGCAATAATAAGATTATTAGAACTTGAACCATTGATAGATAATAAAAAAACTCCTTTAGTTTCTAGAGAGATTAAACAAGTTGGAGAGGCATTTAACCAAGGTATATTTGAAAAAACAAATGGAATTATTGATGCAGAGACAATTATTCCAGTTTCTTTTATCATTCTTGCACTTAAGGAGATATATAATAATCCTTCAGCAGGAAAACCAGGAGCATATACCTTGCTTTGGTGGGCTTATAACATTCTAAGAAGGGGAGGTGCTTAAATGATTTTTAATAAAGTTCTAGATTTTGCAATAAAGATAAAAGTTATACACAGCATACCAGGAAGATTAAGAATTAATGCTCCAGCAATAAAGCAAATTCCTAAAGAGTGGCAGATTCAAGATGAAAATATTACTTCTGTTTTTTTAGTTATAAAAGGAGTTAAAGAGGTTTCATTTAGTTATCTCACGGGAAATGTTGTCATTAAATATGACCCACAGATTACAAATGAAAAGAAAATATTAAAAGCTGTTAGAAGAATAATTCAAATAGTAATTTCTTATAGAAAAGAAATTGAAAATATAACAATTGATGAACTTAAGGATGAAATTGCTAGAATGGCTCTTATAGTAAAAGATGAGATGAGCAAGTAAATACTTTTAATAAAATACACGAAGGGGACTGACATGGTAAAAAACAATTCGAAGAAATCTTTATTTAAATGTGAAGTTGTTCATACTTTAAGTGGAAGAATTAGATTGAAGTGTTTTGGATTTGAATATCTAAAGGATAAGCTTAATGAAATTGAAGAAAAGCTTAATAGTATAGTATACTTTAATGATGTTTCTATAAGTTATATTACAAATAACATACTGTTATTTTACGACCCTAAACTTATAGATAGTGAAGAAATAATTGAAACGGTTGAAGCAGTTGTGGCATCTTATTCTATTGAGATACACAAGGCTGTTAAAGAACAAAAAGATGGTTTGGATAGAAGTAAAAAAGCATTAGAATATCAACCACTTGGGGATAAGATAAAGAAGATAGGTGTTACAGCAGCAACAATAGCATATTACGGAATAAGAAAGAAAAAGGGGTTACCAGTAGAACAGCTACTTAACACTAAATCTGTGTTAGATAAGTTTACTACAGTGCCTGCTTTAGTGAGTTTAGGGTTATCAAGAGATATATTGAAGAATGGTGTAGTATCACTAATTAAAGATAAAAGAGCTAATGAAGATACATTAACAACTACAGCCATTGTAACTAGTCTTTTCATTGGTGGAGATATTTCTGCTTTGACAACCATATTACTTTCAGATATTGCAGAATTACTTACATCTTATACAATGAATAGAACACGTAAGGCTATTAGAGATATGCTTGATGTAGGTGATCAGTATGTTTGGAAAAAAAGTGAAGATGGTCAGATAAATAAAGTTAACATTAATAAAATAAATAAAGATGATATTATTGTTGTTCATTCTGGAGAAAAGATAAGTGTAGATGGAGAAGTTGTATTAGGTGAAGGGGTTGTCGATCAATCATCTATTACAGGTGAATTTATGCCTATATTAAGAATAAAAGGGCAGAATGTATTTGCAGGAACAATACTTAAATCAGGAACACTTACTATTAGAGCTACTAAAGTTGGAGATGAAACTGCAGTTTCAAGAATTGTAAACTTAGTTGAGGAAGCTTCAAATAATAAAGCTCAGATGCAGATATACGCAGATAAATTCGCATCACAATTATTACCTCTTAATTTTTCATTAGCTGCACTTGTTTATATTGCAACCAAAGATGTTAAGAGAGCTCTAAATATGCTTGTGATAGATTATGCTTGTGGAGCTAGGTTATCTACAGCTGCGGCATTATCTGCAAGTATTCATACAGCTGCTAAAAATGGTGTTCTTGTAAAAGGTGGAAACTTTATTGAATCCCTTTCAGAATCAGATACTTTAATATTAGATAAAACTGGAACATTAACAGAGGGTAGACCAAAGATAATGAGCATAATAACAGCTGAAGATGTTACTGAACAAGAACTTATCGAGATCGCTAGTGCTGCTGAAGAAACATCTACTCATCCATTAGCAAAAGCTGTTATGAGTAAGTTGTATCGTTCAGGATGGAAGGTTCCAGAACATGGCGAGGCTTTAGTTCATGCTGGATTTGGTGTTGAAACTATAGTAGGTTCTAAAACTGTTGTTGTTGGAAGTAAAAAAATCATAAAAAAACATGATATAGAAATAAGTTCTGAAATTGAAAAGCAAGTCGATAAACTACTTGAAAGAGGAGATAGTTTAATTTATGTTGCTCATGGAGATAAGCTTTTGGGAGTACTTGGTGTTCAAGATACCCTTAGAGATAATATGAAGAAGTCTATTAATCGTCTTCGAAGTGGAGGTATAGATGATATTATTCTCCTTACAGGTGATGTTGAGCAACAGGCTGAAATAATGACAAGAAAGATGTCACTAGATAGTTTCAAGGCAGATCTTCTACCAGAAGATAAAGCAGAGTCAGTATTACAACTTCAATCAACAGGTTCTAAGGTAATAATGGTAGGAGATGGAATTAATGATGCGCCTGCTCTAGCATATGCAGATGTAGGGATTGCAATAGGAGCCACAAGAACAGATATTGCTGTGGAAGCAGCTGATATTACAATAAATAGTGATGATCCATTATTAATTCCGCAAGTTATAAATTTATCTCAAAAAACAATGGACGTTGTTAAACAGAACTTTGCAACAACTATAGGAGTAAATACGGTAGGATTGTTTTTAGGCGCTATTGGGGTACTTCCTGTATTTGGATGTTCCCTGCTTCATAATTTAAGCACCATAGCTGTTGTACTTAATTCTACAAGGTTAATGTTTTATAGATTTGAAAGAAGATAGATAACTGAGTATTAGATATAATATACTTATAAAAAACGTGTGGCTAGAAAGGAGCAGAATTCATGGTTGACATACCTATAGTTAATATTATTCATGTTATTCCAGGAAGAATAAGGTTGAATATCTCATGGCCACCTAGAAATGTGGAAAAGTTTGAAGAAACAATTAAACATCATGAGGGAATAAAATCTGTAAAATATAATACATTAACTAAGTCATTACTAGTTTATTTTAATCCTACATTAGTTTCAGAGATGGAGATTATTATAAGGACAGCGGTGTCAGTATCTTTACAACATAGCTATTCAAAGGTTAAAATATTAAAAAAATCTTCAAATGTTAAGCTTGTTAATTTAGATTACTATTCAGGAGCAACCCTACTTGCTGCATGGTATGCAAAAGTAGTAAAGTTTCCAATAGATGTTCAGAATATGCTTAATTTAAATGCTGGTATAAGCACAGCAGGAGCAGGTTTGAATCATGCTTATTTAGAAATGAAGAGAAAGGGTATGTACGATATAGAAGTACTTACATTGGTTTATCTATTAAACTCTTTTTTCAAAGGAAATCTACTAATTGGGGCTTCAATAACATGGTTGGCTACATTCTCTAGGCATTTAGTTGAAAGTAATGACGAAGCATTCACTCTTAAAGCCTTCAAGATTTATGAAGAAGAAAGTAATTCGGCTTATTATGATATTGTAATTAAATCTGAAGCAGATAATGACTTAGGTAAAATGATAAGATTAATAAGTGCTTCATTTGGAAAGCTTGTTGGAGTTGGTGGAAGCGCAAAACAAAAAGGGTTCACAAATGAAATAAAAATGGTATCCAAAAGTCATGGAAACATCTTAGAAGGTATGGGGAAGTTAAGTGATAGAATGTACCTTAGAATCAACGATTAAATATTGATATATGATAATATATATTAATTAGATATTGAATTAATAAAAATTGATTCTACTAAAAGAAAAAAAGAATTAGGAGGAAGTATTATGATAAATAACATTACAAGAGATCATGTTACAGGATTTGCAATTGGGGTAGGAGTTTCAGCATTAGGATTTTATGTTTATAAGAAAAATCAAGATAAGGTTGACGGTTTTCTAAGAAAGAATGGTATAAACGTTGAAGCTCCAAGAAACAATCTTCAAAATATGTCTTTAGAAGAGTTAGCTCTACATAAAGAGTACATTGAAGATTTAATGGCAGAAAAAGAATTAGAGAGCAATGATTTAGCAGTTTCTCAACCACAAGAATTAGTAGAAGAATAATATTTTTTAATTAAGTAAAGGTCGAGTCAGTTGAAATAAAATAACTGATTCGACCTTTTAATATTTTAAAACTAGCAGTGTTCAGTGGTAATCAAACTCTATTATTAAGAAATCTAGTCATTAAAGAACCTCTTTTGGTAATTCATCTAAACAGGATATATTATAGACAAATCGTTTTCGTGCTATATGATAACTTTTATCGGAACCATAAAAATTATCAAACATTTTTACTAACTCTTCCTTACGATAAAACTCTAATGGTTTAATTTTTTCATCCTCAATTCTTTTAATCTGCTTTTCTTTTAATTTACTTTTATAATGCGGACTAAGAGCAAGTTCTTCAGCAATTTCAATTATTTTATCTTTGAAATTCAAACCATCAAACATATCATCAATTAAACCTATTTTCTTTGCTGCTTTAGTACTAACAGGAATACATTGATCAGTTAACTCAATGCTTTTTTTCATTCCAACACGTTTAGGAAGAAGGTATGTCCAATATTCAGAACCATATAAACCCATATTTTTATAATGAGGATTTAGAACCACGCCATTTTGTGCAAATACTTTATCAGCAGCTAATGCTAATATTACTCCTCCAGCTGCCGCATTACCTCTCATTGCAGAAATTATAAGATGGGTGTCTGTTAAAATAATTTCTTTGATTAAATCATTGATAGCATTTATATTTTTCCAGGATTCATCTGCTGGATTATCAGCACCTTCAATCACATTAAGATGAATTCCATTAGACCAGAAATCACTTCCACCCATTAATACTATTACATTAGTATCCCGTTCTCTTGCTTTAATAAAGGCATCTCTTAACCTGATACATTGAGTTGTACTCATTGCACCATTATAAAAATTAAAGTGAAGATATCCAACTTTATTGTTCTCCTCATACCAAATATCTCTAAAAGTACGTCCTTTAACATCAGCTTCAATTGGCAAATGAGGAATATTATTAACTTTATCACCAAGAACTTGTGCAGCAGGGAGTTTGAAATATTTATGATTTCCCTGACTTTTTTTCTTAAGGTGAGTAATCCAAACAGCCCCATCTCCAGTAGCACGACATAACGCACCATTTCTTTCTCCAATTATTTCACCAGGATTTCCCTTTAATGTGTCTTCTTCATGAAGACCATATAGATAAAAACTCTCACCATAAATTGAATCTAAGAGCCCAGGTTGACTATCAGCAGAACGGATTTTTTTAGCAATCACATCAGTTGCTTCAGACCAATCAATTGAACGATATTTCTGTTTCATAGGTCTGTGTTCTTTACCTTTAACATCATTATGATTGTAATCTAGTTTTTTAGGATTAAAGTTACCACTTTCATATCGATCTATTGTTTCTAATAGACACTTTATAGCAGCTTCCGTTACTTGATGGCGATATAAGTGACTTTTACTTACATCTTTCATAGTAAAATTATGAGATGCCCATATATCTCCTCCATCCAACATATCATTAGCTTGTAGGAGAGTAACACCCCATTCAGATTCACCATTAAGAACTGCCCAGTCAAGTGAAGAAGGGCCTCTATCACCAATAATACCTGGGTGAATAATAATACATGTATAATTACTCCAAATTGATT